>NZ_JBMNWZ010000001.1:0-1778943 GCF_049312895.1 Leclercia barmai | reverse complement strand
GCTCGACCTGCCATCATCCTTTACGGCTTATAATGACTCAGCCCCGCTGGATAAAAATATCTGGGCGGCGGTAATTTCCAGACCGGAAGATATGTATAAAACTTATCTTGCTACCAAGAAAATGTACCATCCAGGTTTTGTTCAACAGTTGATAAGAAGGGAGGCTGGATTACGTGCAAGCAATACACTCAGAAGTGAAAACATGCCCTTTTTGAAAAAGGTCTGGCAGTTACCGGATGGTATGGATGGTGTAATATTTGAAAGGAATGTAAACGAAAGTGTTGCAGATGCAATGCGAATTCTGGAAGGTTATCTGTATACCAACGGTGTGGTCATCAAGCTACAAAAGCAAACAGTAAATAATTCAGCTTCACGTTATGAAAGGCAACGCAATGGTGATCCAATTCAAAACTATGTAGAAAGTGATGTCAGCCAGATGCAGTCGCTGATGGCGAGAATCAGCGGCAGGGGTAATGATGCCATTCCGACGAAGCCTGGATCCTGTATCACCCACGCGTTTATTGCCACAGACCCGACCTCCGAGGACAGGGAAGATATTTCTGTTGGTTTTGAAAGCAACACACTCGAATATATAAAGATTATTATCTCCACCGATAATTCTACGCGTGAAAAGGACACAGTACTGGAGAGATCTGGTGAGATAGAGAGTAATTTGTACCGAGGCCAGGTTGAAAGAAAAGGGGCTTTTATTGTCAACGGCCTGCAGGCCCAGGAGTTTCTGGCAACGGGTTTACAGGTATCTCAGGACGAGCCGCGTTACGGTTTTGATATGTTCATAAATGAATTGACGGCCAGCTATAAGACCCCAAATTTTATTCTGACCATGGAGAATGACTCCATGCCGCCGACCTCCTACAGCAAAGAGGAAATTATCGCCTTCTGGGACACTATTAGCCGTAGCGTACGCGTGCGCCCCGGCGCATTCTGATCGGCCAAAAGGATGGAAAACCTTTTCATTATTAATGTGTTTGTCCGGGATAATGGTAGGAAATATCATTAAAACATCACAGTTCGCCATGAAAATAATGATTTTTTTGGTGGCGATATGGATAACACAATTAAAGGTTCGGACTAAACCCTTTTTAACCGTAGTACGCAAATTAATGAAACGCTTAAAACCTCAAACCAGGACACCATTAAGAATGTGGAACTCTTACCTAACGGTATTCTGGCGTTATCATGGTTTTTTGGTAGTACACAAACCATCAGGAATACAGCAACAAGAAAGGATGGAAAGAACACAATTTCAGGCTTAATACTAATGAACGTGATGCTACACCGGATAAGCCAAATTTTAATATAGGGTTCGGCAGTAAGCAAAAAAACGTGCTACAGCGAAGCGCAGATGATAGAAATCTGGGGCCGACTGGGGAATTCCGTGCGCTATAAATACTCGCTAGTAAATTTTTGAATATTTTTCGCATACTCTCATAATATTTCAAACAAGGAAACACGATGGGCGTCGGCTATTTTTTAAGAGTCGGTGATAGTACCACCTGTGGCGGGAAGATCCTTACCGGCGATTCAACGTTTCAATGGTACGGCGTTTCTGCTGCCAGAGAAGGGGATATGGTTAGCTGTGGTAAACACCCGGGAACTTATAAAGTCTTAGGAGGGATCGCTGCTACCTTTAATGAAGGGGTGGCTCTTGCGGGGTCGCTTGATAGTTTTAGCTCCTGTCCGTGCCATGCAAAATTTATCCCTGGCATTTCGGATAGTTACTCTAAGGATGATGCAGGAGGATTGGCAGAAGCAATTCCCACTATTATAGAAGCTAATTCTGTAATGGATAATTTATGGATAAGCTTTTCTCTACCAATAAAAGAAGATTATTCAGGCCTTAATTATCGTTTAACAATGGATGATGGCAGTGTACATCAAGGGGTGATCGATGATCATAACAAGATATACATCTCTACTGTTTCTGCAAGTACCTGTAATTTTGTTGAAATTGAACGTCCGTGCAATAACAATCTCATCGGTGAAAGTTTAACCAGTAAACTATTAAAAAATATTATGGGTGATTAATGGACTATATGATCATTAAAGGTCTATATGAGGCTGGGCAAGAGCATGAGTTGGAAACCCCTATTCTGGATAATGCAATTGCGGCGCTTGAGGGAACCGCAATCAAATTTTCCAGTGATGCTATAAATGATGCTAATGTCAGGGCCAGTTATACATCAAATATTAAAAGAGTAACATCAGAAGTAAAGGAAATGGTTAAAGCCAGGAAAATAACGGTTAAAGAAGCCTCTGAATTTTGCTATGAAATGAGAAATAAAATTCTTGCGGAGCACAGGAAATACACATCATCTACAGGCTTGTCATTTGCTGAAAAGCATAAAAAAGCACCTCCAACATTAGATGACCTCTACGATAAATATGCGTTCAAAAAATTCGAGCGTTCATTTAAAGAGTTAACTGCACAGCAGAAAAGTTTTATTCATTACGAAATTATCGAATCATCTGCACGAGGCAATCCAGAATTCAATGCATCAAACCAAAGACTTAAGGTAATGGGGAAAGTTGGTGTTTTAATAACAGCGTCATTGGCAACCTATGAAATATTAAACGCTGAAAATAAACCCAAAGAAACGATAAAACAGGGTGTGCAAATTGGCGGCGGTGTTGCTGGTGGGTGGTTAGCAGGTCTCGCCGTAGCGCCACTTTGCGGCCCGGGAGCTCCGGTCTGCGCTATTGCGCTAGTATTATTAGGTAGCGCAGCTGGCGGTATAGCAGGTTCAGTAGTTGCTGATAGTCTGGATGAGGAAATTGAGGAGTTTACAGCGTGGAAGATAAACTAGTTTACTTCGATTTGTGTGGCGCACTTTCAGATATATTTGTAGATAATGAAGTCGATTTCAAATATATATCCTCAATAGCAAAAAAATTCCCTGTCGCTATAGTTGAAGAAATTTTTTTTGAATGGGTTGCCCCGGTTTGTTACACCAATCTTCTGACGCCAGCACCTTCTGTATGGGGCGGGTTTGATAAAAAAGCGTTATGGAATGATATTTGCCGCTACAGAAATAAAAAAAGCTTTTGCGCAAAATCTAAACATAAGTGGCTTGTGTCTATTCTTAAAATAACATATAGAAAAGAATGGATGACTCTGAGATATGAAATGCTACAGTAATAATTCTAAAATAATGCATAGCTTAATGTTAGGTTTAGCCTGTTAGTGTGCAGGATGGCATTCAGTTAAAAAGATGCGTTGTTTACGAGTTTTAACTTCTTCTTCGATTTTTTTGAATCAAACATAAACATATCGAGTTTTACTATGGCGTGGCCTATACCTGATATTCCAGAAAAAAATTCGCTTCCACCACCTAACTATTGGTTATGGATAATAGTATTGATACTGATATCAATTGCAGGAGTTGCTTCGAGTTTATGGTTATGGAATATGGCAACTTACTATGAAATCTTCTTTTACGGAGCGCTGCCCGCATTGCTCATTTGGCTTTGTATATTTGGTGTGGTTTTTAATCGCTATGAGCAGTCTGTCGTAGCCAGTAGAGCCTGGAATTTCGAAACAGAACAAACTAAAGCCGAATGGCGCAGTTGGAGTCGACAACAGCTTGCCGTGGTTGGCAATGTTTTGTTTTCTCCGGAAGAAGAAGGAATGCAGGCGCTGTTAGGTGAGTTGGTAAAGGTTCCAGCATTTCCTAAAAAAGCTCGTCCATTATTCAATTCCCCGCATAGTTTTCCGTCATTAATGAAAGAAACAGACCGAAAGCTGGATCAGCAGTACCCTGGCTATCGCCATTTCTTACACTCTATTTACGTTTATGAATCACAAAACAGAGTTGACACAGAATGCAATGAATTGATTTTTCAACAATGGGATCTTATACCCCACTCAGTTCATTCAATGGAATTTTTAGAATCTCTATATGATAAAAACATTACTGACGGGTTGATATTAATTATTTCTCTCCAGAATTGGCCCCCCCGAAGCGTCGGGCAGTCAAGTGAGTTTATTTCTGCTCAGCTTATTACCTCACCTGACTTTGCTCGGCTGCATTCAATGCCTGTTATCGCTGGTATAACGCGTATGATGCCGATGGAAGCAGGAAGCATTATTAATGAGTTAAATATGTTATTTGAATACGTACAGCCCGATAAGCAGTATCTGGAATACGTTTGGCTGATGGGGGCAGCTGAAAAAACCGCCCAGGAGATAATGCAATACGCTGCTCTCCACCACTGGCCGCTGCCAGAAAAAAGGCCTCTGCATTCTATCGATCTCTCTTTTGGACCTCCTGGAGAGATGGCCTTGCCACTTTCCTTGGTTATGCTGTCTGAAGCCGCCAACAAAACGGGTAAGGATCAACTGCTGGTAAGCCAGACGCCGCAGCTAACAGGGACGCTTTGCTTGATTGCCAGGGAGCTTTACGCATGACAGATCAAAAAATAATGCTTAACGCACGCTATGGTTCATGGGGGTACTTCCTTTTAATTCTCGGTCTTGCGGGGTTAAGCGCATTTTTAATTTTTATCAATCAGGAGAGTTTGAACAAACTTGGGATTTCAATTCCAAAAATCTGGACGGTCTGGGGAACTGTCTTTGCCGTTTTGCTTTTTGGCCTGGTTGGCTCACCTGTTTGGTGGCGATGGAAGCAGAGAAGAAATCAAACTGTCTTTAAGCCGCTGGTGGCGGGCAAGAAGCTCGCTCCTTCCTCAGCAGTGGGCAGTACCAGGAGTCAATCATTCTCCAGTTTTGAAAATCATCTTCGAATTCGTTACGGATTTTTCTGGCGTAGCAAAATCCGCCTGCTGCTCGTCACTGGCAATGAAGCCTCAATCGAACAGCTGGTTCCTGGTCTGAAGACCAGCCAATGGCTGGAAGGCGAGCGTACCGTGTTGATTTACGGTGGTAGCCTGGATTCAGAGATCAACAGCGAAAAATATACTGCACTGCGCAAGCTGCGCCGTGGCCGCCCACTCGACGGTATTGTGCGCGTGATTGCCGAAGGCCAGAAGCTCACGCCGCAGATGAGTGATAACGACCTGCGCGGATTGGAGAAAATCAGTGGGGCGTTGCATTATTCTGCCCCGGTTTATTTGTGGCAGCTGTGCAGTAGCGATTGGCCACAATCAGAGCGTAAAACTCAGTCCATTGGTGTGATTTTACCGCTGCGGGCTAAGCCGGACGACGTGGCAGGGCAGTTGAATAAACTGTTGCCTCAGCTACGCGAGCAGGGGCTTTCGCAGATAGCAGATAACCGCGATTATGATTTTATGTTGCGCCTGGCTCAGCAGCTTGAGTATGGCGGCAGCGAAGATTGGAAGATGCGTTTAGCGCCGTGGTTGTACAGCGCACAGCAGCGTGTCCCGCTTAGCGGCTTGATGTTCAGTCTCAAGGGGAATGCAGAGCCCTCAGCCGGTTCCGCCGAAGACGCGGCGCTTCGCGATCACAAACATGCTTTGACGTTCTCCTCCATCTGGCAGGGTATTTTTAAGGACTGTACCCGGGCGTGCGGCCGTCGTGTTGGCATGCCGTGGGAGCGGATGCTAGGCTGGGTGAAGATGGCGGTGATTGGCTCCTGGGGGGGAGGCATACTGATCTCCTTTGCTTTGAACTACGGTCAAATCTCTTCTGTGGCGAACAAGGCGCATGATTTAGTTGAGCATCCTTCCGTTTCTGATTACCACTTGACGGCATTGCATGAACTGCGAAACGACGCCGGTCGCCTGCTCCACCATATTAAGGAGGGGGCGCCATGGTACCAGCGCTTCGGTCTGGACCATACCCGGCAGTTGCTCGATGCGATGCTGCCCTGGTACGGCGTGGCGAATAACCGCCTGATACGCGACCCGGCGAATCAGGCGCTGACACAGAAACTCAGCGCCCTGGTAAACTCCGCCCCCAATAGTGATCAGCGGGCACAGCTGGCCAGACCGGGTTATGACCAGCTTAAAGCCTGGCTGATGATGGCCCGCCCGGACAAGGTCGACGGGGCATTCTTCGCGCAGACCATTAAAACCCTGCAGCCAGCGCGAACGGGCATTTCAACCGGGCTTTGGCAGAGCCTGGCGCCGGATTTGTGGGCCTTCTACATCAACGAACTGCCGGCGCAGCCACAGTGGAAAATCACGCCTGATGCGCAGCTGGTCAGCCAGAGCCGCCAGGTGCTGCTGCAGCAAATCGGGCGGCGCAACGCGGAAAGCACGCTGTATGAGAACATGCTCAAATCCGTGCGCCGTAACTTTGCCGATGTGTCTCTGGAGGACATGACCGGCGGGACCGATGCCCGTCGCCTGTTCACCAGCGACGAGGCCGTGCCGGGCATGTTCACCCGTCAGGCCTGGGAGGGGGGTATTCAGCAGGCTATCGAAAAGGCCGCTAATTCCCGCCGGGATGAAATTGACTGGGTGCTCAGCGATTCCCGAAAAGCCGTGTCGGCTGACCTCTCGCCGGAAGCCCTGAAAGCACGTCTGACGCAACGTTATTTCACCGATTTTGCCGGCAGCTGGCTGGGCTTTCTCAACAGTCTGCAACTTAACCCGGTGAACAACATTGCAGATGTCACAGACCAGCTGACGCTGATGAGTGATGTCCGCCAGTCGCCGCTGATTGCCCTGATGAACACCCTCGCCTGGCAGGGACAGACCGGTCAGCAAAGTGAACGCCTTTCGGAGTCCATCATTAAATCGGCTAAAGACCTGGTGGGTGGACAGGACAAACCCGCGATTGACCAGACAGCGTCAGGCCCGGAAGGACCTCTGGATGAAACCTTCGGCCCGCTGCTTCAGCTTCTGGGTAAAAACAAAGGCAACAACGTGATGTCGGCTGATAACTCCCTGAGCCTGCAGACGTACCTGACCCGCATCACCCGCGTGCGCCTGCGTCTGCAACAGGTGGCCAGTGCCTCCGACCCGCAGGAGATGATGCAGACCCTGGCGCAGACCGTGTTTCAGGGCAAAAGCGTGGACCTGACCGACACCCGGCAGTACGGCAGTCTGATTTCGGCAAGCCTTGGCGAAGAGTGGAGCGGTTTTGGCAGCACGATGTTTGTGCAGCCCCTGACCCAGGCCTGGGAGACCGTGCTTCAGCCGTCGGCGGCGAGCCTCAATGACAAGTGGAGCCGTTCGGTTGTCGCGAACTGGCATACGGCATTTGACGGGCGCTTTCCGTTTGCCGCGAGCAAAAGTGATGCCTCCCTGCCGATGCTGGCCGAGTTTGTGCGCAAGGACAGCGGCCGTATTGAGCGCTTTCTGACGACAGAGCTCGGCGGTGTGTTGCACAAGGAGGGCAGTCAGTGGGTGCCGGATAAGGTCAACAGCCAGGGGCTGAGCTTTAACCCGGCGTTCCTGCGGGCGATTAATCAGCTGAGCCAGCTGTCAGACATCCTGTTTACCGATGGCAGCCAGGGCATCAGCTTTGAGCTGCAGGCACGCCCTGTGCCGCAGGTGGTGGAGACGCAACTGACCGTTGACGGACAAAAGCTGCACTACTTTAACCAGATGGCTGACTGGCAGTCCTTCCGCTGGCCGGGAGATACCTGGAAGCCGGGAACCATGCTGACCTGGACCACGGTTAACGCCGGGGCGCGTCTGTTCGGGGACTACAGCGGGACCTGGGGCTTCATTCGCTGGCTGGAGCAGGGCAAACGTCAGCAGCTTGACCGCAGTCAGTGGATGATGAACTTCACTGCGCCGGACGGTCGTACCCTGCAGTGGGTGCTGCGCTCACAGCTGGGCAGCGGGCCGCTGGCCTTACTGGCACTGCGCGGTTTCACGCTGCCGGATCGGATATTCAGCGTCGACAGCGCGGCCACGGCTCAGGCGCTGATGACCAGCACGGAAAGCAGTGATATGGACGGAATCGAATAATGAATACTTTGCAGAATCTGGTGGTTGCCTTTCAGGCGGACGACATTCAGTTGCGGCAACGGGCTCAGGTGCGCCCGGAACGCTGGCAGTCCTGGCTCGCGCCGGTTAGCGCTACCCATCTGACAGGGGAAGATCCAGGCTATGATGATGATTTTCTGCGTATCCGCGAGGAGGTCAATAAACTTTCCGGCATTGACACCGGGCTGATTTGCACGCTTGCCGAAAAACTGTTGACCACCACCGCAAAAGATATCCGGGTTGCCACCTATTACTGCTGGGCGCGTCTGCACCAGGATGGCGAAGCCGGTTTTGCCGAAGGACTCGAACTGCTGGCGATATTACTGCAGCGCTTCGGCATGCAGCTTCACCCACAGCGGGACCGCAGCCGCAAAGCTGCGCTGGATTGGCTAGCCGGTACCCGTGTACTGGATAGTCTGTCATTGTATCCGGAGGTTGTACGCGAGGATGCACAGCGTACCGCCGGAGCGTTGCTGTTGCTCAGTGACATCATGGAAACAGAGCCGGAGACGTCACGACCAGAGCTGAATGCCCTGTACAGCGCGCTAGAATCCCGCCTGATGAAGGCCGGAGGTGTGGATGCCGTGGTGCCACAGAACGCCAGCAGCCAGACGCGAATCCAACCCTCGTCTTATACGGCAGAACCTGAAGCACCGATACTGAGCCGCATAACCTCCGGTCAGGATTTGCTGGCCCAGGCCCGTACACTTACCGGATACCTGCGTGAGCAACCTGATGGCTGGCTAGCCGCACACAGGCTGATGAAAAGCCTGCGCCATGACACGCTGAGCGCTATCCCGGCACCGGATGCCGAAGGGAAAACGCGTATCGAACCGCCCCGGGCTGACCAACGAGCCATGCTCAAACGCCTGTACCTGCAGCAGAGCTGGCTGGAGATTCTGGAACAGGCAGACAGCACTTTCTCGCGTGGTGCCAATCACCTCTGGCTGGATTTGCAGTGGTATATCCATCAGGCACTTGTGAAGTCGGGGCAGGATGTATTGGCCGACATCATCACCGCCGATCTTAAAGGGCTGTTACGCCGCCTCATAGGGCTTGAAACCCTGGCCTTTAACGACGGTACGCCGTTTGCCGATGAAGTCACGCTGAGCTGGATAAACCAGAGCGTGCTGGACGATATGTCTGGCTGGCGGGATGAACCGGTCAGTGCCGTCAGTGAGGCGGATAACGATATCCTGGCCCTTGAGCCGGAAGCGCTGGAGAAAGCGGACATTGACGGCCTGGAAGCCACACTCCACTGGCTGCAGACACGGCCGGGTACCGACTCTACAAAAGATAAATGGCTGTTGCGCTTGCTGATGGCCCGCGTGGCCGAGCAGAAGGGCAAAAATGAACTGGCGCTGCATCTACTGGGTGAACTCGATGGTGCAGCTCAGACAATCACCCTCAAACAATGGGTACCGGCACTGCTGTTTGAAGTGAAATCACGTCGCCTCAGACTATTGCGC
Source organism: Leclercia barmai (assembly GCF_049312895.1). Lineage (NCBI taxonomy): Bacteria > Pseudomonadati > Pseudomonadota > Gammaproteobacteria > Enterobacterales > Enterobacteriaceae > Leclercia > Leclercia barmai. The sequence continues at coordinate 1,769,593 of NZ_JBMNWZ010000001.1, read as the reverse complement.
ACGAAAGCCACACGCAGTGAAACCGATAAATCACGGCTTCAGCCTGAGATGGACCAGATTCTTGCCGGTCTGATTGCACTTGACCCGGCAGGCAGTGCGGTGCTTTGTGTGTAAAAAAAGCCCAGCCTACCTTTAAAATTTATAAATTCAGGTTCTTATGGACGATTTAACCCTGCGTTATTATGACGCTGAAATGCGCTACCTGCTGGAAGCGGGCGAAGAGTTTGCCCGAGCTCACCCCGAGCAGGCAGCAATGCTCAACCTTGATAAAGCCAGTGCGCGCGACCCGTACGTGGAACGTCTGTTTGAAGGCTTTGCCTTCCTGATGGGCCGCCTACGTGAGAAGCTTGACGACGACCTGCCTGAACTGACCGAAGGGCTGGTCAGCCTGCTGTGGCCGCATTACCTGCGTACCATTCCGTCAATGTCAGTGGTGGAGTTCACTCCTGACTGGCGCGAAATGAAAGAGCCGATGCGTATTGTCAAAGGCTTCGAAGTGAACTCGCGGCCGATCGGCGAGAAGGGGACCCGCTGCCGGTACACCACCACTAAAGAAATGAGCCTTCAGCCACTTTCGCTGGAGCAGGTTCGCCTGGCGACTGATTCCGAAGGTTGTTCAGTCGTCAGGCTGCGGTTTAACTGCAGCCAACTGGCGGACTGGAGCCGTATCGATCTCAGCCAACTTCCGTTCTATCTCAGTGCTGATGCGCCGCTGGCCTGCGCCATGCATGAAGCATTCACCATGAACGTGGCCCGGATGTGGCTACGGATACCCGGTGATATGGACAGAAGACCGCTCGATGGGTATTTCACCGCGCTGGGATTTGATGATGAGGATACGCTGTGGCCAAAAGGTACCAGCAGCTTTAGCGGCTATCAGCTGCTACTGGAGTACTTCACTTTCCGCGAAAAATTCATGTTCACCGGCCTTCGAGGGCTTGAGACTGTGACTTTCCCGGCAGAACTTCAATGGTTTGAAATCGACATGGTTCTGACGGAGCGCTGGGAACACGACTTCAGCTTTACGGAGAAACACCTGCGATTAAACTGTGTGCCGGTGATTAACCTGTTCCCGCTGGAGTCCGACCCGCTGACGATCAACTCACTGCAAACCGAATACATGCTGCGCCCGATGCGTGTGCAGGATGGCCATACCGAGATATACACGGTGGATTCGGTGATCTCATCGAACCAGCACACCTATGTCCCGTTCTCAAGCTTCCGCCACAAAGGTGGAATGATGCGTCATGAAGCGCCGGAATATTACTACCACACCCGCGTGCGCCGTGGCCCGTCAGGGCTGCATAACACCTGGCTTATCCTCGGGGGCGAAGCTTTTGATAACCACACGGTACCAGAAGATGAAAGCCTGTCGCTGACGCTCACCGGTACTAATGGCCAACTACCACGACGGGCGCTGCAAAGCACTGTGCTCGATACGGTAATGAAAACCACCTCGGCCAGTGTCGCCGTACGAAATCTGTGTGCGCCGACGTTGCCCTGCTACCCACCGGCACAGGACCGTTTTCACTGGCGCGTGCTGAGCCATCTTGGTAGTGGGTTCCTGTCGATGATGGATAACGCCGACGTGCTGCGCGGTACCCTCGCGCTGTACGAATGGACCGACAGCGAGATGAATCGCCGTCGTCTGGAAGCCATCATTGACGTGAAGCACAGTGAAACCGAGCGTTTCGAGCAGGGCTACCTGGTGCGCGGTGTGCAGATTGAGGTGACGCTTGACAGCCACGGCTTTGCCGGGCGTGGCGACATTTGCCTGTTTGGTGAGATGCTGAGCCGTTTCTTCGCGCTGTACACCGACATCTATCTGTTTAACCGCCTGATCATCATTCTGCAACCAACCGGAGAGCGCCTGGAATGGGAAGAGAAGCACAACCGTCGCATTCCCGGCTGACCCCGAGGCTGGAAGCTGACCTCCACTGCATGAATTTTTATCGTTTTTGTCAGTTACTGGAGAAGCGTAATCCGGGCAGGCCGCTGATGGGCTCGACCAGCCATCTGGCACACGATCCGGTGCGATTTGCGCCGCATCCGGGAATGGGGTTCCCGGCGAGCGAACTGAAATCAATTGAATATGATGAAGAGGACGGCACTAACCCGCCGGTCATCCGCACCACCTTTATGGGGATGTACGGCGTGGATGCGCCGCTCCCGACAGCGTATCTCGATGACATCACCCAGCGCAGGGATGGGCACGAGGCGCTGCAGGGATTTCTGGATATCTTCAGTCACCGAATCCTGACGCAGTTCTATCGCATCTGGCGAAAATACTCTTACCCGGCCACGTTTGAGCCTGGCGGGACCGACAGCATTTCGCAATCGCTGCTGGGTCTGGTGGGACTGGGCATACCGGGTACCGCAGAGCATATTGCGACTCCGGTATCCCGTTTTCTGTCGTTGCTTGGCGTGCTGCGGCAGCCTGGAAAAACCCAGGAGGGGATACAGGCACTGGTGAGCCTGCTGGCACCCGGTACCATAGTGAAAGTGAGTCCCTATTGCCTGCGTCCGGTCGAGGTCAGTCAGCCACTGGGTTTTTACGGTGATAAAGATTTTGTGCTGGACGGCAACACGCCGCTTGGCGACGAAGCGATGGATGCCAGCAGCCAGTTGTTGATTGCACTTTTTTCCGATAACGAAAACGAGTCGCAGGGCTGGAGGCCGGACGGCCAGCTGTATCAGGATTTTCTGGTAATGCTGCGCGTCTACCTCGGCTGGCGCTTTAAGGCAAAAATCACGCTGACCACTCTGACCCGCCTGCTGGCCGTTCCGCCACTCGGCGAAGGATCTTTCTGGCTCGGCATGAACGGTGTGCTGGGGGCTGAAAAGGATGAGATTGCAGAGGATATCCCGCCGACCTTTACGACGGAACTGGGCTATTACACAGGTATGCATTCTGCAACACAACAACAAGGAAACCGACGTGTTACGTACAAGTTTGATTAAGCCTGCGAGCTGGCTACCTGCACTGCTGGCGTTCAGCCTGACGGGCTGTGGAGTGACGCAGGGCGTCGCAGATGGCACCAAATCAGTCTACACCGCGGTGTTTTACAAGAAAATTAAGGTGCTCCATCTCGATTTTACGGCTCGTGAAGCACTGAATACGGATTCCCGCGAGAGTAACTCACTGTCTGAGCCGGTGGTGGTCCGTATTTACCAGCTGAAGGAACGCAAAGAGTTCGACAAAACGGTCTATCAGCAATTGCTCAAGGACGGCGAAACGATCCTCAAAGCCGATCTGCTGGCGACACGCGACGTAGTGGTAAAACCGGGCGGGGATGCAAATCTTGATATGCCGATGGAAGAGGACACGCAGTTTGTAGCGGTGGTTGGACTGTTCCGCCATCCGGATTTGACCAACAATACCTGGAAGCAGGTTCTCAAACGTAAAGATCTCGATCCGGATAAACCCCGTATTCTAGAAGCCGGAAATAACCATCTGGCGTTACAACCTCTGAAGGATGACTGATGCCACAGGGATACAACACGCCGTCGCTGTATGAAATGCTGAGTGGTAATTTCTCCGGTGGCCTCAGCCTGCGCCAGGTCAGTGAGCAGAACCAGGTGATTCTATCAGTACTCGATAACATGCAGCGCGTGCTCAACTGTCGCGCCGGTACGCTGGCGCATCTCCCGGATTACGGCCTGCCGGATATGACCAAAATTCTCCAGGGGATGCCGGGTTCAGCGCATCAACTGATTACCATACTGTCCGCGGTACTGCTGAAGTATGAGCCGCGCTTAAGCAGGGTCACGGTGGTGATGCTGGAGCAGGCGCAGCCGGGTGAATTGCGCTACGCAATCGATGCCGAACTCAAAGGCATCGGCCTTGTACGCTACGGCACCGAGTTCATGCCCGAGGGCAGGGTGCTTATCCGGCACCTTAAACAACAGCAGTATCTGGATGCCCGCTCCGCAATTTAGCCCTTCTTCAGACTGAAAATATCATGACAACACCTTCTGAGCGCCCCTATAAAACCGGGGGCGATCCGCGCACGCTTGCGGACTATGTCGCCCTGCGTAATGAAATGAATAAGCTGACGCATCCGGCGCGCCCGGATGTGAACTGGCAGCATGCGGAAAAACTGAGCCTGTCCCTGTTTGAACATAACGGCGCGGATCTGCAAACCGCTGCATGGTACACCCTGGCACGCGCACATCTCGCCGGGTTGCCTGGACTGAACGAAGGGTTAGCGATTTTGACCGCGCTGGTGACTCGTGAGTGGGACACTCTATGGCCGCAACCGGCCCAGGTCCGCATGGAAATCCTCAATACCCTGAGTCAACGGCTCCAGCGGGTGTTGCGTAGCCAGTCCCCGGCGCATGCCGATCTCATTCAGCTTTCTCAGGCGGAGGAGTATCTGAACGTGCTGGACGACGTATTACAGCGTCTGGACGTTGCGCGAGTCGTCCAGTTCGACACCCTGCGTGCGCAGATGCATAGCGCTGCGACACGGTTGAGAAACAGCAATGGGGTGGATAACAAGCCTCCTGTGCAGGTTACCGCCCCGGCTCAATCGTTGAATGAAGCGACAGAGGTTAAATGCGATCCTGTTGTTCAACCTGAATCGTTGCCCGAGCCTCCATCAGCCGCGAAGCCCTGGAAGCCCTTTGCCGCCGGGATGCTGACCATGCTGGTGCTGGGCGGAACCTTGGTGGAGGGATGGCAGTTAATGCATCAGCCTGATCCCGTGCAGGGGCAGCTTACCTCATTGCCTGCAGCGCTTTCTGCTGAGCAGCTACAAACGCTGCAACACTCTTCTCAGTCATCGGAGAGTGGAATTTTCCAGACACAGCAGCAGCTGGCACAGCTGATAGCGCTAAAGCCAGACTGGGCGCTGAGCTATGGCGATAACCTGGTGCAGCAGGCGCTCAGGCTATGGCCTGAACAGGGGAAAAGCCTGGCGCAGCAGTGGCAACAGCAGAAGATTGCTATTGCGCTGGCACCGGAAAATCTGACCGGCTGGCATCAGGGTGTGACGCAGCTTGAGCAACTGGCGGCCCGGCTTAACGCGCTGGACGAGCAGAAGGGCAAATATATGACCGTCAGCGAACTGAAATCGGCGGTCTTTGCCATTCTGCAGTCGCTTAACCGCACCGTTCCGGCAGAGGAGCAGCTGCGCCAGCTCTCCGTTACTCCCCCCGGGCAAGCCAGTAACGCCGTGCGGCAGAGCCAGGTGGAGCAACATCTGCAGCAGCTGATTGCTTCTTATGCTGCGCTGAAACATGGCCTGGCTGAATAAAGGCTGTTTGGGGCAAACAGAAAATTTCAGGGACGACAGCGTGTTAGCCAGAGAGCGTTATTTTGACGCTGTCGACAGGCTGGCCTGAACCGCCAGCCTGTCTAAATTCAACTCTTACTTCTGCAACACCTCAGCGAATTTCGCCAGCCATTGCGGATGGGCAGGCCAGGCCGGAGCAGTAACCAGATTGCCGTCGACGTGCGCCTGGTCAATACCGATATCGGCATACTCTCCGCCGCTGAGTCGAACTTCCGGCGCGCAGGCAGGGTAGGCGCTACAGGTTCGACCTTTCAGGACACCAGCAGCGGCCAGCAGTTGCGGGCCGTGGCAAACGGCGGCAATCGGCTTACCTGCCTGGTCAAAAGCGCGCACCAGTTCAAGCACCTGCTCATTAAGACGCAGATATTCCGGCGCGCGTCCGCCTGGAATTAACAGGGCGTCGTAATCCGCCTCTTTAACCCCGGTAAAATCGGCGTTGAGAACAAAGCGGTGCCCGGGCTTCTCGCTGTAGGTCTGAGCCCCGTCGAAATCATGGATCGCCGTCATGATATAATCGCCTTTAGCCTTATCAGGGCAGACCGCGTCAACCTGATGGCCAATCATCTGTAATGCCTGAAAAGGCACCATAGTTTCGTAATCTTCAGCGTAATCCCCGACCAGCATTAAAATCTTCTTGCTCATCATCATCACTCCTCACGCAATAAACTGAAAAACAGATGACACCGGCAGGCAGTGTCAGGCCGCCAGCACTTTGTTACGACCATCATTTTTGGCGCGATACAGCGCATCGTCCACACGCTTAAACAGCTCGTCGATGCTTTCATCCGGGTTATGCCGCGCAACGCCAATACTCACAGTAAAGCGGGGCAGACCGGGAATGGCAATGCGGGCGATGGCCGCGCGCAGGGTCTCTGCGATCTGCATCGCTGCATCCAGAGAGGTGCGGGGCAGCAGCAGCACAAACTCCTCACCTCCCCAGCGGAACACGTAATCGTCTTTCCGACTACAGCTTTCCAGCGTCCGTGCGAGGGCAATTAATACTTCGTCGCCTTTCTGATGCCCGAACACATCGTTGATACCCTTAAAATGGTCAGTATCCACCAGCAGCAGGCTGAACTCCTGCTGGGCCGGGAGATGGTTCGGTGAGGTATTATCGGTGAGATTATAAAACTGACGGCGGTTGAGCAGGCCGGTTAATGAGTCGCGCAGCGCGGCGTGTTCAAGCTCCTGCTCAAGACGTTTTTGCTCGGTGATATCGTGAATAATGCAGAGCATCAGTTTATCGCCGTAGATCTCAATCGGCCCGGCATAGGTTTGTACGTGCCGGGTGGAGCCGTCGGCAAGGCGATGGATAAAGTTGAGCGGCTTATGGCCGCCGGGCAGACGCGCAATCTCCATCATCACCGGCATAATGTTTCGCCCAAGGGTGTTGATCTCCCAGGTGTGCTTGCTGCACATCTCTTCGTGGATATAGCCGTAAAAGTTGAGGGCTGCGAGATTGGCATCCACGATCAGGCCGTCCCGGGCGGGATCGATTAACAGCATTGGGGCGCTGTTGGTCTGGAAAAAGCGGGCGTAAAAGCCCTGTTTCTTGCGCTGATAGGTGCCTGAACGGGTGGCCTTGAGGCCCGTTACCGGCTGCCGCGCCATCCCTTCAAAGACAATCACCTCGCCGAGAGTGTCAAAAACGGCCAGCGAGAGGCGACAAGTGAGGCTGGTCTGCTGGCGATCCGCCACCACACTCCAGACTTCAATAATTTCCTGACGGGCTTTTAAATCCGGCACGTACATCGCAAGTGTCGCCTGGGCATGGGCCGAGCAGACACCTTTACGCAGCATGTCCAGTGTTGCATCCTGCATAATCGTTTTGGCTGCCGTATTGGCGAACAGCACATCCTCCGTTACCGGGGATACTAACCATACGGGCGTTTTAAGCATATCCAGTGCATCAAACCCTGAAGGCGACATAGCTCATCTCATTTATCGTCAAGCGAAATACCGGAAGGCCACGACGGAGCGGCACACGCCGGGTTCTTTGAAACATACTCCACTTCATCCGCTCGGGCAGAATTTTTTTGTGATATCAGCGTGAATTTCGTATTAATTTTACCAACTGGAACAGTTTTATTCGCCACTACGCCCGGAGCTATCTATTTAATTCAGTATCGGATCGCTGATATGAAAACATTAATATTATTTTGCATTAAGAGAGGAAATAACCCGCGCCATGCTATTTAAGCAGGGCTAAATACCACACCCCGGAACAGCTATGCAGCTTAAGTATAAAGGTTAAATGGCATTGTTAAGCATATAATCCGTAAAAAGACCTGGGTGCGCAATGATTCAGGTGGAACACCCGTTCGCGCAGGAGGATCAGGGTTTATGCTCTGCCTTAAGGTAAACTATGGTGTGTATGTCATTAATAGTTTGTCTATACGAAATGTAAGTGAAAAAATAAAAACTGAATGCTATATAGTTGTTACCTTCCGAAAATAGCGTTGTAGGATCTATTATGCTTAGAAATATAAGTGTGAGGACTTTTATTCTGAGTTATCTGGTAGTTGTGTTTTTGGTAATTGATGGACTGGTAGTATTTTTAGCGCCGCAAATGTCTTTGTTAATATTACTTAACTGTTTATTTGTCATCACATGGGGTTTTCTGTGGCTTTACATGACTCAGTACCTGGTCGTGCCAATCAATACGGTGAAGAAGACTATCGAAGAGGTTGTCTCTGGGAATTTGGGCGTCACGATCCCGGAATTTGGTAACAACTGCGCTGGCAGACTGATCCCGGGCATAAATACGCTGTCGCACAATCTGGCGACCCTGGTGCGCGAGATCCGATCGTCATCCCATACCGCGATGACGCTTTCTGAACAACTCGCCGCCCGCAGCACGGCGCTGGCCTCTAAAACCGAGCTGCAGTCTGCGTCTCTGATCCAGACCTCCGCCAGCATGGAACAGATGGCCGCCACCACCAAAAATACGGCGGATAACACCCGGCTCGCCAATGAGAAAGCCAGTGTGGCAACACATCAGGCTAAAAAAGGCGGCGAACTGATGGGGCAGGTTGCTAACAACATGCACTCCATTACTGAATGCGCCCAGCAGATGACGGAGATTATCACCCTGATTGACGGCATTGCGTTCCAGACCAACATCCTGGCGCTGAATGCGGCGGTCGAAGCCGCCCGGGCTGGCGATCATGGTAAAGGCTTTTCCGTTGTGGCGGGGGAAGTACGCAGCCTGGCGCATCGGAGCGCCGAAGCGGCCAAAAATATCAAATCCCTGATCGACGTCACCAGCAGCAACGTCAGTCAGGGGGCGATGGTAGTAGCGGAAGCCGAAAAGAACATGCATGAGATCGTCAGCGGCTCCGGGCAGGTCAGCAAATTGATGGACGAAATCTCTACCTCGACCTACGAGCAGGAGAGGGGCATCGCACAGATCACCCAGGCGTTGAGCGATCTGGAGCAGGTGACCCAGAGCAACGTGGTAATGGTAGAGGAGCTTTCGGGCTCATCGGCCGTACTGAAAAATCAGGTCGTTGAACTGCAAACACGCACCCGCAACTTCCATCTCGAACCGGGAGCCTCTGCGCCCAGGTATGACGGGCGAAGCTATCCCGCCCGTGCCTGACAATAAAGCCTGGTTCGCCAGGCTTTTTTTACGCGCTACAGGGTTCAGGAATAGTCTCTTTTATGAATAATTTCAGCGCGATGCCTGGGGAAAGTGTTGCTTAAGCTGGCAGGGTGGCTAGACTGACAGCAAAGAACAGCTACTGGCGGAGGCGCTGTGGAAGGCATAAAAGGATCGGAAGTTAACGTTCCTGACGCAGTTTTTGCATGGGTACTGGATGGTAAAGGCGGAGCAAGGCCGCTCACCGACGATGACGTTATCGATCAGCAGCATCCTTGCTGGCTGCACCTGAACTACACCCACCCGGAGAGCGCCCACTGGCTGGCCTCGACGCCGTTATTACCCAACAACGTGCGCGACGCGCTGGCTGGCGAGAGCCTCCGTCCTCGGGTCACCCGCATGGGCGAGGGGACGTTAATTACGCTGCGCTGCATTAACGGCAGTACCGATGAGCGGCCGGATCAACTGGTGGCGATGCGCCTCTATATGGACGAACGCCTGATTGTCTCCACCCGGCAGCGAAAAGTGCTGGCGCTGGACGATGTCATCGGCGATTTAAAAGAGGGCACCGGTCCGCAGGATTGCGGCGGCTGGCTGGTGGATGTCTGCGACGCGCTCACCGATCACGCCAGTGAGTTTATAGAAGAGCTGCACGATAAAATTATCGACCTGGAAGACAATCTCATCGACCAGCAGATACCGCCCCGTGGCTTTCTGGCGTTACTGCGCAAACAGCTGATTGTTATGCGCCGCTACATGGCGCCGCAGCGCGATGTTTATGCCAGGCTGGCGAGCGAACGTCTTCCGTGGATGAGCGACGATCAGCGCCGCAGAATGCAGGATATCGCCGAGCGGCTGGGACGCGGGCTGGATGAAATTGATGCCTGTATCGCCCGAACGGCAGTCATGACCGACGAAATCGCCCAGGTGATGCAGGAGTCGCTCTCCCGCAGAACCTACACCATGTCGCTGATGGCGATGGTCTTTTTGCCCAGCACCTTCCTGACCGGCCTGTTCGGCGTCAACCTTGGGGGCATCCCCGGCGGCGATTTCCGCTTCGGCTTCTCGCTGTTTTGCATCATGTTAGTGGTATTGATTGGTGGTGTTGCATGGTGGTTACATCGCAGTAAATGGCTGTAAATTTACATTTTTTTGACGTGATAACGTTCTTAAAACGCCATTTTAATTGAGCGAAGTCAAAAAACGATTTACCCATAAGGTGCAATATCTCTCCCGCAGGTGAATGCAACGTCAAGCGATGGGCGTTGCGCTCCATATTGTCTTACTTCCTTTTTTGAATTACTGCATAGCAAAATTGATTCGTACGACGCCGACTTAAATAAGTCGGCTTTTTTTTGCCTGCAATCCAGCAGCGACTACCCTAAAAGAGACCAACGCGTTTTCTGGAGGGTAATATGGCCATGCTCTTAACACTGCTGCTGCAACAAACGCGGCTATCGGACCCGGTGCCTACCGATCCGGTGCCCGTTCCCGATCCTATCCCACGCCCGCAGCCGATGCCTGATCCACCGCCTGATGAAGTGCCGATTAAAATGTCGCATCACAGGCAGAGATCTGCGAGGATACGCGCCTGCTGACTGTGAGTCTTTTACCGCGAGAATAACTGTGACTGCTTTTTCAACGCTGAACGTACTGCCTGCCGCCCAACTCGATAACCTTAACGAGTTGGGTTACCTGACGATGACCCCTGTACAAGCTGCCGCGCTGCCAGCGATCCTGGAAGGACGCGACGTCCGTGTGCAGGCCAAAACCGGCAGTGGTAAGACGGCTGCCTTTGGCCTTGGGCTGTTGCAGCAAATTGACGCCACGCTGTTCCAGACGCAGTCCCTGGTGCTCTGCCCGACGCGCGAGCTGGCGGATCAGGTTGCGGGTGAGCTACGTCGGCTGGCGCGTTTTCTGCCGAACACCAAAATTTTAACCCTGTGCGGCGGACAACCCTTCGGCGCGCAGCGTGACTCTCTGCAGCATGCTCCACACATTATCGTTGCCACGCCGGGGCGATTGCTCGATCACCTGCAGAAAGGCACGGTCTCTCTTGATGCGCTGCAAACCCTGGTGCTGGATGAAGCCGACCGCATGCTGGATATGGGCTTCAGCGACGCCATTGATGAAGTGACCCGTTTTGCGCCGCCAACACGTCAGACGCTGCTCTTCTCCGCCACCTGGCCGGAGGCGATCGCCGCCATCAGCGGTCGCGTGCAGCAAAATCCGCTTGCCATCGAAATTGATTCCGTCGACGCGCTGCCGGCCATTGAGCAGCAGTTCTTCGATACCACCCAGCGTGGCAAAATCCCGCTGCTGCAAAAGCTGCTCAGCATTCATCAGCCTGCCTCCTGCGTGGTGTTCTGTAACACCAAAAAAGATTGTCAGGCGGTGTGTGATGCCCTGGCCGAGGCGGGCCAGAGCGCGCTGGCGCTGCATGGCGACCTGGAACAGCGCGATCGCGATCAGACTCTGGTGCGTTTCGCCAACGGCAGCGCCCGCGTGCTGGTTGCCACTGACGTCGCCGCCCGCGGTCTGGACATCAAATCCCTGGAGCTGGTAGTAAACTACGAGCTGGCCTGGGATCCGGAAGTGCATGTTCACCGTATTGGCCGTACCGCGCGTGCCGGTAACAGCGGTCTGGCGATCAGCTTCTGCGCGCCGGAAGAGGCCCAGCGCGCCAATATCCTGGCCGAGATGCTGCAAATTAAGCTGAACTGGGTGGATGCCCCGGCAAACGTCAGCATTACGCCGCTGGCAGCAGAGATGGCAACCCTGTGCATCGACGGCGGTAAAAAAGCCAAAATGCGTCCGGGCGATGTGCTGGGTGCGCTGACCGGGGATATTGGCCTGGACGGTGCGGATATCGGTAAAATCGCCGTGCATCCTGCGCACGTGTATGTGGCGGTGCGTCAGTCTGTGGCGCAGAAGGCGTGGAAACAGCTGCAAAACGGTAAGATCAAAGGCAAAAACTGCCGGGTTCGTCTGCTGAAATAAGCGGGCGGGAGAGCGTCTCAGCCTTCACGCTGAGACGCTTTAAAATCACTTCACTTCAATAACGTTCAGACGCATCTCATCCAGCTGAGAGTCATCTTCTTCCGGCTGCCAGCCGACGGGCTGCATCGGGATCTCTTCGCGATCAAACGCCAGATCGCCGCCGTTAACCACTTCAGAACCGTGCTGAATACCTTTGAAATCAAAAAGGTTGATATCGCACATGTGTGAAGGCACGACGTTCTGCATCGCGCTGAACATGGTTTCGATTCGGCCAGGATAGCGTTTGTCCCAGTCGCGCAGCATATCGGCAATCACCTGACGCTGCAGGTTTGGCTGTGAGCCGCACAGGTTGCACGGAATAATCGGGAAGGTTTTGGCCTCGGAGAAACGTTCGATGTCCTTCTCGCGGCAGTAGGCCAGCGGGCGGATCACGATGTGCTTTCCGTCGTCGCTCATCAGCTTCGGCGGCATCCCTTTCATCTTGCCGCCGTAGAACATGTTCAGGAACAGCGTCTGTAAGATGTCATCGCGGTGGTGGCCAAGGGCAATCTTGGTGCATCCCAGTTCGGTGGCGGTACGATAAAGAATGCCGCGGCGCAGGCGGGAGCAGAGCGAGCAGGTGGTTTTCCCTTCCGGGATCTTCTCTTTAACGATGCCGTAGGTATTCTCTTCGACAATCTTGTACTCAACACCCTGCTTGTCCAGGTATTCCGGTAGGATATGCTCCGGGAAGCCTGGCTGCTTCTGATCCAGGTTAACAGCAACGAGCGAGAAGTTGACCGGCGCGCTTTGCTGAAGATTGCGTAAAATTTCCAGAAGGGTGTAGCTGTCTTTGCCGCCGGACAGGCAGACCATGATGCGGTCGCCTTCTTCGATCATGTTGTAATCGGCAATGGCTTCGCCCACGTTACGGCGCAGACGCTTCTGCAGTTTGTTCAGGTTGTACTGTTCTTTCTTGGTAATATCTTGATTTTGCGACATTTAATAGTGGCTCAATTCGTTTGTGGCTAAAGCAGCTCAGGCGGCCCGGTCTGGAGAAGGCGGACTGCAGATCAACATGAAAAAGTATGGCGTGTATGGTACGGATTACGGCGATGAATGTCAGCACGTTTTACAGCAAAGGCTCGCGTTCCAGTACACCGTGATTTTCGCTATTTGCCGCCTGGCTGTTTTTCTGCAATGCAGTCTATAGTTGTAGTCCATCCACGAAAGGGAGGTACTCATGCAGTATGTTGAAAAAGATGACCCGCGCGAGGCGCCGGAATCGGGCGACAAGAAGCCCCAACCTGTTAAAAAATAGCTGAACGTGAGTCATACCCCGCCACCCGTTTTTACGGGTGGCTTTTTTATGCCTTTTTCGCCATCTCCTCACTCAGTAAGTAGTGCTGTATCACTGCAACCCACTCACCATAAAGGCGCATAGGCCGATAATAGTTGACCCTGTACGATAGAGAAGAGACAGGTAATAAAGATGATGGTGGGCAAAACAGGACTATTACAATGAGGTGATAACGATGCGTAAACAGTGGCAATTACTGGCGGGTATTTTTATTTTACTGGCAATGTTTTCATCCGTCCGGGCAAACACAACGGCAATGGGGTTGACGTTAGGCAAAACAACGTTACAGCAATTTATTACGGCTTATCCCTCGTCCCTGCATGAAGGGCGCAGTAAGTGGAGCGACGGCGATATATTCTCTATCCCTAACCGGGAGCTGGGTTTAGAGGGAGTAAAAAACAACGCCGTAATCTTCAATAAGGACGGCAAGATCACCGCCATTATGCTTGAGCTGGATAAGAGCCGATTTGATGAAGTTGAAAGTATGCTGGCGCATAAATATGTCGTGCAGAAAAAACAGATCTCTTTCGCCGGAGATAAATACGCCAGATACCAGAATGACGACGATTTAATCGAGCTTGATGCGCCCTATTTATCGCCGGTGATGAAGCTTACCTATTCAGAACAAATATTTCAGGAAGCGTATCTGAAAAAGAGCGCGGAGGAATATATCCGCCGCTGACGGAGCGTCTGGCGTACACTTAGTCAGTACGCGGCGTGGCGTCACGCCGCCCATGTTGGGCATGCTTACCTGAAAGGAGCCTGCAATGGCGAATACTGTCTCTGCTCAGTGTCACTGCGGCGCGGTCCGCTTTACCGTCGAACTCTCGGACGGGTTCAATACCATCCGGCGCTGTAACTGCTCATTCTGTCGGATGCGCGGGGCGATCGCGGTTTCCGCGCCGTTATCCGGTATCAACATTGTTCAGGGCGAGTCGCTGCTGACCGAGTACCGCTTCAACACTCAGACGGCGGTTCACTATTTCTGTTCTGTTTGTGGGATTTACACTTTCCATCAGCGGCGTTCAAACCCAAATCAGTATGGCGTCAACGTCGCCTGCATTGAGGGCGTGTCGCCGTTTGATTTTCCGGAAGTGCTGGTGATGGAAGGCAGGGTTCACCCCAATGATGGCGGTGGGGGCGTTGCTGGCGTGTTGAGCTATCGCGCCACTCCGGACGAATAAAGACGCAGTTGAGAGGGGCTCAGGCGATTCTTTTCTCTTTGAATTTTCCCTTCACAACGCCATCATAAAATCGACCTTTTGAAACCACGTTCAAAAAGTCGTTAAAAATCCGTACCGGAACCGGCTGATATTGCCAGGCGCTGCGATCCAGAAAACGGACCTCCAGCGTTTCATTGCATTTGTCGTAAGCAATCGAGGCGATGCGCGAAGATTTAACGGTATGATGATTCATAATAGCGAGTCCTTTACAGCCGGGCAGACATGAGATTTATCTTGTATCAGATTGTCCGGTCGGCGCAACTAAAAGTGTGTAAAAGAGGCGAGGATAAAGTCAGGATATTTGAACGGGATGTGGATATGGATAATAAAGAATCAGAATGGTTTAGAAATATAAAGCGTTAGCCCGCGCCGTAACGCGGGCTAATTTCATCAGAACTGGTAAACCAGACCCAGGGCTACGATGTCATCGGTGCCGATGCCATTATCTTTGTAGAACTGGTCGTCTTCGTCCAGCAGGTTGATTTTATAATCAACGTAGGTGGACATATTTTTGTTGAAGTAGTAAACCGCACCCACTTCTGCATATTTAACCAGATCCTGATCGCCCTGACCGTTGCCGAGATCTTTACCTTTGGACTGCAGGTAAGAGACAACCGGACGCAGACCTGAATCGAACTGGTACTGCGCAGTCACTTCGAAGTTCTGCGTTTTGTTAGCTACCGCGTGCTCGTTGTCGCCGTACGGGGTCATGTTACGGGTTTCGGAGTACATGGCCGCCAGGTAGATGTTGTTGGCGTCGTATTTCAGACCTGTAGTCCACGCGTCCGCTTTGTCGCCGCCTGCGGTGGTGTTGCTCACCTGGTCGTTGGTACGGTCAGAAGAGGCGTATGCCGCTGCTGCGCTGATGCCCATGCCGAAGTCGTAAGAGGTGGAGATACCGAAGCCATCACCGTTCTCATGGCGCACGTCACGACCGTTGTTGGTGCCTTCGTTACCGTTGCCGGAACCTTCGTTGTTGCCCTGATACTGCAGAGCGAAGTTCAGGCCTTCAACCATGCCGAAGAAATCGCTGTTACGGTAGGTCGCCACGCCGTTGGCGCGACCGGTCATGAAGTTATCGGCATTGGTGTAAGAGTCACCGCCGAACTCTGGCAGCATATCGGTCCAGCCTTCCACGTCGTACAGTACGCCGTAGTTACGGCCGTAATCGAATGAACCGTAGTCGCCAAATTTCAGACCGGCAAACGCCAGACGGGTCCAGGACTGGTTGCCAGAACTTTCGGTGTTATTTGCCTGAACGTTATATTCCCACTGGCCGTAGCCGGTGAGCATATCGTTGATCTGGGTTTCACCTTTAAAGCCGAGACGGACATATGTCTGGTCACCGTCAGCGCTGCTGTTGTCGGAGAAATAATGCAGGCCGTCCACTTTACCGTACAGATCTAATTTATTGCCGTCTTTATTATAAATTTCCGCTGCATGTGCTGCGCCAGCCATTAACAGGGCTGGGATCATCAGAGCCAGTACTTTTCTTTGCATGATGACTAATCCTTATGCTGTTTTTATATTTTGAATATTTTTAAACTTTCCATGGAACTTCCTGCGCTGGAAAGTGGTCTCATGCTAAATCACTCTCTCGCCAGACGATAAAACATAATTGTTACCAGGTGAGTAAAATCTAAAGAAAATACTGCCGGGGAAATAGTCATAATTCTGGTGAATGTATTTAATAAAATCATATGAAATAAAAATTACTTTTTCCCGGTAGAAATCAGTACACTTTCCCCGTTATATGCCTGTAGTAAATTTTTCTGATCAATGAACAAATAAGGTTTAAATAGCTGAACTGTTATTTATTCATAAATGGAAGCGGCCCGCCTGAACATTCTGGCGGGCCTTTTTTATGCGTAAAAAAGCCCGGACATGCCGGGCTTGAACGGGTTATTCGCTGGCCGATTTTTCGGCTTTCCCGGCCATCTGCGCCAGGAAGTCGTAGCGTTTTTGCAGATCGGCGGCGGCGTCTTTCCACAGCTGCTCTGCCACGTCAGGCTGCTGGGCATTGAGCCGACGGAACCGCTGTTCCTGCATCAGCGTTTCTGCCAGCGCATCTGACGGTGGGCGAGAATCCAGCGCCAGCGGCAGTTTGCCCTCATCGGCGCGACGCGGGTCAAAGCGGTACAGCGGCCAGAAGCCCGTCGCGGTCAGCTGGCGCATCTGATCGTGGCTGAGCGCCAGATCGTAGCCATGCTCTTCGCAAGGACTGTAGGCGATGATCAGCGACGGGCCAGGGTAGGCCTCCGCCTCCTGAATCGCTTTCACCGTCTGGTTCAGCTGCGCACCCAGCGAAATCTGAGCCACATAAACATGACCGTACATCATCATGCTGACGCCCAGATCTTTACGCGCCTTGCGTTTGCCGTGTTCGCCAAACTTGGTCACTGCGCCCAGCGGCGTCGCCTTCGATGCCTGACCGCCGGTATTGGAGTAACACTGGGTATCCAGCACCAGAATATTGACGTTCTCGGTAAGGCTCAGAACATGATCCAGGCCGCCAAAGCCGATGTCATACGCCCAGCCGTCGCCGCCAATCAGCCAGATTGACTTCTCGACCAGCGCATCGGCATCGGTTAACAGCTGCTCCGCACCGTCCACCCCGGCCAGCGCCTGGCGCAGCTCGGCCACCTGCTGACGGCGCACGTCCGGCGTCGCCTCGCTGTGCAGGGCGGTGTTCAGCTCCGCCGGGATCTTATCGGCAAACTGTTCCAGCAGACGCATTACCCGCACGCGGTGCTGATCCACCGTCAGGCGGAAGCCCAGCCCAAACTCAGCGTTATCCTCAAACAACGAGTTCGCCCACGCCGGACCACGGCCGTTGGCGTCGGTGGTGTATGGCGTTGACGGCAGGTTGCCGCCGTAAATGGACGAACAGCCGGTAGCGTTGGCGATTAGCATCCGGTCACCGTACAACTGGGTCAGCAGCTTGATGTATGGCGTCTCGCCGCAGCCGGAGCAGGCCCCGGAGTATTCGAACAGCGGGGTGATCAGCTGCGAAGTTCGGATATCGATGCGCTCCAGGCTGTTGCGATCGATCTCCGGCAGATCGAGGAAGAAGTCGTAATTCACTTTCTCCTCTTCCACATGCTCAAGGCGCGACATCATGTTGATGGCCTTGATCTCCGGGTTCTGTCGGTCTTTCGCCGGGCAGACCTCCACGCAAAGGTTACAGCCGGTGCAGTCCTCCGGCGCCACCTGTAGGACGTATTTCTGCCCGCGCATGTCGCGGGATTTTACATCCAGCGAGTGCAGGCTGGCCGGGGCGTTCTCCATCGCCTCCGGTGATACCACTTTGGCGCGAATGGCCGAGTGCGGGCAGGCCGCCACGCAGTGGTTACACTGGGTGCACAGCTCCTCTTTCCAGATCGGGATCGCCTCGGCGATATTGCGTTTTTCCCAACGGGTAGTGCCCATCGGCCAGGTGCCGTCCGGCGGCAGTGCAGAGACGGGCAGGGCATCGCCCAGACCGGCCAGCATCGCGGCGGTCACGGTTTTGACAAAGTCCGGCGCCGCGTCCGACACCACCGGCGGGCGGTTCGGGCTGTGGACATTCACCGGCTGCAGCGGCACTTCCGCCAGCGACTCCCGCGCCAGCGCCAGGGCCTGCCAGTTGCGCTCCACCAGCTCCTGGCCTTTGCTGCTGTAGCTTTTGGCAATCGCGCCCTGGAGCTCGATCAGCGCGCTGTCGCCCGGCAGAATATGGGTCAGATGGAAAAACGCCATCTGCATCACGGTATTAATACGCGCCGCCAGGCCGCATTCGCGGGCGATTCTGGCGGCGTTAACGACATAGAACTTCGCTTTTTTCTGGTTCAGTACCGCCTGCACTTCCTGCGGCAGGCGCGCCCACACCTCGTCGGCGCTGTAGGGCGTATTCAGCAGGAAAATCCCGCCTGGTTTCAGGCGCTCGGCCATCTGGTATTTGTCGATAAACTGCAGCTGGTGGCAGCCGACGAAATCGGCCTGCGATACCAGATACGCCGAGCGGATCGGCTGTTCGCTGACGCGCAGGTGAGAAACCGTCAGCCCACCGGCTTTTTTCGAGTCATAGACGAAATAGCCCTGGGCATACCACGGCGTGGAGTTACCGATGATCTTGATGTTGTTTTTGGTGGCCGACACGCTGCCGTCGCTGCCCAGCCCGTAAAAGAGCGCTTCCAGCTTCGCGGTGGAGGGCAGGGTGTTTTCCGGCAGCGACAGGGACAAATTGGTGACATCGTCATAGATGCCGACGGTAAAGCGCGGCTTCGGCTTCGCGGCGCTCAGCTCGTTAAAGATGGCCAGTACGCATTCGGGGCCAAACTCTTTCGACGACAGGCCATAGCGCCCGCCAATCACCCGCGGCAACGTCTCTCGCTCGCCGCTGTTAAAGGCTTCCGCCAGGGCTGTCATCACGTCCAGATAGAGCGGCTCGGCCTGAGCGCCGGGCTCTTTGGTGCGATCCAGCACCGCTACCGACCGCGCGCTTTCCGGCAGCGCCGCCAGCAGATGTTTTGCCGAGAAGGGACGGTAGAGACGCACCTTCAGCACGCCCACTTTTTCGCCCCGGCGCAGCAGTTCATCCACCACCTCTTCACAGGTGCCAATCGCGGAACCCATGATCACAACGACGCGTTCCGCCTGCGGATGGCCGTAAAACTCAAACGGCTTGTACTCGCGCCCGGTTTCAGCGGCAAAGTCTGCCATCGCCTGGTCCACATGGTCATACACCGCGTCGTACCACGGGTTTGTCGCCTCGCGGGACTGGAAGTAGGTGTCCGGGTTGGCGGAGGTGCCGCGGATCACCGGGTGTTCCGGGTTCAGCGCGCGGGCGCGGTGGGCGTCAATCTCCGCCTGAGGCAGCAGCTTTAAGATCGTGTCATCGGCGATCGACTTGATCTTGTTAATCTCGTGGGAGGTGCGGAAACCGTCGAAGAAATGAATAAACGGCACGCGGCTTTTCAGCGTCGCCATGTGGGAGATCAGCGCCATATCCTGCGCCTCCTGCACGCTGCCGGAGCAGAGCAGGGCGCAACCGGTCTGGCGGACGGCCATCACGTCGGAGTGATCGCCAAAAATCGACAGCGCATGGGTGGCGATGGTGCGGGCCGCGACGTGCAGCACGAATGGGGTGAGTTGTCCCGCGAGCTTATACAGCGTCGGGATCATCAGCAGCAGCCCCTGGGACGAGGTAAACGAGGTGGACAACGCCCCGGTCTGCAGCGCGCCGTGGACGGTGGCAATCGCCCCGGCCTCCGACTGCATTTCCACCACGCGAGGCGTATCACCCCAGACGTTTTTCAGCCCGTTCCCGGCCCAGGCGTCGGCCTGTTCCGCCATGGTTGAGCTGGGTGTAATGGGGTAGATGGCGATCACTTCACTGGTGCGAAACGCGACGGACGCGACTGCGCCATTACCGTCAATAGTTTGCATATGACACCCTTACATTGCGCAAAGAAAAGAGGGACCCGTGACGCTTCGACGGGGCCTGTAGTTATCTTTTAAGTTTAGCAAAGGGGCGCTGAAACGATTTTCGCTTTTGTGTCCTGCTCATTAACGCCATCAATGGTTTGATCAAACTTTTGCCTGAAATTAATCTGCAATTGTTTTCACAGCGCATAAAACCGCGCTTCGACTCTCGACGGCAGGGCGTGGGGTGCCTATTATGCATAGGTTTTGCAATTCAACGAGGGGAGAGATTATGCGCGCAGCATTTTGGGTTGGGTGTGCCGCTTTGTTACTGTCGGCCTGTAGCAATGAACCTGTTCAGCAGGCAACCGCCGCGCACGTCGCGCCGGGGATGAGGGCGGCCATGTCCAGTTCAGGAGAGGCCAATTGCGCCATGATTGGCGGCTCGCTGTCCGTTGCGCGTCAGCTGGATGGTTCTGCCATCGGCATGTGTGCGCTGCCTAACGGCAAACGCTGCAGTGAACAGTCGCTTGCCGTAGGTTCGTGCGGAAGTTACTGATTACTCTGCGCGTTTAAACACCAGCGTCGACTCGGCCGTCGCCAGGGTTAACACATCTTCCGTCAGATCGACCTGCGTACCGCTGCGCAGCATCGTTCCAATGGCGTGATCCAGCTCGTTAAGCTGAGGCTCGGTACACAGTTTACGCGTCATGGCGAGTTCCTTAACCTTAAGCTCGCCATCAGACAGCTTGCCCTGGCCGCTGAAGCGGTTGCACATCACCCCTGATACCGCCATTTTTTCGCCAAACGTGATTTCCGGCGGCGTGGCGACCGGGGCTATGGCGGTGCCGTTGATGCTTTGCAGCACGAAGCGGTGCTGCTGGAGTTGTTCTTCCTGTACAGAGGCTTTCCCTGGATTGACACAGCCTGTCAGCGCCATGCTGAGGAGTGTTACTGCGACGAGCGTTTTCATCTTTCTTCTCGGTATATTCACTGCGTAAATAGCTAATGGATAGTGTATTGCGGTGGATGGGAATGTCTTGCGGGTTAATCTGAAATGTCCGGGGGATTGGGTTTTGGGTTTTGTAGGCCCGTGCAAGCGTAGCGCCGCCGGGCGGGGTTTATTCCCTCTCCCCTTTGGGGAGAGGGTTAGGGTGAGGGGAACATACCGCACTGAGGGTAGTTCCGTTCACTTCAAGAGCAGTGACCCTACATCCTTGTAGGGCACGCCCTAAAATTTAAAACAACGCGTTCGGACTCTTCTCGCCTTTCTCCAGCTGGCTCAGGTTGCCCAGCGTGGTTTCTGAAATGCTGATCAGCGCCTCAGCGGTCAGGAACGCCTGGTGGCCGGTGAACAGCACGTTGTGACAGGCGGACAGGCGGCGGAACACGTCATCCTGAATAACGTCGTTAGACTTATCTTCAAAGAACAGATCGCGTTCGTTCTCGTACACGTCCATCCCCAGCGCGCCGATTTTTTGGGTTTTCAGGGCTTCGATAGCGGCCTGAGAATCAACAAGACCACCGCGGCTGGTGTTGACGATCATCACACCATCTTTCATCTGGTCGAAGGCGCTCTGGTTCAGCAGATGGTAGTTGTCGGCGGTCAGCGGGCAGTGCAGGGAGATCACGTCGGATTCCGCATACAGGGTCGGCAGGTCGACATACTCCACGCCCAGTTCCAGCGCGGCTGCGCTTGGGTACGGGTCAAACGCCAGCAGACGCATACCAAATCCTTTCAGGATCCGCAGTGCCGCCACGCCGATTTTACCGGTGCCGATCACCCCGGCAGTTTTGCCGTACATGGTAAACCCGGTCAGACCTTCCAGAGAGAAGTTCGCGTCACGGGTGCGTTGATACGCGCGGTGAATACGGCGGTTTAAGGACATCATCAGGCCGATAGCATGTTCCGCCACCGCTTCCGGCGAATAGGCCGGAACGCGCACCACCTGCAGACCCAGCTCTTTCGCCGCATCCAGATCCACGTTGTTGAAGCCCGCGCAGCGCAGAGCGATGTACTTCACACCCTGTTTTTTCAGCTCTTCCAGCACTGGACGACTGCCGTCATCGTTAACGAAAATACAGACTGCATCAAAACCATGTGCGGTTTTGGCGGTTTTTTCGTTAAGCAGAAAGTCGAAAAATTCAAGTTCGAAGCCATACTCCTCGTTAACATGCTGCAGATACTTTTTGTCGTATTGCTTTGTACTGTATACAGCGAGTTTCATAAGACTTTCTCCAGTGAGTTTTCAATTACGTTAGCATGATTAAAATAATCTTACAATTTATAAAATATTATTGAATTCAATAAGTTCTCTGAATAATTATGTAGCAACTATCCTTAAAAATGGCGTTCGCTTCAACTGGCGGGCTAAACATGCCACAATATTCGGCACTGTCGGCTAATTTTTTCGCTAAATCAGGATATTAACTGCCCATGAGGGGTACATACAAAGCCGCGATCGCACTACTACTGCTCATCATTCTTTTGCCGTTGACGCTGCTGCTGACCCTTGCGCAGTGGGTGCCAACGCTCGCCGGGATCTGGCTGCCCGCCGGGACCCGCATCGCCTTTGAGAAAAGCCCGCGCTTAACCCGCAACGCGCTGGTGATCTCCGATCTGCGCTATCTGGTGGATGACTGCGAAATTGCCCGCGTCGAAGATGCCACCCTCAGCCACCCCAGCCGCTGGAAAATCAATATCGGCGCGCTGGATCTCAACAGCGCCTGCCTGAGTAAAATCCCCGCCAGCGAGCCTTCGCCCGCCGCACCGCGTACCCTGGCCGAATGGCAATCCCTGCTGCCCAACACCTGGCTGACCATCGACCGTCTGACGCTCTCCCCCTGGCAGGCGTGGGAGGGGAAACTCACCGCCTCGCTGACGCCGTCGCTGCAGGAAATTGTCTACCACGGCGATAAGTTTAGCCTGCGGGGAAAACTACGCGGGCGTTCCCTGACCGTCACCGACGTCACGCTTCATCTCCCCGATAATCCCCAGCCGGTAAAACTGGTGGGGGAATTTACCCTGCCGCTGGTGCCGGATGGCCTGCCGGTGCAGGGGCATACGGTGGCGACCTTCTCGGTGCCGCAGATCCCAACGCTTGTGGATGGCGAACTGACGTGGCAGGACAATCAGGGCCAGCTGGTGATGATTGCCCGGGAGAGCGGCGAGCCGCTGCTGGATCTTCCCTGGCAGATCACCCCGGAACAGCTCACCATCAGTGACGGGCGCTGGCGCTGGGATCAGGCCGGCATTCCGCTCAGCGGACGGCTGGGGCTTAAGATCGATAACTGGCAGCAGGGGACGGAGAACGCCGCGATCAGCGGACGGATGAACGTGCTCACCCAGGGCGACGCCGGGAAAGGTAACGCGGTGCTGACCTTTGGTCCCGGCAAGCTGAGCATGGATAACAGCAACATGCCGATGCAGCTTACGGGCATTGCCAAACAGAACGACCTGACGCTCTACGCGAAGCTGCCCGCCACGCTGACCGGCAGTCTCGCCGATCCCCGGCTGGCGTTTGCGCCGGGGGCGCTGCTGCGCTCGCGGGGGCGGATTATCGACTCCCTGAATATCGACGAGGTTCGCTGGCCGCTGGCTGGCGTGGCGCTCACCCGTAAAGGCATCGACGGGCGTCTTCAGGCCATTTTGCGCGCCCATGAGCAGGAGATGGGAGATTTCACCCTCCATCTCGACGGTCGGGCCAGCGACTTCCTGCCGGACAACGGCCTGTGGCAATGGCGCTACTGGGGCGAGGGTAATTTCACGCCGATGCAGGCCCGCTGGGACGTGGCGGGCAGGGGCGAGTGGCGCGACAGCGTGATTGAGCTCAGCGAGCTTTCCACCGGTTTCGACCAGCTAAAGTACGGCACAATGCATGCCAGCGCGCCACGCATGGTGCTGGATAGCCCGATCCGCTGGCAGCGAGATCCGGCGAAGCCGCACTTCAGCGGCGCGTTGTCCTTCGATGCCGGAGAAACCACCTTCACCGGCGGCAGCGTATTACCGCCTTCGACCATCAAATTCAGCGTCGACGGCAGCGATCCGACGTTTTTCAACTACAAAGGCGCCCTCAATGCCCGGGCCATCGGCCCGGTACAGCTGAACGGGCGCTGGGACGGGGAGCGCCTGCGCGGTCAGGCGTGGTGGCCAAAACAGTCCTTAACCGTCTTCCAGCCGCTGATCCCACCGGACTGGAAGATGACCCTCAAGGACGGCGAGCTTTATGCCCAGGTGGCTTATTCTGCGGCGGCGGATCAGGGCTTTGAGGCCGGTGGTCACGGGGTGCTGAAAAGCGGCAGCGTCTGGATGCCGGACAACAAAATCAACGGCGTCGATTTTGTCCTGCCGTTCCGCTTCGGCCAGGGCACCTGGTCCTTGGGTGCCCACGGCCCGGTGACGCTGCGCATTGGCGAAGTGATAAACCAGGTCACCGCCCGCAATATCACTGCGGATCTGCAGGGCGATTACCCCTGGAGCGACCCGAACCCGCTGCTGCTCAGCAACGTCAGCGTCGATATGCTGGGCGGCAAAGTGGCCCTGCAGCAGCTGCGCATGCCCCAGCACGATGCGGCGCTTCTGCGGGTGCAGAACATCTCCTCCAGCGAACTGATTAGCGCGATTAATCCCAAACAGTTTGCCCTCTCCGGGCCGTTCAGCGGGGCGCTGCCCTTATGGCTGGACAACGACAGGTGGATCATCAAAGATGGCTGGCTGACCAACGCTGGCCCCATGACCCTGCGTCTCGATAAAGACACCGCCGATGCGCTGGTCAAAGAGAACGGGGCGGCGGGGGGCGCGATTAACTGGCTTCGCTATATGGAAATTTCGCAGTCGTGGACGAAACTCAATTTAGATAATCTGGGTGAATTAACCCTCGCCTCGACCCTGCGTGGCGCCAGCCGCGTCGAGGGCCAGACGCAGGCCGTTAATCTCAACTACACCCATCAGGAGAACGTGTTTACCCTCTGGCGCAGCCTGCGTTTTGGCGACAAGCTGCAGACGTGGCTGGAGGAGCACACAGCACTACCGGATAACCGCTGTCCGACAGGCAAGGAATGTAAGGAACAACCATGAAAAAGCTGGCCGGTGGCTTCACCGCGATTGTGATTTTGACGCTCACAGGCTGCACGCCGAGGATTGAAGTGGCGGCGTCGAAGGAGCCGATCACCATCAACATGAACGTCAAAATTGAACATGAAATCCACATCAAAGTGGATAAAGACGTGGAATCGCTGCTGAAATCGCGCAGCGATCTGTTCTGAGGCCGCCATGAGAAAACGCATTGCGCTGATTGTGCTAACCCTGTTGCTCAGCGCGCCCGCGCTGGCGCTGACCCTCAATGAGGCCCGCACCGAGGGGCGCGTCGGGGAGACGCTGAGCGGGTATATTGCCCCGCGCAGTCACGACAGAGAAACCCTGGCGCTGGTTGAGCAGATCAACAAGGCGCGCACCGACAGCTATCAGAAACTGGCGGACAGCAATAACATACCGGTGGATGAAGTGGCGAAAATGGCCGGGACAAAACTGGTCCAACGCGCCCGCCCCGGCGAGTACGTCCAGGGGATCAACGGCAAGTGGATGCAGAAGTGATCAGCGGTGGCGTTTGCGGTATTCGCCTGGCGAAATCCCAAAGCGCTGCTTAAACGCCGTTGAGAAGTGGCTATGGTCTGTAAAACCCCAGCTGTAGCCAATCCCCGCCAGTTTTTCGTCGTCGCGGGCACCGCGCAGCATCTGCGCGCACAGATCCAGACGGCGATTTTTAATGTACTGCGCCACCACCAGCCCTTTCTCGGCAAACATCCGGTAGAGGCTGCGTACCGACATCCCGCATTCCGCCGCAATCCACTCCGGGCGCAGGTGTTCAGCCTGAATATGGTCGTCGATCAGGGTCAGGACCTGAGTAAACTGACGCTCCTTGCGCGGCTGCACGGTTTCACGCTGCTGCAATACCGGGCGCAGCAGGCAGACCATCGCCTCCAGCGCGGCTTCGCTTTCGGTCTCGCTCAGTGCCGGGTTGTTCATGCTGTCCTGCAGCAGACGGTAGCTGAGCTGCACGGTAGGCAGGCTGCGGGAGAGTTTCTGCGCGCAGCTCACCTCCTGAAAACGGAAGTGCTGCTCCAGGATCTGGCGCGGCAGCAGGAGTGAGATCTGACGGGATTTCTCCGGCCAGTAGATCGAGCAGGGGCGGGAGGCGTCGATCAGGGTGATATCCCCCGCGTTCAGCACAATCTGCCGATCGTCCTGCTCCAGCCCGGCTTCACCTTCCAGCTGAAACACGGTGTAGAACCAGGCATCGTTGCTGGTTTTTATCTCCTGGCGGGTACGAAACAGATTCACGCCGCCAGCAGTAACGGTGCTGAGCTTCAGGTTGCCGGTCCAGGTCGATTCCAGCTCACCGTAAAACTCGCCGCTCATTGGCCGGGCCGCAAAACTCCCGCAAACCTGGTTTATCTGCGCCAGCCACTGCTGATAATTGTCCGTTTCGTTTGCACGCATGTGTTACCCGCTACGTCGTGAATGTTTAAACATTGTTGCATTTATGTTTCTAATTGCCCGTGACAGGGGGCGAAATCCTGCAAAAAATCCGGCGGAGGAAGAGAGCGAAACGGCAGTATTGTCGCGTTTTGCGGAGCCTGTCACAGCCGACAAAGCGAATGTCACACAGATAAAAGCGCATTGCCGAAACCCATCATAGACTGCGATGACACCCTGCGAATAATAAGGAATCGCTATGTCTGATACACAGGTCGCAGTACTGCACAGCGTGCAGCAATTTCTGGATCGCCAGCACGGTCTCTGGATTGAGGGACAATCGTCCGCCTCCGACAGCGAAAAGCGTCTGGATATCTATAACCCGGCAACCGGGCAGGTGATTGCCTCCACGGCCGATGCCAGCGCGCAGGATGTCGACCGGGCGGTGATGTCCGGCTGGCGCGCCTTCGTGGCCCGCAGTTGGTGTGGCAAACTGCCCGCTGAGCGTGAACGTATTCTGCTGCGCTTCGCCGATCTGGTGGAGCAGCACACCGAGGAGCTGGCCCAGCTTGAAACCCTCGAGCAGGGCAAATCCATTAACATCTCCCGCGCATTTGAAGTAGGCTGCACCCTGAACTGGATGCGCTACACCGCCGGGCTGACGACAAAAATTTCCGGTAAGACGCTGGATCTCTCCATTCCGATGCCGCAGGGCGCCCGCTACCAGGCCTGGACCCGCAAAGAGCCGATTGGCGTGGTAGCCGGGATCGTGCCGTGGAACTTCCCGCTGTTGATCGGCATGTGGAAGGTGATGCCTGCCCTGGCGGCAGGTTGCTCTATCGTGATCAAACCGTCCGAAACCACGCCGCTGACCCTGTTGCGCGTGGCGGAACTGGCAAGTGAAGCCGGGATCCCGGACGGCGTCTTTAACGTGGTCACCGGCAGCGGTGCGGTGTGTGGCGCGGCGCTGACTAACCATCCGCATATCGCCAAAGTGAGCTTTACCGGCTCGACCGCCACCGGGAAACAGATTGCGCGCTCCGCCGCCGACCGCCTGATGGGCGTAACCCTGGAGCTGGGCGGTAAAAACCCGGCCATCGTGCTGAAGGATGCCGATCCGTCCTGGGTGATCGAAGGGCTGATGACCGGCAGCTTCCTCAACCAGGGCCAGGTATGCGCCGCCAGCTCGCGTATTTACATCGAAGCGCCGCTGTTTGATACCGTGGTGAGCGGTTTTGAGCAGGCGGTGAAATCCCTGAGCGTCGGGCCGGGGATGTCCCAGGATACGCACATCAACCCGCTGGTTTCCCGCGCCCACTGTGACAAGGTGCAGACCTTCCTCGACGAGGCCCAGTCGCGTCAGGCGGAGCTGATTACCGGTAATCGTGGTCCCAACGACCAGGGTTACTATGTCTCGCCAACGCTGGTGGTGAACCCGGACGCCAGCCTGCGCCTGACCCGCGAAGAGGTGTTTGGCCCGGTGGTGAACCTGGTGCGCGTCGCCGACGGCGAAGAGGCATTACGCCTGGCGAACGATACCGAATACGGTCTGACCGCCAGCGTCTGGACGCAAAACATCAGCAAAGCGCTGGAGTACACCGACCGCCTGCAGGCCGGCACAGTGTGGGTGAACAGCCATACCCTGATCGACGCCAACCTGCCGTTCGGCGGCATGAAGCAGTCCGGCACCGGGCGTGATTTCGGCCCTGACTGGCTGGACGGCTGGTGTGAAACCAAATCGGTGTGCGTAAGGTACTAACGTCCGGCGGCGCTGCGCTTGCACGGGCCTACGACCTTGTGTTCACCCGTAGGTCGGGTAAGGCGCAGCCGCCACCCGACAAAAAACCGCACAGTGCCGTCTGTAGGTCGGGTAAGGCGCAGCCGCCACCCGACACCAAACCGCACCGAACCAAAAATCCGCACCCTTAGCAGGACCAGCGGTTTCGTCCTGCATTTTTCGCCCGGTACAGCGCGGCGTCGGCCTGGGCAATCACCTCGCAGGCCGTTTGACCAACGGTCATCGAAGCGATCCCCATGCTGACCGTGACGCTGTCGCTGACCGTTGAGGCGGCATGCGGAATTGCCGCGGTGCGCAGACTCTCCTGAATGCGCGCTGCCACCCGTTCCGCAACTTTTTCCGTCGCATCAAACAGGATCAGCAGAAACTCCTCGCCACCGTAGCGCGACACCACATCGTCCGGGCTGCGCACCACTTTTTTTAGCGCCAGCGCCACCGCCGCCAGACATTCATCCCCGGCCTGATGCCCGTAAAAATCGTTGTAGCGCTTGAACTGATCCACATCGAGCATGATCAGCGCAAAACCTTTGTCCTGTTCGACGGCGTTTTCCAGCACCGCCTCCATCGCCCGGCGGTTGGCGGTGCCGGTGAGTGGGTCCTGATGCGCCAGAGCGTCCAGGCGGGCAATCAGCGCCTGATTCTGCTGATGGCGCAGCCAGGCCTCGTCAAACCAGCGCAGTAAAATAAACCGTCCGTAGACCAGGATCCCCGTAAAGATAAGCCACACCACCAGAAAGCGCAGACTGACGCCCTGGTTCAGCATCACGCTGGCAACGGGCATAGCGATCCACAGCGGCAGTGCATAGCAGACAAGCCCGACGGGATAAAAATAGAGCGCGGCCAGAGAGGTCATCAGGAGAGTGGTGCAGAGCGGCCAGGCGAACGGCAATTGCAGATGCGCGATAAACCAGACGCTACAGAAGGACCAGATCAGCCCCGCCAGCAGCAACAGCAGACTCAGCCCCCGCTTTTTGCGCCAGACCAGCAGCAGGGAGAGGCTAAACAGGACGATTACCGTCAGCATTAGCAGATCTATCGTCGCGGCACGGGCCGTGCCGACCTCGTAAAGACGGTCGATGTCGCTGAATAGCCAGTTTCGCAACAGAACCAGCAGGGCAAAGGTGATGTTAACCAGCGCCAGCCAGGGAATGCTGATGATTAGCCCGCGTGTGACCATGTCCCTGCGTGAAAAAGGTTCTGTCCGAAGGCTTGAAGATTTTCGACGTAACAATGCTTAACCCAAAAAAAAGCAAAAGATAATACTCACTATAAGCACGATAGGCCGATCGGCAAGTCATTAACGGGCAAAAAAAACCGGGCATTCGCCCGGCCTTTTACACTCACTTACTGCGCCTCTTTCTTCTTACCTAACGACGGCGTCTCGTCGAAGAAGTTCCACGGTTTGAGCAGGGTATGCACCCACTCGGTTGGCATGATCGGCCACTCTTCCGCTCGCGCCACGTGGGTGGTGCCGGTGGTCATCCACACCACGTCATCCTGGTTATTCAGCGACTCGTTATCCTTGCTGAACTGCCCCAGCCCCTGATCTTTGGTGGAGCGGTTCGGGAATTTCCCTTCCGGGTACATCTCGTTTGGATGGTAGCGGGTCACCCACAGCTGTTTATCCATAAAGCTCAGGCGGTGATAGATCCACTCGTCCGGTGCGAATTTCGCGCCGGTGGCTACCGGGTGTGTGCCGCCCGCGTACGGGATGATCTGGTAAGAGACCGGGTTGCCCATGCGGTTCTCTTTGCTGGTGTTGCTCAGCAGACGAATGGTGCCCGGGTCAAATTTCTGCGCCGCCTGCTGCTCGCTGTCGATGTTGTACTGGTTGATCTGCATGGTACTGGTACGCGGGCCGCCAGCGGTGTTCGGCTTCACTTCCGGATCCATCGCCACCAGGGTGTTGTTGGTGCCATCCACGTCCATATCCAGACGGAAGTTGTAGATGTGCTGGTGGGTGGTGCCGACGATGTTGTGGTCGATCAGGGTGCCGTATTTCGTATCGTCTTTGGCGCTCGGATCGTGCATGGTTTTCGCCATCACGCCTTTCACCGCTTCGATACCGGTCGCCCCGGCATCGATGCCGATGGTGCCGTTTTCGTGGAAGATCCAGTCGAAGATGTAGTCGTAGTTCCCCACGGTGCTGATCCAGCGCACCACCAGTTCACGACGCTCGGTGCTGACGTTCGGCTGGTTCATCTCCTGGTGCTTATACTCCGGCCCGGCGTAGCGTTCGAAAATCGCCATTGCACGCGGGATCTCCATCGGCGCACCGGTGTAGTCCGGGATGGTCTGATTCAGCAGCACGGCGTTGGACGGCACATCTTTGCCGCGCACCAGCGGAGAGGTCAGGGTGCCCATGCCGTAGTCGCCGGAATCCAGATACGCCTTGAAGTACCAGCCCACGTCCGGGTCGCCGTAAGGGACGATCATCCCACCCAGCGAACCTTCGTACATCACCTGGCGTTTTTTGCCGTTATCGTTAAAGGTGACGGTGGAGATGATCGGCCCGACGCGGGAATCCAGGCTCAGGTGGAAGTCCCAGTTCTGCCAGTGGATCATATTGCCGGTGATGGTGTAGTTCTTGCCCTCGGGCTCCACGATCTCCAGCGGTTTATGCTCTACCGGCTCGCGGTCGCGGCCATCATAAGGACGGGACTGCATCGGCACCGGCACAATTGCGCCTTCTTCAATTTTGACGATCTTCTTCTCAACCAGGTCGACCACCGCCACCAGGTTTTCAATCGGATGCGCCCAGTAGTTGCCGTCGCCCGTATCCAGGTAGCTCACCACTTTCAGCAGCCTGTCTTCCTGCTTCAGGCCATCTTTACCGTCAAAGAAGCCGACGGTCAGCGGGGTGGCCATCACCTTTTTCGGGTCGTTGATGCCGCGTTTTTTCAGGGCGTCGGCATACTCCTGGCTGGAGGTCACGATGTTCTGCACCGCCATAAAGTCATCCAGCAGCACCATGCCGTGGGCGTCCTTGATCGGCTCCCAGTGCAGGATTTTCTTATCCTTCAGATCCACCAGGGCTTCGATAATAAATTTACCATCCAGCATGGTGATATTGGCCTGACGCGGCGCATCCACCGCCGTGCCGTTCAGCACGAAATCCCACACTTTGGCTTTTTCCGGCTCGGCGAGGGCGATCTGGGTAAAGCGGGTGTTCGGTTTAAAGTCCGGCGAGGCTTTCACAATCTCGACGGCCTGTTTGATCTCATCCGCGGAGAGGGCATTCAGCGGGTGCGGGGTCTTCTCCACCTGGAAGGTCTGGTCAAGACCGGACTGGAACACATCGTTGACAAAGGTATCGGAGATCCAGGCCTTGTTTTCTTTCATCACCACCGGCACCTGCAGGGTGAGCGGCTTGCCGTTGACGATGGCGGTCGTTGCGCCCGGCTTCACTTTGATGAAGGCTCCGTCTTTGCTGATGGTGTACATCTGGGCATAGTCATCCCACTGCACATCCGCGCCAAAGTCGGTCAGGGTTTTATCCATCTCGACCATATGCGCTTCACCACCGTGAGCCAGCACCTGACCGGAAAAGAGATAAGCAACGGCCAACGCCAGCGCCGTTTTACGTGGAGAAAAAATGGAGGAGCTTCCCATGATTAACCTCTGTTGTATGTGTTGTTATCCACTCGGGACCGCTGTTCTGCGCGCGGTTTAGTCATTGCCAACATAGCAATATCGCTGTGCGTAGTGTTTGCCTGCATTTGCCAGATGTTTTGTCAGATGTGCCAGAAGCCGGGTAACGTGCGCGACGTTACCCGGAGGGAGGGGGATCAGGCGTCGAAATCTCCGTGCTGCCGTGAGACGAGGGTCAGGATGGAGTAGAGCGCCACCGGCTGCTGATGCTGATTGAAGATCTCAACCGCCCATTCCACCACGCCGGTCGGTTTCTCTTCCGCCGAGCGCTGTTTCTTCAGCGTCTTGCGCTTGCAGGTCAGACGCACCTGGATGGTGTCGCCCGGCTTCACCGGCTCGATAAAGCGCAGGTTTTCCATACCGTAGTTGGCGATCACCGGCCCGACGCCCGCGTCGACGAACAGCCCCGCCGCGGCGGAGATCAGGAAGTAACCGTGCACCACGCGCTCGCCGAAGATTGACTCCGCCGCACCAATCTTGTCCATGTGGGCGTAGAAATGATCCCCGCTCAGGCAGGCAAAGTTGACGATATCGGTCTCGGTCAGGGTGCGGCGCGGGGTCAGCAGGCTGTCGCCCGGCTGCAGCTCCTCGAAGTATTTGCGGAACGGATGGATTCGATCCTCCTGCACCTGTGCACCGCGCACCCACTGCTGGCTGATGGCGGCCAGCATGCTCGGGCTGCCCTGAATGGCGGTGCGCTGCAGGTAGTGTTTCACCGCCCGCAGGCCGCCCAGCTCTTCGCCGCCACCCGCGCGGCCCGGGCCGCCGTGTACCAACTGCGGCAGCGGCGAGCCGTGGCCGGTGGACTCTTTGGCCGACTCTTCGTTGAGGATCTGGATACGACCGTGGGCGCGGGCGGCCCCGGCGATAAACTGTCGCGCCAGACGCAGATCGGCGGTGACCAGCGTCCCGGCAAGGCTGCCTTCACCGGCGCGGGCCAGGGCCATGGCGTGTTCGCGGGACTGATACGGCATCAGGGTCGCGACCGGGCCGAAGGCTTCGGTGGCGTGAACCGCCGGGGTTTCGTCCGGCTGCGGGCAGAACAGCAGCGTCGGCGGGAAGAAGGCCCCGGCGGCAGTCAGGTCGGCTTTACCGCCCAACAGCGCCTGGCAGCCAGCGGAGACCAGCGCATCCACTTTCTCCTGCACGTCGGCACGCTGATCGGCGTTGACCAGGGCACCCATTTTGATCCCTTCCTGCGCCGGATCGCCAACCGCCACTTTCTCGAGACGGGCGATCAGCGCCTGGCTGACGGCCTCCACCTGCGCCTGCGGCACGATGATGCGGCGGATAGCGGTACATTTCTGCCCGGCTTTGGCGGTCATCTCCCGCACCACTTCGCGGATAAACAGCGCAAACTCCGGCTGCTCCGGGGTGACGTCATCCCCCAGCACGCAGCAGTTCAGGGAGTCGGCTTCCATGGTGAACGGAATGGATTTCGCAACGATGTTCGGGTGCACGCGCAGCGACTGGCCGGTAACGGCAGAGCCGGTAAAGGTCACCACGTCCTGGTGGTCGAGCTGGTCCAGCAGATCCCCCGCGCCGCCGCAGATCAGGCTAATAGCGCCGTCCGGCACCAGGCCGCTGTCGACAATGGCTTTCACCATCGCCTGAGTTACCTGGGCGGTGGCGGTGGCCGGCTTGATTATCGCCGGCATTCCGGCCAGCCAGGTCGGAGCCAGTTTTTCCAGCATCCCCCAGCAGGGGAAGTTAAAGGCGTTGATGTGCACCGCAACGCCCGATTTGGAGGTCAGGACGTGGCGCGCGGCAAATCCGCCCTCTTTTGAGAGCGGGATCAGCTCATCTTCCGGCCACAGGGTATCGTCCGGCAGCTCGCGGCTGCCGAGGCTGGCAAAGGTAAACAGGGTGCCGATCCCGCCTTCGATATCCACCCAGCTGTCGGCGCGGGTCGCCCCGGTCTGTGCCGACAGGGCATAGAACGTCTCTTTCTGACTCAACAGATGTTTAGCCACCGCTTTCAGCATCGCGGCGCGCTCAATAAAGGTCATGGCATGAAGTGATTCGCCGCCTTTCTCGATGGCGTAGCGACGCGCGGCGGCCATGTCCAGCCCTTCGCTGGTAACGGACCAGAGGGATTCGCCGCTGATGGCGTGTTGAATGGTGCGCTCACGGCCCCGGCCAGACTGCCAGGTGCCGGATAAGAAGCTGGCTAACTGCTGCATCTTTCTCTCCAGATGGTTCGTGATTTCACTATAGATAGTTCGTTTGTGAATCATAAAAAGCAAGTTTCTTGTTAATGATTTATTAACATTGTGATCTCGCTATATCTTCTCTACTGAGGCAGGCCTTGCTATGCCTGGGCTTCAGAAATGTCTTGCGAGCCTCATCACAAAACAGACAAAGGGATCTTGGGTTTATCATTAACCTTTGTGTAACTTTTATTAAACAACGTGATTCATTATTGAACACGAATTACTGGCTAAGCGAATCAAAAGGGTGATGACGTGACGGAAGAACAACGCTTTGAGCAGCGCATCGCGCAAGAGACGGCCATCGAGCCCCAGGACTGGATGCCTGACGCGTACCGTAAGACGCTGATCCGCCAGATCGGCCAGCATGCACACTCCGAAATTGTCGGCATGCTGCCGGAAGGTAACTGGATCACCCGCGCCCCGACGCTGCGCCGCAAGGCCATCCTGCTGGCGAAAGTGCAGGACGAAGCCGGGCACGGCCTCTATCTCTACAGCGCGGCGGAAACGCTGGGCTGCGCGCGGGAAGACATCTACCAGAAGATGCTCGACGGCAAGATGAAGTACTCCTCCATCTTTAACTACCCCACCCTGAGCTGGGCGGATATCGGCGTGATCGGCTGGCTGGTGGATGGCGCGGCCATCGTTAACCAGGTGGCGCTGTGCCGTACCTCCTATGGCCCCTATGCCCGGGCGATGGTGAAAATCTGTAAAGAAGAGAGCTTCCACCAGCGTCAGGGCTTTGAAGCCTGCATGGCGCTGGCCCAGGGCAGCGAAGCCCAGCGCCAGATGCTGCAGGACGCTATCAACCGCTTCTGGTGGCCTGCCCTGATGATGTTTGGCCCGAACGACGACAACTCGCCGAACAGCGCCCGCAGCCTGGCCTGGAAGATCAAACGTTTTGGCAACGACGAGCTGCGTCAGCGCTTTGTCGACAACACCGTGCCGCAGGTGGAAATGCTGGGCATGACCGTCCCGGACCCGGATCTGCACTTTGACGCCGAAAGCGGTCACTACCGTTTTGGTGAGATCGACTGGCAGGAGTTCGACGACGTTATCAACGGGCGAGGGGTCTGTAATCACGAACGCCTGGCCGCCAAGAATAAAGCCTGGGAAGAGGGGACGTGGGTGCGCGAAGCCGCACTGGCGCACGCAGAAAAACAACACGCCCGCAAGGTTGCGTAAGGGGAATCAAGATGAGCAAAACATACTGGCCGTTGTACGAAGTTTTTGTCCGCAGCAAACAGGGTTTATCCCACCGTCACGTGGGCAGCCTGCATGCCGCCGATGACCGCATGGCGCTGGAAAACGCCCGCGATGCCTACACCCGCCGCAGCGAAGGCTGCTCCATCTGGGTGGTGAAGGCGAGTGAAATCGTCGCCTCGCAGCCGGAAGAGCGCGGTGAGTTCTTCGATCCGGCGGAAAGCAAGGTCTACCGCCATCCGACGTTCTACACCATCCCTGATGGCATTGAGCACATGTGAGGCAGGGATGAAAACGTTAACGCAATATGTTCTGCGCCTGGGTGATAACGGGCTGGTGCTCTCTCAACGTCTGGGCGCCTGGTGTGGCCATGCCCCGGAACTGGAGATCGACCTCGCGCTGGCCAATATCGGCCTCGACCTGCTGGGTCAGGCGCGCAACTTCTTAACCTACGCCGCCGAGCTTGAAGGGGCGGGGGACGAAGATACGCTGGCGTTCCAGCGCGACGAACGCCAGTTCAGCAACCTGCTGCTGGTGGAACAGCCGAACGGCAACTTCGCCGACACCATCGCCCGGCAGTACTTTATCGACGCCTGGCACGTGGCGCTGTTTACCCGTCTGACCCAGAGCCGCGACGCGCAGCTTGCCGCCATCGCCGCCAAATCCATCAAAGAAGCCCGCTACCACCTGCGCTTCAGCCGCGGCTGGCTGGAGCGTCTGGGCAACGGCACCGAGGTGTCGGGGCAAAAAATGCAGCAGGCGGTGAACGACCTGTGGCGCTTTACCGCCGAACTGTTCGAGGCCGACGAGATTGATCTGGCTCTGGCCGCCGACGGGATTGCCGTCGACCCGCGCAGCCTGCGCGACGAGTGGGAAGCGGAAGTGTTTGCCGGGTTGAACGAGGCGACGCTGAGCGTACCGTCCGAGTCCGCTTACCGTACCGGCGGTCGAAAAGGGCTGCACACCGAACATCTGGGACCGATGCTGGCAGAGATGCAATATCTCCAGCGCGTGTACCCCGGCCAGCAGTGGTAAAGCAGGAGAACACTATGCAACATGCCGTCGAACTCGCACCCGCCGCCGTCCCGCAGATCTGGTCTCTGTTAAGCCAGATCCCGGACCCGGAGATCCCGGTGCTGACCATTACCGATCTGGGCATGGTGCGCAGCGTTACCCCGCAGGGTGAAGGCTGGGCCATCGGCTTTACGCCGACCTATTCCGGCTGTCCGGCCACCGACCATCTGATGGGGGCGATCCGCGACACGCTGACCGCCCACGGCTATGCCCCGGTGCAGATTACCATCCAGCTCGACCCGGCGTGGACTACAGACTGGATGACCCCGGACGCCCGGGAGCGCCTGCGTCAGTACGGCATCAGCCCCCCGGCCGGACACAGCTGCCACGCGCATCTGCCCGCCGAGGTGACCTGTCCGCGCTGCGCCAGCACCCGCACCACGCTTATCAGTGAATTTGGTTCCACGGCCTGCAAAGCGCTGTATCGCTGCGACAGCTGCCGTGAACCCTTCGACTATTTCAAATGTATCTGAGGTCGCCATGACAACGTTTCATTCCTTAACGGTGGCAAAAGTGGAACCCGAAACCCGCGATGCGGTGACCATCACCTTCGCGGTTCCCCAGGCATTACAGGAAGCGTATCGCTTCCGTCCGGGCCAGCATCTGACGCTGAAAGCTCATCTTGCGGGCGAAGAGCTGCGCCGCTGCTACTCCATCTGCCGCAGCGCCCGTACCGGCGAAATCAGCGTGGCGGTGAAAGCCATCGACGGCGGCCGCTTCTCGCGCTATGCCCGGGATGAGATCAAACAGGGAATGGCGCTGGAGGTGATGGTGCCCCAGGGTCATTTTGGCTATCAGCCGCTGGCCGAACGTGAAGGCTGCTATCTGGCGATTGCCGCGGGCTCCGGCATCACCCCGATGCTGGCGATCATTGCCACCACCCTGACCACCGAACCGAACAGCCACTTCACGCTGATCTACGGTAACCGCAGCAGCCAGAGCATGATGTTCCGCCAGGCGCTGGCCGACCTGAAGGACAGCTATCCGACCCGCCTGCAGGTGGTCAACATCTTCAGCCAGGAGACGCTGGACAGCGAGCTGCTGCACGGGCGCATCGACGGTGAAAAACTGCAGGCGCTGGGAAAACACTTAATCGACTTCAGCCAGTTTGACGAAGCCTTTATCTGCGGCCCGGCGGCGATGATGGACGAAGCCGAACAGACGCTGAAAGCGCTGGGCATGCCGGAAAAATCGCTGCATCTCGAGCGCTTCAACACGCCGGGCTCGACCGTCAAGCGTACCCATACGGTGCAGGCCGAAGGGCAGAAAGTGACGGTGCGCCAGGACGGACGCGACCGAGAGATCGTCCTCACCGCCGACGACGAGA
This sequence comes from Leclercia barmai, assembly GCF_049312895.1. Classification (NCBI taxonomy): domain Bacteria; kingdom Pseudomonadati; phylum Pseudomonadota; class Gammaproteobacteria; order Enterobacterales; family Enterobacteriaceae; genus Leclercia; species Leclercia barmai. Next base: position 1,731,992 of record NZ_JBMNWZ010000001.1, on the reverse strand, counting down.
GCATTCTCGACGCCGCTCTGCGTCAGGGTGCCGATCTGCCGTACGCCTGTAAGGGCGGGGTCTGCGCCACCTGTAAATGCAAAGTGGTGCGCGGCAAAGTGGATATGGTCACCAACTACAGCCTCGAGCCGGATGAACTGGCGGCGGGCTACGTCCTGAGCTGTCAGGCCCTGCCGCTGACCAGCGACGTGGTGGTGGACTTTGACGCGAAGGGGATGGCATGAGCGACCTGATTGTCGCCCGTCACGGACGGGTGCTGCACCTGACCCTCAATCGCCCGGCGGCCCGCAACGCGCTGAACAATGCCTTGCTGGGCGAACTGGCGACCACTCTCGAAGCCGCCGCGACGGACAGCGAAATCTCGGTGTGCGTGATTGCCGGGAACGAACGCTTCTTCGCCGCCGGGGCCGATCTGAACGAGATGGCGGAAAAAGATCTGCCCGCCACCCTCAACGACATTCGCCCCCAGCTGTGGGCGCGGATAAACGCCTTCAACAAGCCGCTGATCGCCGCCGTGAACGGCTATGCCCTGGGCGCTGGCTGCGAGCTGGCGCTGCTCTGCGATGTGGTCATCGCCGGGGAGAATGCCCGTTTCGGTCTGCCGGAAATTACTTTAGGCATCATGCCTGGCGCAGGCGGCACCCAGCGCCTGATCCGCAGCGTGGGCAAATCCCTTGCCAGCAAAATGGTCCTGACCGGGGAGAGCATCACCGCCCGTCAGGCGCTGGCGGCAGGGCTGGTGAGCGATATTTACCCTGAATCCCTGACCCTTGAATATGCCCTGCAGCAGGCGGCGCTGATGGCGCGCCACTCCCCGCTGGCATTGCAGGCGGCGAAGCAGGCGCTGCGCCAGTCCCAGGAAGTGGCCTTACAGGCCGGGCTGGCCCAGGAGCGTCAGCTGTTTACCCTGCTGGCGGCCACCGACGATCGCCGGGAAGGGATCGACGCCTTTTTGCAAAAACGCACCCCCGAATTTAAAGGACGCTAACCATGGATTTCATTCTGAGTCACGTTGAGCAGGGCGTAATGACCATCACCCTGAACCGCCCGGAGCGTCTCAACAGCTTCAATGAGGAGATGCACCAGCAGCTGGCGGCGTGCCTGAAGCAGGCGGAGCGCGACGATACCGTGCGCTGCCTGCTGGTCACCGGTGCCGGTCGCGGTTTTTGCGCCGGGCAGGATCTGAACGACCGTAACGTCGACCCGAACAGTCCGGCCCCGGACCTCGGGATGTCGGTGGAGAAGTTTTACAACCCGCTGGTGCGCCGTCTGGCAAAACTGCCCAAGCCGGTGATCTGCGCGGTGAACGGTGTGGCCGCCGGTGCCGGAGCAACCCTGGCGCTGGGCTGCGACATCGTCATTGCCGCCCGCTCGGTGAACTTTGTGATGGCCTTCAGCAAGCTCGGTCTGGTGCCGGATTCTGGCGGCACCTGGCTGCTGCCGCGCCTGACGGGCCGCGCCCGGGCGATGGGCCTGGCGCTGCTGGGCGAGAAAATCAGCGCCGAGCAGGCGCACGCCTGGGGGATGATCTGGCAGGTGGTGGACGACGCCGAACTGACCGACACCGCCCGCCAGCTGGCCGTGCATCTGGCCGCGCAGCCGACCTTTGGCTTAGGTCTGATCAAGCAGGCGATCAACGCCGCGGAAACCAACACCCTGGACGCGCAGCTGGATCTGGAGCGCGACTATCAGCGCCTGGCCGGGCGCAGCGCCGACTACCGCGAAGGGGTCAGCGCCTTCCTCAACAAACGCGCACCGCAGTTTACGGGGAAATAAGATGACGATTCATACCGTAGCGGTCATTGGCAGCGGCATTATGGGCGCAGGCATTGCTGAAGTGGCGGCCAGCCACGGGCATCCGGTTCTGGTGTATGACATCAACGCCGACGCCATCTCCCGCGCCATCGACGGCATCCGCGGCCGTCTCGAATCCCGCGTGGCGCGCGGCAAGCTGGGCGCACACGACGCTGAACAGACGCTCCAGCGCCTGGTGCCGGTCACTGACATTCACTCGCTGGCGGCGGCGGACCTGGTGATTGAAGCCGCCTCCGAACAGATGGCGGTCAAAAAAGCGCTGTTCACGCAGCTGGCAGAGATCTGCCCGGCGAAAACGCTGCTGACCAGCAACACCTCGTCCATCTCCATTACCGCTATCGCCGCCGACCTGCGCCACCCTGAGCGCGTGGCGGGGCTGCACTTCTTTAACCCGGCACCGGTGATGAAGCTGGTGGAAGTGGTGAGCGGGCTGGCGACCTCTGAAGAGGTGGTGGCCCAGTTGATGGAACTGGCAACACGCTGGGGCAAGCAGCCGGTGCGCTGCCAGTCCACGCCGGGCTTTATCGTTAACCGCGTGGCGCGTCCGTACTACGCTGAAGCCTGGCGCGCGCTGGAAGAGCAGGTTGCCGCCCCGGAAGTTATCGACGCCGCGCTGCGCGAAGGCGCGGGCTTCCCGATGGGGCCGCTGGAGCTGACCGACATGATCGGCCAGGACGTCAACTTCGCCGTCACCTGTTCGGTTTTCAACGCCTTCTGGCAGGAGCGCCGCTTCCTGCCGTCGCTAGTGCAGCAGGAGCTGGTGCTGGCCGGGCGTTTCGGTAAGAAGAGCGGGCAGGGCGTCTACAACTGGCGCAACGAAAAGCCTGCGGTGAACTGGTTTGAGCATGTCGTAGGTAGTGACAGTGTCACGCAACAGCAAAAGAGAAGTGACGGTGTCACCGATATCGGCGGCGTACTGTTGATTGAAACTCAGGGTGAGACCGCCCAGGCGCTGGCGAACCGCTACGCCCAGCCGGTGGTGGTGTTCGACAGGCAGGAAGCCGACGTGACGGTGATTGCCGCCGCCGCCAGCAACCCGACCGCCGCCACCCTGAAAGCGGTGGGCTATTTCCAGCAGCAGGGCAAGCGCGTGCTGCAGGTGGCGGATTATCCGGGCCTGATTATCTGGCGCACGGTGGCGATGATCGTCAACGAAGCCCTCGACGCCCTGCAAAAAGGGGTCGCCAGCGAACAGGATATCGATACCGCCATGCGCCTCGGGGTGAACTATCCGCGCGGTCCGCTGGCCTGGGGAGAACAGCTTGGCTGGCAGCGTCTGCTGATCCTTCTGGAAAACCTGCAACGCCATTACGGCGAAGAGCGTTACCGTCCTTCATCCCTGCTGCGCCAGCGCGCGCTTCTGGAGAGTAGCTATGAGTCATAACGCCTGGCGCAACGCCCGCGCCATGTATGAAAACGATGCCTGCGCCCAGGCCTATGGCATCGACATTATCGAGATGGATGACGGCGTCGCGGTGCTGACCATGACCGTCACGCCGCAGATGCTCAACGGCCATAAAACCTGCCACGGCGGCCAGCTCTTTACCCTCGCCGATACCGCCTTCGCCTACGCCTGCAACAGTCAGGGGCTGGCGGCGGTGGCCTCGGGCTGCACCATTGATTTTGTTCGCCCGGCGTTTGCCAGTGACAGGCTCACCGCGAAAGCGCAGGTGCGTCATCAGGGCCAGCTGACCGGCGTGTACGACATTGAAATCGTTAACCAACAACAAAAAACCGTTGCCCTGTTCCGTGGGAAATCCCACCGCATCGGCGGCACGATCACAGGAGAAGCATAATGCGTGACGCCTTTATTTGTGACGGGATCCGTACCCCCATCGGCCGCTATGCCGGTGCGTTGTCTGGGGTTCGCGCGGACGATCTCGGCGCTATTCCGCTGCGCGAGTTGCTGGCGCGTAACCCGGGTCTGGATGCGGAGCGCATCGACGATGTGATCTTTGGCTGCGCCAACCAGGCGGGGGAAGACAACCGTAACGTGGCGCGCATGTCCCTGCTGCTGGCCGGGCTGCCGCAGACCGTCTCCGGCACCACCCTGAACCGTCTGTGCGGTTCCGGGCTGGATGCAATTGGCTTCGCGGCTCGCGCCATTCGCGCCGGTGATGGCGACCTGATGATTGCCGGGGGCGTGGAGTCGATGTCCCGCGCGCCGTTTGTGATGGGCAAAGCCACCAGCGCCTTCCAGCGCCAGAATGAAATTTTTGATACCACCATCGGCTGGCGTTTTGTGAACCCGCTCATGGCGCAGCAATTTGGTTCTGACAGCATGCCGGAAACGGCAGAGAATGTAGCGGAATTGTTAAGAATTTCCCGCGAAGACCAGGACGCCTTCGCGTTCCGCAGCCAGCAGCGTACCGCTCAGGCCCAGGCCAACGGCATTCTGGCCCAGGAGATTGTGCCGGTGATGATTAAGGGCAAGAAAGGGGCAGTCACCGAAGTGGTGCATGACGAACATCTCCGCCCGGACACCACTCTGGAGATGCTGGCCGGTCTGAAAGCCCCGTTCCGCGCGGGCGGCGTGGTCACCGCCGGTAACGCGTCCGGCGTGAACGACGGTGCCGCGGCGCTGATTATCGCCAGCGAAGAGATGGCGGCGGCGCAGGGCTTAACCCCGCGTACCCGCATCGTGGCGATGGCCACCGCCGGGGTTGAGCCGCGTCTGATGGGGCTGGGTCCGGTGCCCGCCACCCGCCGCGTGCTGGAGCGCGCCGGGCTGAGCATCAACGATATGGACGTTATCGAACTGAATGAAGCCTTTGCTTCCCAGGCGCTGGGCGTCCTGCGCGAGCTGGGGCTGGCGGACGATGCGCCGCACGTTAACCCTAACGGTGGCGCGATTGCCTTAGGCCATCCCCTGGGGATGAGCGGAGCCCGTCTGGCGCTGGCCGCCAGCAACGAGTTGCACCGTCGTAAAGGGCGCTATGCGCTGTGTACGATGTGCATTGGTGTCGGTCAGGGCATTGCCATGATCCTTGAGCGTGTCTGAACAATTATAAAAATGTGAGTACCCTACTATGACAACGACAACTGCAACGACAATGACATCGACAACAGCGCTTGATGCCATCGAAACCGCCTCCCTTGATGAGCTGCAGGCTCTGCAAACCGAGCGCATGAAGTGGACCTTAAAACACGCTTACGAAAACGTCCCGATGTACAAACGCAAGTTTGATGCGGCGGGCGTTCACCCTGACGATTTCAAAGAGTTAGCGGATATCCGCAAGTTCCCGTGCACCACCAAGCAGGATCTGCGCGACAACTATCCGTTTGATACCTTCGCGGTGCCGATGGAGCAGGTGGTGCGGATCCACGCCTCCTCCGGTACTACCGGTAAACCGACCGTGGTCGGCTACACGCAAAACGACATCGATAACTGGGCCAACATTGTGGCCCGCTCCCTGCGCGCCGCGGGAGGCAGTGCGAAAGATAAAATTCACGTTGCCTACGGCTACGGCCTGTTCACCGGCGGTCTGGGTGCGCACTACGGTGCCGAGCGCCTGGGGGCAACGGTGATCCCGATGTCCGGCGGCCAGACCGAGAAGCAGGCCCAGCTGATCCGCGATTTCCAGCCGGACATGATCATGGTGACGCCATCCTACTGCCTCAACCTGATCGAAGAGCTTGAGCGCCAGATGGGCGGCGATGCCAGCAAATGCTCCCTGCGCGTCGGCGTTTTTGGGGCCGAACCCTGGACTCTGGCGATGCGCCGCGAAATCGAAAAACGCCTCGGCATTACCGCTCTGGACATTTACGGCCTGTCCGAAGTGATGGGCCCGGGCGTGGCGATGGAGTGTATCGAAACCGCCGACGGCCCGACCATCTGGGAGGATCACTTCTACCCGGAGATCGTCAACCCGAACGACGGCACGCCGCTGGCGGACGGTGAGCAGGGCGAACTGCTGTTCACCACCCTGACTAAAGAGGCGCTGCCGGTGATCCGCTACCGCACCCGCGACCTGACCCGTCTGCTGCCGGGCACCGCCCGCACCATGCGCCGCATGGATCGCATCAGCGGTCGCAGCGACGACATGCTGATTATTCGCGGCGTGAACGTCTTCCCGTCCCAGCTGGAAGAGGAGATCGTCAAGTTTGAACACCTGTCGCCGCACTACCAGCTTGAGGTGAACCGTCGCGGTCATCTTGATTCGCTTTCCGTGAAAGTGGAGCTGAAAGAGAGCAGCCTGACGCTGACCCACGAGCAGCGCTGCAACGTCTGCCATCAGCTGCGCCACCGCATTAAATCGATGGTGGGGATCTCCACCGACGTGACCATTGTGAACTGCGGCAGCATCCCGCGTTCCGAGGGCAAAGCCTGCCGCGTCTTCGACCTGCGCAAGGCTGCCGCCAACGGCTGATCCTGACCTGCTGGCCCTCTCCGTATTGGGGAGGGCCAGGCTTGCGGGGCTATGCTATGATTCATCCGACAAAATAATCACAACAGAATGAATCAGATGAGTAAACTCGACGCCTTTATCCAGCACGCGGTCAGCTCCGTTCCCGTCAGCGGCACATCGCTGATCTCATCTTTGTACGGTGATGCCCTGTCCCATCGCGGGGGTGAAGTCTGGCTGGGAAGCCTGGCGGCCCTGCTGGAGGGGATGGGATTCGGCGAACGCTTTGTGCGTACCGCGCTGTTCCGTCTTAACAAGGAGGGCTGGCTGGATGTGGTCCGCATTGGACGACGCAGCTTCTACCGGCTGAGCGACAAAGGGCTGCGCTTAACCCGCCGGGCCGAGACCAAAATTTACCGCGCCGAGCTTCCTGCCTGGGACGGCAAATGGCTGCTGCTGCTCTCCGAAGGGATGGACAAAGCCACCCTGGCAGATGTGAAAAAGCAGCTGATCTGGCAGGGATTTGGCACCCTGGCGCCGAGCCTGATGGCGTCGCCGTCGCAACAGCTGGCAGATGTACAGACGCTGCTGCATGAAGCGGGCGTGGCGGACAACGTGATCTGCTTTGAGGCCCACTCGCCGCTGGCGCTCTCCCGCGCCGCGCTGCGCGCCCGGGTGGAGGAATGCTGGCAGCTCAGCGAGCAGAACCTGATGTATGAAACCTTTATCGACTCGTTCCGTCCGGTGCTACCTCTGCTGCGCGAGGCCACGCCGGAGGAGCTGACGCCGGAGCGCTGCTTCCAGATCCAGCTGCTGCTGATCCACTTTTATCGCCGGGTGGTGCTCAAGGATCCGCTCCTGCCGGAAGAGTTACTCCCGTCACACTGGGCAGGCCAGACGGCCCGCCAGCTGTGCATCAACATTTATCAGCGCGTGGCGCCAGGGGCGCTGGCGTTTGTCAGTGAAAAAGGGGAAACCTCGGTCGGCGAACTGCCGTCGCCGGGCACCTCTTACTGGCAGCGCTTCGGTGGCCTGACGCCCGCGTAAAGGAGGTTATGTGCCTGTATATCAAATCGATGGTCTGACACCGGTTGTGCCACAAGAGAGTTATGTCCACCCGACGGCGGTGCTGATTGGCGACGTGATCCTCGGCAAGGGGGTTTATGTCGGGCCTAACGCCAGCCTGCGCGGCGATTTCGGGCGGATCGTCGTCAAAGACGGGGCCAACATTCAGGATAACTGCATCATGCACGGCTTCCCCGAGCAGGACACGGTGGTGGAAGAGGAGGGGCATATCGGGCACGGTGCCATTCTGCACGGCTGCGTGATCCGCCGTAACGCGCTGGTAGGGATGAACGCGGTGATCATGGACGGAGCAGTGATTGGCGAAAACAGCATTGTCGGCGCGGCGGCCTTTGTGAAAGCGAAGGCGGAAATGCCTGCCGACTATCTGATTATCGGCAGCCCGGCCAAAGCCATCCGCGTGCTCAGCGAACAGGAAAAAGCGTGGAAAAAGCAGGGCACCCGGGAGTACCAGACCCTGGTGGATCGCTGCAAACAGACGATGCATCAGGTCGAACCACTGCACGAGGCGGAGCCGGATCGTAAGCGGCTGGTGTTTGACGAAAACCTGCGGCCGAAATCGGCCAGCTAAGAGTTAGCCCTCTCATTCGAGAGGGCTAAAAGATGCATTGAGATCCAGCCTGCTTGTGGGATACGCGGGGATTGCTCCCCGCGTTTTAGCTACTTCTTCGATTCGTAAGCGAGAACAGCTTTAAACTCCATACCACGTTCTTTTACGCTCAACTCACATAAGGTTTCGCGTACAAGAAGCGTAAATCCCAGCACTGTGCAGCACAGCACCACAATTGCCACAAGGGCGTACTTTGTCAGCATGTCATTGCCTCCTTGCTCAGAAGGGGCTAACATCCAACTTGCTAGGGTTTGGATGGTAGCCCCAGGTGGATTGAAAAATCTCCTGGGGCTTTTTACTGTCCAGCCTACGGCAAGTTTGCCTGAGGTTGAACAGCCTCAAGCACCCGCCGGCATAATAAGGATTTCTTTGAAGATGCGCAGATTACAGCGCTGATTCTACGAGGCGTCTCGTAAATGCAGGGGACGGCAGGGGAAATAAAAAAACTCCCACCGGGCGGTGGGAGTGGGAAATCTTATGCAGCAACCAGGCTGTCGATAGCGGCTTTGGCGTCGGTCTGGGCTTTCGTCGCCACTTCCGGACCGTAAGCGATACCTTCAGCGAACACGAAGTTCACGTCGGTGATACCGATGAAGCCCAGGAACAGGGACAGATACGGGGCAACCAGGTCGGTTGGGGTATCTTTGTGAATACCGCCACGGCTTGACAGCACAATCGCACGTTTACCGGTCACCAGACCTTCTGGTCCTTTCTCGGTGTAGCGGAAGGTTACACCTGCACGCGCCACCAGGTCGAAATAGTTTTTCAGCTGCGTCGGGATGTTAAAGTTGTACATCGGCGCGTTAATCACGATCACGTCGTGCGCTTTCAGCTCGGCAATCAGCTCATCAGACAGCGCCAGCGCTTCCTGCTGACGTGGGGTCAGTGGAGCATCGCTCGGACGCAGCGCGCCAACCAGTTCGCCATCCAGTACCGGTACCGGCTGAGCGGCCAGATCGCGGACGGTGATTTCGTCAGCGCTGTGCTGTTCACGCCACTGTTCAACGAAATAATCAGACAGCTGACCAGACTGAGAGTACCCTGCCAGAATACTGGATTTAAGAACTAATACTTTGCTCATGGGTGATTCCTTTGTTGTATTTGATGAGGGGGGTTACCCCGTTGCTTGATGACACTCTATTCACAATCCTGTCGCAGGGATAGCGCAATATATCGAAGCCTATGTTCGAAATTTTTGAATAAGGCGCAAAAACCGTCAATGTGGTACTCTATATCAATCATTAAAAAGAGATTTTATCCGGCAGTGCACTGCCCGTTAACGCTATGACAGAACAACAGAAATTAACCTTCCCGATGCTTATGCAACAGCTTGATACGCTGATGCTGCGTGACAAACAGCGCTTTGCCCGCCGTCTGCACGGGGTGAAGAAGGTTAAAAATCCTGATGCACAACAGGCCATTTTCCAGGAGATGGCGAAAGAGATTGAACAGGCGGCAGGTAAGGTCGTGCTGCGCGAAGCGGCGCGCCCGGCGATCGTCTATCCGGAAAACCTGCCCGTCAGCCAGAAAAAGCAGGAGATCCTCGAAGCCGTGCGCGATCACCAGGTGGTGATTGTGGCGGGGGAGACCGGCTCCGGTAAAACCACCCAGCTGCCAAAAATCTGTATGGAGCTGGGGCGTGGGCTGAAGGGGCTGATCGGCCACACCCAGCCGCGTCGTCTGGCGGCGCGGACCGTGGCAAACCGAATTGCCGAAGAGCTGCAAACCGAGCCGGGCGGCTGCATCGGCTACAAGGTGCGCTTCAGCGATCGCGTCAGCGACAACACCATGGTCAAGCTGATGACCGACGGGATCCTGCTGGCGGAGATCCAGCAGGACCGGATGCTGATGCAGTACGACACCATCATCATCGATGAAGCCCACGAGCGCAGCCTGAACATCGACTTCCTGCTGGGCTACCTGCGTGAGCTGCTGCCGCGTCGTCCGGATCTGAAAGTGATCATCACCTCGGCGACCATCGATCCGGAACGTTTTTCGCGCCATTTCAACAACGCGCCGATTATCGAAGTCTCCGGTCGTACCTATCCCGTTGAAGTGCGTTACCGCCCGATGGTGGAGGACGCCGACGACACCGAGCGCGATCAGCTGCAGGCCATTTTCGACGCGGTGGATGAGCTGGGGAATGAAAGCCCGGGCGATATTCTGATCTTTATGAGCGGCGAGCGCGAAATCCGCGATACTGCCGACGCGCTCAGCAAGCGCGACCTGCGCCATACCGAGATCCTGCCGCTGTACGCGCGTCTCTCCAACAGCGAGCAGAACCGGGTGTTCCAGTCCCACAGCGGCCGCCGCATCGTGCTGGCGACCAACGTGGCGGAAACCTCCCTTACCGTACCGGGCATTAAATATGTGATTGATCCCGGCACGGCGCGCATCAGCCGCTACAGCTACCGCACCAAGGTGCAGCGTCTGCCGATTGAGCCGGTATCCCAGGCCTCGGCCAACCAGCGTAAAGGCCGCTGCGGACGTGTCTCGGAAGGGATCTGTATTCGTCTCTATTCGGAAGACGATTTCCTGTCGCGTCCTGAGTTTACCGACCCGGAAATTCTGCGTACCAACCTGGCATCGGTCATTCTGCAGATGACTGCCCTTGGGCTCGGCGACATCGCCGCCTTCCCGTTTGTGGAAGCGCCGGACAAGCGCAATATCCAGGACGGCGTGCGCCTGCTGGAGGAGCTGGGGGCGATCACCACCGACGAGCAGGCCACCGTTTACAAGCTGACGCCAATGGGCCGTCAGCTCAGTCAGCTGCCGGTGGACCCGCGTCTGGCGCGTATGGTGCTGGAGGCGCAAAAACACGGCTGCGTGCGCGAGGCGATGATCATCACCTCGGCGCTCTCCATTCAGGATCCGCGCGAGCGTCCGATGGACAAGCAGCAGGCGTCGGACGAGAAGCACCGCCGCTTCCACGACAAAGAGTCCGATTTCCTCGCCTTTGTGAACCTGTGGAACTATATCGGCGAGCAGCAGAAAGCGCTGTCGTCAAACCAGTTCCGCCGCCAGTGCAAGCTGGATTTCCTCAACTACCTGCGGGTGCGCGAGTGGCAGGATATCTACACCCAGCTGCGTCAGGTGGTGAAGGAGCTTGGCGTTCCGGTGAACAGCGAGCCGGCGGAGTACCGCGAAATTCATATCGCGCTGCTGACCGGTCTGCTGTCGCATATCGGTATGAAAGATGCCGACAAGCAGGAGTTCACCGGGGCGCGTAACGCCCGGTTCTCTATCTTCCCGGGCTCAGGTCTATTCAAGAAGCCGCCGAAGTGGACGATGGTGGCCGAGCTGGTGGAGACCAGCCGCCTGTGGGGGCGCATTGCCGCGCGCATCGACCCGGAGTGGGTCGAGCCGGTAGCGCAGCACCTGCTGAAACGCTCGTACAGTGAACCGCACTGGGAGCGGGCGCAGGGGGCGGTGATGGCGACCGAGAAGGTCACCGTTTACGGCCTGCCGGTGGTGGCCGCGCGTAAGGTCAACTACAGCCAGATCGATCCGGCCCTGTCGCGTGAACTGTTTATCCGCCACGCGCTGGTGGAGGGCGACTGGCAGACCCGTCACGCCTTCTTCCGTGAAAACCTCAAGCTGCGCAGCGAAGTGGAGGAGCTGGAGCACAAAACCCGCCGTCGCGATATCCTGGTGGATGACGAGACGCTGTTTGAGTTTTATGACCAGCGCATCAGCCACGACGTGGTTTCTGCGCGCCACTTCGACAGCTGGTGGAAAAAGGTCAGCCGCGAGACCCCGGACCTGCTCAACTTTGAAAAGAGCATGTTGATTAAAGAGGGGGCGGAACAGGTCAGCAAGCTGGATTACCCGAACTTCTGGCATCAGGGCAACCTCAAGCTGCGCCTGAGCTACCAGTTTGAGCCGGGAACCGATGCCGACGGCGTCACCGTTCACATCCCGCTGCCGCTGCTCAACCAGGTGGAGGAGAGCGGCTTTGAGTGGCAAATTCCAGGATTGCGCCGCGAGCTGATTATCGCCCTGATTAAATCGCTGCCCAAACCGGTGCGGCGTAACTTTGTGCCTGCGCCGAACTATGCCGAGGCGTTCCTGGGGCGCGCCACGCCGCTGGAGCTGCCGCTGCTGGATTCGCTAGAGCGCGAGCTGCGTCGCATGACGGGCGTCACCATCGACCGGGAGGACTGGCACTGGGATCAGGTGCCCGATCACCTGAAAATCAGCTTCCGGGTGGTGGACGACAAAAACAAAAAGCTGCAGGAAGGCCGCTCCCTCACCGATCTGAAAGAGGCGTTGAAAGGCAAAGTACAGGAGACCCTGTCTGCCGTGGCCGACGACGGTATCGAGCAGAGCGGGCTGCATATCTGGAGCTTTGGTCAGCTGCCGGAAAGCTACGAGCAGAAGCGCGGCAACTACAAGGTGAAAGCCTGGCCCGCGCTGGTGGACGAGCGCGACAGCGTGGCGATCAAGCTGTTTGATAATCCGCAGGAGCAGCAGCAGGCGATGTGGCGCGGGCTGCGCCGTTTGCTGCTGTTGAACATCCCGTCGCCGATCAAGTATCTGCACGAGAAATTGCCGAACAAAGCCAAGCTGGGGCTCTACTTTAACCCGTACGGCAAGGTGCTGGATCTGATTGACGACTGCATCTCCTGCGGCGTGGATCAGCTGATCCACGCTGCGGGCGGCCCGGTGTGGACGGAAGAGGGCTTTGCGAAGCTGCACGATAAGGTGCGCGCCGAACTCAACGAGACGGTGGTCAACATTGCGAAGCAGGTCGAGCAGATCCTGACTGCGGTGTTCAATATTAACAAGCGTCTGAAAGGGCGGGTGGATATGACCATGGCGCTGGGGCTGTCGGACGTGAAAGCGCAGATGGCGGGGCTGGTCTATCGCGGGTTTGTCACCGGTAACGGCTACAGGCGTTTAGGCGATACGTTGCGCTATTTACAGGCGATTGAAAAGCGTCTGGAGAAGATGGCGATCGATCCGCACCGCGACCGGGCGCAGATGCTGAAGGTGGAAGCGGTGCAGCAGCGCTGGCAGCAGTGGCTGAACAAGCTCCCGCCAGCCCGCCGCGATGACGAAGACGTTCAGGAGATCCGCTGGATGATCGAAGAGCTGCGCGTCAGCTTCTTTGCCCAGCAGCTTGGGACGCCGTATCCGATCTCCGATAAGCGTATTTTGCAGGCGATGGAGCAGATCTCAGGGTAAAACCCTGCCCGGTGGCGCTGCGCTTACCGGGCCTACATGGTTTTTGCGGATGCATGTGGCACCGGTGGTAGTTCCGTTCACCTTACGTTTCTTGCTTCTCTGTTAATCCTGAACCTGTGAACGTGCCAGGGTGGCTCAATCGCCACCACCCTGGCTACCCGGGCTCCCGGCAAGAAAATCGCCGCTTCGCGGTGCCCTCAGCTTATTCCTTCAGGCTTTCGGGTCGGGCACCAGCCTGCATCCCTGCAGGCTATACCCTCTCGGCGCGTCCCTGCGCCTCGCCCCGGCCTTTCGGAAACGCTTCGGCGATTTTCAGCCGGACAAGGGTGCCGCTGTAAGTCATGATTCCCTTGATACTCTCTCATTGCGTTAAAAGTTGACGGGCCGGGTTTTGTAGGCCGGGCAAGCGTAGCGCCGCCCGGCGGTTTTTACCCGTTCACCAGCGCCAGCGTAAACCCATCCCAACCCTTCACACCTACCGTCTGTAACGCGGTTGCGGTCAGGCGCGGATTGTCACCGATCATCTCGATAAACCGCCGCACGCCGTGCACGCGGGCGTCGTCGCTCTGGCCGTTGATCACTTCCCCGTCGCGCACTACGTTGTCGCCGATAATCAGCGTCCCCGGCCGGGAGTAGTGCAGCGCCCACTCCAGATAGCCAGGATTATTGGGTTTGTCGGCATCAATAAAAATCAGGTCAAAAGGCGGGATGTTATTGAAGCGCTCAAGGGAGAGCAGGGCCGGGCCTTCAATCAGCTCGATACGCTGATCCAGCCCTGCCAGATGAATATTCTGACGCGCAACGGCGGCATGCGCCGGGTCGGCTTCCAGGGTGATCAGCTTGCCATCAGCGGGCAAGGCGCGCGCCATCCAGATGCTGCTGTAGGCTCCCAGCGTGCCAATCTCCAGAATGCGCCTCGCCTGGGACATGCGCACAAACAGCGCCAGCAGTTGCCCCTGATTGGCGGCGACGTCGTGGGCCGGTAAACCTGCTCGCTGGTTATTCTCAAGGACCTTCTGCAGCACCTCATCCTGAGGAATAAGCTCGGAAATCATGTAATTATCTACGGCAGACCACTGTTGTTGCATAGATTGACCCCTTAGTGTGTGAGCATTGCCCGGTGGCGCTGCGCTTACCAGGTCTACGAAATCCGTAGGCCCGTGCAAGCGCAGCGCCGCCGGGCGTTTTACACCGACCATCCACCGCCCAGCGCCTTATACAGATCGATCTGCGCCAGCAGAAGGTTATTTTTCGCCTGCACCACGCTGGTCTGCACCGAGAACAGCGTGCGCTGGGCGTCCAGCACGTCCAGATAAGACGAATAGCCGTTGTTATAGCGGTTCTGGGCGATGCGCAATGTCTCCTGGGCCACATCCTGCTGCGCCACCAGCTCGGTGAGCTGCTCGCCGTAACGGGCGATGGCATCCAGGCTGTCGTTTACCTCTTTAAAGGCGTTACGCACCGTTTTCTCATAGCTGTAGAGCGCCTGGTTGCGCTGGGACTGGCCGATATCCACCTGCGCATTCAGCGCCTGGCGGTTCAGCAGCGGGGCCAGAATACTGCCGCCGATGCTCCACAGCTCCAGCGGATTATCCAGCAGGCCGGGCAGGGTGCGATCCTGAATCGATCCCGTCGCCGTGAGGTTGATCGACGGCAGCAGGCTGGCGCGCGAGGCGGCAAGAGTGGCATCCGCCGCGATAAGCTGGCGTTCCGCCTGCACAATATCAGGCCGACGATTAAGCAGTGATGACGGCAGCTGCGACGGGATACGCAGCGGCGTCAGGGTGTCGAAATCCGCGCTGCGGGCAATAGCACCCGGATTGCTGCCGAGCAGCAGGCTGAGGGCATTCTCCTGGCGGGCAATCTGGTTCTGCACCTGCGGGATCTGGGCCCGGGTCGAGCGCAGTTCCGAGTCGGACTGCATCAGCTCAAGGCGCGAACTATAGCCGGTCTGATACTGCCGCTGCGCCAGGTTAAAGGCCTCTTCCCGCGCTTTCAGGGTCGACTGCGTGACCCTGAGCTGCTCGTCCAGCGCCAGCAGGGTGACGTAGCCCGATGCCACCGACGACGCCACGGTCAGATCCGCTGCCGCTGCCGCCGCCTTTTGCGCCTCGAGGGTCGCTTCAGCGGCATCGCTGGTGCGGCGGTTCACGCCCCAGATATCCACGTCATAGCTGGCGGTCAGGCTGCCTTTATAGAGCGCACCATAGACCGGCAAACCGGTCGCCGCCGACTGGGAGCGGGCGCGACCCGCGCTCAGGTCGGCATCCAGCGTCGGAAACAGGCTGCCGTCGGCGGCATACACCCGGGCCTGATACTCGTTGATCCGCTCCCGGGCGATCAGCACGTCGCTGTTGTTGCGCAGGGCCTGGTCAACGTAGTGGTTGAGCTGGCTGTCGTGAAAATTGCGCCACCACATCTGCTCTGCCGGGCTGGCTGGGCCGGTCGCGGCTCGCCACTGGGCGGGGATCTGCAACGTCGGTTTTGCCGGGGCGACATCCACTGACTGACAGCCGCTCAGAGCGGCGGCAACCATCAGGGCAACGAGCGGGCGGCGGATCATTTCGCCTCCCGGGTATCAATCGTCACCTGCACCGACATCCCCGGGCGCAGCAGGGCCGACTCCTCCGGCTTGCCGAGCACCTCGATGCGCACCGGAATACGCTGGGCAATCTTGACGAAGTTCCCCGTGGCGTTATCCGGCGTAATGGCGCTGAACTCCACCCCGGTCGCCGGGGAGATGCTCTGCACCCGGCCCTCGTAGGCTTTATCGTTCAGGGCATCGACGGTGAATTTCACCGGCTGGCCGACGCGCAGGTTCGCCAGTTGCGTCTCTTTGATATTGGCGATCACCCAGTGCTGCGGCGGCACCAGGGTGGTGAGATGGGTTCCGGCGGTGACGTAGGCCCCTAAGCGCACGGCAATCTGCCCGAGCTGGCCGTCGCGCGGAGCGACGATGCGGGTATTTTGCAGGTCGATCTGCGCCAGTTCGAGCGCCGCCTTCGCGTTCTCTACGTCCGCCTCCAGCGCGGCGCGGTTAACAATGGCGGTTTGCAGATCCTGGCGCGACATCTCCAGCGTGGCCTTTGCCTGGTCGATGTCGGCGCTGCCCTGGGCGGCGCTTGCCAGAGCGGCATCCCGCTCACGAATCGACAGCGAGCCGTCGGCGGTCAGGTCCTTCACCCGCTTTAAGTCGGCCTGGGTTTTCTGGCTCTGGGCCCGGGCGTTTTTCAGCGCCGCATCGTTACGCTGGATCACCGCCTCGGCGCTTTTGCGCTGCTGCAGGTTGTTGTTCAGGGTGGCTACCTTCATCGCCAGCTGGGCCTCGGCCTGATGCACGCGCTGGCGGTAGATGCGGTCGTCAATCTGCAAAAGCAGGTCGCCTTTCTTCACCCGCTCAAAATCCTGCACCTTGACCTCGGTGATATAGCCGTTCACCTGCGGGCTGATAAAGGTGGTCTGGCCGCGCACGTAGGCGTTATCGGTGAACTGGACATGGCGGGTAAACGGCGGTAGCTGCCAGGCGTAGAGGATCACCAGCACGCCGACGATGCCGATGGCGGCAGCGGCGAACACTGACACCACGCGCAGATTATTACGGGTATTGGCCTGCTCTTTAGCGGCATCCTGCTGACTCATAACTTCTCCAGAAACATCATTAATTTTTTATCCATTATTGACTGCCGGTGGCCTTTTTTAGCGCCAGACGGGCAGTAATGCGCAGCCGCAGCAAGCGCCATAAAATCCACACCAGCGTGGCGGTGGCAATGCCAGCCGTCAGAAGATAAGTATCGTTGTAAGCGAGAATATTTGCCTCCAGCGTGCTGGCGTTCTGCAGCTGCAGCGTGGACTGCACGCTCACCAGCGCATCGTCGCCAATCAGGCTGCGGTACATCTGGCTGTAGATCTGCAGGCGCTCGTTGACCAGCGGATTCAGGCTGGTGAGCTGCTCCGCCAGCAGGCTGGAGTGGTACTTCTCACGCCAGGTCTGGAAGGTGCCAAGAATGGCCGACCCCAGCAGGCCGCCGATGTTCTGGCTCATGCCGAACAGCACCGAAAAACTGACCAGGTTACGCGGGTCGGCAATCACCCCGCCAATCCCGGCCAGCATCGCCGGGGCGAGGAAGAAGGCGCTGCCGAACCCGAGCAGGAACTGGCTCAGCATCAGCTGATCCGGGCGGGTGAGGCTGGTGGACTGGCTGTCGAGCAGCGAGGCGATAATCATCAGCACCAGCGAGGTGATAATCGGCCAGGCGAGCTTTGTGGGTTTGATGGTCAGGCAACTGGCGGCGATACCGCAGGCGATCCCGGCAAAAATCGACCACGCCAGATGGGTCATCTGCTCGTTTTGCAGGCCGACATACTGCAGCCAGCCGATCACCCCGGTGTTCTGCTCCGCCAGCACGATGCGGATCAGCAGCATAATCAGCCCCAGGCGCACAATACTGCCGCTGGAGAGCCAGCGCGTATTCAGCAGCGGGTTGCTGCGGTTATGCTCAAAAACGATGGCTGAGACAATCAGCACCAGCGAACCCGCCAGCGCCCAGCCGATCCACGGCGCTTCAAACCACCAGTCGAGCCGCCCCAGGGACAGCACCGCGCACAGCAGCGCCATGCCCGGCGCCAGCAGAATAAAGGTGATGAAGTCCTTCTTCTCGAACACCTTGCGCCGGTCGCCCGGGGGCAGCTTGAGGGCGATCACGCAGCCCAGCGAGATCAGCGCCAGACCGAGCTCAAAGAGATACAGCCCGCGCCACTCGTCCAGCTGCAGCAGTTCGGTGGAGAACAGCCGCGCAATGGGGATCGCCAGCGAGGAGCCGGTGATGCCGATGGTCAGGGCTTTGAGACGGTGTTTCGCCGGCCAGGCCTGGATCTGATAGTAGATCCCGAGCGAGCTGAGCGCGGCGGCCACCATACCGTGGGCCGCGCGCACCATCAGGGCCGAGCTGAGATCGTTAACAAAGAGGTGAAAAAAGGTCACCAGCACATACAGCACCAGGAACCCTTCGGTGAAGGCGCGCAGGCCAAACTGCTGGCGAAACTTCACCAGCAGCAGGTTGATCGACACGTTGGTCATCACGTAGACCGCCGGGAGCCAGGCGATCTCGGTGGACCAGGCGGCAAAGGTGCCCTGCAAATTTTGCAGGTTGGCGGCGACCATCGCATTGCCCAGCGCGCCGGTCAGACAGACCAGTAATCCCACCACGCCATAGGCGATACGCTTCGGGGTGCTGTGCACCGGCGTGGAGGGGGAGCCTAACAGCATCGGCTTTTCGTGAGGCTGCCACTCGCGAGGAGCATAGGGGTCGCGTTGGGGCAGGCGCATAGCGATAAATACCTGTGATAAGAATGGATAGTTAGTGGGCTAATGATTCTACGTCTGACGCAATGTCTGATTCAAGTGAATATGATAACGGCGGTTAAGCAAATGTGAGAGGGAAGTTCAGGAAAAAGCGGCCAGCAGGGCTGGCCGCCTGAGGATCAGAGTTCGTGTGTTTGCGCGTTAATCACCGGGGCGCGCTTCACCCGGCTGGCGCAGAAGATGGCAATCAGCGAGATGGTCACCGTCACCGCAAGATACCAGGCCACCGGCACCCAGTCGCCGTTATATTTCGCCAGCAGGCCGGTGGCAATCAGCGGCGCGGTACCGCCCGCCAGCGCGGCGCCCAGCTGATAGCCGAGGGTGATGCCGGTATAGCGCACGTTGGCGGTGAAAATCTCCGAGCACAGCGTGCCCAGCACCGCGGTGACCGGGGCCCACAGCACTCCGAAGGCGATCACCGTCGCCAGCACAATGCCCCAGGTGGTGCCGGTATTGAGCAGCATAAACCACGGCACGATAAACAGGCCGAGGATAAAGACGCTGACGGCATACATCCGCTGGCGACCGACCTTATCCGACAGCAGCCCCATCAGCGGGATCATCACGGTGGCGACCAGCGCCCCGAGGGTGACCGCCTCCAGCGCCTGCGACTTCTGGTAGCTGAGCGTCGTGGTGGCGTAGCTCACCACAAAGGTTGAGAAAATGTAGAACGGCGCGGTTTCAACCACCTTCAGCCCGGCGGCGATCAGCACTTCGCGCCAGTGATATTTAAGGGTGTCACGCAGGGGGGCTTTTGCCACTTTGCCGGAGGATTTCACCTTCTTAAACTCCGGCGTTTCGTCGATATCCTTGCGGATCCACAGGCCCAGCAGCACCAGCACCGAGCTCAGCAGGAACGGAATTCGCCAGCCCCAGGAGAGGAAATCCTCCTCGCTGAATAGGGTCATCAGCGAGACGATAAAGGTGGCCATCAGCATGCCGATGGTGACCCCCGCCTGCGGGATGCTGCCGAAGAAGCCTTTACGCTTTTCCGGGGCGTATTCATAGGCCAGCAGCAGGGCGCCGCCCCATTCGCCGCCGATCCCCATCCCCTGAATAATGCGCATCAGGATCAGCAGGGCCGGCGCCCAGAGGCCAATCTGTTCATAGGTGGGTAGCAGCCCAATCATCACTGTTGCACCCCCCATCAGCGACAGGGTTAAGACCAGCGTTTTCTTGCGCCCAATGCGATCCCCGATGTGGGCGAATATCACGCCACCAATGGGGCGGATAAAAAAGGTTAATGAGAACGAAAGATAGGACAAAATCAGGCCGATGACCGGGTCGACCATCGGGAAGAAGATCTTATTGAAGACCAGCGCGGCGGCCGTGCCGTAGAGAAAATAGTCAAACCATTCAATGGCGCTGCCGGTAAGGCTGGCGACCAGCACCTTCTTATTTTTACGTAGAACTGTGGCACTGCTTTCGTGTTGTTGTGTCATAACCGTGATCCCGCCCAGTGGATGATGAAGCGGGTGACACCCGGCGCGCTTCGGGTGCAACCCGATAAAGGAAAAGGTTGTCGAATTGTTAAGCAACTTAGGGAGGGCTGTTACTTTTGGCAAGCGGCGAAATGTCAAAACTGGTCAGATCACGGTGAAATAAGCAGCTATCGATGCTGACAGGTGCGATATTTCTGGCGCTTAATTTTTTTATCAGGGTAGATTGCAGCATATAATGCAGGTGCAACCTGCTGATTTTTGGACGTTTCTGGTTATTTCAGTTTAATGACTATTCTTATAAGGTAACTGCCGATTTGGCTTTCAGAGGGATCCTCTGTTAAGCGACGGCCCGCGCGTTACCCTGAACGTAAATGCTGCAAGGAGGTAACGATGAGTCTTACGATCTTCCCATCCCTGCCGGATAAAACCCTGGCTGCGGTGAATACCGTCGGCCACTGGCTTGCCGAAGATAACCTGCCTTACAATCCGCCCGCGCTCCGGGCCGACCTGGTGGCGCTGGCCGGTAACGCGGTGATCCCCGCCATCGACGCGGCCTGCCGTCTGGCGTCGGAGCTTGCCGTGCCGTTGCTGATCAGCGGCGGGATAGGCCATTCCACCACCTTTTTATACGCCGCCATTGCGCGGCACCCGCGCTACAACAAAGTACGCACCACCGGCAAGGCCGAAGCCACCATTCTGGCGGAGATCGCCCGGGAGTTCTGGCATATTCCGCCCGAGCGCCTGCTGGTGGAAGACCAGTCCACCAACTGCGGTGAAAATGCCCGCTTCAGCGCGGCGATGATCCAGCATCACCATCTGCCGGTGAAGCGCGGGATCGTGGTGCAGGACCCGACCATGCAGCGCCGCACCATGGCGACGTTTGCCCGCGTCTACCGCGATAAACCGGATGCCCCGGAATGGACCAGCCACCCAGGCGTCGTGCCGCAGCTGCAAAACAGCGATGACGGTCTGGCGTTTCGCGGCGGCGGCGAGGGGCTGTGGCCCGTCGAACGCTATCTGTCGCTGGTGCTGGGTGAACTCCCGCGCCTGCGGGATGACATTAATGGCTACGGCCCGCTCGGCCGGGATTTCATTGTACATGTGGATATTCCTGCCGAGGTGGAGGCTGCCTGGCAAATCCTGCGTAATGACGCCGTCCTCACCGAGGCGCTGGCCAGCCGCTCTCTGCTGTAACGCCTTGCCCGTTTGCGCTGAGTTTCACGCAAACGGGCAACTCTCTGTTGCCGGAATGTAATACTTTTCTCCTGCTGACCCGTTTCTTTTATGAGATGTCTCACAAAAACAGCGCGATAGGCTGGGATTGAGGATCGGGATCTGTAGTTTTTAACAATAATTTTACTTGTTAAAAACAGTGTAATTACAGGAGCGAGTCATGACAGTACCCGTACAACATCCTATGTATATCGATGGACAGTTTGTTGCCTGGCAGGGTGATGCCTGGATTGATGTGATCAACCCGGCCACCGAAGAGGTCATTTCCCGTATTCCCGACGGTAGCGCTGAAGATGCCCGCAAGGCGATCGACGCTGCCGAACGCGCCCAGGATGCCTGGGAGGCGCTGCCAGCCATCCAGCGTGCGGGCTGGCTGCGTAAAATCGCCGCAGGCATTCGCGAGCGCGCCAGTGAAATCAGCGCCCTGATCGTGGCCGAAGGCGGCAAGATCCAGCAGCTCGCCGAGGTCGAAGTCGCCTTCACCGCCGACTATCTCGATTACATGTCAGAGTGGGCGCGTCGCTACGAGGGCGAAATTATCCAGAGCGATCGTCCGGGCGAAAACATTCTGCTGTTCAAACGCGCGCTTGGTGTGACCACCGGCATTCTGCCGTGGAACTTCCCGTTCTTCCTGATTGCCCGCAAGCTGGCTCCGGCGCTGCTGACCGGCAACACTATCGTTATCAAGCCGAGCGAATTTACCCCGAATAATGCCATCGCCTTCGCCAAAATCGTCGACGAAATTGGCCTGCCGAAAGGGGTCTTTAACCTGGTGCTGGGCCGGGGTGAAACCGTAGGCCAGGAGCTGGCGGGCAACCCGAAAGTGGCGATGGTCAGCATGACCGGCAGCGTGGGCGCGGGGGAGAAGATCATGGCTGCCGCCGCGAAGAACATCACCAAAGTGTGTCTGGAACTGGGCGGTAAAGCCCCGGCCATCGTGATGGACGATGCGGATCTGGAGCTGGCGGTGAAGGCGATTGTCGACTCCCGCGTGATCAACACCGGGCAGGTATGTAACTGCGCCGAGCGCGTGTATGTGCAGAAGGGCATCTACGACCGCTTTGTAAACCGCCTGGGCGAAGCGATGAAAGCGGTGCAGTTTGGCAACCCGGCCGAGCGCAACGATGTCGCCATGGGGCCGCTGATCAACGCCGCGGCGCTGGAGCGCGTTGAGCAGAAAGTCGCTCTGGCGGTAGAGCAGGGTGCGAAAGTGGTGCTGGGCGGTAAAGCGGTGGAAGGTAAAGGCTATTTCTATCCGCCAACGCTGCTGCTCGACGTACGTCAGGATATGACCATCATGCACGAAGAGACCTTCGGTCCGGTGCTGCCGGTGGTGGTGTTTGACACCCTGGAAGAGGCGTTGAAGATGGCCAACGACAGCGACTATGGCCTGACGTCCTCTATTTACACCCAGGACCTGAACGTGGCGATGAAAGCCATTAAAGGGCTTAAGTTCGGCGAAACCTACATCAACCGCGAGAACTTTGAAGCGATGCAGGGCTTCCACGCGGGCTGGCGTAAATCGGGGATCGGCGGGGCAGACGGCAAGCACGGTCTGCACGAGTACCTGCAGACCCAGGTGGTGTATTTGCAGTCGTGATAAACATGCCCGGTATTTCTCCCTCTCCCTGTGGGAGAGGGCCGGGGTGAGGGCATCAGGCCGCATAGCCGCCAACATGCCCGGCGGCGCTGCGCTTGCACGGGCCTACGTGTCCGATGCCGGTTGTTGGTTTTGTAGGCCGGGTAAGGCGCAGCCGCCATCCGGCATCCAGACCGCACCACCCCCGTAGGCCGGGTAAGGCGAAGCCGCCACCCGGCGTTACAGGTTTACACCTTCGTCGAAATCCAGTTCATCATCAATTCCGGCCAGACGGCGACCGGCAGGCCCTGGGCATCGCGGATGCCGAACCCGTGCTTTCCACGCTCGAACAGATGCATCTCAACCGGTACCCCCGCGCGCCGCAGGGCGCTGTACATCGCCAGGCTGTTCTCAACTTTTACCGCCGGATCGTCGGCAGCGTGTAGCAGGAAGGTCGGCGGAGCGTCGCGGGTCACCCGCGTTTCCAGCGAATAGCGCTGGATCTGCTCCTCGCCAGGGTTATCTCCCATCAGCTCATGCCGTGAGCCCGGGTGGTAATGTTCGCCCTGCATGGTGATCACCGGATAGACCAGCGCCATAAAGGCCGGTCGGGCAGAGTACTCGTCGACGGCGTCAAGCGGGGCGTATACCGCGTCGTCATGACGGGTGCCGAGACTTGCCGCCACGTGGCCGCCCGCCGAGAAGCCCAGTACCCCAATGCGCGCCGGGTCCAGCTTCCACTCCCGGGCGCTGGCGCGAATTACCCGCATGGCGCGCTGCACGTCCGCCAGCGGCGCGTCGGCTCCCTCTTCATGACCGTCTCCCGGCATACGGTAGGTCATCACAAACAGGGTATAGCCGCGTGCGTTGAAGAAGGAGGCCAGCGCGCTGCCCTCTTTATCCAGCACCACGCGACGATAGGAGCCGCCCGGCGCCACCAGAATGCCGACGCCGTTAGGTTTGTCCGGCGCATACACGGTTATCTGTGGCGAGCGGATGCCGGTAACGGCGCGATCGTAGTCGGAGGTGCCGGTGTGGCGGGGTTCGGGGGTAAAAACGGCGTCGCTGGTGCGCGCGCCGGGCGCTTCAGGGGTGGGCCAGATACTAAAGGTGGTCGAGCGGCCAACGGCCTGCGCCATATTCTGTTCTAATGTTTCGCGGCTCAGTGCTTCCATAATAACGCTCCCTCTCTGGAAAGCGTTTGTTATATCAGGGTTAACGAATTGAAACTCTGAACGGATTCACAGGATGCGGACAGCAGGGCTGTCCGCAATGTGATTAAAGCGCAGCGAATTTATCTAAGGTACGCACCAGCTGGGTGACAAACCCGTACTCGTTGTCGTACCAGGCCACGGTTTTCACCAGCTGGACGTCACCCGCGTCGGTGACCTCCGTCTGGGTGGCATCAAAGACTGACCCAAAGTGCGAGCCGATCACGTCGGAAGAGACAATCTCCTCATCGGTATAGCCAAAGGACTCGTTGCCCTCGGTGGCCTTTTTCAGCGCCTGATGGATCTCATCCACGCTCACTTTTTTCTCCAGAATCGACACCAGCTCGGTCACGGAGCCGGTTTTGACCGGTACGCGCTGGGCGTGGCCTTTCAGCTTGCCGCTCAGTTCCGGGATCACCAGTCCAATGGCCTTCGCCGCGCCGGTGGTGTGCGGAATAATATTTTCCGCCGCCGCGCGGGATGCGCGCAGATCTTTGCCGCGCGGGCCATCCACCAGCGCCTGGGTGCCGGTATAGGCGTGGATGGTGGTCATGGTGCCCGCCTTGATGCCAAAGGCGTCGTGCAGCACTTTCGCCAGTGGGGCCAGGCAGTTGGTGGTGCAGGAGGCGACAGAGATAATGGTGTCGCTGGCCTCGATGGTGTCGTCGTTGACGTTAAAGACGATGGTTTTCATCTCGCCGGCCGGGGCGGAGATCAGCACTTTTTTGGCACCTGCGTCCAGGTGAGCCTGGGATTTCTCCTGCGAGGTGTAGAACCCGGTACACTCCACCACCAGATTCACCCCGGCGGTTTTCCACGGAATGTTCTTCGCCTCTTTCTCGGCATAGACCGAAATGGATTTGCCGTCGACGATCAGCGAATCCTCCGTGAAGTCGACGCTCCAGGGGAAGGGGCCATAGTTGGAGTCATGTTTCAACAGGTAGGCCAGCACCTTCGGCGACGTTAAATCGTTAATCGCCACCACGCTATTACTGTCCTGAGTTTCAAGCAACCGACGAAGAACCAGTCGGCCAATACGACCAAAACCGTTAATGCCAATCTTACTCATGATCCTCTCCTGTGTGGACGTACGGTAGGGTGAACTCATCCAGGATTAGACCATGAAGCCCAGCGAGGCAATTGAAGATGGCTCATCTGCGAGGAAGTTTTTGAAAAATCGGGGACAATAATTAATGAATTTTTGACTGAAGCTGGTTATTTTACGTTTTTTGGCATTCTTTCAGGAAATACTTATGCGCAACAAATACACCGGCCTGCAAATTGCGATTCACTGGCTGGTTTTTCTGCTGGTGATCGTCGCCTACTGTGCCATGGAGTTTCGCGGCTGGTTTCCCCGCAGCGACCGTCCGCTGATTAATATGATCCACGTGTCGTGCGGCATTTCCATTCTGGTGCTGATGGTCGCGCGTCTGCTGGTGCGCCTTAAGAATCCCGCGCCGCCGATCGTGCCCAAGCCAAAACCGATGTATATCGGCTTATCCCACCTGGGGCACCTTGCCATCTATCTGCTGTTTATTGCGCTGCCGCTGATTGGCCTGGTGATGATGTATAACCGGGGCAATACCTGGTTTGCGTTCGGGCTGGGAATGCCGCACGCCGCCGAATCGAATTTCGATCTGGTGGATACGCTGAAAGCCTGGCACGTCACCCTGGCGAACCTGGGCTATTTCATTATTGGGATCCACGCCTTTGCCGCACTGCTTCATCACTACTACTGGAAAGACAACACCCTGCTGCGCATGATGCCGAAAAAGCGCTAAGGGCTTCCCGTGTCCCCTCAACTGCGCAAGGTGCTGTTTGCCACCGGAATTGGCCATTTTGTTGAATGGTTCGATTTCGGGCTATACGGCACCTTAGCCGCCCTGATTGGCATGCACTTCTTCCATGCGGAAGATCCGCTCACGGCGCTGCTGTCGTCGTTTGCGGTTTTTGGCGCCGGGTTTGTGATGCGCCCGCTGGGCGGACTGTGGTTTGGATCTCTCGGCGACCGGATTGGCCGCCGCAGGGTGCTGGCCACGGTGATCCTGCTGACCTCCGGGGCCACTTTTTTAATCGGACTGCTGCCGACCTTTTCCCAGGCGGGGCTGCTCGCCCCGGTGCTGCTGGTGCTGGTGCGGCTGGTTCAGGGATTCGCCGCCGGGGGCGAGAGCGCAGGGGCCACCACCTTTCTGGCGGAGTATGCGCCTGCCCATCGCCGGGGCTTCTTTACCTGCTGGATAGATAACTTCGGCTTTCTGGCCTTTGTGGCCGCCTCGGGCCTGGTGCTGCTGCTCACCTCCGTGCTGGGGGAATCGGCGATGAACGACTGGGGCTGGCGTATTCCGTTTTTGCTCGCCGGTCCGCTGGGCTGGATTGGCCTCTGGCTGCGAACCCATCTTGAGGACTCCCCCGAATTCCTGGCGCTGAAGAAAAGCCATCAAACGGAAGCCGCGCCGCTGCACACGGCGGTCACCACCGAGCGGCGCGCGCTGCTCTTTTGTATCGGTTTTGTGGCGATCAAGGCGGTAGGGCACTGGATGTTGCAGGCCTTTATCCCTGGCTACCTGGCGACGGAACTGCGCTTCCCACAGGAGCAGGCTTATTTCATCACCACCCTCGGTCTGCTGGCCGTCGCGGTGATGGTCCCTTTTATGGGCTATCTGTCGGATAAGTTTGGCCGCAGGCCGCTGATGCTGGCGGGCTGCATCGGGTTTATCCTCGTGAGCTGGCCTGCGATGGCATTGATGGCGCAGGGCAATATCTTCGCAGCAATACTGGCGATGCTGCTGCTGGGGATCTGTATTGCGCTTTTTGATGGCGCCAGCAGCGCGGCCATGGCGGAGCTGTTTCCTACCCGCATTCGCTTTGGCAGCATCGCCATCGCCTATAACGTGGCGGTGGCGTTTTTTGGCGGCATTACGCCCTGGTTCTCAACGTACCTGCTGGTCGAAAGCGGCAATCAGCACTCGCCAGCGCTGTTTATCATGGCGGCGGCGCTGATCTCTTTCCTCACGGTGCTGCGGGCGAAAGAGACCGCCGGGCTGCCGCTGCGCCCCTGAACGCGGCATAAAAATGCCCGGCGGGGAAGGCCGGGCAAATAACAAAGCACAACAAATGTTGCATCACTTAACAGCTGATTACTTCAGAAGATCCCGGTGCGCGATGGCGTTAACGAGATAGGACTGACGCTGACTGAGCCTCACTTCACGGTCAGCATCCTGACTCCCGACGATATTGAGCGCCGGTCCACGATCCGGTGCACTATCCGGTGAACGGGTACGCTCAGCATCACCTGGAATTATCCAGCCGACATCGTCACGGGTGCGATGATTATTGCGTGCGTTACGAACTCTTCTTCTTAAATGCATCATATAACCTCCGCGTAATTTATCGGGCTGCATTTACAGGAATGGTGTTAATTACCGTTCTTTACGTTTCTGCATATATTGTCTGACATATTCACGTCAGTGGAGAATATATTCAGATGATTACGCAGCGGGTTTGCGTCCGCCGCCTCGACTATTTTGTCCGCCTTTTTTTCCCGCTTCGGATGCCCGCTGCGGATCGTTTTTGAAGTTACCGCCGCTACTCTGTCCGCCTTTACGGCCCGCCTGGGATGCACGCTCCCGGTCTTCTGCGAAATTGCCGGAACCGCCTCGATGCTTGGTCATAACATGTCTCCAGATTTTTCGTTAAGAATATATATTGCAAGAGGTGATAACCTCTTCAAATGCGTGCAAAAATAACTGTAGACAGAACGGTTAAAAGGTCAATAAGCCTCCCGATGCGTTTTTTTTCAGTTCTTAACCAGCTCTTTAAATATTTTTACCGGCGAACGGAAATATATCCTCGCTAATAAGTAAGTTAGCAAGGCTTATATGTCTGACGAATAATTGCAGGACAAAGGGAGATGTTTACAGATTGCTAAAATAATTCCCTCTGTCATCAAAATTAAGATTTGTCTTATCGGCTCTGCTCCAGCTCTATAGCCGCTCTGACCTGCTGCAACGCGTGGCGCAACGTCTCAACCGGCACCGATCCGAGGGCGACGCGGATCGCCTGCGGCACCGTGCCGGAGGTGGAGAAAGGCTCTGCGGTAGAGACGGAGATGTTGTTGTCCATCAGCGCCTTCACCACCCGATCCGCCCGGGCCTCCTCCGCCAGCGGCAACCACGCGAAGTAAGAGTTGGGATGGGTAATGCAGGGCAGATCCTCCATCACCGCGTTCAGCACCCGTTGCCGCTGTCGGGCATCGCGCCTTTTCAGGGTTTCGAAGCGGGCCACGGTGCCGTCCTGGATCCAGTGGCACACCATGGCGATCATCACCGAAGGCGTGTTCCAGGTGGTGGCCCGTATGGCGCGCTCCAGCGCCGGACGCAGCGCAGGCGGGCAGACCACCGCCCCGACCCGCAGGCCGGTGGCCACGTTTTTTGAAAATCCGGTGACGTAGACCGTGCGTTCCGGGGCCAGGCTGGCGATGGGCGGCGGCGGACGGCGGATCAGCCAGCTGTAGGCGGTGTCTTCGACAATCAGCAGATCGTACTGCCGGGCGATGTTCGCCAGCGCCTGACGCTGGTTGCGGTCCAGCACCCATCCCAGGGGATTATGCAGCGTGGGCATGGTGTAAATGACACGCACGTGCCGCCTCTGGCAGATCTGGCGTAACGCGTCCAGGTCGGGGCCGGTCGGCGTGGCGGGAATGGCAACCAGCTCAAGGTGATACAGCGCCGCCAACGCCTTAAAGCCCGGGTAGGTGAGGGCATCTACCGCCACCACGTCGCCGGGCCTGAGCAGCCCCATCAGGGCGATGGTCAGGCCATGCTGGGCACCGTTCACAATCAACAGGTTATCTGCCGAAGGTTGAAAGTGCGGCCCGGAGAGGTGTGCGGCCACGATCTCCCGCTCCGTCTGCCTGCCCGCATGCGGCTGATAGCGCAGGTGCGATTCAATATCGCCGACGCCTGCGATCTGCCTGAGCGCCTCCCGGAGCAGCTCTCCCTGACCCGGCAGGGCGGGATAGTTAAAGTTCAGATCCAGCACATCGGTGGCGACCGCCTGCTGGTCGATCCCCAGCCCGGACGGCAACAGGATCTCCCTGACGAAAGTTCCCCGCCCGGTTTCCCCACTGACCAGCCCCATCTTCTCCAGCTCGGCATAGACGCGCGTGGCGGTGGCCAGCGAGATATGTTCCCGGGCGGCGAGCGTCCGGTGGGTCGGCAGTCGGGTGCCTGCCGTCAGCGTGGCGGAGCGGATCTGCTGCGCGTAGCGATCCACGATGGCTTTATAGCGAGCTTTCATCAAATGTATCCATGACAATAATTTGATTGTATCGGATTGGCGAGACTACCATCCGCTCAACAGAGGCTCAACACGTGAGGTAAGGGTAATGAATAGTGCGGGAGATAAAACCTCGCTTTCGGGCTGGCTGAATGGCCTGCTGGGGGTGGTGATTTTCAGCGGGTCCTTGCCCGCCACGCGGATTGCGGTGCAGGATTTCGATCCCTTTTTCCTGACCTTTGCCCGGGCCTCTCTTGCCGGGGCGCTGGCCCTGGTGCTGATCCTCGTGTTGCGGGAAAAACGCCCGCCCGCCACGCAAATCGTGCCGCTGATGGTTGTCTCTCTGGGCGTGGTTGTCGGCTTTCCGCTGCTGACCGCCCTGGCGCTCCAGCACGTTACCGCCGCCCATTCGATTGTGTTTCTTGGCCTGCTGCCGCTGATGACCGCCATTTTCGCGGTGCTGCGCGGCAAGGAGCGGCCAGCCAGAGCCTTCTGGATCTTCTCGGTGCTCGGCAGTCTGCTGGTGGTGGGTTTTGCGCTGTCGCAAAGTGCCGCGCTCTCGTTAACCGGCGATCTGCTGATGCTGGCGGCGGTGGTGGTTTGCGGTCTGGGCTATGCCGAAGGGGCGGCGCTGACCCGCGAATCCGGCGGCTGGCAGGTGATCGGCTGGGCGTTGATCCTGGCGCTACCTTTCATGGTGGTTGCCTCCTGGCTGACAATGCCTGCATCATTCAGTTCTGTTGGTATATCGGCCTGGACCGCGCTGGGCTATGTCTCGCTGTTCAGCATGCTGATCGGTTTTATCTTCTGGTACAAAGGGCTTGCCCGGGGTGGGATCGCCGCCGTCGGGCAGCTGCAGCTGCTGCAACCCTTTCTGGGGCTGGGGCTGTCCGCCACGCTGCTGCATGAGAAGGTCAGCCCGGTGATGCTGTTAATTACCCTGGGCGTGATTTTATGTGTGACAGGTTCGCGGAAATTTTCCCGATAATTTTATAAGGAATTCAGGATGTTTACAGGTCTGAGCGCATTTCCCCTGACGCCGCTGGTGAAGGGTGAGATCGATGAAAAAGCCTTCGTGGCGCTGATTGAAGCGCTGGCGGCGGCGGGGGTGAATTCCATCGGGGCGCTGGGCTCTACGGGGAGCTATGCCTATCTGACGCGGGAGCAGCGTTTTGCCGCCACCCGGCTGGCGGTAAGCGCTGCCGCAGGCGTGCCGGTGATGACCAGTATCGGCAGCGTCAACGCGGAAGAGATCCTGAGGCTGGCAGACGATGCGCAAAAAGCCGGGGTGAGCGGCCTGCTGCTGGCACCGCTCTGCTACCAGAAGCTGACGGCGGAAGAGGTGTTCCGCCTGTACGAGCGCGTGTGCGGTGAAATCTCCGTTCCGCTCTGTATCTACGATAACCCGGCCACCAGCGGTTTTGACTTTACTGATGAGCTGCTGGTGGCGCTGTCGGCGCTGCCTAATATGGGTTCAATTAAGCTCGGCTATATTCCGGCGGATCCGGCGGAGGCTTCCGCCCGCGTGACGGCGCTGAAAAGCCAGGTGGCAGAGGGGGTGACGATTGGCATCAGCGGTGATGCGCAGTCGGCAGCCGGTCTGCTGGCGGGGTGCGACGTCTGGTACTCGGTGCTGGGTGGGCTTTTCCCGGATTATTGCCTGCGGTTGACGCAGGCCGCGCTGCGGGGGGATGTGGAGGAAACCCGGCGGCTCAACGACGCGCTGGAGCCGTTGTGGGGGTTCTTCCGTCGGTACGGGAGTTTGCGGGTGATTGCGACGGTGGCGGAGTTGACGGGCAGGGTTGCGGCGCCGTGTTTGCCGTTCCCGTTGCAGACGCTGGCGGGGGAAGAGCGGGAGGCGCTGGGACAGGTTTGTCGGCCCGCGCAAGCGTAGCGCCGCCGGGCGGGGCACGGTGCACCATTGCCGGGTGGCGGCTTCGCCTTACCCGGCCTACGAACGGCCACGAACGGCATTTGTAGGCCCGTGCAAGCGCAGCGCCGCCGGGCAGGGTTTATTCCCTCTCCCCTTTGGGGAGAGGGTCAGGGTGAGGGGAACATGCGGATGCGGTGGTGGTTCCGTTCACCATAGTTTCCTTGCCGGGTGGCGGCTTCGCCTTACCCGGCCTACGAACTGCCACGAACTGCATTTGTAGGCCCGTGCAAGCGCAGCGCCGCCGGGCGGGGTTTATTCCCTCTCCCCTTTGGAGAGAGGGTCAGGGTGAGGGGAACATGCGGATGCGGTGGTGGTTCCGTTCACCATAGTTTCCTTGCCGGGTGGCGGCTGCGCCTTATCCGGCCTACGAACGGCCACGAACTGCATTTGTAGGCCCGTGCAAGCGCAGCGCCGCCGGGCGGGGTTTATTCCCTCTCCCCTTTGGGGAGAGGGTCAGGG
The DNA here is from genome assembly GCF_049312895.1 of Leclercia barmai. NCBI lineage: Bacteria > Pseudomonadati > Pseudomonadota > Gammaproteobacteria > Enterobacterales > Enterobacteriaceae > Leclercia > Leclercia barmai. The sequence goes on along the minus strand of NZ_JBMNWZ010000001.1, from coordinate 1,700,455 downwards.
TGAGGGGAACATGCGGATGCGGTGGTGGTTCCTTTCACCATAGTTTCCTTGCCGGGTGGCGGCTTCGCCTTACCCGGCCTACGAATTTTTGTAATGCCGCCGGGCATGGCACCTTAAAAACTCATCGCCAGGCCGATCCCATATCCGCTGGTATTCTGACCAAACATGTAGCGCGCCACCAGGCGCGTGCGGGTGACAAAGACCGGATACTTGCTGCTGTCCAGCTCGATACCTGCCCCAACTGAACTCAGGCTGTTAAACCCGAGCCTACCGCGCTGCTCGCCCAGATATTCTGTATGCGCGCCTTCCAGCACATAGCGCACCGGGCTTTTTAACAGCGTCCAGTCGGAGATGGGCGCGCGACGGCGCAGGTAAAGGCCGAGGTTCTGGGTGTTCGCATGCCCGTCAACGGCATCGGAAGTGCTGCCGAAGGTTTGCAGGCGCATTGCCGAGTAGCGCAGTTCTATATCAATATCCTGGGGTTTTGATACCAGTTCATAGTCGAGCATCAACGAACCGCCGGTGCCGTAAGCATTCAGCCTGCCGCCATCCAGAAAATCATAATCCGCGTGTCGACGTCGCTCGATGACCCATGCCCCGATGCGCACATCGCTGGCCATGGTGCCCAGCATCACATTGGCTATCGGGCGCAGGATCAGATTTCCGCCCCAGCGATCGCGATGAAGATGGAAATCCCAGCCAATTCCCCCGGTACCGGTCAGGCTGTTCCAGCGGGTGGGGATGCGCCGTGTTTCCGTGCCATTGCTTACCACGAATTGCGGGTCGTAACGGCTGTAACCCAATGCCCCTTCAACGTAAATCGGGAAGGATTCGCTCAGGGTGGCGCCGCCGCCAAACTGCGTGATGGTGAGTTCGTTACTTTCATTGCTGCCGGTGCCAATATTCAGGTCGCTGGCGGTCACGTCAGGAACCACCATATAACTCATTAACGTCAGGACGGCATCCGCGCGCTGTTTTATCCGAGGGTTATCCACCGCATATGCCGCCGGGCTATAAACCATCGTGGCAGTCAGCATTAAAAGAAGACCGGGAAAAGCCACACGCATAACGCCTCGCCGCTTCAGCCAGCATGGGGGTTAATTAACTATAGAGCAGGAGAGTTTTTTTCAGAACCACCGGACGGCAGCTGATGAACCTTTCAAGAGGGCATACCGATACTACATCAGCGAGATATTTTTATATTATACAAAAAGTTAAAAATAAAAGAGGTTTAAAAATTTCATCTCTTCTTTAGTCGCTTTTTTCGATTGATTTGTGCTTTTGGGAGTAAATAACAGATGAATTCAATGAAGCGACAATTACACGCAACGATACACCAGCGAGAACGATAACTCGCATATTGTGAATTTAAACTAAATTTAATTAATTATTTAAAATCATTAAGTTAAATATTTTTCTTCATGTGGCTCTGCTATTTTTTATCCATTTTTAAATGTTTTATTTATGACAATTGCCCCATTCATCAGTAGGTTGCCTATACTTTTTTTGCCTCTAATGAAAGGAGTTCCACCATGCTCAAATCCGTTCCATTCAAGCGGACAGTGTTGGCCAGTATGCTAACGCTTGCATCGAGTGCAATTACCGCAGCCTATGCAGCACCCGCTTCATCTACAACCACGGCTCCAACTGCTCCAGAGCAAAATAATTCAAAACCCAATATTGTCGTTATTTTTGGTGATGATGTGGGTTACTGGAACCTCAGTACTTATAACCAGGGCATGATGGGTTATAAGACGCCAAATATCGACAGTATTGCCAATGAGGGGGCGAAGTTTACCTCCTATTATGCCGAGCAGAGCTCAACGGCCGGGCGTTCGTCCTTCATCACCGGGCAGATGCCGTTCCGTACCGGGATGAGTAAGGTGGGCATGCCGGGCGCGCCTCAGGGTCTCAGCAAAGACGATCCTACCATTGCCAACATCCTTAAACAGCTGGGCTACGCCACCGGGCAGTTTGGTAAAAACCACCTCGGTGACCGGGATGAGTTTTTACCTACCGCCCACGGGTTTGATGAGTTCCTCGGTAACCTTTACCACCTGAATGCCGAAGAAGAACCTGAGAACCCGGACTACCCGAAAGATCCTGCATACCGTAAACAGTTTGGCCCGCGCGGCGTAATTAAGAGCAGCGCTGACGGCAAAATCGAAGATACCGGTCCGCTCACCATCAAGCGTATGGGCACCGTCGATGATGAAACCCTCGCGGCCAACAACGACTTTATGGAGCGCCAGGTTAAGGCCGGTAAGCCTTTCTTCACCTGGTACAACACCACCCGCATGCACAACAAGACGCACCTGAAAGACGCCAGTATTGGGGCGACAGGGCTCGGAACCTATGCCGACGGCATGGTTGAGCATGATAAGACGGTAGGTGAAGTGCTGAAGAAAATTAAAGATCTCGGCATCGAAGACAACACCATCGTGGTCTACACCACCGACAACGGCCCGATGCTGGCCACCTGGCCTGACTCAGGGATGACGCCGTTCCGCGGCGAGAAAAATACCGGCTGGGAAGGGGGCTTCCGCGTCCCTGCGATGATCCGCTGGCCGGGCCATATCCAGCCGGGTACGGTGATCAACGATATCTTTGGCAGTAACGACTGGTTCCCGACTCTGGTGGCCGCTGCGGGTGTCCCGGACATCAAAGAGCAGCTGTTAAAAGGCTACAAAACCACCTCCATGACCTACAAGGTTCACCTGGATGGTTATAACCAGCTCGACTTCCTGCAGGGCAAAGGTGAAGACCCGCGTAAAGAGTTCTTCTACTGGAGTGATGACGGTGATCTGCTGGCCATCCGTTACGGCCGCTGGAAAGCGCACTTTATGATTCAGGAACATACCGGCATGGACGTCTGGCGCTATCCGTTTACCGTCCTGCGTGCGCCGATGATCTTCGATCTTGAGATCGACCCGCTGGAGAAAGGCGATACCGGTATGGATTACAACAACTGGTTCTACAGCCGTCTGTTCCTGTTGGGCGGCGCGCAGAAATACGTTGGCGAGATGCTGCAAAGCTTCCAGGAGTTCCCGCCGCGTCAGAAACCGGGCTCGTTTACCGTTTCCGACGTCCAGTCGCTGATTGAGCAAGGCGCGAAGAGTAATTAATTGTCGTTAAACCCGGGTGGGCAACCACCCGGTCATCAGGGGATCGCGATGAAGTACAGCACCACGTTGCCTGTTAAAGCGTTACCGTCCGCAGAAAAATATGACGGCAAGGGGCCAGCGTATACCAGACGCTTCCATGTCATGGCGAAACCCACCGGCTCGACCTGTAATCTCGACTGTTCATACTGTTTTTATCTGCACAAAGAAGAACTTCTGCATCAGGACCGTCACACCGGCATGAGCGATGACGTGCTGGAAAACTTCATTCGCCAGTACATTGATGGTCAGGATGGCGATCAGGTGGTGTTCTCCTGGCAGGGCGGTGAGCCGACCCTGATGGGACTGGAGTTTTTCGAAAAGGTAGTGAAATTCCAGAAACAGTATCAAAAGCCCGGCCAGCGCATCGAAAACGACTTACAAACTAATGGCGTGCTGATCAACGATAAATGGGCCGAATTTCTTAAAGAACATCGCTTTCTGGTGGGGCTGTCCATCGACGGGCCACGAGAACTGCATGACCGCTACCGCGTGACGCGCAGCGGCAAACCGACCTTCGATAAAGTGATGAAAGGCGTTGAGGCGCTGAAAAAATACAAGGTGCCCTTTAACGCCCTGGTGACGGTAAACCGCACCAATGCGCGCTTCCCGCTTGACGTTTACCGCTTTGTCACCCGTGAACTGGGGGCGACCTACGTCCAGTTTAATCCCTGCGTGGAACCTGTCGATTTCAAGAGCACCGCACCGCAGTTCTGGCGTGATGAGACCATCCCGGTAACCGGCACCCGCCGTGCCAGACCGGGCGATTTAGATTCTATCGTCACCGACTGGTCGGTGGATCCCGACGACTGGGGCACTTTTCTGAAAACCGTGTTCGAAGAGTGGGTGAATAACGATTTAGGCCGCGTGCAGGTGAACCTGTTCGAAACGGCGGTGGCGCAAACCATGGGGATGCCCGCGCAAATCTGTACCGCCTCTGAGTTTTGCGGTAAAGGACTGGCGGTGGAGAAAAACGGCGATATCTACTCCTGCGACCACTATGTCTACCCCGAATACCAGATCGGCAATATCGCCGACACAAAACTGGCGCACATGGCCTTTTCCGAACGGCAGAAAGCCTTCGGTTTAGGTAAAAAAGAGACCCTGCCGGAATACTGCAAACAGTGTCCTTATCTGAAATTGTGCTGGGGTGAATGCCCGAAAAACCGCATTGTCCGCGCCCCGGACGGTGAAGCCGGGCTCAACTATCTATGCCCCGGCATCAAAGCGTTCTTCAATTATGCCGAGCCGATCCTGGTCGGTATCGCCACGCTTCTGAAACGTGACTTTGCAGGATTGCGTAAATGACAAACAGAGAAAAACTGCTTCAGCTTGAGCAGCGCATGAATCAACAGGTATTGGGCCAGGAGTCGGTCGTAAAAATGCTGATTGTGGCGCTGCTGTGCGATGGGCACGTCCTGCTGGAAGGGCTGCCGGGACTGGCAAAAACCCGGGCGGTACGCGAGCTGGCCCGCCATGTGGAAGGGGAGTTTCGCCGCATTCAGTTCACACCGGATCTGCTGCCCTCTGACATCACCGGCAGTGAGATTTACCAGCAAAATGCCACCCGTGAAGAGGACCAGTTCCGCTTTCGTCCAGGGCCGGTGTTCGGCAACATCATCCTGGCGGATGAGATAAACCGCGCCTCGGCACGCGTGCAGTCAGCGCTGCTGGAGGCGATGGAGGAGCGTCATGTTACCGTCGCCGGAAAAACCTGGCCGCTGCCCGGCGTATTCATGGTGCTGGCGACGCAAAACCCGGTGGATCAGGAGGGGACCTGGCCACTGCCGGAAGCCCAGCTCGACCGCTTTTTAATGAAAGTGCTGGTGGATTACCCGTCAGGTGAAAACGAGCAAAAAGTGATGCAGATGGTGCGGGCCGAACAGCAGCAGAAGTATCTGGCGCAAAGCTCTGAGCCTGCCGTTGAGCCAGAAACCCTGATGCTCTCTCAGCAGGATATCGCCACCTGCTGGCAGGAGATCTCGGCGATTCATGTTGCCCCAACCATTGAAAATTACATTGTGAACCTGGTGAACATGACCCGCCATCCGCAGAAGGTCAGTGACACGCTGGCGGGATACATTGGCATCGGCGTCAGCCCGCGCGGTACCCTGGCGCTGGACCGCTGTGGACGCGCCCTGGCCTGGCTGGAGGGCCGCGACGCGGTGCTGCCGGAAGATATTCAGCGCGTTGCTCCGCCGGTACTGCGCCATCGTCTGATGCTGAGTTATCAGGCCAGTGCCGATAACCGTTCTGCGGACGACATCATTCGGATGTTACTCGACGCTGTGGTGGCGTGATGGACAGCGCACTGCAGGTCGATCGCGACACGCTGATGGCGCTGGCAGGGGAAGCGCGGTTGCTGACCAATCCGCCGGGGCAAATTCCGCCCGGTGCGCTGGCCGGGGAGCGCGTCTCCCGTCAGCAGGGGCGTGGGCTTAACTTTGACAGCCTGCGCCGCTACCAGCCCGGCGACGACGTGCGGTTGATTGACTGGCAGGCCACGGCGCGCCTGAGAACGCCCTGGATCCGCCTCTATAACGAAGAGCGCGAGCGTCCGGTGTTTCTGATTGTCGACCAGCGGCTGGATATGTATTTCTCCACCCGCGGGCAGACCAAATCCGTTGCCGCCGCCAGAATTGCCGGACTGCTGGCCTGGCGCAGCTGGCACGACGGCGACCGAGTCGGTAGCGTGGTATTTGGCGACAGCGATTACAGCCTGCAAAAATGCCGTGCCCCGGCCCGTAATTTACCGGCAGTGCTGGATGATGTGCTGCGCTATAACCAGGCGCTACCTTCGCGCTATCCTGACGAAACCCCTGCCTCTGTCTCGCTTACCCACGTATTGCAACGCACCATGCCCCTTATTCCGGCGGGCGCGTGGGTGGCCGTACTCAGCGATTTTCACGACCTGGATGCTGCCGGAGAAGCTTTGTTAGCAGGCCTGAGACGACGCTGTGAGATCAGCGCTTTCATCACGCTTGACGATCTGCACCTGCGGCTCCCTGCGCACGGCGATCTGGCCGCCCGCTATCAGGGGCGTGAGGCTGCGTTTTCGCTTTCACCTCAGCTAAAAGATGAAATCGAGCAGAGCATTGCCTCCCGGCTGGCGCGTCTGGAAAATCGCCTGACACGCCTCGGTATTCGCGTTAATCAGATTGTGGTCACTCAGGATCTTATCAAACAGTTACAAAAGGGCCTCTGAATGCTGGAAAAAGGATTTAGCGTTCCTGAGCTCGCCGTTCCGGCGCTGCCGCAGGGTATCTCCTGGATTCCATTACCTCCAGGCTGGTGGGTGACGGGCGGAGTGGTGCTTATCGCATTGTTGCTGTTAGCCCTGTTCCGTCTGGCGCGCTGGCGGCGTAACGCCTGGCGTCGGGAAGCGCGGGCCTCGCTGCAACAACCCCACAGCGTGGATGGCTGGCTGGAACTGATCAAACGCATCCTGCTGATGCACCAGCCACGCGCCAGCGTCAGCAACGCCATCACCCCGGAACAGCTGCTGCAAAAGGTCGACATCGACGATGATTTGCGCCAGCAGTTAAGCGTCCGATATTGCCAGCCCGATAACCAGCTCGACGCCGGTCGCACCGCGCGTTTGCAGCTTCAGCTGAAAAACTGGCTGGAGAAACTGCCCTATGTCTGAGTATCTGAGCCGGATCGATTTCGCCTGGCCGTGGGCAGCGTTGCTGATTTTTCTGCCGTTAATTGGCCGCTATTTTTTGTCGCAGGATCGCGAGGTCAAAGAGCAGGTCCGGGTCCCGTTTTTACCGGAACTGATTGATGAGCTGAAGCTGAACAGCCAGCCGGTGCGCACCGGTAAACTGTCCAGCCTGCTGTTCTGGCTGGTCTGGCTGCTGCTGGTGGTGGCGCTCTGCCGCCCGGAGTACCTCACGCCGCCCCAGCATATTCAAAAACCCATGCGTGACGTGGTGCTGATCCTGGATGTTTCTGGTTCGATGGCGAAAAACGATGTCCAGGGCGGGGTGACACGCCTGCAGGCGGTCCAGGCATCGGTGAGAAAATTTGTCGCGGCCCGGCAGTCGGATCGCATAGGTCTGGTGATATTTGCCAGCCAGGCCTGGCCGTTTGCGCCGGTCAGCGAAGATAAGCAGGCGCTGCAAACGCGCATCAATCAACTGGCTCCCGGCATGGTTGGCCAGCAAACGGCCATCGGTGATGCGCTGGGCGTCGGGGTCAAACTGCTGGATAACACCACCGATAAAGCAGCCAGTAAACTGGCTATCCTGCTCACTGACGGCAACGATACCGCTTCGCAGCTGGCACCGGCTCTGGCCGCTCAGCTGGCCGCTGCCCATCACGTTCAGGTGCACACCATCGCCTTTGGTGACATCAACAGTACCGGGGATGACAAAGTGGATCTGCCGCTGATGCAGAACATCGCGCAGATCACCGGGGGGCAATCCTGGACGGCGGCCAACTCCGGGGCCGCGCTGGACAGCGTCTGGAAAGAGATCGACGCCATCACCCCAGTACAGGTGAAATCCATCGGCTGGTCGTGGCACGTTCCGCTCTTCCAGTGGCCGCTGCTGCTGGCGCTGGGGCTACTGGTCCTGCTCGCGGTTGGGCGATTCATTCGGGAGAGAGCCGCATGAGTGATTTTCACTTCACCCATCCCTGGTGGTTAGCGGGTCTGCTCGTTTGTGCGCTGCTGTGGTTTGTGGCGACCGGACAGCGCAGCGCCTGGCAGCAGATTATGGATAAACCCTTTGCCAGGGCACTCATTATTGGACGCAAAAAGCGCATCACCCGGGTATTGCCGTGGCTCTGCGCGCTGGGGGTGATCGCCCTGGCAGGCCCGACCTGGCAGCGGGAACTGCCCGCTGCCCTGACGCCGCAAAGTAATCTGATGGTGGTGTTACAGCAGGATCCGGCCATGTACGCCCAGGATCTTGCGCCCAGCCGCCATCAGCGGATGCAAAGCAAAATTATGCAGCTGATGTCGCGCTCAACCGGCACGCATTTTGGGCTGGTGGTGTATAACGCCCAGGCTTACCTCACCACGCCGCTGACCGTCGATCCCTCGTTCTACTCGCTGTTTCTTCACGCGCAAAATCCTGCGCTGTTGCCCGAGGGCGAAGGCTCCGGGTTACGGCAGGCCATCGCTCTGGCCCTGAAAAATATGCCGGAAACCCCCGATGCGCCGCGCAATATTTTACTGATCGCCGATACCCTCTCGCCGCAGGATGCGGCCTGGCTCGCACAACAAAAACTGCCGCTGCAGATTTGGGTGCCCGGTACGGCGCGCGGCGGCGAACTGCCTGACGATTACGCCCAGCGTGGGATCGATACCCGCCTCAACGTCGAACGTTTCAGCGGCCTGCGTGATGGCGGTATTCCCGTTACGCTGGTGAGCAATGATGACAGCGATCTGCCGGTAATTACCCGTCACGTCCAGCAGTCGGTGGCTTCGCAGAACAACGCCCGCGGCGATCTGCACTGGAAAAACAGCGGGTATCTGCTGGTGATCCCGATGCTGCTGTTGCTGCTTTTCGGACGGCGGCAGCTGATTTGTGCCCTGATCGTTGTCGTGCCGCTGCTGTATGCCCCGCAAAGTCAGGCCGCCTGGCTGGATGCCTGGGTAAGCCCGGATATGCAGGGGCAGCTGGCGTTCAACAAGGGCGACTACGCGAAAGCAGCGCAACGTTTCCAGGATCCGCTCTGGCAGGGGATTGCGTACTACCGCGCGGAGGATTTTGTCGCCGCCGCGTCAGCGTTTCGTCAGGCTCCGCAGACCGCCGATACGCTTCTGTGGCTGGGCAACAGCTACGCCGGACAAAAGCAGTGGCAGCAGGCCCTTAACAGCTACGATCGCGCGTTAAGCCTTCGTCCTGACTGGGCGCTGGCGCAAAAGAACCGCGCCGCTATCGCTGCCATTATCATGCAGTTGCGCCAGAAAGAGCGCGACCGCCAGGCTGCCCAGGGCAAGGAGCAGGACTACAAGCCCGACGAGATTAAGCACGATCTGAAGAAAGGTCAGGGGGTAAATCAGCAGGATCTTGAGCCCACGGCCAGCAGTAATCCACAGGTGGAGCAGTGGTTCGACAATCTGGAGGTATCACCATCCGGCCTGCTGGAAAATCTCTACCGCGCCAGTACGGAGCCGACGCCATGAAAGCCTTTCTTCTTCTGCTGTTGCTGGCGGTAATACCCGCCCGCGCGGCGATGGATATCACCCGCGAACTGGTCGCACCTGAACATGTCGCGCCAGGCCAGCCGGTGGTTATCGCGGTCACCTTCTGGACCGACAGCTGGTTTAATCCGCCCCCGGAATGGCCCGATTTTGTGATTAAAAACGGGGCATTAATGACCACGCCGCTGCCGAATCAGCTGTTAAGTCGCCGCCAGGGAGGAACAAGCTGGAGTGGTATTCGCCTCGAAAGACAGGTGATGGCGTGGGATGAGGGCGATCTGCTGCTGCCCGCCACGGAGGTCACGCTCACTTCTGCCAGCCAGGCCCCTGTCACCGTGCAATTGCCGGAGCTGAAAACCGCGGTGGCGTGGCCTGAGGGCGTGGAGCAGCCGGACCGCTTCCTTCCCGCCAGTAGCCTGACCCTGACCCAGAAAATTACCCAGTATCACGCCAGCAATGACGGCGAACTGCGGGTGGGGGATGTGGTGGAGCGCGCTGTTACGGTGAATGCCACCGGCATTACCGCGGCGCAGGTCCCGCAGATCCTGTATGCGATCCCCGGAACCGATACCCAACGGCTGACCCCCGAAAACACGTTGCTGAAGTCGGGGCGCGGTCAAATCGAAGGGGCTCAGCGGGTGGAGAAGCTGCGCTATCTCCCGTCCCGGGCCGGTACGATTGTCATTCCGCCCGTTAAATTGCGCTGGTGGGACACAGCCCATCAGCAGTGGCAGGTTGCCGAATTACCGGGGTCCACGTTGCAGGTGGCCGAAGCGCGCGCGCAGGGCAGCGAATCGGCACTTCGGGGGACAACGGATGAACATCACTGGCGAACGGCGCTGATCCTCGCGGCGGTCGTTATCCTGGCTGCCGTTATCCTGTTGACGCGACGTCTGCTGTGGCGAAGCCTTAAATATCTCCATCATAGGTGGCGCAACTTTTGGGCTCCTGTCCCTCTGCCCAAACTGACGCCTGAAAAAAAGAGGTGAACGATGAATAAAAAGTTAATGCTCAGCGTGCTGCTGCTTGGTGCCGTCAGCGGTGCCCATGCGGCGGATCCGCTCTCAGCCTGGAATGATACCGCAGCAAAAAACGCTATCGTGCAGTGGGTACAAAATGCCACGAATCAGGACCGCGCAACCTTTATTCCGGCGGACAAACGTTACGTGGTGTTTGATAACGACGGCACCCTGTGGCCTGAAGCGCCGTTGACGTTCCAGCTGCAGTTTGCGGTGGATGAAGTCAAACGCCTTGCGCCGCAGCATCCGGAATGGAAGAACGATCCGGTGCTGGGCGCTGTGCTGAATAACGACCTGAAGGCGGTCGCTGCCTCGGGTGAAAAAGGGCTGATGCAGCTTCTGGCGGCAACGCACAGTGACATCACCACCGAGGAGTTTGACCAGCGCGTCAGCCAGTGGGTGGATAACCAGCGCGATCAACGTTTTGGCTGCCGCTACGACACCATGGGCTACCAGCCCATGCGCCAGCTGCTGGACTATCTGCGGGAGAACGGCTTTAAGACCTGGATCATCTCTGGCGGCGGAATCGACTTTATGCGGGTGCTGAGTAATAAAATGTACGGCATTCCGCCTGAGCAGGTGGTCGGCTCGTTTGCGCTCAGCGACTTTACGCTGACCGATAACGGCACCCAGCTGCGCAAAACCATGAAAGGTGCTTTCAACGACGATGCCGCCGCCAAACCGGTGGCGATCCACCTGTTTATGGGGCAACGTCCGGTGGCCGCCTTTGGTAACAGCGACGGTGATTTAGCCATGATGCAATACACCGCGGCCAATCCGGATTACAGAACATTTGGGCTTATTGTTCATCATACCGATGCCGATCGGGAATATGCCTATGACAGCCATCCTCCTGCCAGCGGAAAACTGGTAGAGGGCTTAAGCGTAGCGAAAGAAAAAGGCTGGACGGTGGTGGATATGCAAAAAGACTGGAAGACCGTTTTCGATCCGGCACTGTGTAAAAAATAGCCTCTGGCCTGTTTCCCCCTCTTTTACTATCAGCCTTATTCAGGTCGATTTAAAAGAGGGCTTCAGGGTGGATGTACTCTGAATAATGCGTAGTTTTTCTCCCTTCCTCATTACTTTTTCGTATTGAATTTACCGGGCTTTCTGCCAGGTAAAATAAATTTATTCGACTAACCTAAATATATTCATTGTCTGAATGTTTCTTAACTTTTCCGCGTATTTCCATAGATTTCAAACTATTGGGTTAGACAGGGTATGTTATGAACAAAATATATCGTCATGTATGGAGCCATGTGGCAGGCTGTTTTGTCGCGGTAGGTGAACTTTCTACTTCGCATACTGGATCAAAACGTTGTCGGCGCCGCTTATTGGTCACCCGCGCCGCTCCGGTATTACTCTTCGGTTTATCCGGTGTCGCTTCTGCTGACGATGTTAACTGGGCTTCGGTTTACCCCAGTTATTTATTCTCAACCGATCCTGCTTATAACTTCGATACCGTCATTAACACCGGCATTGCATTCAGCATCGATAATGAGGTTTTACCGAATCATTATGCGCCGGGCACCACGCTGAATATTCTCGGGCCGATACCGGTAATGCCGGATGTCACTGCCGGGAATGGCGTTAGCGGACGCACGGTGGCAGTAACCAGTGCCTTGCCCGGGGCCGTTGCGCCCGAAGGCGATCGCATCCTGACCATCACGGCCACCGATTCGCAGGGGGTCGAAACACCTATTACTTCAGCCAATATCGGTGAGTTTACCTATTCGCCAAACCCGGCCAACCCGCAGCAGGATCAGGAGCTCAACGTTGAGGTTCCCGGACTGGACGGCAGCTTCCAGGTCATCAGTATTTACGACTCAAATACCTTTGTTTCCTCGGATGATACCCCGGTCGGGAACATGCAGTTGTCGGTGTATGACCCCAACTCCGTCCGGATCATGAATGGGTTTGGGATCGCCGAGGTGGGGAATGATGGCGGCACGGCGAACATTAACGTCGGGGCGGATACCAACGGCGCAACGCCCATAGCCGCAGCGGAAAACACTCTCGATCTATTGACCAAAAACTCCACTCTGGCGCGGGCCGATGCGGGAGAGACCGCTACCAGCGCAGTGAACTGGCTGTCCGATAACTACATTCATTTCCGCCCTGCGGCGGTGGTCAGTGCGCAAGCGCAGAGCGTGGGGGCGCAAAGTACCCAGTATAACTACACCCTGACGTTACCGAACTACACCGAATTGCCCGGCGGGCGGGTGATTCAGGTGGGTACCCGCGAATTTAACATCACCTCCTCCGATGACATCGCCGATGTAAATAACTACCTCACCGGCCAGGGCGCGTACGCCGGAAGCCCGCAAATTCAGTACTGGCTGACCGCGGGTGCTGAGGTGGATGGCGAAGTAATTGATTCGGCGGTAGAAGCCCAGACCGTCTATAACAGCATCATCACCGGGTTACTCAGCCAGGCGCAAAGCACCCAAATTAATCTCACCTATAACGTCTGGGAAGACAGGCTGGCGCATAACAATAACGCCACCCTCGGCACCGGAGACTTGCGGGTGATCTATGCCAACGGCACGGGCGCAACCGGGACCGTCACCACCGACGCGAGCCTCGCCGTGGATGGGGCCTCGGCGGTGATGGAGGCATTCGACGGCGGGGCGATCGTCAACAACGGCACCATCAACGCCTGGCGCAGTAGCGGCAGTAGCCCCACCTCGGCGGCGATGCTGGCCAGTTACGGCACGGCGCTGAATACCGGGGTGATTAACGCCGGGCTATTCCTTGAGAAAGACGGCGTTAACCAGAATGTGAGCAACGCCGGTAGCGTAGGGATGGTTGGCGTAACGAACGCCACGCTCACCAACCAGGGTTACATCAATGTTGCGGTAACGGATAACGCCTCCCGTACCGCATGGGGGATGGCCGTTGGCGGTAACAGTACCCTCAGCAATACCGGCACTATTACCCTGACGGGTAACAGCCGTAATCCCGATGGACGGGCTGCCGGGTATGCGATTTACAGTGAGTCAACGGGCACCGTGACCAATGCCGGGCAAATTTATCTTGGCGCAACGCCTGTTATCTCCGGGGAGACCCCGGAGGCGGTGAATCTGGTGGGCAGCGGGGCGTTAAGCGCCGGGATGTACACCACCGGCCAGGGCAACATGGAGAACACTGCCGACGGTACCATCACGCTGCTCTCCGGCACCCGCAATGCCGCAGCGATGCTGGTTGAGGGCGGCACCGAGGCGGCGACCAACAACGGCCAGCTGAACGTGCTGGGTACCCTGACGCCAACGTCGACCGGCGAGACCTCTGCTGCCGCCAACTACGGCATGTACGTCAAAGACAATGGCGGGGTGGTGACCAACAACGGGAATATTTTTGTTGATGGTGACAACAACATCGCCCTGAATATCCTGGCGCAGTCCGCCAACGCCTCCCTGAACTCCACCGCCAGCAGCGAGATTGTGGTGGGCAGCGCGGGGGATACCGGCGGCACCGATAACCAGCCTTACACCTACCGCAACTACGCCGTCTATGCCGAAGGCCTGAACAACAATGCCGCCCAGGTGACGCTGGATTCCGATATCAGCCTGTTATCGGCGGGGGCGATTGGCGTGCACGCCCGGGGCAATGCCACCATTGATATCGGGGCAGATGCGTCACTGTCGTTCCAGAACTCGCAGCAAATCGGCTATTACGCCTGGGGCCAGGGCTCCAGCATCAATATCACCAATGCCACCATTACCGACAGCGCCCAGACCCAGTCGATTCTCTTCGTTGTCGATCACGGGGCTGTCTTCAACGGTGATACCGGGACCGGCAGCAGCTACGATTTGAACGTTTCAGGCCAGGGCTCGACGGGGGTCTTTGCCAACGGCGTGGACGATCTGAACAATGCCGATCCGGCGGATGACGTCGCCACCCAGTTAACCACCGGGGATGCCACCATTAACGTCTCCGGCGCGGGTGCGGTGGGGGTCAAATTGACCGGCGGGGCCAACGGGGCGATCACCGAAGGGGCGATTAACCTGACGGGCGATAACACCACCGCCGTGCTGGTGGACGGGCGTAACTACAACATCGACGCCACTATCGATCCCGATCCGCGCTTAACCCGCGTCACTTCCGATGCGGTCATCACTTCTGCCGCCGGGCAGACGGGTATTGTGGGGTATAACGTCGGCTACCTCGGCAATCTCACCCTGAATGCGGGGGCGGCGATTGACCTGCTGGGGAACAGCAGCACCGGGATTATTTTACATAACAACGGCGAGGCCACGGTCACCGCGCCGGTCAGCGTCGCTGGCACCAACAACATTGGCGTGGATATTCAGAACGCGGGTCTGCTGAACAACAGCGGGGCGATCACCGTTTCGGGGGCCGCTGGCAGCGGTAACATCGGTCTGCGGGTGCAGGGGGCGGGCGCAACGGTCAGCCAGCTCGGCACCGTCACCGCCAACGGCGGCCTGGCGGCGGTGCAGCTGGCGGGTAACGGAGCGACGCTCACCGTCAACGGCACGGGTAACCAGATCACCGCCAGCAACGGTGCGGACGGGGTGCGCATCGACAGCACCGGAGCCTCCTCCTTCAACGCCAGCAACACCACCATCGACGTGACCGGAACCGGGGCGGGCATCAACAACAATGCCAGCTCCAGTAACATCAACCTGAACAACGTGACCATTAATTCCGGCGATGGTCCTGCTATTCGCACGGCGGTGACCTTCACCGCAGAAGGCACTGGCAACGTCCTGAACGTGGCGGGCAGCGGCAGCGGGTTTGCCTTTATGCAGGCGGACGGCTCGCAAACCACCGGCGATCTGACCATCGGCACCGGCTACACCATCAACGGTAACGGCACCGACAGCACCGGGGTGCTGGCGCGCACCTCCGGCAACGTGAACTCCGGCACTTCCATCACCATGGGGTCAACCGCCGGGGCGGCGATTGAGGCGACCAACGCCAGCAGCCTGAGCAACAGCGGGGTCATCACCACCAGCAGCGACACCGGCAGCACCATCCTGGCGCAGAACACGTCGGCATTCAGCAACAGCGGCACCATCACCTCCACCAGCACCACTAACGCGCAGTCGCTGATCGCCCTGAACGGCACCGCCGTCAGCCGCACCATCACCAATACCGGCAATATCATTAGCCAGAGCGAGGACGCGACGGTTATTTATGCCTCGGGTACGGCCAATAACACTGTCGTCAACACCGGCACGCTGCGGGCTGCCAGCGACACGGCGCAGGTGGTGCTCACCGGCAGCGGCGTTGATGTGATGAACATCAACGCCGGAACCACCCAGGGGGAGATCACCCTCGGCAGCGGCAGCGACCAGTTTGGCTTTACGGCGGGCGAATTCGCGGGCGGCGTGACCTTCACCGGGGCCGACGGCAACGACAGCGCCACCTTTGGCGATGTGAGCATAACCCGCGTTCGCCACGTGCTGAGCGAAGGGGGCATCAACAGCACCCTGACCTTTAACGGCACCCACAGCAATGCCGGGTCGGCGAATATCGGCTCGCTGGCGGCGGACGATCTGGCAACGGGCACCAACATCGGCACCGGCTGGAGCACCCTGACCCTGGACGGCGATCCCACCGATATCCGCGTGGTCAACGATCTTGCCCTTTCTGGCGCATCGCAGATCAACGTCAACAACGGGGCGACGCTGCGCACCGGGGATAATGCCGTTACCAGCGGCGAGGCGACGGTTCGCCAGTACAACATTGCCACTGTGGGCGCTAACAGCCTGGTGTCCTTTGACGGCGCAGGGGCTCAGACCTATAGCGGCGTCATCTCCGGCTCCGGCGGCATGGAGCGCATCGGCGGCGGCGACACCGTCCTGCTGGGTGACAACACCTACACCGGCAATACGCTGATCGGCCCGGATTCAGAGCTGGCGCTGGGCAACGGCGGCACCACCGGGAGCTTATCCACCACCACCAACATCACCGACAACGGGCTGTTAACCGTCAACCGTTCAGACGACGTGGCGTTAAACGGCGTCATCTCCGGCAGCGGGGCGTTCCGCCAGCTGGGCAGCGGCGTGACGCGTCTGGGCGGCAATAACAGCTACGCCGGAACCACTACCGTCGAGCAGGGCACGCTGCTGATCAACGGCGTGCAGACCGGCACCGGGCTGACCAGCGTGCAGTCTGGCAGTACCCTCGGCGGCTACGGCACCCTGGGCGGCGACGTGGTCTTTGAAACGGGCACGGTATTACGTCCGGGGGATGATGCCCGCGGGAACGGCACCGGCGAGCTGACCATCAACGGCGACCTGACCCTGGCAAGCGACACCGACAGCCAGTTCCAGCTGGGAGAAGTTTATACCCCTGGCGGGGCGCTGAACGATCTGGTGACGGTAGCGGGCGATCTCACCCTTGATGGGGTGGTGAACGTGGCGCTCACCGCGGGGGGCAGCTTCCTGCCGGGGGTCTATCGCCTGTTTAACTACGGCGGGGCACTGATCAATAACACCATGGACATCGGCACCTTACCGCCGAACGATGCCAACCAGTATGCCATTCAGACCAACATCGCCAGTCAGGTCAACCTGGTGCTGGATTTTGTGGTGCCTTCCAACCAGCTCCAGTTCTGGGACGGCGATCTGAACGCCACCAACCACGGCGACGGCACCTCCGGCAACGGCATTGTCGATGGCGGATTCGGCTCCTGGAACGCCTTAATTGCTGGCACCAGTAACAACTGGACCCAGAGCAACGGCGTCGGCAACGCCCCGTGGTCCCAGCGCGCCTTTGCCGTCTTCCAGGGCGATGCCGATACCGTGCTGGTCAGCAATGCCTTTGGCGATGTCATCACCAGCGGGATGCAGTTTACGACCGACGGCTATGTGCTGACGCCGGATCTGATCAACCAGGATTCGCAGCTGCACATGGTGTCCACCGGCATCGCGGGCGTGATCACGCCGGATAACAGCTATGACGCGGTGGGCGGAACCCATGGCGACAGCTACTTCGCCATTCGCGTCGGGGATGGCGCGGCGGGTGCGGATGTGAATACCACTCTCAACGTTGACCTGGTGCAGGACAGCGATGCCGACGGGGCGATCCGCCTGCTGAAAACCGATCCGGGCCGTCTGATCCTCAACGGCGACAACCAGTACAGCGGCGGGACAGAGGTCTGGAACGGCACGCTGCAAGTGTCCAAAGATTCCAGCCTCGGCGACGCCGGGACCTTTGTGTTCCTCAAGAACGGCGCCACCTTCCAGACCGGGGCGGATTACACCACCGACCGCCTGTTTATCGTCGATGGCGTGGCGGGCGGTACGTTTGATGTGTACGGCAATACTTTCGCTTCCCAGGGGGGCATTGGCGGCGACGGCCCGCTGGCGGTGAGAGACAGCTCCACCGGAACGGGCGATGGAGTGCTGGATCTTAACGTCGCGAATACCTATCAGGGGAACACCACGATCACCGGTAAAAACGGCACCGGCACCCTGACCGTCAATGCCAACGCCACCGGCGCGCTGGGCCGGGCGGACAGCACTGTGAGCCTGACCGACGCGGCGCGCCTGAATGTGAATAACGACAGCGCGGCCCAGTCGCATCTGTTTGACGTCAACAACGCCACTCTGGCCTTTAACGATACGGCGACGGCGGACGGCAGCACCATCAATCTGACCAACGGTACCCTTGAACTGAGCGACACCAGCAGCGGCGGGGCGGCAACGATTAACGTCGATGCTGACTCGCAAATGCTGCTCTCCGGCAGCGCCGACGCGGGAACCAGCCTGACCACCAACAGCGGCACGGTAGCGTTCGCGGGCAATGCCCAGGCGGCGTCAGCACGCATCAGTAACCTGGCGGGCGGTAACGTCACGCTGGCGGGCTCCGCAGGCAATACCGCTATCGGGTCCCTCTCCGGGGCCGGGAACGTCGACCTGGGCGCGGCCACCCTGACGGAAGGTAACCTCGGCCTGAACGACACCATCAGCGGGATTATCAGCGGCATTGGCGGCGGGCTGGTGAAAACCGGCGGCGGCACCCTGACCCTGACCGGGGATAACAGCTACTCCGGCGCGACTGCGGTTCAGCAGGGCGTGTTGCTGGTCAACGGCGACCAGAGTGCGGCCTCCGGGGCGGCGACCGTCGATGCCGGGGCTACCCTTGGCGGCGCGGGAACCCTGGGCGGCAGCGTCAGCGTGGCGGATGATGGCCATTTGACGCCGGGCGCGACGCTGGACAGCGTGGGCGAACTCACCATGGGCAGCCTGACGCTGGCGCAGAACGCCCAGCTTGATTTCCAGTTCGGCCAGTCCGGCACCCCGGGCGGGGCGCTGAACGATCTCCTGACGGTGAACGGCGACCTCAACCTCGACGGCAAGCTCAATATCACCCAGACCCCGGGCGGGAATTTTGACGTCGGCGTCTATCGCGTGATCGACTACAGCGGCACCCTGACCAACAACATTCTGGAGATCGGCACGGCTCCCGCGGCGGCAGACGATCTCTATGTCCAGACCTCAATCGACGGCCAGGTTAACCTCGTGAACCGCACCGGGTACACCATGCGCTTCTGGGATGGCTTTGGCGGCGCGGGCGGGTCGCTGAAAAATAACGACGTGATCGACGGCGGTAACGGCGTCTGGCAGAACAGCAACGGCAATGATAACTGGACCACCGATCGCACTAACCCGGAAGGGGCATTTAACACCCCGTTCAGCGATGGCGCCTTCGCGGTGTTTGGCGGCGAGTCCGGCACCGTGACGGTGGATAACAGCCTCGGGGCGGTGACCATCAGCGGCGCGCAGTTTATGACTGACGGCTACGTTATTAACGACGGGGTGATCACCACCAACACCGCCGACACCGTTCTGCGGGTCGGCGATGGCACCCTGGACGGTGCAGGCTATACCGCCACCATTAACTCTCTCATTGCCGGCAGCGGCGGGCTGAATAAAACCGATCTCGGCACTCTGGTGCTGAACGGCAGCAATACCTATCAGGGCGGGACCGCCGTCAGCGGCGGGGTGTTGCAGGTTTCCGGCGATCCGAATCTCGGCGCTGCGGGCACTGGCATCACCCTCAGCGGCGGTACGCTGCGCTACGGTGCCGCGTTTGATACCGCCCGCGCCGTGACGCTCGCCGGGGACGGCGGGGCGATCGACACCAACGGCAACGATGTCTCGCTGCTCACGGCGATAGGCGGCAGCGGCAATCTGGCGAAACAGGGTGACGGCACCCTGACCCTGACTCAGGACAGCAGCTTCCAGGGCGAAACCACTATCCGTAACGGTACCCTGCAACTGGGGAACGGCGGCAACAGCGGCAGCGTGCTGGGGAATATCGTCAACCTGGCGACGCTGGTGGTGGATCGCGCCAACACCCTGGATCTCAACGGCATCATTAGCGGAACCGGTGATTTTATTCAGCGCGGTGAGGGCACTACCGTCCTGAACGGGCTCAACACGTGGTCCGGCTATACGCTGGTGGAAAACGGCACGTTACTGGCAGGTGGCGAGAACCGGTTCAGCAGTGCCTCCAGCCATATTGTCAGCAGCAACGGTCTGCTTGATACCGGCGGGCATAATCAGACCGTGGCGAACCTGGTGAACCAGGGCACGGTGAATCTGCGCGGCGGCGATGTGGGCTCGACGCTGACGGTGCAGGGCGACTATGTGGGTCTTGACGGCACGCTGAAAATTGCCGCCCAGCAGAACAGCCCCGGCGTGGCGGACCATCTGGTGATCGACGGCGGAACCGCCAGCGGCACCACCCTGCTGGATATCGACGTCAGCCGGCTTGGGGAGCCCACCGAGGGCGACGGCATTCTGGTGGTCGATGCCATCAACGGCGGCGTCACCACGGCGCAAACCACCAAAGACGCCTTCACACTCGGCTCCGACTATCTGACCGCCGGGGCCTGGGAGTACCAGCTATTTGCGGGGGATATTAATGGCGCGGGCGAAGACTGGTTCCTGCGTGCCGGCTATCGCCCGGACGTGCCGGGCTTCGATACGCTGCCGTCCATTATCCGTCAGGCGGACCTGTTTGTGCTGGGCACCCTGCACCTGCGCCAGGGCGACGAGCGGCCTTACCGGGCGGACAACCCTGCCGACCAGGAGGGACGTTTCTGGGCGCGTTACCTGACCAAAACCGTCGATCAGAAACTGGATGACGCCACAGGCAGCACCAGCCACAGCCAGTACAACGGCATGCAGATGGGGCTCGATCTGTGGCAGGACGATAAGTGGCGTGCCGGGATGTACACCACCTTTATGGATATCGACAGCGCCATCGACGGCAATACCGGGATGAGCGGCGGGGCGGCGTATAACTCCACCTTCTCCACCTACCTTGGCGGCTATGCCACCTGGACCGACACCGACGGCTTGTACGTCGATAACGTTCTGCAGTACGGCTATCACTCGGTCGATCTGAAAAACATGACCGACCATGAAACCTACCATCCGGACGGCAACTCGGTGACCGCCTCCGTGGAAGTGGGTAAACCCTGGTACTTTGGCGATACCGGCTGGGCATTTGAGCCTCAGGCCCAGCTGATCTGGCAGTGGAGTGATTTCGATGACGTCACCCTCAAGGATCCGGCCAAAACCCGCGTCAGCGTCAAGGCCGACAGCGCGGTGATTGGCCGTCTGGGGGCGCGTCTCACCGCGGAGTACGACACCAACCACGGCATAGTGAAGCCGTACGTGCGTGTGAACTACTGGCAGGAGCTGACCGACGGCCAGGATGAGGTGACCTACCGCAATACCGCCAACAGCAACGGCAAAACCACGCTGAAGGCCAACCAGCAGTTCTCCGCCACCGAGGCGGCAGTGGGTGCCACCTGGATGGTGACCGATGACGTTCAGGCCTACACCGAAGTGGGCAAAACCTGGGACAACAGCGGCAAAACCAGTCTCGATGCCGACATCTCGGCCTCGCTGGGGATGAAGATCCGTTTCTGAGTGGTATTGCATTAGCGAAACGCTGGTCTACGCTCAAATGAGCACAGACCAGCCGTTTCGCGGGCAGTCTGAAAAATAACGATAATTGCGCGTTTCGGGTGGTGGAAATGAACAGGATCCTGCTCGTACTGTTAACGTGTTTTCTCTCTGGTTTTGCTTTTATTTCGCACGCAGCGGAACCGCGTCAGGCGCCCACCGAGCAGGAGCGCGCCCGCACCGTCTATATCTTTCATCAACCCATCGTCATGCTGCAGGCGAAGTTTGGCCTGACCACGCCCGAGGAGCGGGTATTGCGTATCCGCAATACGCTGCGCAACTTCACCCAGGAGGACGTGCGTGAGCCGCTAAAAATAGTGACGGTGTCACGCTACAACCAGCAGGGAAGGCTGATCGTCATGAACGGCAAACCGGTGATGCTGCTGGCGCAGGGGGATCTGGACGAAGGGGATGATTTAACGCTGGATCAGGCCGCCCAGCGGGTGCTGGCCCGTATGGAAGCCCAGCGTATGGCCCTGCGCGATCAGTATGATTCCGGCTGGCTGGCGCTCTCCACCGTAAAAGCGGCGGCGGGATTCCTGGTCTTCATTCTCTTCTGTTATGGCGCATACCGCTCCTGGCGCTGGGTGCGGCGTTTTTATCGTCAGCGGATCATTGAGAACCGTAGCTGGATCCCGCATCGCTGGCGGCGTTTTATCGGTGCCATCGAAACGCGGCTGTACGCCCTGCTGATGATTTTACTGGGGATCGTCGCGTTTTATTTCTGGCTAAGTTGGGTCTTCAGCCTCTTCCCCTGGACCCGCGTATGGGGAACCTCTCTCGGCGACTGGTCGATGCGCGTGCTGCGGCAGATGGCGCTGTCGATTGTCTCGGCGCTGCCGGGGCTGCTGATCGTTATGCTCATTTTTCTTATCACCGCGTTTATCCTCAAGCTGCTGAAAGTGGTCCTGAACCAGGTAGAGGCGGGGCGGCTGCAGCTGCCGGGGATCCACCCGGAAACCGTCGGCGCTACCCGCAAGCTGATTTCGGTGGTGGTGTGGCTGTTTGCCCTCTCTGCGGCGTACCCCTTTTTACCCGGTGCCAACTCGCTGGCCTTTAAGGGGATCAGCGTCTTCTTCGGTTTAATGCTCACCCTGGGATCGGCGGGGGTGATGAACCACGCCATGAGCGGTCTGGTGCTGACCTATTCCCGCGCGCTGCGCAAAGGCGATGTGATCCGGGTGGGGGATAACGAGGGGCAGGTGAGCGAGATAGGCATGCTCGCCACCAAGATCATCACCCGGGAAAATTACGTGGTGACGGTGCCCAATGCGGTGGTGGTGAGCGGCAAAATCACCAACCTCAGCGTGCAGAACCCGGACGGCGGGGTGAACCTGACGGTGGGCGTTACCATCGGCTACGACACCCCCTGGCGGCAGGTCCACGCCATGCTGGAGCTGGCCGCCAAGCGGGCGCAGGGCATCGATCATACCCACGCGCCGCTGGTGCGTCAGCTGAGCCTGATGGACTGGTATATCGCCTATGAGTTGCAGGTCCGGCTTCTGCCGGGCCAGTCGCTGGCGATGGCCCGCAACGAACTGCACAGCCACATACAGGACGTGTTCAACGAGTTTAACGTGCAGATCATGTCGCCGAACTTCGTGATGCAGCCAGAGGGCGCGGTGATGGTGGCGAAAGAGAACTGGTATCCGGCTCCGGCGTCGGCTCCCGACGGTGATAAAGGATGAAGCGGCTGTTGCTGCTGACTGCACTCTGTTGCGGGCAAGCCACGTCGGTTGGCCTGATCGATCCTGAAGACGGCATGCTGGATATGAGCCATAACCTTGAGGATAAGCCTTACGGATTTCTGCCGATCCCGGTGGTGATCACTGAGCCCGCCATCGGCTACGGCGGCGGGCTGTTTGGCCTGTTTCTGCACGGGAAAGGCACCCAGGCTAACGGGCGATTTATCCCTCCGGCGATGACGGCATTCGGCGGAGGCGGCACTGAAAACGGCACCTGGTTTGTCGGCGGTGGCCACCGGCGGACCTGGCAGGAGGACCATATCCGCTATCTGATTGCTGGCGGCTATGCCGATATCAATCTTGATATCTATTCCGGCGATGTCGCCGGGTTCAGCCGCAACAAAGCCATCAACACCGAAACCCAGGGCTACGGCGGTATGCACAAACTGCTGTTCCGCGTCGGGGATTCGCCGGTGTTTCTCGGTGCGTCCCAGTCCTGGAGCAAGGCGGATATCGCCGCCAAAAACAATCCGGTTATCGATCGCGTGTGGCAGCGGGTGTTGGGAGATGACAGCACCTCTTCGTCGCTTGGCGTGGTGGCGGAATATGACACCACCGATAACTTCTTCTGGCCGGGGCAAGGGGTCTCGCTCAGCGGTGAGTACCAGTTTTACGGCCACTTCCTGGGAGGCGATTACCGCTACGATCTGCTGACCCTGGACGGCAAAGTTTTCCTGCCGCTGAACCCCACCTGGACGCTGTCGCTCGCCGGGAACTATCAAATGCTCTCCCAACAGGATCAACACCTGCCGCCGATGGCACGCCCCTATATCAAGCTGCGGGGGATCTCCAGCTATCGCTATCAGGGCGAGGATGTCAGCACCGTGCAGGCCCAGCTCGGCTGGCAGGTGACGCCGCGCTGGGTTGTGCAGGGGTTTGTCGGGGCCGGTAGCGCTGAAGATCATGCAAGCGATCTCTACACCAGCGCAGAAGTGGCCTGGGGCACCGGGTTTCGCTATCTGATTGCCCGGCAGTACGGGTTACACACCGGGGTGGACGTGGCCTTCAGCGATCACGAGCAGGCGGTCTATTTCAACGTGGGCTCCGGCCTGTAAATGAGAATGGTTATGCGATGGACTAAGGTCATGGTGCCGCCTGGCATGTGAGCGCGGCACGAAACAGCGCAAGGGGACGGTTTTCAGTCCGTTTAAGGCTTTTCTGAAGAAATCTCCGCGTTTTCCCCGGAAGATCCCTGCTCCGGTTTATCAGGGACACAGCAAGGGTGAGCGCAGGGGCGCTATTTACGTTTACTAAACAGACAACAATAAGCAGGTGGCAAATGAAAAAATTGACGGTGATATGTCTGGGGCTGCTTTTCGCCCAGACGGGCCATGCCAGTGGTCTCTACTTCTACGAAATCGGCACGGAAGATACGGCCCTTGCCGGTGCGGGGCAGGCGGCGCGCGCCCAGGATGCGTCAACCATTGTCACCAACCCGGCCGGGATGACCCGCCTTCCGGATCACATGTTCACCGGCGGCGTGCAGATGATGGACGGGAACATTCCTTACACCCTGGACAACGAGTCCGGCCGAAAAAGCCCGGGCGATATCATGAGCGCGTTCCCCAATGCCAGCGGCTTTTACGCGCAAAAAATC
The DNA here is from genome assembly GCF_049312895.1 of Leclercia barmai. NCBI lineage: Bacteria > Pseudomonadati > Pseudomonadota > Gammaproteobacteria > Enterobacterales > Enterobacteriaceae > Leclercia > Leclercia barmai. The sequence continues at coordinate 1,675,824 of NZ_JBMNWZ010000001.1, read as the reverse complement.
AATGACGATCTGTATGCCGGGATCGGCATGTACGGCAACTACGGCCTGGCGACCGACTACGGTGAGTGGGCGGGCGACAGGCTTCTCAAGAAGAGCGCAATGGTCGCTCTGACCCTAAGCCCTTCGCTGGCTTATAAGCTGAACGACCGGGTGTCGATTGGCGGCTCGGTCAACGTTAACTACGGACTCTTCTCGCTGACGCGCAACGTCGACGGTGATGATAAAACCGAAAAAGATCACGACTGGGCCATGAGCTATCGACTGGGATTACTGATGGAACTCACCGACCAGACCCGGGCGGGGATCACCTGGACCAGTAAAACCGAATATGACTTTGATATTGACGGCAAGGCCCGCTTCCCGAACCTGCCGAACGTTGAATACGATCTGCCGATCTCGGCGCAGGTCAGGGCTCCGCAGCAGATCATGTTAAGCCTGGTGCATGATATTAATCAGACGTGGTCGGTAATGGGCGATCTGGGCTGGCAGGACTGGAGCCAGTTCGGTAGCCCGCAAATTACCGTGGTAGGGCAGGATCTCGACAAGAAAAACCGCCTCAAAGACTCCTGGCACACGGCGCTGGGGGTGCAGTATCGCCCGACAGAGCAGTGGCGTATCAATGCCGGGGTGGCGTTTGACAGCACCATCTATGAATCGCAGAGTGACGTGGCGCTGTCGCTCCCGACCGGCGACGAATGGCGTTTCGCCACCGGCGCGCAATATCAGATAACACCGCAAAGCAATATTGGTTTCGCGGTTTCGTATCTGCATATGCAGTCTTCCCGGGTGCAGTCTCCGGCGATCCTGAAAGGCAGCTATGACGATCCGTACCTGTGGTTTGCCAGCCTGAACTACAGCTATCAGTTTTAAGGCGCGCGCCACTGCCTGGCGGGAGTGGCTATCAAACTGCTGTCACAATGACGGGTCGATGATGGCGGATCTGACCCTGTGCATAGCGAGCATATTTTTTGCTCGCATGTTCAGCTTCTCCTGAATCTTGATACGGTAGGTGCTGGTGGTTTTTTGCGACAGGCTCAGACGCCTGGCAATTTTATGATTCTCCAGGTGAACCAGCTTCAGCACGTCGTATTCCCGGCGCGTAAAGTGATGCTGCCTGAAGTGAGGAAAAAAGTTGATCAGATGCTGCAAGGGTTGCAGGGTAAAGCGCAACGATGAGTAAATGATGTTATCTATTTTGATGTAGCAATCAGCCTCAATTTCGTTCAGTAAAACAATATATCTGGATTTCTCCTGCCTTACTTTTTTAATAACCTGGTTACGCAGGCCATCGTGGGCAATAGCGATGATGACATCCCGAAATGTACCCAACTCATCCAGCTGGTCCAGATCTGCATCATTACTCATAAATACAGTATTCAGCTTTGAGCAATGAATGCCTGAACAAAGATAATAATTATCGCTTAAGAAAACAGTACGCATAATAATATCGAGTTATAGAGAGTTAAAAGGGAGCAGCTAGGTTATAGATGAAGGAGGGGGCTGTAAAATTAAAACGGCCGCGAAAATTTAAATACTCGATTTAAATTATTTGAATTGTCCTGTAATTACTGAAGTTATGACCTCTGGCCTTATGTCACCGTAGACTGAAACTGCTGAATTAATTTTCCCAGCATGGGGTTGGTGGCGAGGGAGTGATGATAATGAAGATAACACTCATAAGACATATCAAGTTCTGCTGGAACATCCAGAACTTTTATCGGGAGCAGGGGCTTAATATTTTTAGCAATTAACGTTGGTAACAAAATGATAAGGTCGCTGTGGGCGCAAAGCATCACCAGATTGAGCGTACTGCTGGCGACAAAGGCGACATTACGCGTCTGGAAAAGTGCATTAAACCGGTTGGTTTGTTCAACGCTGTCGCTGATCAAATGCATTCCCCGGGACCAGATAGCATGCTGATGCTGCGTCCAGTCAGACAGGGAAAATGTTTCACCGATTTCCGGATGGTTGTGCCGGACAATGGCCGAGATTTCGCTGGTGAAAAATTTAAGCTGGATGATGGAGTTATTCACCGGAAGGCGGGTACCAATATCAATATCCACCTCTTTATTTCTGATCCTGGCTATTCTGGCTTCATCGTTTTCAATGGCTGAACAAAAATTGATGCGCGGGAGCTGTTCCGTGGTAGCAATTAGCGCGGTTGACAGCAGCAGTTCAAGGACGGAATAGCAGCTGACGGTAAAGATATTTTTCTCTGTTGCGGAAAGGACGCTCTCTACGTCAAGTTCGTTGACTATTTTTTGATATTTTTGGCTGAGCTCTTCTGCCAGGCTGCTCGGCACCATCCCCGTTCTGGAACGATAAAAGAGGGCCGAACCGGTGATTTTGCGCGCTTTGTTGAGGGTGTAACTGATGGCACCGGGAGAGACGCCCAGGAGCTTCGCGGTCTGCATTACGCTGCCGCAGGAGCAAAGCGTATGAATGGTTCTTAAGGTTTTGATATCAAACTTGTGTTCCACTGGCGTCACTTCCTGTTTTTAGATGAATTTCAGCATAAACCGGACCGGTTTAATTTGCAGGATTTTTTGCCAGATGGCAGATAAATCGACGATCCCGGCCATGCCCAGCAACACCAGAATAATCAATAAGGTGGCAACGGTAATAACGAACATAAAGCGGACAATATTTTTGTGCATCTTTTGTTGCTGAGTAACCCGGCGATCCTCTTTCTCATACTCAACGAGGGTGGTAATTGCCTGGCCCTGAACGTAATAGACACCCTGGTCTTCGGTTAAATCTCCGCTTATCACCAGCGACTCCAGCAGCAGTTTTATTTTTCGTCTGAAGGCTTCATTTTTAATGTGCTTATACCACAGCGTGCCATACAGCAGGGCGATCACCTCATCCACACTAAACCCGGACGCGGTGCGTGAGGGCCGCTGATTAACATAGCTGGCGACCAGTAGCCTGAGTAAATTAAAACGGTCACGGCTGATGGTTTCGGTATCCGATTTTGCGCCTGAAATCACTCTGCCTTTCAGGCGGGCAATCTGCGTCTTTAGCGTAATAACCTTCAGGGTGCGATCGAGCGCAAATGCAATAATGCTTTTATAAGTCTGCGCATAATTTTTTTTGTAATGGACGATCTCGGCGTCCATCTCAGGAATATCGACAAGTTTTTTTACAATATTGCCATTCTGATACAGCGACGATAATGATAAAGAGGCATCCTGGGCGTTATCCCAGTCCTGTATGTTCTGCAAAATATAACGATTATTTTCTGCATCTTTTAAAAAAACGGAATAATAGTCGTATGGTATACCTTTCGCGGCGCTATAACTTTGTAACAAAGGTAAATATTTACGCCATAAAAACAGTTTCATCCTGTTAATATCGATTATGCTCATTGGTAAATGCCTGATGATGTAAATGTCCTGAAGTCGACAGGATATCTTATTTCGTACATCACATCTAATTCTGCATTAAAAACCAATAAATCCACTCATGCCTTGCGCCAGGAATACCACGCTTTCATGATCAGACTCCCCCTTATCGCCACTGTTCTGGGTGATAACCTCGGCCTTATTTTCGGGCTGTTGGGGCGTGTTGTCAGCACCCGCTTGCGCGCTGACGGAGAGTAAAGCGACGACGAGAACGATAAGCTTAGGAAGCATGGGATTTACCTTTCAGCAGATAAACAACCGGTGTCTGAAATTAAAAAATAGTCGATCCCCCGGGCTTTGCAGAAAGAATCGCTGCGCACCCGTCCTGAAAACATTTACAAAACAAATATTTCTAGCTGCAATAATCACTTATAAGCGAAGCGGTTAAGCAATAAACTGCCGTTGCTGGCCCACGACTTGATTGCGCCTCTCGTCACGACTACTGTATATAAAAACAGTATTCGAGGAACGAATCATGGAGTTTTACCAACTTTCAGCGCTGCGCGAGGTAATTGCGCTCCCCCTTTTCAGCGATGTGGTGCAGTGCGGCTTTCCCAGTCCGGCCCAGGACTACGTTGAGCAGCGTATCGATCTGAATAAATTACTTGTTCAACACCCCAGCTCGACCTATTTCGTCAAGGCGGCGGGGGATTCGATGATTGATGCCGGCATCGGCGACGGCGATCTGTTGATTGTCGACAGCGCCAGAACCGCGCAGCACGGAGATATTGTTATCGCCGCGGTGGAAGGGGAATTTACGGTAAAACGCCTCCAGCTCAGGCCCCGGGTGCAGCTTAACCCGATGAACAGCGCCTATTCGCCGATCCTTGTGGGCAGTGAGGACTCTCTCGATATCTTTGGGGTGGTGACCTACATCGTTAAGTCGGCGGATTAGCCAAATTCTGACGCACACGCACTCAGGAAAAGGTAACCTGTCGGCCATAACACGATGAAGAGGTAAAAACATGACCACCCCGGTATTCCGCCAGGCAACCCCTGCTGACGTCGATCGTTGCTTTGAGATTGAAATCACCGCCTATGAAGGGGATGAAGCGGCAACGCGTGAAAAAATTGCCACCCGTATTAACCGCTACCCGGAAGGCTTCCTCTGCATGGAGCTGGAGGGCAAGGTCATCGGCTTTATTAATGCGGGCTGCGCGTGGGATGTGGTGATGTCCGACGAAGAGTTTAAGGAGCTGGTGGGGCACGATCCCGCGGCGCCAAACGCGGTGATCATGTCCGTGGTGGTCGACCCGGCTTACCAGGGCAAAGGCTATTCGTCGCTGCTGATGCGTGAATTCGTGTCGAAGATGAGAGCGATGAATAAAAAGACCCTTCACCTGATGTGCAAGGATCGCCACGTCGATCTCTATGCCCACTTTGGCTACCAGTACATCAGGCCGTCTGCCTCCGATCACGGCGGCATGGCCTGGCATGAAATGATGATGACGCTCTGATGTAAACCGCCTGCCGCGGCGCGAGCCCGGCAGGCACATCCTGAACGAAAAGCGAATCTGATACCGTTCGGCTTAAACCTGGGGAACCCTTCATTCCCGTTCTTCAATCCAGCTCACAAGCTCTGCAAACTGCGTTTCTGAAAATACCGCAATGCCATGTTCGGAGAGCAGCGATGCCGCCACTCCCATACCCGGTTTACGCTGACTACGGAAAGAACCGTCATAGATAAACTGGCTTCCGCACGTTGGACTACCATCAGTTAACAATGCAGCAGTGCACCCGGATTCTCGTGCTGCTTGCAGAGCCAGCCAGGCTGCAAGTTGATAATGCTTCGTAACATCCCTTCCAGTATTTTCAATTATTCTGGCTTGTCCGCACATTACGTCTTTACCATCAGCCGACACAATCTCTGCAGGTGGTCTTGGAACAGGTAGCCCGGCCGCTAACTCAGGGCAGTGGATCACCAGGCGCTGCTCCTGTTGCCAGCGAGCAAGTTGATGAGTCATCTGCGCTTTCTCTTTTCCGTTATAACGGACTTTCAGGCCCATCAGGCAAGCACTGACCAATATTTTATTTATCATTATTTCTGGGTGTCAGGATGAAAAAGACGAAGGATTGTAACAGCTTGCTCCATCCTCATAAATGAAAGGATTTCAACGTAAGAACGTCCGCGCCTGACACGGAGTGGACGGGGCTGAGAGTCTGCTTTGAGCGAAAAGCGGACATCGCCCAGTTTAAACAGATGTCCGCAATACATGTTGTTAATACAGATAAACAATAGTCTTTGATTATTCAATCAGTAAGAATCAGCATTTAATACATATCCTTTACGAGCACTGAGCCAGGCAAGATAAGCCAAGCTCAGAGCAATTAAGGACAGAATAGCGCCCGCCCAGTTCGGTGACGCCAGACCAAACCCTGCGGCAATAGTTACCCCGCCAGCCCATGCGCCCAGCGCATTTCCCAGATTAAACATGCCAATATTGACCGATGCAGCCATCGTGGGGGCACCCGCCTGGCTTGCCCGTTCCATCACCAACTTCTGAATAGGCGATACTGTCGCAAAGCCGAATGCCGCCATCAGGAATACTGAAATTCCGGCAATCCACTGATGTTCGACTCCCACCCAAAATACCAGTAGTACCATCCCCTGAGCCGCGAGGGTGACGAAAAGCGTGCCAAACAGGGAGCGATCGGCAAATCGTCCGCCAACCCAGTTGCCAACGGCAAGCCCGAGACCAAACAACACCATTAACCCCGCCACGCCGCCTTCGGAGAAACCGGCTTCTTGAACCATCATCGGCGCAATATAGGTGATAGACGTGAAAAAGGCTGCCGGGCCGAAAATAGTAATCCCCATGACCAGCAGCACCTGCGGATCAACAAAGGCCCGAAGCTCGTTACGTAAAGCAATAGGCTTACCTTTCGCAATGTGTGGAACCAGTATGGCTACGCTTGCCATTGTCAGCAGACCAATACCAGCAATTACCCAAAATACCAGTCTCCAGCTAAATGTCTGAGCAAGCCACGTCCCGGCAGGCACGCCGAGAAGATTGGCTAATGTCAGCCCCGAAAACATAAAGGCGATGGCACTTGCCTGACGACCGGGCGCGACCAGCGATGCAGCAATAATTGAACCTATACCGAAAAATGCTCCGTGATTAAATGAGGTGATAATACGACCCACAACCGCTACCGCCATCGTCGGCGCAAGTGCTGTAATAACATTGCCCAGAGTAAAAATTCCCGCTAACGCGATCAGCATAGCCTTACGAGGAACTCTTGCGCCCAGCACGGTTAACAGCGGTGCGCCGACAAAGACGCCAAGCGCGTAGGAAGTCGCCAACAATCCCGCTTTAGGAATGCTGACACTAAATTCTGCGGCAATTTGCGGGAGAATTCCGGCAATGACAAATTCAGTCAGACCGATACCGAATGCTCCGACAGCAAGGGCGAAAAGTGCGATAGGCATTGCAACTCCATTATCTGTTTTGTGGCTTAATAATATTAGGTGGAATAAAGTATATTCATATTTTCATTCAGAATGAGAAGCCATATGAGTACATTTGATAAAGAAAAAGATGGTATTCGGCAGACAAGGCATAAACCAGCGGAACTGGACGCCATTGACCGAAAAATATTAGGTGCCTTAGCGGATGACGCAGGCCGCAGCTATACGGAGTTGAGCGAGATTGTGAATTTATCGGCCCCCGCAGTTCACGATCGCGTAAAACGACTGAAGCGTGATGGGGTAATCAAGGGTACCGTGGCGGTACTGGATGGCTGCAAACTGGGACGGACCCTTTTAACGTTCCTTGTTATCGATACCAGCAGCTATCATGCGACACGTGCCCTTTTGCAGTTCACCAACCGCAAGGAAGTGGAAGAATTACATACCGTTGCCGGTGACGGCTGCGTCTTTATCAAAGTGCGGGCCGCCGATACCGAATCGCTGGAAAATTTCCTGATGGAGATTCAGAGCCTTGAGGGTGTACGCTCTGTGCGCAGCTATATCGCGCTTTCTACGTTCCTGGAACGTGGCCCATCACCTGATTCAGCTTGATAAGAGCAGGCTTGGCAAAGATAACTCAGTTCTTTTACAAATAAATGTCCGCTTTTGGCACAAAGCGGACCGTTGATGAGTTCAGATTTAGTCCCGATGCGTATCGTCTGCCTTATCCTGAGTCGTCAATTATCTCTTTAACTTTATATCCCGTCCTGTTGGTATCTGAACATCGGGTAAATAAGGGCACATAATAAAAAGCGCTAATTAATCGCCTTAAGTCAAATTAACGCCGGTTAACGGATTCGCAGGCGTGAGGTTATTTAAGTTGTTGTTAAGATTAATCTTATAATTAACGGGAATAAGTCCTATTCATTAGAGATGCTGAATGTTTTGGCGTAAATTCATTCGCAAAAATTATGTTACAAATCATGCGAATTTATTCACAACCAAGGACGTTTAGCGTATGGGGATCTTAAAAACTGGTTTATTACTGACCGCTTTTGTACTGACTGCATGTGGCGGCGGCGGCGGCGGGGGCGGTGGTAGCGACAGCGCGCCCCCGGTAACCACTGCGCCTGAGCAAACGGATAACAGCAATACGGGCACCACGCCGGAAACCCCGGCCACGGCACCGGTCAGCCTGACCACCGGCGGTACCCTTTCCGGTTGGACCTACACCACTCCTGAGGGCCGTGAATATGTTATGCGCGGCACCGGGATCTCTGCGGGCCTGGTGCAAACCCAGCGGCTCACCCGTGACGACCGTTCCCCGGTCTCCTCAACGTCATGGTGCTGTGGCCGTATGAGTTACACCACGTTCGGTACCTGGACACAGTTTGAAAAAGGGCAGCATGACGTCTTCTACACCGGGGATGCCACGCTCGCGGCTAACGTGCCAACCCAGGGAACGGCGACCTATGTGGGTCACGGTATGCGTGAAGATATCCTGAGCGATGCCAGCTTTAACATTGATTTTGCTGCGAAAACCATCAACGGCACCATTGCCGGAAATGATACCTTTGGTAGCGAAATTGCGATGCAGGGCAACATTGCCAACGGGGGTTTCACCGGTAATGCGCAATCCGGCGGGCAGGCGGGAACGTTCACCGGCCATTTCAATGGTCCCACGGCTGAAGAGTTAGGCGGTGTGGCGCAGTTTGCAGACACCACTAAAAACGCTTCCTTTGGCGCGACACGTCAATAAATCGTTTCCCGGTCAGCCTGGCTGACCGGACCTTCAGATGGTAAGCCTTTCTATGACTATTTTGCGTACTGGCGCACTGAGTTTGCTGTGCCCGCTCAGCGTTGCCTTTGCTGCGCCGCCGGAAACCGACTCGATTCCTGCTGCTCCCCACTTTGAACGACTGACCACGCCGGACAAGCGCGCCGGGTCTGGCGATAACACGCTGCATGTGACCAATGCTCAACTGGCGGAAAAGCCAGAGCTGGCGATGGCGCTGCTCGATCAGGCCATTCGTGAAGAAAAGTGGCCAATGGTGCGTGCCATTTTACCTGTCTACGAGGCGTCACCCAATCCGGATTCAACCCTGATTCTTTTTGCAAAAGCCGGTCTGGCGCGCAGTCAGGGGCATTATGCAGAGGCGATAGAACACTATCGCGCTATTCTGAGTCAGCATCCTGACTATGCGGCGGTGCGTCTGGATTTAGCGCGTGCCATGTTTGAAAATCGGCAGTTTGACGCGGCTGATTATCAATTTCGTCGCGTATTACAAAGCAATCCGCCTGAGAATATTCAGCAGGTCATTGCCCAATATCTTGAGCGCATTCAGAAAGGCAGCGCATTAACGGGTTCATTCAGCCTGAGCTATCTGAATGACAGCAATGTGAATAATGCGTCATCGGGTAAAACCATTCGGGTTGGCGATCGTCTTTTTATTCGTAATAAGGATAGTTTCCCTCAGCGTGGGGAAGGTTTCTGGTTCAATGGCGCATTACAAAAAGATGTACAACTCTACGATCAGCATGGCTTGCGATTTCTGGGTACGGTAAACGGAAAGAGTTACTGGAATAATCATGATTTTGATGATATTACCACCCGTGCTTATGCCGGATATCAATGGCGTAATTTCCGCCAGCAATTTGCCCTGTTGCCTTTTTATGAAAAAAGATGGTATGGCACCGAGGCGTATTCTTCTGGCCCTGGCGTGCGCGCCGAATACAGTTATTTACTGACGCCCACCTGGCAGGTGAGTCAGGCGCTGGAATATCAGAAGCTGGATTATGATGATCAAGATTATCGATTCCTGCGCGGGCAAAACCGTTACTCTTCCACAACCCTGTCCCATGCCTTCAGTAACCGGGTGTCAGGATTTGCTGGCTTCGATCTGCTCGATCAGCAGACCTTCACCCGCAGTGAATCTAACCATCGGGTAGGTTTGCGCAGCGGGGTGCAGGTTGATATGCCCTGGCAACTCTCTTTTGCCGCCACCACGGCCGTTGCCAGACGCGATTACCAGGCCGACAGCGATATATTCTCGACGCGCCGGAAAGATAATGAACAGATCTATAATCTCTCGCTCTGGCATCGCGACCTTTATTTCTTTGGGGTTATGCCGAAACTGAATTTCACCTGGAAGCGGGTCGACAGCAATATCGATTTCTATGATTATCGACAGAGAAATATCACGCTTTCGCTGGATAAGAATTTTTAACAGGCATTGCCAGCACTTTTTACTGAGTATGCAGAAAGGATCTGAGACGAAAGAATGAGATTAACATGAAAAGCACGCTCCGGCGTGTTTTTTTTATTTTATGGGTTGGTAAAAGATAAAGGTGGCTGCTAACTTTTTGAGTGGCGCTTAGGGGTTGTTTGAAAAAAACGGTAGTGCCTGGCTGAAAAATAATAAATAAGGAAAAAGCATGAGATTTTAAATTTATATAGACTTTTTTGTTGCTTGTTTATTTATTGAATTTCAGTCATCTTTTCGTCATGAATAAATGAAAGGCTCACGTTATAACAGAGATAAAGGGTTAACTATGTTCAGAGTTTCCTGCTCCTCGCGGGTTATTAAACTGCGTTCAGGACGATACTTATTAATGGTGAGCATGTTATTCCCGACATGGGCATACGCCCAAACGTCTGCCTACGATGAACTTATTATTCAGGCACGGGATGGCGACCGCCAGCCTTTATTGCAATACCTTGCCGTTCGGGAACAGCAGACACAGTTAACGGCGGGAGAGATTGCTGACTGGCTTCAGGTTTCCTCATGGGCCAATAATGACGTTGAAACGCTGGCGGTATGGGATCGTTATCGCCAGCGCATGGCCATCCCTGCCCGGGGGCAGGTCGCTGCCGCCCGCGCGCTGCGTAACCAAAAGCAGTGGAATGCGTCGCTGGCCGTCTGGGAAACCGTTCTGCAAGACGAGCCTGGTAATAGCGACGCCCGCACCGGCTGGATAATGACGCTCGCAGATGCCCATCGCAACGAGCAGGCCATCACCGAAGCCCGGCGCTGGGCAGACGAGGAGCCGGGGCCAGAGAGAGAGGCACTGCTGGCGTATGTTTATCATGCTCAGGGGAAAAACTGGGATTCCGTCCTGGCGGCCAGCCAACTCGATACCGATTCAGACCAAAACAAAAACGTGGTGCCCACGCTGTTGGCTGCCATGTCGGCCAACCGTATTGCCGGCCCCGCGCTGACCCTTTCAGAGCGCTACCCGCAGCCGGATGCCATTAAACGTCAGCTTGAACTGGATGCGGCGGCGCAAACCGTCCGCGCGGCGTTCACGCCCACCCGCAATGAAGATGAGCGATTTCTGGTGGCAGACAAAGCACTGGCTCGCTATAACGCGCTGATTGACGAGTGGAAAGACAACCCCGAGGCGCAGGCTGATGTGCGACGCGCAAGAATTGACCGGCTGGGGGCGCTGGTTATCCGTAAACATATGGATGACGCGATCGCCGAATTTGAATCGCTCGAGGCGAACGGAAAGCCCGTTCCTGACTACGCCAGAAGATGGGTCGCTTCTGCATATCTTGCGCAGAAGCAGCCGGACAAAGCCGAGTCGCTGCTTGAAAGCATCTATTTTCCGCGTGGCTCAACCCTGGCATCACAGCCGCTGACCATGGACGATCAACAGGAGTTGCTGTATGCCCGTCTCGATAACAACCATTTCGACGAAGCGAAGCAGCAGCTGGATACCTACAGTAAAGAGACCCCGTACCTGCAACGGATCTATGGTTCTCCCACACCGCAGCCTAATGACAGCTGGCTGCTGGCCAGAACCTTACAAACCGAATATCTGGTGGCCACCAATGATTTGCCTGCAGCCGAGACGCATGCGGAGCGGCTGGCGCGTACAGGATCGGGTAACCAGGCGCTGCGTATTGCCTATGCCTCAGTGCTGCTGGCGAGAGGGTTACCGCGTGCCGCAGAGCGCGAACTTAAGCTTGCTGAAGTCATTGAACCCAGCAACCTGGCGCTGGAACGGCAACAGGCATGGACGGCTATGGATCTGCAGGAGTGGCGGCAGGCCGACGAGCTGACGAAGGATGTGGTCAAGCGCAGCCCGGATGACGCCGCCACGTTGCAGCTTGAACGACTGATGGCGGTGCATAACAAAGCTGAACTGCGCATAGCCGGGTCTCAGGGCATCTCCTCCGACAGTCCGGTCAGCGGCAAAAACGATTTCACCCTCAACACGGCACTTTATAGCCCACCGATTAACCAAAACTGGCGACTGTTTACCGGCTACAACTTTGCCCGTGGCGATTTTGAGGAGGGGAAGGGAATAAGCCGGGACCTGCTGGCGGGCGCGGAGTGGACCTCAAGGGATCTCTGGGCCGAGATGGAGATCTCCGGGCGCAATGATGGCAGCGATCAGAAAATCGGCGGACGCCTCTCCGGCTGGTACGATTTCAGCGACAACTGGCGGGCCGGGGCCTCGGCGGAGCGGTTATCCCGTAACACGCCGCTGCGTGCCCTGCGCAATGGGGTGAACTCCAACGGCGGCGATCTGTGGGTGCGCTGGTATCAGAACGAACGACGCGAATATCAAGTTTCGCTTTCCGGCGCGCACTTCACCGACGGCAACGATCGGCTGGAATACGGCATCAGCGGTAAAGAACGCCTCTGGACGTCGCCACGTTTTACTCTGGATTTCATCCCTGGCATCGGCGGCAGTAATAACAGCAAAGAAGATGTGCCTTATTACAACCCCAAACGTGATTTTTCGGCGGTGGCAGGGCTGCGCGCCGAACAGGTGCTGTATCGCCATTACGACACGGTCTGGAAGCAGCAGTTTGAGGCGGGAGCGGGCGGTTACTGGCAAAAAGGGCACAGCCCTGGAGCCATCAACCAGTTAGGTTACGGGCAACGAATTCAATGGAATAACGTAGTGGATGCCGGGGTGAAACTGACCTGGGATAAGCGTCCTTACGACGGGAAGCGGGAGCGCAATATTGCCCTCGCATTTGATCTGAATGTCAGGTTTTAAGGGCGCTTCATGATGAAACGATGGCTTCTTGCCGCAGGGGTAATCGTCGGGTGGATGATGATGAGCATGTATGCACTGGCCGCGGCACCGCGTTATCTTCCTCCCGCCGAGCGACCGGCGCTGTATGCGGACCAGCGCTGGCCCACAAACAGCTTTCTGGTGCTGGCCTGGCATGACGTGGAGGACGGTGCCGCCGATCAGCGCTATCTGTCCGTGCGCACCAGCGCCCTGAACGACCAGTTTGCCTGGCTGAATGATAACGGCTACCACCCGATTAGCGTGCAGCAGGTGCTGGATGCCCATGCCGGGAAAACGACATTGCCTGAAAAGGCGGTGATGCTGACCTTTGATGATGGATACAGTAGCTTCTCGACGCGCGTTCTGCCGCTGCTTCGGTTGTTCAAATGGCCTGCTCTTTGGGCGCCTGTCGGCAGTTGGGTGGATGCCCCGGAACATTCGCTGGTGGATTTTGGCGGACTAAAAACGCCGCGGGAAAAATTTGCCACCTGGAAGATGGTACGCGAGGCCAGCGAGTCGGGGCTGGTGGAAGTGGGTGCGCACACCTGGGCATCCCATTACGGCCACCAGGCCAATCCGCAGGGCAGTCAGGAGCCCGCGGCCGCTAACCGTTTCTACGATAAAACCCGCGGGCAGTACGAAACGGATGCGCAGTTTGAACAGCGTATGGGTGCCGACCTGGCTCGCATTTCGAACAAAATCAGAGAGGTCACCGGGAAAGCACCGCGAGCCTGGGTCTGGCCCTACGGTGCGGCGAGCGGGACCACGCTGAAGCTCGCGCATCAGCAGGGCTACCAGATGGCGTTCAGCCTGAATCAGGGTCTGGCGAATGCCGCCAGTCTGGAAGACATTCCCCGGGTGCTGATTTCCAACAACCCTTCGCTGCGCAGTTTCGCCAGCCAGATAGCCCAGGTCAGGGAACCTGACACCATGCGGGTTATGCATATCGATCTCGACTATGTGTATGACAAAAACCCGGCTCAACAGCGTAGAAATATTGATGTGCTCATCCAGCGTGTTTTCGACATGAAGATAACCCACGTCTTTTTACAGGCCTATGCCGATCCTAAAGGGGATGGCAACGTCAATGCGCTCTATTTCCGCAGTCGCTGGCTACCTATGCGGGCGGATCTGTTTAACTTCGTGTCCTGGCAGCTGCAGACCCGTGCCGGGGTGAAGGTTTACGCCTGGATGCCGGTGCTGGCGTTTGGGTTAGATCCCTCGGTGCCTCGCGTGGCGGCCTGGTCGCCAGATACCGGACGAAGTGCGCCAGATAACCGCCATTATTTGCGCTTATCCCCCTGGAGTGCGGTTGCCCGGCAGAGGATCAACGACATCTACGAGGACCTGGCGCGCCATGCTAACTTCAGCGGCATCCTGTTCCATGATGACGCTTTTTTGACCGACTTTGAGGATGCCTCTCCGGATGCGCTCAAAGCCTATCGTGCAGCAGGCTTCCCGGACAGCATTGCGCAGATCCGCGCCGACCCGCAGCTGCTGGCGCGCTGGACGCGCTTTAAAAGTCGCGCCCTGATTGATTTTACCCGACAGCTCACGCAAACCGTGCGTGCCGTGCGCGGGCCACAGGTCAAAACCGCCCGCAACATTTACGCCATGCCGGTACTGGATCCGCAGAGCGAAACCTGGTTTGCGCAGAATCTGAATGATTTTCTCGGCACCTACGACTGGACAGCCCCGATGGCGATGCCGCTGATGGAAAATGTCCCGGTCAAGGATGCCAATGCCTGGCTGGACAGACTCGTCAGGCAGGTCGCCCGTTACCCTGGCGCACTGGATAAAACGGTTTTTGAACTTCAGGCACGCGACTGGCGTAAGGGGGCAGGGCAGGACGATATTAGCGGTGAAATGCTTAACGGGTGGATGCGGCAGCTCAAGATGAGCGGCGCCGGAAACTTTGGCTACTACCCGGACGATTTCATTAACGATCAACCCCGGATGGCAGAGATCCGTTCTGCTTTTTCCTCTTACTGGTATCCGCAAAAATGACCGATCGCCTCATCGCCTTCCTGATCCTTTGCCTGATGTTCAGTTTTCCGCTCGGCGTGGCGGTGATTTTTACCGGTGAAGTGATCCTTAATTTCGTCTTTTTCTGGCCGCTGTTTATGTCGGCCCTCTGGATGAGCGGTGGGCTTTACTTCTGGTTTTACCGCGAGCGCCACTGGCCATGGGGGCCGGACACGCCGCCACCTGAGCTCGCAGGCAATCCTCTGATTTCCATTCTTGTGCCGTGCTTTAACGAAGGGGTGAATGCCCGGGAGACTATCGAAGCGGCGCTGGCGCAACGTTATGAAAATATAGAAGTGATTGCTATTAATGACGGCTCTATAGACAACACCGCGGCCGTGCTGGACAAGCTGGCGAGTGAATATCCGCGGCTGCGGGTGATTCATCTGGCGGAAAATCAGGGCAAAGCGGTAGCCCTGCAGGCGGGTGCGGCGGCGGCGCGCAGTGATTTTCTGGTGTGCATTGATGGTGATGCGCTGCTGGATAAGGATGCAGCGGTATATATGGTCGCACCGCTGCTCAATTATCCTCGCGTGGGGGCCGTGACCGGCAATCCGCGTATCCGCACGCGTTCAACGCTGATTGGGCGAGTCCAGGTGGGGGAGTTTTCATCTATTATCGGCCTCATCAAGCGTACCCAGCGCGTCTATGGTCAGGTCTTTACCGTTTCCGGCGTCATTGCCGCGTTTCGCCGTCGCGCCCTGGCAGAGGTGGGGTACTGGAGCCCGGATATGATCACGGAAGATATTGATATCAGCTGGAAGTTACAGCTGCGCCACTGGTCCATTTTCTTTGAACCTCGTGCGCTGTGCTGGATTTTGATGCCCGAGACGCTGAAAGGGCTCTGGAAGCAGCGTCTGCGCTGGGCGCAGGGGGGCGCGGAGGTGTTTATTATCAATATGCGTCGCTTGTGGGGCTGGGAGTACCGGCGCATGTGGCCTCTGTTTATTGAGTTTTGTATGTCAACCGCATGGGCCTTTGCTTATGCCATCACCATCCTGTTGTTTCTCATCGGGCTGCTTATTCCGATGCCCGATTCTTTATATGTTCAGCACCTTTTCCCTCCGGCTTTTACCGGCCTGATGCTGGGCGTGGTCTGTCTGTTGCAGTTCGCGGTCAGTCTGTTTATTGAACGACGCTACGAGAAGGGTATTGCGGCGTCGCTGTTCTGGGTTATCTGGTTTCCGGTGGTGTACTGGATGTTGAGCCTGTTCACTACGCTTGTGGCTTTCCCGAAAGTCATGCTGCGCCGCAAACGCAGCAGAGCTCGTTGGGTGAGTCCCGATCGCGGTATTGGGAGATTAAAACCATGATGCAACCGTTAATTTTTACTGAACAACAGCGGCTTCCTCGCGTGCTGGATGCCCTGTTAACGATCATTGCCTGGCTGGGGTTTAGCTGGCTGATTTACAGTGGTCTGATAAACGCGATTGAACATGATCCTTTTATAGGGACCCGGCCGTTCTACACCACGCTCAATACGTTGAGTATCTACCTGCTGGTGGCCTGTCTTATTGGTATGGCGCTGATCGGCTGGGCAAAATACAACCAGATTCGCTTTCGTATTGAACGTCGTAAGCGACGGCCGGAACTTGAACGCGATGAAGTGGCGGCAAGTTTCAATATCACCCCCGAACTGGCGCTGGTGATGAGTCAGGCCCAGGTCTTTACCCTCGCCCATTATGATACGGGCGCCATTGACCGCGTGTGGATGGTGAAAACCTTCGCAGGCGTGCAGAGCGAGTAACAAAAAACCTGCCGGTAAGTCTGGATGTTTGCTGGCAGGTTTTTTGGGTTGCCTGCGGTGCGCGTAATACATGGGGGCATGGATAAGCGAGCGGAGTGCGATGCCGGTCATGATGCCGGGGATCGCCTGGCGAAACAGTCTGACAATGCCTGGAAACATATCGACATCGGGTAAAATAAGTGCCTGGTATTGGAAATTTTCGGCAGCGATGAGCGAACAGCGGAAGTTAGCGATTCTTTGGAAGCAGTTTGTAAGCGTCTAAAGTAATAGAGTATTAATCAATGAGGAGTGGGCCACGGCTTCACGACTCCCTGAATAACCCGACATCGAAAGATGTAGCATCAGGGTTGTTAAATCTACATCTCGAGCAAGAGGAAATGAACACGTATAGCGTAAGCTTCCAGGTGTTAAGCTGTTTTTTGAATATCCCTTGTATTACAACCAAGGTGGTCAAATTTGCACAGCTGGCACAAAATAAAAGGACTGAAAAATTGAATGATGGCTATTCCTGTAGATAACCCAGGAATAGCCTGTCTGGCCTAGAGTAATGACTCCAGTTTTTGTCTTGCGTGACTTGTTAGCCGCTTAATGCCCAATGATCGGGTAATATCTGCAATTTTGTTCTCGCCCTTTGTATTCAGCACCAATGCGCGTAGCTCTTCTGCAGCGATAGCATCAATCTGACGAATATCATTTTCTGTAGCAGGCAAACGGAACGTATTCCAGTCTGCCTGCTGAGTTGTGGACTGCCAGACAAAATTTTCACCAAAAAGGTCTGGTGCAACATGATAATGCTGATCTACCAACTCCATCACCCTTTCACGAATTAGCCTACCAGCACGATTGAAACCATGGATGCGAGCAATGCGCTGCACCAACGTTGTTTCCAGCAGTGGAGATTCAGCTTTCACCACTGAGTCGATGAGCCCTTTCAATGTTTCGTCATACCCGCCAATGTAGAAGCGTTCGGCATCAACTCTGCTATTCCATTCTTGCAGGTCATTAACGATGTATTTATCCCCCTCAGCGGCTAAGTTAATTTCCGGGTGCAGTGATGAAGCGTATTTTAGCTCTGACACAACGATCTCTGCGCTATCGTTGTCTTCAGACTTTTTACAGAGTTGCTCTATCACTTCGACGGGTGCTGAGATCTCTTCATCGTTGGCTCCCTGTACAACAGTGGAAGTTAACGAGAGATTGTCCGACCCTACAATAGCGGTTATTTCACCACAAATATCATCAGATTCTTCTGCCTGCGCCGTATGCATTACATCAGCGGATTTGGATTCTTCAAGCAGATTACGGATGGCGGAATCGAGCCGCTCAAGCGCACCTTCTTTATCAATCCACCATTCGGTTGACCAGAGACGGAGTAATTTCCAGCCCAACCCTTCCAGTATGGCGCTACGCACTTTGTCACGATCACGGGCCGTTGCTGCGCTATGGTAAGTAGCACCGTCGCACTCAACTCCCACAAGGTAATCACCCGGTTTATCTGGATGCACGATCCCCAGATCAATACGGAATCGGGACACGCCGATTTGTGGAACAACATGCCAGCCTTTTCTCCTCAGACCATTGGCGACCGCTTCTTCAAAAGGGGAGTCATAACCGCCAACGGAACCGCGAACAGCCTGTGCCAGTGCTAGTGGACCGCGCTGGGCAAATTCAATGAAGTGTTTCAGGTCGGCGACAGCGCGTGCACTGGTACGATTGAGATCGATCATTGATGAATCGAAGGAGGTAAAGACCATCATTTCCTGGCGTGCGCGGGTCACGGCAACATTCAAACGACGCCAGCCGCCCTCACGGTTAAGCGGGCCGAAACTCATCGACATTGTATTAGCACCGGGTTCTGTAGGTCCGAAACCAATGCCTAGAATAATCAGATCGCGTTCGTCCCCCTGCACGGTTTCGAGGTTTTTCACCACCACCGGTTCTGCAAGATCCTGCTGGAAGAAGGGCTCGATCGCCGGATGCTGCTGACGGGCTCTGTCCAGCAGGTCGTTGACAAGTTTCTGCTGCTCGGTGTTAAGCGTGATAATGCCAATCGATTTTCCTGACGCGATGAATTTTTTGTCAGTCAGGCGTTTCACCGTCTCTGCGACAATGGCTTCGGCTTCAGCCTGGTTGTGACGGCCTTTACCTTTCGAATACACTCCGGCAACTTTGCACCACTGCACGGCGCTTTGTCGGGTTTCCGATGCCGGGAACGTGATCAAATTACCGTCATAGTAACGATGGTTCGAGAAGGTGATCAAACTTTCATGGCGACTGCGGTAGTGCCAGCTCAGGCTATGGTTGTATAAGCCCGCAGCAAGGCATTCATCGAGAATGCTTTCCATATCATCTTCAATATCATCCTCGGTATCACTGGCGCCACGGTTGAAGAAACTGGTTGGCGGCATCTGGCGTGGGTCGCCAGCCACCACAACTTGTTTCCCGCGCGCCATCGCGCCGATAGCATCCCATGGAGAAATTTGTGAGGCTTCATCGAAAATAACCAAATCAAACAGCGCCTGGCTGGACGGCAGGAACTGCGCGACAGATAGGGGACTCATCAGCATGCAAGGTGCAAGTTTTGACATTGCATCGCCCATCTCTGCCGCCATCTGCCGCACCGGTTTATGACGGCGAGATTTCTGTAGTTCATGCTTGAGTAAGGCAAACCCCCCCTGTTTGACAAGCTCATTTTTCGCGGGGATAACACCGCACAGACGCGCGCGAATATACCGTACCGTTAACTTCGCCAGACGATCGGTATGCTGTCGATAGGCCTCAATATCGCTCATATGTTCCGCTGGCACAAAGTTATGGAGCAGCGGCTCGGAGTCAATAACCCATGAGGCGAACCAGCGGCAATAGGCGGTTTCGAAAATGTCGGTTGCGCTGGTGTCGGAAGCGTCAAGATAAACCAGCGCATCCAGCATTGGCATCAGTCCATGAGAAATGGCTTCCTCTCGTACACGGCTCCAGTCACTCCATGCTTTCAGCCCCGATGAGTGCTGAAGGATGTTCACTGCGCAGTCACGTAATGTCGGGATGGACAGCGTTTCGCCAGGCGCTTTAATCAGACCACAAAATGTCGTTTTTACCTCGTCGAAACCGGTCAGGGCCGTGCGAAGGTTCCGGTTCAGGTTGGCAACCACGCCAGCGGACCCCAGAAGATCATTGGCATCAATAAGTAGAGTTTTAACGGCAGTGCGAATCCCGGCAAGTTGCTGCGGAGACGAGGCAAAAGAACCCAGTGTGCTGCGGACCTCTTCCGCGAGTGCCACTGTCGTTTCCAGTTTTCTATAATCCGTTGCCAGTCCATTCCAGCCCGGCAGTGGAGTTGTATCGCTATTGATCGCCGTCAGACGTTGTAACAGCGCCTGGAGAAGATCAATCACAGGCAGATCGGCAGATAAATCAGGTGCTGAATTCAGTGCATATTGTTGCATCATGCTCTGAATAACTTTTTTGCGTGCACTGGTGGCAAAGAACCAGAACTTTTTATCTGCTTGCGCCAGTGCCTGCTGGAGCTGCGGCACATTGACCTGCTGCCAGCTATCGGCAGGGTAGGTGACGGACAGCCGTGCTTTGGTCGCCGTGATCTCCTGCAATAAGGATATTGCCGTATGCGCTGCTTCTATACGGGATGCCGCATCGGGAGTGAATATGAAGCTGAGATCGAGGCCGCCTGCTTTCGTCAGCAATTCGCAGAAAGAGGCCAGCTGCGCCAATTTTACCGGCCCTTTGTCTTCCACGGTGATGCCTGTTGCCTGCAGTAGCGCATCGGTCGCGTGCTCAAGCTTTGCAATTTTTTCAGGCAGCACTTTTGCGCTGGCGATCAGAGATGATTGCCATCCGTTTGTCCAATCTGTCTGCATAATTGGAGCAAAGTGCTCATCATGTTGTTTAAAGGCATCGCGGTTCAACTCCAGTCGTCTGGCGATCTGCCTAAAATATTCCAGCTCTTCGGCGGTATGCAGAGTGTTATCTGGCCACGTGAATTGGGGTGTCGCGACGTTTGCATCTTTTATCACCCGACCCATTGCGTGATGCAGCGTCAGCCCATTAGGCCAACGTTTATGCAGTAACCGCACAACCTCATTGAGCTTATCCCGCAGGTTTTGTACCTTGCTTGCTTCTTCTTCCCATTCCTGCGCGGTCAGTGCATCACGTGCATCCCATGCCCGTTCGAGCTGCTTAAGGAAATCCATTTTCGAGGTTTTGCTGGAGTGCAATTCCAGACAAAACTCGCCTAATCCTTGTGCTTCGAGTCGGCGATAAACCACCTCCAGCGCGGCTTTTTTTTCCGCGACAAACAGCACACGTCGCCCTAGCGCAAGGTTATGGGCAATCATATTGGCAATGGTTTGCGATTTACCTGTTCCGGGCGGGCCGTCCAGCACAAAGTCGCGTCCTTTGGCCGAAGCAACAACCGCTGCGACTTGCGACGAATCAGCAGGCAATGGCAGAAAAAGCTCCTGCGTGCCGACTTCATCATCCAGCTCATCGACATCGATGATGTCGCCGCTTTTCTCCAGGGTCGCATTTTCCTGCCCGCGCTCTATCAGGTATCTGACCAGCGGACTTTCCATCAACTGTGGTGTACGGTCGATGAGATCTTTCCACATCAGATACTTGGCGAATGAGAACGTGCCAATCACCACATCGCGAGTCACCTCAAAGCCCGGCATATCACGTACAGCACGACGTACCAGGTTCCAGATGCCGTCAACATCAATCCCGATTTCATCGGTAGGCAATTCGGCATCCAGGCCGTTGATGGTTAGTGCGAAATCATTACGCAGCAACTCAAGTAATGTCAGGTTGAAGCGAGGTTCCTCTTCAAGCAGTCGCATCGTGACGCCAGACAGTGCACTTTTACGATCAAGTTGAATGGGCAGCAGGATCAACGGTGCAAAATAACTTTTAGGGTCATCAGCTGCTTTTTTCCATTTCAGAAACCCTACAGCCAGAAAAAGCGTATTTGCTCCGCCTTCTTCGAGATCGCTTTTTGATTTTCGATACAGATCGATTAGTGAAGATTCAAGGCGCTCTTGCTCAAGAGGAGAGACAACCTCACCGCGATCTAATGCAAGCTGAGCATACTCGTCGCGTAAGTTCTCATGAGTTTGCTGCTGATATAACTCTGTGTCCCGACCACCCATTTCCAGATTTGGCAAGGAGACAATACGCAGGCGCTTTCCTTCTGCCAGCTTGTCTTCTAGCACGCCAGGATTTGAACAGATTAACCGGATAGCTTTCGCACTTTCCGGCAGGTGAAGCAGACGGTTTCGGGTAGTTAAATCTAAAAGTTTACGTTGCCACTGTACCAGGCGGTTGGTTGCGTTTTTTTCATCAGCGATCTCGATATCAAGATCAAATGAGGGCAGAAGCGGCGCATCTTCAAACCCATGTGAAGTGAGTTGTTCTGCGCCATCGGCCTGAGTGGCTGCCGTCATTCCACCCAAGGCAAGCGGGCGGATTTTTTGCATTCGTGCGCGTCGTACATCGATAACAGCGTAGAAATTTTTTTCCGTTAGATGCTGAAGCGCCTCGCCGGAAGCCTGCGTAAAGGATGCCGGGTGTGCTTTGGTGGCCAGCGTCGTTTCAAATACCACTATCTCTTTTAAATCAATCCGCTTACGTACGGCTGAGACATCTTCGGTAACTAGTTGTGCGAATTCCTGTGGCTGGAGCCATAAACCGGCAAAAGCATGTCCTTCCGTTAACAAAATCAGCGGATTAAGACCCATTTGTTCTAGGGCAGAAGCAAACAAGAGTGTCGTGTCGAGACAGGTTGCGACTCTGGCTTCAATAATGGTGCCGGGTGTGCGGATCTTCTGACCGTTGCGTTCAAAGCTGGCAGGGGGCAGGGCATAGCTGATATTCATATTGCAAATGGCGGTCCAGAGAGCAGAAGCCAGCTCCCAGACTCGCGTCCTGGATTTGCTCTCGTAGCCATCAAGTGATTCGCGTTTCCCTGCGCTATGCAGAACATCTGCTGTTGCTTTAAGCAGTCGGTCTATGGCTGGGTCGTTCGGCATAATAAACGTCGGCAATAACTCCATCATCGCATCGCCGCCCCATTCATTTTTTGCCAGGGCTTCAAGGGGATAATTAATGGTAAAAAGTTCGTCCTCTCCCTGGCGTAAACATAACGTGATTTCGCAAAGCACACTTTCAGTCAGTTCAGCCAGCCATTCAGCATTCAGTTTGACATCACGATCGCGAATATCGAGTGAGGAGCGAGGAAGCAAGCGATCAATTTTCCACATTTTCGCTTCCAGCACCGCAGGTGTTGTCTGCAAGTACAGTGTTAAATCCTGGTACGTTTGGTCAGATTCGTTATGTAATACCAATTCACGTAACAGGGGAACCGCATTTTGGTGCGAAGTGAATCCCAGCTTATGGGCGACACTGACATATGCCTTAATGCTCATAAAATTCCGTCTCCAATGAGAATATATCACTTAGGGCATGTTTATAAATGGAGGAGCCTAGGTGAACGAAAATCCTGCTGAATAGGGCTATCAGGTCAATTTATCGTCGACTTGATATATGGACTTAAGATTTATCTTAATGGTTTATACGATAAAGGATTCAATCCACCTAAGCCACATTAAACTTGGGATTTACCAGCAGTTCATAACGATCTTCTAGCGCTGATTATTGCAGCAATAAGATGGTGTATTCTTCCAACTTCTATACGCCAGCTATTGGCAAGATAATGCGATTCCACTTTTCCCTGTGTGAAGGTGTAAATATCCCATCCAGGCGGGCCATATGATTTTAGAAATCTTTATTACGAATCATAGAGTTTGTAATGCCCGTTCCTGGCACAAAGCCGACATTCCGCTCTTTAAGATTCTTCTCGCCGTCAGTCACCCCAGTCTCCCCGAACCAGGCTCAAACTCACGCACATAGTTCGTCGCCAGCACGGCGCTGGCGACGATGGCATGCCCGGCAAATCCTGCTAAATACCGCCCCCGAGGGACTGCCACAGAGTAATGCGGTTTTCCAGGTCGGTCTGTTGTAGCGCGATCAGCGACGACTGGGCCGACCACAGCGAGCGCCGTGCGGTCAGTACCGTCAGGTAATCTCCCGCTCCCGCCTGATAGCTACGGGTCGCTACATCCAGCGTTTTTTGCTCTGCCGCCACGTACTCGCGCTGGGCATCAAGCTGCTCGCTCAGGGTTTCCCGGCGCGCCAGCGCGTCGGCCACGTCCTTAAAGGCGCTCTGAATCGTTTTCTCGTAAGTGGCGATCAGCCCCTTCTTCTCCGCTTCGGCGTAGCGCAGCTGCGCCATGTTGTTGCCGCCGCTGAACAGCGGCAGGGTGATGGACGGCGCGAACGACCAGACCTGCATCCCGTGGCTGAACAGAGAGGAGAGCGAATCGCTGCCGACCCCGGCGCTGGCGGTCAGCGAGATGGTCGGGAAGAAGTTAGCCCGCGCGGCACCGATGCTGGCGTTGGCGCTCAGCAGGTTATGCTCCGCCTCCTGAATATCCGGGCGACGCAGCAGCGTGCCGGAGCTGACCCCCGCCGGGATCAGCGTGATGGCGTTGTCGCTCAGACTCTCCAGGGTGCCGGGCAGCAGGTTGTCCGGCACGGTGTCGCCCGCCAGCAGGTTGAGGGCGTTTTTGTCCTGCATCACCTGCGTTTGGTAGCTCGCCACGCTGGCGCGCGCCTGCTGGTATACCGCCATGGCGGAGCTGACGTCCGTGGCCGCCGCTACGCCGACCTCCTGCTGGCGTTTGACGATTTTGAGCGAGTTCGCGGCGCTCTGCTGGGTGGATTTCGCCAGCGCCAGGTTGCTGTTATCCGCCGCCAGCGTCACCCAGGCGGTGGTCAGTTCGCTGACCATCGTCAGGCGGGTGTTCTGGGCGGTGAACTCGCTGGCAAGCCAGGTCTCCCGCGCGGCGCGGGACAGGCTCTGGTTACGGCCAAACAGATCCAGTTCAAAGCTGGAGACCGTACCGTTGGCTTCATCGCTGGTGGTCACGCCGCCCGCCAGCGTGCGGCTGCGGGTATGGCTCAGCCCGGCATCCAGCGTCGGGAAGAGGGATGAACGCGTTTCGCCATACTGGGCGCGGGCGGCATCGATGTCGGCAATCGCTTTTTGCAGGTCGCGGTTGCTGTTGAGCGCCATCGTCACCACGCTTTTCAGGCGGGCATCGTTCATCACCTGCTGCCACTGGCTGACCACCACGGTGGCCTCGCCGTGGGTGCCGGGCAGGGTGGCCGGGACGGGGGCGGCCGGGCGCTGATAAGTGGGATCTAACGACACACAGCCTGCGCTCAGCAGGGCCAGAACTAAAACAGATACACGAAACATTATGACCTCCGGTTTGCGTGTTTACCGGAGAACAGACGTTTCACCAGTACAAAAAATAAAGGAACGAAGAAGATCGCCAGCAGCGTGGCGGCCAGGGTCCCGCCGATGATGCCGGTCCCGATCGCCACGCGGCTGTTGGCCCCGGCACCGGTGGCAATCGCCAGTGGCGTCACGCCCGCGATAAACGCCAGCGAGGTCATGATGATGGGACGCAGACGCGTCTGGGCGGCACGCAGGGCGGCGCGGGTGAGGGAGTAGCCTTCGGCGACTTTGGCTTCGGCGAACTCCACAATCAGGATGGCGTTTTTCGACGACAGGCCAATGGTGGTCAGCAGCGCCACCTGGAAGTAGACGTCGTTGTTCAGGCCGCGCAGCGAGGCGGCAAGCGCCGCGCCCAGCACCCCAAGCGGGATCACCAGGATGACCGAAATCGGCACCGACCAGCTCTCATACAGCGCCGCCAGGCAGAGGAACACCACCATGATGGAGAGGGCATACAGGCTCATCGCCTGGCCGCTGGCCAGTTTTTCCTGCAATGACAGGCCGCTCCACGCCCAGGTGGTGCCGGACGGCAGGCTGTTCGCCAGCTGCTCCATCTGGCTCATGGCGGTGCCGGAACTGGCGCCGCTGGCGTTTTCGCCCTGGATCTCATACGCCGCCGAACCGTTGTAACGCACCAGGCTCTCCGGGCCATACTCCCAGCGGGTGGTGGCGAAGGCGGAGAACGGGGTCATGCTGCTGTCGCTGCCGCGCACATACCACTTGTTGAGATCTGTCGGTACGGCGCGGGCATCGCTGTCGCCCTGGATGTAGACCTTTTTCACGCGCCCGCGATCGATAAAGTCATTCACGTAGGTGCCGCCCCAGGCGCTGGAGAGGGTGCTGGTGACGTCGCTCAGGGAGAGCCCCAGCGACACGGCTTTGTTGTTGTCAATATCCACCTGCAGCTGTGGCATCTGGGGCAGATCGTTGGCGCGCACCGCCTGCAGGGTGCTCTGCTGGTTGGCCTGGCCAATCAGCTGGTTACGCATCTTCAGCAGGGTGTCGCGATCGGTATTGCCGGTCGCCATCAGCTCAAAGGTAAAGCCATTGCTCTGACCCAGACCGTCAACCGCCGGGGGCGTCATGGCAAAGATGCTGGCATCCCGGATGGTGCTCAGCTCCCGGGTGGCACGCAGGGCAATCGCCTGGGCGGTGTTCTCGTCGCCCTGACGCTCGGACCAGTTTTTCAGGGAGACAAAGGCCATCCCGGCGTTCTGGCCGCTGCCGCTAAAGCTGAAACCCTCGACGGTGAAGATAACGTCGGTGTTGGCTTTCTCTTTGGTGAGGAACCACTCGCGCACCTGGCGGCTGACCTCGGCGGTTCGGACTGCCGTGGCACCCGCGGGCAGGGTGTACTGCACCATGATTTCACCCTGGTCCTCCGTGGGCAGGAAGCTGCCCGGCAGTTTCAGCATCGCCACGCCCATCGCGCCGCAGAGCAGGGCGTAGACCACAAGCATGCCGCCGGAACGACGCAGGCCGCGCAGGACCTTGTTCTGATAGCCGTGTTCGGTCCTGCCGTAGAAGCGGTTAAAGGCGCCGAAGAAGCCTTTTTTATGCGGTGTGGTGTGGCTCAGGATCGCGCCGCAAAGCGCGGGGGTCAGGGTCAGCGCTACCACCACGGAGAGGATCATCGCCGAGATAATGGTGACCGAAAACTGACGGTAGATTACACCGGTCGAACCGCCGAAGAAGGCCATCGGCAGGAAGACCGCCGAGAGCACCAGCGCAATGGCGACCAGCGCGCCGGAGATTTCGCCCATCGATTTTTCGGTCGCTTCCCGGGCAGGCAGCCCTTCGTCACGCATAATACGCTCGACGTTCTCCACCACCACGATGGCGTCATCCACCAGCAGGCCTATCGCCAGCACCATCGCAAACAGCGTCAGGGTGTTGATGGAGTAGCCGAACAGCGCCAGCACGCCGAAGGTGCCCAACAGGACCACTGGGACCGCCAGCGCCGGGATCAGCGTCGCGCGGATGTTCTGCAGGAACAGGTACATCACCACGACCACCAGGATAATGGCTTCGAACAGGGTCTGGATCACGTCCTCAACTGAGATCTTGATGAACTCTGTACTGTCTTTCGGGTAGGCCACGTCGTAGCCTTCCGGCATCGACTTTTTGAATTCGGCGATTTTGTCTTTCACCGCCGTGGCGGTATTAAGCGCGTTCGCGCCCGGAGAAAGCATTACGGCCATCCCCGCTGCCGGGTGGCCGTTCAGCTTCGCGGTGGCGGTGTAGTCTTCGCTGCCCATCTCCACCCGCGCCACGTCGCCGATGCGCACGACCGCGCCGCTGGCCTGGCTCTTGACGATGATGTTTTTAAACTGATCCACCGTCTGCAGGCGCGACTGGGCGCGCACCGTGGCGGTCAGCTGCTGTGCGTTCGACGAAGGCAGGGCGCCGATCTTCCCGGCAGAGACCTGCACGTTTTGCGCTTCAATCGCGCTCTGCACGTCGGAGGGCATCAGGGCGTAAGAGGCCAGCTTCGCCGGGTCGAGCCAGATGCGCATGGCGTATTCCGCGCCGAACACCTGCAGGCTGCCGACGCCTTCCACGCGTGCCAGCGGATCCTGCATGTTGCTCACCAGCCAGTCGGCGATATCCGAGCTGCTGGCGGTATCGGTTTTGTCGTACACCCCCATGATCAGCAGGAAGTTGCTCTGGGATTTTTCAACGGTAATGCCGGACTGCTGCACCTCGGTCGGCAGGCGCGATTCCGCCTGCTGAACCTTGTTCTGCACCTGCACCTGGGCGGTATCCGGGTCGGTTCCCTGTTCGAAGGTGACGTTAATGCTCACCGAGCCGTCCGAGCTGCTGGTGGAGCTGAAGTAGAGCAGGTTATCCAGCCCGGTCAGCTGCTGCTCAATCACCTGGGTGACGCTGTTCTCCAGGGTTTGCGCAGAGGCACCGGTATAGGTGGCGGAGATTTTGATCGACGGCGGGGCAACGTCCGGGTACTGCGCCACCGGCAGGGTGCGGATCGCCAGCATCCCGGCGAGCATGATCAGAATGGCGATCACCCAGGCAAAGACCGGACGACGCACGAAGAAACGGGAAAACATCAGGCGTCTCCTCCGGTGGTTTTCATCTCTTCGGCTTTCACTTCCTGCCCGGCGGTCACTTTGTCGGTACCTTCCACAATCAGTTTATCGCCCGCCTTCAGGCCGCTCAGCACCAGCCATTTGTCGCCGTAGGTGTCGCCCGTTTGCAGCTGGCGCTGCTCCACCTTATTGCTGGCATTGACCACCAGCGCGGTGGCGGTGCCTTTGGCGTCGCGGGTAACGCCCTGCTGCGGGGCGAGGATCGCATCATTCATAATGCCTTCGTCC
This sequence comes from Leclercia barmai, assembly GCF_049312895.1. Classification (NCBI taxonomy): domain Bacteria; kingdom Pseudomonadati; phylum Pseudomonadota; class Gammaproteobacteria; order Enterobacterales; family Enterobacteriaceae; genus Leclercia; species Leclercia barmai. Next base: position 1,647,500 of record NZ_JBMNWZ010000001.1, on the reverse strand, counting down.
ACGCGGGCGCGGACAAACATTCCCGGCAGAAGTTGATGCTGCGGGTTCGGGAAGACGGCGCGCAGGGTGACCGAGCCGGTGGATTCATCCACCGCCACTTCGGTCAGCGCCAGGCGGCCTTTTTCGCTGTAGGTGCTGCCGTCCTCCAGGGTTAACGTCACGCTCAGCGTATTGCTGTTGCTGGCAAGGGTTTGCCTGCGCAGGCGCAGCAGATCGGCGCTGGATCGCGTGAGATCGACGTACATGCTGTCCAGGCCGCGAACGGTCGCGAGGGCGGTATCCTGCTGGGCGGTGACCAGCGCGCCGGGCGTCACGGAGGAGATGCCGATGCGCCCGGCAATGGGTGCGGTGACGGTGGTCCAGTTGAGGTTAATGCGGGCGCTCTCCTGGGCCGCTCGCTTCGACGCCACGCTGGCCTTGTCCTGCGCGCAGGTGGATTTTGCGTCTTCCGCGTCCTGGCGCGACACGCCGTCGTCTTTCACCAGTTGGGCATAGCGTTGGGCTTTCTGGCAGTCGGCCTGCACCAGCGCCTGCGCCTGTTTCAGCGCGGCCGCGGCTTCATCAAATGCGGCGCGGTAGCTGGAGGGATCAATCTGATACAGCGCCTGTCCGGCTTTGACGGTATCGCCTTCGGTGAAGAGCCGTTTCTGGATAATGCCGCCCACCTGCGGGCGCACTTCGGCGCTCATGGCGGCGGTGGTGCGGCCGGTCAGTTCGCTGACGACGGGAACCGGCTGGCTCATCAGGGTGACAATCCCCACTTCCGGCAGGGGAGGTGGGGGAGCAGATGTTTGTGCATCATCGCACCCGGTCAGGAGGAGTAATGCCGCGATGGGGGTTATTATGGTTTTCATAATCTTTTTCCAGGGTGAACGAAGCCAGCCCTGTTAATGGCTTAACAGGGTGGAGGACTGATTAAAGGCACAGCGATGCCGCATCTCCGGCAGTGCCGGAAATGAAAATAAGGAAATAATCGGGTACGGCTGATTATTTACATGCGATTACTTAGCAGAGAAAAGCATATTTAAAATATCCTGATAAATGGGCTCTAATTGTTCTGACGGCACTTTTAACGGAGTTAATCGACGGTAAATTGTCCCCTCGATCATCACCGCGGTAATTTCCACGCAGCAGCGAATATGGTCATCGCTCAGGTGAGGGAACTGCTTTTTGAGGTGCTCGCAGGCGTTGGCAAACATCCGCGCCTCGGCCTCTTTCAGCATGGCGGCAACCTGCGGGTTGCGCGTGGCCTCGGCGGACATCTCGAGCATGAGCGCATCGTCATCTTCGTTGAGGGTTTGTCGCCAGGCGAGCATCTGCGGCATCCCTTCAACCAGCGTTTTCCCCTGCATCTCCTCGATGCGCGAGTCGATGATACGCCGGATCATCTCTTCGATAATGGCGTCTTTGTTGCTGAAATAACGGTAGATTTGCCCGACGCTCAGCTGCGCTTCTCCGGCGATTTGCGACATGCTGGCGGCGTGAAACCCGCTGGATCGAAAGCAGCGGCGGGCAGCCGTAATGATCTCGTCCTGCCGCTGTTTCTGGCGTTGTTCCAGTTTCGTGCTCATCAGGGCAATCCTGTAAAAGTGAGAATGATCGTTCTCATTATGCATTTCAGGAGCGAATTGGAAAGGCTTTTTTTATTTACATAACGAATGAATATTTCCGGATTTTAATAATGGAGGGAATATGGAGTTTTTATGGAAAAGAGGCGGGGCGGTATTAAGAATATGATGAAAAAAAGGAGGCAAAAAAAGGCAGAGAGTTATCCGCCCCTGTTTTGCCGTATTACAGCGGAGTAATCCCGGGTACCAGCGCGGCGAGAAGGGCGCAAACGCTCATGACCCAGACTTTGCGACCGCAATGGTGTTGAAGAACCCCCAGTAATTTTCGTATTCTTAATGCGATAAAATAATTTCAGGATAATTAATGGCTTATAGCGGTGCCTTGGTCCGGCTGAAAATCGACGAAGCGTTGACCGCAGGCCTGGGCGAGGCGCATGGATGCGCCGAGAGGGGGCGACCTACATGGATGTAGGATCGCCCCCGACCCGAAAGCCTGCGGGAATAAGCTGAGTGTACCGCGAAGCGGCGATTTTCCTGGCCGGGAGCCGGGATTGCTAAGGGGGCGGCGGCGAGCCCACTTAGCACGTTCACGGGTGACGCGGCTGACAGAGAAGCACAAATCATACAGTGAACGGAACCACCTCCAGAGTCGCATGTTCCCCCTCACCCCAGCCCTCTCCCCAAAGAGGAGAGGGAGCCGACCGTGCCGCTATTTATTGTGGGGATCCCCTGCGCGAGGAATAACGCAGGGAAATTTTATTATTTCATATTAAAAGTGGCGTTAAGCTCGTCGACGTTTTCCTGAGTCAGGGTATTCATCCCAAATGGCTTGAGCATGAAATAGAGTTTAGCCGTCTCTTCCAGCTCTTCGGCGTTAAATACCGCCTCGCGAAGTGTCTTGCCGGAAATAATTGGGCCGTGACTGGCGAGCAGAATGGCGTTATGTTCCGCCGCCAGTTTTTCGACATGCTCGGCGATCAGCGGTGAACCCGGGCGAATGTAGGGTACGACGGGCAGTTTGCCGACACGCATCACGTAATAGGGGGTGATCGGCGGCAGGGCGTTTTCAGGATCAATGCCCGGCAGGCACGACAGGGCGGTGAGCCACGGCGAATGCAGATGAACAATGCCGCCGCACTGCGGGCGCTGACGATACATCGCCAGGTGCATCAGTACCTCTTTCGAGGCCTTCTGACCCGAAATCTGTTCCCCCTCCATGGTGACTTTACTCAGCTCGTCCGCAACAAGATCGCCAAAGCTGGAGTTGGTGGGGGTCGCCAGAATCGTGCCGTCCGGGAGTTTCAGGCTGATATTGCCCGCGCCGCCGCTGCTGTAGCCGCGCTCAAACATGGAACGGGCATAGCGCACCATCTCTTCTCTTAACTGTTGTTCACTCATCATAATGTTCCTGTGCTTTCTGAAAGAAATCCTGGCTGCCAAAGTTGCCGGATTTGAGGATCACCCACTGCGGTTTGTTGAGGACCTGGGTCCAGGGCACCCCGGGTGCCACAGGCTCGCCAATGATCATCCCCTCAATGTTCAGACCCTGAGTCACCGCGCCGGAGGTCTCGCCCCCCGCGACGATAAACTTGTTAAAGCCAGCCCGGGCAAGCGTCCGGGCCAGCGATGCGAAGAAGGTTTCGATCCTGTCGCTGACGAACGCCGCGCCGTAGTGTTTCTGGATAAGCTCGATGATTTGCGGCGGCTGGGTGGCGTAGACCATCGGGGCCAGCGGTTCACCGCCACGGGTGATGACCCATTGCGAGACGCTTTCCAGATACGCCGGGTCGTGAATGATCTTTTCCACATCCAGCGCCAGGGACGAGGCGCGTTGCTGGTAGAAATCTACCTGCTGATTGGTCATCGCTGAACAGCTGCCGGAAAGCACCACCCCCGCGCCGCTGGCCTTGACCTGCATCGTCTGTTTTGCGGTTCCGGCATGCTGTTTATCAAGGGTGGCGATGGCGTAACCCAGCCCGGCCGCGCCCGTCACCAGCGGGAAGTGCGACGTGGCGCTGGCGACGGTCAGCAGATCTTGGTTATCGAGCACGTCGAAAATGAAGTAGCGGGCCCGGTTCGCCCGCTGTTTTTCCATCTCCGCTGCCAGTGCGGCGGGATGGTTTTTCACCGTATCGAGATTGATCAGCCCGCACAGCCCGACAGACTGCGCTTCCATCAGCTTCTTCAGGGAGGCGTGCTTCATCGGCGTGACGGGATGGTGCTCCATGCCGCTCTCATTCAGCAGCTCACCCTTCACGAACAGGTGGCCGTGCACGATGGTGCGACCGTTATCCGGTACCGCAGGGCAGATCAGGGTAGCTGGAGTATCCAGAAACTTCATCAGCGCATCGGTCACCGGGCCGATATTGCCCTGGGCGGTGGAGTCAAAGGTCGAGCAATATTTGAAGAGCTGGCGCTGGCACCCCTGCGCCTTCAGCCACGCCGAGGCCGCTAAGGACAACTCCACCGCGTCGTTGACCGGAATCGAACGGCTCTTCAGGGCAATGACAATGGCGTCGGTGTCCTGCGCGTCGAAGCCATCGGTGGGCACGCCATTAAAGAGCACCACTTTCCAGCCTGCGTTGACCATAAAACTGGCAATGTCGGTTGCCCCGGTAAAGTCGTCGGCGATGACGCCTAACTTAGTCATGTTCATTCCTCACAAACCCGTTGATGTCGCTATATTGCTTTTATGTATATATAAATGCAAATGTGGTGATTGTTAAAACGTGGTTAAGATCACATTTTGGGTCAATTTGCGACACTGTGTCCCAAAGTGCTACCTCCCGGTTGCATCCAGAAGTTGCAGGCATTTAAGACGCAAAAAATTGCTGCTTGCAAGTATATGAAAGGTAAAGAAAATGCTAAATCTCAAAAGACTTATCGGATAAATGTGATCTGCATCACCTTGCCATAGATGCATTTATTGTTATAAAAATGCAATCGAAAGCAAACAACCTACCTGGAGTTTTTTATGCGCATTCTGGTTCTGCCTTGTGACGGTATCGGCCCTGAAATCACCTCAGCTGCGGTAACCGTGCTGAATTCACTGGATAAAGCCTTCGGCCTGGATTTTGAATTTGATTACGAAGAGGTGGGTTTCACCAGCCTGGAGAAATACGGCACCACGCTGCGTCAGGAGTCGTTAGACAGAGCGAAAACCTACGATGGCATTATCCTGGGCACCCAGTCACACGCAGATTATCCGGCACCGGAAAAGGGCGGTCGCAACGTCTCGGCGGGCTTCCGTATCGGTCTGGATCTGTATGCCAACGTTCGCCCGGCACGGACGCGTCCTTTCCTGACGTCGAACATGAAAGAGGGCAAAACCATGGATCTGGTGATTATGCGCGAGGCCACGGAAGGGTTTTATCCGGACCGTAACATGACCCGCGGTTGGGGGGAGGTCATGCCAAGCCCGGATATGGCCCTGTCCACGCGCAAAATCACCCGTCACTGCTCTGAGCGTATTGCCCGTAAAGCCTTTGAGCTGGCAATGCAGCGTAAGAAAAAAGTGACCGCTATTCACAAAGCCAACAGCTTCCATATGACCGACGGCCTGTTCCTCGAAGCCGTGCGCACGGTGGCAAAAGAGTTCCCGGAAGTGCAGCTCGACGATCTGCTGGTGGACGCCTCCACCGCGCACCTGGTGCGTAACCCGGAACGCTTCGATGTGTTAGTGGCTACTAACTTCTATGGCGACATCATCAGCGATCTGGCAAGCGAACTCTCCGGCAGCCTCGGCCTGGCGGGCTCTATCATGGCCAGCGATACCCACTGCTGCGCTCAGGCGCAGCACGGTTCCGCGCCGGATATTCAGAACCAGGATAAAGCCAACCCGGTGTCGATGATCCTCTCCGCAGCGATGATGCTGGCCTGGTATGCCGAGAAGCACAACCAGCCGAAATTCCTCAAAGCGGCGGACGAGATCGGCCGTGCGGTGGACGAAGTGCTGGAGAACCCGGCAACCCGCACGCCGGATCTGGGCGGCACCTGCGGCACCAAAGCCTTTGCAGAAAAAGTGGCAGCGGCTATTCGCTCCTGAGCATGATTTGCGGCTGCCCTCGTTGCGGGCAGCCCGTTTTCCGGAGAGCACCATGAGCCAACGTATTGTCCTGATCCACGCCACGCCCCTGGCCGTCGCGCCGATCAACGACACCTTCAGGAACCTGTGGCCTGAAGCAGAAATCAGCAATCTGCTCGACGATGCCTTAAGCGTCGATCGGGCCAAAGAGCCAACCCTGACCCCGCGCCTGCATCAGCGTATTCACGCGCTGGTGGAGTATGCCGTCAGCATTGATGCCGCCGCAGTGCTGTTTACCTGCTCGGCGTTCGGGGCCGCCATTGAGTCCAGCGCGCAAGTCGTTTCTCTGCCGGTGCTCAAGCCTAACGAGGCGATGTTCGAGGATGCCCTGGCGAAGGGGCGCAATATCGTGATGCTGGCGACCTTCGCGCCCGCCGTAAAAGGGATGGAGGAGGAGTTCAGCGCTCTGGCTTCTGCCCGCCAGGTGGACGCCAGGCTGCAAAGCTACGTGGTGCCCGGCGCGCGTGATGCCCTGAACGCAGGAAATGCCAGCCTGCATAACCAGCTCATCGTCGAGGCGGCGCGGCAACATCAGGGGGCTGATGCGATCCTGCTGGCCCATTTCTCGATGGAGATCGCCTGGCAGGAGGTGAGTTCCGCCGTCTCCTGCGCGGTATTCAGTAGCCCGCAGTCCGCCGTGCATAAATTAAAGCGGATGATGAAGTAAGGCACCGCCGTGAATAATCATAAAGAGACGCAGATTAAATACAGCCGCATATCCTCTGCGCCGGATCTCCTGTTACCTGCCAACAGCTGCGACTGCCATCATCATATTTTTGACCGGCGTTACCCCTGGGCGCCGGATGATGAACGCAACCTCCCTGATGCCAGGGTGAATGATTATCGGGCTTTCCAGTCATGGCTCGGTTTTACGCGCCACGTGCTGGTACAGCCGTCTTCCTACGGGGCGGATAACCGCTGCTTACTCGATGCCCTGAAGGCCTTTGGGGAGAACGCGCGCGGCGAGGCGGTGGTGACGCCGTCGGTCAGCGACGCGGAGCTGGACACCCTTGCCGACGCCGGGGTGACCGGCATTCGCTTCAATTTTGCTGCCGGGAGTATCACCACGCCGGAGATGCTGCTGCCGTTGGCCGCCCGGGTGGCGGAGCGCGGCTGGCATGTGCAGGTTCATGCCAGCGCCGATCGGCTCTGGGCCCTGCGGTCCGTGCTGAAGCAGGTTCCGGGCAGGCTGGTCATCGACCATTTCTTTCGCCTGCCGCAGCCGGAACCGCTCTCCCATCCGGCATGGAAACTGGCCTGGGAGCTTATCGATTCGGGACGTTGCTGGGTCAAACTCTCCGCCCTTTACCATCAGTCGCAGCGGGATGATGTGTCTGATATGGCGGGAATAATTAAAGGTTTTCTCTTTGATGCCACCGAGCGGGTGGTGTGGGGCAGCGACTGGCCGCACCCGAATCTCATCAGCGCCAATAAAAACATGCCCGACGACGCGCTGATCCTCTCGCGCATTGCGCACTGGGCAAATAACGACCGGGTCCGGCACCGTCTGTTTGTGCACAACCCGGCAGACCTTTACGGATTTAACTCTTCGTCTTCGTGATAAGGCCGAAAAGAATGACAACACCTGACTCTGCTTCATCTAAAAAGAAACCCACGCACTATCGCTATATGATTTTGCTGATGGTGTTCCTGAGTATCGCGTTAAATCATGGCGATCGCGCCACGTTCTCCATTGCCGGTACCGATATGGTTAACGCCGCTGGCCTTGATATTGTGGCGCTGGGCTACCTGATATCGACGTTCACCTGGGCTTACGTGCTGGGCCAGTATCCCGGCGGGTGGCTGCTCGATCGTTTCGGCTCCAAACGGGTGCTGGTGACCGGCGTCTTTACCTGGTCGCTGTTTGTTTTCCTGGTGGGGTTCAGCACCTCGTTTGATAACGTCTGGGTCACCCGGATCATGATCTTCGGCTTTATCTTTATGATGGGGTTGATTGAAGCACCGACCCTGCCTGCCAACTCCCGCTTTCTTGCCGCCTGGTTCCCGGCACGTGAACGCGGTAAAGCGTCCGGGTTTACCACGGCGGCACAGTACTTTGCGTTGGTGGTCTTTTTACCCTTAATGGGCTGGTTTTCTTATAGTTACGGCTGGGAATCGGTATTCTGGTTTATGGGCGGGCTGGGCATTCTGGTCTCCCTGTTGATGCACCGGGTGCTTGCCGACACGCCGAAGGTTCACCCGCTGGTGAACAGCGCGGAGCTGGATTATATCCAGTCGGGCGGAGGGCTGACCAACCTTAAGGCCGCGAAAAAAGGTGACAGCGCGGGCAAAGGTTATACCCGCAAGCTGCTGACTAACCGCCTGGCGCTCGGCGTCTATATGGGGCAGTTCTTCTTTACCGTGCTCTCGTACTTCTTCCTGACCTGGTTTCCCGTTTACCTGGTTCACGATCGCGGCATGACCATTCTCAAAGCCGGGTTTGTGGCCTCGTTACCCGCCCTGTGCGGCTGTGCGGGGGCGCTGCTGGGCGGCGTGTTGTCCGATTACATGCTCTCGCGCGGCTTTAGCCTCTCTGCGGCGCGTAAAACGCCGATTGTGATCGGCATGCTGCTGGCAGTGAGCATGGTGATTTGTAACTACGTCGACTCGGCGTGGATTGTGGTGGCAATCATGTCGCTGGCCTTTTTCGGCAAAGGGTTCGGGGCGATGGGGTGGTGCGTGGTCTCCGACTTCTCGCCAAAAGAGGCGATTGGCCTGAGCGGCGGACTGTTCAATATGATCGGTAATATTTCCGGGATCTTCACGCCGATTATTATCGCCTACATTATTAAAGACACCGGCTCATTTAACGGGGCGCTTATCTTCGTTGGCGTCTGTGCGTTCCTGAATCTGTGCTGTTATTTATTCGTCGCAGGGAAAATCCAGCGTCTGAGTTTTGACACTGATAATCATGAACCTGAGCGACTTGCGGAGGAGCCTCATGTCAGTCACTAAAAACCTGCGTTTTGCTATTAATCTGGGCAATGCTGTTCTGGCAAGGGAGCTACCGGACGGCAGTCCCGGCGGAATAACGGTCCAGCTGGCGCGTAAGATAGCCGCGGAGCTGGGCTGCAGCGCGCAGCTAAAAACCTACCCGGCCGCCGGAAAGGTGGTGGAGGATGCGCAGAAGGATTACTGGGACATCGCCTTTCTGGCGGTGGACCCGCAGCGGGAGACGATCCTGCAGTTTACTCAGCCCTATATCACCATTCAGGGCACGGTGCTGGTTCACGAAGGGAGTTCGTGGCAGAGCGTTGAACAGATGGATAAGCCAGGGGTTGTGATCAACGTCGGTAAGGGGGCGGCATACGATCTGCATCTGACCCGATACCTGCAGCATGCCACCCTCAACCGGCTCGCCTCATCCCAGGCCGCCATTGATGCGTTTCTGCAGGGGGAGGGGGACATGGCGGCGGGAATTCGCCAGCCGCTGGAGCGCACATCTGCCGCGCACTCTGGATATCGGGTTCTGCCCGATAATTTCGGTCAGATACATCAGGCGATCTGCGTACCCCGGGGTAATGAACAGCGCTATCACCAGCTTGTTGAGATGCTGACCCGCTGGCAGGCGGACGGTGCGGTGCAGGGGATTATTGATCGTGAATTGGCTATGGCGTAATGGTAAAGCCTGGTGGAAATGTGCTTCGACAATCTCCTTCCTGAAGAAGCCAGTCATGGAAGACGTTGACTTCAGCACGCATGACTTTTTGCTGCGCGGTGACCAGATAATAAGACCAATTGAGCTGCCACCGATGGTCGGGATGCAGCTGAGCCAGCTGGCCGGTTTCGGTTTCTCCAGCCGTTGTTCACACGCCGATTTACGAAGGCTTTATTGCGAAAGACGAGGTGAAGGAGGTGATGAACAGCTTTGACAGCTTCCACCCGATCGGTCGCGTAGGTACACCGGTTGATATCGCCGAAACCGTGGCTTTCCTGCTTTCTGACAAGACTGGCTGGGTCACCGGCGCTATCTGGGATATTGATGGCGGCGTGATGGCGGGCCGTAACGCCTGATGACCATGCCTTATTTATTTAAAAATGACTGAACCGCGCTGGAGAACCGTTTTGGCTGATCGAGCATGATAAAGTGAAAACTGTCATCGATGCGTGTGAAATGGATATCTCGCGCATTGGTATAGGCTCGACGGTACATTTCATCCACACCGGAGGCAGGCACCCCGAATAAGGCGTCATACGCATAAACGACCTCAATCGGTGCGCTAATGCGGCCAAGCTCGGGGCGCAAGTCGGTAACCATCAATTCATACACAGCGTCTGCAATGGTTCTGCGATCGGAACTGAGCCCTGCCGCCACCAGAGCGGGCCTCACCGCTTCGGTCTTAGCTAAACGGGCTATGGATGCTTTCTGAAACGCTTCAAATTCTTGCGGCGATTGCGCCAGTATCCACTCCCTTGTAGCAATTGCACGCTGGGAAGCTGTTTCGCTGGTCGCTTCAGGGTCAATCATTAACGAATAGAACGGTAAAGCATCGACAATCATTAAGCGACCAACCCGATCGGGATACCGGGCCCCCAACATCAATGCAATCTCGCCGCCAAGAGAATGGCCAACGATCGCCGGAGCGTTGATGTGCTGGGTGCGGATGTATTCAGCGATGGCGTCAACGACTGGGGCTATGACCTTACCGTCCCGGCTGGAAATAGCAGGTGTACTCGCAAAGCCCGCCAGCTCTAAAATGTGAACGCGGTGGCCAGACTGTAAACCTGATGCTAAATCGGTCCAGATTTCGTGAGACGACGCCAGGCCTGGAATCAATATGACATCCGTTCCTGAGCCTTGCGTCTGAACGGACATCAGCTGCAAATTCGGCTGTTCTGATGCCAGGGGCAGAGATTGAGCTTTGGACGTGGTAATGAACGCAGACATCAGTAAAAAAGTCCCGCCGAGCATCGCACAAATATTTTTGGTATACATCAAATCTTCCTGTTTAAGCCAGCCGGTTTAAAAAAGCGGGAGCCTGGGCTGATTAATTGACCCACTGAGTGCTCAGGCAGAGGAACGGGTCTGGAGTAAGCTGTAAATACCCGCGTTCCAGTAACCACTCCCCTGACGACGGCACTCTCTCCAGCCTGACGATATGAGTTCCTTTGCGATCAACCGATTCATCACCCCATGACCTATGAGCAGCACAGGACCGTTTGATTCTTTTGCAAACGCAATCAGGATATCCGCAGCCCGAGCGGCGCGTTGTTTCGCTATTCCCAGGGACTCTGCGTTACGGGATATGCCACACAGCCACATCACGCGGAAAAAAGCCGCCCAGAAGAGGGGGGACAATCTGAGAGCGGGCATCCGGATTATGGGCAGGTCTGCTTCCCTGAAGACTTTATCAATGAGGTCCGGTTCACGCCCTAATGCCCTCAGGGATGAGAGCGCTCTGGGAAGAGGACTGCTTATGATGTGCAATGCGCTGGATGCTAATGCTTTACTGGATTGCGGGGGCATATCGCTGCCCGTATCAGAGAGATCGTATTCTGAAATCCATTCAGCCATCTCAAGGCTTGTTACCCTCGCAGAGCCAGCATAAGCCGGCTTTCCATCACGCATCAGAATAATTTCCATAAAGAGCTTCGTTTTTCTGGTTCTTTTGACGCAGACAGACTAACGCGATGAAGGCAGGTGGCACCACCACCATATTTAGGGTTGACCGCGGCGATCAGGGTGCGTGAAAGATTAAGAACGTTTGATAAAACCTGATTTTCATAGCTGTTAAATCATCAGTTTCAGCCTGATTTATGAAATGGCATAATCAGGCTGGCGAAACCAGGGGTGAAAATGGAAAAAACATCTAAAAATCAGATACTCGATAGCGACATCGCACGTTTGTTGCTTAAACACAGAAAGGCTCGCAACCTGACTGTCACTGAGCTTGCTCAACGATCGGGCGTCAGTCAGGCCATGATTAGCAAGGTGGAACGAGGCACCTCCAGCCCCAGTGCAACGATACTGAGTCGTTTAGCTAACGCGATGAATCTTACGCTATCAAAGCTTTTCGCAGAGCTTGAGCAACATCAGAACTCACTTGTTCTTTTTGCTCATGAGCAGCAGCACTGGACGGATGAACACTCAGGCATTACCCGCTGGTCGCTTTCCCCTGCAGGGGCCTGCCCGGAACTTATAAGAGTTGAGATTCCGGCTAAGGGTGAGCTGACGATACCCGCCTCCGCGAATGAGCATCTTTCCGGGCAAACACTCTGGATGTTGAGTGGCAGCCTTGATTTTCGCGTCAATCATCAGACACATCATTTACGCGCCGGGGACTGCCTTGCTCTGACCTTCGCAAGCGAGTGCCAAATGAGTAATCCTGACAGTGAGCAGGGCTGTTCTTACATCGTCGCTTTTAGCCAAAAAAATCCATGACACTGTGCTGCTACAACGGCTAGATCCCATTTGCTTTGCTCAGGTGTAACAGGGGATATGGCCTCCCCTGATTATCCCGCTCTGAACGCCCTGAAACCTCAAAACCCATGTGCTGATAAAACCCTACAGCTTGCTGATTTTGTTCATTTACATCGACGCTGAGATCGGGATGCAGGGCGAGCGCATGTGAGATCAACCCTTTGCCGACGCCAAGTCCGCGAGCAGACGCATCCACAAATAGCGCCTCCAGATGACCATCATGCAAAAACATAAATCCTAATGGCTGGTCATCCTGATTTGTAGCAACCCATACCGGGGTTTCTGAAAAAAAGCCGACAACTTCTTTTTCGATCTCCTGGCGATCCTCCGCTGTCAGAAAATCGTGTGTAGCATCCACTGAACGCTTCCAGATCTGGATAATTTCTGGCGCTTCAGCCGGTTGTGACTTTCTGATGTTCAACATTTTTCTTCCTTAACGTGTTCTTTGCTTTGTGTATTCACATAAAAAATGAGTTCATTAAAATTTACTATAGTGAAAATAAATTCACAATAGTGATTTTGTTAGCCGGACGCCGCCTGATAACAGGCTTCCATTTCATCAAGTGCATCCTGATGTTCTAACCCCCACTGGTACATTTGCTCAATGGGCTCGGCAAAAGTTCTGCCGAGTGGGGTCAGCCGATAGTCGACTTTGGGTGGGATCACGTCGTACACATGGCGGGCAATCAACCCCCGCTGTTCCAGTTCTTTCAGCGTCTGGAACAGCATTTTCTTAGAAATTCCCTCCAGGCTACGCTGTAACTCACCGGTGCGTGCGCGTTCATCCGGCCAGTGATACAGCGCGTGCAGCACCATCGTGGTCCATTTAACGGAAAAGAGTTCCATCAGGCGGCGCGGCGGCGAGTCCGCATAAAAATAAAGTTTACCTTCAACCCAGGCTGGCACCGTTCTCTCCTCTGCTTATGGTCACCAAATGGTAACTACTATCAATATGGGATCCTGTTGACTATAGTCTGCCCCCTTGAGTTAGCCTGAACCAGCACATTCCTGAGGTAAGATGAAAATCAATGCACTAGTCGCACATGACGCGGCACAACCCTTAACATCAGGCCAGGTTTCGCTGCGCCCGCTACAAAAACAGGATGTCAAAATTGAGATCCTCTATTGCGGCGTGTGCCACTCCGATCTCCATATGGCGCGTAACGAATGGGCGGTAAGTGAATATCCCCTGGTGCCGGGGCACGAAATCGTCGGGCGCGTCCTTGAGACTGGCGACGAGGCCACCCATTTTAAACCGGGTGATATCGTCGGTGTGGGCGTGATGGTCGACTCCTGCCGCGAGTGCCATTTCTGCCAGAGCCATGAAGAGCAGTACTGCGAAGCAGGCTTCACGGCGACCTACAATGGCCTGGATAAATTTACCGGCGAAAGAACCCGGGGCGGCTATGCGCAGAGCGTGATCGTCGATCAACATTTTGTTGTGTCTGTGCCGCGCAACCTGCCGCTTACCGGGGTTGCACCGCTGTTGTGTGCGGGTGTGACTGTCTGGTCGCCGCTGCGCCATTTCAATGTGGCTGCCGGCGATCGCGTGGGTGTCGTGGGTCTGGGTGGGCTAGGCCATATGGCAGTGAAGCTCGCCAGTGCGATGGGGGCGGAAGTGACGCTGTTTACAACCTCCCCGGAGAAGGGCGAAGATGCCCGTCGTCTGGGGGCAAAACGGGTGGTGGTATCGCGCGATGCCGCGCAAATGGCGGCCTGCCAAACCTCACTGGATTTTATCATTGACTGCGTGGCGGCACCGCACGACCTGAACCCTTATCTGGCGACGTTGAAAACCAACGGTCGCCTGGTATTGGTCGGTATTCCGGACCAGCCACACCTCTCGCCGGATATTACGCCCATGGTGTTTCGGCGTTTAAGCATCAGCGGATCGTCAATTGGCAGCATTCAGGAAACCCAGGAGATGCTGAACTTCTGCGGCGAGCATAATATTACCGCCGATATCGAAACGATCGGTGGCGAGGATATTGAGACTGCCTTTGCCCGTATGCTTAAGGGTGACGTAAAGTATCGCTTTGTCATCGATATGCAGGCCACGCGCTGGTAGTGGAGCGACAGGCTATTCCGGGCGGCCATTGCTGGTCGCCTGGCATAATTTTGCGTTAATGAGCGGGGAGACATACATGGAGAGTTCGGTCCTGGAAATCACCATCAGCAATGCGCAGTGTGAACATTTTGATGCACTGCGCGCCATCGAACTGGCTGCCTTTGAGACACTGCGTGGCGCAGGGGCGGTGACAGGTCAGGCTGTCGCAAATAGCCTGAAGGATTTTTGTGACTTCAGCCGCGACGGTGTGCTGCTTGCCGCGTTAGCTGCAGATTCTACCCCCGTCGGGTTTATAGCTGGCACGTTCGAAAGCAGATGGCTGCACATTGCCGAAATTGATGTGCACCCGGACTGGCAAGGGAAGGGGATCGGCAGATTGTTAATGCAGGCGATGCTCGCGTCCACGCGGCAGCGCGGCCTGGCTGGCGCCACATTAACAACAGATAAGGTGGCTGCCTTTAATGCAAAATTTTACGCCTCGCTGGGTTTTGAAATAGTGGAAGGGGAATCGTGCCCGCTTCATCTGATAAGCCAGATAGAAGAGGAAATTGGAAAGGGTTTCGATCCGGCGCGGCGCGTCGGGATGCGGTTAGACTTTTAAGGCTTCCAGGGTTTCTGTAACGTATTGACCATAAAAAATCATGAAAAATATCGAAGAGTTACGCGCCGAACTCCTCAAAATCGGCGTGAAAATGGGCGGTGGGGTCAGACCCAATCATTACTTCACCATCCCTGACAGTCCTGATGGCCTGGCAACGCCATATCTGGAAATTCATGGTGAAGAATATCATTTCGTCGTCGCTGAACGAGGGATCGAAATAGCGCGTAAAGTGACGCTGAGTGATGATGAGATCCTGTACTGGTTTGTTGACTGTGGTGTGGTCGCTCTGGCTGCAGAGTATGCAGCCCTGAACAGCGCCCCTGATAAGGAATTCAGGCATGTTTATTTCCGAAAACAATATAGTTTACTGCTGTCCATTAACCCTGAATGGGCGACAAGGAAACGCAAAGAACTGACAGAAATTCTTAGGGGTTAGGGTCAGAAATATTGTTGGTTTGGCAGGGGAGGCGTGGTGTAGAGGGCCTGTTTTAAGGGGTTGTTTTCCCTTCGTTAGATCCCACTATGTCTGTCGCCGAAGCTAGATAAGGGAATATGACTCACCCAACCCGGGATATAAATTGTCTTCGGAAGAAGCTATACTTTTCCAGTTTTTCCTCCCCGTATTATCGCGGCTGCTGACCCGATTAATCTGAGAGAGTAAAATAATGGAAATAAAACGTACCCGAGATTGGCGCAATGCACAGAAGCGACGCAACAAGTCTCGTGATGTCCACAAGGCCTTATTAACCTTCCGTGGCGAAAAAAACTGGAAGATGCTTTACACGCGGTCAGATAAATTGTTACGTGCCGCACAACTGGGGCATGAGTATCCACGTATGACTAACCAACAACGTGCCCTGAGAGGTCTTGAAGAGTATCACTATTCTGATGAACGTACTTTTTATATGCAGTCGTAATCAATGGCGAAGCCCGACGGCGGAACAGGTGTTCCGCCGTTATCCATCCCTTTCCGTACTTTCCGCTGGGACTAGCCGGAATGCTAAAAAAAGAGTCTCTGCTGAATTGCTTCAATGGGCTGATGTTGTCTGCGTGATGGAAGAGAAGCACAAAAACCGTTTATTGGCTCAATATGGCCGGCTCATCGCATTTAAGCCTCTTCATGTGCTCGATATCGCCGATGATTACCTCTTTATGGATCCTGAGTTGATAGCAATATTCAACCATGTCGTACCGGAAAAGCTGGGGCTAACCACTCAAGAAACAGCGAGCCGATAAGGATACTAATAAAAACTACCGAACAAGCAGCTCCAGCCAATCAGGATCCTCAATTTTACGGGAATAGGGCAGCATCGCACGATTAATCAGCTCAAAGAATTCTTGTTCACCCATCTTTACTGCTTCGCTTGTCCCTGGCCCTTCCCATTCATCAAAAAGATGCCAGTAAAGCGATTTCAGCGTATCGACCACCGCCTCGAAAATCTTTACGTCAGGCTCAAACCAATGACACACCAGAAAATACATTTTCTGTTCTGCATCATGGATGGACGCGCACCGGGAAAGTTGACTCATAAAGAGCTTTATCCAGATCAGTGCTGCTGTTTTGAACGATGGCAGAACTATCCGCTGCTCGGCCAGGTACCGCGACAGATATAATTCCACCTCGGTCCGTTCAGGTTGATTATCAAGCCCCAGTGAAGCGAGAATTAAAAGCGTTTCCGAATCATTTCCTGCGGTAATTTGAGCTTCAGCCCATGCAACGATCAGACCGTCCAGATCACTGTGGAGAAAGTGATATTTCCGTGAAAAAACAATCAGTCCGAGCAAATCGTTGAGTGAGTATAAACCAGGCATCTGATATTCCCTTTCCTGTGAGCGAGAAGCGGCAGCTGTTAACGATTTAATTGTTGTTGATTACGAGATCATTCGAACCTGAACGCTGGTTCAATCTGCCGGGCTATTACCCTAAGGGTGAGCCCTTCTTCAAATCAGAATACCCGTTTTGAGATCGAGCTTAAAAGATTCCCAGCCTCCTGGTGGGTCCCATTCTCCCTCACCAAGCACCGTATCATTCTCTATGGATGTAACGATCACGCCATCGATGGCGCACTGCCCGGATTTCCAGAGAATGCCCGCAGCAATATCCATCAGAAAAACGTGGCAGTAAGTGGCGACCAGAACCCGATCCTGTAGTCTGTCAGAATGGATGTCAGGAACTGAGTAAAGATGGCCAACGTAATCACCCAGTGGATAGCTTCTGAACGTATGTGTGGCCATCTCAAAAACATGAAAGTGGTCGCCACAAATGATAGCCACGTGGGATTCATTCAGGAGAAAACCAGAAAAGGCGCTGGAAATAAGCCAGCCATCCTCATCTGCACGTATATATAACTGTAAAATCAGAAGGGGCTCACCGTCGTTACTGATTAGCAATCGCCGATCCTTTTCTCCATTAGGGCCAAAAGGATTGACGTCGATGATCGAAACACCTTCTGTTTCATCACCGGGTGCAGGCTGTTCATGCCAGGTTGCTTGTAATGACATTGAGTATCCATGTATGGTCAGCGATTGTAATAAAAAGGAGAGATGATGTTTACCCCGGAATTTATATCTGAAGATGGCGGAGAGTTTGTTCTCGTAGCCAATCACTGCCTGGGCTCTCCGGAATCGATAAGTCTCAGTATTGCTTATAATACAGCCAGAATATCATATGGGCGATCACAGCTTCCTCCTCACATTCAAACTTGCAGGGTCGTTTACGACACCAGAGGACAATCAATCTCCGACCAGGTTAGAGCCCAGATCAGACAAGCGCTTGAGCAGGTAGCTATTGTGGAGTTTAAAAGCTGATGGGACTTCAGTTAATCGTAAAAGCCGACCTTAAGAAGATAGAAAAATCGTTAGGGTCGCTGGCGTCAGAATGCGAGATTTTCCCGGTCGCTGAAGGCCTTTTTGGTATTTCAGTACCGGAAAGAATTCTCTCCTCCCTGGGGGACGATGTCGTTCAGCGCAAACTTCAGAAACTAAAACGTTTTGACCTCTGGCAGGGATCATGGCAAGAATCTGAGCGAAGTTGGCTCCATAAAATAGTGAGGGCGAGTGAATAATACAGATGTCATTATTTCTTACCGCTGCGCAGATGAAAAACCCATTTTGGAGCTGTTATGTTTAAATCGTTCGCCTGGATAAATGAGCCTGCAACGTGGCAGTGCCAGAACGGCACTCTACAGGTCACCACCGATGACAAAACTGATTTCTGGCGCGAAACCTGGTACGGGTTTGAACGCTTTTCCGGTCATGTCTTTGCCACTGAGGCTGAGGGCGATTTTACTTTCCAGCTCAAAATCTGCGCAGACTTTACCACGCTGTACGATCAGGCCGGATTGATGATGATAGGTGATGAACAGCACTGGTTAAAAGCGGGGATTGAATATAACGACGGCGCGCCCGCCATTGGCAGCGTGCTGACGCTCGGCCATTCCGACTGGGCTACAGGAATTTTTCCCGGTGATGCGCGAGCGTTCTGGCTCAGGCTCACGCGTAAAGGAGACAGCCTGAGACTGCAGTATTCAACGGAGGGACAGACGTGGCCTTTAATACGCCTGAGCTATTTTCCGCCGGGGCCGGTCAGGATCGGTGCAATGTGTTGTACTCCGGAGCGGGCGGGCCTGGATGTCGTGTTTGAGGACATCCTTTTAACGCCGCCGCTGGATAAGGCACTGCATGATTTGAGCTAATGTCACAAGGCCATTCCCAAAATACTTTCCCACCGTACACAGACATTTCCCTTAGCGTTCTCCTTTCGAGAACGCTATCTTATCAAGAGTTCAATTTTCACCCGCTCCCCGGCATGGCAACGTTATCCGCACATGAACATAACAATACTGCTGTGACGGAAGGTTTTATGACATCGATCCTGGCCCTCAACCAATCAGAGCTGATCATTGATAATCAGCCTTACCATTTTCTGGATCTCACCCGGCTGCTGCCGCTGGAGAGGTTGCAGACCATCCCTTTCTGCCTGCGCGTGCTGCTGGAAAACGTGGCCCTGCGTTCGCCGGGAGCGCTGCCCGCGTTTTTGCAGATGCTTGCCGGGTCGGCGGAGAAGGGCGAAGTGGCCTTTTATCCCGATCGTCTGATGTTTCACGACACCACCTGCCTGCCGGCGCTGGCCGATTTTGCCGCCATGCGCGATCTCACGACCGAACTGGGCGGCGATGCCACGGCGATTAACCCGCGCATTCCGGCGGTGCTGACTATCGATCACTCGGTGATTGTCGAAAGCTACGCCTCACCTGCAGCGCTGGAAGAGAATCTGCGCTTCGATTTTCGCCGTAATGCCGAACGCTACCGCTTTATCCGCTGGGCAGAAAAGAGCCTGGATAATTTCCGGGTGATCCCGCCCGGCACCGGGATCATCCATCTGATGAACCTTGAGGCCGTCGCGGAGGTGGTGACGGTGGATAACACCGCTGCCGTTCCGCTGCTGCATGCGGACTGCATGATCGCCACCGACAGCCATACCCCGATGATCAACGCCCTGGGCATTTTGGGGTGGGGCGTGGGCGGCCTCGAAGGGCAGGCCGCGCTGGTGGGGGAACCGGTCACGCTGCGTTTCCCTGAGGTAGTGGGCATCTCGCTCTCCGGCGCACTCTCCTCTGAGGTGAGCGACAGCGATCTGGCCCTGCACATCACCCGTCTGCTGCGGGAGACGGGGGTGGTGGGTAAATTTGTCGAGTTCACCGGGCCGGCGTTAGCCGCTATGTCGGTTGAATCCCGGGCCACCATCGCCAATATGGCCCCGGAATACGGCGCGACGGTGGTGTTCTTTCCGTTTGACGAACGCAGCGCCGAATACGTTGCCTTAACGGGGCGGAGCGAAGAAAAGCAGGCGTTAATCCGGGCCTATATGCAGGCGCAACACCTGTGGCGCACAGAAGCGTCGCCGCAGCCTGCGTTCAGCCAGCGCATAGAGCTCGATCTTTCCACCATCGAGCCCTGCATGGCCGGGCCGGTAAACCCGCACCAGCAGATCCCGCTGGGGCAGGCGGCCAGCAGCTTCGACGAGACGCTGAGCGTCGAAGCGAAAGGGCGGCAGTGGACGCGGGCGGACTACCCGGAGCCGATCCGCCAGGGGGCGGTGGCCATCGCGGCGATTACCAGTTGCACCACCACCGCGAACCCGTGGCTGATTGTTCAGGCGGCGCTCTTTGCCCGCAACGCCGCGAAGCACGGCCTTAAGCCAAAGCCCTGGGTGAAAACCTCGTTCTCGCCGGGCTCACGTGCGGTGACCGACTATCTCAGCGAGTCGGGTTTGCTGTCCGAACTGGAAAAGGTCGGTTTTGACGTGACGGGCTACGGCTGCATGACCTGCATCGGCAGCTCCGGGGCGCTGCAACCGGCCATGGAGGCGCTGGTCAACGACGGCCTGCAGGCGGTCTGCGTCCTCTCCGGCAACCGTAATTTCCCCCGTCGGGTGAATCCCTCCCTCGGACACGGCTATCTGACCTCTCCGGCGCTGGTGATCGCCTGGGCTCTCGCAGGCCATATCTCTCATGACATGCTGAACGAACCGCTCGGGGTTGACGACGCGCAGCGCCCGATCATGATGCGCGATCTTATGCCGTCGCGCGAAGAGGTAGAAACCTGGCTCGGGCGGGTAATGAAACGCGAGCACTACGTTAAGCGCCGGGAGATTATCTGGCAGGGTACGGGCCACTGGCAGGAGATCGTTGCCCCGGGAAGCGTGCACTATCCCTGGGAGGCGGGCTCCACCTATCTGCGCCGTCCGGGTTATCTTGAGCGTTTACCCCGGGATCCCGCCGCGCCGCTGACGCTCTCCGGCGCGCATCCGTTCCTGTGGTTAGGGGATGATGTCACCACCGACCATATCTCTCCGGCCGGAGCGATCCCGCTGGCGAGTCTCGCCGGGCAGTGGCTGATTGAGCATCACGAAGATCCGCAGGACCTGAATTTATACTCCACGCGTCGCAGCAATCACGAGGTGATGGTGCGCGGAGCTTTCAGTAATACGGCGCTCTCTAACCGCCTGCTTCCGGCGGCGCTACGTGGCGGCGGCGGAAAGGCCTGGGATGCCGCGCATCAGCAGATCCTGCCCGCGTATGACGCCGCGCAAAGCTGGCTGCAACGTGAAACGCCGTTGGTGATCTTCGCCGGAGAGCGCTACGGCGCGGGCTCCAGCCGGGACTGGGCCGCTAAAGCCCAGGCGCTGCTGGGGGTGAAGGCGGTGATAGCGCAGAGTTTCGAGCGGATCCACCGCACCAACCTGATCGGCATGGGGATTTTGCCTTTGCATCTCGACCCGGCTGACGCCGCGCGCCTGCCGGAGATGGACGGGCGCGAAGCGATCGACGTGGAAGGGCTGGAAAACCTCCAGGCGGGCAGGACGCAGCTGACGATGCGTATCCGGCGGGACAACAGCCTGCTGGGCGAATTCGGGCTGACGCTGACCCTCGATTCGCAGCAGGAGCTGCGTTATCTCCGCCACGGCGGTATTTTGCCGTATGTTATTCAGCAAACGCTGAAGCATTAACCATGGATAAAACAATGCGCTTTGATCTGGTCTCTCTATCACTGTTCGTGGCGGTCGCCGAGGAGCAAAACCTCACCCACGCGGCCCGCAGGAAGCATACCGCGGTATCGGCGGTCAGCAAGCGTATCGCGGAGCTGGAGCAGCAGGTGGGCACCCCGCTGATGCTGCGCATGCCCCGGGGCATCACCCTTACCCCGGCGGGCCACTCCTTGCTCTACCATGCCCGCCAGGTGTTCCGCAATCTTGAGAAGATGGAAGAAGAGCTCAGTGACTATGCCGCGGGGATCCGCGGCCATATCCGCATCTACACCATCTCGGCGGCGCTGATGAATAACCTGCCGCGGGTGGTGAGCGACTATCTGGCCCACTATCCGCAGACCGATATTGAGATTGAGGAGCACACCGGGATAAGCGTGGTGCAGGGGCTGCTGTCGGGCGAGGCGGACGTCGGGTTCTTCTCCAGCTGGACGTCTGCGGCGGGGATCGTCTCCTGGCCCTGGCAGCACGATCTGCTGTCGGTGCTGGTGTGGCCCACTCACCCCCTGGCGGGGCGCAGCGAGCTGAAATTTGAAGACATTATTGATGAGAAGCTGATTGGCGCGCACCGCAACAGCGCCGTGAGCCACATCCTTGAGCGCCAGGCCCGCGCCTGCGGTAAGACCCTCAGCGTCGGGCTGCGGGTGAGCAGCTTTATCTCCATGGCCGAGCTGGTGGCTCAGCAGCTGGGGATCGCCATTGTTCCGGTGAACGAGGTAGCCTCTTCAACGCTGCACCGCGGCGTGCGGTTAATTCCCCTCGCCGAGCCCTGGGCGCAGCGGGAGCTGCTGGTGGGCGTAAAAGATTACGCCCAGGCCTCGCCGTCGGTTAAATCCCTTATCGGCAGCCTGATCCCCTGTGAACCTGGCCAGGAGTAGTCAGGCAAAACAGATGCAGGTGGGGCTGGCAGTGGCAACCACGACATCCGTTGCCGACAACATGCCGGTTTCACTGTCGACGTCGAACACCTGAAGAGTGTCGGAATCTTCGTTGGCGCTGATGAACTGCCTGCCGTCGGGCGACAGGGTGGTAAAGCGGGGCGTTTTTCCGCCGCACGGCACCCAGCCAACAGCGGTGAGTGAGCCATCCTGCGGGCTGACGCTGAACACGGCGATGGAGTCATGCCCGCGGTTGGCGGCATAGACAAAACGCCCGGAAGGATGCACCTCGATCTCACTGGCGTCGCTGCGCAGGTCGTAACCCTCCGGCAGCGCGCTGAGAGTTTGCCGCAGCGAGAGCGTGCCGTTTTCCCGGTCAACGTGAAAAAAGGTGACGGTGCTGCTCAGCTCGCTGAGGCCGTACAGCCACTGGCCATTGGGATGAAAATCGGCGTGGCGGGGCCAGCTGCCTGCCGGGAGCATCACCTCATCGGCAAGGCATGAGCGGGTCTGCTCCCAGTGATAAAGGCGCATCATATCGATGCCGTTGCCCGCCTTGCGGCCCTGAACCGGGACGGCAAAGAGATTGCACCCCGGCGCAAAGACGATCTCATGCGGACGGGACAGGGAGTCAGGGCCGGTATGACCGGCGATGCGAGCGAAATCGATGGGCGGCTCCAGCCCTTTATCGCTGACCGGCAGGGCGGCAATGTTGCCCCCTTCATGGTTGGCGATCAGCAGCGTGTTGCCGTCGGGCGTCAGCGCGGCCCCAACCGGATTATTTCTGCGGGCGGGCTCCAGATCCGGGTGAGGGTGGCGTGGCCCGGTGGTCTGCTCGCTACTTAACGTCAGCAGGCCGGTGTCAGGATCGCGATCGAACACCGCCACGCGGTCGCCATCGCCGTGCAGCGCATACAGCCGGTTGCGCCGCATATCAAGCGTCAGCCAGGAGGGATTTTCCTGCACGGAAGCCAGGCACTGTAGCGGCTCCCATTTACCCGACTCGGTAATGCGGAACAGGGTGATCCCCTTACCGCGCGCACCGCGCCATGCCGAAGTCCGGCAGCCAACGTAAGCATAGGTTGTCATGAGAGCTCCTGTTTTCTTTGCATTTTTTATAATATAAATGCAATTATCGTGCTGTGATGGTTGTCTCGTTTCTCAGTGCCAACCCTCGTTATGCCTGTGTTTGTGCGGCTTTGATGGCAGATTTCCTGCCATGAAGATAACGAATGCAGATTCTTTTCTGTCCTGATAATTGCATTTAATTATTTGCAAATGCAGAAATTGAACGATCTTGCTCACATTTCCAACAAGGTCAGGTTGCGGAATGACTATGCCCACCGCTTAATGTTAATGAGAAGTGAGCAATGTTAATAATCTGCAACGGGAGAGGGGTATGACCCAACGTATCGCGTATGTAACATCGGGAATGGGGAGTCTCGGCACGGCTATTTGTCGTCGGCTGGCGCAGGACGGATTTATTGTCATCGCGGGTTGCGGGCCGAATTCCAAAAGAAAAAACGCCTGGCTGGAAGATAACAGGAAATTAGGTTTTGATTTTATTGCCTCTGAGGGAAACGTTGCAGACTGGAATTCCACGGTTAAAGCCTTTGAAAAGATCCGCGCGGAAGTGGGCGAGGTCGACGTGCTGATTAATAATTCCGGCACGGCGCGCAACGTATTATTTCGCGATATGCAGCCCCAGGAGTGGCAGGCGGTTATTGATACCAACATGAACTCCTTATTTAACGTCACGCGTCAGGTAGTGGACAGCATGATGGCGCGCGGTTGGGGGCGCATTATTAATATTTCCTCGTTAAACGCGCAGATTGGCACCGTCGGCCAGGTGAACTACTCCACCGCAAAATATGCCGTCCGGGGCTTTACCCGCGCCCTGGCGCGCGAGGTGTCGGCGCGCGGCGTCACGGTGAATACCGTCTCCCCTGGCTACCTTGCCACCAGCAAACTGAAGACGGTCACTCCCGTTCAGGTTATCGACAAGATTGTGCAGGAAATACCGGTCAGGCGGCTGGGATCGCCAAAAGAAATTGCCTCTATTTGCGCCTGGCTTGCCTCCGATGAAGCCGGATATGCCACCGGGGCGAACTTCTCCGTCAACGGCGGCATGCACATGAGTTAATCGCTTTTCCACAACAATTAAATTACGTACATAACTTCATTACGCATTTAGCAATATCTGCGTCGGAGACTCTTATGCTCTCGTTCCTGGGTTACGGCATGATTGTGGTCTTTATGATCCTTATCATGACCAAAAAATTATCCGCGCTGACGGCCCTGACTATTATTCCCATTCTGTTTGCGCTTATTGCCGGTTTTGGCGGTGAGATGGGCGATATGATGATTGAGGGGTTAAAGAAGGTCGCGCCTACCGCGATTATGGTGATTTTTGCCATTCTTTATTTTTGTACCATGTTCGATACCGGATTATTCGATCCGATAATCCGCTTCTTCCTGCGCATTATTAACGGCGACCCGGTTAAAGCGGTGATGTGTACGGCGCTGCTGGCGGCGATGGTCTCCCTGGACGGTGACGGATCAACCACCTACATGATCTGCGTGACGGCGATGCTGCCGCTGTTTAAGCGTATTCGTCTCGACCCGCTGGCCCTGACCTGCGTGGTGTTCCTCTCCGGGAGCGTCACCAATCTGCTGCCGTGGGGCGGGCCGCTGGCGCGCGTGTCGGCGTCGTTAAAGGTGGAGTCGAGCGAGCTGTTTATCCCGCTGATCCCCTCGATGATCTGCGGCCTGGTGGGGGTGCTGGTGCTCTCCTGGTATATCGGCATCCGTGAACGCCGCCGCCTGGGCAAGCTGAGCATTCAGACCAACGGCAACGGCGCGGTCACGGAAGAGGATGCCGAGAGCTATCTGCCTGCTATCAATGAGGTGAATGACGAGCTGCGTCGGCCAAAAATGTTCTGGCTCAATGCCGCCCTGACGCTGGCGCTGATGGCCTCGCTGGTGATGGAACTGCTCCCGCTGTCGGTGCTGTTTATGGTGGCCTTTGCGATTGCGCTGCTGATTAACTATCCGCATCTGGATGCCCAGCGCCAGCGTATTGCGGCCCATGCGCCTGCCGCGCTGAACCAGACCTCTATCTTCCTGGCGGCGGGGATCTTCGCCGGTATTCTCTCCGGCACCGGGATGGTGACCGCCATGTCCAACACGCTGTTAGACGTGCTGCCCCAGTCCTGGGGGCCGTATCTGGCGCCGATCACCGCCCTTATCAGCCTGCCGGGCACGTTCTTTATGTCCAACGACGCCTTCTATTATGGCGTGCTGCCGGTCCTGGCCGAGGCGGCCAAAGCCTACGGTATCGATCCGGTTGAGATAGGCCGCGCGTCGCTGGTGGGCCAGCCGGTGCACCTGTTAAGCCCGCTGGTGGCCTCAACCTATCTGCTGGTGGGGCTTGCGGGGGTGGAATTCAGCGACCATCAGAAATACACCTTCAAGTGGGCGTTCCTGCTGTGCATGATCTTCCTCGGGTCGGGGCTCTTACTGGGGCTTTATCCGGTCTATTCGGTCGCCAGCTGACAGCAAAACGGCTCACACTGTGAGCCGTTTTTTTGGGGACAAGGGTTAATTTTCCGCGCTGATCCGGCGCATTTTTTTATTATCGAGGGCGACGGAGAGGTGTTGCTTCATGGTGTACGACGCCTCAATCCGCTGTCCGGATTCAATGAGGGCGAGGATGCGCATATGATCTTTCACTTCCGCGTAGTAGCGGTTGCGGTCATCCATGATGCGATAGTCCATCAGCCGACGCATGCGGTTGACGTTACGTAGAGAGATTTCAAAGAAGGGATTGTTGGAAAAACTGATGATCGTTTCGTGAAAACGGTAGCCCGCCAGTTGCAGCTGAGTAGGGGAGAGGCGCTCAATGCCGCTCTCCAGCAGCATTTCCAGCTCGCGGCGGATCTCGTTAATCTTCTCCTGCGGTGCGTTGAACGTAGGCTCCAGGATAGCCATCGGTTCAATGACCATACGGAAACTGAAAATCTGCTCCAGCGCGGTCTTGGTTTTGGCGACCGGTAAAAAACGCCAGCCGTAGCCCTGCTTGCGCTCAACCCATCCTTCGCTGATGCCCCGGGCCAGCACCGTCGACAGCTGGCTTTTGGTGAGGTTATAGCGCTTCATCAGGAACAGCTCGGTCACTTCCGACTCGATCTCATCCCGCAGCCAGTCTTCGGCAAGCTGGTAATACTCCGGCAGATCCAGCTCTTCAGAAGGTGCCGGTTGGGTATCCGCCTGCGGGGCGTAGTCCTCTTTAACGAAAAAACCGCGGTTTTGCTTTTGCAGCAGCACCCCTTTCTGTTCCAGATATACCAGCGCTTCACGAACGGGGGAGCGCGAAACATCAAAGGTTTCCGCCAGCTTAGGTACGCTGAGATGCGATCCCGGAGCAATATCGCCGCTGTCGATTAAACCCAGTAATTTCTGTGAGATACGTTCAGTGAGTGCACTAATTTTCATGCAGGCGCCCTGATTCAGGAGAGGAAAATGCAAATTTATAAAATATTATTGCATTTATTTTTCTTTAAAAGCAATGTCCGCTGCACCAGGTTGAGGGAGCACCACAATAAATATTGGCACGGCCTGCCCCCTCTCCATTCAGGGAGAGGGGTGGGGTGAGGGGGAGCATGCGGCTGTGGTGGTGGTTCCGTTCACTGTATGTTTTGTGCTTCTCTGTAAGCCCCGTCACCCGTGAACGTGCTAAGTGGGCTCGCCGCCGCCCCCTTAGCAATCCCGGCTCCCGGCCAGGAAAATCGCCGCTTCGCGGTGCACTCAGCTTATTCCCGCAGGCTTAGGGTCGGGGGCGATCCTACATCCATGTAGGTCGCCCCCTCTCGGTGCATCCGTGCGCCTCGCCCCGGCCTGCGGTCAACGCTTCGTCGATTTTCCGCCGGAGGAGGGAGTCGCTGTATGTCGTTTACTCTCCTGAAATTATTTTATCGCGGAAAGCATACGAAAATTACCGGGTGATGCGCTTAGCCCTTAAATTAGGCACGCGCATTGAGACGTCGGTTGATTAAGCGGCATTATGCTTTCCTGTGGCTGATTGCGCGGTAAGCTGAGTTCCCCGCACCTTGTCATTACTTTACAAATTGCTCCTTGCCCGAAGACGCGTCGCTCACTATTCTCATTGCCCATGAATATCCTGACGGGTCCGACTCAACATAAAAACAGGCAACTAAGAGCCGTCGTGCTTCTTTTCGTTGCCTGTATTGTCATGCTGATCTGTCTGACCCAGCGGGCCAGCATCCTGCACCACATGCAGGTCAAAGCCGCCACGCTCTCGTTGACCGCTGAAAACAGCCCGCAGGAGCTGACGTCGCCAGGGTTGTCGCCCTGCGAGCTCAGCGCCCACTCCCTGCTGGCCGCCCAGCCTCTTCATTTTGATAACCTTCTGCTGTTACCCACACTGCTGGTTCTCGTTTTAGCGGTGCTGATCAAAATCAGCGTCCTGCCGAGGCCGGTCATCCTGTTTCGTCCTCCGCTCCTCCGAATACATCTCAAAAACTGCGTTTTCCGTGAATGACTGAACGGGCTGTCCCTGTTTAGTTAATTTTTCACGGAGAAAATGTATGAATACGCTTTTCAGGAGCCTGTGGTTCCTGTTATTCAGCCTGTCCACCGCTTATGCGGCGGTCCCGGGCTGGCCGATGCAGCCTGACAATTCCCATGCTCAGGTGCATGTCTTACACGATGCGCCCGCTAACGGGAAAGTGCGCCTGCTGCTGGATGTCACCCCCGATGACGGGTGGAAAACCTACTGGCGAAGCCCCGGTGACGGCGGCTTTCGGCCGGTGATCGACTGGACGCCGCAGGCCAGTACGCAGTGGCACTGGCCGCGGCCCGTGCGCTTTACGTCTGCCGGGTTCAGCTCGGTGGGCTACGAGAGCCGGGTGGTGTTTCCACTGGAAATCACCACCGATGAGGTGCAGCGACTGCGTGGGAAGCTGACGCTTTCCCTGTGCAGCAACCTCTGCGTGGTCAAAACCTTCCCGCTGGATCTCAACCTGGCATCCGGTCCGTCGACGGGCTTTGCCAGCGCGTGGGATAACGCGATGCGCGCGGTTCCTGCAACCAGCGGGGCGATGGCGGTGAACTCTGTCGCCACTGACGCAGATCAGCTGACGGTTAAACTGACCTCACCGGAAGGCTGGTCCCGGCCTGAACTGTTCACGGATAACCCGGCGGGGGCGACTCTTTCCCCGCCGCAGACGACGATCGACGGCGACACCCTGACGGCACGGTTTAGGGTCAGCGATGAGCAGGGCCAACCGCTGGAGGCCTCTCATCTACAGCAGATCGCGCTGCTGGTCAGCGACGGCACCCGGAGTCAGCAGCTCAGCGTTGATATCAATGCTTCTACCTCGCTGTGGCAGATTCTGGCTGTGGCGCTGGTGGGTGGCCTGATCCTCAACCTGATGCCCTGCGTGCTGCCCGTTCTGGGCATCAAGCTCGCGTCGCTGATGACCCTGGCAGAGAGCACCCGCCGTCAGACGCGGCTGCGTTTTCTGGCAACCGCGTCCGGGATCCTGTTCTCGTTTCTGGTGCTGGCGGCGGTCGTGACCGGGCTGCGGCTGTCCGGGGCCTGGATTGGCTGGGGCTTTCAGTTCCAGAATCCCTGGTTCATCGGCGCGATGGTGCTGGTGACGTGGATTTTCTGTTTCAGCCTGGCGGGCCTGATAGAGATCCGTCTGCCTTCCACGCTCACCACCCGGCTGGCGACCGCGGGCGGCAACGGTACCGGCGGGAGTTTTCTCGAAGGCGCGTTTGCGAC
Source organism: Leclercia barmai (assembly GCF_049312895.1). Lineage (NCBI taxonomy): Bacteria > Pseudomonadati > Pseudomonadota > Gammaproteobacteria > Enterobacterales > Enterobacteriaceae > Leclercia > Leclercia barmai. The sequence goes on along the minus strand of NZ_JBMNWZ010000001.1, from coordinate 1,618,525 downwards.
CCTGCTTGCCACGCCCTGTACGGCACCCTTCCTCGGTACGGCTGTGACCTTCGCCCTGGCGGCTCCCGTCCATCAGCTGTGGCTCATCTTTTTTGTTCTGGGTATCGGGATGAGTCTGCCCTGGCTGGCCATCAGCATGGTGCCGGGCGTGGCGCGCTGGCTGCCGAAGCCCGGCCCCTGGATGGGGAAGCTGCGTCTGGTGCTGGTGATCCTGATGCTCGGCTCCTGCATCTGGCTGATGTCGCTGCTGATGAAGGAGTGGGGCGCACGCTATGTGCTGATCGGCGGCGGCCTGATGGTGGCGTTTTTCCTTTACCGCTGCGCGAAGGCCATGCCGAACCACCGGGAAAATCTGCGCAGCCTGGCCTTTGGCGTGCTGTTTGGTGCCGGGCTGTATGCTTTTCTGGCTCCACAACCCCAGGGCAAGGCCGGTTCACCCCTGAACTGGCAGCCGCTGAGTGAGGCCGCGCTCAGTGACGCGCTGAACGCCAGAAAACGCGTGCTGGTGGATATCACCGCCGACTGGTGTCTGAACTGCCGGGTGAATGAAGTCCTGGTGCTTCACCGGCCTGAGGTGATCGCCGCGTTAAACCGCGACGACGTGGTACTGTTGCAGGGCAACTGGAGCCAGCCTTCCGCTGAAATCGAGCAGTTCCTGAGGCGCTACGGCGCCAGCGGCATTCCGTTTAACGCCATTTTTGGCCCTTCACTTCCGCAGGGGCATGTATTGCCCTCCCTGCTGAGCAAAGACGCCTTGCTGACCGCCCTGGCAAAGGCCGACACGGCCGCGCCATCTGATTTTACTGAGGAAAAAAAATGAACAAGATCCTGTCCCTGTTGATGTTGACCTTAAGCTTCAGCGCCCTGGCGCAGACCGCTGATTTACCCGAACCCATTAAACACGTCCAGAAACAGGGCATTGAAATTATTAAACCGTTCAGCGCCCCCGGCGGGGTGGAAGGGTGGCTGGGGAAATATCAGGATATGGGCGTCACGCTCTATCTCACCCCGGATAAAAAGCACGTGATTTCAGGCTATATGTACGATGCCGAGGGCAATAACCTGAGCGAGAAGGTCATCAACGATGAGATCTATATTCCTGCCGGGCGCGAAATGTGGAAACAGCTCACCGCCGCGCCGGGGATCGCAGAAGGTAGCGCGGACGCGAAGTGTCAGGTGGTGGTCTTCTCCGATCCCTTCTGCCCGTACTGCAACAAGTTCTGGCATCAGGCCCAGCCTTATCTCAAGGATAAAAGCATCAGCACCAAAACCCTGCTGGTGGGCGTGATCCGCCCGGACAGTGCCCAGTACGCGGCGGCGATCCTCTCCGCCAGCGATCCGGCTAAAGTGTGGCATGACCTTGAAAGCAGCGACGGGAAAACGAAACCGGCGCTGAAAGGTAATACGCCGCCAGCGGTGTTTAAGCAGATCCAGCAGAACCAGCAATTGATGGAGCAACTCGGAGCCAGCGGTACGCCTGCCATTTATTACCTGAATAAAGATCGCGCCCTGCAGCAGATCGTCGGTTTGCCTGACGCTAAGCAGATGGCCGATCTGGTGGCCTGCAAATAAGCCTCTTCGGTTATTAACCTGAACCATAGTCTCAGCCGTTGTGCCGGTAAGCACCTTGATTTGTTCGCAAAATCATTGATACTGTATATATATACAGTTAAACGGATTTGAGACTATGCCACCCATCTACCCACGCGTTACCGCGCCCGTAAAAGGGCGCAAATAACCATGTTTGCGCTTGTCGACGTGAACAGCTTTTATGCCTCGTGCGAGACGGTGTTTCGCCCGGACCTGAAGGGACGGCCGGTGGTGGTGCTGTCGAATAACGATGGCTGCGTGATTGCCCGCAGCGCCGAAGCGAAAGGGCTGGTGACGATGGGGGCGCCGTATTTTAAACAGAAAGAGATTTTCCGCCGCCACGGCATTGTCGCCTTCAGCAGTAACTACGAGCTGTACGCCGATATGAGCAATCGGGTGATGACCACCCTGGAGGAGATGGCTCCGCGGGTTGAGATCTACTCGATTGATGAGGCTTTTTGCGATCTCACCGGGGTCAGCAACTGTTGCAATCTGGAGGCCTTTGGCCGCGAAATTCGCCAGACGGTGCTACAACATACGCACCTGACCGTCGGGGTGGGCATTGCGCCCACCAAAACCCTCGCCAAGCTGGCAAACTTTGCGGCAAAAAAATGGCAGCGGCAGACCGGCGGCGTGGTGGATTTATCCCGCGTTGAGCGTCAGCGCAAGCTGATGGCGGCGCTGCCCGTCGGCGAGGTGTGGGGTATCGGGCGGCGGATGAGCAAAAAGCTGGAGGCGATGGGCATTAATACCGTACTGGCACTGGCGGACACCCCCACGGCCTTGATCCGCAAACATTTCAGCGTGGTGCTGGAGCGTACCGTACGCGAGCTGCGCGGCGAATCCTGTCTGGGGTTTGAAGAGTATGCTCCGCACAAGCAGGAGATTATCTGCTCCCGCTCGTTCGGCGAAAAAGTGACGGATTACGAGGCAATGCGCCAGGCCATCTGCAGCTATGCCGCCCGCGCCGCCGAGAAACTGCGGGCTGAACACCAGTACTGCCGGTTTATTTCAGCCTTCGTGAAGACGTCGCCGTTTGCGCTGAACGAGCCTTATTACGGTAATAGCGCCTCAACCAAACTGCTGACGCCAACGGAAGACAGCCGGGATATTATTGAAGCGGCGACACACTGTCTGGATATTATCTGGAGAGAAGGGCTGCGCTATCAGAAAGCCGGCGTCATGCTGGGGGATTTTTTCAGTTCTGGCGTCGCGCAGCTGAATCTGTTTGATGAAAATCCGCCCCGGCGCAACAGCGCAGAGTTAATGGCGCTTATCGATAAACTTAATGAACAAGGGCGCGGAACCATCTGGTTTGCCGGGCAGGGAATAGAGCAGAAATGGCAAATGAAAAGGGAAATGTTATCCCCGCGATATACCACGCGTTTTTCTGACTTTCTTCGGGTCAGATAAATCTCTTTCACTAAAATAGTGCAAAGGATAAAAGTAATTATTTGTCAGATAAGGAAGATATATCCCTGGGCGATTAAGAATTGCGCTATAGTGGTGACTCTATTCACCTGCCCGGAGGGGCTATTCCCAACATAAAATTTGAGTGCCCGGTTTGCACAAGCAAGAGGTTTCGTTTTACCTCTTTTTGCCCCACGCAAACCCAACCTCATGGTGCTGTTTGTTCCGTCTGCGGAACCCGACTCACCGCACACTCATGCGTGCCGCTTCCCAAAAGGAGACGCTGGCCAAAACAGGTGGTTTAGGTGTTAAAGGGGAGGGTTAATTCTGGCCCTCCTGAATTATTATTTTACCGCTACGCTGGTGATGAATGTATATTTGCTGGCGCTTCGTTATTTCTGCAAATAATCATTATTAATAAAATCGGGTTTTATTTTACGGCTCACTTATTTTATTGATCAATTCTGCCCCCTGATTTTTTACATTCCCCACCGCCCGCGTGACGGCATGCCAGTGGAATTCATCTGCGGGTACCGCGCCCGTCCGGGCTATCTCTTCAGCCTCTTTGCCGCTCACCGTTTCGCGCAGCCATTCGCGTGCTGACTTCGGCGTCAGCACCAGCGGTCGCCGGTCGTGGATATCCACCAGCCCTTTATCTGCCGCGGCGGTCACGATCAGGAACCCTTCCGCGGTATCTCCGCGCTCAAACGGGGTGCTGCCGATCGCCGCCATAAAAATGGGCTGTCCGTCGGCGCGCGCGATAAAGTAAGGCTGCTTTTTGTCTCCCTCTTTTTTCCACTCGAACCAGCCGTCGGCAAAGACAATCGCCCGACCGTGGTTCCACAGCGGCTTAAACATCCGGCTGCTGGCGGCGGTTTCCAGGCGGGCGTTGATCAGCGGCGGCTTATCCCACCAGCCAGGGGCGTAGCCCCAGAACACCGGGTCGAGATGCAACAGATCGTCGCGCTCGCTGAGCAGCAATACTTTGGTGCCAGGCGCGACGTTATAGCGCCCGATGGGTTCCGGGTCGTAGGGGATGTCGCACTCCGCTTCATCCGCAAGAAAGGCGAGATACTCTTCCCGGGTCTGCGCCTGGGCGAAACGTCCGCACATAATTACCTCCGAGGGTTTTCTTAAGTATAGGTTGTGTATTTCCCGGATTTTAAATAGCTCAAAACACTATTCATTTTGCAAAACCAACTATCCTTTCTAAGAACATTCTGTCTCGTTTGTTTTAATCCAAAAGTCATCACCGATCGTATGTAAGTCGTTCATTTCGCTTTTACTACTCTTATATCGGGATACACCTATGAAACTCCGAATAATCACTTCTGCCGTTGTGCTGTCACTCGCTTTAGCCCAACCCGCAATGGCCGCCGACGCGCCGCTTTCCCCCCTGATGAAGCAACTGAATAACGGTAACTGGTTACCGGAGCAGGAAGCGCAGTCATTAAGCGACGAACTCTATTATCAGGATGCGATTCAGGCCTACATCCAGACCCTGCCGCTGCTGAATACCATTGGCCTGCGCGATGGCTCTGAAGCCGCGTTTGGCAAAGGCTATAACGTCCTGCCGATCTGGAAAGAGCGAATGGACAGCCGGGCGGTGGTGCCTACGCCTAACGGGGATGTGATCTATTCCATGAGTTATCTGGATCTGAAGGATACGGGGCCGCTGGTGATCAAAGCGCCACCGAACGTCATCGGGATGTTTACCGACTTCTTCCAGAAAACCATTACCGACGTGGGGGCCATCGGGCCAGACCGCGCCCGGGGTGGCCTCTATTTACTTCTGCCGCCGGATTACGACGGTCCTGTGCCGCAGGGGTATTACGCCTTTAAATCCTCAACCTATAACGTCTTCCTCTTCTTCAGAACCATCATGGGGAAAGGTGAAGGCAAACCCGATCCGCTCCCGGCGGTGAAAAATGCCGAAACCACCCGCGTCTATCCCCTCTGGGATGTGGAAAAGGACGTGAAGCCGATGCAGTTCCCGGATGCCAGCGGGAAGCGGGTGAACATGGTTTATCCCACCGACGCCAGCTACTGGCAAAAGCTGAAAACCTTTGTGGATTATGAACCGCTGACCGCGATCCCGGATGCCACCCGCAGCGCGCTGCTCAGCATCGGCATTGTGAAGGGCAAGCCGTTCACCCCGACGGCCAAACAGCAGGAGTTACTGAACAAAGCCGTGGAAACCGCGCCGCGCATGATCCTCGCGCGTCGTCAGGTGGGGCGTGATGACCAGCGTCAGCTCTATTACAAAGACCGTCAGTGGGAGACCTCCTGGGCGGGTGCTACCGCAGAGTGGATGCAGTACGGCACCCTTGATGCCAACCAGCGCGCGGCCTTCTTCCAGATTGCGTACTCCAGCGCGGCGGCAATGGTGATGCATACCACCGGTGCGGGTTCCAAATATCCGTTTGCCACCAAAGACGGGTCCGGCAAGTTCCTGAACGGCAGCAATACCTATAAGTTGCACCTGCCGCCAAACCCACCTGCGGCGCTGTTCTGGGCCGTGACTGCCTACAACATTACCGACGGCACCATGCCGGAAACCGATCAGCTGTTACCGTCCACCAACGGCTATTACAACATCCCGAAAAACAACGATGGCTCTATCGACCTCTGGTTCGGGCCGAACAAACCGGACGGTGTGGAAGACAGCGCCTTTATCAAAACCGTTCCTGACCGCAATTTCCTCGTGGCGCTGCGTCTGTATGGCACCGAAGACGGATTCTACGATCAAACATGGATCCCGGATGACCTGGTCCAGACAAACCAATAAAGGTGAATGACGTGATGAAAATAAAGTATCTGGCACTGTTTACAACTCTGGCGCTTAGCGCGGGCGCGTTCGCCCAGACCGAACCGCTCACCATTCCTCATGCCACCCAGTTCGATCAGCTCACGCAGCCGTCGGCGGATGTCACCATGCCGGAGAGCTATGTCAAAGCCATCGCGCAGCAGGCCTATATCTGGGGCTGGCCGATGGTGAATCAGTTTAACCGTCGGGAAACCATCACCAAAGCGCCTTACCCGGCGCTGAACGGCGGCATGGTGCCGGTAGCGCCGATGGGCCAGCTCAGCATGCTGACGGACTACATCAAGCCGGAGGAGACCTTCGTTACCTGTCCAAACCAGGACGTGGCCTACGGGCTGGGCTTCTTCGAACTGGATAAAGAGCCGATCGTCATTCAGGTTCCCGATTTCGGCGATCGCTTCTGGGTGTACGCCATTTACGATGCCCGCACCAATCAGATTGGTAACGTCGGTAAACCTTACGCCACCAAACCCGGTTTTTATCTGCTTGTCGGGCCCAACTGGAAAGGGGAAACCCCGCAGGGCATTAACGGTGTGATTCAGTCCTCCACCGAAATGGCCAACGTTATTCCTCGCGTCCAGATGGATGACACCCCGGAAGACCGGGCGGCGATCCAGGCCCCGATCAAAGAGATTATGACCTACCCGCTGAGTCAGTTTGACGGCAAAATGAAATCCTTCGAATACTCGAAAATCCCGGCCATCGGCGATAAACCGGATGCCAGCGCAGGCGAGACGCGCTGGGTTATTCCGGAGAAATTCTTCGACCAGTTCGCCAATGTTCTGGAAAAAGTGCCGCCGCTGCCTGGCGAAGAGGCCATGTACGCCCAGTACCGTCACCTTGTCGAGGCCGGCAAGAAAAACCCGGAAATCCGCAAATGGATGGATGCTGCCGCCGTAGAGACGGATAAAACCGTCATTGCTGATTTCTTTAAGTGGAAGAACAACGGCGTACCGGCGGGCAACGGCTGGAACCGTTCAAAAAACAACGCCGAGTTTGGGGTGGACTACTACAACCGTACCGGCACCTCAAAATCGAACATGTTCGATAACAAACCGAACGAAACCCAGTATTTCTACACCGATAACGATGCTGCGGGCACCCAGCTATCCGGCGACCATGACTACACGGTGACCTTCGCGAAAGGCGAACTGCCGCCGGTGAAAGGGTTCTGGTCATTAACGCTCTATAACAGTAAGCATCTGTTCAGCCCTAACGAGCTGAACCGCTTCTCGCTGGGGACCAAAAACAAAAACCTGAAGTACAACGATGACGGCTCCCTGACGCTGTATGTCAGCAAAACCCGCCCATCGGATGATAAAGTGAATAACTGGCTTCCGGCGCCTGAGGGCAATCTGTCCCTCTACATTCGCGCGTACTGGGGTGAACAGCCGATTCTGGATGGCACCTGGCAGCCGCCTAAAATTGAAACGGTGAAGTAAGTTTTTCTGTGGGCACCTTGCCGGTGGCAGGGTGCCATCATGATTTTGAGGTTTTTTGGATGACGAATTTTCATCAACTTTCTGCCACCCGTCTGAATGGCGAGCCCATCTCCATGGCCGACTATGCGGGTAAAGTCGTTCTGGTGGTCAACACGGCCAGCCAGTGCGGCTTCACCCCACAATATGCAGGTCTTGAAACGCTCTATAAAAAGTACGCCTCTCAGGGGCTGGTGGTGCTGGGTTTTCCCTGCAACCAGTTCGGCAAACAGGAACCCGGCGGGGCTGATGACATCGCCCGGACCTGCCACATCAACTACGGCGTGAGCTTCCCGATGTTCGAGAAAGTCGAGGTTAACGGCGCGGCTGCGCACCCGGTGTTTCGTTACCTGAAGGACGCATTGCCCGGCGTGCTGGGCGGGCGGATCAAGTGGAACTTCACGAAATTCCTGATCGGGCGCGACGGTAAACCGATCAAGCGTTTTGCGCCGATAACCACCCCGGAGAAGATGGAAGCCGCTATCGTGGCTGCCCTTGAAAAGTAAGGTTTTGATTCGCAGCACTCCGCACTTAATAAGCGTTCTCATTATCATTTTCGTTTGTTACCATCGGCACATCACAAATTCACGACGCGCGTTAAGGTGAAGGTATGTCGGCTGTGCAGAGTTATCGCTTATTCAACGTAAAACTGGCGCGAAAAGAGGTGCTTTCGCCCTCTATGCTGCGCTGCGTGTTCCGGGGCGACGACGTGCGCCATATGAAATCAGACGCACCGGATCAGCGTATTAAGCTGCTTTTCCCGTCGCTGAACGGCACGCCATTGGCGTTGACCCCAGAAGGATCCTGGTGGGAGCAAATCAAGTCTCTGCCGGAAGCGATACGGCCGATCCTGCGCACCTACACGCTGCGTCGTGTGAACGTTGAGGCCTGCGAGATGGAGGTGGAGTTTGTCATGCATGGCACCGAAGGTCCGGCGTCTGCCTGGGCAACAGGGGCACAACCGGGCGATGAACTGCAGATCGTCGCGCCCAACCGTGACTATCCCGAAGACAGCGGGGGCTACGAGTGGGATCCCCATCCTCAGGCAGAACAGGGACTGATTATTGCGGATGAAACGGCCTGGCCTGCGGTGAAAGGGATCCTGGAGCAACTTGCTCAGCGTGATACGCCCCCGCAGGTACAGGTGTTTATCGAAGTGCCGAAGCAGGGCGACTGTATCGATCTCAGCGCCTATGACTTTGCGGAAGTGCACTGGCGGGCGCGCGAGTTGACCGGGGCCTGCCACGGTGAAGCCCTGCTACAGGCCGTCAAACAGCACGTGAAGCTGCCGGAGTATGCCCTGACCCGGAGTCAGGAGGTGCGGGAAGAGGCCGAAGGAGAACTGCTGTGGGATCGCGCGCAAAGCGATAATCGGTTCCACGGCTGGGTGGCGGCGGAATCCAGCGCGGTGAAGCATCTGCGACGTTATCTGAGCGGGGAACGAAACCTGTCGAAGGAGACAATCAGCTTTATGGCCTACTGGGCTCGCGGCCGCCGTTTGTAATCAGCCGGGCGCGCCTCGCGAGCCCGGCCTGAACGCTTATTTCCCCGCCAGTTCCTTGCGGATAATCTCCGCTCCGGCGCTTAATGCGTTGAGCTTACCGTTCGCCACCTCACGGGATAACGGCGCCATCCCACAGTTGGTGGAAGGGTAGAGCTTGTCGGCATCGACGAACTGCAGCGCCTTGCGCAGCGTAGCGGCCACCTCTTCTGGCGTCTCGACGGTATGGGTTGCCACGTCGATGGCCCCGACCATCACCTTTTTGCCGCGAATAAGTTCCAGCAGATCCATCGGCACGCGGGAGTTGTGGCACTCCAGCGAGATAATATCGATATTTGAGGTCTGCAGTTTTGGGAACGCCTCTTCGTACTGGCGCCACTCTGAGCCAAGCGTCTTCTTCCAGTCGGTATTGGCTTTAATGCCGTATCCGTAGCAGATGTGCACCGCCGTTTCGCATTTCAGCCCTTCGATGGCGCGCTCCAGGGCGGCGATCCCCCAGTCATTCACCTCATCAAAGAAGACGTTAAAGGCAGGTTCGTCGAACTGAATAATATCGACCCCGGCCGCTTCCAGCTCTTTTGCTTCCTGGTTGAGAATTTTTGCGAACTCCCAGGCCAGTTTTTCGCGGCTTTTGTAGTGGTTGTCGTAAAGGGTGTCGATCATGGTCATCGGGCCCGGCAGCGCCCATTTGATCGGCTGGGTGGTGAGCTGACGTAAGTACTTCGCATCGTCAACAAACACCGGCTTCTGGCGGGAGACGGCACCCACGACGGTCGGCACGCTCGCGTCATAGCGGTTACGGATTTTCACCACTTCGCGTTTCTCAAAATCGACGCCGCTGAGGTGCTCGATAAAGGTGGTGACGAAGTGCTGGCGGGTCTGTTCACCGTCGCTGACGATATCAATCCCGGCCCGCAGCTGATCGTCCAGAGAGAGACGCAGCGCATCCTGTTTCCCGGCGAGTAATTCCTCGTTCTGCAATTTCCACGGCGACCAGAGGGTCTCCGGTTGTGCCAGCCAGGACGGTTTCGGCAGGCTGCCGGCCGTGGAGGTGGGGAGCAATGTTTTCATAACAGGTGACCTTATCGTTTTAATTAATCAAAGCGCGCAGTGAGCAGACCATTGCTCAAGAATATTTTTGTACGGCTTGATGAAATGTTTCTCGGTAAATTTTCCCTGCTCAATCGCCAGCTGGCTACGCTCTTCGCGATCGTAAACAATCTTGGTCAGGGAGTGATCCTGGTTCGTCAGGCTGGGCTGGTAATAGTGCCCGGCCACCGAGTTGGCGTTGTAAATCTCAGGACGATAGATTTTCTGGAAAGTTTCCATGGTGCTGATAGTGCCGATCAGTTCCAGGAAGGTGTAGTCGCTCAGCAAATCGCCGGAGAAGAAAAATGCCAGCGGCGCGGCGCTGTCTGGCGGCATAAAATAGCGAACCTGCAGGCCCATCTTTTTGAAATAGGCCTCCGTCAGTGAGGTGCCTTCCTGCTGGTACTCAATGCCTAAAACCGGATGCACATTGCCAATACGCTGGTAGCTGTTTTTGTTGGAGACGCTCAGGCAGATCACGGGCGGTTTGCTGAAGTTAGCTTTATATTCCGCAGAATTAACGAAGTGCTTAAAGATGTTGCCGTGCAGTTCGCCAAAGTTATCCGGAATGCTGAATGCAGGCTGGTTTTTATTGTGATCGGGCAGCAGTACGCTGAAATCATAATCCCGGACATAGGACGAGAAGTTATTCCCGACGATCCCTTCGATACGCTCGTTGGTTTTTTTATCAATGATATTGGTTTTTAAAATTTCAATTGCCGGGAAGGTGGTGGCATTGTCTTCACCTGCGATATTCATCTCAACGGAGATAATATCCAGTTCGACGGAATAACGATCGCCTTTCGGGTTGTCCCAGTGCGCTAAGGTGTTGAAGCGATTATCCATCATCACCAGGGTGTTGCGCAGGTTCTGCTGACGGTTATCGCCGCGGGCCAGATTGGCAAAATTAGTGGTGATGCGCGTGTTTTCCGAAGGATTGTAATTCTCATCGAAACGGCTGCGCTTAATGGTAAAGGTGAAATCGTTATTCATGGTGACGTTTCCTGGCTCTGGCATAAAGCGTGACGCTGTTGCGAAATCACCCTTTATGTTGCTCATACGTTAATATGAGTAACGTTATGCCAGAGCCAGGAGGGGAGTGAAAGCGACTAAATTTCACTGCAACATGAGCCATCTTCATGATCGTGAAAAAAATTCACTCTGCACTCTCCGCGTGCCGTTCCAGATCCAGCGAACTGGCGCTGGCAGGGTCAAAAAGTGAAAGACTTTCAATTTGGTCCAGCATGATCACCTTGCGGAAAGCCATCGCGCTTTTGGGCTGTGAATCGAGCGTAATATCGTGGTCGGCGTACCATTTGCTGTAGTTATGCTCAATGCACAGGCTCAGCGTTTTGCCGTCGCGATAGCCGCTCAGCATCGGGATCAGCACGATATTGGCGGTTTTTTCATATTCCAGGGTCGCGGTATGGATCATCCCGATATAGATCCGCCGCGATTTCAGCGTCACCAGCGCCAGTTCGCCTTCTTCCATACACTGATAGAGCAACTGTTCAATACCGCTGGCCTGTGACAGGCGCTTGTAAAGCTGCTTGCGGCCTTCGCCATCCAGCCTGGCGCTGCCCGCCCAGTTCGAACGGTAGAGGCAAAACAGAATGGCGAAGGCCAGCATCACCACCACCGGTGCCTGAATCCCCAGAAAGCTCCAGTTCATAAAGTCCATTTGCCAGTTGGCGTAGTCCTGCGAGGCAAAGTGGAAAGTATTGGCGGCCCAGGAGGCGGCGAGGAGCACCAGCCACACCAGGCCGGTGGCAAGCACGCCCTGCAATACGAAGATGCAGCCGTAGAGCGCCACGAGAAAATAGACGTCCCAGCCAAAGGATCGCTTGATTTTAAAGCGGGTGGAGAGATCGCGGCTGGTGTACCAGTACCCGGAAACCATCAGCACCATAAAGATCGCCGTTCCCATCTCAGGCCCTCTTCAGCGCGTTAACATGGCGCAGAAAGTCCTCCCGCACCTCCCGGCTTTTGAAGTTGACCGAGGCGTTACCATCCTGATCGATAATAATGCGATCCCCGTCCTCCACGGCTTCAATAATTTCCTGTTGGCTCATCACCTGTAGCAGCGACTCGGGGCTGGAGAAAATCGACGTAAACAGACGCCTCATGGCGTGGGCTCCTTAAAAGTAAAAAGCCTAAGTCTGGTAGGGAAATAGAGATGTTGCCTTAAGGTTAAGCTGAAAAGTGTCGGTTGTGGCCCGGCTTGCTCCCCCATTTTTAACGCCCGATGCTCTCAAACCTACCATAATTAGTAGGGTTAAACAGAGCAGGGGGAACAATCATGAAGGCGTTATCAAAGGCAGAAATCGATGAGTTCAGAGCGCATTTTCAGGGGAAGATACTCTTTCCTGAAGATGACGATTACCACGAGGTGCGTCAGATCTGGAATGCCATGATCGACCGCAAGCCCGCGCTCATCGTTCGCTGCACATCCACCGAGGACGTAGTGCAAGCCATCCAGTTTGGACGCGAGCAACATCTTCTCATCTCAATCCGGGGAGGAGGGCACAACATCGCGGGCAATGCCGTCTGTGACGACGGTCTGATGATCGACCTTTCGCTGATGAAGCGGGTAGAGGTGGATCTGAACACCCGCCGGGCCACCGTCGAGCCCGGCTGCACGCTGGGTGATTTTGATGCGGCGGCACAGGCGCATGGGCTTGCCACGCCGCTGGGCATTAATTCCACCACCGGGGTGGCCGGCCTGACGCTGGGGGGCGGGTTTGGCTGGCTGAGCCGCAAGTACGGTATGACCATCGATAATCTGCTCTCGGCGGAAGTTGTTACGGCAGATGGCCGTCTGCTGCATGCCAGCGGATCCGAAAACGCAGATCTCTTCTGGGGACTGCGGGGCGGCGGGGGCAATTTTGGCGTGGTGACGCGCTTTGAATTCCAGCTGCACCCCGTCGGACCGGACGTGCTGAGTGGGCTGATCGTTTTTCCGTTCGATCAAGCGAGGTCCGTGATATCGCAGTTTGCCCGCTTCACCCAGACGATGCCGGAAGAGCTGAACGTCTGGATGGTCACCCGCAAGGCGCCGCCGCTGCCTTTCCTGCCTGAAGAGGCGCACGGGAAGGAGATGGTGGCGCTCGCTCTGTGCTATGTGGGCCATCCCGAAATGGGCGAGCAACTCATTGCGCCGCTGCGCGGGTTCGGCACGGCAATCGGCGAGCACATCGGCGTAATGCCCTACGTCGCCTGGCAGCAGGCCTTCGATCCGCTGCTGGCAAAAGGGGCGCGTAACTACTGGAAATCGCACAACTTCGTGCAAATCAGCGAGGGCGTCATCGATGCCATCGTCGACTACGCCGCCAGACTGCCGTCACCTCATTGCGAGATCTTCATTGGCACCATTGGCGGCCATACGACCCAGGTTGCGCCCGAGGCGATGGCCTACTCAAGCCGGGATGCAAATTACGTCATGAACGTGCACGGGCGCTGGGAAACCGCCGAAGAGGATGAACGCTGCGTCGCCTGGGCCCGGGAGTTCTTCGCCAAAACCCAGCCTTTCGCCAGCAGCGGGGCCTATATCAACTTCCTCACCCAGGAGGAGACCGACCGTATCGCCTTTGCCTACGGCGCAACCTGGGATCGGCTGGTGGAACTGAAAAGTAAGTACGATCCGATGAATCTGTTCCGGATGAATCAGAATATCAAGCCGGTGTAAGGCCGGGATTGCGCCTGATGACCGTATGCAGTGAAAAACTGGGGTAGCTAAACGTCAGGCGCAGCCCTGCAAAATTTTCTCCTTTCCCAGGGCGTATCTGAACATGCAAGAAGTTGTACAGCCTTTGTGTCGAAATGAGCGGTCCGTAGAGCGGTTTACGATCTGCTGAAAGCGCTGATTTCATGCAGGGAGAGATGCTTGATGGGTAATACTTAAGTTTTATTAATGAAAGACTTACGCAAGAAAGTTTTGTAAATTTTTGAACGCCTGACAATTTTAAGTGCTTGTTAACACGCTGTTATTTGTAAAGCTAATTTAGCTGGCTAATTAAAATCGCAAAAACTTGTACAGTCGCCATGTACAACTACTGAGGTTTAGTATATTTTTAACATCAGTTTAACCCCTAACCTAAATGTCAATCCGGAGCACCTATGCGAGGCAACAGTTCGCGCCAAAGTTCAGCTGAGGCAATCACCGCCTATTTTAATAAAGCCAGTATGCGTAGCCAGCAGGAGACGCTGGGCTTAATTGTCGGTGAGATCCTGAATGAGGGACGTAATCTAAGCCGTCTTGCTATCTGTACCAGGTTATTACGCCGGGTAGAACAGACGGAAGATGAAGAAGAAATTGCCCATTACAATCAGCTGATCGCTCTGTTTTTTGAACGATAAAGAATGTTAGCACATCTGTGGCTTAAAGCAGGCACGTGAGAACAGTTATGCACAGAACGAAATCTGAAAGACTGAGAGACGATCTTATTGGCGAAGCTGTGTTGTTAATTTTAAAAGACAACGGTCCAATAAATTTTAAGACGCTGGCAGTCAAACTGAAAATTATGGCCAGCATGGAGCGTGACGCTGAAAGAAGAAGCGCGCTCTCTGCGGCCGCAGTCGAGGTTGAGCAAAAGGTTAAATCCAGTAGTCGCGTACACCCAGAAGCCAGAAAAAATTGTCTTATCAACAGCATGCACCATCTCATGGTGAATACTGCACAGCATAAATACGATAAAAAACATTAACCTTAGAGTGAAAAATATGAATACTGCGACTTCTCTGCATACACAGCATTTCAATGCACTTCAGGATCAGGCGCTGGCAACTTACTTCCGTTCAGCTGGAAGTTCCTTGTCCGTTGAGGCTGCCGTTTTAGGTTCAGCGATAAGATGTATTATTCTCAGCGGAGATAACCTTACCAATAAGCAAATTATTCTGCAGTTGATTTACGCCCTTGAACAAACATCCGATCAAGAGGCTGCCGAAGTCATCCGCAATACGCTCGAAATAGTTGTTGGTTTCACGCGGGATGATATTTAAGCATCACTTATGCCTGACGGGTTTCATTCATAAGTTGCTTAATAGCGATCACGCATAATACTGCCTACGCCGACTGCCCTTAAACAGGGCAGCAATTTCTCCTGTATTCTCATCAAACCTTTCCCATCCAGACTTTCGCGTTCCCCCAAAACATCTTTGGACATTCCCGTTTGCAGGTCTGTATAAAATAAAATAGTATACCCCCCTACAGTATCCAGGAGCCCTCCGATGCCACATTCACCTGAAGACAAAAAACGTGTCCTGACGCGCGTGCGCCGCATTCGCGGGCAGGTCGATGCCCTGGAGCGGGCGCTTGAATCCGGCGAGCCTTGCCTCTCTATCCTGCAGCAGATCGCCGCAGTGCGCGGCGCCGCAAACGGCCTGATGGGCGAGATGGTTGAAATTCACCTCAAAGATGAGCTGGTGGCGGGCGAGACCACTGCCGATCAGCGGGCCGTCAGAATGGCGGAAGTCGGCCATTTGCTGCGCTCTTATCTAAAATAAAAACCTGACATCACTAAAAGGAAAGCAAGATGAAATCACGTGCTGCTGTTGCATTTGGCCCTGGCCAGCCGTTGAAAATCGTTGAAATTGACGTGGCGCCACCGAAAAAAGGCGAAGTGCTGGTCAAAATCACCCATACCGGCGTGTGCCACACCGATGCGTTTACCTTGTCGGGTGACGATCCGGAAGGCGTTTTCCCGGCGGTGCTCGGCCATGAGGGCGGCGGCGTGGTGGTGGAAGTCGGCGAGGGCGTCACCAGCCTGCAGCCGGGCGACCACGTCATCCCGCTGTACACCGCAGAGTGTCGCGAGTGTAAGTTCTGTAAATCCGGCAAAACCAACCTCTGCCAGGCCGTTCGCGCCACCCAGGGTAAAGGCCTGATGCCGGACGGCACCACCCGTTTCTCCTACAACGGCGAGCCGATCTATCACTACATGGGCACCAGCACCTTCAGCGAATACACCGTCTGCGCCGAAATCTCGCTGGCAAAAGTGAACCCGCAGGCACCGCTGGATAAAGTCTGCCTGCTCGGCTGCGGCGTCACCACCGGCATCGGTGCCGTCCACAACACCGCAAAAGTGAAAGAGGGCGATACCGTTGCGGTATTCGGTCTCGGCGGTATCGGCCTGGCCGTGATTCAGGGCGCAGTGCAGGCGAAAGCCGGACGCATTCTGGCCGTGGACACCAACCCGGAAAAATTCAAGCTGGCTGGAGAAATGGGCGCGACCGATTTCATCAACCCGAACGACTACGACAAGCCGGTGCAGGACGTCATTGTTGAACTCACCGACGGCGGCGTCGACTTCAGCTTCGAATGCATCGGTAACGTGAACGTGATGCGTGCCGCGCTGGAGTGTTGCCACAAGGGGTGGGGCGAAAGCGTCATCATCGGCGTGGCCGGTGCGGGTCAGGAGATCAAAACCCGTCCATTCCAGCTGGTTACCGGCCGCGTATGGCGTGGTTCTGCGTTTGGTGGCGTTAAGGGCCGTACCCAGCTGCCGGGCATGGTAGAAGATGCGATGGCGGGCAAAATTCAGCTCGATCCGTTCATTACCCACCGCCTGCCGCTGGATCAGATCAACGAAGCCTTCGATCTGATGCATGAAGGTAAGTCCATCCGTACCGTTATCCATTTCGGCGATAACTGATAAACCTTTCTCCCGCTGGCCTTGATGGGCAGCGGGACGACATCTCTTTAAAAATCATTGCGAAAGTGTGACCAGTGTTGCGATTTTAGCCGTAATCAAAATCGTTGTAGTGCCGATGACTACTTTACAGGCGTGTTTCCACGCATCTTACCTATGAGAGAGTCAACGGCTATGGACAAAACAACAACAGTTCGGGCGCAACATAAGCTGGGCTTCCTGCACCACATCAGGCTGCTCCCGCTTATCTCCTCGATTTTGGGTGGTATTATTGTGCTGTTTGCCCTGAGCGCCGGGCTGGCAGGCTATTTTTTACTGCAGGCGGACAAAGACCAGCAGGATGTGACGTCTGAAATTCAGGTGCGTACCGGGTTATCAAACAGTTCAAACCATCTGCGCACAGCGCGTATCAATATGATCCACGCGGGTGCGGCCAGCCGTATCGCCGAAATGGACGCGATGAAAAAGAACATCGCCGAAGCCGAACAGCGCATCAAACAGTCGCAGGACAGCTTCGCCATTTACATGAACCGTGGCGTTCGCACCCCGGCGGACGAAGCGCTGGACGGCGAACTGAAAACGAATTACCAGGCTTATATCGACGGCATGCAGCCGATGCTGAAATATGCCAAGAACGGCATGTTCGAAGCCATCATCAACCATGAAAATGAATCGGCGCGTCCGCTGGATGACGCCTATAACGAGGTGTTGCTGAAGGCGATTAAGATCCGTACCGATCGCGCCAATATGCTCACCGAGCAGGCACATACCCGCACCCAGCTGGGGCTGATGTTTATGGTTGGCGCCTTTGGTCTGGCGCTGGTGCTGACGGTGATCACCTTTATCGTGCTGCGTCGCACGGTGATTAACCCGCTGCAACGCGCCGCGAACCGTATTGCGCACATCGCGAAGGGCGACCTGACCCTGGCCGAAGACCTGACCGGGCGCAGCGAGATTGGCCGTCTGACCCACGATCTGCAAACCATGCAGCGTTCGCTGGTGAATACCGTGGGCACCGTGCGCCAGGGCGCGGAAGAGATCTATCGCGGCACCAGCGAAATCTCCGCCGGTAACACCGACCTCTCATCACGTACCGAGCAGCAGGCTGCGGCCATTGAACAGACCGCCGCCAGCATGGAACAGCTGACCGCCACCGTGAAGCAGAACGCCGATAACGCGCACCACGCCAGCAAGCTGGCGGAAGATGCCTCCGGCAAAGCCAGCCGCGGCGGCCAGATGGTCTCCGGGGTGGTGAAAACCATGGGCAACATCTCCAGCAGCTCGAAGAAAATCTCTGAGATCACCGCGGTCATCAACAGTATCGCCTTCCAGACCAATATCCTGGCGCTCAACGCCGCGGTGGAAGCCGCCCGAGCCGGTGAGCAGGGGCGCGGGTTTGCCGTGGTCGCCAGCGAAGTCCGCACTCTGGCCAGCCGCAGCGCCAACGCCGCGAAAGAGATTGAGGGGCTGATCAGCGAATCGGTCTCCCTTATCGACCAGGGCTCCGGCGAAGTGGTTGCCGCAGGGAACACCATGAACGAGATCGTCGAAGCGGTTAAACGCGTCACCGATATCATGCTGGAGATCGCTGCCGCCTCCGACGAGCAGAGCCGCGGTATTGTGCAGGTCAGCCAGGCCATCTCGGAGATGGATAAAGTGACCCAGCAGAACGCCTCGCTGGTGGAAGAAGCTTCTGCGGCAGCAGCCTCACTGGAAGATCAGGCTGCGCGTCTGACCGAAGCGGTAGGCACCTTCCGCCTGCAGGGTATGAACCCGGCCCGCAGCAGCGTTCAGGCCGCACCAGCAGCGCCAGCCGCACCGCTGCGCCCGGCCGTCGCCGATGGCGATAATTGGGAAACCTTCTGATCCCCACGCGTATCCTGCCCGGTGGCGGCTGCGCCTTACCGGGCCTACGGGTCTGATGCGTGATTTGCCCGGTGGCGGCTGCGCCTTACCGGGCCTACGGGTTCGGCACAGCATGTAGGCCCGTGCAAGCGAAGCGCCGCCGGGCAAAAAAAGGGTTCATGTTTCGACATGAACCCTTTTTTATTCCCCGCTATGCTGGTTGTAAGGGCTGAAGAGGAAAAGGCAATGAAACAGTTTACGCAGGTGATTTGCGTCACATGGTTGCTGGCCGGATGTGCATCGGGCGGCAGCGTGGGCATTGGCGGAATAGGGATTGGCGGCGGCGGGGGCAACAGCGGGGTGGGCGTCGGGCTCTCCTTTCCGGTGGGCGGCAGTTCGTCGACCGCGGATAACGGGCAGGTGGACTGCGACGGCGACGTCTACCGGGTGCAGCCGCGCTATCCTGAGCAGGCCGCGGCGCAGAAATATTCCGGCCGGGTGACGGTGTCGTTTAACGTCAAGCTGAACGGCCGCGCAGCGGACTACGAAGCGGCAGGGGATAAACCTTTCTTCGATGAAACCAAACGCGCGGTAATGCGCAGCTGCTGGCCAGCCGGGGTCCATCAGAACCTGGTGGTCAGTTATCAGAACGGCACAACGGCGACCTGGATCGAAAACTCACTCACCGCGAAGCCGTAAGCAAAAAAAAGCCGGCCACCTGAGGGCCGGCTTGACGCTAACGCGCTTACTTCTTATCAGGCAACGCGTAGGCGATGATGTAATCCCCGCGATCCGGAGACTGACGCGCACCGCCGGCGTTGATGATGATGTACTGCTTGCCGGTTTTCGGCGACACGTAGGTCATCGGGCCGGACTGGCTGCCCACCGGCAGACGGTCTTTCCAGATCTCTTTCCCGTTCGCGGTATCAAACGCGCGCAAGTAGAAATCCTGAGTCCCGGCGAAGAACAGCAGGCCGGACTGGGTGGAGAGCGACGCGCCCAGGGTCGGCATACCGATCGGGATTGGCATATGCATGCGGATCCCCAGCGGGCCGGTATCTTCCACGGTACCCACCGGCACCTGCCACACCAGCTTGCCGGACTTCAGATCCACCGCAGACATAGTACCGAACGGCGGTTTCTGGCACGGAATGCCCAGCGGAGACAGGAAGCGTTCGCGCATGGCGCCAAACGGCGTACCGTCCATCGGCACGATCCCCATCTCAATCCCGCTGGCGTTTTTAGCAACATTTGCGCGCGGCACCATGTAGTTCGCCAGCCCCAGACGCATGTCGTTCACAAACATCAGGCTGTTGTTCGGGTCAACCGACACGCTGCCCCAGTTCATCCCGCCAAGCGAGCCCGGGAACTGCAGGGAGCGATCCAGACCCGGCGGGGTAAAGACGCCCTGATGACGCATCTCTTTAAACTGGATGCGGCACAGCAGCAGGTCAACCGGGGTGGCACCCCACATGTCCGATTCGGTCAGGGTCTGGTTGCCGATCATCGGCATGCCGACAGAGTACGGCTGGGTAGGGGAATAACGCTCGCCTTCGACGTTACCGGCAGGCACCGGACGCTCTTCCACCTTCGCCACTGGCTGGCCGGTTTCGCGGTTGAGCATGAAGATCATACCCTGCTTGCTGGTCTGCACCAGTACCGGCGTGGAGCCGCCTTTACCGTCCGGCAGATCGTACAGCAGCGGCTGCGACGGCAGGTCAAAGTCCCACAGGTCGTGGTGGGTGGTCTGGAAATGCCAGCGCACCTGTCCGGTCGTGGCATCCACCGCCACAATCGAAGAGCTGTATTTATCATCCAGTTCAGTACGCTCGCCGGCCCAGAAGTCCGGGGTGGCGTTACCGGTCGGGAGGTAAATCAGGTTCAGCTTCGCGTCATAGGACATGGCTGACCAGACGTTCGGCGTCCCGCGGGTGTAGGTCTGGCCTTCCGGCGGCAGCCCGGTGATGTTCGGATTGCCCGGATCCCAGGCCCAGGCCAGTTTCCCGGTATGCACGTCAAAGGCACGCACCACGCCCGGAGGCTCGCCGGTAGAGAAGTTATCCGCCACGCGTCCGCCCACAACCACCACGTTGCCCGCCACCAGCGGGGTGGAGGTTTGCTGATAGTAGCCAGGCTTCACTTCACCCATGCCGACGCTGAGGTCAACCACGCCATGATCGCCAAAGTCTTCGCAGACCTTGCCGTTGTCGGCGTTAAGGGCGATCAGACGGGCATCGGTCGTCGGCAGGAACAGACGGCGCGCACAGGCGGCGGGCTGCGTCTCTGTCGGTGACGTTGTCACGCTGGTGGTGTCTTCAAAATAGCCCAGACCACGGCAGCGCTGCCAGTTTGGCGCAGTGGCTTTGGAATCATAGCGCCACTTCTCTTTACCGGAGTCGACGTCCAGCGCCAGCACCTTGCTGTATGGGGTACAGACAAAGAGCGTATCGCCAATCTGCAGCGGGGTGTTCTGATCTTCCGCGCCGGAGCCGTTGCTCTGCGGGATGTCGCCGGTGTGGGCAACCCAGGCCACCTTCAGATCGTTGACGTTCTGCTTGTTAATCTGGTCCAGCGCCGCAAAGCGGTCGCCGTGGGTGGTGTTACCCCAGTGCTCCCAGTTCTTCTGCTGCTGGCCTTCCGCCACCGGCTTAACCGGCACCGGCTCGCTGGCGCTGACCAGGGTCTGCGGCTTGAACATCCAGCCGAAGCTCACCAGCATCGCAACCGCCAGCACGGCGGCAATGCCAAAGGCCGGGGCTTTGTTGACCGGACGATCCGCACCGCGCAGGAAAGGCCAGACGAGGGCGGACAGGAACGCCAGCACCGCGAAGGTGAACAGGCGCGAGAAGAGCGGCCAGAAATCCCAGCCCGCATCGCTCACGGCCCAGATCAGCGAGGCGATAAACGCCACCGCATACAGAATGATGCCGCCTGTGCGACCGCGCGCAATAATAAACGCGGCGACAAGCATCACCACGCCCATGATCAGGAAGTACCAGCTTCCCCCGACGGTGGCAAGCTTAAAGCCCAGTCCACCGACGGCCAGTCCGATGAGCGCCATCAGACCGACCAGCAGCCACTGCAGGATCCTGGGGAACCCACGTAGCGAATTACCTATAGCCATTTCTGTCTCCTGAATAATCTTGTCTTCACTGGACAGGGCAGACTCAACCCTGAACCAAATGGGTAACAGAAGAGAAGATCCTTGATGAAAAAGTCGAACATGACGCCAATGTAGCGCCAAAGAAGTCACCGCTGTGTTGTTTGAATGAACCATTTGGTGAATTCGGCGGGTATGATAAATCTGTTAAATTGTTTAGTGCAATTGTTAATGAATGATTTCGCATTATTTGAGTAATGGAAACAAAAAGCCCGTCATCAAGACGGGCTGGAGGGAAGTGTGATCACACCGGCATGGATTTACGTATCGCGCTGAGCAGCGTCTGGGTGGCGGCGGAGAGCGGGGCGTCAACGCGGGTTAAAACCCCAATAGGTTCGCCGGGGCCGGGAGTGGTGACCGGCAATGCCACCAGCGTGCCCTGGCGCAGATCCTCTTTCACCGCCCCGGACGGGACGAACCAGACATAGTCAAAATCCACCGTCAGCTGGCGCGACAGCGAGGCCGAAAGGGTCTCAATACAGCCCGACGGCAGTTTGCAGCCCTGGGTCTGGAGAAGGGTTTCCGCCGTCTGGCGCGGCACGGTGCCTTTCGGCGACACCACCACCGGCCACTCCATCACCCGGCTTAGGGTCACGGTATCATTGAGGATAGGATGACGCGGACGCACCACCAGCTTGAGAGATTCCAGAAAAAGGAGCTCATAGTTCAGGCCGCTCATCAGCTCCGGATCGGACATTCTTCCCATGCCCAGGTCCAGCTCGCCGGACTTCAGCCCCGCGAGCAGCATGGTGTTATTCATGGTGGCGACCTGCAGCGTTATGTTGCGCTGCTGTTTATGGAACTGGCCGATGACCGCCGGAAGAATGCCCAGCGCCGCGGTCGGCAGCGCGCCAATGCGCACCACGTCGCCCGGCGCATCGTTGCGCCGGGTCAGGGACTGGCCCGCAGTATTCAGGGCATCGAGGACTTTGACCGCGTGGGTCAGGAACTGCTCGCCCACCAGGGTGAGCTGCGCGCCCAGGCGTCCACGTTCGAACAGGCGCGTGCCGGTGAGCTGCTCCAGCTCGTTCAGCGTTTTTGAAAGCGCAGGCTGGCTCAGGTTAAGGGTTTCAGCCGCGCGTCCCAGTGTTCCCTGTTGAGCGACGGCCACAAAAGTATGCAGATGGCGCAAACGAATGCGCTGACTAAACAAACCATTTTTTTCCATAGGCGATGTTAAAAACAGAGCGTTACGCGTGACAAGTGAAGTTGTTTAATTTTGATAACCTGCTAGCAAAATATTATTAACATTCAATCTAATTGAGTAACAAGCATTTTTTGGAAAGGGGTTGAAATAGTTGCCCGGGGCCTGAACCGCTTAAATTCGTGGTAGTTCAGGAAACGCGCGCCTCTCCATCCAGATCACAATTCGTAAATTCTTCCAAACAGGCGCAATGGCCTTCTCTACACTCCAGGTAATATTCACTGGAGGCATGACATCATGGCGAACACCATCACGGCTGATGATATTCGGGAAAACTTTTCGCAGGCTATGTCGGCGATGTACCAGCAGGAAGTTCCGCAGTACGGAACCTTGCTGGAGCTGGTAGCGGATGTGAATCTGGCAGTCCTGGAAAACAACCCGAAGCTGCACGAACAACTGGCCAACGCGGATGAACTCGCTCGCCTCAACCTCGAACGCCACGGGGCGATCCGTGTCGGTACGGCCCTGGAACTGGCAACCCTGCGACGCATGTTCGCCATTATGGGGATGTTCCCGGTCAGCTATTACGATCTCTCCCAGGCCGGGGTGCCGGTCCACTCAACCGCGTTTCGTCCGGTTGATGACGCCGCGCTGTGCCGCAACCCGTTTCGTATTTTTACCTCGCTGCTGCGCCTCGATCTGATCGACAACCTGCCCCTGCGCGAGAAAGCGGCGGAGATCCTCGCCCGACGCAACATCTTCACCCCCCGCTGCCTGGAACTGATCGACCTGTACGAGGCGGAAGGGGCGTTTACCCCGGCGCAGGCCGAAGAGTTTGTTAAGGAAGCGCTGGAGACCTTCCGCTGGCATCGCCACGCCACGGTGGATCACGACACCTACCAGGCGCTGCACAATGAACACCGGTTGATTGCCGACGTGGTCTGCTTCCCAGGCTGCCACATCAACCACCTGACGCCGCGCACGCTGGATATCGACCGGGTGCAGGCGTTAATGCCCGAATACGGTATTGAACCGAAGATGCTGATCGAAGGGCCGCCGCGCCGGGAGACGCCTCTGCTGCTGCGCCAGACCAGCTTCAAGGCGCTGGAGGAGCCGGTGCTGTTTGCGGGAGAGCAGCGGGGCACCCATACCGCGCGCTTCGGCGAGATTGAGCAGCGCGGGGTGGCGTTAACCCCGAAAGGGCGCGACCTCTACGATCGTCTGCTGGCGGAGGCCGGTACCGGTAAGGATAACCTGACCCATCAGCTGCACCTGCAGGAGGTCTTCCAGGCATTTCCCGACAGCTATATCTTCCTGCGCCGTCAGGGGCTGGCGTGGTTCCGCTATCGCCTGACGCCCGCCGGAGAGGCGCACCGCCAGGCCTTTGGCCCCGGCGACGATCCGCAGCCGCTGATCGAGCGTGGCTGGGTGGTCGCTCAGCCCATCACCTATGAGGATTTCCTCCCGGTGAGCGCCGCGGGGATCTTCCAGTCGAATCTTGGCAACGAAACCCAGGCCCGCAGCCACGGCAACGCCAGCCGCGATGCCTTTGAAGAAGCGCTGGGTTGCCCGGTGCTGGACGAGTTCACCCTCTACCAGGAGGCGGAAGAGCGCAGCAAGCGACGTTGCGGTTTGCTCTGAAAACGGTACTCTGCGGGGATGTGACATCAACTGAAGATCGATATGGACAACGTCTCTTCCCCGATAGTGACCACGCGCAACGGCGATATTAGCGGCATAACCGAGGGCGATGTGCAGGTCTGGCGCGCCATTCCCTATGCTGCAGCGCCGGTGGGCGCGTTACGCTGGCGTTCGCCGCAGCCGGTGGCAAGCTGGCAGGGCGTGCGTCAAACCACCGCCTTTTCGCCGTCGAGCTGGCAGAGCAGTGAGTACTGTCAGCAGCTGGGCGGGGGCGATCCGGGCCGCTTCTCGGAGGATTGCCTCTACCTGAACGTCTGGTCGCCGGTGGAGCGCTCCGCGCCGCTGCCGGTGATGGTCTGGCTGCACGGCGGGGGCTTTACCATTGGCGCAGGCGGGCTGCCGCCCTACGACGGCAAAGCGCTGGCGCAGCGCGGGGCGGTGATCGTCACCCTCAACTACCGGCTCGGCCATCTGGGCTTTTTTGCCCATCCGGCGCTGGCGGGGGAAGAGGAGCGGGTGGTGCATAATTTTGCTCTGCTCGATCAGATGGCCGCCCTGGAGTGGGTGCGGGACAACATCGCCCGCTTTGGCGGCGACCCGGACAACGTCACCCTGTTTGGCGAGTCTGCCGGGGCGCGCAGCGTGCTGTCGTTACTGGCTTCGCCGCTGGCTAAGGGACTGTTCCATAAGGCGATAATCCAGAGCGGCTACACCCTGCCGGATACGCCCCGGGAGCAGGCACTCAGCAAGGGCGAGGCGCTGGCGGCCCATTTTGGTCTTGAGGATGCCACCGCTGAGCAGCTGCGGGCGATCCCGGCCGAGGCGCTCTGGCCGCTGACGGCACCCCTCAACGTGGGCCCGGCCCCGATAGTCGGAGATTGCGTACTGCCGGAGCCGATGCTGGAGGTCTTTTTTGCCGCGCGCCAGCATCCTGTGCCGATCATGGTTGGCTCGAACAGCGATGAGGCGAGCGTGATGGCGGTGTTTGGCGTCGATCTTGCCGGGCAGATCCAGAAGCTGCGCCGGGAGCGGCGGCTGGGGTTAGGATTAATTAAGCTGCTCTATCCCGGCATCAAAGACGATGCCGAGCTGGGGCGTCAGGTGTGCCGCGATATGGCCTTCACCACCTTGGGGTTTGTGGTGATGCAGGCCCAGCGGCGGGTAGGGGAGCCGTGCTGGCGCTACTGGTTTGACTATGTGGCTGAAGCCGAGCACGCCACCTACGCCAACGGGGCGTGGCATGGCAACGAGGTGCCTTACGTGTTTGATACGCTCACCCTAGCCGAGCCCGCCCGACAGTATGTGAATGCCAACGACCTGGCGTTTTCCGCTCAGGTCGCCGATTACTGGGTCAACTTCGCCCGCCATGCCAGCCGGCAGTGCGACACGCTGAATGGCCCGACGCGCTGGCCTGCCTGTCACCACGGGCGGGACGTGCTGCTACGCATTGGAGTGAATAAACATGCGGGTTTTAAGCTTGAAAATCGATTTATGCGCGCCCGTATGGCGCTGTTCAAACGGGTAATGAAGCACCACGTCAGCCTGGATTAAGCAGGCATTCGCGAAAGGCGGCCAGCCCCGCCGCTTTGCCGCGAGACTCCCGCAGCACCAGCCGGTAGCTGGCGCCGGTTTTGATACTGCTGGCGTAAGGCCGCACCAGCCGCCCGGCGCGGATATCTTCGGCCACCAGCGTCTCGTCGGCTATCGCCACGCCGAGCCCCTGGATGGCGGCGGTGATCGCCAGATCCATGGTGTCGAAGTGTTGATTTTTGTGCATGACAGGCGACTGCACGGCCTGTTTTTCCAGCCACAGCGACCAGTCGGTTTTATCCCGCGTCGGATGCAAAAAGGTCAATGACTCCACCGCTGAGCCCTGGCGTAACGGGCTGATCACCGGGGTTAAGGCCTCCTCGAACAGCAGATCTCCCGCGCTCAGGTGGGTGCCAAAAACAATGGCCGCGTCGTAGGATTCGGTTTTGAAATTCACGCTGTGATCGTTGGTGGTGGTGAGCGCAATCTGCAACTCGGGCTGCTCGCGCTCCACCTGCAGCAGTCGCGGCACCAGCCAGCGCATGGCGCAGGTGGGCACTTTCAGGCGCACCACGGTTTGCTGCGCCCGGGCCTGGTCCGCCACCGTCAGAACCTGTTCATACGAGGCGCGCAGATCCGGCAGCAGGGCGCTGCCCTGGGAGGAGAGGCGCAGCCCGCGGGCGTGGCGCTCAAACAGCGGAAAACCGAACCAGCCTTCAAGGGCGGCGATCTTGCGGCTCACGGCCCCCTGGGTCAGGCACAGCTCTTTTGCCGCATGGGTCAGATTCAGGTGCCGGGCGGTAACAATAAACGCCTCAACGGCAGTAAGCGGGAACGCGCGATGCGACACAGAACCTCCAGGTATGATTTTTTGTCATGGCTATTATGACAACAATTCGATTGTCGCCACAATAGCCTTCAGGTTGAATAGTTATGCACTATCCACCAGGGGGATTTAAGATGACGCTGCGCACTCCGATACAAACCCGTTCCAAACTGCCGGACGTTGGCACCACCATTTTTACCGTTATCGGTCAGCTCTCCGCTGAGCACAATGCCATCAACCTTTCACAGGGCGCGCCGAACTTCGACTGCGACCCCGCGCTGGTAGCCGGCGTCCACCGCGCCATGCAGGCGGGCCACAACCAGTACGCGTCGATGACCGGGCTGACGCCGCTAAAGGAGCGCATCGCTGATAAAATCGCCTCGCTGTACGGCACGCAGTACGATCCGGCCAGCGAGGTACTTGTTACCGCCAGCGCCAGCGAAGGGCTCTACTCGGCCATCAGCGGCCTGGTGCATCCCGGCGACGAAGTGATCTACTTTGAACCATCGTTCGACAGCTACGCGCCGATTGTGCGTTTGCAGGGCGCAACGCCGATCGCCATCAAGCTGACGGTGCCGGATTTCGCGGTGAACTGGGATGAAGTGCGCGCCGCCATCACCTCGCGCACCCGGATGATCATCGTCAACACGCCGCATAACCCGAGCGGACAGGTCTTCTCGGCCGACGATCTGGAACAGCTCGCGGCGATCACCCGCAACACCGACATTATTATTCTCTCTGACGAAGTGTACGAGCACGTGGTGTTCGACGATGTACCGCATCACGGCATGGCGACCCTTCCGGGGCTGGCTGAGCGCAGCGTCATCGTCTCGTCGTTTGGTAAAACCTACCACGTTACCGGCTGGCGCGTCGGCTACTGCGTCGCCCCGGCGCAGCTGATGGATGAGATCTGCAAAATCCATCA
Source organism: Leclercia barmai (assembly GCF_049312895.1). NCBI lineage: Bacteria > Pseudomonadati > Pseudomonadota > Gammaproteobacteria > Enterobacterales > Enterobacteriaceae > Leclercia > Leclercia barmai. Next base: position 1,590,915 of record NZ_JBMNWZ010000001.1, on the reverse strand, counting down.
GTTTTTGATGTTCTCTGCCGATACTCCTATGCAGTACGCGTTTGCCGAACATATGGCCGATCCGCAAACCTGGCTGTCGCTGGCGTCGTTTTACCAGCGCAAACGCGATCTGCTGGTCAACCTGCTGGCCGATTCCCCGTTCCGCCTGCTGCCGAGCGCAGGTTCGTTCTTCCTGCTGGCGGATTACAGCCATTTCAGCGATGAACGCGACAGCGAACTGGTGAAGCGGCTGATTGTTGACTACGGTGTTGCCACAATCCCGCTTTCGGCGTTCTATACCGACGGGACAGATAACAAATTAATCCGTCTCTCTTTTGCGAAAGATGAGGCGACATTACGGGCAGGTGCGCAGGCCCTGTGTCGGGTAAAACCACGCTAAGGAGTTCAGTCATGAAATTAAAAGCCTTCGTTGTCGGCCTGGGGTTGCTGTGTTCGTTTTCCTCTTTTGCCGCAACCGAATTACGTTATGGCGTTGAAGCAGAGTATCCGCCCTTTGAGAGCCGCAACTCTTCCGGTGAGCTGGAAGGGTTTGATATTGAGCTGGGCAACGCGATTTGCGCGGCGGCGTCGCTGAAATGCAGCTGGGTCGAAACCTCGTTCGACGCGCTGATCCCGGGGCTGGTAGCGAAGAAATTCGACGCCATCAACTCGGCGATGAACATCACTGAGCAGCGTCGCCAGAGCATCGACTTTACCCAGCCGATCTACCGGATCCCGTCCCAGCTGGTGGGCAAGACCGGCAGCGTGGTTGACGCCACGCCGGAAGGGCTGAAGGGTAAAACCATTGGCGTGTTGCAGGGCTCCATTCAGGAAACCTACGCCAAAGAGCACTGGGAGAAGCAGGGTGTCACCGTGGTGTCGTATAAAGATCAGAACATGGCCTGGGGCGATCTGCTCAATGGCCGTATCGACGCCTCGCTGGTGATGTCCGCCGCCGGGCAGGCTGGCTTCCTGAGCAAGCCGCAGGGCAAGGGCTTCGGCTTTATCGGCAAGCCGGTGTCGGATGACACCATTCTCGGCAGCGGGATCGGCTATGGCCTGCGTAAAGGCGATGAGGCCACGAAAAAACAGCTTGATGCTGCGATTGATAAAGTCCGCGCTGACGGCACCATCGACAAGCTGGCGAAGAAGTACTTCCCGGGCATCGATGTCAGCGTAAAATAGCAATAATCTGATCGTTTAGCCCCTGGCGTTGATGTCCGGCAGGGGCTTTTTTATACCCGTCATACTTCAAGTTGCCTGTGCGTTGGCTTTCCTCGCTCACCCCAGTCACTTACTTTAGTAAGCTCCTGGGGATTCGCTGCGTCGCCGCCTTCATGCAACTCGAATTATTTAGGGTATATACTTTTCTTTACCCGCGTTTCAGGCAATTCCCCTCGACAGAAAAATCTTTCACGCTTTGTTCATATTCTCGCCTGTCAATAATTGGATTCTTAACCGTTTTTGTTTAGGCTGTGCCCCTTTAATGATGTTCTTTCTTGCCGTTGTTTCGCCGTAAGCGAAACCCACTACCCACGACCATAAGGACGTTTTTCCAGGCATGAATCGCAGACGTTTTTTAAAAGGCTCTCTGGCCGTAGCCGCAGTGAGCGGGACCTCCGGACTTTCCGCCCTCTTTTCCCAGGCAGCCCATGCGGCTGAATCGGATATCGCGGACGGGTCGAGCCGCCGTTTCGACTTTTCTGTGCTGCAATCCATGGCGCACGACCTGGCGCAAACACCGTGGGGCGGTGCGCCGCGTCCGCTGCCTGAAACCCTGGCAACGCTGACGCCGCAGGCTTACAACAGCATCCAGTACGACGCAAAGCAGTCGCTGTGGAACAACATCGAAAACCGCCAGCTTGACGTGCAGTTCTTCCACGTCGGGATGGGCTTCCGCCGTCGGGTGCGCATGTTCTCGCTGGACAACCAGACCTCCCAGGCGCGCGAGATCCACTTCCGCCCTGAGCTGTTCAACTACCACGACGCGGGCGTTGATACGAAGCAGCTGGAAGGCCAGAGCGATTTAGGTTTTGCCGGTTTCCGCGCCTTTAAATCCCCGGAGCTGGCGCGTCGCGATATTGTCTCGTTCCTCGGCGCCAGCTACTTCCGCGCGGTGGACGACACCTACCAGTACGGGCTCTCCGCCCGCGGCCTGGCGCTGAACACCTACGCCGACAGCACCGAAGAGTTCCCGGACTTCACCTCGTTCTGGTTTGAAACCGTGAAACCGGGCGCGACCACCTTCACGGTCTACACCCTGCTCGACAGCCCGAGCATCACCGGTGCCTATAAGTTCGTGATCCACTGCGAGAAGACCCAGGTGATCATGGACGTCGAAAACCACCTGTATGCCCGCAAGGACATCCAGCAGCTGGGGATCTCGCCGATGACCAGCATGTTCGCCTGCGGCAACAACGAACGCCGCATGTGCGACACCATTCACCCGCAGATCCACGACTCCGACCGTCTGGCGATGTGGCGCGGCAACGGGGAGTGGATTTGCCGTCCGCTGAATAACCCGCAAAAGCTGCAGTTCAACGCCTATACAGACAAAAACCCGAAAGGTTTTGGTCTGTTACAGCTCGATCGCGACTTCTCGCACTATCAGGACATTATGGGCTGGTACAACAAGCGTCCAAGCCTGTGGGTTGAGCCGCGTAACCAGTGGGGTAAAGGCACCGTGAGCCTGATGGAGATCCCAACCACCGGTGAAACGCTGGATAACGTGGTCTGCTTCTGGCAGCCGGAAAAACCGGTGAAGGCGGGCGACAAGCTGGACTTCCAGTACCGTCTCTACTGGAGCGCTAAGCCGCCGGTGCGTTCCCCGCTGGCAAACGTGATGGCTACCCGTACCGGCATGGGCGGCTTCCCGGAAGGCTGGGCCCCGGGCGAGAACTACCCGAAAGTCTGGGCGCGCCGTTTCGCGGTTGATTTCGTTGGCGGCGATCTGAAAGCGGCCGCCCCGAAAGGGATCGAGCCGGTGATCACCCTCTCCAGCGGCGAAGCGAAGCAGATTGAAATTTTGTACGTGGAGCCGTTCGACGGATACCGCATTCTGTTTGACTGGTATCCGACCAGCGATTCGACCGATACGGTGGATATGCGTATGTTCCTGCGCTGCCAGGGTGAAGCAATTAGCGAGACCTGGCTGTATCACTACTTCCCGCCTGCGCCGGATAAACGCCAGTACGTTGATGACCGCGTAATGCGATAAACCGTAGGCCGGGCAAGCGCACGCGCCGCCCGGCATTGCAGACCGCAGGGTCCGTGTTCACGCCGGGTGGCGGCTACGCCTTACCCGGCCTACAAAGGCTGACTGATGAACACCACTAACGAAGAAGAAATTATCCCCGTCACCGCGCATATCGAACTTCGCGCCGCCGACGAACGTTACACTACCGAACTGCACAATCTGGTGGTTAAAAACCGGGCATATCTGCAGGACTTCCTCAACTGGCCGCAGTTTGTCGGCACTGAAGCTGATACCCGCCAGAACATCCTGAGCAACCAGATGCTGCACCAGCGCGGTTACGCCAAAATGTTCCTGATCTTTAACGATAACGCGCTGGTGGGGGTGCTGTCGTTTAACGCCATCGAGCCGCTGAATAAGACCGGCTATATCGGCTACTGGCTGGATGAAAAGCATCAGGGGCAGGGGATTTTGTCCCGCGCGCTGGAGGCGTTTATTGACTACTACGCCTCGCGTGGGGAGATCCGCCGCTTCGTCATCAAGTGCCGCGTCGACAACGCCGCCAGCAATCAGGTGGCGCAGCGCAACGGCTTTGTGCTGGAGGGGTGCCTGAAAGAGGCCGAGTTCCTCAACGGGAATTATGACGACCAGAACATCTACGCCCGTATCAGCGCTTCATAATGCCCCGAGCAGCGGCGTGCGCATAATGCGCTGCGCGCCGTTAATCACCTTCGCACCGCGCAGGTGAATCATCTCCCCGTCAGAGGCTTCGATCACTGCATCATCTGTAATTTCAATATGATGTTCGATCAGCACTTCACCCTGAATGCGTGCCCGACCCTGGATCACCACTTTGTCATCAATCAGGATCGGCCCGCCGCGGAGCCAGGCCTCACCGCCAATCAGGACATGGTGTTTGATGACGCAGTTGCCCTCAACCAGCGCATTTTCCGCCACCTGGGAGCTGTAACGCAGGGTGGGGATAGCATCGTCCTCCAGCCCGGCGAGCAGGCGCGCGTTGCCGTACACTTTGGCGCAGTCGCACACCCAGACGTTATTCACCTCGTTGCCTTCGATTAGCGCGTTCTCGAACACTTCGGCGCGATGCTCGACAAAGGCGTAACTGACGATGGCGTTACCGTAGATCTGCGCCTGATGCACCACCCGCGACTGGCTGACCGTGGCCTCACCGAAAATACGCAGGATCTGTTCATGGTCCGGGGTGAGGCCTTTGGCGGCAATCACCATGCTGTTGTGCAGCACCCGGGCATTGTCGAAAAGGTGGCACTCCCCGCGCACCACTGACGACTGAATAGTGACGTTGTCACTTATTCGTGCGCCGTGGCTGATCTGCGCGCCATCCACCCAGACGTTATCGCCCACTGATGCCTGATGGCTGATGACGCAGGGCTGGGTGATACGCGCATTGCCGCTCACCCGGGCTCCGGCAAAGACCACGCTGTTCTCGTCATAGATCCAGCAGTCGTGCTCGTGTGACAAGGCCGATTCGTCATCAACCCAACCGCCCCGCGTGCCGCTTTTTACATCGCTAAAATCCCGCGCGGCGATAATCTGACGCACTTTTACCGCTGTTCTGGTCTCGCCGTCCTGCCAGTGGTGCAGACGGCTCTCATCGCTGAGTCGATATTTATTCATCACTGTGCCCGCCGTTGTCCTCTTCACTAAACGTAGCAAAGTTTACGTTGATCGAAAGAGTGGCATACGCAAATGAAACGCTTTAAACTAGCATTTCAAATATATTTTATACCTTAAAATAAATGTATAAGACTCAATCCACTGAACGCGTTCTGAATTTGCCCGCTGGCTACTACGGCATGGTGCTGGGGACCATCGGTATGGGCTTTGCCTGGCGTTACGCCAGCACGATCTGGCCGGTATCGCACTGGCCGGGCGAGATCCTGGTATCGCTGGCAATGGTTATCTGGCTGCTGTTAACCGTGGCGTTTATCACCCGTCTGGTGCGTTTCCCGGGCAGCGTGCTGGCGGAGATGCGCCATCCGGTGATGAGCAGTTTTGTCAGCCTGTTTCCGGCCACCACGATGCTGGTGGCGATTGGCTTTGTGCCCTGGTATCGCCCGCTGGCGCTGTGCCTGTTTAGCGTGGGCGTAGTGGTTCAACTGAGCTATGCGGCGTGGCAGTCCGCCGGGCTGTGGCGCGGCAAACATCCGGAGGAGGCGACGACGCCGGGTCTCTATCTGCCGACGGTGGCGAACAACTTTATCAGCGCCATGGCCTGCGGCGCGTTGGGTTTTCACGATGCCGGGCTGGTGTTTCTCGGCGCGGGAGTCTTCTCCTGGCTGAGCCTTGAACCGGTGATTTTGCAGCGCTTGCGCAGCGCGGGGGAACTGCCTGCGCCGATGCGTTCATCCCTCGGTATTCAGCTGGCACCGGCGCTGGTGGCCTGTAGCGCCTGGTTCAGCGTGAACGGTGGAGAAGCGGATACCTTCGCCAAAATGCTGTTCGGATACGGCCTGCTGCAGCTGCTGTTTACTCTGCGGCTGATGCCCTGGTATCTGGTGCAGCCGTTTAATGCGTCGTTCTGGAGCTTTTCGTTCGGCGTGTCGGCGCTGGCCACCACCGGTCTACATCTGGGGCAGAGCAGCCCGTCCGGATTCTTCCACGCCATCGCCATCCCGCTGTTTATTTTTACCAATGCCATCATTGCGCTATTACTGGTGCGAACCTTTATCCTGTTGATGCAGGGAAAACTGTTGGTTCGTGCAGACAAAGCAACGCTTATGCAAGCTGAGGAAAAAGAATGACTGTGTTTGATGAGAACTACTTCACCGAAAAATATGGCCTGACCCGCACCCACTCAGAAGTGCTGTACAGCGCCGGGATTGTTAAGCCGGGCAAAACGCTGGATCTCGGCTGTGGCAACGGACGTAACAGCCTCTACCTGGCGGCCAACGGCTACGACGTGACCGCGTGGGATAAGAACCCGATGAGCATCGAGAATATCGAGAGCATCAAGGCGAAAGAGGGCATCACTAACCTGCAGACGGCGATTCAGGATCTCAACAGCCTGCGCTTCGACGGTGAATACGATTTTATTCTCTCCACCGTGGTGCTGATGTTCCTGCAGTCAGAAACTATTCCGGGCCTTATCGACAATATGCAGCGCTGCACCAAACCCGGCGGCTATAACCTGATTGTGGCGGCAATGGATACCGAAGATTATCCGTGCAACGTGGGCTTCCCGTTTGCGTTTAAAACCGGCGAACTGAGCCAATACTATGCGGGCTGGGAGCAGCTGAAATATAACGAGGACGTCGGCGAGCTGCACCGCACCGACGCCCAGGGAAACCGCATCAAGCTGCGTTTTGCCACGCTTCTGGCGCGTAAACCGGCTTAACGGGCATTGCCCGGCGGCGCTAGGCTTGCACGGGCCTACGGGTGAGTGCCGTTGTAGGCCGGGTAAGGCGCAGCCGCCACCCGGCTTAACGCGCCGCCAGCAGGCAAATCTGCAGCGCGGTGTTATACGACGCCTCAAACGACTTCAACGGTAAAAACTCAAACTTCGAGTGGAAGTTGTGGGCTCCGGTGAAGAAGTTCGGGGTTAACAGCCCTTTCGCCGACAGCGCTGCGCCGTCGGTGCCGCCGCGCATCGGGGTCGGTTTTGGCGTGATGCCTAAACTTTCCATCGCCTCAAACATCAGGTCGATTGCCCGGCGATCTTCGCCCACCGCGTTGCTGATGTTGCTGTAAGTATCTTCGATGTGCCAGCTCACCTTAGCCGTTGGGTGCTGGGCGGCGATCTTCTCTGCCACGTCGCCAATCTGCGCTTTGCGCGCGGCGAAACTGTCGCGATCAAAATCACGAATGCTCGCCTTCAGCAGCGCCTCGTTTTGCCCGGCCTGAATGCCGTTAAACCAGATATAGCCTTCGCGGCCATCGGTGTGCTCCGGCGTTTGCAGGCGATCGAAGTGGTTGATGTAATCCATCGCCATCAGAAGCGGGTTCACTAAGACGCCTTTGGCCGACATTGGATGCGCCGTCACGCCGGTAAAGCGAATTTCCGCCGCCGCCGCGTTGAAGTTTTCATAGACGATCTCCCCGAGCTCGCAGCAGTCGATGGTCCAGGCGAAATCGACGTCAAAACGCTTCAGATCCAGCGCCTTCGCCCCGCACAGGCCAATCTCTTCATCCGGCACAAAAGCCACCACGATATCGCCATGTTTGTGCCCAGCGGTGAGGTTTTCCAGCACCGTCATCACCACGGTCACCGCCGATTTGTTGTCGGCGCCCAGCACGCTGGTGCCGTCGCTGAAGATGATCTCTTCATTGGGGTAGGCCAGAATTTCCGGGTGCTCGCTGACCTTCAGCCAGATCTCTTTTTCGGCGTTGAGACAGAGATCATCGCCTGTAAATGTCAGGATCTGCGGATTAATGTCCGGTGACAATCCCACGTCGACGGTATCGATATGGGTGATAAAACCGATCCGCGGCGCGCCCGGCACATTCCCCTTTTTCACCGCGGTAACGGTGGCAAATTCGTCAATGACGATATCCGACAAGCCCAGCGTTTGCAGCTCTGCCGCCAGCATCCGCGCCATCTCGTGCTGGCCGGGTGTGGAGGGCAGAGTTTTGACCTTCGGATCGCTCTGGCTGGTGACGGCCAGGTAGCGAAAGAAGCGTTGGGTTAATTGTCTGGCGAGCGCAGAAGCCATGGTGGATCCTTCTTTATTTGAGTTATCAGGTGTTTGCAAAATCACTTTAATGATATTTATGGTTCGGCACGACAAAAATTCATTAGCCGTCAAATTAAAAGACAGGAAAACGCGATGAAAAGCAACCTCACAAAACTGGCGCTAACCGTAGCTGCACTGACGGTCAGTTCCACCGTTGCCGCTAAAACGCTGGTCTATTGTTCCGAAGGATCGCCGGAGAACTTTAACCCGCAGCTCTATACTTCTGGCACCAGCGTGGATGCCAGCGCGGTGCCGGTGTACAACCGGCTGGTGGATTTTACCCCGGGCACCACCGATCTGGTGCCGAGCCTGGCCGAAAGCTGGGACGTGAGCGAGGACGGCAAGGTCTATACCTTCCATCTGCGCAAAGGGGTGAAGTTCCAGAGCAACAAGCTCTTCACCCCGACGCGCGACTTTAATGCCGATGATGTGATTTTCTCCTTCATGCGGCAGAAAGACCCTAAGCATCCGTATCACAACGTCTCTAACGGCAACTACTCGAATTTCGAAAGCCTGGAATTCGGCAAGCTGATCACCGCCATCGATAAAGTGGACGAACACACGGTGCGCTTCACCCTGGCGCACCCGGAAGCGCCGTTTGTCCCCGATCTGGCCTGGTACTTTGCGTCGATCCTTTCCGCCGAGTATGCGGACGCGATGCTCAAAGCCGGCACGCCAGAGAAGGTGGATATGGAGCCGATTGGCACCGGGCCGTTTAAGCTTGCGAAATACCAGAAAGACTCGCGCATTCTGTTCACGGCGTTCCCGGAGTACTGGCAGGGCAAGGCGAAGCTGGATCGTCTGGTGTTTACCATCGTCCCGGATGCGTCGGTGCGCTTCGCCAAACTTGAGAAAAACGAGTGCCAGGTGATGCCGTTCCCGAACCCCGCCGATCTGCCGCGGATGAAGGCGAACAAAGATCTTAATCTGATGAGCAAGGCGGGGCTGAATACCGGCTTCCTGTCATTTAACACCCAGAAACCGCCGCTGGATAACGTCAAAGTGCGCCAGGCGCTGGCGATGGCCATCAATAAACCGGCCATCATTGAGGCGGTATTCCAGGGCACCGGTACGGCGGCGAAAAATCTGCTGCCGCCGGGCGTGTGGAGTGCCGACAGCGAGCTGAAAGACTACGATTACGATCCTGAAAAAGCCAAAGCCCTGCTGAAAGAGGCCGGTTTTGCCAACGGGATGACCATTGACCTGTGGGCAATGCCGGTGCAGCGTCCGTACAACCCGAATGCCAAACGCATGGCCGAGATGATTCAGGCCGACTGGGCGAAAATTGGCGTGCAGACCAAAGTCGTCACCTACGAGTGGGGAGAATACCTCAAGCGCGTGAAGGGGGGCGAACACCAGGCGGCGCTGATGGGCTGGACCACGGCAACGGGCGATCCGGATAACTTCTTTGGTCCGCTCTTTACCTGCACCTCAGCCAACGGCGGTTCTAATTCCGCAAAATGGTGTTATCAACCTTTTGATAAAATTATTGCCGAGGCTAAATCTATTACCGATCACGATAAACGCGTCGCGCTATATAAACAGGCGCAGCAAATGATGCACGATCAAATGCCGGCGGTAATGATTGCGCACTCAACTATTTTTGAGCCTGTACGCAAAGAAGTCACAGGCTACGAAATTGACCCGTTCGGTAAGCATTTATTCTGGCAAGTGGATATAAAATAATCATTTAACGCTGCCCGTAATGGTTACGGGCAGTCTTTTTCTTATTTATGCTGCCTCCCTCATTTTTTGTCACTTTTTTTTCAGCAAACATTTGCTATAACTTCAATTGCATATTTGCACTTCACAGGGATACACCCATGCGTACTAATACTTTATTTAAAGTTGCCGCGCTTTCCGGCCTGTTGCTGCTGGCGGGTTGTGCGTCAAAAGTGGCAGAGCCCGATCAATATTCAGGCTTTTTAAAAGATTACTCCGGTTTGAAATCAACCACGTCAGCAACGGGTAAACCGACGCTTCGCTGGGTTGATCCGTCATATAACGAAGCGAATTACGACAGCATTGTCTGGAACCACATCACCTATTATCCGGCGCCGAAGCCAACCACCCAGATCGGTCAGCGTACGCTGGATGAACTGTTGAACTACACCAACGATAAAATGAAAAACGCGATTGGCCAGCGTAAGCCAATCGTGGCGACGCCGGGCCCACGTAGCCTGATCTTCCGTGGTGCTATTACCGGTGTTAGCTCGCAGAAAGAAGGCCTGCAGTTCTATGAAGTTGTCCCTGTTGCGCTGGTCGTTGCCGGTACGCAGATGGCAACGGGTCACCGTACCATGGATACCCACCTCTACTTTGAAGGCGAGTTGATTGACGCTAAGACCAACAAACCGGTCATGAAAGTAGTGCGTAAGGGTGAAGGTAAAGAGCTGAATAACGAAAGCACGCCGATGACCTTCGCGACCCTGAAACAGGTTGTGGATGACATGGCGACCGATGCCACCATGTTTGATGTGCATAAAACCCAATAACACAAAAACGGCCTGCATTGCGCAGGCCGTTTTTTTATGCCGTCCGCATACGTCTGAACCAGTTCTCCGGTCGGGCAAACATCACCAGATTCCCCGTTAAAATCAGCAGTAACCCCGCTATCCCGTTGCTGTGCCAGACATATCCCTCGTACATCGTCGAAAATGAGAGCGCCACCAGCGGAAAGAGCAACGTGCTGTATGCAGCCTTGCCCGCGCCAATCCTTCCGACCAGCGTGAAGTACGCGCCAAAGGCGATCACCGAGCCAAACAGCGCCAGATAGAGCAGCGCGCCCATATAGCTCACCGACCAGACCGGCGTAAAGTCATCCCCGCGGATCAGCGCAATCGCCCCCATCACCAGGGTGCCGTACAGCATCGCCCAGGCGTTGGTGGTCATAGTTTCCAGCCCCTTGCGCTGGTGGCGCAGGCTGATCATATTCCCGAGCGAGAAACCGTAGGTGCCCAGCGCCGACAGAGCAATCCCGAACAGCAGACCGGCGCTCCAGCCGCTGGCCAGCAGGTCGTTCCAGAACAGGGTAATAATGCCGAGCAGCCCAAGCGCCGCCGCCAGATAAAAGCGGGCAGGCGGGCGCTGACCAAAAAAGAGGAAGCTGTTCAGGGCGTTATACAGCACCGCCATTGAGAAAATCACCGACTCCAGTCCGGTATTGATATAGGCCGCGGCGGTGTAAAAACACCAGAAGTTAAAGCAGAAGACGCAGCACCCCTGCAGGCCGCAAAACAGGTGGTCACGTAAGGCAAGCGGGCGCAGGCGTCGCAGGATCAGCAGCACCGTCATAATGGTGGCGGTGGCGACGGCAAAGCGCCAGAAAATAGAGACCGGCGCGGGGACCGGCCCCTGTTGCAGGAAAATGGCAATCCAGGTGGTTCCCCAGATAACAACAACCAGCGCGTACAAAAATGCGTTCATCTTATTTCTCTTCTCAGCAAAGTCTGCGCTCAGTATGGCGACAGAGGCTCATGCCTTCTTTCACGGACTTGCGGCGGACTTGCATATTCTTGCGCTTTTTTCCTGACGCAGGCAGAAGAGGACTGGCACTGAAGGGCAGATCTTTTTAGACTTGTTAATTCTTATTAACAGTGTGTGAGTGGTTATGGCTGAGACCTACGGTGCCTTTGAAAATCTGCGCAAGCATAAAGCGGTATTACATAATGCCGTGGCGCTGAATTCAGGGATCCAGCTGGCGGCATGGTCAAATAAACGTGACACCATTACGCAATATTGCGATCACCACACGCTGAGCCTTTATATCGCCGACGGTTACGAGAGCTATCACAAAACCACCGCAGGCTGGAAAAACGGCGGCGGGCCGGATCGTTTTTGTCTGATGCCGAAAGAGAGCGAGTCCACTTGGGATATTCGCGACGATCTGTCATTTGTGCATCTCTACTGTACCGACGATCACCTGCGCAACGTGGGGGAGCAGGTATGGGACAAAAGCCCGTACAGTTTTACCCTCGACGAAAATCTGTTTGGCGATGACGCCAGCATTACCGCCCTGTACCGTCATTTTATCCTTGGCTGCGACTGGCAGCAGTCTGCCAATCAGCTGACGCTGAGCACCGCCTCGACGCTGCTCCTGACCCATCTGGTGCAGCACTACAGCAACGTTCAGTGGACGTTGCCGACCGTTACCGGCGGGCTGTCGCCGTTCGTGCTGCGCAACGTGCTGGCGTTTATCGAAGAGAATCTGGCCCAGCCGCTGACCCTGGCGGATCTGGCGGCGCAGGCGAGCCTGAGTGAGTTTCACTTTGCCCGCATGTTCCGTCAGTCGATGCAGATGGCCCCGCACCAGTATGTGATGCAGCGGCGGATGGAGAAGGCCAAAACCCTGGTGCGCAGCACCCGTCAGCCGCTTACCGATATTGCGCTGGCCTGCGGGTTCAGCTCCGCCAGCCATTTCAGCAACCGCTTTCGCGCCGCGACAGGGCTTACGCCGTCCCAGCTACGCGCGGCGAGTGCGTAACAGCAGGGCGTAGCAGACGCCGCCCGCCACTAATCCCCAGAACGCCGAACCAATTCCTGCAAGCGTTGCCCCGCTGGCGGTGAGCAGAAAGGTCACGATAGCCGCATCGCGCTCGGCTTCATTGTGCAGCGCCTGGTGCAGACTGCCGCCGATAGTGCCCAGCAGCGCCAGGCCCGCCAGGGTCTGGATCCAGCTTAACGGCAGGGCCGCCATCAGCCCGCTAATCGAGCCGCCGAAAATCCCCGCCAGCAGATAAAACACGCCTGCCGCCGCTGCGGCCAGCCAGCGCTTGCTGGCATCCGGGTGCGCGTCCGGGCTCTGACAGATGGCGGCGGTGATGGCCGCGATGCAGATGGAGTACACGCCGAACGGCGACAGCAGCAGCGCCAGCCCGCCGGTGACGATAATCAGCGGCGAGACGGCCACCGGATAGCCGGAGGCTTTCATGGTGGCGAACCCGGGCGCATTCTGCGAAGCCATGGTCACCAGGAAGAAGGGCAGACCGATGCTGATAAGCGTGGTCAGATTAAAGGTTGGGGCAATAAATTCTGGCATCACCACGGCGAAGGTGAGCCTGTCGGTGACAACGTCACCGTTCAGGGCCGCCACCGCACCGCCCACCAGCAGGGTGGCGACAATGGCATAGCGCGGGGCAAAGGCTTTAGTCAGTAGCCAAGCCAGCAGCATGCTGCCGCACAGCAGTAGATGCCCCTCCAGGTTACTGAAGGCCTGCAAACCAAAACGCAGCAGCACCCCGGCGAGCATCGCCGCCGCCAGCGAGTGGGGGATGATCTTCATCAGCCGGGCGAACAGGCCGCTGACGCCGCAAATCAGGATTAACGCATTGGCGAAGATAAAGATGCCGATAGTTTCCGACAGGCTCACCCCCTGCAGGCTGGTCGCCAGCAGGGCGGCACCCGGCGTCGACCAGGCGGTCAGCACCGGGGCTTTATACCACCACGACAGCCCCAGGGTGCTGATGCCCATACCAAGCCCTAATGCGGTCATCCAGCCTGCTATCTGCGGTGCCGTTGCACCTGCGGCAGCGGCGGCCTGCCAGATAATGGCGGCGGAACTGGCGTAGCCCACCAGCACGGCGACAAAGCCGGACAGGACGGTGGGAAAGGTGAGCGAGGATGCGCGCATGGGAACTCCGTTGTGCGTTATAACAGCCGTGAATGTAGCACTGTGCGTTATAGCATACAAGTGCTACACTCGCGGCAACGGGAGGGACCATGGACATCACACAACATCTTGCCATCACACTGAAAACGCTGCGTCAGGCGCGCGGCTGGAGCCTGTCGAAGCTGGCAGAAGAGACCGGGGTGTCGAAAGCGATGCTCGGCCAGGTGGAACGCAACGAATCCAGCCCGACGGTTTCGACGCTGTGGAAAATTGCCACCGGGCTTAACGTGCCGTTCTCGACCTTTATCACCCCCGAAGCGGAGAACCCGGCTGTGTTTGATCCCCAGCAGCAGGCGATGGTGGTGAAACCGCTGTTCCCATGGGATGACGCGCTGAAGTACGATCATTTTTCCATAACCCTGGCACCCGGCGCGCTCAGCGAATCCACGCCGCACGAGGCGGGGGTGATTGAACACGTGGTGGTGATCAGCGGCGAACTGGAGATGCAGATCGACGGCGTCTGGCAGACACTTATGCCCGATACCGGCCTGCGATTTGCCGGGGATAAACCGCACGCCTACCTCAACAGCAGCGGCCAGACGGTGCACTTTCACTCACTCATCCATTATCCCCGCTAAAGGCACGCAAAACTGTTTCACTGGCCCATACTTCTGACTACAATAGCCGCCATTTTGACCATAACGGATAACGACGAAGTATGCGCCTGCCATCCCATCATCTTGAACTTTTAAGCCCGGCTCGTGACGCCGCCATTGCCCGTGAAGCTATTCTTCACGGTGCCGATGCGGTTTATATCGGCGGCCCTGGATTTGGCGCCCGCCATAATGCCAGCAACAGCCTGCGCGATATCGCCGACCTGGTGCCGTTCGCCCACCGTTTTGGGGCGAAAGTGTTCGTGACCCTGAACACCATTCTTCATGATGATGAACTGGAACCGGCGCAGCGTCTGATCACCGATCTGTACCAGACCGGCGTCGACGCGCTGATCGTCCAGGATATGGGCGTCCTCGAAATGGATATCCCGCCGATTGAGCTGCACGCCAGCACCCAGTGCGATATCCGCAGCGTAGAGAAAGCGAAGTTTCTGTCTGATGCGGGCTTTACCCAGATCGTGCTGGCCCGCGAGCTGAACCTCAATCAGATCCGCGACATCCGCCAGGCGACCGACGCCACTATTGAGTTCTTTATTCACGGCGCTCTGTGCGTGGCTTACTCCGGCCAGTGCAACATCTCCCACGCCCAGACCGGACGCAGTGCCAACCGCGGCGACTGCTCCCAGGCGTGTCGTCTGCCCTATACCCTGAAAGACGATCAGGGCCGCGTGGTGGCTTTTGAAAAACACCTTCTGTCGATGAAAGACAACGACCAGACCGCCAACCTGGGCGCGCTGATCGACGCGGGCGTGCAGTCCTTCAAGATTGAAGGGCGCTACAAAGATATGAGCTACGTGAAAAACATCACCGCCCATTACCGTCAGATGCTCGATGCCATCATCGAAGATCGCGGCGGTCTGGCGCGCAGCTCTGCCGGGCGCACCGAGCACTTCTTTATCCCGTCCACCGACAAGACCTTCCATCGCGGCAGCACCGATTACTTCGTGAACGCGCGTAAAGACGATATCGGCGCATTCGATTCACCGAAGTTTATCGGCCTGCCGGTGGGTGAAGTGCTGAAGGTGACGAAAGAGTATCTGGATGTCGAAGTGACCGAACCGCTGGCCAACGGCGACGGTCTGAACGTGATGATCAAGCGTGAAGTGGTCGGCTTCCGCGCCAATACGGTAGAAAAAACCGCAGAAAACCGCTACCGCGTCTGGCCGAACGAGATGCCTGCCGACCTGTATAAAGCGCGTCCGCATGCGGCGCTTAATCGTAACCTCGACCACAACTGGCAGCAGGCGCTGCTGAAAACCTCCAGCGAGCGTCGCATTGCGGTGGATATCGAGCTGGGCGGCTGGGAAGAGCAGCTGATCCTCACCATGACCAGCGAAGACGGCACCAGCGTGACTCACACGCTGGACGGGCAGTTTGAGGTGGCGAACAACGCCGAAAAGGCGCTGAACAACCTGAAAGACGGTGTCGCTAAACTGGGCCAGACCATCTATTACGCGCGTGATATTCAGGTCAATCTGCCGGGTGCGCTGTTTGTCCCTAACAGCCTGCTGAACCAGTTCCGTCGTGAAACGGCAGAGATGCTGGACGCGGCGCGTCTGGAAAACTACCCTCGCGGCAGCCGCAAACCGGTCTCCGTGCCGCCGCCGGTCTACCCGGATACGCATCTCTCGTTCCTGGCGAACGTCTACAACCATAAAGCGCGGGCGTTCTATCAGCGCTACGGCGTGGAGCTGATAGACGCCGCCTATGAAGCCCATGAAGAGAAGGGCGACGTGCCGGTGATGATCACCAAGCACTGCCTGCGCTTCGCCTTCAACCTGTGCCCGAAACAGGCGAAGGGCAATATCAAAAGCTGGAAAGCGACGCCGATGCAGCTGGTGAATGGGGACGAGGTGTTAACCCTGAAATTTGACTGCCGTCCGTGCGAAATGCACGTCATCGGCAAGATGAAAAACCACATCTTCAAAATGCCTCAGCCGGGCAGCGTGGTGGCCTCCGTCAGCCCTGACGATCTGCTGAAAACGCTGCCGAAGCGCAAAGGCAGTTAATTAGCGAAAATGTGTATCCGGTTTGCGCGACTTCTGCCAGTGGTGATGTTCGCGCAAGCCGTCAGCCGACTCCTCTGCTGCTACCCGCAGCTCATCGCTGTCCGCCTCGTGGCGTAACTGCTGCTCGACGTTCTTCACCCAAAAAAACGCGTGCCCTTTGTGGCCTGCCATCAGCTGACCCGAAAATAACGCACAGGTCAGTAACATTATCGATAACGCTTTTGTAAACATCTTGCCACCGGTTGATTACCTTTACAGGGTATGATGCCAACAGTTACGTTAGGTTATTATTCAAATATTCAAACGCGGAAAAGGTTTTGTCAGGATTCGTCGGTAAGAAGGGCACCAGACTATCCCCTCTCCCTTTCAGGGAGAGGGTTAGGGTGAGGGTGAAAATCAGTGAGACTTAAACCCCGCCGCCGTCATCAGCACCCGGAAAAACATTCCCACCAGCGCCAGCGCTAACACGCTGCCGCCCCAGATAATCACCATCCACATCAGACGTTTCCAGACCGGTTGATTCATCAGTGATAGCCCTCCCCAGGCTGGACTTTTCCGCGAAATACGTAGTAGCTCCAGAAAGTGTAGACAAGGATGATCGGGATAATAAACAGCGCCCCCACCAGCATAAAGCCCTGACTCTGGGCAGGCGCAGCGGCTTGCCATAAGGTAATGGACGGTGGAATGATGTGCGGCCAGATGCTGATCCCAAGCCCGCTAAAGCCCAGGAAGATTAACCCGAGGGTCAATACAAACGGCAGATGATGGCTGTGCGGGTTATTCAGGCTACGCCACTGACACAGCCCCAGAATGACGACCAGAACCGGCACCGGCAGCAGGAAGAACAGGTTTGGCAGGCTAAACCAGCGCTCGGCGATGGCCGGATGCGCCAGCGGTGTCCAGAGGCTGATAACCGCGATGATCGCCAGCAGCGCCAGCAGCAGGCGTTTAGAGACCTGTCGCATCCGGCTCTGCAGCGGGTTTTCGCTTTTCATCACCAGCCAGGTGGCGCCTAAAAAGGCATAGGCTACTGCCAGTCCCAGGCCGCAGAACAGGTTGAACGGCGTGAACCAGTCGAATGGACCGCCTGCATAGGCGCGGCCTGAAACCGGAAAACCGTTGATCACCGCGCCCACGACCACGCCCTGGGTGAAGGTGGCGAGCAAGGAGCCGCCAATAAACGCCTTGTCCCAGAAGGGGCGGTGCGCGGGCGTCGCCTTGAAGCGGAATTCAAACGCCACGCCGCGGAAAATCAGCCCAATCAGCATCAAGGTCAGCGGGATGGTCAGGGCATCGATGATCACCGCGTAGGCCAGCGGAAAGGCGCCAAACAGCGCGGCCCCGCCCAGCACCAGCCAGGTTTCGTTCCCGTCCCACACCGGGGCGACGCTGTTGACCATCACATCCCGATCGTCCGCGTCCTGAATCGCGGGAAACAGAATGCCAATGCCGAGGTCAAAGCCGTCCATCACGATGTACATCAGGGTGGCGAAGACGATGATCACAAACCAGATCAGGGAGAGATCGATGCCCATTATGGTGTCTCCTTGGTAGTAAACTCAGTGCTCGCAGCTGAGAGCGGGCGTGCCGGGCGTCCATCGTTTTCGGTCGGGAAGGTCTCTTCTTCCTGCGGCCCCTTTTTAATCAGGCGCACCATGTAGCTGTATCCCACGCCAAACACCGAGGTGTAGACCACGATGAAGGCCAGCAGGCTGACGCTCATATGCAGGTCGCCGTGGGCAGAAACCGCATCTTTGGTGCGCTGTAGCCCGTACACCACCCATGGCTGGCGGCCTACCTCGGTAGTCACCCACCCGGCGAGAATGGCAATGAGTCCCGACGGCCCCATCAACAGGGCAAACCACAGGAACGGCCGGGAGTGGTAGAGCCGCTGCTTGTAGCGCAGCCACAGGGCGACGGCACCCAACATCAGCATCAGCATGCCCAGCCCGGCCATAATGCGGAACGACCAGAAGACGATGGTGGAGTTGGGGCGATCCTCTTTCGGGAACTCCTTCAGCGCCGGAACCTGCTTATCCAGACTGTGGGTGAGGATCAGGCTGCCGAGCGCTGGGATCTCCAGCCCGTAGCGGGTGCGCTCCTGCTCCATATCCGGCCAGCCAAACAGCAGCAGCGGGGTCGGCTCGCCGGGCGGGTTCTCCCAGTGGCCTTCAATGGCGGCAATTTTGGCCGGCTGATGCTTGAGGGTGTTGAGGCCATGCATATCCCCGACCATCGCCTGAATGGGGGCGACGATCAGCGTCATCCACAGCGCCATCGAGAACATGCGGCGAATGGCGGGGGTGTTATTTCCGCGCAGCAGATGCCAGGCCGCAGAAGCCGCGACAAACAGCGCGCTGCTGAGGAACGCGGCAATGGACATATGCAGCAGGCGATAGGGGAAGGAGGGGTTAAATACCACCGCGAACCAGTCCACCGGCACCACCTGGCCGTTGACGATCTCAAAGCCCTGCGGGGTCTGCATCCAGCTGTTCGAGGCAAGGATCCAGAAGGTGGAGATGATAGTGCCCAGCGCCACCATGCAGGTGGCAAAGAAGTGCAGCCCCGGCCCAACTTTGTTCCAGCCGAAGAGCATCACGCCCAGAAAACCGGCTTCGAGGAAGAACGCGGTCAGCACTTCATAGGTCAGCAGCGGGCCGGTAATGCTGCCCGCAAACTGGGAAAAGCCGCTCCAGTTGGTGCCAAACTGGTAGGCCATCACCAGCCCGGAGACCACGCCCATACCAAAGTTGACGGCGAAAATCTTCGACCAGAAATGGTACAGCGAGCGCCAGACGGGGTTTTTGCTTTTCAGCCATAACCCCTCCAGCACCGCCAGATAGCTGGCGAGACCAATGGTGATCGCCGGGAAAATAATGTGGAAGGAGACAGTAAACGCAAACTGGATCCTCGCAAGGTGAAACGCATCTAAACCAAACATGCACAGCCTCAAGGTCAATCGGTGTGTCTGTTATGGTAAATCAGCGCAAAAGTGAGTATCAGAGACAGAAACGGGGAATTTATGTATAACAGTTTGAATGAAATGGTGAGTTAACCGGGACTGTTATAGTCGATGGGCTTATTGCCCGGCGGCGCTTCGCTTGCACGGGCCTAGGCGCTGGCATTGTGTTTGGGCGTTATTCTCTACGGGTATGACGCTTAAACCTGTAGCGAGCGAACAGCCAGATTAAAAGCGTGGTAAACAACAGAGATAAAATGGACAAAGCAAATATGTAACGATCGTACCACTGAGCCTCGGTCAGAAAACCAAACGTATCTGTGTAGATGTCATATAACCAGACGTCGGGCATAACGAGACAAATAAAAGAATAAACGAGACACAGAAGAGCTAACTCTGTTAACCATATAACTACGCTGGTGCTGGGTTTCATTAATAGACCTGTATTGTGCCAAATGCTTTAAGCTCGGCTGTAATAGGCAAAGAACCTGTGCTTAACAATGCATGATGGAGAATTCGATAGTGGGAATGATTTGGCAATGTAATACATCCTTCACTAATTCCTGAACTGCCTGCTGGATGAAGACGAAAAGCACCGCGCTCTACGTTTTCTATAAATGTTGAGTCATCGAAAACCCCATCGTCCCGGTAAAGTGCAAACCAAAAGTCACGGTTTGAACCACTTTCAAGTTCTTTGAACATATCGTGCCAACGGGAACCGAGACCTCCACGGTAACGAGTAACAATGAAATATTTCCCAGGAGGCAAGGCCCTTTCTTTTTCAAGGCAACAGAATCTGGATTATTTCTGTTGGCTCCGGCGTGTCCAGAATATGCAGGAAAGAACCCGACCCCCGGACAACTCAGGGTAGACAACTGCCCACCATTCAAATGAAATGTGCAACGAATCATCTTTCATTCCACGCATCGGAAAAAATGATATTCCCGTCACAGTGTTTCCACGTGATTTTTTCATAGCGCAGGGCGATTGATTCAAGATGGTTGTGTTTAACTGTTGAAGGATTTTTTACATCATGCATGAGCGGGCAAACAGATACGACTTTTACCCCTTCGAGGAGCATATTAAAGTACTCTTCTTCCAGTCCCGCGTAATTAATGCGATACCATTTAAATTCAGCTGACTTCAGGGTTTGCCCATGGGCAACAGCTTTATAAAGATAAGGACTAGAAGAATCGAACTCTTTTTCAAAAACTAACGCGCTGTGGATACGTGTACCCGTTATCTTTCCAGTGTTGCTGTCTGTAGGTAAATGAAGACCGTGGCCAAATCCTAATATTTCAATACTCCCTTCGCGATGACGAACATCTACAGAACCGCGGATATCTGCCCCGCCATCATTTTTTAACCATAAGTACGCCGGAATTGCCATGCCAAACTCCTTTTGTCAGTAAGCTTAAAAAAACAGGCATTACTTAACATCAGTTTTATGACAAAGGCCAGGCATAACGTGCCATAGTTATTGCAAATATATCAGGCAGTTATATAAATAACTGACCTTAACCATCAGCCCTTAACGTCTCGCGTAATGCTATCACGCGAGACGTCATTTTAGTTACGCGTCACGCCAGCCCATAGCCGGTGCCACATGCTTCAGAATCGACTCAATCACGTGCACGTTATATTCCACACCCAGCTGATTCGGTACGGTCAATAACAGCGTGTCCGCTTCGGCGATGGCTTCGTCCTGTTTCAGTTGGGCAATCAGCTTGTCTGGCTCGGCGGCGTAGCTGCGCCCGAAGATGGCGCGGGTTTTCTCATCCAGATAGCCCACGCTGTCGCTTTCGTTACGGCTGGAGCCGAAGTACATGCGATCGCGATCGTCCATCAGGGCAAAAATGCTGCGGCTGACCGAGACGCGCGGCGTGCGGGTATGTCCCGCTTCGGCCCAGGCTTCGCGGTAGGCGCGGATCTGTTTTGCCTGCTGGATATGGAATGGCTCGCCGGTTTCGTCGTCTTTCAGGGTGGAGCTTTGCAGGTTCATCCCCAGCTTAGCGGCCCATACGGCGGTGGCATTGGAGCCTGCGCCCCACCAGATGCGATCCCGCAGCCCTTCGGAATGCGGCTCAACGCGCAGCAGTCCCGGCGGGTTAGGGAACATCGGCTGCGGGTTGGGTTTGGCAAAGCCTTCGCCGCGCAGCACGTCCAGCAATACTTCGGTGTGACGACGCGCCATATCCGACTCGTTTTCACCTTCGCCCGGCACGTAGCCAAAGTAGCGCCAGCCGTCGATCACCTGTTCCGGGGAGCCGCGGCTGATGCCCAGCTGCAAGCGCCCGCCGGCGATCAAATCGGCCGAGCCCGCATCTTCCGCCATGTAGAGCGGATTTTCATAGCGCATGTCGATAACGCCGGTCCCAATCTCAATCCGGCTGGTTTTCGCGCCAATCGCTGCCAGCAGCGGGAAGGGGGAGGCGAGCTGACGGGCAAAATGGTGCACCCGGAAATAAGCGCCATCGGCGCCCAGCTCTTCGGCGGCGACCGCCAGATCGATGGACTGCAGCAGCGCGTCAGCGGCGCTGCGGGTGCCGGACTGCGGCGACGGGGTCCAGTGACCAAATGATAAAAAACCGATCTTTTTCATTCCGGGTTTTCCTGATGTCAGAGAAATAGCGTGATCGTTACTTTACGGATTACGTAAAGAGATGAAATGCCGTTTATTTCACAGAACCCATCAAAAAATTTGAATGAATACAGCGAGTAGAGTAACCGACAGAATTTTAGCGTAAATAACGCTTGCCTCCTTCCTGGATTCATGCGTTAATGCTCTTTCGGTTTGAAATCCAAAAGATATCTAAGCAGTATTTAAAGCATCTCTCATCACGTTGTGCCTCTCCACAGTCGCTCCTGGGTTTTATCTTTACGCTCTGATTAGTTTTGTCTCAGACCCTTTTGCCTTTAAGGCCCATTAGTTTTACGTGTATACGTACAGGAGATTTACATGAGTTCTACTATCCATTTTCGTTGCCCATGCTGTCATGGCTCGCAGTTCCGCACTTCCATTTTTGACGTGTCTGAAAAAAATCCACACGGCGCAAAGTGCATTTTCTGCAAATCATCCATGATCGCCCTCGACCACTTAGCGGCTTCCCGTCATGCCCGCCAGGTGCCGTTTGAGCTGCGTAAGTAATCCAGCCAGGCGCCGTCACGCCTGCTGACATCCCCCTCACACCTATAACAGTTTATTAATTCTGCCTTTTTTCTCCTGCTGATATACTATGGAACGCAGCAAGGAGAACCCGATGAAAAAATACCAGCGCCTGGCGCAGCAAATCATTTCGCAGATCGAACTCGGCGTCTGGCAGCCCGGCGATAAGCTTCCCTCGCTGCGCGAGCAGGTGACCAGCAGCGGAATGAGCTTTATGACCGTCGGTCATGCGTACCAGATGCTGGAGAGTCAGGGCCATATTGTGGCGCGTCCGCAGTCGGGGTATTACGTCGCGGCCCGTCCCAGCGGGCAACAGCCGGTGCCGCCCGCGCAGGTGATGCGCGACGAGGCGGTCGATATCAATACCTATATCTTCGACGTCCTGCAGGCCAGCCGCGATCCCTCAGTGGTGCCTTTTGCCTCGGCCTTTCCCGATCCGCGCCTCTTCCCCTTACAGCAGCTGAACCGCTCCCTGGCGAACGTCAGCAAAACCGCTACCGCCATGAGCGTGATCGAGAACCTGCCGCCGGGGAACGTCGATCTGCGCCATGCCATCGCCCGCCGCTATGCCCAGCAGGGGATGAATATCTCCCCGGATGAAATCGTTATTACCGCCGGGGCGCTCGAAGCCCTCAACCTCAGCCTGCAGGCGGTGACCGAACCGGGCGACTGGGTTATCGTCGAAAACCCCTGTTTCTATGGCGCGCTGCAGGCGTTGGAGAGGCTGAAGCTGAAGGCGCTGTCGGTCGCCACCGACGTGCGCGACGGGATCGACCTCAATGCGCTGGCACAGGCGCTGAACGACTATCCGGTGAAAGCCTGCTGGCTGATGACCAACGGGCAGAACCCGCTGGGCTTTACCCTCAGTGCCGAAAAGAAAGCGCAGCTTATTGCTTTGCTCGCGCAACATAACGTCACGCTGATTGAAGATGATGTGTACAGCGAGCTCTATTACGGCCGCGAAAAGCCGCTCCCGGCGAAAGCCTGGGATCGAAACGACATGACGCTGCACTGCTCGTCGTTCTCCAAATGCCTGGTGGCCGGATTTCGTATTGGCTGGGTCGCCGCCGGGAAACATGCACGCCGCATCCAGCAGCTTCAGCTGATGAGCACCTTATCCACCAGTTCGCCGATGCAGCTGGCGCTGGTGGATTATCTCGCCACCAAACGCTACGACGCCCATCTCAGGCGTCTGCGCCGTACCCTGGCCGACCGCAAACAGCAGGCGTGGCAGGCGCTGCTGCGCCATCTGCCCGCCGAGGTCAAAATCCACCACAGCGACAGCGGCTACTTCTTATGGCTGGAACTGCCCGCGCCGCTGGATGCCGGGGAGCTTAGCGCCCGGGCGCTGGGGCATCACATCAGTATCGCCCCGGGTAAAATGTTTTCCACCTCCGATACCTGGACGCCGTTTTTCCGCTTTAATACCTCGTGGGCCTGGGGAGAGCGGGAAGAGCAGGCGGTGATCCAGTTAGCGCGGATAATTAGCGACATGTTAAAAACTCAAAAATAGGTTTTTTGCGCTAGTGATCTGCCGGTCTGAATAATTATTTCTTATCCCGTTAATAACGCCGCAATTAATTTGCGGCGTTTTTTATTACCGCTCATAGGAAATATGCATAACCCCTTCGTCTGCTAACCCCTTGTCTATAATCCAGTTACCGGGGAATGCGCCCCCGGTCACAACCTGGTGAAATTTCTCAGGCCTGCCGGGTGCGCCGCAATGGCGCGGTCTACGTTTAATTAAGGAGATATTCTACCGGCACGGCTGCCGTCTGATTTCATTACGACAGGAGTATTACGTATGAGCAAAAAATTTGCCCGTAGCAGCCTGTGCGCGCTCGGCATGACTATTTTGACTGCGCAGGCGGCAGAGCCTCCAAAAGAGATCGGCAAGGGTGAAGGGCGGCTGGATATCATCGCCTGGCCGGGCTATATCGAACGGGGTGAGACCGATAAAAATTATGACTGGGTCACCCAGTTTGAAAAAGAGACCGGCTGCAAAGTTAACGTTAAAACTGCCGCCACTTCGGATGAGATGGTCAGCCTGATGGCGAAGGGCGGTTATGACCTGGTCACCGCTTCCGGCGACGCCTCCCTGCGCCTGATCATGGGCAAACGCGTGCAGCCGATCAATCCCGATTTAATCCCCAACTGGAAAACCATCGACCCGCGCATCGTCAAAGGCGAGTGGTTTAACGTCGAGGGCAAAGCGTATGGCACACCCTACCAGTGGGGGCCAAACCTGCTGATGTACAACACCAAAACCTTCCCGACGCCGCCTGACAGCTGGGCTGTGGTGTTTAAAGAGCAAAACCTGCCGGATGGCAAAACCAACAAAGGGCGCGTCCAGGCCTACGATGGCCCGATTTACGTGGCCGATGCGGCGCTGTACGTCAAAGCCACCCAGCCGGATCTGGGCATAACCGACCCTTACCAGCTGACGGAAAAACAGTACGCGGCGGTGGTGAAGGTGCTGAAAGATCAGCATGCGCTTGTTCACCGCTACTGGCACGACACCACCGTCCAGATGAGTGATTTCAAAAACGAAGGGGTGGTGGCCTCCAGCGCCTGGCCGTATCAGGCCAACGCCCTGAAAGGTGAGAATCAGCCAATTGGCACCGTCTTCCCGAAAGAGGGCGTTACGGGCTGGGCGGATACCACCATGCTGCACGCCGACGCCAAACACCCGATGTGCGCCTATAAGTGGATGAACTGGTCCCTGACGCCGAAAGTGCAGGGCGATCTGGCGGGGTGGTTCGGCTCGCTGCCGGTGGTTGCGGAAGGCTGTAAAGCCAGCACCCTGCTCGGCGACAAGGGCTGCGAAACCAACGGCTATAACTATTTCGACAAAATCATGTTCTGGAAAACGCCGACCGCCAACGGCGGGAAATTCGTTCCGTACAGCCGCTGGGTTCAGGACTACATCGCCATTATGGGCGGTCGTTAAGCGCCAGGGAGCGGATTATGACGTACGCAGTCGAGTTTAACGAAGTCTCACGCCTGTATGGCGACGTGCGTGCGGTGGATGGGGTGACGATCCGGATACGTGACGGCGAGTTTTTCTCCATGCTGGGGCCTTCGGGCTCCGGCAAAACCACCTGCCTGCGCCTGATTGCCGGTTTCGAACAGCTGAGCGGGGGCACGATTTCCATTTTCGGTAAAGACGCCAGCCTGCTTCCGCCCTGGGAGCGCGACGTCAACACCGTTTTTCAGGACTACGCGCTCTTTCCCCACATGTCGATCCTTGAGAACGTGGCCTACGGGCTGATGGTTAAAAGGATCAACAAATCCACCCGCCAGGCACAGGCGCGGGAAGCGCTGGAGAAGGTCGGACTCAGCTTTGCCGAAGCGCGCAAGCCCTCGCAGCTCTCCGGTGGCCAGCGCCAGCGGGTGGCGATTGCCCGGGCGCTGGTCAATCAGCCCCGGGTTTTGCTGCTGGATGAACCTCTCGGCGCGCTGGATCTTAAGCTGCGCGAGCAGATGCAGTTTGAGCTGAAAAAGCTGCAGCAGGAGCTGGGGATCACCTTTATTTTCGTCACCCACGATCAGGGCGAAGCGCTGTCGATGTCTGACCGGGTGGCGGTGTTTAACAACGGGCGTATTGAACAAGTGGATACCCCGCGCGAGCTCTATCTGCGCCCGCGCACGCCCTTTGTCGCCAGCTTCGTCGGCACCTCGAACGTCTTTACCGACGCGACGGCACGGCGCGTCTGCGGCATGTCCGGCAGCTACTCCCTGCGCCCGGAGCATATCCGTCTGGACGGGCAGGGTGAAATTCAGGTACAGGGCCAGGTGCAGGCGGTTCAGTTCCAGGGGGCGGCCACCCGCTACGAATTGCGTCTTGCCGAAGGGGAGAAACTGCTGGTAAGCCAGGCCAACCTGAGCGGTTTGACCCAGGTTTCGGGGGTTGAGCCCGGCCAGCTGGTCACCGCCTCGTGGGCGCGCGACGCCATGGTGCCGCTGAATGAGGAGGGGTGAGATGGACATGAGCGTGTCACCTCCACCGGCCTCCCACGGCCTGCCGGGGCGTCTGTCGGCGCTGTTCTGGCGCAGGCCGTCGCTGGGTCTGTTTTTACTCCTGCTCGGGCCGCTGATGTGGTTCGGCATCGTCTATCTCGGGTCGCTGTTTGCCCTGCTGTGGCAGGGGTTCTACACCTTTGATGACTTCACCATGGCGGTGACGCCAGATCTGACCTTCGCCAATATCCGCGCGCTGTTCAATCCCGCCAACTATGACATCATCCTGCGAACCCTGACGATGGCGATTGCCGTCACCATCGGCAGCGCCATTCTGGCCTTTCCGATGGCCTGGTATATGGCGCGCTACACCAGCGGGAAGTGGAAAGCGTTCTTCTATATCGCGGTGATGCTGCCGATGTGGGCCAGCTATATCGTCAAGGCCTACGCCTGGACGCTGCTGCTGGCGAAAGACGGCGTAGCGCAGTGGTTCCTCAGCCATATGGGGCTGGAGCCGCTGCTGACCTCGCTGCTGACGGTGCCGGGCGTGGGTGGCAGTACGCTCTCCACCTCCGGGCTGGGGCGCTTCCTGGTGTTCGTCTATATCTGGCTGCCGTTTATGATCCTGCCGGTGCAGGCGGCGCTGGAGCGTCTGCCGCCGTCGCTGCTGCAGGCCTCGGCTGATCTGGGTGCCCGTCCACGGCAGACCTTCCGCTATGTCGTCCTGCCGCTGGCGATCCCGGGCATCGCCGCCGGATCGATTTTTACCTTCTCCCTGACGCTGGGCGACTTTATCGTGCCGCAGCTGGTGGGCCCGCCGGGCTACTTTATCGGCCAGATGGTCTACTCCCAGCAGGGGGCGATTGGCAATATGCCGATGGCGGCAGCCTTTACCTTAGTGCCGATTGTGCTCATTACTGTTTATCTGGCGTTCGTGAAGCGCCTGGGAGCCTTTGATGCACTCTGAACGCGCGCCGCTGTTTCTGAAAATAGCCACCTGGGGCGGGGTGATCTTTCTGCACTTCCCGCTGCTGATTATTGCCATCTATGCTTTTAATACCGAGGATGCGGCGTTCAGTTTCCCGCCTCAGGGGCTGACGCTGAAGTGGTTCAGCGCCGCAGCGGGACGCAGTGATATCATCGAATCCGTGACGTTGTCACTCAAAATCGCCGCGCTCTCTACCGTCATTGCGCTGGTGCTGGGCACTCTCGCGGCCGCGGCGCTGTGGCGTCGGGATTTCTTTGGCAAAAACGTCGTGTCGCTGATGCTGATCCTGCCCATCGCTCTGCCGGGGATTATTACCGGTCTGGCGCTGCTGACGGCCTTCAAAACCATCAACCTGGAGCCCGGTTTCTTTACCATCATTCTCGGTCACGCCACGTTTTGCGTGGTGGTGGTGTTCAATAATGTGATTGCCCGTTTCCGGCGCACATCCTGGAGCCTGGTTGAAGCCTCTATGGATCTGGGCGCGAACGGCTGGCAAACCTTTCGTTACGTGGTGCTGCCGAATCTCGGGTCGGCGCTGCTGGCCGGAGGGATGCTGGCGTTTGCCCTGTCGTTCGATGAGATCATCGTGACGACCTTTACCGCCGGACACGAGCGGACGTTGCCGCTGTGGCTGTTAAATCAGCTCGGACGCCCGCGTGATGTCCCGATAACTAACGTGGTGGCACTGCTGGTGATGCTGGTGACCGCCATTCCAATTCTGGGGGCCTGGTGGCTAACCCGCGACGGCGAAAACCTAGCCGGAAGCGGCAAATAACATTGATTTCAACAGGAAAATGCTATGCAAACTCAACTGCTGATAAATGGTGAACTGGTCAACGGCGAAGGGGAAAAGCAGCCGGTCTATAACCCTGCCACCGGCGAGGTGCTGCTGGAGATCGCCGAAGCCTCGGCGGCTCAGGTGGATGCCGCCGTGCAGGCCGCCGACCGGGCGTTCGCCAGCTGGGGACGTACCACGCCGAAAAGCCGCGCCGAATGCCTGCTGAAACTGGCGGACACCATTGAAGACAATGCCGACGCCTTAGCAGGGCTGGAGTCGCAAAACTGCGGCAAGCCGCTGCACTGCGTTAAAGGCGATGAGATCCCGGCCATTGCCGATGTGTTCCGCTTCTTTGCCGGGGCGGCGCGCACCCTTCACGGCTCGGCGGCGGGAGAATATCTTGAGGGGCATACCTCGATGATCCGCCGCGACCCGGTGGGGGTGGTGGCGTCAATCGCACCCTGGAACTATCCCCTGATGATGGCGGCGTGGAAGCTGGCCCCCGCGCTGGCCGCCGGTAACTGCGTAGTGCTCAAACCGTCCGAGATTACGCCGCTCACGGCGCTCAAACTGGCGGAACTGGCAAAAGATATCTTCCCGGCCGGGGTCCTTAATGTCCTGTTCGGCCGGGGTAAAACCGTTGGCGACCCGCTCACCGGGCACGACAAGGTGCGAATGGTGTCGCTCACCGGTTCAATCGCTACCGGGGAGCACATCATCGGCCATACCGCCTCGACGATTAAGCGCACCCATATGGAGCTGGGCGGCAAAGCGCCGGTGATTGTCTTTGACGATGCCGATCTTGACGCGGTGGTGGAGGGCGTTCGCACCTTCGGCTTCTATAACGCCGGGCAGGACTGTACCGCCGCCTGCCGCATTTACGCCCAAAAAGGGATCTACAACGCGCTGGTTGAAAAGCTGGGAGCTGCGGTCTCGAGCCTGAAAATCGGCGCGCCGGATGACGAAAGCACCGAACTGGGCCCGCTAAGCTCTCAGGCGCACCTGGATCGGGTGTGCAAAGCGGTGGATGAGGCAAAGGCGCTGGGGCATGTGCAGGTGATCACCGGCGGCAGCAAGCACGACGGCAAAGGCTACTGGTTCCAGCCTACCGTGCTGGCGGGGGCGAAGCAGGAGGATGCCATCGTCCAGCGGGAAGTCTTTGGCCCGGTGGTGAGCGTAACGGCGTTCGACGATGAAGAGCAGGTCCTCAACTGGGCCAACGATTCACAGTACGGGCTGGCCTCTTCGGTATGGACCCAGGACGTTGGCCGCGCGCACCGCGTCAGCGCCCATCTGCAGTATGGCTGCACCTGGGTCAACACCCACTTTATGCTGGTGAGTGAAATGCCTCACGGCGGGATGAAAATGTCTGGCTATGGCAAGGATATGTCGGTGTATGGCCTGGAGGATTACACCGTGGTTCGCCATATCATGATCAAACACTGATCCTGCGTTTCCGCCGCTTGCAGCCCTTGCAATCGGCGGGAACGGAATATATTTTTTTAAATACATTGGCTTGGTGAATATATTAAAATGACCACGTTGCCACCTGGAAAATATATCGTTTGGTTTTATTAAATATTTCCTAAATAAAATTTTGAGCGGGCCGATAGAGTAGTCAGACCAGACAAACGGCCCTGTTCATCATGCTTGCAATTAATCATAACGAGATTGCCGGGCTCTCGCTTAAGTCCCGGAAAGCTAACACCACGTTGCTTTCTCAATCCATTGAGCGGCTCTCCTCAGGACTTCGTATTAACAGCGCAAAGGATGACGCGGCCGGACAGGCAATTGCCAACCGGATGTTCTCAAATATCAATGCCGATAGCGTTATCACCCGGGGGCTCGACGACGCCATAAGCCTGGCGCAGACGGCGGAAGGGAGCCTCAGCGATATCGGTAATATGCTGATCAAAGCCAAAGGTCTCGCTATCCAGGCGGCGAACGGCACCTTATCGCAGTCGGATCGGGACAGTATTAACCAGGAGTATCAGCAGATCCTGGCAACCATTACCCAGATATCTGAACAAACTGAGATTTTTGGCCAATATCCGCTGGCGACTGACAAGCCGGTATTACCACCACAATTAATTGGCGATGTCGCGCCGCTGAATACCAAATTCCCGGTGGCGGGTACCGATTATTCCTTCAGCTCGGGAATTATTCCACTGGCCTATATTCCCGCCGGATCGACAAATATCACCATCACTATTGATTCACTGGGCCTGGATGACGATCTGCAGATATTTACCCGCGACGGGAAACATCTCGCCGGCACGCCGTTAAACGGCCCGGATGCGGATTACACCTGGGTCAGCCGGGGAATCACCGACGGGGCGAAAGCCACCGCATCGGTGCTAACCGCCAAAAACGGTTTCAGCAGCGGGGCGGTCTACGATGACTCTCAGCTGATCGACGGTGGCCCCAGCTGGAGCCTGAGCGGCGAAGCGCTCAACTATAACGGCATGACTATTACCTACAGCGGCGATGGCGACCGGTATGAAGACGTCGCGAGCGGTGCCTGGAACGATGGTGCCAACGGTTCTAACCGCATCGAACGCGTCACGCTGGATACGGTGACGGAAGATCTGCTGGTGATGGTGGTGGGGAGCGGCTCTTTCACCAGCAACATTACCTGGGGAACGCTGCCAGCGCCCACTATTACGCCTGCGGTTCCGCCGAAGCAGAGTCGGCCGATAGAGGTCGTCACCAGCGCCAACTTCGGGGAGGAGATGCAGACCACCACCATTGAGCCGACCCCGACGGATCTGAAGACGCTGCAGCTGGAAGGTACCGACATGACCACCGAAGCGGGTGCCCGGAAAAGCATGGGATTACTGGATGCTGCGCTGGACAAGGTGAGCAGCTATCGCGGGCAGTATGGCGCGATGATGAACCGGTTTGAATCGAGCAAAGCGGTGCTGTCCCAGCAGAGCGTGGCGATGCAAACCGCCCGCAGCCGAATTCAGGACGCCGATTATGCCGCCGAGGCCAGCCAGCTTGCCCGGGCGCAGATCCTGGAGCAGAGCCAGAATGCGGCCCTGAAAATAGCGAATCAGGTGCCGCAAACGGTGCTTGAACTGCTTAAGATGTAACTGGTTGCGGCGGTAAACTACCAGCCGCACACCTCATGCTCATTTTCCGTGTCGTAAGCGCGCACGGTATTCACCAGGTTTTTCACCACCTCAGCGGCGACGTCCGGGATCAACAGCTCCATCGGCGTCTCCGTCTCATGATCCACCGATACGCCGTTGCTGTTATTGGTAACGGTGACGGTATAGGTTGCTTTACCCATGATGTAACTCCTTCTCTATTTACGACTTCTCAACACGTCGGGTTCGACGAAAAAGTCGATATTGAAATACGTGTCTTCGGTCATCACCTCGATGTGATGCCAGCGTTCAGGCGGAAAGACGCCAAAATGGCCAGCTTCAATAATCAGGATGCTGTCCGGTTCAGGTGAGGTTTCGTCGGCGTAGCCGAGATAACGTACCGCGCCCTGCATGACGCTAAGACGTGGATAGACGCCCGGCCGGGTGCCGGTATCGAGATGGCGCTTAAAGATGCCCGGTGGGGCAGAGGCTTTGGTCCAGAACGGTGTGGAACGGGTATGAATACAACTTTGCGGAATACGCAGCATAACATCCTCCCTGTAAGAATTAGGGTTATTACAGCACGGATGGATGCGCAGTAGTTGCTAAAATGTGCATTTAAAATGCGCTTTTAAGTGGTACTCCTCAGGTAGGCTATACTTACTTATTCCGAGGGCCACAAAGGAGAGTCTGATGCTACAAGTCGATAAAGACAAATCCCGTAAAGTACCCGATTCGGGTAACAAAAAGCCTCAACCGGTTAAGAAATAGAGCCGGAAACCAGGGCCGCTTAGTGCGGCTCTGGTTATTGATAGCCCCGAAAAACCCCGTCAAAAAGTTGTAGCGAATGCTACCCAACTGTTATTACCACGCAAAAAACGTGGATAATGTGTAACAAAAAAACTTGATCCTTATCAACATATGTCGCATATTGCGCGCGGTTATTGAACAGCAAATTGGGTCATTGAAATGACGTTGTACCAAAAGATGTTAATGTTTTACGCCGTCATGGCGACGATTAGCGCCCTGATCACCTGGTTTCTCTCCAAAGATCGTAAACGTATCCGCTTTCTGAGCGCCTTTCTGGTGGGCTCCACCTGGCCGATGAGCTTCCCGGTCGCACTGCTGATCTCGCTGTTTTGATGTTCCCGCTCAGACCCGCGCGTTCGCCTGCAATGCGCTGGCGAAAGGGCAACTGAGCGGCAGTTCCTGCGTACTGAATCCCCGTTGTAACAACCACCACCAGCGGCCCTCGCTGGCAGGTTTAAGCCCCATATCCCGAAATCCCGCATGATGTAAAACCGGCAGGTGGGTCATCAGCCCGTCATCAACCGGTATCCGAACATAGACCAGGCGATTTTCGGGGAAGCGGGCGAGGTCGTCGCAAATGGCTCCCTGCAAGGCATGAACCGTGATATCCACCCGCTCACCGGCGAGCGTCGTTTCTACGGGGACGATTGCGGGGCTGGCCTGGGGCAGCGGGGCTGAGCCAAACCCGTTTGCCAGCAACGATAACCAGCCGTTATGCGGCGCACAAAGCAGGGGAACGGGACGCGGTTTCAGCGCCCGCACGCCAAAAATCACGCTCTCGCGCTGCCCGGCGGCAAAGGGGGATGCGACGTAATCCCGCAGCAGTGCCGTGGCGTGAAATTCCAGCGTTTTTGCCAGCTGCTGGGAGTGGGGATGGCTGCATACCATTTTGATGGTCAGCGTACTGAGCCGCATCTTTTGCGCCGTGGCACACAGATGCTGCCCCAGGGCGGTGGCAATACCGCGATGGCGTATCGACGGATGGGTGACGAACATCGCCAGTTCCGCGTGCCGATCCTCTGGCTGCTGCCGCCAGAGCGTGGCATGCCCGACAATCACGCCGTTTTGTTCCGCCACGGCGCTGCGCCAGTGGCCCTGGCTGTTATGCCAGCCGATCATGCCCGGCAAATAGATATCCGGATAGACATAACGTTCGCCATACACCAGGCGAAACAGCGCGCTGACGCCCGAGGCATCATCTGGCTGAAAGCAGCGGATAGCGATCACGATGTCTCTCCGACGGTTTGATAGGCGCGAAGATCGATAACCCGCAGCAGTTTTCCGGTGCGAGGATTGCAGATGAGTTCCACCTGCTGGCACCACTGAATGCGCAGATGCAGCTGGCGGGCGGCGATCATCTCCGCCAGGGCATGATCGCCATCGACCAGCCCGTGAATCACACGTTCGGCGTGATGCTCACTGCCGGAACAGGCGATGCGCAGGGTGACATAATCACAGTTATCGTTGTGCTCCAGCAGCAGTTGCCACTGCGTCTTGCCGAGCTGCTCTGTTATCAGGGCGTCGATCTCATCCGGGAATATCGACGCATAGCCCACCCGCAGCCGATGGCCCAGGCTGCTGCGCCCCTGAAGTACAAATTTGCGCGTCGGGCTGCCGACAGGTTCACGCCACGCGGCGCGATCTCCCGTTGGATAGCGAATTAACGGCATCAGCCTGCGGGTCAGGTTGGTCACGACCAGCATCCCGCTGCGGTCCATCTCGTCGATAGGTTCGCCTGTCACTTCGTCAATAATTTCTACCCGCGTTTCGGGCTCAAACACCCGGTGCTCGCCGGAGCGGCAATCCAGGGTGCTTGCGCCTATCAGTCCGGCATCCACGCTGGCGCAGCCGATGGAGGCGACGCGGGCGTGGGGGAAGACCTGTTTCAGCAGCTGCATCTGCTCCGCGAACAGGCTTTCGCTGCCAAACAGCAGGGTGGTGATGGCCGGAAACTGGCGCTGCTGTTCCGCCATGATGGCGGCAAAATTCAGCAGCATCGCGGGTACGCCCACCAGCACGTTGATGTCGTGCTGGACGAGTTGCCCCGCCAGGGCGTGAGGCTCCATCATCCCGCTGAACGGATATTCACACACCGGCGTTTCCATGTGCGACAGCGCGCCGTGGATGAACAGAAAGCTGGAATAGAGATCCCCGGCGAAGAACAGGTTCGCCACGCGATCCCCGGCCTTAAGCTGGGCCGACAGGCTACGGCCAAAGCTGGTGACGAACACCTGCCACTCTTCGCGGCTGTAAACGGAGAGTTTCCCTCCGCCGGTGGTGCCGCCCGTTTTAAAGACAATGCCGTTTTCAACGGTGCCCGTCAGCACCGGCCAGTTCTTTAAGCCCGCGCTCTCTTTCCAGTAGCGCTCGGGGTCGACCAGCGGCAGGTCCGTCAGCGTCCAGCCGCGATCCGGCAGATGCTGAAAATGGTGCGCGTAAAACGGCGAGTGTTGCCGGGCGAAATCGACCAGCTGTCGCAGACTATCTGAGTTTGTCATCTGTCATATTCCTTTAAATTTCATACCATCCTGGTACAGAGCTTATCGACGTCTATCAATCACTAACGGCGTCTTACCGCTTTGTGAATGGCGCTCAAATTCCCTGTAATCGCGCCGCTCCACTTTCACTTCGAGTAACGACGACGCCAGCGCCATCGCCAGCTCCGGGTCGCTGCTGATGCGGTGGAGGGTTTCCCGCCGATCGCCCTCGGTCAGCACCCTGATACGCTCCAGCCCGCTCACGGCGTTATGCTCAAGGATCAGCTGCACCTGCACGCCCGCCAGTGCCGCCAGCGCCTGAGGCTGGATAAACATCGTGCCGATACGCACCATGCTGCCGTGACGGCCCAGCAGTTCGAAACGCGGCGTGACCGCACCGCAGGCGCACTCGCCCTCAACCCAGCGTCCCAGATCACCAATCTCATAGCGCACCACCTTTTGCCCCTCGCGCGCCCGGGAGGTGAACAGCAGGCGGCCCACCTCCCCGACGCCGACCGGTTTGTCGCACTCCCGATCGACGATCTCCAGCCACTGGATATCCGCCATCAAATGGAATACACCGTCAGGGCTGGCCGTACAGGCATGCCCCAGCGGCCCGGCATCCACCGAGCCGTACAGCGCGGAGCGGATCGTCCCGACGCCAAAACTCTCGATAAACTTGCGCTGGACGGCTCCCATATGTTCGCCCCCGAGCAGCAGCTTGCGGACGCCGCCGTAGGCGCGCAGCTGTTTTTCTTCCCGGCAGAAAAGCTGATAAAGAGTGCTTGGCATGCCGATCAGCGTATCAACCTGCTGGTCCACAATGGTCCGGGCAATCCCGGCGTAATCCTCATCGTGCGGCCCGCCCATTGGCAGATGCGTCACCCCAAGATTGTCTAGCACGGTAAAGAAGCTGAGCAGGCCGCCATACAGATTTCCGGCATACATCAGGTTGAGTACCTTGTCGTGGGCGGGATCGAGCCCGGCGGCAAACATACCGTGGGCGGCAGCCTGCATCTGGCGGTGATAATCGCGATAGGTAAAGCCCGAGAGCTTCGGCACGCCGCTGCTGCCGCCGCTGCGGAACCAGAGCTGGGCGCTGGCCTGCATGGCGCTTTCATTGAAGGCCAATTTATCCATAATCGGCTGATTCGCGGGCAGCTGCGGCGCACCAGGATTCAGATCCAGCGTTGCCTGGCGAGGCAGGGTCGCCTCATCCAGCGTGACGCTGACTCTGCGCGTCAGTTGGGTAAGGGCAAACACGCCGTCGTGCGGCTCGCCGTCATAACTTTGATGCATTCCGCCCACCGGGGTGACCCGGTTCACGCCCGCCGCCAGTAAAAGCTGGCTCAGGGTCACGATATCCCTGTCGCGAGCCAGCAGGCCGCAGGTTTGCAGGTAGTGCCGCCAGGGGAGAAGGGTCTGAACCAGCTCGTGGCGGGGAAGCGGGCGCAGCAGTACGGTGCGATAGAGCGGTGAGGGTTCGAGCGCAACGCTGTTTTGCAGCAGAATTCGCCAGCCGTCACCGGTCCACTGCTGGCTTTGGGTGCCGGTAAAAACGCTATCCAGTTCAAGAAACGCCGCCATGCTGGTGATATCGGCCGCCGATTTCTCGTCCGGCGTCAGCGTGCTCCAGTGGACGCAACGACGCTGCATCGCCGTTGCCAGCCGCTCGCCGGTCTCTTTCATCGTGCGCATATTGCAGGTATCCACAAAGACCACCTGCGGACTGGAACAGGCCTGCTGGTTAAACTGGCAGATCTCGTCGGCCAGCGCACCCAATGTAGTGTCGGTGATGGCATCCGGCACCAGCCAGGCGAAGCTGATTTTGTGTCCCCAGGGGATCCAGCGGCAGCCGCCCGGCAGCTGCTGACGGATGGCATCCAGCGCCGCATCACCGCCCCATGCGGAGACGCCGTCGGCGTGTTTCAGCAGCAGCGGCAGCGCTTTCGTGGCAACGGGAAGAATGGCCACCCTGTTGGTCAGCATCCCGGTCTCATCGCAGCGTATAAACGCCTGGAGCAGGATGCGGGTTATTCCGTTATCTCTGGCGCTGGTACGCAGCCAGTTGATATTGCCCGCCAGCAGGCTCTCCAGGGTCGCCATAAACGGCAGCAGCTCGGCATTCGCCGGGGTGATATGCACTACCACGCCCAGCGGACGCCAGCTCTCAAAGTGAGGTTTGCGGAAATCCCGGCGACGCAGCGAGAAGGGGCTTTCCCCAAGCTCATGCTCCATTTTGTTGCGCAGTGTCTCAGGCTGGCAGAACTGGCGCACGTCCTCCCGGACAGTCCCTGCGATCTCCGGCAGAAAAGCCGGGTCGGCTAAGCGCGCCACAAAGCGTCCGGCGCAGGCCAGCAGGATCTCCGGCGGCAGCGGCTTGCTGAGGGTGGTTGGCACGCTTTTATTCAGCAGAGCCAGCGCCTGCTCTGGGGTCATCTGTGAATGACACTCTCCATGGATCAGATACATATTATTTCTCCCGAATCAGTTCAGACGCCGCCAGCGCACAGCTGCGGGCCTTGCTGTTGCTGGCGCGTCCCAGCAGTTCAAACCAGTCTGTCTGCAGACCGCAGCCGCAGGTTTCTGCCCGGTGCAGCACCGCTAGGTCGCTCATCACCACGCTGTGCGCCGGACTGGAGGTGATATAAGGCGAGACGAACTGCAAAAAGCCGCTCTTGCCGTAGTCGTTAACGGCAAAGGTCGCGGTATCGCGGGTCCACGCCCGGGCGTAAACCGGCAGATGGAAATGGTGATGGGCGCACTCCACGTAAGGCACGCAGTGCTCAACTGAGCCGTAGCCATCCCGGCAACGACCATCGTCGATCCCCAACTGCTCCCCCAGGCGGGAATAGAAGTGCTGTTTCGGGATCTCCTGGTCGGCGTGGGTCTTCCAGCCGCCGCCAAAAAAGGTCAGTGAGTCGGCAGGCAGTTTCAGGTCAGGCAGCCCCATCTCCCGCATCCGTTCAAGCACGAACCACATAAACGCCGGGAAGCCCAGGATCCGCACCGGGGCACCATCTTCGGCAAAGGCCTGCAGCGCGCGGATCACGCCAAAAGGATCAAACTCATGGCCGCGACCGGTGTGGCGCAGGGCGTAGACGGCGGATTTGACCGGGGCATATTTACAAAGAAACTGATCCGTATAGGCGGTGCCGAGGGTGATGGTCTCTGCCGGTTCATAGCTCAGCAGCAGATAGTTGCAGGGGGTATCCGGCGTGTTCCAGCCGTAATGGTCAAAGATCCTGTCCACCATAAACTGCGCGGCTCCGATGCTGCGGGAATCAAACCGCATCCGGCTTTTCTGACCGCTGGTGCCCGACGACGTCAGCTCCAGCGCCTCTTGTCCGCTGGCGCTGAGGAGAAGGTTGCGCTTGAAGTAGTTAGCGAAAACGGGCGGAAGATGCGCCCAGGAATCCAGCGTCAGGGATGCGGGATCGATGCCATGGTGGCTCAGCCAGCGGGCATAGTCGGGCGTGTTTTGCGCATGATAGGCGACAATTTCGCGCATGGCCGAGTCGAACAGCCGATCCGTTTCGGCACTGCGTTGGTAGGGGTGTGCAAGCGCGCATAGCGCCTCAACACTGGGGATAGTCATCATAATTAACGTCCATATTCTGTTAGTGACTTAAGCGGCAACCGGTTCATCCGTCCGGGTGAGAAGTGTTTTTATCAGCAGCAGCGCAACCAGCGCCGGGAGCGCGGTAAGAACAATAAAGTCGACCAGGCTCTCTCCGGCTCCCAGCAGGGCCAGCAGGGTGCCGCCGAGGCTGAAGATGCCGACCGAGATCATCCCCAGCATGGCAGAGACCGAACCCATACCATGCGACGAGGAGAAGAGGGTGAGGCGGTACAGCGTGGCGTTGCAAATTCCCAGCCCGAAGGCGTAAATCCCCAGCCCCGCCGCCAGCACATAAATTGAGTCAAACAGCAGAGTGCTAATTAACGCAATAACCAGACCGGCAAACAGCGGAATGGAAGATAAAAACAGTAGTCGGGAAAGATCGTATTTATCGGCGATGAAATTGAGCGTGATATTTCCGGCGATTAACGCGCCAAATATCGGCAGCTGCCAGAGGGCATATTCCAGATTGCTCATACCCAGATTTTTCACCAGCAGCAGCGGAGAAAGGGCGATCCAGGCCATCAGGGGGAGTCCGGTCAGGCCGAGCGCGGCGCACCCCGCCAGAAAACGGCGGTTACGCAGCAGTTCGCCATAGGTCCGGGCAAGGCTTTTCAGATTAAAGGGCTGACGGGCAAGGGGACTGGCGTCCCGCCGTGCGACGCCGAGGGTTTCAGGCATCCAGCGCAGCAGCCCGAGCGTGCACAGCGCGGCGAAGGCGGCAAGCAGAATAAACAGGCTTTGCCAGGAGATCCAGGTGAGCAGTACGGTTCCCAGCAGCGGCCCCAGCAGAGGGGAAAGCAGGGCGATGTTGGCGATGATCGCGATCAGGCGTATTGCGTCCGCCTCGTTAAAACTCTCCTGCAATGCCGGGTAGCTGACCACCACCACAAACCCCAGCCCCATACCCTGAATAAAGCGCAGCGCCGTGAACTGCTCAATGGTGACGGTAAAGGGCGTTATCACGCAGGCGATGGCAAACAGGGCGGAACCTGCCAGCAATAGCGGGCGTCGGCCATGGCAGTCTGACAGCGGTCCCAGCAGCCATTGAAACGCCACGCCGCCAAGCAGATAGGCATTCAGCGACCAGGGCACGTAGTGCGGCTCAGCGTGGAAATCGGCGACCACCGCCAGCATGCCGGGCATAATGGCATCGCTGGCGATATAGGTCAGAAGTTCAAAGAAGGCGAGTAATAAGCAAAACAGCAACGCCTGACGGCGTGAAATATAGAGCAGGGAATTAAACATAATGGCCTGAGAGGTATTTAATTAGCCTGTGTTTTTAACACCGTATGAAGAAAAATGTCTCTCAAGTTTTATTGAAATTACGCGTTGGTTTATTTCATATTATTTTGCTGAATTAATATATTTTCGAACATCAGTGAAATTTATATTCGCCGGAAGCGGTGCAAGCACCTTATCAGGCCTACAATCTGCATTGACTGTAGGCCTGATAAGCGTAGCGCCATCAGGCGTCGGTTTCAGGCGAGCAAGCCCTGCAACTGGCGACGGTCTTCCTGCGTCAGGTCATGGGGATGCTGATACCCGATGTTATCAATCGCCTGGGTGTACAGCGCCACCAGCCAGTCGTAAACATAGGCCGTGGCGGCATGCACCGGCTGCTCCCCGAGGCGGGTTAAGCGTGGCGCGCTGCTGATGACCGCTGGCGTCACAAACACCGGCTGGCCCTTGCGGATGCGGCTGACCGGGCGTTCAGAGGCTGGGGTCTGCGCGTAGCCGACCCAGCCGACAAAGTTACCCAGGGCGGCATGCAGTTGCGCGGCGCTGCTTTTATCGGTATCGACAATTTTCTTCAGCTGCGCAAGCAGGTTCAGGCGGTAGCTGGCGATCACCAGCACATCGCCGATCTGCTGGAGGATCGCGGTCTCAAGACCCAGACGGCTGGCGACCGCCTCGTCACGGCTCCACTGGCGCAGGTGATTGATCCACACCTGATGCGCCAGACGGGCCTTGTCGGTGGGC
Source organism: Leclercia barmai (assembly GCF_049312895.1). NCBI lineage: Bacteria > Pseudomonadati > Pseudomonadota > Gammaproteobacteria > Enterobacterales > Enterobacteriaceae > Leclercia > Leclercia barmai. The sequence goes on along the minus strand of NZ_JBMNWZ010000001.1, from coordinate 1,550,905 downwards.
TGTAGGATCTCATCGCTGTCATGGGCGCTGTCGGCAAACAGGTCGATGGCGTCGGTAAACAGACCATTGACCTGCTCCTCGCGCGGCTGCTGCACGGCGAGCAGCGTCTCAAAGGCGCGCAGCGGCGGGAGTAGCCCCTCCAGAAGCTCGCCGTGACGGGCGGCGCTCCCTTGCAGGGCTCGCACCATCGCTTCGGCGGCAAGGCGCTGAGCGGCAGGATCCTGAGTCAGCGGGGCGATATACCCCTGCATCAGCTGGTGGAGCTGGCGCTGATGCTGCTGGCGTAACGCCTGCAAACGGGTCTGGCGCTGGGAGGACAACGTCGCCTGGGACAACCACTCGATCACCCGCTGCATGCTGCTGGTGTCGAGCGCCTGCAAGGTTCCCCAGTGCTGGCCGGGTTTACCCAGCAGCTGCTGCACGGCTTCGTCAAGATTGGTACGGCGGGTGAAACGCGCATCCTGCGGGGTAATGGCCCACACCAGGCCCGGCAGAGCGGCATCGTCGCCCGGCTGGGTGGCTTTCACCCAGTTGAGCAGCATTTTCGCGGTTCGGGCGGTCTGGCCGTGATGGGCGGTGGCATTGCAGATCACCAGCACGTCCGGCTGCAGTTGTTGGCGATAGTGCTCCAGCAGCCACTGCTGTTTGGCCTGGGCGAGAGGCAGATCCGGCTGGGCCGACGGGGCAGGAATATCAATGATATCCACCCCGGCCAGGGCGCACTGTTCAACCGGCAGGATCAGCTCCCGGGTCAGCAGGGCCAGCACGTCCAGCGGAATGCTGATGGCGTTGAGCAGTTCGCCGTTGTGCAGCGGATGCAGCACCGCCTGCTGAACGTCCGGCAGGGCGATGTCGCCGCGGGTGAGGAACCCTTCGGTCGGCAGACCAAAGTTGTCCACCAGCAGGCTCAGCGGCGCGGCCAGCTCCTGGGCATGGCTGGTCTGGTGCAGAATATGCGCCAGCTTGAGCCACTCCTGGGTCAGCTCCTGCTGCTCGCCCCAGAGTAAAGACCAGACGCTGGCCCGGGTGCTCAGATCCAGCGACGGCAGCAGCAGGGCGAACTGGTGCCACAGGGCATCGTCCATCTGCTGAGCCGCAGCGGGAACCGTGTCGCGCCAGTAGTGGGCGATAGTCCCAACGTCAGCGGGGGTGATCCCCGGTACGCTCTGGGGCTGGCGCAGGGCGCGCCACTTCTCCAGACGCGCTTCGATAACCGATTTATCCACCGCCGGAAGCGTGGCGCGGGCCAGAAACACCTGCACCAGTTCGGCTTCGCTGAGCAGGCTCAGGCGCAGTGGAAAGGCGTCGTCTGCCACTTCTGCCGCGTTCGGAGTGAAGCGCAGCGCCATGTTGGTCAGAGCGTGGCCGGGGTTGATATGCGAAAAATAGTCAAAGGTTCGCTGGCCGACGGTCACGTTCATTCGCTGACTGTCGCTGCCACACAGGGTGGCGAGCAGATGCGCTTTCGCCCCCTGGGAGTGGCCGTACAGGCCGATGGTGCTGCCTGCGGTCAGCGCACGTGCAATCGCGTTTTCCCGCGCGTCGGCCATCGCCAGTCGCGCCAGCAGGGCGTCGGCGTCATTATCGAGGATCGGAGCGTGCTGACGCGTTGCGTTGATCCACCCGATTAACGCCTGAGTAGTGGTCGTCGTGGCTGTCATTTCAGGTATACGCTCCCGCTGTCGATCCAGTAATGGCTACCGCTGTGTCGGCGATCGGCCAGAGTATTCAGTTTAAAGGTCAGGGCATCAGCCGCCACCGGCGTGCCGTCCTGCAGCCAGGCGTCGCTCAGCTCAAAGGCTTCCGGGCCTTCCTGTTTAGTGCCGCCGCAGAGCTTCAGGCGCACGTTCAGCACCCCGTCCCCGGCGATGGACTTTGCCAGCTCGGCCGAGTTAATGCTCAGGGTATAAAGCGGGGTGGCAGGCCAGCGGGCGTTCGCCAGCTGACGGAAACCGAGGGTGACGTTGCCGCGCAGCGGGAAGTGCAGCCGGGTATCCAGCTTCGCTCCCGGCTTGTCGAGGTCGATGTCCTGATACCAGACGTTCTCGTCGCGCAGGGTATTCACCGTGTTATCCAGCACGCCCAGGTAGCGCACCGTGGAGTAGGCGCCGATATCCGCCGCCTTAAAGTTGAAGCGCGGCAGGCGCAGATCCAGGGCCAGGCTACAGAGCATCGCCCCGACCGCGGCAGTGGATTTCGGGTTGCCGATGCGCCCCTGCTGGCTGAACGGATACCACTCATGCACCCGGTACTTGTCCAGCCACACCATACGGCTGACCGGAACCGGCTGCAGATGGCGGATCAGCGCCTGAACGCCCGGCAGACAGCCCGGACGCCCGGTGATCAGCAGAATATCGCAGGCGTAGTGAGAGATCGCCTCGGCCACCGCGTGCAGCGGCGCGGCCAGGGTGAAGTGCCCGGCCAGCATCGCGTCCTGCATCTCGCGGAAGTTGACGTGCAGCGGCACGGCAAACAGGTCGAACGGCGCGGAGCCCGCAGGCAGGGCGTGTTCGATAGCCTGTTGCAGGTAGTTCATCACGTTGCGCGTTGGCTTGCGGGTCAGCAGATCGCCAAAGGTGGCGTGCAGCCCGTCCAGCGGATCGTCGACGTCGCTGGCTTCCCAGGCGGCGAGGATCGCATGGCCAATCGGCATAAACAACTGCAACGCCGTCTGCTGGCGCAGCACCGCCTGGGTGTCGATGCGCCCGGAGTCGCCAAACAGCGAGGCCATCAGCAGGGAGGCATCGGCAATGCCGGATTTCTGCAACTGCGTCTGCAGGGCTGGCAGGATGTAGCGCTGAATGACGTCCAGCAGCGTGTCGTCGCCCGCCACCTTAAAGCCTTCGCGGAACAGCAGCTGCGGGGTGATCTTGACGTTGCTGCCGGAACCATCGTCGAGCTGGTAATGGGTGATCGCCATATCAGTGGTACCGCCGCCGATATCAATCGAGGCCACGCGCAGGGCGCGCCCCGGCTGACAACCTGGCTCCGGCTCTCGATCCGGGCGGGCAAGGGCGGCGAAAAACGCTTCCGTCTGGCCGTTGTAGTGGGAGATGGCCTCGTTGTAGAGCCACACCAGCTGGCCGCAGCTGGCCTCGTCCCACTCCATCTGGATCTCCGGCACCGGCACTACGCTTTTTTCCTGCTGCTTACGGCTGGAGAAGTCGTCATCCTGCGGGTGCCAGCCCATCGCTTTCCAGACGATGGCGATAGCTTCGAACATGCGGCGGCGGAAGATCTCCCGCTCCTGCTTCGGCATCGCCGACGGCAAGGTGAGGATCAGGGTGCGCAGCTGACGCGGTGAGGCCGGGAAGCCCAGACGCAGACGGGTGGCAACGCTGTTGATCTGGCCCAGCGCCTGCGCCAGCAGCTCGCAGAGCATGTGGGTCATCAGGGTGCTGCGGCTGTACTGCGGGGAAAACACCGGCAGACGCTCATCCTGCGGCAGGGTGAACAGCGGCTGGCCGTCGTCGTTCATCAGGTTCATCAGCGGGAAGGCGGTCGCCAGCGGCTCGCGCTGGGTTTTGGCATTCATCTGGCTGAAGCGCCAGTCCTGCACCACCGGGGTTTCATCCCACAGGTAGCGGCGCGGGCTGGAGATGCCGCTGTTGCCTTCGGTGCCCAGACGCTGGGTGGCGAGCTTGCGCGCCTCGTCGCCCACGCGCACGATGGAGGGCCAGACAAAGGCGTCTTCGCGCCCGCTCTCCACCGAGAAGTGCTGCTTGCCGAAACGGGCTTCGGAGAACTCCAGGCGGCTGGTAAACAGCGGCTCATTCAGGAACTGCGGCTCGCTTAACGAGCGCACCTGCAGCTCGGCGGTCTGGCGCAGGCCGTCGTTGGCGTCACCGTGGTCTTCGATGATCACCCCGCAGGTGTGGGTGTTGCCGACATCCAGAATCAGATCCACCGGGATCGCCGGGGTGCTGAGGGTGTGGGTGACAAATTTCACTTCCGGGACGGTGAGCTGCTCGCCCAGCATCGCCAGAATGTTCAGCCAGTGCGCCTGGTACTCAAAGTTGCGCATCGCCAGCTGAAGATCGCGTTCAGCGCGGTTCTCCACGCCGGTCGCGTACTGGGTGAAGGCCTCGCGCAGCCAGCCGTCAATCCAGGTCTGGTCGAGGAAGTTCGCCACTTCGTCATCGCGCCAGGCCAGCGCGAAGCGGGTACCGTTGAGAATGTCATTTTCCACCGGCGACAGGGGGCTGGTGGCGTGGGCAGCAATCTGGCTGTCCAGCGCCAGGGTGACGCGGTGGCTGTTTCCGGCGTTATCCGGGGTCTCCAGCTTGCGGACCTGCACGCGCGCCCAGTTATCCGGGCCTTCGACGAAGGTGCGCGGCGGGTTGAAGCGCAGGAAAGGTACCGGCAGCCAGACGCCGTCCAGCACCGCCAGCGACTGCTGCAGCGGGATGGTGCTTTCCGGTTTAACCACTTCCGGCTGTCCGCCGTGGGTGGCGGGCAGGGTGTAGCGGCCATTGACCAGATCGTAATCCAGGCGCAACAGGGGGCCGTTGGCGGTTTTACGCACAAAACGCCCGCTCTGGGCGGAGTCCTGCGGGGTCAGGCCGAAATCAAGAAACTGTACGCCGCTGTTGGCAATCAGCGTGACGCTCTGTTTGTAGTCGCAAAGGTTTACCAGCATAGGATCACGCACCTGTCTTCCTGAATGTCAATGGAACCACGGTCTTCGCGTCGTAGCGCGCGCTGCATTCCGCCACGTCACTGGTGCCGGCCTTACAGGTAATTTCCGGCATCGGGTAGCGCGAGCCGTCAGCGCAGCGGGCGTTGCCACGGGTTTTAATCAGCAGCTCGCCGTTGCTGTGCAGCCCGGAGAAGACCTCCACGCGGCAGACCACGTTATCGCCATGAACGACGCGGGCCGACCCTTTGTTGTTCTGAATTTGATAGCGCATTGACGGCGGCTTGCCGGTGATCGGATCGGTCACGTCCAGCATCACCCGCCAGCTCCCGTTGAGAAAGCGCGTCGAGCCGGATTTCACCTGACCGGCTTCCATCACCAGGGCGTCTTTCGGGATCGCGGCAATCACGACCGGCTCCGCAGGGGCAGGTTCAGGGGCTTTTACTTCCGCCACTTCAGCCTGATGTAACGGCAGCTTCAGCGGCAAAGGTTCAACCGCGGCAACCGCTTTGGGCTCAATCGCCACCGGAGCGGCGGCGACGGCGGCTTTTACCGGCTCGGCGGTCGGGGACTGTTTCGGCCACAGCAGCGGGGTGGCAACGGCGGCAACCACCACGGCGGCAACCGGCAGGGACCACAGCGGAACGCGGCGCTTTTTCTTCGCCACGACCGTCGGAGCTGGCTCTGGCTCCGGCTCGCTGGCGGTCATCACCGGCGCAGGCTGCGTTTCGTACAGATCGTTCGCGGTGATGCTTACCGTTGCAGGGGCGGCAACCAGCGGTTCATCGGCCTTTTCAAAGACGATGGCCGGGGCGGCTTCCGGCTCTGGCTCAGGCTCAGGCTCGGCGGCAGGCATCGGGACCGGCAGCAGGGAGGCGCGCAGGCAGTCGAGAATATCCTCGCGCGCGTTTTCATTGAGGTTCACAAACCCCCAGAAGGTGATCACCGGTTTACCGTCGACGAGGAACAGGAAGTTTTCACCCGGGAACTGAAAGGCTTTTGACAGCAGGGAACCAAACAGCTGCTGGGCGGTTTTCGGCGACTGAAGCGACTTTTTGCTCAGGGACTCCACGCTCGACAGGGTGCTTTCCAGCAGGCGCAGCGCACGGAAGCGCGCATCTTCGTCGGCGGCTTTCCAGCTGCTAACCGCGCCGTCTACCGGGGAGTACCAGTCCACCCGGTCGCCTTCATCGTTGACCTGCGGGATAGCCAGACAATCGACGATCGCCTGCTGTTTGCGCAGACGCAGCGCCTCACGGATTTGCAATGCTGATTCAAAAACGGCCTGTCCGCCGCCACCAACGGCCTGAAAATCATCCAGATTGCCGCTGCGTAAAAGGGTTTTTGCCACGATTTGGTCCCATAGACTTTTTCACGCGTCTACTTTACGAAATCTGCCGGCAAGCAAACGGCAGAAGAGACGGCAAAAGGGGCGATTTCTTGCAGCATTGAGATGACGGAAAGTGCTTGACGTTGAATGTACCTTAAGGCAAATCACCGTCCGGCCATTGGCGGGAAAATCAGCGGAAATAACTGCTTTAGAATAACCTGATAGTGTTTCGTTATTTGCCACAGGAATAGGGCTGTGCTGTTATTACAGTTCTTTATAATAAAACCAAACAGGTAATAACTATGTCTACAGGGAAAACTCTCCTTGCGCTGGCGTTAAGCGCGCTGCTGCCAGCGGGCGCCGCATGGGCGGCCAATACCGACACCATTATCTACTGCTCTGAAGCCTCGCCGGAGTCGTTTAACCCGCAGATTGCCAGCTCCGGCCCGACCTTTGTCGCCAGCTCGCAGGTGCTGTATAACCGCCTGATTAACTTCGATCCGGTGAAAAACACCCCGGTGCCATCGCTGGCGGAGTCCTGGACCATCTCTCCGGATGGCAAAACCTATACCTTTACCCTGCGCAAAGGGGTGAAGTTCAACAGTAATAAATTCTTCAAACCGACCCGCGACTTTAATGCCGACGACGTTATTTTCTCGGTGCTGCGTCAGAAAGACCCTAAGCACCCGTACCACAATGTCTCCCAGGGCAACTACGAATACTTTAACGACGTCGGCCTGGATAAGCTGATCCAGGAAGTGAAAAAGATCGACGATAACCACGTTCAGTTTGTCCTGAGCGAACCGAATGCGGCCTTCCTCGCCGACTGGGGAATGGACTTCGCCTCGATCCTCTCTGCGGAATATGCCGACGCGATGCTGAAAAAGGGCACCCCGGAGAACGTGGACACCTGGCCGATTGGCACCGGGCCATACGTGCTCCAGCAGTACAAGGTCGACTCGCAGATCCGCTATCTGGCTAACCCGAACTACTGGGATGGCGCGGTTCCGACAAAACACCTGATCTTCTCTATCACCCCGAACGTGGAAACCCGTCTGGCGAAGCTGCAAACCAACGAGTGCCAGATCATTCCTGCGCCATCGCCGGTGCAGTTTGACGTGATCAAGAAGAACAAAGACCTGACCCTGCATACCGTTGATGCGTTAAACGTCGGCTACCTGGCGTTCAATACCGAGAAAAAGCCGTTTGATAATGTGCTGGTGCGTCAGGCCCTGAACTACGCCACCGATAAAAAAGCGATCGTCAACGCGGTGTTCCTCGGCTCCGGCACGGTGGCAAAATCGCCGATCCCGCCGAACATGATGGGCTTTAACAAAGATCTGCAGGATTACGGTTACGATCCGGAAAAAGCGAAAGCGCTGCTGAAGCAGGCCGGGCTGGAGCAGGGGGCGGAAGTGACGCTCTGGTCGATGCCGGTGCAGCGTCCGTATAACCCGAATTCACGCCGTATTGCCGAGATGATCCAGAGCGACTGGGCGAAGGTGGGTATCAAGGCGAAGATTGTCTCCTATGAGTGGGGCGAATATCTCTCCGGCATGCGCAAAGGTGAGCACGACAGCGCGCTGTTTGGCTGGATGTCGGATAACGGCGACCCGGATAACTTTGCCGACGTGCTGCTGGGCTGCGACAGCATCAAAACCGGCTCCAATGCTGCACGCTGGTGCGACAAGGGCTATGATGACCTGGTGCAGAAAGCGAAGCTGACCAGCGATCCGGCAGCCCGCGCGAAGCTCTACGGCCAGGCGCAGGAGATTTTCTACCAGCAGGCACCCTGGATTGCGCTGGCTAACGGCAAAACCTTCTACGCCACCCGCAGCAATATTACCGGGTACAGCGTGAGCCTGATGGGAAGTGATTTCTCGAAGGCGAAAGTTAATTAAGTCTGGTGCGGCCTGAGCCCCTCACCCTGACCCTCTCCCCATAGGGGAGAGGGAAAAAACCGTACAAGGAGTGACAATGTCACATTTAGAGGATGTGATCGCCCGCGTTGACGCGGCGATCGCCGAAAGCGTGATTACACATATGAACGAACTGTTGATCGCCTTAAGCGAAGACACAGAACTGACCCGTGAAGATCGCTATGCCCAGCAGCAGCGCCTGCGCAACGCCATTGCCCATCACGGGAAGCAGTATAAAGAAGATCAGGATGCCCGCCATGACAGCCTGACCAAAGGCGGGGTGATCCTGTAATTCAGAACTGGCGTCTTGCGACGAGCCAGGCGCCAATCACCAGCAGTACCGCGCCGCACGCCGGGCCGATCAGCGCCTTCAGCGGCACCCCCTGACTGCGCACCACGTCCATCACCAGACCGCCAATCAGCTGGCTGGCGACCAGCACCGCGATGGTTGTCGCGGCGCCGACGTACTGATACCCGCTGATGCTGGCGAAGACAAAAAACGACCCCAGCAGGCCAGGAATCAATGTCCACCAGCGCACATGGTGCACCAGCTCGCTGAACCCGGCGACGCCGTTTTTAATCAGCAGGATCGAAACAAACAGCACAATCCCCACCAGCGAGTTAAGCAGCATGGCGATAAGAATGGTGCTGGAGGTCTGGGTGATGCGCACCATTAAGGTGTTCTGCACCACCAGGCCAATGCCCGCCGCAACCAGAAATACCAGCGTCAGGGACTGGTTCATCCGATGTTATCCGGCTCGCTGCGCTCGTCGAGCTGCAGCTGCATAAAGGTCAGATCCAGCCAGCGGCCAAACTTGGTGCCCACCTGCGGCATCTGGCCGGTGGTGACAAAGCCCAGCGTCTCGTGCAGATGAATGGAGGCGCTGTTCTGCGCTTCAATTCCTGCCACCATCACGTGTTTACCGATGCGCTTCGCCTCGATAATCAGCTGTTTCATCAGCGCCCGCCCAATGCCCTTGCCCTGATGATCCGGATGGACGTAAACCGAATGCTCAACCGTATGGCGGAAGCCGTCAAAAGCGCGCCAGTCGCCAAAGGAGGCATAGCCCGTGACCACGCCGTCGTGCTCGCTGACCAGGACCGGATAGCCCATCAGCTGACGCGCCTCGAACCAGGCGATGCGGTTATCAGTATCGACGGTTGTATCATTCCAGATGGCGGCGGTGTGCAGCACGGCGTGGTTATAGATCTCGCCGATAGCGGCGCAATCCTCTTTAAGGGCATGGCGAATAAGCATGGTGAAACCTCAGTCTGTGTTGTTCACTATAGTAGTACGATTTGTCACGATATTACACAAACAGACACTGGAATGGCTACGGCATAACTCATATCTTTTAGTTATGAAAAAAGCCCGTTGTAATCCATTACTTTCACTATAGTATGACGGGATGAACAATATGTCAGACAATATGAATCAACGGATCAGCGCGCGCATTCGCCTTGAACGCGAATCGCGGGGATGGTCCCTGAGCGAACTTGCCGAGCGGGCGGGAGTGTCACGGGCGATGATCCACAAGATCGAACGCGCCGACAGCAGCCCCACCGCGACCCTGCTGGCCCGTCTCTCTGGCGCCTTTGGCATCAGCATGTCCACGCTGATCGCCCGCGCCGAGATGCAGGAAGGCAAGCTGCTGCGCTTTGAAAGCCAGCCCGTCTGGCGCGACCCGCAAACGCACTATCTGCGTCGGCACGTCTCCCCGCGTACCGATCTGCCAATCGACCTGGTGCAGGTGGAACTGCCCGCCGCCAGCGATGTGCCGATGCCCGCGTCCTCTTACGCCCTGGCGCGCCAGCTTATCTGGCTCCAGTCAGGGGAACTGGTCTTTCAGGAGGGGGATACCCGCCATGAAATGCGGGCCGGGGATTGTCTGGAACTGGGCCCGCCGAACGACTGCCGGTTTATCAACGAGAGCGATGCGCCGTGTGTCTATCTGGTCGTCAGGCTTAACCAGTCTGGCTCATAATGCCAAAGCAGACAGAAGCAGATGAAGCTAGGCTCTAAGGACGTTTGTATAAAAAGGAGTGAGGTATGAGTCAATCTTCAACGCAGAATCGTCAATGGGTTCTGGCTTCTCGTCCCCAGGGCGCACCCACCGCAGACAACTTTCGCTTAGAAACCACCGATATTCCCCAGCCCGCCGATGGCCAGCTTCTGCTGCGCACAATGTGGCTCTCTCTCGACCCTTATATGCGTGGCCGCATGAGCGACGCGCCGTCCTATTCACCGCCGGTGGAGATCGATGCCGTGATGGTAGGCGGCACCGTCAGCCGCGTTGAGGCGTCGAACCATCCTGATTATAAGTCCGGTGAATGGGTGCTCGGCTACAGCGGCTGGCAGGAGTATGAACTCTCCGACGGCAGCGGCCTGGTTAAACTGGGCGAAAACCCGGATCACCCCTCATGGGCGCTAGGCATTCTGGGGATGCCGGGCTTCACCGCCTATATGGGGCTGCTGGATATCGGGCAACCGAAAGCGGGCGAGACGCTGGTGGTGGCCGCGGCGACCGGTCCGGTGGGCTCCACCGTCGGCCAGGTGGGCAAGCTGAAAGGCTGCCGGGTGGTAGGCGTTGCCGGTGGGGCGGAGAAGTGCCGCCACGCCACCGAGGTGCTGGGCTTTGATCAGTGTCTCGATCACCATGCCGACGATTTTGCCGAACAGCTTAAGCAGGCCTGCCCGGACGGCATCGATATCTATTACGAGAACGTGGGCGGGAAAGTGTTTGATGCGGTACTGCCGCTGCTGAACACCCAGGCGCGGGTGCCGGTCTGTGGGCTGGTAAGCGGATACAACGCCACCGACCTGCCGCCAGGGCCGGATCGTCTCGGGCTGCTGATGGGCACCATCCTGAAAAAACGCATCCGCATGCAGGGCTTTATCATCAACCAGGATTACGGCCACCGCATCGAAGAGTTTCAGCAGGAGATGGGGCGCTGGGTCAAAGAGGGCAAGATCCACTACCGCGAGCAGGTGACCGATGGCCTCGAAAATGCGCCAGAGGCACTTATAGGTTTGCTGAATGGTAAAAACTTTGGCAAAGTCGTGATACGCGTCGCGAACAATAACGAATAGTAACGTATATGGCGGATTATTCCGCCATACTAAACTGTGCAAAATTTCAAATAACGTCTTTAATTATACAGGCATAGAATAGTCAAAACGTAGTATACGAAACGGTTTTTATTATTTAATCAATCAATTTTTGTTTTGATTGATGGTTTTCTTTTGACGTAAATCAGGCATGCAGATACAGGATATATCAAATACTCAGCGGTCCGTATTTAACCGCCTGTGGAATATAAGTTAAGTGTTGGTTACAGGAATAGAACATGCTGGATTTGGATAATTTTGAAAAAGCTCAACGAATGAGCCTGACGATGCAGGTGGAAATGAGTCTCAAAAGTGCGCTGATTGCCGGGGCACTAAAACCAGGGGCACGGCTCGTCACTAAAGAGATTGCGGATAAACTCGGTACCAGTATTACTCCTGTTCGTGAAGCGCTGCTGCGGTTGGTCTCCGCAGGCGCGCTGCACGCTACCCCGGCGCAGGCCTTTCTGGTGCCGGAAGTGACGCTCGAGCGTTACAACGAAGTCAACGCTATCCGCAAGGAGCTGGAGTGCATGGCGGTGGCGGCGGCCTGCAACCAGATGTCTGACGAAAAGTTAGATACGCTGCGCGAACTCTCAGAGAAATTTCATGATGCGATGAGCAACGGGGAAGTGGAGCGCGCGCTGCATACCAACCGGGCGTTTCGCTTCACGCTTTACCATTTTGCCGACATGCCAACCCTGACCTCGCTTATCGAGCAGCTCTGGGTGCGCATCGGGCCCTGTTTTAACTGTCTGTACGATCCCGACCTTGTGCTTCCCTGCAAATCCTATCGCTACGATGAACTGCTTGATGCACTGGAAAAGGGCGATCAGAACGCCAGTCGGGCGGCTATCGATAAAGTGATCGACGAAGCGAATGAAATATTAATCAGACAGTTTCAAAACTAACTGCTAAATAAGCGAAGCGGTAATAGCGCTAATTTCGCTCGGTAATTATTTTCCGGCAGACAAGTCGCTGCCGGAAGAGGCTATTTTTTATCCTACAGATAAGACCAGCTTAACTATGAAATAACCCTGAAGCCTGCCGATAACCTTAAAAGGCACAATCGCCTTTTAAGGAGCCAGGAATGAGTGTCAGTCAACGATTACGTAATATAAAAATGAGCAGAAAGCTCGCGGCGGGTTTTGGTCTGGTATTGCTGCTGGTGGCAGTTTCGACCCTGCTCAGCGTGCAGCGCTTTAAAGAGATTCGCGACGTTTACCAGCAAACCAACCTGATCTACAACATCAATATCGAGGTCTTCCAGGCCAAGATTAACCGCCTGAAATTCCTCTACAACGGCGACGAAAAGTCCGGCCAGCTGATGGCGAACTACGTCAAACACGCCGCGGAACTGACCGAAGAGGCACAGCAGCTGGAGTGGACGGCAAAAGAGAAGGCTATCGTTGACGCGATTGCCGGGCATCTGGCCCAGTTTGCCAGCAGCGTGAGCGAAATGCAGACCGCAATGACGGCCTTAAACGCCGACAAAAACGACCCGGCGGCCACCGCAGCCCTGAAAGCGGCGGAAGACAAGGTCAAAACCGCCGGGGATAACAGCAGTGCCTCTATCCGCGACATCATCGCCCTGGTCAAAACCCATAACGACTCGCTGGCCTACAGCTCCAGCACCATCACCGCCATCATCGGAGTGGCGGCGATCCTCTTCGGCATCCTCGTCTCCTGGTGGGTGACCCGCCAGATCACCCGTCCGGTCAAACATAACCTTCAGCTTGCGGAACGCATTGCCAGCGGCGATCTCAGCTCTGAAATCCGCCCGCAGGGCGAAGACGAGCTGGGCAAACTGACCGGGGCGATGGGGCGGATGAACGACAAACTGCGCCTGATGATTGGCGAGGTGCGCAGCAGCGTGGCGCAGGTGTCGCTGGCGGCCAGTGAAATTGCCGAAGGCAATACCGACCTCTCTTCGCGCACCGAGCAGCAGGCCGCGGCGGTAGTGCAAACCGCCGCCAGCATGGAAGAGCTGACCGCCACGGTGAAAAACAACGCCGATAACGCCCGTCACGCCAGCCAGCTGGCGGCTGAAGCTTCGCAAACCGCCACCCACGGCGGACGCGTCATGCGCGATGTGGTCAGCACCATGAGCGACATTAACACCAGCTCGCAAAAAATTGCCGATATCACCGCGGTCATCAACAGCATCGCGTTCCAGACCAATATCCTGGCGCTGAACGCCGCCGTTGAAGCGGCGCGGGCGGGCGAGCAGGGGCGAGGCTTTGCAGTGGTGGCGAGCGAAGTGCGCAGCCTCTCCCAGCGCAGCTCCCAGGCGGCTAAAGATATTGAACAGCTGATCAGCGAGTCCGTCTCCCGCATCTCAACCGGTAGCGACCTGGTGGCGAAAGCCGGGCAGACCATGGAGCAGGTGGTGGACTCGGTGACCCGGGTGAATGACATCATGGGTGAGATCTCCTCGGCCTCCGAGGAGCAGAGTCGCGGCATCGAGCAGATTTCCCGTGCGGTGATGGAGCTGGACACGACCACCCAGCAAAACGCCTCGCTGGTAGGAGCCTCTTCGACGGCGGCAGGGGCGCTGGAAGATCAGGCCCGTCTGCTGGAGTCGCTGGTGGCGGCGTTCCGCCTCGATCAGCAGGCGCAGATGGCGTAAAACAGAACCGGCAGCCTGGGCTGCCGGTCTTATTATCACTCGAAGCGATACGAGACGGAGAGACCCACCCCGTAGTTACGCCCCGGCGCAGGTTCGTAGTAACGACCGTTCGATTCGTTGACGATAACCGAGCCGACATACTCTTTGTCGAACAGGTTATCCACCCGACCAAACACGTCCATTCCCCAGTTGCCGTAGTTGAACTTATACCCGGTGTTCAGGCCCACAACCGTGTAGGACGGCGCTTTGGCGCTGTTTTCGTCGTCGGCCATGATGTCGCTCATGTAGCGCACGTCAGAGCCCGCGTACCAGCCCTCGACAGGCTGCCAGCCAAAGGAGGCATAGCCCATATTGCGCGCAATGCCCGGCATCCGGTTGCCGCTACAGTCGCCATCGCCACAGACGTTGGTGCGGTAGGTGGCATCCAGGTACGTCCAGGCCATTTTCAGCTTCCAGTTCTCAGCAAACTGCTGATCGAGGGAGAGCTCCACACCCTGACGGCGGGTTTTACCGGCGTTTTTGTAGCTGGTGCGCCCGCCCGCGCTGGCATCGACCACGATCTCATCGTCGGTATCGGTGCGGAACAGCGCCGCGGTGAACAGGCCGTTGCCGATGCGCGTTTTGCTCCCCACCTCATAGGTGTTGTTGGTCGACGGCTTCAGGCCGAAATTCAGGCCGCTCTGGTTGTCGGTACGGTAAGAGAGCTCGTTGATGGTCGGGGTCTCAAACCCGCGACCCGCTGCGGCATACAGGTTCCAGGCGTCGGTCACGCGGTACTTCAGCGCGCCTGCCGGGAGCCATTTGTGATAGCTGGCGTCGCCGCTGTCATCGCCGTTGGCCCCCTGCACGTAGTGGTCGTTCGAGTCGAACCACACCGAGCTGTAGCGCACGCCCGCGTCGAGAGAGAGCTTCTGCGTCAGCTGCCAGTTGGTTTGCAGGTAAGGGTCGACGTTCCACATCAGGTTGCGTTCGTCGCGGCGTTTCGCCCCTTTGACGCCGTAGTCCGGCACCCCGTTGTTCATCACGTAGTTTTCATACCCGCGACGATCTTCGCTCATGTTTTCGTAGTTCAGGCCGGTGGTGAAGGTCATCGGCACCAGCAGCTCCCCACGGTGGGTCCAGCGGGTGTCGATCCCCTGATAGTGGCGCTGCATATCAATCACGCCGCCGGAGTGGGTGGCTCTGAGCTGTGGCTGATACGGGATCGACTGGTACTGGGTCATCTCGCGTTCACCGGCGTAGGCCATCACGCTGAGGTCGTCCTGGGCGCTGAGCTGGCGCTCATAGCGCAGGCCAGCCTGGGTCTGCTTGATGGTTTTACGGGTGTTGTACTGATCCCCGCGCGGTGACTGGCGCGGGTTGTCCCGCCACTCCTGATAGTCCAGTCCGCCCGGATCGTTGGCTTTCATATCCACGCTGTTGAAAATCAGGCTCAGCTTGCTGGCGTCGTCGATGCGCACGCCCAGTTTGGCGTTGGCAAGATTCTTACGCGCGCCGCTGTGATCGCGATAGCCGTGGGTGGTGAAGCGGGTGGTCGAGACGGTGTAATCCACGTCGCCCGGGTGGGTGCCGTCGCCCATCGCACCGGTGGCTTTCATGCCGTAGCGCCAGGTGCCGTAGCTGCCGTAGTAGCTGCTGGCCTCGACGGTGTTGGGCTCACGTCCGGTTTCGGTGGTCATGTTAAGCACGCCGCCGGAGGCATTGCCGTACAGGGCGGAGAAGGGGCCGCGCAGCACTTCCACGCTCTCGATGCTGTTGAGATCGATGTTCGAAGTTTGCCCCTGGCCGTCCGGCATGGTCGCCGGGATACCGTCCACATAGAGGCGAATCCCGCGCACCCCAAAGGTGGAGCGGGCACCAAAACCGCGGGTAGAGAGCTGGAGATCCTGGGCGTAGTTCTGCCGGTTCTGGATCTGTAGCCCCGGCACGCTGCCGAGAGATTCAGAGAGGTTAATGCGCGGCGCGGCCTGACGCATATCTTCGCCGTTTACCACGCTGACGGCGGCAGGGGTATCTAACTCGGAGAGCGTTTGCGGCGATGCGCTGACGATCATGGTCTGTTCGTCGGCGGCCATCGCCCCGACAGGGACTAACACAACAGGAACCAACAGCAGGGGAAGCGTTTCCCTGCGGGCAGAAAAGATTTTCATGGATTAAGAAACCGGTTAAGGAAAGGACGAACCAAATGGAACATGTGCGTGTATGGTAAATCTTTTGTAAATATTTTGAAAACCAAAACAGCACATAGCGTTAACCCAAGTGTAGGTTAAATCAGCGAACGGGCCCGTTGCGAGCAAGAATTACTCCACATTGAGATAAATAATGATTACTATTCTCATCAATAATCAGGCGAAGCGATGACTTTGCCAGCCGGAAGCGATGTCAGCGATACCATTTACTCAAAAGGGAGTTGTTATGAATTTACGTCACCTGTGCTCGCCGCGTCTGCGTGGCTCATTGCTGTTGGGTTCTCTGCTGGTCGCCGGTACTTTTAATGTTCATGCCGCAGAAGAGATGCTGCGTAAAGCGGTTGGTAAAGGCGCGTACGAAATGGCCGTCAGCCAGCAGGAGAATGCGCTGTGGGTTGCCACCACCCAGAGCCGCAAAACGGATAAAGGTGGGGTGGTGTACCGTCTCGATCCGCTGACGCTGGAAGTGACGCAGGCCATTCATAGCGACCTGAAACCGTTTGGTGCCACCATCAACAACGCCACCCAGACGCTGTGGTTTGGTAACACCACCAACAGTGCGGTAACCGCCATTGACGCTAAAACCGGTGACGTGAAGGGCCGTCTGGTGCTTGATGACCGCAAGCGTAGCGAAACGGTAAAACCGCTGCAGCCGCGCGAGCTGGTCGCGGATGACACTACCAACAGCGTGTACATTACCGGCATCGGTAAAGAGAGCGTGATTTGGGTGGTGGATGGCGAAACGCTGAAGCTGAAAGAGACCATCTCCGGTACCGGCAAGTTCAGCACCGGCCTGGCGCTGGATGCGCAGGCGAAGCGTCTGTACACCACTAACGGCGACGGCGAGCTGGTGACTATCGACACTGCCATCAACAAAATCATCGAGCGTAAGAAGCTGCAGGACGACGGGAAAGAGCACTTCTACCTGAACCTGAGCCTCGACGTGAAGGGCCAGCGTGCGTTTATTACCGACTCCAAACAGCCGGAAGTGCTGGTGGTTTCCCTGAAAGACGGCAGCGTCATCAGCAAAGTGGCCGCGCCTGAATCCCTGGCGGTGCTGTTCAACCCGGCACGTGATGAAGCCTACGTGACCCACCGTGAAGCGGGTAAGGTGAGCGTGATTGACGCGAAAACCTATAAAGTGACCAAAACCCACGACACCCCGACCTTCCCGAACAGCCTGGCGCTCTCCGCCGACGGTAAAACCCTGTACGTGACGGTGAAGCAGAAGTCGACCCGCCAGCAGGAAGCCACCCAACCGGATGACGTGATCCGTATCGCGCTGTAAGTTCGCGCGTGGTTGTGCCGGGTGGCGGCTGCGCCTTACCCGGCCTACGGTTGTGTGCGGTTTTGTAGGCCCGTGCAAGCGCAGCGCCGCCGGGCAAAAGGCGGTACATTTATTGCGGACGTTGGCACAGGCCGCTTGCCAGCAGTGTAAACACCTCCGTAATGGCAGGCAGCGCCCTCTGTGGATCCTGGCTGGCGGCTATCCACAGAGCAGCATTCATGGCTGCGCTGTTTAACATATAGGCCGCGGCGTCAGCATCCACCGCTTTTATCACACCGCGATCGAGCATTTTCTGGATGCTCTGGCGGGTGGATTCAAGGCAGCTCAGCTGGCCAGGCCACTGCGCGGGATCGCCCAGAAAAGCGGGCCCATCAAGCAGAACGATACGTCTGACTTCGGGGTCGAGCGCCATTTTGATATAGGCGACGCCTTCCGCTAACAGTTTCTCCCAATCATCACCCGCATCTGCGGCCTCAGCCTTAGCGCGTTGCGCCATTTCACCGTCCATCTGAGCGACAACGGCGGCGAGGAGACCTTTTTTATCGCCAAAATTGTGGTACAGCGCCCCGCGGGTCAGCCCCACGCTGGCCGTGAGTTCATCCATTGATGCCTCAGCAAAGCCCTTCTCAGCAAAGGCTTTTCGCGCTGCCGCGATCCGTTCCGGTGATTTGCTGTTTGTTTCTGGTCAGGTAGGAAGTTGCGCCGACGGTACGCCGGAGCCGGATTTTGCCGCTCAGGTGCAGCTTGCGTTTGATAATCTGAAAGCGACACTGGCTGCGGCGGGGTGTACTTTTGAGGATCTAATTGATGTCACCACCTTTCATACCGATCCGCAAAATCAGTTTTCAACGATCATGCAGGTTAAACAGTCTCTCTTTCCGAAGCCTCTTTATCCGAACTGGACCGCCATCGGGGTGACCTGGCTTGCAGGGTTTGATTTCGAAATTAAGGTGATTGCGCGGATCCCTCCGAAACCCTAGGCCCGCGCAAGCGCAGCGCCGCCGGGCAAAAAAAAGGGAAGGCTAAGCCTTCCCTTTTTAATCTACGCTTTTACCGTGATGTTTCTTCCACCAGCGGACCATCCCGCTTTTCATCATTCGGGTGTACCGGTGCGGTGCTGTGGATCTCATGCACGCGCTTACGCACGCCAAACCAGCCTGCTACCAGCAGAACCGCCAGCAGTGGAATAGTGGCGATGGTGTAAGTTCCGTTCGGATAATCGAACGCCATCAGCACCAGCACGCTGAACAGGAACAGCAGGGTCAGCCAGGAGGTGACCGGTGCGCCCGGCATTTTAAAGCTGACGTCAGCCGCAGTGCCTTCTTTGATCGCTTTGCGCAGACGCATCTGGCACACCACGATAAAGGCCCAGGAGGCGATAATGCCCAGCGCCGCGACGTTGAGGACGATCTCAAACACCTGCGACGGCACCAGATAGTTCAGGAACACGCCAAAGACGTAGACCACCAGCGTCGCCAGAATGCCCGCGTAAGGCACCTGCTGCTTGCTCATCTTCGACATAAACTTCGGCGCAGAGCCGCCCATAGACATGGAGCGCAGAATACGGCCCGTTGAATACAGACCGGAGTTCAGGCTGGAGAGCGCCGCCGTCAGGACCACGATGTTCATGATACTGCCCACGTACGGCACGCCGAGCTTCGAGAAGAAGGTCACGAACGGGCTCTGGCCCGCCTGATAGGCGTTCCACGGCAGAAGCAGCACCAGCAGCACCACGGAGCCGACATAGAACAGGCCGATACGCCAGATCACGCTGTTGATCGCTTTCGGCACCATGTTCTCGGGATCTTTACATTCGCCCGCCGCCGTACCCACCAGTTCGATGGAGGCAAAGGCGAAGACCACGCCCTGGATCAGCACCAGCGCGGGCAGCAGGCCGTGCGGGAAGAAACCGCCATTATCGGTGATCAGGTGGAAGCCGGTCATGTTGCCGTCCAGCGGTTTGCCGGTGCCAAGGAACACGGTACCCACTACCAGGAAGATAACGATCGCCAGCACTTTTACCAGCGCAAACCAGAACTCCATCTCGGCGAACCACTTCACGCCGATCATGTTCATGGTACCGACAATAGCCAGCGCGCCAAGGGCAAACACCCACTGCGGCACATCGCCAAACGCGCCCCAGTAGTGCATGTACAGTGCCACGGCGGTGATGTCGACGATCCCGGTCATCGCCCAGTTCACAAAGTACATCCAGCCCGCCACGTAGGCAGCCTTTTCACCGAGGAACTCACGGGCGTAGGAGACGAAGCTGCCACTGGACGGACGGTGTAACACCAGTTCGCCAAGGGCACGGAGAATAAAGAAGGAGAAGATCCCGCACACCAAATAGACCAGCGCGAGGGCCGGGCCCGCCATCTGCAGACGTGCGCCTGCGCCTAAAAACAGCCCGGTACCGATAGCGCCGCCGATGGCGATCATCTGCACCTGACGGTTGCCCATCGCCTTGTGATAGCCCTCTTCGTGGGCATTCAACCAGCGACGTTTCGCAGCATGATGATCGGCTGCGCTTTTATTGCTTGTTTTCATTGAGTTACCTGTTTACCTGTCAAAATCACTTTCATGATGTCCGTAACCCGCAGCGGCAATACAAACGATTGCTTCCGCGCGGAAATATTCTGCCTTTCCAGTCATTCTGCGTATGGATAAGGCAAAACATGGCGAAGCATCCTACCTGCAATTAATATTCGACGCAAAAAATAACGGAGTGAAAGTGATGCGTATCGAAGTAAATAGTTCGTGCCGGTAATTGATGAACTCTGTTCATAACCACAAGCAGTTTGTGGCTGTAGTAGACATAAATGAATCTGCCTACATTGAATGCGTTTAGAGAAAAACGTATTGCAGCATCTGATGTCCCGCGTCGGAAAATAGATCAGCTACGCCGCAGCGCTTCTACCAGCAGGGCAAAGGCGGTGGTGTGCTGACGGCGGCTGGGGTAGTAAAGGTGATAGCCGTCAAACGCCGGACAGTACGCCTCCAGTACCCGTAACAGCCGCCCCTGGCTGATGGCCTCCTGCACCGTGTCCTCCGGGACATACGTCAGCCCCAGACCGGCCTCAGCGGCATCCAGTCGCTGGGGCAGGTTGTTCAGGGTGAGCTGTTCGTCCACCCGGACGCGGATCTCCCGCCCCTCCTGAGTAAACTCCCACGCGTACAGACCGCCGCGCGTCGGCAGACGCATGTTGATGCAGCGGTGATCCGCCAGCTGTTCCGGGCTTTGCGGCTCACCAAAGCGGGCAAAATAGTCCGGGGAGCCGACCACCGCCATCCGCATATCCGGCGCGATGCGCACCGCAATCATATCCTTCGCCACCTGCTCGCCTAAGCGCACCCCGGCATCAAAACGCCCGTCGACGATATCCGTCAGGCCGTTATCCACCGTCACCTCCACATGAATGTCCGGGTACTGGGCCATAAAGGGCTTCAGCACCGGCCACAGCACCGCGCTCATGGCGTGCTCTCCGGCGGTAATGCGGATATTGCCCGCCGGTTTGTCACGCATATCGCGCAGGGCGGTCAGCTCCTGCTCAATCTCCAGCAGGTGCGGGCTGAGGCGCATAAACAGCTGTTCTCCCGCCTCGGTAGGGGCCACGCTGCGGGTGGTGCGGGTAAGCAGGCGCATATCCAGCCTGGCTTCGAGATTGCGCATGGCGTGGCTGAGGGCCGATTGCGACACGCCAAGCTGGGCCGCCGCGCGGGTGAAGCTGCGCTCCCGGGCAACCACCATAAACGACAGCAGATCGTTGAAGTTGTCTTTCAGCATCGCGTCTCTCCGGATATATGAATTTTGCTCATGGTTCCTTTCTGATTATGCAGTCTAATCCTCGCCGTTCGCATGCGCTACTGTTAACGCAACAGCAAACGAGGAGTCAGCATGAAAATTATCCGTAGTGGTTCATTACCGTCTGCCCGTGGCCCGGAAGCCTGGTTTACCGGCACCGTGCGCATCGACGCGCCGTTTCAGGCCACCGAACCGGCGAAAGTGGGTGGGGCGACCGTCACCTTCGAGCCGGGTGCGCGCACCGTATGGCACACCCATCCGCTGGGCCAGACCCTGATCGTCACCCAGGGGCGCGGCTGGTTGCAGGAGTGGGGCAAAGAGGCAGAAGTACTCAATCAGGGCGATATCGCGTGGATCCCACCGGGCGTTAAACACTGGCACGGTGCCTGCGCTCAGACGGCGATGACCCATATCGCCATTGCCGAAGCGGTGAAAGGCAGCCCGGTGGAGTGGCTGGAAAAGGTTAGCGACGAGCAGTATCCGCAGGCGTAAATAGCCGCTTTTTGATCAGCGCAACAAGCGAGACGTCGCCGGGATGAACGATGGCGTGCAGCGCCCGGGTGTAGTCCAGCACCAGCCCGGGCGTCCAGGCCATATTGGTGGCGCGTTTGCGCAACTGCGCGGCGATCCACAGTTCCGGTATAAACAGCAGGCGCACAAAGCCGCCCCGGGCGCAGCGCTCTTTTAGCGCGCCGTCCAGCGCCGCCTCCAGAGCATAGGCCACGCTGCTGGAGCAGTTGCGCCAGGTCAGGTTGTACGTTTCGGTTTGCCGGTACTGGGTCCAGAATCCGGTTAACGAGGCGGCATTAAAGGTCGAGAAGTGGATTTTGCGGTCCGACTCGCACCAGATCCCTGCCTCGTAGCGGTAGCTGGGCTGGTATTTTCCCGCCACGGTGTTCGCCTCCACGGCCTTCAGCAGGTTAAAGAACTCGGAAGGGGAACGGTCGATCTCCGCCGCCGGATAGAGGCTGATATAGAGTTCCGGCGGGCACTCAAGCGCCGCATGGCCGGTTGAGATCACGCCGTTGGCATCCACCGCGGCGATATAGCGGTTAATCACCGGACGCGGCAGGGTCTGCTGTTTTGCCGATCCTTCCGGGGTCCAGACGTGGACGATCAGCTGATTGCCCGAGGTGTTCGTAACGACAGGCGGCAGCGCCTCGCGCGGGCCGGGGATCAGCGCCTGCGGGGCGAGAATATCAAACACCGAGCGGCCGTGGCGGATCTGGCGCATGCGCAGGGAGAGGATGACCGACTGCACCCCGCCGGTGAGCATCACCATGCCGATAAACTGCGAGACGGTGCCGTCGTGCTCCGTAGGAAACGGCAGGAACAAGAAAATCGCAAACAGGATCTGCGCTACGCCTGCCATCAGGGCGCGTCGCCAGTGGCTGAACCGCACCACCACGGCAGAGGCGATGGTGAACAGGCCGGTAATGAAGTACGCAATGCCAAAGACGATGGCCAGCGCCAGGGTGCCGTCATGCCGCCCGGATAAAATCAACATGGCGATCAGCAGAAACAGACCGCCCTTGAAGTAGAAGATCCCGCGCTGGGTTCCCTTCGCCGCCGAGCCCAGCGTCAGAGAAACCAGGCTGTCGAGGAGCAGAAACAGGCCAAAGACATGCAGCGGAAAATGCAGCCCGCCCTGTAAGCCGTCGATAAAAATCGCCAGCCCCAGTCCGCCCCACAAAATGCCCGCCAGCATAAAGAAGGGTGCCGCTTTGCGGACAAAACCTGCCCCGGCGAGTAAAAAGGCGATTTGCAGCATCGTTAACTCTCCTCCTGCGGCGTGGGCTGAAACAGGCTTCCTTTATCCTCAGACCAGAATGCCACAATCACCGGGCGATCCCTGTCCGCCATCAGCAGCATATTTCGCTCTGTTATCGCCACGGGCGGGTGGCCTGCAAGGGTCAGCGTAAAGCGAAATCGTTCGGCGACCGGCTGGCCTTTTGCCGTTGCCTGCCAGCGGGCGGCCATTTGCGCCTGCTGTTCCGGGTCGGGAATGCGGGAGAGCAGCGCCTCCCGGCTGTTAACCGGGGCTAATGCCGCGGCAAGTGTCGGGTCAGCATGGGGATCCCACACCAGCCTGCCGGTCTCAGGATCGAGGGAGTAGGCAATACTCCGGGCCTGAATATCCCTTTGCCGGTGCGTTTTCTGGGCGCGGATAAAGACCAGCAGCAGGGCGGCGGCGGAGAGGTAGCACTGCGCCAGCAAAATCGACTCTTCAGCCGTCAGGCGGGCGAGCCAGAAAGGGCCGGTTTCCCGCCAGGAGGCGTAGATCACCACCGCGCTGAACAGGATAAACGCCAGCGACGCCAGGCGATTACCGCACACCACGGTGGTGGCGGTGAGCAGAATCAACGGCAGGCAGGCCAGAGAGTAGATCAGGGCGATATTATCGCTGCGGTCGGGCACCTCGCTGAAGATAAACAGCGTGGCCAGCAGGATCGCGAACACCAGACAAACGCCCCCCAGCGACTCACGCCGCGGATCTTTATCCGGTGCCAGCAGACCCATCAGCGGCGGCGTAACGAACAGCGTGCCGGTAACGTTGGCGCTCCAGGCGAGCCAGAACCACGCCATTTGCAGGGTGCCCGCAAGGTAAGAGAGCCAGACCACGCCCGCCAGCGCGCTCAGGGTGCTGAAGACAACCGTGGCAATGATCCAGTTGACGATTTTGTGCAGCCGATCGTAACCCCGAGAGAAGTGGCGCACCGACCAGGCGATACCCAGATGGCTGAGGAGTGAAAACGTCCCCAGCACCAGTGACACGTGAAACGTATGGTGGAAGGTTATGCCCAGTGCAAGACGGGCGATAAACAGCACCAGCCCCAGCGCGAGCCACTGTTTTTTAGCGGTGAGCAGAAAAGCGGCGACGGCGACGCCAGATGGCAACCAGATAAAGGCGGTCCGGATGTCGGGCCCGTCGAGGAAGAGCGAGAGCCAGCCCAGCAGATAATAGAGCACCCCCCAGGCGAGCAGTGAGCACGCTAACGTCAGTTTCTCTGCATTCATTCAGGGCCCCCGGCGGCGATCGTCGCTATAAAAAGATATGACCTTTTCGCCGGGTTAGCCATTTTTGCGGCGGTGGTGAGTCGTCAGGAACAGGGCGTAAGATATCAGGCCACGCAGCGACCATTCACTGAATCGCGGTAGATAAGGTGAATCTAAAACGCTACGATCGTTCGATTACCATCCAGATCATGCAGGATGCAACGTTGTGAATTTATTGGAGGGGAGGTTAATGCTTGCCAAAATATGAACTTAATTCCGCTGAAGAGCGTTACCAGCCTGGCTCAGATGACTCGGTTCTGGTGAACAGGTTAGGGATCATTGATGCCAGTGAAATGGATGCACTGGAGTCCGGCTTATTGCTGTTGCTGTATGAACAATTGTTTATCGAAGACCGACCAACTGCACCGCTGACTTTTGAACATATCCGGGAGTGGCATCGCCAGTGGCTGGGGAATGTTTACGATTGGGCCGGGAGATTGCGCAATGCCAACCTTAGGAAAGACGGTTTTCAATTTGCCGCAGCCGACAGGATCCCTTTACTGATTGCTGGCTTTGAGAAGCAGTTTCTTACCCGTTCCGATGGACTAAAATCCCTGACTCGTATTGAGCTGGTGAAGTATCTGGCTGAATGTCATGTTGAGTTTATTTTAATCCATCCATTCAGAGAGGGTAATGGGCGTCTGTCGCGCCTACTTTGCGATGTACATTCGGTTCTGGCGGGAAAAGGCGTACTGGATTACAGCCTGTGGGACGAGCATAAAGATTTCTATTTCAGAGCTATCCAGGCCGGTGTAGCGGGGAACTACAGCCCAATGATGCAACTGGTTAACGATATTTTGCCCGATTAACGGGCGAGACCAACGGCTTTAGCCTGAGCCAGATTCTGTTTAAGTTGCTGCTCAATTTTTTGCACAGACACGCCTGTTTCGATGGCTGTTGAACTGGCAACGGAACGATAAATTTGGGCTTTTGTGACGGTTTTTTTTCTCATGCCAGTTACCTTCTGAACGATTCTGGAAATTCCAGGGATGAACATAACCTTTAGCAAGGTGGTTCGTCAATTTACCCAGGTCCAGATACCACTTCTCTTAATATTAGGGCGAAAATACATTTTCGCCCCAACGATCTTAGCCCCCGAACACCGCAATCGCCTGCTGCAGGCGGGTGGTGCGCTGGGTCAGGTGGTTAGCCGCCTGGGTGACGTGCTCCACCATCCCGCTGTTGTTGTGGGTCATCACCCCAATACGGGAAATGGATTCATTAATCAGGCTCAGGGCCTGGGTCTGCTCCTGGGTGGCGTGTCCAATCTCTTTTATCAGAGCCGACATGTTCAGCACGTTGCCAATCATAGTGGTCAGCTGGGTTTCGGTCTGCTCCACCATATCCACCCCGGCATTGACGCTGGCGACGTTTTTCTCGATCAGCGCCGCGATCTCTTTCGCCGCAGAGGCTGAGTGCTGGGCCAGATTACGCACTTCTGCGGCCACTACCGCAAATCCGCGTCCGGCTTCCCCGGCGCGGGCGGCTTCCACCGCGGCATTGAGCGCCAGGATGTTGGTCTGGAAAGCGATACGGTCGATTACCGCGATGATATCCACAATCTGGCCGTTATCGCGCGAGACAGACTGCATCACGCCGATGGTCTGCTTCATCACCGCCTCGCCGCGGTAGGCGCTGGCGCTGGTCTGGTCGGCCATCTGGATCGCCTCTTCTGCGGTTTCGGCAGTCTGCTTAACCGCGCTGGCAATCTCTTCTACCGCGGCGGCGGTCTGCTGCAGATCGTCCGCCGTCTCCTCCGAGCGGGCCTGCAGCGCATCGCCTTCTTGCGCCACCTGCTGGCTGATATCGCGGATGCCGCCGATCTGCGCCCCGACATCATCCACCAGCGAGTTGAGGTTTAAGCCGGATTGATTAACCAGCCGCATCATTAAGCCTAATTCATCGACGCGATCGAAATGGCTGTGATCCGTTTTGCGACCCGAAACCACACGCTGCATCTGTTTTACGATGGTTTTTAACGGCTGACAAATCTGGTTGTTAAGAAACAACCCAAGCATAATAAACAGCAGCGTCAGCGCCACTGTCTGTATTATCCCGGCAGGAAGAAATAAAGGAACGGCGAAAGTGAGCAGGGCGGTAATCCCAAGGGCGTAATTAACGCGTTTCGTGATGCTGAGCCGTTTAAATAGTGAAAGAAAAGAGAGAACACCCCGACGTACCAGCACGCCTTTATAAAAACGGTGGCCTTTTAACTCATTATTTCGCACCCGCTCGTAAAGCGCTTCACTGGCGTCAATCTCCTGGCGCGAGGGTATATTTCGCACAGAGATATAACCGGTCAGGGCGTCATTTTGATAAACCGGCGTCACGTTGGCCCGCACCCAGTAATGATCCCCGTTGTGACGACGGTTCTTCACCATGCCGGTCCAGCTCTCGCCCTGCTGCAGGGTAAACCACATATCGCCGAACGCCTCAGGAGGCATATCCGGGTGGCGGATCACATTGTGGGGCTCACCAATAAGATGTTCTTCTTTATAACCACTGGCATCAATAAAGGCTGAATTCGCGTAAGTAATATGACTTTGTGTATCGGTGGTCGACATTAAGGTCGAGCCTTCGTTAAGCAAATACTCGTTTTGTGTAACGTGAATGTTACGCCTCATGAATAACTCCGGGTGATGTCTGAGTAAAGTAAAGCCGCCCAAAAAGAGTTCAGGCAAGAGAAAATTGTTATTTTTAAAAAGAACGGACGGCGTATTCTCCACAAAATCTAATCAGTTGGATAGCGTCACAATTAACTATTTTTTATCTGTTAACGGCATCTGATGTAATAAAAATGCAATCAACAAAGCGCAGATATAAAGTCCGACGGGGAATAACCCGACTTAAGCCAAATATAAAGGAATTAATGGATCCATGACAAAAACCGGACTACCAGAAATAGCGTTTCATTAACACTGATTAAACATTATGATATTGACCCCGTTATCCGATCCGCGATGAAACGATGAAAATTAATATTATTGGCACCAGCGGCAGCGGAAAAAGCACCCTGGCCCGCAGAATTGCCGCCGAACTGGCGCTTCCCTGTATCGAAATGGACACCCTGTACTGGCGCCCTGACTGGCAGGGCACCCCGGATGACGTCCTCTTGGCGAAGCTGGAGACCGCCCTCAGCGCCAGCCCCGGCTGGGTGCTGGACGGTAACTACAACCGCACCCGCCCCGTGAAGTGGCGTGAGGTCGATCTGGTGGTGTGGGTGGATTACGGCTTGGCCCGCACCCTGCGCCAGGCGGTGACCCGCGCGGCGAAACGCGCCTGGACGCAGCAGGAATTGTGGCCCGGTACCGGCAACCGGGAGAGCTTTCGCCGCTCCTTCTTCAGCCGTGATTCCATCCTGCTGTGGACCATCAAAACCTGGCGCAGCAACCGGGCCCGCTATGAATCAGACATGCACAACCCGAACTATGCCCACATTCGCTTCGTGCGCATCACCTCCCGCCAGCAGGCCGACGCCCTGATCGCCGGGCTACGTTCTTCGCTGTAATCCAGTGCTGTATATCTGAAATCCGGCAAACCAAATGTAAATTAATTGTTTCTCAGAGGTGAAATCGCCCTTTAATAATGGCGACATGTTTAGTCAAACGAGATTGCAACATGTCCTGGCGAATCAGCATTCTGGATAAAAGTCCTGTCGCAGAACACGAAACGGCCGCCGATGCGCTGGCGCGCACCTTGAGCCTGGCGCAGCAGGCCGAAACCCTGGATTATCACCGCTTCTGGATTGCCGAACACCACAACACCCCTCAGCTGGCGAGCCCGTCGCCGGAGCTGCTGATTGCCTGGATCCTGGGGCAGACGCGTCGCATTCGCGTCGGCTCCGGCGGGGTGATGCTGCAACACTACAGCCCGTACAAAGTAGCGGAAAACTTCAACCTGCTGGCGGCCATCGCACCCGGTCGCGTGGATCTGGGCGTCGGCAAAGCACCCGGCGGTCTGCCGCTCTCGACCAGGGCGTTACAGCTCGGCCTCAGCCAGCAGGAGAAGGGCGATTTCGCGTCCCAATTGGCTCAGTTGAACGGCTGGATCAAGCCGACGTCACAGGAGGAGGCGGTTCGCGCCACCCCGCAGCCGCAGGTGCCTGCGGCGGGTTTCCTGCTGGGAGCCAGCACGGAGAGCGCGCGCCTCGCCGCCAGCCTCGACTGGGACTTCGTTTTTGCCGCCCATCTGAATGGCGATCCCGATTTGCTT
Organism: Leclercia barmai; assembly: GCF_049312895.1. Classification (NCBI taxonomy): domain Bacteria; kingdom Pseudomonadati; phylum Pseudomonadota; class Gammaproteobacteria; order Enterobacterales; family Enterobacteriaceae; genus Leclercia; species Leclercia barmai. The sequence continues at coordinate 1,522,737 of NZ_JBMNWZ010000001.1, read as the reverse complement.
CGCGAGGTGATCGGCACCTGGCGCGCCCACAGCGCCCGGGAGGTGATTGTCGCAGTGCAGGCCATCGTGGCCCCAACCCAGGAGCAGGCCGAAGCGCTGGCAAGCGCAGTAGAAGTGTGGGGCGTTGAGCTTGCCAACGGCCAGCGGGTGACCGTCGCCAGCGAAGAGCAGGCTTACGCCTTTGCCCGTCAGGCGGGCAGCGAGCCGCTGCGTATCGCCCGTCGCGCCCAGTCTTTGCTGGCAGGCACCGCAGAATCCGTGCTCGAACAGCTGGATGCGCTGCATCAGCAGTGGGGCATTGATGAGTTCATCATCGATACCCCCGTCGCCGACGGCGCGGCCCGCGTACAGTCCCTGCGTCTGCTGGCCCAGGCCAGACAGCAAAAGGAGGTGGCGGTATGAGCCTCGAACAACAGCTGATCGCGTGGCGCCGCGAACTGCACCAGAACCCGGAGCTCTCCGGCGAAGAAGTGGAAACCACCGCCCGCCTGCGTCAGTGGCTGGGGGATGCCGGGATTAAGGTTCTGCCTTACGACCTGGCGACCGGCGTGGTGGCCGAAGTGGGCAAGGGCGACAAACAGATCGCCCTGCGTGCGGATATCGATGCCCTGCCGATTGAGGAGCGCAGCGGCGTGGCCTTCACCTCTCAGCGCGCCGGCGTCATGCACGCCTGCGGCCACGACGTTCACACCAGCGTGATCCTCGGCGCGGCCCTGAAGCTGAAAGCGCGGGAAAGCGAGCTTAACGGCAGGGTGCGGATCCTGTTCCAGCCCGCGGAGGAGAACTTCGGCGGCGCGAAAAGCCTGGTCCGCGCCGGTGCCCTGCGCGACGTCAGCGCCATCTTCGGCATGCATAACGAGCCGGGCTTACCGGTGGGGCACTTTGCCACCCGTGGCGGCCCGTTCTACGCCAACGTCGACCGCTTTGTATTTCGCATTACCGGCAAAGGGGCCCACGCCGCCCGCCCGCATGAAGGCAACGACGCCATCGTGATCGCCAGCCAGCTGGTGACTGCGCTGCAAAGCGTCGCCAGCCGCAACGTAAACACGCTTGATTCGGTGGTGCTGAGCGTAACGCGCATTACCGGGGGCAACACCTGGAACGTCCTGCCGGAAAGCGTCGAGCTGGAAGGCACCCTCAGAACCCATCGCACCGAGGTGCAGCAGAACGTGAAGGCCCGGGTGGCGGAGATCGCCGCCGGGTTCGCCAGCGCCTTTAACGCGCAGATCGATATCACCTGGTACGCCGGGCCCACCGCGCTGGTCAACGATGCGACCTGGGCCGAGTTTGCCACCTCGGTGGCGCGGGAAACCGGCTACGAAACGCAGCAGGCCGAGCTGCACATGGGTGGGGAGGATTTCGCCGTCTACCTGCAGCAGATCCCCGGCGCCTTCGTCAGCATCGGCAGCGCCAGCCAGTATGGTTTGCATCATCCGGCCTTTAACCCGGACGAAGCCTTAATCGAACCCGCCGCGCGATACTTCGCCCGGCTTGCGGAAAAAGCACTGAATCAACTTTAAGGGTAAGGAGTGAATATGTCCGCAACACGACAGCTGCGTCTTGGCACCATATTGCACGGCGCATCGGGGAACATGTCGGCCTGGCGTCACCCGGCGGCTCCCGCCGATGCCAGCATCAATTTTGAATTCGTCAAAGAGACGGCCCTGAAGGCCGAAGCGGGCAAGCTCGACTTTATCTTTGTCGCCGACGGCCTGTACATCAACGAGAAGTCGATTCCGCATTTCCTCAACCGCTTTGAGCCCCTGACCCTGCTGTCGGCGCTGGCGACCGTCACCTCACGGCTGGGGCTGGTGGGGACCTTGTCCACCTCCTACAGCGAGCCCTTCACCGTGGCGCGTCAGTTTGCCAGCCTCGATCACCTGAGCAATGGCCGGGCAGGCTGGAACGTGGTGACGTCGCCGCTGGAAGGGTCGGCGAAGAACTTCTCCCGCGACAAGCACCCCGAACACGCCCTGCGTTACCGCATCGCCGACGAGTATCTCGACGTGGTGAAAGGGCTGTGGGACTCCTGGGAGGGCGATGCCTTTGTGCGCAACAAAGAGACCGGGCAGTTCTTCGACCCTGAAAAGCTGCACACCCTCGATCACCACGGCGATTTCTTTAAGGTGGCGGGGCCGCTGAACATTGGCCGCACCCCACAGGGCAGGCCGATCGTCTTCCAGGCCGGGGCCTCTGACGACGGCAAAAAGCTGGCGGCGAAACATGCCGACGCCATCTTCACCCATCACGAAACCTTTGAGGAGGCCCAGGCGTTCTGGCACGACGTGAAAAGCCAGCTCAAACAGCATGGTCGCAGTGCCGACGAGCTGCACATCTTCCAGGGGGTGAGCGTCATTGTCGGAAACGATGCTGACGACGTGGAGGAGCAGTACCAGACCACCGCGGCGCTGGTCTCCATCAACGATGCCCTGAACTATCTTGGCCGCTACTTCGAGCATCACGACTTCAGCCAGTATCCGCTGGATGAGGCCTTCCCTGATATCGGCGATCTTGGCAAAAACAGCTTCCGCAGCACCACGGACGAGATCAAACGCAACGCCCGGGAGCGCAACTTAACCCTGCGTCAGGTGGCGCTGGAAGCCGCCTCGCCGCGTCCGCGTTTTTCCGGCACCCCGGAGCAGGTGGCCGACGGCCTGCAGCAGTGGTTTGAAGGCTATGCGGCGGATGGCTTTATCATCCAGGGCGGCACGCCGGACACCTTCCCGCGTTTTGTTGACCAGGTGGTGCCGCTGTTGCAGGCGCGCGGCCTGTTCCGCACTGAATATCCCGGCACCACCCTGCGTGAGAGCCTGGGGTTAGAGCAGCCTGTAAATCAGTTCACACAACAATAATGAAATCTTAAGAGAACCTGCCATGAAAAAATCATCGCTTATTCTGGCGCTCGCGCTGGCCTTTACCCCTGCCGTCTGGGCAGAGAACGTCAATATTAACGGCACCGGGGTGAGCCTCGAGGCCAACAAAACGCCGATCAATACCGCGAAAAACCCGGAAGCTATCGCCCAGCTCCCGGCCAGCTTTAAGCCGGTAGTGCCGGGGAAATTCACCGTGGCGATCGCCGGGCTCAGCCAGCCGCCGCTGACGGTGTTTGCCGATGACAACAAAACCCTGATTGGCAGCGAGGCCGATATCGCCCGTCTGGTGGCTGACAGCCTCGGGCTGGAGCTAAATGTGGTGCCGACCTCCTGGGAGGACTGGCCGTTGGGCGTGACGTCCGGGAAATACGACGCGGCAATCAGCAACATCACCGTTACCAAAGAGCGCAAAGAGAAGTTCGACTTTGCCACCTACCGTAAAGACTCGCTGGGCTTCTACGTGAAATCCACCAGTCCAATCAAGAAACTTGAGACGGCGGAAGACATCGCCGGGCTGCGGATTATCGTGGGTTCCGGCACCAACCAGGAAGCGATCCTGCTGGCGTGGGATGCCGAAAACCAGAAGAAGGGGCTGAAGCCGTTCACGCCGATCTACACCAAGGATGATGCCGCCCAGACGCTGGCGCTGCAGTCTGGCCGCGCGGACGCCTACTTTGGCCCGAACGTGATTGGTGCCTGGAAAGCAGCCCTGAACGGGAAGACCAAACTGGTGGGCAGCGTGGATGGCGGCTGGCCAAAAGCGGCGCACATTGCCGTGACCCTGAAAAAAGGCAGCGGCCTGGCGGAGCCGGTGCAGACCGCGCTCAACGGCGTGATCAAGAACGGCGACTACGACAAGGTGCTGAACCGCTGGGGTGAAGGCGTGGAGCGCATCCCGAATTCAGAAGTTAACCCGGCCGGCCTCGGCGACTAAGGAGATCCCATGAGCGACCTTTTTCGCGACGTATCGCCGGAGGACGCCGATCTTCAGCCCATTATCGAGGGGCTGTTCGGCGAGTACGCGGCGCGCTACGGCGACTACTTCTCTAAAGATGCCGAGGTGGAACTGACCGAGTGGTATCTGGCGCCTCAGGGGCTGTTTATTGTGCTGGAGCGCGACGGAAAAATTATCGCCACCGGCGCATATAAACCTTTTGATGCGCAGACCGCCGAGATCAAACGTATCTGGACCGACAAATCCCTGCGTCAGCAGGGGCTTGCCGCCCGGGTGGTGCAGGAGCTGGAGAGGCGGGCGGTGCTGGCCGGCTACAGCCAGATCTACCTCACCACCGGCTTTCGCCAGCCGGAAGCGGTACGGCTCTACCTGAGCCAGGGCTACGCGGCGCAGTTCGACCTGTCCCGCGACCCGGAAGAGTACAGCCAGCCGCCGTTCGATGGACGGCTGCGCTTCACCAAAACGCTGGTACGCGAAGCGTTCAGTAAATCAGCATGAGGAACGACGATGAGCAACGTTGAAACCATCAAAGTGGTCCCGGCGCGCTACCCGCTGCGCACCGCAGGCGCCGTTGTCGCGCTGTTTGTCCTGGCGGTGGTCATCCAGTCGGTGGCCTTTAATCCGCGCTGGGAATGGGCGGTCTTTGCCCGCTGGTTCTTTGACCCGGTGATCCTCGAAGGGGTGGGACAGACGCTGCTGCTGACGCTGATCGGCACCGCCCTCAGCGTGGTGATCGGCGGCATGCTGGCGCTGGCACGGCTCTCCTCCTCGTGGCTGCTGAGCAGTCTGGCGTGGGGCTATATCTGGCTGTTCCGCTCCCTGCCGCTGATTGTGGTCCTGATCATCCTCTACAACTTCTCCTATCTGTACGACACGCTCTCCCTTGGCGTGCCCTTTACCGGCATCACCTGGGGCAGCTATGAAACGATCAACGTACTGGGGCAATTCTCCACCGCGGTGGTGGGGCTGACGCTGGTGCAGAGCGCCTATACCGCGGAGATCATTCGCGGCGGCTTCTTAGGGGTCGATCACGGCCAGTACGAAGCCGCCGCAGCGCTGGGTTTACCGGCATCGCGCCGCACCCTGCGCATCATTCTGCCTCAGGCGCTGCGCACCATTCTCCCGGCCGGGTTCAACGAAATTATCAGCCTCGCCAAGGGCACGGCGATGGTGTACGTCCTGGCGATGCCGGAACTGTTCTACACCATCCAGATGATCTACAACCGCACCCAGGAGGTGATCCCGCTGCTGATGGTCGGTGCCGTCTGGTATCTGGTGATCACCACCGTGCTCTCCGCCATTCAGCATCTGGTTGAACGCGGTCTGGCCCGCAGCGAGCGACGCTCGGCGGTGAACAGCACCCGCGCCACCCGCAGCCGTTCCGTGACCACCCAATCGACACAGGAGCCTGTCCATGCAAGCCTCTCCTGAAGGACATATTTCCATTACCGGCGTAAGCAAGTTTTTTGGCCGCCACAAGGCGCTGGATAACGTCTCGCTGGAGATCCCCCCGGGCTCGGTAACGGTGATCCTCGGGCCGTCCGGCTCGGGTAAATCGACTTTGCTGCGCACCATCAACCACCTTGAACGCGTGGATGAAGGCTTTATCCAGATTGACGGGGACTACATCGGCTATCGCCGGGAGGGCAACACGCTCTACGAGCTGAAGGAGAAGGCGATTCTCAAGCAGCGCGTTAACGTGGGCTACGTGTTCCAGAACTTTAACTTGTTCCCGCATCTGACGGTGCTGGAGAACCTGATTGAGGCCCCCATTGCCCACAAACAGCTGAGCCGTAAAGCGGCCATCGAGCGGGCTTACGATCTGCTGGACGTGGTGGGGCTGCGGGATAAAGCCGACGCCTGGTCGCGCCATCTTTCCGGCGGACAGCAGCAGCGGATCGCCATTGCCCGCGCTCTGGCGCTGCGCCCACGGGTGATCCTGTTTGATGAACCGACCTCGGCCCTGGATCCTGAACTGGTGGGCGAGGTGCTGGACGTCATCAAAAAGCTGGCCCGCTCCGGCACTACGCTGGTGGTGGTGACCCATGAGATTGGCTTTGCCCGTGAAGTGGCGGATCAGGTGGTGTTTATGGTCGACGGCAAAATTGTTGAGCAGGGCAGCAGCGACGAGGTGTTGAACCGTCCGTCCCACGCCCGAACGCGGCAGTTCCTGTCCAAAGTGCTTTGAGGAGAGAAGATGAAAAAGGGAGTACTGGCATTGTTACTGGTGGCCTCTGCAAGCCACGCGGAGATTGATTTAAAGGCCAACGAGCAGCCGCTGCCGGTGACGGTAGATCCGCAGGCGGTGGCGAAGATCCCGGCCAGCTACAAGTTTGTTGAACCAGGAACCTTAACCGTGGCGATTTCGGCCCTCAACTCACCGCCGCTGGCGCTGCTGGCCAGCGACAACCGCACCCGCATCGGCAGCGACCCGGACATCGCCCGGCTGCTGGCGGGCAGCCTCGGCTTAAAGCTCAAACTGGTGCCGACGGCGTGGGAGGACTGGCCGCTGGGCATCACCTCCGGGCGCTATGACGTGGCGCTGGTGAACATTGCGGTGACCGAGCAGCGGAAACAGAAGTTTGATTTCGCCACCTATCGCGTCGATAACCTGGCCTTCTCGGTGAAATCCACCAGTGAGGTGCAGACGATCAAAAACGCCGCCGATCTGGCGGGCAAGAAGGTGATTGTCGGGTCCGGCACCAACCAGGAACGCATCCTGCTGGGCTGGAACGAGGAGAACAAAAATGCCGGGCGTGAGCCAGCGCTACCGGTTTACCTGACCGACGACGCCTCCGGCAATCTCTATATTCAGTCCGGCAGGGCGGATGTGTTCTTTGGCCCGCAGTCGGTCTCGGCCTATAAAGCGGCGCTTACCGGCAAAACAAAGGTGGTGGGGCTGGGGCCGAAAAAAGCCTATGTGGCGACCACCACCAAAAAGGGTAACGAGCTGGTGTATGCCTTACAGGCCGCGCTGGACGGGGCTATCCAGCGGGGTGAGTACCAGCGGGTGCTGGCGCGCTGGGGCGAGCAGGGTGAAGCGGTGGCGCAGTCGGTGGTCAATCCGCCGGGGATCACCTACTGATGCTGCTCTACACTTAGGGTTTTGACCCGCAAGTGGAGAGAGCATGATTAAAGTCTATGGCGTACCGGGCTGGGGCTCAGCCATCAGTGAGGTGATGCTGACCCTGGCCGACATTCCCTATCAGTTCATCGACGTCGAGGGTTTCGATAAACCGGGTGCCACGCGAGAGCTGCTGGAAAAACTCAATCCTCTGTGTCAGGTCCCGACCCTCGAGCTGGAAAATGGCGAGATCATGACAGAAACGGCGGCGATCGCGTTGATGATCCTCGACCGCTGTCCGGAGCTGGCGCCCCCGGTCGGACGCGCGGAGCGTCAGCAGTTTCAGCGCCTGCTGATCTGGCTGGTCGCTAACGTTTATCCCACTTTTACCTATGCGGATTACCCGGAGCGTTGGGCGCCGGATGCGCCTGACCAGTTGCAAAAAAACTGCATTGAATACCGTAAATCGCTCTATCTGTGGCTGGATAATCACCTGAAGGCCGCCCCCTATGCCTTTGGCGAAGAGATCACGCTGGTGGACTGCTACCTGTGCGTGATGCGCATCTGGGGACCCCGCCCGGACTGGTTTGCCGCCAACACGCCGAACATCACGGCGATTGCCGATAGCCTGTGCAAGCTCCCGAAACTGCACAAGGTGTTAAAAGACAACAACATTCTCTGCTAGTCTGGAATGCACATTCAAAAGGAGCCCTGCATATGCCACACGTTGATATCAAATGTTTTCCCCGCGACCTGAACGACGAACAAAAAACCGCCCTGGCAGCGGATATCGCCGAGGTGATCACCCGTCATTTGAACAGTAAAGATCGCTCCATCTCCGTGGCCCTGAACGAAGTTCAGGAAGCGGACTGGAAAGCACAGGTCTGGGATACGGAGATTGGCCCGAAGCTGGATGAGCTTATTAAGAAGCCGGGTTATTCGATGTAAGTGCTTTGCCGGGCGGCGGCTACGCCTTGCCCGGCCTACGGGTTCCGTGCCCGTGTAGGCCGGGTAAGGCGTAGCCGCCGCCCGGCGAATGGAGCTGCCGATTAAAAGAATCTATTCTTCATTTTTTATTCAAATTTGGGTGGAGGGTGCGTATTTTATATTCGCGCAATCATTCTCTTATATTTATAAATCCATTAAATGAATGTTTTTATTTCTACGATGTTTGTTTTTGCATGGCTAAATCATATTTAATATAAGGCTTGGTGTTATTATGTAAATAAAATTACCGTTTATTAAAGGATGTTCGGCTATGGCAGGGAAAACCGAGGCGGTTCAGCAGCAGGCCACCTTAAACCGATATTTATTATATATACTTCATAACAAAAACATTATTCCTGATGTCCATTCATTTACAGGAACTGAGGGAATAAGCGAGCCTTCGCTGGACAGAAACTATTATTACAAAATGGAGCTGATGGAGCTGATGGAATGACGGAGACGAAGACCAGACCCTACGCACCGCGTGTGATTTCTGAGGGCGATATTCCGGTACATAAAAGTCTGGGTGAAGTTGCCCAGACGCGCAGTGTCGGGGTGCCGCGCCCGATGCCGGGTATCGTGATTCTGGTTCACGGGGTGAACGACGTGGGTGAAGCCTACCAGAATCAGGAGAAGGGAATTCTTAAAGGACTGGGCAAACGGCTTAACCGGCAGGATTTTTATCCCCATGAATGGAAAGATTACAGAATCACCGCTCCCGGTCGCTCGCCCATCATCCCGTTTTACTGGGGATATAAACCGGTGACATTTGACGACTACCGGGAAGACCAGAAGCGCTACCGCGAGGAGGTTGGCAAGCTGAGTGATAACGCCCGTTTGCCCTATGATGCGTATCAGGAACATAACCTGGAAAATAAAAAGGCGCTGGGTAATGACGGACAAGGGCCGTTTAAGTACCAGAACGATAACTTCAAAAATGTGCTTGATATGCACTTTGCCAAAAATGGCGGGACCTTCGCTAATGCCACTACCACTATCCCGGATATGTTAGGGCCGGGTGCGGGTGGCTTTGGTGTGGCCGCAGCGGGATTTGCGTCTTTGCACTTCAATGGAGGTGACTTTACGCATCCCATTTATGAAAACCCGCACCGCATTTATCAGTTTTTTGCCGCTCAACGACTGGCGGATTTGATTATGACTATCCGCCGAGAGCCCATAACAGCAAATGATACTATCAATGTGGTGGCACACAGTCAGGGCACGATCATAACCATGCTGGCGAATATGCTGGTTAAGCAAGCCGGTTATGACCCGGTAAATTGTGTCATTCTTAACCATTCCCCCTATTCCCTGGAATCGCGTGTGGCTGAAAATATTCAGCCTGGATATCAACAGACCAACGCCGCAAGACAGAACACCTTCAAAAACTTCTGTAACCTGATGTATACGCAATGGAAAGGGGGTGAAAATATATCGGAGAGTGACATACTGGCGCTGGAAGCCTCCTGTACCCTGCGTAAACCTTCCGATAACCCGTTGCGAACCGATGACCGATATTGTCGGAGCAATGACGGCAAGGTGTACAACTATTTTTGCCCGAACGACGGCGTCGTATCGCTGGAGAATGTGCAGGGGTTCGGCTGGCGGGGCATCCCTCAGAAAATAGCCCGTGATATTCCTAATCTGTATCAGCGCGTCTTTTACCAGCACGGTGAGGTGGGAAAAGCCCCGAACGCAAATCCCTTTAAGTTACCGCCACAAAAGGAGGGGGATGCAGAATATGCATTCCTGACGAACAGCAGTTATAACTTTCGTGATGTGGTCATTAACGGCGAGGAATTACCGGAGCCGTTTACGTTTAAACTCCAGGGGCAGGATAACCGTCCTGATAACGATCCAAAAACCAGTGACAAACCTTATACCTATTATATCGATCCGGACAGTCCGGACGCTTACATCTCCTATTCCGCCAAAGCCCGCGCTATTAAGCGCACGGACTGTGCAATGTATATGCTCAACAGCTATAAGCGTATTAGCTGGAAACCGGGGCATGTCTTAACGCCTGATGAACTTGAGATTGAAAGTATTGCCCGGAAACATACAGTCATTGAAGGGAAGGTTACGGGTTCAAAAGAGTATCCGGTACTGTCTGTTACCTGGTTAAAAACCCGTGAAGAGCTGGAAAAAGAGTGGCAGAAAACGGATCCGGTAGGCTACAGCCAGCACTCTTCCATTGTGATGAGTGAATTTGCGCCGTCTCAGGCGATGGCCTTTGACGTGGCGATTGGGCAGTGCAAATCGTTTGATTATAAGGCCGGGAAGTTCTGGGAAGAGTTGTTACATCTGGCGGACTGGCGAGATCCATTGAATAAAAAGAGTGACGTGAAAGAGTACTTCCGGTCAGGTAGGTTACCAGAAATACTTACCAAATTTCACATGAATAAGCCCGATGGAGTGCTGCCTAAAGGGGAATACGGCGTGGAGAATAATTATGCCGGTATCCGACCTAATGTTCGTAACCCGAAGTATATCGATATGGGCGTTTTCAAAGCAGAAGACTTTCAGGAAAGGAAGTTATTGCAATGGGAAATGCCAAAACCTAAAAGTGACAGCCAGCTGGCTTAAGGATTGAGCATGAAAGGACTATGTATAGTTTTCGCAGTGGCCACTATTTTACTGACTGCGAATAGTTTGGCGAAAGAGCCACCTACACAAGTGGTTTATCGGTTTGATGATCATCGTTACCTGGAGCTTAAGGGCTGGGGTTGCGAAGGGGAACTCTGGTATACGGACACTAAACGAGGTATTCACACCACACCAGCCAGTCAGTTTTATCGAATTTTTACACGAAAATTTATCCACCCTTCTGAGAAATATATAGCAATTACCAACTGGCAAGTGGATGGCTTCCTTGTTTCAAAAGATTATGGTCAAACATGGAGGTCTGTTGGCTTTGCTCCCGGACATAATGAACCGAACGGGGATAACAGAGCGCCTGCCGAAGATGCCGTGTCCTTTACCGTTGTCAACGATCAGGGATTTTTGCAGACCAAACATCGGCTCTATATGTCGTCAAAGCCGTTTGAAGATCCGCGTATTCTGCCTGGCGGCCCAGGCATTGAATATACTGTAGACGATGGTATGGGAGGCACTGTACATGGGAAACTGAAACCTGGCTCTTCTGGCCTTGCCTGGGGGCTGGATTATATTACTAAACAAGCTCTAAAAGATGATACGGCCCAGTTTAAAGTAAACTATCAGGGCCTACCCGACAAAGTCCCTGAAGTGAAAAACTATACCGGCTGGGATCGTATGCGTTGTGACATGGATGCGGGGCGATAAGAGATGAAAGGATTATGTGCTGTTCTCGCAGTGATGACTATTCTACTGACTGCGAAGGGTATCGCGAAAGAGCCGCCGACTCAGGTGGTTTATCGGTTCGATAACCATCGCTATCTGGAACTCAAAGGCTGGGATTGTCAGGGAGAGCTCTGGTATACCGATACAAAGCGTGGCATTCATTCACAGCCTTACTTTCAGTTTTATCGAATATTCACCCGCAAATTTATTCATCCTTCAGAACGTTATATTTCTATCCCAAACTGGGAAGTGGATGGTTTCCTTGTTTCGAAAGATTATGGCGAAACCTGGAGGGCGGTTGGCTTTGCTCCAGGGCATAATGAACCAAATGGTGATGACTACGCTCCCGCCGAAGACGTATTATCATTCACCGTTGTCAACGATCAGGGCTTTTTGCAGACCAAACATCGGCTCTATATGTCGTCAAAGCCGTTTGAAGATCCGCGCATTCTGCCTGGTGGACCGGGTATTAAATTTACCGTGGATGATGGTATGGGAAGCACAGTAAATGGGAAGCTAGAGCCACGCTCACCTGGGTGGTCATGGGGGATGATCTACATGACTAAGCAAGGACTTGAAAACAGTACACAGCAATTCAAGACGAACTGGCAAGGCTTACCCGACAAAGTTCCTGAAGTGAAGGGTTACACCGGCTGGGATCGTATGCGCTGTGACATGGATGCGAGGCGATAAATAATGAAAGGATTATGTATTGTTCTCGCAGTTGCCACTATTTTACTGACTGCGAATAGTTTGGCGAAAGAGCCGCCTACACAAGTGGTTTATCGGTTTGATGATCACCGTTACCTGGAGCTTAAGGGCTGGGGTTGCGAAGGGGAACTCTGGTATACGGATACTAAACGAGGTATTCACACCACACCAGCCAGTCAGTTTTATCGAATTTTTACACGAAAATTCATCCATCCTTCTGAGAAATATATAGCAATTACCAACTGGCAAGTTGATGGCTTCCTTGTTTCAAAAGATTATGGTCAAACCTGGAGGGCGGTTGGCTTTGCTCCCGGACATAATGAACCGAACGGGGATAACAGAGCGCCTGCCGAAGATGCCGTATCTTTCACCGTTGTCAACGATCAGGGCTTTTTGCAGACCAAACATGGGCTCTATATGTCGTCAAAGCCGTTTGAAGATCCGCGCATACTGCCTGGTGGACCGGGGATTGAATATACCGTCGATGACGGTATGGGAAGCACAGTAAATGGGAGGCTGGAACCCCGTTTCCCAGGGCCAGCTTGGGGAATGGATTACATCACTAAACAAGCTCTTAAAGATAATACAGCCCAGTTTAAAGCAAACTATCAGGGCCTACCCGACAAAGTACCTGAAGTTAAAGGCTACACCGGCTGGGATCGTATGCGCTGTGACATGGATGCAGGACAATAAGGAGATAAAAATAATGAAAGGTGTAATTCGATTAAATGACCCGCTGGTAAGCGGTGGAAAGGTAACAACAGCCTCCTGTGCAGACTTTATGGGTAAGCCCGTGGCCCTGAGAGGTGATTTTGTGCAATGCCCGACGCACAAAGGGACTTTTCCTATCAATGAATGTCATCCCACCTGGACTATGCACGGCAGAGGGGTTGTGGTGGATGGTTGTCATGCGGCCTGTGGCTGCGAAATCAAAAGTACCTTGCCTGTTGCGGGGGCTTCGTGATGAAAGCGTGGTGGTTATACCCTAAACAGCCAGACGCAGATAAAGATGTGCCCGTCGCGGTTATTATTGTCTTATATGTTGTTGCCACTGGCGCGGGTCTGTTGATCAGAGCATTAACCTGGCCTGAAAAGGAACATGTTACGGGCATTTTTTTTGTGCCTTCAGTTATTCTTCCCATCTGCCTGGTTTCTGTATTGGTTTATACAGCCTTCATGTTTCATAACGCCAGTATTCACTATTTTGAAACCCGTAAATTCATTGCAAAAGAACGGGAAATTAATTTACAAACCTATGCCCGGAAAAATATAGCTATTGCATCCTGGTCTGCAATTACTCCGCTGGAACATCCGGCGCTAAATATGTTGAAGCTGGAAGGGGAGTTTCCGCTTGCACCAAAAACACCGGTTAAAATTCAGCTGGAAGCGTCGTTCGACCAGACCCGTAATGAACAGATATTTAACCGTCTACTGGCCCCAATGGCTGAAAAGCTAAAGGGAAATAATTATCGCGTTCTTGAAATCGTAGTCTGGGTTTGCGGGGGGAATGAAGCTTGCGTTGACGAATTGAAACGCTCGCTGGAACGGTTAGGTGTGGTTCCTACCAATACCTGCAACATTGAGTACAGTACGGAATGCCCTGATTACTCGCTTATCAACAAGTGGGTCAACCTGTCGGATTACAGGGTTGAAAACCGGTTAATCGTTATTGTTGATTTGCATGAAGAAGACCGCGAATCAAAGCGGATGGAAAATGCGAGTGCATACCTGCTAACCAATCATTATGTCCGGGTAGAAGGTGAAAAACCGGTTTATATGTATCAGCCCATGGCCGGTGTGGCAGACGTTGAGGAAAAAATGCCTGTCTATCTGGAGGCAGGATCGGTACTTACACCGAAAACGCTCTGGCATACTGGTCTGTCGCGCACTGAGAAATACCCGTTAATGCAGGCTCTGGATGAAAGGGGGCTGGCAGCGGCGCGGTTGGATGTAGATGCCTCTTTCGGTGAAAAGAGTGTCGGGTATCGATGGCTGGCGCTGGCGATGGCCGCAGATGCGGTAAAATATGCCCAAGGGGAGCAGTTGGTAGCTTCTTCAGAAAAAAACAAATTTAGTATTACTGCGCTTTCTTCCCAGAAGACCAGTATCCCTGCAAACCTCGAATGGGGGAACTGGAGTAATCCAATTATGCCTTCGGTTATGGCTGCATTTTTCTGTGTAGTTTCACTCTTTGCGTATCACATTAGTTTCTCAGATAAAAATGACCCGCTATCTCTTTTGGGGCTTATTGCGAGTATCTTCATCCCTTTCGTCGGGTTTATTAGTACAGGTTGCTTAGCGTTTTTTTTAAAAACCAATGAAGCTTATAGGGAAATGGGATATTAGTGTGCGGTTCTATCACGAGGAGTGCTTCCCGGGTTCAGGCCGCAGCCTGGATTTGCCGGGTGGCGGCTACGCCTTGCCCGGCCTACACGGGCACGGAACTCGTAGGCCGGGCAAGCGCAGCGCCGCCCGGCAAACATACCGCACGGTGCTAAACATACAACTCCGGATGCTCGTCAAGCATCAATAGCATATTATCCCGAATCTCATCCTGTGCTCCGGCCATCCACACTGCCTCCAGCGGCATTCCCATCCGATCGGCACCGTTCAGCTTCACAAACTTTACCCCCGGCATCAGATAGCGACTGCTCCATGCGGGCACAATCGCCAGCCCAATTCCCGCCGCCACCAGATTGATAATGGTCTGCTTCTCATCCGCCATCTGTGACACTGTCACCTCAATGCCAGCGTGATGGAACAGCTTCATGGTCAGGTCGTGGCTGTGCGGGCGTGAACGCCGCTCGGGCAGGATCATCGGCATCCCTTCCAGCTCCACAATATCCACCGCGTCGCGCTCCGCAAAAGGATGGCTGGCGGGCAGGGCCAGAATACCCGGCTCGTTGCACAAAAACGCCCGGCCAAACTGCACGTCGAGCTGGGCAGGCGGGCGGATAAACACCAGGTCCAGCCTGCCGCTTTTCAGCTTCGGCAGCAGATGCACCGTCTTATCCTCGAACAGCTGGATCTCCACCTCCGGGTAGTGCTGGCGGAACAGCTGCAGCAGCCCGGGCAGTAAGCCGATGGCCGCACTGTCGATAGTTCCGACGCGTAAAAGCGGCTGCGAGCGGCGCGGATTTTGACGAAATTGCAACATAATCGCGTCGGCATGGGCGAGCAGTTTTCGCGCCTCTTCCCGTAGCAGGACGCCGTTCTCGGTGAGCGCCACCCGGCGGGTCGATCGGGTAAACAGACGCGTGCCAAGTGCCTCTTCTAAAAGACGAATGTTTCTTCCCAGGGCGGAGGGCAGCATATCCAGCCGCTGTGCCGCCTGGCCGAAATGCAGGGTCTCTGCCACCGCCAGGAAACAGCGCAGGTGTTGTAGTTCCATTTTGGCTCGCTCGTGATTATTGCATTTTTTTGTATAAACCGATGCGCATGATCATGCAAGAAATATCAGCATACTCATCAAAGCAGCCCGACTGCGTACCCTACAAAATAATTAGAGGAACACCTCACATGACCTGCACAATCGAACAACGGGTAATGCGCAAAATCACCTTGCGAATCGTGCCCTTCATCATGCTGTTGTACTTCATCGCCTTCCTTGACCGCGTGAACATCGGTTTCGCGGCGCTCACCATGAATGCCGACCTCGGATTCTCTCCGGCGGTGTTTGGCTTTGGGGCTGGGATCTTCTTCCTCGGCTACTTCCTGTTTGAAGTCCCGTCCAACCTCATCCTGCACAAGGTCGGGGCGCGCATCTGGATTGCGCGGGTGATGATCACCTGGGGGCTGGTCTCCGGTGGCATGGCCTTTGTTCAGGGCACCACCAGCTTCTACACCCTGCGTTTCCTGCTCGGCGTGGCGGAAGCCGGGTTCTTCCCGGGGATCATCCTCTACTTAAGCTACTGGTTCCCGGCACAAAAGCGCGCTCAGGTCACAGCCATCTTTATGGCGGCGGCCCCCATCTCCACCGCGCTCGGCTCGCCGATCTCCGCCGCGCTGCTGGAGATGCACGGCATGATGGGCTTTGCCGGCTGGCAGTGGATGTTTGTTCTGGAAGCGGTTCCGGCGGTGATCCTCGGCGTGGTGGTGCTGTTCTGGCTGACCGACCGCCCGGAAAAAGCGAAATGGCTCAGCGAAGAGGAGCGCGGCTGGCTGATTGGCACCCTGCAACGCGAGCAGGCGGCGAAACAGGCCACGGCGCAGCACAGCGTCTGGAAAGGGCTGCTGGATAAACGCGTGCTGGCGCTCTCCCTGGTCTACTTCGGCACCTCCGCCGGACTCTATACCCTGGGTATCTGGTCACCGCAGATCATCAAAACCCTCGGCGTCTCCTCCATGACCGTCGGCCTGCTGAACGCTATTCCGGCGGTGATTGCGGTGGTGGCGATGGTGCTCTGGGCGCGTCATTCGGACAAAACCGGCGAGCGCTCGTGGCACGTGATTGCCGCCTGCATCGTGGCTGCTGCCGGGCTGTTTATGGCGGGCAGTACGGCAAGCATTGTCGGCGTGATCCTGGCCCTGACCATCGTTAACTGCGGCATCAGCGCCTCTAAACCGCCGCTGTGGAGCATGCCAACGCTGTTCCTTTCCGGTTCGGCGGCGGCTGCAGGTATCGCCACCATCAACTCACTCGGCAATCTCGGCGGCTTTGTCGGCCCGTTCATGATTGGCCTGATTAAGCAGCACACCGGCAGTTACACCTGGGGGCTGTGGTTTGTCGCCGGGTTACTGATTCTCTCCTCGCTTGTTGTGCTCTGGCTGTCGGCATCCAGCCGTAAAACCCAGACCAGCGAACCCTTAGTTCAGTCAAAACATTAATTAAAGGAAACACAGATGAAAGATTACGCGATTGCAGCCATCCCCGCAGACGGTATCGGCCCGGAAGTGATCACCGCAGGGGTGGAGGTGTTACATGCGCTGGCGCAGCGTCAGGGAAATATGCGTTTCTCGGTACACACCTTTGAATGGGGTTCGGACTATTACAAAACCCACGGCGTGATGATGCCGGAGGACGGACTGGCGCAGTTAAAAGCTTTTGATGCCATCTACTTTGGCGCTGTGGGTGCCCCGGACGTGCCGGACCACATCACCCTGTGGGGGCTGCGTCTGCCGATTTGCCAGGGCTTCGACCAGTACGCCAACGTGCGACCGACCAAAATCCTGCCGGGCATTCAGTCTCCGCTGCGCAAGGCGGTGCCGGGCACCCTCGACTGGGTGATTGTGCGTGAGAACTCGGAAGGGGAATACTCCGGTCACGGCGGGCGAGCGCACCGCGGTCTGCCGGAAGAGGTGGGCACCGAGGTGGCGATTTTCACCCGCACCGGGGTGACGCGCATTATGCGCTATGCCTTCCGCCTGGCGCAGACGCGTCCGCGCAAGCTGTTAACCGTGGTGACCAAGTCCAACGCCCAGCGTCACGGGATGGTGATGTGGGATGAGATCGCCGCCGAAGTCGCCCGTGAGTTCCCGGACGTTACCTGGGACAAAATGCTGGTGGATGCCATGACCGTCCGTATGACCCTGCACCCGGAGTCGCTGGACACCATCGTGGCCACCAACCTGCACGCCGACATCCTCTCCGATCTGGCAGGCGCCCTGGCGGGCAGCCTGGGTGTGGCACCGACTGCCAATATCGACCCGGAGCGCCGCTTCCCGTCGATGTTCGAACCGATCCACGGCTCGGCGTTTGATATCACCGGCAAGGGCATCGCCAACCCGGTCGCCAGCTTCTGGACCGCGGCGCAGATGCTGGAGCATCTTGGTGAAGGCGAAGCCGCCGCCCGTCTGATGACCGCCGTGGAGCAGGTCTGCGCCGAGGGGATCATGACCCCGGACGTGGGCGGCACGGCCAATACCCGCGAGGTCACCCAGGCGGTGATCCGCGCCATCGCAGAAGGCTGACCTATGGCTCAACACGACGACAGCGCCCTGAGAGGGGCGCTTACTGAGATCTTCATGGCGGCGGTGAAGAGTGCCGATCCCCACGAAGCGCTTATCAAAGCTCTGCCGGAGAAACCGCGCGGCCGCTGCATTGTGGTCGGAGCCGGGAAAGCCAGCGCCGCCATGGCCGCCGCGCTGGAGGCCGCCTGGCCGGATGTGGATCTGCAGGGCGTGGTAGTGACCCGCTACGGTCACGCGGCCCCGACGCAAAAAATCCGCATCGTCGAGGCGGCGCATCCGGTCTCGGATGCGATGAGCGAAGTGGCCTCGATGCTGATGATGGAGCAGGTGAAAAACCTTACCGCCGACGACTGCGTCATCGCGCTGATCTCCGGCGGGGGCTCGTCGCTGCTGGCCCTGCCGCGTAAGGGGATCACGCTTGCCGACAAGCAGGCGGTGAACAAGGCGCTGTTGAAGAGCGGGGCGACCATCAACGAGATGAATACCGTTCGCAAGCAGCTCTCTGACATTAAAGGCGGCCGCCTGGCGCTGGCCGCCAGACCCGCCCGGGTGATCACGCTTATCATCAGCGACGTGCCTGGCGACGATCCCCAAAGCATCGCCTCCGGCCCGACGGTGGCGGACAGCTCAACAACCGAAGAGGCGCTGGAGATTATCGCCCGCTACGGTCTGGATCTGCCGGAGCCGGTGATGCGGGTGATGCGAACCCCGCGCGCGCCGGTGACGCCTGCGGACATTGACGAGGATATCCGCCTGATCGCCACGCCGTCCGGGGCGCTGGCCGCCGCAGCAGAGGTGGCCCGGCGGATGGGCTACACCCCATTGATTCTGGGCGATGCGCTGGAGGGCGAAAGCGCCCAACTGGGGATTGTGATGGCCGGGATCGCGAAATCCGTGAAGCAGCACGGCCTGCCGGTGAAAGGCCCTGCGGTGCTGCTGAGTGGCGGCGAGACCACGGTGACCATCGGCGACACCGGCTGCGGACGCGGCGGGCGCAACACCGAGTTCCTGCTGGCGCTGGCCTGCGCGCTGAAGGGCGAGGAGGGGATCTACGCCATCGCGGGGGACAGCGACGGCATTGACGGCACCGAGGATGCCGCAGGGGCCATCGTCACGCCGGATACGCTGTCGCGCACGGCGCTGGATGCGAAGGCGATGCTGCGCGGACACGACAGTTACAGCTACTTCGCTGCGCTGGGGGATCTGGTGGTGACCGGCCCGACGTTAACCAACGTGAATGATATACGGGTGGTAGTGGTCAGGTGAGGGGGTATCGCCGGGCGGCAGCTTCGCTTTGCCCGGCCTACAACTGCACCGACCCTGTAGGCCGGGTAAGGCGAAGCCGCCACCCGGCGTTTTTCTCAACGTTTTGAGAGGCTACTTCAGGAAATTCCTCTTGTTGTATATTGATATCAATCAATTATACAAATGTTTTAATGTTGTCTTTTCTTAAACAATGCAAGGATATAAACAATGACGCTAACTGTTAATAATGCAGTGATGCAAATAGCAAGGAAGTAATATTTGTCCCATGTATCACCAGGAATAACGCCAGTATACAATCTTATTAAATCATAGGCTTTCATTTCTGGTATAAATAAATACAAGGTTATCAATGCCAGAGTGAACAGAAATACTTCCCCAATCCATAAAAATACGAAATGCATAGGCTTCATTAGTACACCTGTATAGTACCGAAAGCAGTTAATGAGGACGTTACTTGTATGGTTGGCGTTTTAAGCAAAACATCACGTAAAAGCATAAAATCAGACAGACGCGGCATAGTAATACAACCTTCACTTACGCCCTTATAACCTGCAGGATGTAAACGAAAGTGTCCTCTTTCTACATATCCTATGAATGTAATATCGTCAATTTGTGCGTCATGTCTGTATAAAGCAAACCATACTGACCTGTCAGAGCCTGATACAAATGACGCAAAAGCATCACTTAACCCTGTTAATATGCCGCCAGTACCACGCGTTACAATGTAGTACAAACCTGGCGGTAGCGGCCCGATAGAGGGTATTGCAATATCATTAGCATTGTTGCGTGACGTGCCTGTACCAGAATAAGCAGGGAAAAAACCTATCCCGGGGCAGCTCAGATTACTGAGTTGATTGCCATTTAGATGAAAGGTGCATTGAATCATCGTTAATTCCAGCTATCCGAGATATATAATCCTTTATACAGTTGATAAATTCAATAAAACCATACTTAAAATAAGGTTTATTTGCAAAAATATTTAGTCAGATAACAGATGCGGTTTTGCATTTATGAAAGTAAATTCAACTGAACTGGCAGGCATCTAAAATCACACGCATTCAAATTTTCTCAGACTTCCCACCGCCAAATCACCCGTCCCCCGGTTTACAGGGCACTACACTGATCTACATACCTCCACGCGCTAACCCAGCGCGTGATTTTCATGTCCATTAAATAAGGATGCATCATGAACCGGCCCATTCCTCTCGAGCGTTATCGCAACATCGGTATCTCGGCACATATTGATGCCGGTAAAACCACCACTACCGAGCGCATCCTGTTCTATACCGGGGTGAGTCACAAGATGGGGGAGGTCCATGATGGCGCGGCGATCACCGACTGGATGGCGCAGGAGCAGGAGCGGGGGATTACCATCACTTCGGCGGCGGTGAGCTGCTTCTGGTCGGGCATGGATCGCGAGTTTGAGCCGCACCGCATCAACATTATCGACACCCCCGGCCACGTCGATTTCACCATTGAGGTGGAGCGCTCCATGCGGGTGCTGGACGGCGCGGTGATGGTCTACGACTCGGTGGGCGGGGTGCAGCCGCAGTCGGAAACGGTCTGGCGTCAGGCCAACAAGTACCGGGTGCCGCGCATTGCCTTTGTGAACAAGATGGATCGGCCGGGAGCCGATTTCTTTCACGTTGTGCAGATGATGATCGACCGGCTGAAAGCCCATCCGGTGCCGATTGTCATCCCCATCGGCGCGGAAGATCACTTTACCGGGGTGGTCGACCTGATCCACATGCGGGCCATCCTCTGGGATGACGCTACCCAGGGGATGACCTTCAGCTATGCCCCGGTGCCGGACGATCTGCTGGCGACCGCGCAAACCTGGCGGGAAAAAATGGTCTCGGCGGCGGCGGAAGCCAGCGACGAGCTGATGGATAAATACCTCGAAACCGGCGATCTCGACGAAGCGGAGATTATCCGTGGCTTACGTAAACGCACGGTGGCCGGGGAGATCCAGCCGATGCTCTGCGGCAGCGCCTTTAAAAACAAAGGGGTGCAGCGGATGCTCGATGCGGTGATCGAGCTGATGCCGTCGCCCCTCGACGTGCCCGCTATCGACGGCGTGGATGAAAAAGGCCAGCACGCCGAGCGTCATCCCAACGACGACGAACCCTTCTCGGCGCTGGCGTTCAAGCTGATGTCGGACCCCTACGTCGGCCAGCTGACCTTTATCCGCGTCTACTCCGGGGTGCTGAAAAAAGGCGACGCGGTGTTTAACCCGGTGAAGGGCAAAAAGGAGCGCATCGGGCGCATTGTGCTGATGCACGCCAACGACCGTCATGATGTTGAAGAGCTCAGAACCGGGGATATCGCCGCCTGCGTGGGGCTGAAGGATGTCACCACCGGCGATACCCTGACCGACCCCAATGCGGTGATCACCCTTGAGCGGATGGAGTTCCCGGACCCGGTAATCTCCCTCTCCATCGAGCCGAAAACCAAGGCCGATCAGGAGAAAATGGGCATCGCCCTGCATCGTCTGGCGGCGGAAGATCCTTCCTTCCACCTGCATACCGATGAAGAATCCGGCCAGACCATTATCTCGGGGATGGGCGAACTGCATCTGGAGATCATCGTCGACCGCATGAAGCGCGAGTTCGGCGTCGAGGCCAACATTGGCCGTCCGCAGGTGACCTACCGGGAGACTATCCGCAAAACGGTGAGCGACGTCGAAGGCAAATTTGTCCGCCAGTCCGGAGGCAAAGGGCAGTACGGCCACGTGGTGCTGAGCCTCGAACCGCAGGAGCCGGGCAGCGGCTTCGCCTTTGTCGATGCCACCAAGGGCGGGGTGGTGCCGCGGGAGTATATTCCGTCGGTTGAGAAAGGGCTGCGCGAGGCGATGAACAGCGGCGTGCTGGCGGGTTATCCGGTGGTGGATATCAAAGCGATCCTGACCTTCGGCTCCTATCACGACGTCGACTCCTCGGAGATGGCGTTTCGTATGGCGGCGATCTTTGGCTTCAAGGACGCGGCGCGCAAGGCCGACCCGGTGATCCTGGAGCCAATGATGCACGTGGAGGTCGAAACCCCGGAAGAGTACGCCGGGAATATCATGGGCGACCTCTCGTCCCGGCGCGGGCTGGTGCAGGGGATGGAGGAGCAGTTCGGCAGCCAGATAATCCGCGCCGACGTGCCGCTGGCGGAGATGTTCGGCTACGCCACCACGCTGCGGTCGATGTCGCAGGGGCGGGCGACTTACAGCATGGAGTTCCACCACTACGCCGAAGCGCCGCGCGTTGTGGCCGATGAGATCATCGCCGGACGCTCGAAAAAGTAGCTCCGGGCGAACCATGAAGCGCCTGCATCTCGCTCTCGCCGTCACCGCCGCCCCCCTGTTGCTTCTGGGGTGCGTGGTGATGTCCGGTACCAGCAAGACCGACTTTGCCGCCACGAAACAGGCGGATATGGTCTTTATCGGCCTGCCGGCACCGCTGAACTGGTTGGTGGCCGGGATGCAGGGCACCACGTTTCCGGTCTCCAGCACTCTGTCGCTCACTGCCGCGCACGTCGCGGTGCCGCTCCTGAAACCGATCAAAGCCCAGCATCCCATCTGCGATGTGGCGGTAATTGCCGATAACAACCTCGGAAAGATCGTGCATCAACTGGCCTACGCCCGGGCCGGGCGCAACGTCACTCTGTTCGGCTACAGCGCCATCAACAGCCTGCCGAAATCCAGCCGGGGCAAGATCGACGGCTTCGTTAAGCGCAACGGCTGCTACTACGGGATTGTGACCGGGGCAGGGGCGGTTTCCGGCATGTCAGGCGGACCGGTGATCGACAGCCTGACCGGGGAGACGGTGGGGATCATCACCAACGTCATCCCGGGGGAAGGAGCGGTGGTCTTTATCGCGGTGCAGGATTTTACTAACGTGCTGGACCGGATGCGCATCCCCTATAAAACTTACTGACCGGGCGCTTTCACCTGCCGACCACTGGTGACAAAAGTCCCCGCGCCGAGATGATGCAGGGTATTGCGTTTATCGTCGTCAAACTGCCAGCGTCCGGCCACAAACGCCCGTTCGTCTGCGGCGGCAGAAACCACTTCGCCAAACAGGGTGTCATATTTTTCTGCGGCGGAGGTGGCGGGCAGCAGACGGCACTCCATCCAGGCCAGGCACTTCTCTTCGATCACCGGCAGCCCCAGCACCGGGCCGTTAATCACCGGGATACCGTAGCAGTTAAACTTATCCTCCTCGCGCCCGCTGACGCTGCCCACGGCGTAGGTCCAGTTGGTGGCCGCCACGCCGGGAACCACGATCCCGAACATGCCGCTGCGCTCAATCAACTCCCGCGACCAGGCGCTTTTATCCACCACGATGGCGATGCGCGGCGGTTCGAACTCGACCGGCATCGACCAGGCGGCGGCCATCACGTTGCGCCGATCAAGGGTGTCGTCGCGGCTGGTGATCAGGATGGTCGGGCCGTGATTCAACAGGCGGCTGGCGTGCATTAACTCAACGGGGCGGAAGTGGCTCATAGATTTTCCTCGCAGGACAGGTGCAGGCATTAAACGCCTGAAAGCCATCAGAAATCAATATGCAACAAACACGTCATATATACGTCACATAAGCTGCCTAGAGTGGCGAGCATCAAATCCCAAAGAGGATAACAATATGCTCACTTCCATCTCGCTCAAAGGCGTGTCGTACGCTTTTGGCGCGAATACCGTATTGAATCAAATCGATCTGCATATCGAGCCGGGTAGAGTGGTTGCGCTGCTGGGGCCGTCGGGCTGCGGCAAAAGCACCCTGTTGCGTCTGCTGGCGGGGTTAACCCAGCCCGCAGAGGGGGAGATCCATTTTGGCGATCGTCTGGTGGCGAAAACCGGATGGGCACTGCCGCCGGAAGCCCGGGACATCGGCATGGTGTTCCAGGATTACGCCCTCTGGCCGCACATGACCGTGGCACAGAATGTGATGTTCCCGCTGAGAATGCGCAATGTCCCGCGTCAGGAGCGCGACAGCCGCGTGGCGCAGGCTCTGGCGCGCGTTGGCTTAAGCGATTTCACCGATCGCAAACCGGCCGGGCTTTCCGGCGGGCAGCAACAGCGCGTGGCGCTGGCCCGGGCCATTGTCGCCGAGCCGCGGGTGCTGCTGTTTGACGAGCCGCTCTCCAACCTCGACAGCGAACTGCGTGGAACCTTGTGTCACGAGATGGCCACGCTGCTGCGCCAGCTCGGCACCACCGCCGTCTATGTTACCCACGACCGCCGGGAGGCTGAAATCCTGGCCGATCGCATCGTGCATTTGTCTGCTGGCAGCGTCGCTGCCGATCGTTTGATTACCACCTCAGGGGAGTTCGCATGAAAGCTGCAATGTCCGTCAAAAAAGGAGTGCTGTTAGCCATGGCGTTATCGTCCGTTATGATGTCCAGCGCCCACGCGCTGACCGTCTACACCGCGGGGCCGGGGTCGCTTGCCAAAAATCTGGCCAGCGGTTTTGAGAAGAAAACCGGCGTGAAGGTGGATATTTTCCAGGCCACCACCGGTAAAGTGATGGCCCGCCTCGAGGCAGAGCAGGCCAACCCGCAGGCCGATATTCTGATCTCCGCTTCATGGGATACCGCAGAAGATCTGCACAACCGTGGCTGGCTGCTGCCGTACCAGAGCGCTAACGCGGCCAACGTGCCTGCGGAGCTGAAATCAGACGACTTTGTCGCCCAGGGCGTGTCGGCGTTAGGCATCGTCTGGAACACCAAAAGCGGCACCCCGGAGCCGAAAGAGTGGCGCGATCTGACCACCGACGCGTTTAAAGATAAAGTCACTACGCCGGACCCGGCTCTGTCTGGGGCGTCGCTGGATCTGCTGATCGGGCTGCAAAATGGTATGGGCGATAAGGCCTGGACCCTGTTTAATGAGCTGAAAAAGAACGGCATGGTGGTGAGCGGCCCGAATGCGCAGGCGGTGACGCCGGTGATGCAGGGGGCGAAAGCGGCGGTCTTTGGCGCGGTGGACTACGTCTCGTATGGCAACATCAGCCAGGGCGAATCCCTGAAGGTTATCTTCCCGGCCAGCGGCACGGTGATTGCCCCGCGTCCAATGATGATCCTCAAATCCAGCCAGCATGCGGATGACGCCAAAGCGTTCGTGGATTACGTTCTGTCGCCAGAAGGCCAGGCGATGGTAGCCGATGCCTGGCTAATGCCCGCCCGTGGCGACGTGCAGGCCAAACGTCCGCTGCTTAACGACCTGAAAATCCTGCCGACCAAAAGTGACGGTTCCAGCGAACGCAGCGACATCCTCAAGCGTTTCAACACGCTCTTCACCTTATAATCATGCGACGGGGGCAACCCCGTCTTCAGGACTGCTTTGTGAATCCTAAATATCTTTCGGTGACGACGCTGGGGCTACTGCTGATCCTGGTGGCGTTTCCGCTCACCTTTATTCTGCTGCAGGCGGTGTTCCCGCAGTTCAGCGCCGGGCAGTTCTCCAGGGCATTCAGCGGCATCGGCACGCTGCTGGCCGAGCCACAGCTGCCGGGTATGCTGGGCGGGACGCTGCAAATCGCCCTCGGTGTGGCGCTGGTCAGTGCCCTGATTGGTTTTCCCCTCGGGGTGGCGCGCGGGCTGTTTAATTTGCCCCTGCCGAAGCTCTGGGATCTACTGTTTCTGATCCCGTTTTTAACTCCGCCGTATATTGCCGCGCTGTCGTGGATGCTGGTGCTGCAAACCAACGGCTATCTGCAACAGCTGACCGGGCTCAACCTCAACGATCTGCTGTTCAGTAAGACCGGGATCGTGCTGGTGATGGCGCTCAATATCTTCCCGGTGGTCTATTTTGCCGTGTCGCGCAGCCTGCTGGCGAGCGGGCAGCGTCTGGCTCTGGTGGCCCGCGTTCACGGTGCCAGCCCCGGCCGGGCATTCTGGCATATCACCTTGCCGATGCTCTCGCCGTCGCTGGCGGCGGGGATGCTGCTGGCTTTCACCCTGGCGATTGAAGAGTTTGGCGTGCCCGCCGCGCTGGGTACGCGTGCAGGCGTGCTGATGCTGACCACCGATATCGAGAAAAAGCTCGCCGACTGGCCGATCGATCTCTCGGGAGCGTCGATGCTGTCCGTGGTTCTGGTGGCTATCGCGCTTAGCGCCTGGTGGCTGCAGAAAAAGCTGACCGGTCATCAGGATGTGACCAGCATTACCGGTAAACCGACGGAGAATATGGGGGCGAACGCCGGGGTGTTTACGCTGCCGGTGGTGGCGCTCATGGCGCTGGTGGGGGGTATTGCGGTGATCCTGCCGGGTGCGTCGATGGCGCTTTCCGGCGTACTCGGAACCCTGTCCGGCGGGATGACGCTGACCAATCTGACCGGCGCTCACTATTCGGCGCTGTTCAGCCAGCACGGAGATGCGCTCTCAGCGTTAGGCACCAGCCTGTCCCTGGCGCTGGGCGCGGCCTGTATCACCGGGGTGCTGGGGCTGCTGGCCGCCTGGCTGGTGGTGGTGCAGAAGATCAAAGGTCGGGGGTTGCTGGATGCGCTCTCCCTGATGCCCGCTGCTTTGCCGGGCGTGGTGGTCGGGGTGGGGCTGATCCTGCTGTGGAACCGCCCGTTCTGGCCGGTATCGCCTTATAACAGCTGGGCGATTTTGCTGCTCTCCTATTGTTGCCTGCTGCTTCCCTGGCCGGTGCGCTATGTCGGTAGCGCGCTGCGCCAATTGGGGGGCAATCTCGAGCCTGCCGCCCGGGTGCATGGCGCGTCGGCATTGCAGGCGCTGCGTTTTATCGTGTTGCCGCTGGTCTCTCCGGCGATGCTGGCGGCGATGCTGATGGTGTTCGCTATTGCCTCCCGCGAGCTGGTCACCTCGCTGCTGCTGGCTCCGGCGGGTACGCAAACCGTGTCGGTGTTTATCTGGCGGCAGTTCGAGCAGGGCTCCGTCGGGCAGGGAATGGCGATGGCCACCCTGACGCTGCTGACCGGGCAGGTGTTGATGCTGACGGCGCTGGGGATCATGCAGCGCTCAACGCGCGGGTAAAAAGCACTTTTGCGACAGTGGGCTGAGAAATATAGTTTATAAACAAGGAAGAAATGTTAAAGGAGCCCATCATGACCCCGTTTTTGACCACTTATTTCGCCCGTACCGGCTGGCAGCAGCCGGTTTCCGTGGATATCGCCACCCTGCGGGCGCTGCATCTGCATCACAACAGCGCCATCCCGTTTGAGAATATCGATGTGGTTTTGCCGCGCGAGATCCAGCTCGACGATCACTCTCTGGTCGATAAGCTGGTCACCGCCCGGCGCGGCGGGTACTGCTTTGAGCAGAACGGCCTGTTCGAGCGGGTGCTTCGCGAGGTGGGCTTCAACGTGCGAAGCCTGCTGGGCAGGGTGGTACTGGCGAACCCGCCGCACATGCCGCCGCGCACCCACCGTCTGCTGCTGGTGGAGCTCGACGGTGAATCCTGGATAGCCGACGTCGGCTTTGGCGGACAGACCCTGACCGCGCCGATTCGTCTGATCGCCGAAGAGGAGCAGGCGACGCCCCACGGGCTGTACCGGCTGATCAACGACGGCAGCGACTGGGTGTTGCAGTTCCGCCATCACGAGCACTGGCAGTCGATGTATCACTTCGATCTCACCGCGCAGTATCAGGCCGATTACGTGATGGGCAACTTCTGGTCCGCGCACTGGCCGCAGTCCCATTTCCGCCACCATCTGCTGATGTGCCGGCACCTGCCCGACGGTGGCAAGCTGACCCTCACCAACTTCCATTTTACCCACTGGCAGGACGGTCACGCGGTTGAGCAGGTTAACCTGCCGGATGCGGCAGCGTTATATCAGGTGATGCAGGAACGCTTTGAGCTGGGCGTGGACGATCCGAAGCACGGCTTTACCCTGGCCGAACTGACGGCGGTGATGGCCGGGTTTGAAACCCATCCGCAGGCAGGGAAATAGAGTGGGAAGGGGCGCAAGCCCCTTTCTGTTAGCCGATGAGAACCTTTGCGCGTGCTCTGACGGCATTTAACTCTTCGACGGTTGCGGTTCCCTTTTTCACTGCGTTGCGTGCCCGCCAGTCCAGATTTTTAATTTGGTCGGCGAGGGCGACGTTAGGGCGTGAGCCGCTAATGCTGACTTCGAAGGGATAATTTTTAATTTGTGACGTGATCGGACAGCAAAGCATCAGGCCGGTGCGTCCGTTGTAGGTTGCAGGTGATATGACCAGCGCAGGGCGATGTCCTGCCTGTTCATGTCCTGACTGCGGATCGAAATCCAGCCAGACAATATCACCCGCTTCCGGGATGTAGTCCATTACAGCAGCTCCTTACCTTGCGGTTCCCCAAATGAGATTTCATGATGCAGATTGTCGTCAGTGATTGCCGCAAGCAGCGATTCAAGTGTCGGTTCGTCCTTCCTGACCGGTGTCAAAATAATTCGTCCTTCTTCGTCTACGTTAACGTTTACTACATCATCAACGTTCAATTCAGCCTCACGCATGACCGCGACGGGTAGCCTGACAGAAGGGCTGTTTCCCCATTTTTTTACGGTGACTTGTGGCATATCAGCACTCCAGTTGTCGATACATAGTATCGACATCATAAGGCGCAGGGATTTTATGTGTCAACATTGTCCATACGTTTGTCGTACTGCAATGCCGGGCGGCGCTTGCGCTTGCCCGGCCTACGGTGTGGTGCAGTTAGGTAGGCCGGGTAAGGCGTAGCCGCCACCCGGCGGGAGCACGGACTCTGCGGCCAACAACGCCGGGCGGCGCGTGCGCTTGCCCGGCCTGCAGTGTGGTGCGGTTTGGTAGGCCGGGTAAGGCGTAGCCGCCACCCGGCGGGAGCACGGACTCTGCGGGCAACAACGCCGGGCGGCGCGTGCGCTTGCCCGGCCTACGGTGAGGCGCGGTTTGGTAGGCCGGGTAAGGCGAAGCCGCCACCCGGCGGGAGCACGGACTCTGCGGGCAATAACGCCGGGCGGCGCTTGCGCTTGCCCGGCCTACGGTGTGGTGCGGTTGGGTAGGCCGGGTAAGGCGCAGCCGCCACCCGGCGGGAGCACGGATTCTGCGGCCAACAACGCCGGGCGGCGCGTGCGCTTGCCCGGCCTACGTTGTGGTGCGGTTTGGTAGGCCGGGTAAGGCGAAGCCGCCACCCGGCGGGAGCTCGGACTCTGCAGGCAATAACGCCGGGCGGCGCGTGCGCTTGCCCGGCCTACGGCGTGGTGCGGTTTGGTAGGCCGGGTAAGGCGTAGCCGCCACCCGGCGGGGGTGCGGACTCTGCGGCTTGCGCTCCGCTTTTGTAGGCCCGGTAAGCGAAGCGCCACCGGGCAAAGATGCCGGACTCAACGCCGCGATCGCACCAGCTGATAACGCCGCGTAATGTACTCGAACGGCGCGCTCCAGACGTGCACCAGTCGGGTGAAGGGGAAGATCAGGAAGATTGTCATCCCCAACACCAGATGGACGCGGAAAATAAAGGCCACGCCGGTCAGCATTTCAGACGATCCCCCCTGGAAGGTAAAGATCCCCTGCGCCCAGCCGACCAGCTTCAGCATTTCGCTGCCGTCCGGGTATTGCGCCGAGAACGGAATGGTCGTCAGGCCGAGCACGCACTGGGTGAGCAGAATGCTCATGATGATGATATCCGGCGTGGTTGACGTCGCCCGTACCCGCTGGTTGAACAGGCGGCGGTAGAGCAGCATCGAGCCACCAATCAGCGTCAGCACCCCGCAAATCCCCCCGGCGATCATCGCCAGCTGCTGTTTAACCGCCATCGGCAGGAACCAGGCGTACATCCAGTGCGGGGTTAACATCCCGAACAGATGGCCGAAGAAAATCCCCAGAATGCCGATGTGGAACAGATTCGAGCCCCAGTTCATGCCGCGCTTGTCCAGCAGCTGGCTGGAGGAGGCGCGCCAGGTGTACTGGCCGTAGTCATACCGCAGCCAGCTGCCGAGGAAAAAGACCGCGGCGCAGATGTACGGGTAAATATCGAAGAAAAAGACGTTCAGATGCTGTGTCATTTTGGGCCTCCGGCGCTGACGTCCACGTACTGCGGCGCGACGTCCTGGCTAAAGCGTCGTTGATACTGCTGCATCGGCGAGCTGTCGCAGGCCGTGGCGTTATCTTCAATAAACTTTACCTGTTCCTCTTCCCAGACCGCGTCCAGCGCCTGGCGGGTGTCATCCCGTTTTTCGCCTGCCACCTGTTTGGTGACACTGTCACTGGATAGCTTACTGCCGGCAAATTTCAGCAGGGCGTCGAAGAGCTGATACTGCGCTACCTCCCGCTGTTTCAACCGCCCGCCGATCAGCGCCAGGATCGGCGCGACGTTCTGCAGACCCTCCCGGGCCTGGGCTTCCGGCAGAATGCTCAGATACTCCAGATAGAGCGGCAGATAGTCCGGCAGTTCGCGGCAGTCGAGTTGCAGCCCGGCCTGCTCGTACTGGTTCATCAGGTCAACCATCGCCTGGCCGCGATCCCGCGACTCGGCATGCACATGCTCGAACAGCAGCAGCGAGGTGGCACGCCCGCGCTCGAACACCTCGCACCAGGACGCCTGCCGGTCGAGCAGCGGGGCGCTGAGATAGTGCTGTGCAAAGGGCAGCAGCGCCGGGGCGTCCTGCGCCACCAGGGCCAGCGCCTCGTCGCGGCTCTCCCACAGCGCCTCGTCCGGGTACTCAATCAGCAGGGCAATAATTTTGAGGATCTGCATCACTCTCCCTCCCTGTGTTCACGCACCTCGGTGATGTTGATGGCGTCGATGCGGCTGCTGTTGAACAGGTTAAATTTGGTGTCGGAGCCGTGGCAGCCGTCGCCAAAGGTGAAGCCGCAGCCGTTGCGTTCCGGGAAGGCGTCGCGGGCCATCTCCCGGTGGCTGGTCGGGATCACGAAGCGGTCTTCGTAGTTGGCGATAGCCAGATAGCGGTACATCTCTTCCACCTGCTCAACGCTGAGGCCCACTTCTTCGATAGCGCGGGTATCGGTCACCCCTTCGACGGTCTGGGAACGTTTGTAGTGGCGCATCGCCATCATGCGCTTCAGGGCACGCAGTACCGGGCCGGTGTCGCCCGCGCTGAGCATATTCGCCAGGTAATGCACCGGAATGCGCAGGCTTTCCACCGCCGGAAGAATGCTGTCGGTCTGCGGCAGACCACCGGCATCGGCGTAGGACTGGATCGGCGACAGCGGCGGCACATACCAGACCATCGGCAGGGTGCGGTACTCCGGGTGCAGCGGCAGGGCCAGCTTCCAGTCCATCGCCATTTTGTAGACCGGGGAACGTTGCGCCGCATCGATGACGTTCTGTGGGATGCCCTGCTTAACCGCTTCCTCGATGATGGCCGGGTCGTGCGGATCCAGAAATACATCGCACTGACGCTCGTAGAGATCGGTTTCGTGCTCAGTGCTGGCCGCCTCTTCGATACGATCGGCGTCATACAGCAGCACGCCGAGGTAGCGGATGCGTCCGACGCAGGTTTCCGAGCAGACGGTCGGCTGGCCGGATTCGATACGCGGATAGCAGAAGATGCATTTTTCCGACTTACCGCTCTTCCAGTTGAAGTAGATTTTTTTGTACGGGCAACCGCTGATGCACAGACGCCAGCCCCGGCACTTGTCCTGGTCGATCAGCACAATGCCGTCCTCTTCACGCTTGTAGATAGCCCCGCTCGGGCAAGTCGCGGCGCAGCTCGGGTTCAGGCAGTGCTCGCAAAGGCGCGGGAGATACATCATGAAGGTGTTTTCGAACTGGCCGTACATCTCCTTCTGCATCCGGTCGAAGTTACGATCCCGGGCGCGTTTCTCGAACTCGCCGCCGAGCAGCTCCTCCCAGTTGGGTCCCCATTTGATTTTGTCCATGCGCTTGCCGTCGATCAGCGAGCGCGGGCGGGCAGTCGGCAGATGGCCGCCTTCCGGGGCGCGGTGCAGATCCTGATAGTCAAAGGTAAAGGGTTCGTAGTAGTCGTCAATCTGCGGCATCTGCGGGTTGGCGAAGATTTTCGACAGCACGCCCAGTTTGCCGCCCAGGCGCGGGGTCAGCTTGCCGGAGATGCCGCGGATCCAGCCGCCTTGCCACTGCTCCTGATCTTCCCAGTTTTTCGGATAGCCGATGCCCGGCTTGGTTTCGACGTTGTTAAACCAGGCGTACTCCATCCCTTCGCGCCCGGTCCAGACGTTTTTGCAGGTCACCGAGCAGGTGTGACAGCCGATGCACTTATCAAGGTTCAGAACCATGCCAACCTGTGAGCGGATTTTCATTTTTTCGCCTCCTGTACCTGATCCCGACCTTCGCCGTCCAGCCAGTTAATGTTTTTCATTTTGCGGATCATGATGAACTCGTCGCGGTTGGAGCCCACGGTGCCGTAGTAGTTGAAGCCGTACGCCAGCTGGGCGTAGCCGCCAATCATGTGCGTCGGTTTCGGGCAGACGCGGGTCACCGAGTTATGGATGCCGCCGCGCCGTCCGGTCACTTCGGACCCCGGAATGTTCAGGATGCGCTCCTGGGCGTGGTACATCATGGTCATCCCCGGCGGCACGCGCTGGCTGACCACCGCCCGGGCGGTGAGCGCGCCGTTGGCGTTGAAGCACTCGATCCAGTCGTTATCCTCAATGCCCAGCTCCCTGGCGTCGGTTTCACTGATCCAGACAATCGGCCCGCCGCGCGACAGGGTCTGCATCAGCAGGTTTTCGCTGTAGGTGGAGTGGATGCCCCATTTCTGGTGCGGGGTCAGGAAGTTCAGCGCTTTTTCCGGGAAGCCGTTCGGCGGGATCTCGCGCATATGGCTGACGCTGCGGGTATCAATCGGCGGACGATAGGCCACCAGGCTTTCGCCGAAGGCGCGCATCCAGAGGTGATCCTGATACAGCTGCTGACGCCCTGAGAGGGTGCGCCACGGGATCAGCTCATGAACGTTGGTGTACCCGGCGTTGTAGGAGACATGCTCGCTCTCAATGCCGGACCAGGTCGGGCTGGAGATAATTTTGCGCGGCTGGGCCTGAATATCGCGGAAGCGAATCTTCTCGTCTTCCTTGTTCAGCGCCAGATGGCTGTGCTCGCGCCCGGTGAACTCCGCCAGCGCTTCCCAGGCTTTCACCGCCACCTGGCCGTTGGTTTCCGGGGCGAGGGCGAGAATCACTTCCGAGGCGTCAATCGCCGTTTCGATGCGCGGGCGGCCTTTCGCCGGGCCATCGAGCTTGACGTAGTTGAGCTTGCCGAGGAAATCCACCTCGTCCTGAGTGTTCCAGGAGATGCCTTTCCCGCCGTTGCCGAGTTTGTCGAGCAGCGGGCCGAGGGCGGTAAAGCGCTCGTAAGTTTCCGGATAGTTGCGCTCCACCACGGCGATAGTCGGCGCGGTTTTGCCGGGGATCAGATCGCATTCGCCTTTGCGCCAGTCGGCGATATCGAACGGCTGGGAGAGCTCCGCCGGAGAGTCGTGCTGCAACGGCTGCAGCACCACGTCGGTTTCCGTTCCCAGATGGCCGACGCACACCTCCGAGA
Source organism: Leclercia barmai (assembly GCF_049312895.1). Taxonomy (NCBI): domain Bacteria; kingdom Pseudomonadati; phylum Pseudomonadota; class Gammaproteobacteria; order Enterobacterales; family Enterobacteriaceae; genus Leclercia; species Leclercia barmai. The sequence continues at coordinate 1,489,216 of NZ_JBMNWZ010000001.1, read as the reverse complement.
AGACTTTGGCGATGCCCTTGTAGATCTCCCAGTCGCTGCGCGACTCCCAGGCCGGGTCCACGGCGGCGGAGAGGGGATGAATAAACGGATGCATATCCGAAGTATTCATGTCGTCTTTCTCGTACCAGGTGGCGGTAGGCAGGACGATATCCGAGAACAGACAGGTGCTGGACATGCGGAAGTCGAGGGTGACCAGCAGATCCAGCTTGCCCTCGATGGCGGCAGTCTGCCACTCCACCTCTTCCGGCTTCACGTCATCGGTGTTGCCCAGCTCTTCACCCTGAATACCGTTTTCGGTACCGAGCAGGTATTTGAGCATGTACTCGTGGCCTTTGCCGGAGGAGCCAAGCAGGTTCGAGCGCCAGACGAACAGGTTGCGCGGGTGGTTGTGCCCGCTGTCCGGCTGCTCACAGGCCATGCGGATATCGCCGGATTTCAGCGCCCGGGCGGTGTACTCCTGGGGCGACAGTCCTGCGGCATCGGCCTGGGCCTTAATGTGCAGCGGGTTGAGGTTGAGCTGCGGCGCGGAGGGTAGCCAGCCCATGCGCTCGGCCCGCACGTTGAAGTCGATCAGGTGCCCGGTGAACTTCGAGGCGTCCGCCAGCGGGGAGAGCAGCTCCCTGGCGGTCAGTTTTTCATAGCGCCACTGGCTGGCGTGGTTGTAGAAGAACGAGGTGCTGTTCATCTGGCGCGGCGGACGGTTCCAGTCCAGGGCAAAGGCCAGCGGCAGCCAGCCGGTTTGCGGGCGCAGCTTCTCCTGGCCGACATAGTGCGACCAGCCGCCGCCGCTTTTGCCCACGCAGCCGCAGAAGACCAGCATGTTGATCATCCCCCGGTAGTTCATGTCCATGTGATACCAGTGGTTGACCCCGGCCCCGAGAATGATCATCGACCTCCCGTGGGTTTTATGGGCGGTATCGGCGAACTCCCGGGCAATCTGTTCGATATGGCGACGCGGCACGCCGGTGATCTGCTCCCCCCAGGCCGGGGTGTAGGCTTTGATCTCGGCGTAATCTTTTGCCGCGAGGTTATCCTCCAGCCCCCGGTCGAGGCCGTAATTCGCCAGCACCAGATCGTAAACGCTCGCGACGTGCAGCTGGCGGCCATCGGCAAGGGAGAGGGTTTTGACCGGCAGCTGGCGCACCAGCACCGGCTCCTGCTTCACGCTGCGGAAATGCGGGTTTTCGTTGCCGCCAAAATAGGGGAAAGCCACCCCGGCGACGGTGTCGTGGGTGCCGAGCAGGGTGAGCGCCAGCTCGGTCTCCAGGCCTGCCGCCAGCGATTCGAGGTTCCATTTGCCTTTTTCACCCCAGCGGAAGCCGATAGAGCCGTTTGGCACTACAAGATCCCCGGTGGTGGTGAAGGCGACGGTTTTCCACTCGGGGTTATTGGCTTCGCCCAGCCCCTCGGCGAGATCCGAGGCGCGCAGCATCCGGCCCGGCACCAGGCTGCCGTCGTCCCGGGGATCGAGCATCACCAGCATCGGCATGTCGGTATAGCGACGGCAGTAGTTGAGGAAGTAGTCGCTGGGGTTATCGAGGTGGAACTCTTTCAGGATCACATGCCCCATCGCCATGGCTAAGGCGCTGTCGGTACCCTGTTTCGGCGCCAGCCACTGGTCGCTGAGTTTCGCCACTTCCGAGAAATCCGGGGTGATGGCGATGGTTTTGGTGCCCTTGTAGCGCACCTCGGTGAAGAAGTGGGCGTCCGGGGTGCGGGTCTGCGGCACGTTGGAGCCCCAGGCGATGATATAGCTGGAGTTGTACCAGTCGGCGGATTCGGGCACGTCGGTCTGTTCGCCCCAGGTCATCGGCGAGGCGGGCGGCAGGTCGCAATACCAGTCGTAGAAGCTCAGACAGGTGCCGCCCAGCAGGGAGAGATAGCGGGTACCTGCTGCGTAGGAGACCATCGACATCGCCGGGATCGGCGAGAAGCCCGCCACCCGGTCCGGGCCGTAGTGTTTGATGGTCCAGACGTTAGCGGCGGCGATAAGCTGGTTCAGCTCTTTCCAGCTCGAGCGGACAAACCCGCCGTGGCCGCGGGCCTGTTTGTAGCTCTGGCTCTTTTGCGGATCGTTCTGGATGGCGTTCCACGCCAGGACCGGATCGCTGTGCTGAGCCAGCGCCTCACGCCAGAGCTCAATCAGCGACTTGCGCACCAGCGGATACTTCAGGCGGTTGGCGCTGTAGAGATACCAGGAGTAACTTGCCCCACGCGGGCAGCCGCGTGGCTCGTGGTTGGGCAGGTCGGGGCGGGTGCGGGGGTAGTCGGTCTGCTGGGTTTCCCAGGTGACCAGCCCGTTCTTGACGTAAATCTTCCAGCTGCAGGAGCCGGTACAGTTCACCCCGTGGGTGGATCGCACAATTTTGTCGAACTGCCATCGCTGGCGATAGCTGTCCTCCCAGCCGCGGTTGGTGTGCATCACCTGACCGTGTCCATCGGCGAAGGTGTCGCCTTTTTGTTTAAAATAACGAAAGCGATCCAACAGTTTACTCATGACGTTTCTCCTGACGGGGCGACGCACCACCCCGGGGTTACACTGCTCACAAAGTATTGAATATCGTTATGATTTGACGTGCTTCTGCCGACGGCCATACACCAGCCAGGTGACGAACACGCAGACGATGTAGAACACCAGGAAGACCTTCATCGCACCGACCGGCGAGCCGGTCATCGCCAGCGACGTGCCGAAGGCTTTGGGAATGAAGAACCCGCCGACGGCGCCAATGGCCGAAATGAAGCCCAGCGCGGCGGCGGTATCGGTAACCGCCTCTTTCTGCGCCTGTTCGTCGGTGCCGCCGTGGAGTTTCACTCTATAAACGGTGATTTGACGGAAGATGACAGCGATCATCTGGAAGGTGGATCCACTGCCGAGGCCAGCGGTGAGGAACAGCCCCATAAACACCAGATAGAAGGCGGTAAAGCTGCCGGAACCGGTGCCCGGCAGGGTGAGGAAAAGCAGGGCGCTGAACAGCGCCATAAAGATGAAGTTGACCAGGGTGACGCGCACCCCGCCGAGCTTGTCGGAGATCACCCCGCCCGCCGAACGGGCCAGCGCACCGATAAGCGGACCGAAGAAGGCCAGGTGCAGGATCTTAACGTCCGGGAACTGAGTTTTCGACAGCATGGCAAAGCCCGCCGAAAAACCGATAAACGAGCCGAAGGTGGCCAGATAGAGCAGGCTCAGCAGCCACAGGTGCAGACGCTTAAGCACCGGGAGCTGGCTGGCGATGGTGGCCTTCGAGCTGGCGATATCGTTCATGCCAAAAAAAGCGGCAAGGGTCGCCAGCAGCAGTAGCGGGGCCCAGATCCAGGCGGCGTTCGCCAGGAACAGGCTTGAGCCATCCTCCTGCGGCACGCCGTGAACCCCGAGAAAGGTAAACATCGGCAGGAAGATCACCACCGGGGCGACCATCTGCATCACGCTGACGCCCAGATTGCCCAGCCCGCCGTTAATGCCCAGGGCGCTGCCCTGTTTCGATTTGGGGAAGAAGAAGCTGATATTGCCCATGCTGGAGGCGAAGTTGGCCCCGGCAAAACCGCATAACAGGGCGATGATGATAAATACCGAATAGGGGGTAGATGTATTTTGTACCGCAATACCCAGCCACACGCAGGGAATAATCAGAATAACGGTGCTTAATACCGTCCAGTAGCGACCGCCAAATATAGGCACCATAAAGGAGTAGGGAACGCGTAATATTGCCCCGGAGAGTGACGGCAGGGCGGTTAACATAAATAGCTGATCGGTAGTGAAATTAAATCCGACTTTATTCAGATTCACCGCAACGGCGCTAAATAGCATCCAGACGCAGAATGCCAGCAGCAAACAGGCGACGGAGATAACCAAATTTCGTCGCGCAATCGCCTTACCTTTATTTTCCCAAAATGCAGCGTTTTCCGGTTTCCAGTTACTTAAAAGATAATGATTATTCTTCTCAGTTTGTTGCGACATATTACCCTCTTGCATTCCATAAATGGCAGAAAGAGAAATACATTCAGGCAGATGCCTGAAATTCTGATGAGAATTTTTTGAGTGGTTTTGGGAGTCTTCTGAAAGAATAGATAAAAAAGCGAACCCCTGACAAAAGAAGGGAGAAGAGGATTCGCTTAATGTGTTACAAATCGTAACAGTTAAATGAAATTAATGGTTAATAAAGCTCAAGCGTAATTAAGGTTTCGAGATGCTGATTAAATGCGGTCTCGTCCATTTCCGGCATATTTAACACGTAAAAACTATCGAGGCCGCAGACCAGACCTATTAAGCGCCAGGCGATATTTTCCGGGCGATCGTTAAGCGTAAAAGCCTTTGCGTCTGCCCCGGCGCGAATTATGTCTACCGCCTCCTGATGCCACATCTCCATCGTTAATACGTAGGCGCCTTTTATTTCGTCGTCGCGAATAGCTAACAGCTGCGCTTCGCGCCACAGGCGGATATAGGGCTCGAAACTGCGGTCGTCGCTGCCGAGCATAGAATGCAGGCGTTCACGCCAGCTGGCGTTTTCTGCCACCACGTCGGCGTCCAGCAGGGTGCGGATCAGGCGCACAAAGGCCTGGGCTTTCAGTTCGCCTGCGGAGGAGAAGTGGTGATGGACCTGACCTGTCGCCACTTTTGCCTCGGCGGCGATACGTCTGACGGTCATTGCGGTAAAGCCTTCGCTTAGGGCCACGCGCATGGCGGCCTGCAAAATCTCTTCCCGCCGTTCGTCCTTGCTCAGATAGCTCATTTCTTTTCACTCTCAACCCGGGGACAACGAGTGTAACAAAAAGCTGGACATGCGTTCAACTTTACGTAGGATCCGGTTCTGGACATGTGTCCAGTTTTGGAAAATAAGGAAATTTATGTTTCGTCAGTGGTTAGCGTTAGTGATTATCGTGCTGGTCTATATCCCGGTCGCGATTGACGCCACGGTGCTGCACGTCGCCGCGCCGACGCTGAGTATGACCCTGGATGCCAGCGGCAATGAACTGCTGTGGATCATTGATATTTACTCGCTGGTGATGGCCGGTATGGTGCTGCCGATGGGGGCGCTTGGGGATCGGATTGGCTTTAAGCGTTTGCTGATTCTGGGCAGTAGCCTGTTCGGGCTGTCGTCGCTGGCGGCGGCATTTGCGCCCACGGCCGGGTGGCTGATTGCGGCGCGGGCGCTGCTGGCCATCGGTGCGGCGATGATTATTCCCGCCACGCTCGCCGGGATCCGCACGCTGTTTGCCGACGCACGGCAGCGCAATATTGCTCTCGGCGTCTGGGCGGCGGTGGGATCGGGCGGTGCGGCCTTTGGCCCGCTGATCGGCGGCATGCTGCTGGCGCACTTCTACTGGGGCGCGGTGTTTCTGATCAACGTCCCGATTGTGCTGCTGGTGGTCTCTCTGGCGGCGCGTTTTGTGCCTGCGCAGGAAGGGCGGCCCGAACAGCCGCTGAACATCACCCATGCCCTGATGCTGATCGTGGCGATTTTGCTGCTGGTCTTCAGCGCTAAAACCGCGCTGAAAGGGGCGCTTTCGCCGTGGCTGGTGGCGGTTACGCTCTTAACGGGCGGGATGATGCTGTTTGCTTTTGTACGCATCCAGCTGCGCGCCCGCACGCCGATGATCGACATGCGGCTGTTCGGCCATCGGGTGATTTTAAGCGGCGTGGTGATGGCGATGACGGCGATGATCGCCCTGGTGGGCTTCGAACTGCTGATGGCTCAGGAGCTGCAGTTTGTCCACGGCTTCACGCCGTTTGAAGCGGGAATGTTTATGCTGCCGGTGATGGTGGCCAGCGGTTTCAGCGGGCCGATTGCCGGGGTGCTGGTGGGGCGTCTTGGGCTGCGGATCGTGGCGACCGGCGGCATGGGGTTAAGCGCGCTCAGCTTCACGGGCCTGTCGATGCTCGATTTCAGCACCCAGCAGTGGCAGGCCTGGAGCCTGATGGTGCTGCTGGGGTTTAGCGCGGCGAGCGCGCTGCTGGCGTCCACCTCGGCGATCATGGCCGCTGCGCCAAAAGAGAAAGCCGCCGCCGCAGGGGCGATTGAGACCATGTCCTATGAGCTGGGTGCGGGGCTGGGGATTGCGATTTTCGGCCTGCTGCTGACCCGCAGTTTTTCGGCATCGATTGAACTGCCCCAGGGGCTTGACGCATCCCTTGCCGGGCAGGCTTCATCTTCAATTGGCGAGGCGGTGAAAGTCGCGCAGGATCTGCCACCGACTCTGGCGGAATCAGTGATTGAGGCAGCGAAAACGGCGTTTATTACCTCCCACAGCGTGGCGCTGGGCAGTGCGGGGGCGATGCTGCTGGTGCTGGCGGTGGGGATCTGGTTTAGTCTGAAGAAGGTGTCGCAGCGGTAAAAAACGCCCGGCGGCGCTGCGCTTGCCGGGCCTACAATTTCACGTAGGCCGGATAAGCGCAACGCATCCGGCTTTTTTAAGCTCTCATGTCAGACCATAAAAACTTCCGGACCTTTGATATCAATGATATTAATAATTCGCAGCGCCGCTTTATTGGGTTTACTTTCGTTTCGCTCCCACTTCGATACGCTTTCAACCGACATTCCGGTCGTTATGGCCAGGGCTGCCTGCGACATGTTATAGCGCGTACGTACTTCTTTAATCTCGCCACCGGTCATCTCGCGAACTGCCGGAATATGACGAGCAGCCACTGCAGCATCTATGGATGCCAGCGTCTCATCTTTAACAACACCTAATTTGTTGTAACGCTGAGCCATGCCCTGAATACGTTTCAGCCGTTCAGTCATCACAAGTTACCTCTATCAGTTCTTTATCAGCTACCCGTAAGCATGGCTATAGTCACGATTACGGGTTTTTTCAATCCTACAATTCCTGCGCGGCGCTCAACACGCTGTGCAACAACACGTTTGCCCCTTTCTCGGACCACTCCGGCAGGATTTTTTCCGCTTCGTTATGGCTGATGCCTTTCACGCAGGGGATAAAGATCATGCTGGCCGGGGCGATTTTGCTCACGTAACAGGTATCGTGCCCGGCGCCGGAAACCATCGATTTCGAGGAATAGCCCAGCGCGGCCACGGCGTTTTCCGTGCGGGCAAGACAGGCCTCGTCAAATGCAATCGGCGCATAGTCGAAGATGCGCTCGACGTTGGCGCTGACGCCACGGGCAGAGAGATCCGCCGCCGCCTGATGCAGTGCTGCTTCCATCGCCTCCAGCGCCTCGCTTTGCGGATGACGGAACTCGACGCTACACACCACCCGGGACGGAACGACGTTGCGCGAATTTGGGGTCACGTTCGCCATGCCGATGGTCGCCCGGCCATCAGGGGTATGCTGATAGCCAATCTCTTCCACCTTCAACGCCAGCTCCGCAAAGGCGGTCAACGCATCGCGGCGGCTGTGCATCGGCGTGGTGCCCGCATGCGCGGCAAAGCCGTCGAGGGTAATGGTGAACCAGCGCTGGCCCATCGCCGCACGCACCAGCCCGATATCAATGGCTTCATCTTCCAGAATCGGTCCCTGTTCGATATGCAGCTCATAACAGGCGTGGATCGGGAAGGCGCGGGCAGGGCGCTCGCCGCGATAGCCGATGGCCTCAAGGGCATCGCGCACCGTGACCTTTTTGCTGTCCATCCTGGCGTAAGCAAACTCTTCGCTAAGCTGACCCGCCCAGACGCCAGAGGCGAGCATCGCCGGAGCAAAGCGCGCGCCCTCTTCGTTGGTCCAGTTCACCAGCACGATATCGCGCTCGGTTTCGACCTGACGATCGTTCAGGGTGCGCAGCAGCTCCAGTCCGGCCAGCACGCCGTAGATCCCATCATAGTTGCCGCCGAGCGGCTGGGAGTCCACGTGCGAACCGGTCATCACCGGGGCAAGCGCCGGGTTTTTACCCGCGCGGCGGATAAACATATTGCCCATGCTGTCCACCTCGCAGGTAAAACCGGCCTCCAGCGCCCAGTCGCGCAGCAGGTTGCGGGCAATGCGGTCTTCCTCGCTCAACGCCAGACGGGTGACGCCGCCCGCGGGCGTGCCACCGATCTGCGCCATCATCTCCAGCGTCGACCACAGACGGTCTGCGTTAACGCGGATCATGCTTTGTCCCTGGTGCTGCGATAGCGGAAGTCGCAGCATGCGCCGCCCTGCATAATGGTGGTGGTGCGGGTTAGCTCCACGTCCGGGGCATAGCCGACGATAAATTTCTCGTCGCGGGCGCAGGAGAGCAGGTGGCCGATTTCGCCGAGGCCCATCTCGTGGTACATCTCAGCATAGCGACAGCGGGTGACGTTGTAGTTGTACTGCTGGTCGTCGGCGTCGATCACCTTCACGTCGAGGGCGTTATCCTTCTCCCACAGATACTGCAGGGCGATAAAGCTCTTCACGTCCGCGCCGTCCGGCTCCTTGCTGGCAAACTCTTTCCCTGCGTTAATAGCGGCCTGCTCAATGGCCTCGCCAATCACTGCCTGGGCGCGGGTCTTACCGATCTCACGCACCAGAATCTCGTAAATTGGCTTAATAATTTCTGCTTCAATTTTGCGGCGGGCGAGAATGCCCAGCTCATTATTATCACTCATCACATTGCCTCACTGCGTTATTTAGCTTTTGCGCCGCCGAGCACGGTTTGCGGCTGCCATTTTCCATCGACCACTTTATAGACGGTGAACGACGGCGCTTTCAGGTTGCCCTGAGCGTCAAAGGCGATCTGCCCGGTAACGCCGGAGTAGCTGATGGCGCGCAGGGCAGGCAGGTACTCTGAAGGATCAACCGAGTCAGCTTTCTCCATTGCCGCCACCAGCACGCGGGTTGCGTCGTAGGCGAACGGAGCGTGGAGCTCGATATGGGTGTGGTAGCGGGACTGATACGCCTGCTCGAAGGTTTTGCCGCCCGGCATCTGATCCACCGGCAGGCCCGGCTCCAGCGCGACAACGCCTTCACCCTCTTTCTGCGCCAGCTGGAGGAAGGTCTGGCTGACAAAGCCGCCTGCGCCCATCAGGGTGGTGTTCATGCCCAGCTGCTTGATACGACGCGCCAGCGGTGCTGCCTGGCTGTCCACGCCGCCGAAGAAGATGAGGTCGGCGTTTTTGCTGCGAATGGCGGTCAATACGGCGCTAAAATCGACGGTCTTGTCGTCAACGTACTGACGGTCGACAATCTTCACGCCCTGCGCTTCCAGCGATTTAATAAACTCGTCGGCCAGACCCTGACCAAAGGCGGTACGGTCGTCGATCACCGCGATGCGTTTCGCTTTCAGGGTGTTGATGGCGTACTGCCCGGCAAACTGGCCGCCATCATCGTCGTGGCCCATCACGCGGAAACTGGTGTCGAAGCCCTGTTTTGTATAGGCATGACCGGTGGCGACCGGCGCGACCTGGGCGATACCGGCATCGTGATAGACACGCGCCGCCGGAATGCTGGTCCCGGTGTTCCAGTGACCGACCACGCCCGCCACGCCGCTGTCCACCAGGCGCTGCGCCACGGCCACTGCGGTGCGCGGATCCGACTGGTCATCCTCCGACTGCAGCTTGAAGGTCACCGCTTTGCCGCCGATGGTCGGGTGCTGCTTGTTGATGTCGTCAATCGCCAGCTGCGCACCGTTCTCCAGATCTTTACCGATACGGGCAGACGGGCCGGTCAGCGGGCCCGCCAGGCCGATCACCACGGTTTCGCTGTCGGCGGCCCAGGTGCCGGTTGAAGCAAACCCGCTGAGCAGAATGGCGGCGCTGAGCGCACTGATTTTTATGCTTTTCATTGTTTTTCCCTGATATTGGTTGGTGTGTTAAGCGGGCATTTCGCCCAAATAAATCTGTGCAATCTGGTCGTCGTCGAGCATCGCCTTTGACGCGCCGTGATGGACGATGCTGCCGCTGTCCATTACCCAGGCCTGGTCGGTCACCTCCAGTGCCAGCCGGGCGTTTTGCTCGATCAGCAACAGGGCCACGCCGCGCTCGCGCAGCCCGGCAATGACGGCAAATATGTTCTCGACCATTTTGGGCGCGAGACCCATCGAGGGTTCGTCGAGGATCAGCAGGCGCGGGCGGCTGAGCAGGGCGCGGTTAAGGGCTAAGAGCTGTTGCTCCCCGCCGGAGAGCAGCCCGGCCAGCTGGTGCTGGCGTTCGCCCAGGCGCGGGAAGCGTTCGAAAATCTCGGCCATCTCCTGCTTCACCGTGACAGTGTCACGCCGGAGCCAGGCCCCCATCTGCAGGTTTTCCAGTACCGTCATGCGGGCGAAGATGCCGCGTCCTTCCGGGACCATCACCAGCCCGTCGCGCAGCAGCGCTTCGGCTTTCTGCTTGCGTACCGGCTGGCCGTTAAATTCGATGTTGCCGCCAAAACGCTCCAGCCCGGTGATGGCCCGCACGGTGGAGCTTTTGCCCGCGCCGTTCGCGCCAATCAGCGTGGCCTGTTCGCCTTCGCGCAGGGTAAAGGAGACGTCCCGCACCGCCTGGATGCCGCCGTAATGCACGTCCAGACGTTCCACTTTCAGTAATTCAGACATGGGCATTGCCTCCAAGCCAGGCGGCGATCACCGCCGGGTCGCGGCGCACGCTGTCCGGCGTGCCGCTGGCCAGGGTTTTGCCGTAATCCAGTACCGTCAGTCGATCGCAAATGCCCATCACCAGCTTGACGTCGTGTTCAATCATCAGCAGCGTTTTCCCGTCGTCACGAATGCGGGTCAGCAGCTCCCCCAGGGCGACTTTTTCTGCAGCGTTCATCCCGGCGGCGGGTTCATCCAGCGCCAGCAAAAGCGGATCGGTGGCCAGGGCCCGGGCGATCTCCAGCCGACGCTGATGGCCGTAAGCCAGATCGCAGGCGCGGTAGTGGGCAAACTTTGCGATGCCGGTGTACTCCAGCCAGTGCCAGGCCTGCTCAAGCGTCTGCGCCTCTTCTTCCCGGGCGCGCTTGTGCCGACTCAGCGCCGCCCACAGCCCGTTGCGGGTGCGGACGTGGCGACCGACCATCACGTTCTCCAGTACCGACATCTCGTTAAACAGACGCACGTTCTGGAAGGTGCGGGCTATCCCTGCGGCGGTCACTTTCTCGATCTGCGTCGGGAAATAGGCTTTATCGGCAATGGCAAACTCCCCACTGTCCGCCGGGTAGAGGCCGGTGATCAGGTTGAAGCAGGTGGTTTTGCCCGCGCCGTTGGGGCCGATCAGGCCGTAGATCTCACCCTTATTAATGGAGAGCGAGACGTTGTCCACGGCGGTCAGGCCGCCAAAACGTTTGGACATGTTGCGCACGGTTAACAGGCTCATGCTTTCATCTCCTTATGACGGACCGGCCAGATGCCCGACGGGCGAACCAGCATCACCAGCACCAGCGCCAGGCCGTAGAACAGCTGGCGGAGGATCTCCGGGTCAATCAGCACCGAACCAAACAGCGCCTGCTGAACCGGGGCCGCCTGGCTGCGCAGCAGTTCCGGCAGGGCAGTCAGCAGCACCGCGCCGAGGATCACGCCGGGGATATGGCCCATCCCGCCCAATACCACCATCGCCAGCACCGCGATGGACTCCTGCAGGGTGAAGGACTCCGGGGAGACAAAGCCCTGGAACGCACCGAACAGCGCGCCCGCCACGCCACCAAAGGAGGCGCCCATGGCAAAGGCCAGCAGCTTAAAGTTGCGCACGTTGATGCCCATCGCCCGGGCGACGTCTTCATCTTCGCGGATGGCGTGCCAGGCCCGGCCAATGCGGGAGTGCTGCAGGCGCAGGCAGACGAAAATAATCCCCACAATCACCAGCATCAGCAGGTAGTACCACAGCCACAGGGCGGGCACCTTGAAGCCGAACCAGTGGTAAACCCCGCTGAACTTGAGGCCGAACAGGTTCAGGGTATCGACGCCGGTAATGCCTTTCGCGCCGTTGGTGATGTTCACCGGGCGGTCGAGGTTACGCATCAGAATGCGGATGATCTCCCCGAAGCCGAGGGTCACGATTGCCAGGTAATCGCCGCGCAGCTTCAGCGTCGGCGCACCGAGCAGTATGCCGCACACCGCCGCGACCAGCGCCGCGATGGGGATAATCAGCAGATACGAGGTATGCAGCCCATCCGGGAACCAGACGTTGAGGATCGGGAACACCTCCGCCAGATGCGGCGAGGCCAGCAGCGCCGCCAGATAGGCACCGACGGCGTAAAAGGCGATAAAGCCCATATCCAGCAGGCCGGTGTAGCCCACCACGATATTCAGCCCCAGCGCCAGCATGATGTAGAGCAGGGCGAAGTCGATCACCCGCACCCAGTAGTTGCCGCCGAGCTGGGTGGCGACAACCGGCGCAAGCAGCAGGGCAAGCACGAACAGCGTCATGCCGGACCAGAATTTACGGCTGGCCGCAGGCGTTTTGATTTCAATAGCAATCATGATTTTCCCTTATGCCCTGTGCGCCACGCGCTCGCCCAGCAGGCCCGCCGGACGGAAGACCAGTACCAGAATCAGCACGATAAAGGCGAAGACGTCCTGGTAATTACTTCCGAACACGCCATGAGTCAGTTCGCCGAGATATCCGGCGCCCAGCGCCTCGATAATACCGAGCAGGATCCCGCCAATCATCGCCCCGCGAATATTGCCGATGCCGCCGAGCACCGCCGCGGTAAAGGCTTTAATGCCGGGCAGGAAGCCCATCGAGAAGCTGGCGTTGCCGTAGTTGCTGGCCATCATCACCCCGGCGAGCGCGGCAAAAATGCCGCCGATGGCGAAGGTGAGCGTGATGATGGCGTTCGGATTGACGCCCATCAGGGTGGCGACGCGCGGGTTTTCGGCCACCGCGCGCATGCCGCGTCCGAGGCGGGTGTACTCCACGAGCAGCCAGAGCGCGGTCATGACGATCAGGGCCAGCGCCACGGTGACGATGCCGGTAACGGTAATGATGGCGGGCGGATGCGCCTCGCTGCCCGCGGTGACGGCAATCGGGTCCATCGGCAGGATCTGCGGGAACATCAGCGGGTTACGCGTCCAGATCACCATCGCCACGGTTTGCAGCAGCACCGACACCCCAATCCCGGAGATCAGCGGCGCCAGTCGCGGCGCGTTGCGCAGGCGACGATAGGCAAAGCGTTCAACGGCCATCGCCAGCAGGGCGCAGACCGCCATGGCGATCAGCAGCGCAAAGCCGAGCTGCAGCAGTTGAGGCATGGCCGGGAAATGGCTGTTGAGCACGTTCAGCCCCGACAGGGTGGTCAGCGCGCCGACCATCAAAATATCGCCATGGGCGAAGTTAATAATGCGCAAGATGCCATACACCATGGTATAGCCCAGCGCGATCAGCGCGTAGATGCTGCCCAGCATCACGCCGTTGATCAGTTGTTGTATGAGTGTGTCCAACGTTATTACCCGACAAATTGCTCTTTTCAGCGGATAACATCTATTAATTGAATTAAATTGTGAAATACGCATATATTCTTTCTTATGACATCTGGAGCTTGCTTTATCTGATTGATTTTAAAGATGATGATAAATGGCTGATTCACCTGATTATCCACAACAGATCAACATATGAATAAAACAGAACAATCAATGGGTTTACCGGCCTTTGCCGAGAGCCGACTGGCGAACGATCCACCCCTGCGGGCGGTACGGGCTTTCGAGGCGATTGCCCGGCTGGGTAGCGTGACGCTTGCGGCGCAGGAGCTGGCGATATCGCCGTCGGCGGTGAGCCATCAGCTGAAGGTGCTGGAAGGGTACTTACAGATGCCGCTGACCGAGCGGCAGGGGCGCAGGCTGATCCTCAGCCAGCAGGGCCGGGACTATTACCGCTCGATCCGCGCGGCGTTTAACGTGCTGCGCCAGGCCACAGAGCATCTGGTGGAGCAGGTACAGACCCGCCAGGTCACTATCAGCCTGATCCCGCTGTTTGGGATGGGGTGGTTTATCCCGCGTCTGCCTGCCTTTATGCGCGCTAACCCGCAGACCGAGATTAATGTGGTTTACGCCAATCATCGCAACTATCTGAGCGACGCCTCGGACATGTCCATCCGCTTTGGCAACGGTCAGTGGGCGGGATACCAGAGCGAAAAGCTGATCTCCGGGCAGATGGTGCCGGTCTGTAGCCGGGCGTTTTTGCGCCTGCATGGCCATATCGACACCCCGGAACAACTGTTGCAGATGCCACTGCTGCACGATGAGGAGCGTGTGACCTGGCAGCAGTGGTTTGTTCAGCAGGGGGTAAAACGCCCGCCGCGCCGCAGCGGCCCGATGTTCGAGGATGGGCTTTTAACCCTGGCGGGGGTTCAGGCAGGGCTGGGCTGCGCCCTGATGCGCGAGCCGCTGATCGCTCCATATCTGGAGAGCGGCGAACTAGTGAAGATTTTCGATATGCCGATTGATGATGGCCGGGATTATTACCTGTGCGTGCGCCAGGACGGGGAGATGACCCAGGACGGGAAGTTGTTGCAGAGCTGGTTGAGGCGGGCGGCGGAGCAGGAATAGATACACCGTAATGTAGGCCGGGCAAGCGTATGCGCCGCCCGGCGTTGCCCCCTTGCCGGGTGGCGGCTACGCCTTACCCGGCCTACGAAAGAGGGACCATTATCTGTGACCGGGAATGCCGGGGTAAAACGCCGGGTGGCGGCTTCGCCTTACCCGGCCTACGAAACTACGAAACCTGTAGGCCGGGCAAGCGCATGCGCCGCCCGGCGTTGCAGGCCGCAGAAACGTCAACCCACCCGCGACCTGGTCGCATACCAGCACAACAGCGACCCCGCACACACCAGCATCGCACCCTGCCAGAAACTCAACGACAGCGGGGCGTTGAGCAGCACGGCCGCCAGCGCTGCCGACAGCACCGGGGTAAAATAGGACGCCGCCGCCAGCAGCGTCACGTTGCCGTGTAAAATACCAATATTCCACGACGCATAACCAAACCCCAGCGCCACGCCGCACATCAGGAGTTTGATCACCACCGGCACGCTAAACACCATCGCGGGCTGATCGCTGAAGGCGTATTTCAGCCACAGGGTTAGCGCCGTCAGCAGCACAAACAGCGTGATCCCGTTCTGGCCGTTGGCGTATTTGCTGGTAACGGTGCAGTAGGCCGCCCAGATAAAGGCCCCCGCAAAGGCGAGGCCGTAACTCAGCGGGTTAGAGACAAGGTTGCGGGCAATATCCGCCGGGTCGAGCCCGTTTTCGCCGCCCAAAACCCAGCTGACGCCCAGCAGGGCGATAATCAGACCCGGGATCACCCACAGGGTCGATTTCTGGCCGTTGAATAAAATGGCAGACACGATGGTCAGGCTAGGCCAGAGATAATTTACCATTCCCACTTCAATCGCCTGGTGGCGGGTGGCAGCATAGCCTAACGACAGGGCGAGGCAGATCTCGTAGCTGACAAACAGCGCGCTGCCGGCAATCAGGTAGCGGGGCGAGAAACGGCGCAGGTTGGGGAAGCCCACCGTCACCAGACAGAGTAATCCGCTGAGCGTATAGATTGCCGCTGCGCCCCCGACCGGGCCCAACCCCTCGCTGACACCTCTGATCAGACCCACCATCGTGCTCCAGAGCACAATCGCGGCCAGACCGATCAGGGTGGCTCTTTTTCTGTCCATCATCTTTCCACTGGCTAAACATTTCAGGGGCAAATTTATAGCACTGTTTCAGTACCTTCCGCGAATTAATCTGCGCTGCAGTAACCCTTTAGCGTTAGTAAAAGCCGCCAGCGCTGACTATTAAGAGGGCGAAGATCGGCGATATTGATTTGCCGCAAAAAAAACAGGGGCTTTGCTGTTAGTTTTCCGCCGGACTTCTCAATTTCTAACGAGGACAACGATGGACGTCAGTCGCAGACAGTTTTTTAAAATCTGCGCGGGCGGTATGGCCGGAACAACAGTCGCTGCTCTGGGGTTTGCCCCCAAAATGGCGCTGGCTCAGGCGCGCAACTATAAGTTGCTGCGTGCCAAAGAGATCCGTAACACCTGCACATACTGCTCCGTGGGATGCGGGCTATTGATGTATAGCCTGGGTGATGGCGCGAAGAACGCTAAAGAGTCGATTTACCATATTGAAGGCGACGCCGATCATCCGGTCAGCCGCGGGGCATTATGCCCGAAAGGGGCCGGCCTGCTGGATTATGTCCACAGCGATAACCGTCTGCGTTACCCGGAATACCGCGCGCCGGGCTCCGACAAATGGCAGCGGCTCTCCTGGGATGAGGCCTTTACGCGCATCGCGAAGCTGATGAAAGCCGACCGCGACGCCAACTTCGTCGAGACCAACGAGCAGGGCGTGACGGTGAACCGCTGGCTCTCAACCGGGATGCTGTGCGCCTCTGCGGCAAGTAATGAAACCGGCATGCTGACGCAAAAATTTGTGCGCTCACTCGGCATGCTGGCAGTAGACAACCAGGCGCGCGTCTGACACGGACCAACGGTAGCAAGTCTTGCTCCAACATTTGGTCGCGGTGCGATGACCAACCACTGGGTTGATATCAAAAACGCTAACGTCGTGGTGGTGATGGGTGGTAACGCCGCTGAAGCCCATCCGGTGGGATTCCGCTGGGCGATGGAAGCGAAAAACAACAACGATGCGACGCTGATCGTCGTCGATCCGCGCTTTACGCGCACGGCGTCGGTGGCAGACATCTATGCGCCGATACGCTCCGGTACGGACATTACGTTCCTCTCCGGCGTGCTGCTGTACCTGATTGAAAACAATAAAATTAACGCCGAGTACGTTAAGCACTACACCAACGCTAACCTGCTGGTGCGGGAAGACTTTGCCTTTGATGACGGGCTGTTCAGCGGCTATGACGCCGAAAAAGGCCAGTACGATAAGTCCACCTGGAACTATCAGTTCGATGAGAACGGTTACGCGAAACGCGATGAAACCCTGACCGACCCGCGCTGCGTGTGGAATCTGCTGAAAAAGCACGTCTCCCGCTATACGCCAGAGGTGGTGGAGAACATCTGTGGGACACCAAAAGCCGACTTCCTGAAAGTGTGCGAAGTGCTGGCCTCCACCAGTGTCGCGGACAGAACCACCACGTTCCTCTATGCGCTGGGCTGGACGCAACACACCGTGGGTGCGCAGAACATCCGCACCATGGCGATGATCCAGCTTCTGCTCGGCAACATGGGCATGGCCGGTGGCGGGGTGAACGCCCTGCGCGGTCACTCCAACATTCAGGGGTTAACCGATCTGGGGCTGCTGTCGACCAGCCTGCCGGGCTATCTGACCCTGCCGTCGGAGAAACAGACCGATCTGCAGAGCTACCTGACGGCCAGTACGCCGAAAGCGACGCTGCCGGACCAGGTGAACTACTGGAGCAACTATCCGAAGTTCTTCGTCAGCCTGATGAAATCCTTCTATGGCGACGCGGCGCAGAAGGAGAACGACTGGGGCTTTAACTGGCTGCCGAAATGGGATCAGTCTTACGACGTCATCAAGTATTTCAACATGATGGCGAAGGGCAAGGTGACGGGCTACATCTGCCAGGGCTTTAACCCGGTGGCGTCATTCCCGGATAAGAACAAGATTGTCGCCAGCCTGAGCAAGCTCAAATACATGGTGGTGATCGACCCGCTGGTGACCGAAACCTCAACCTTCTGGCAGAACCACGGCGAGATGAACGACGTGGATCCCGCCTCGATTCAGACCGAAGTGTTCCGTCTGCCGTCGACCTGTTTCGCGGAAGAGGACGGCTCCATCGCCAACTCCGGCCGCTGGCTGCAGTGGCACTGGAAGGGGCAGGACGCGCCGGGTGAAGCGCGCAACGACGGCGAAATCCTCGCCGGGATTTACCATCGCCTGCGGGAGATGTACCGCACCGAAGGCGGCAAAGGCGTCGAGCCGCTGCTGCGCATGAACTGGCACTACAAACAGCCGGATCACCCGGAGTCCGAAGAGGTGGCAAAAGAGAACAACGGCTGTGCGCTGGCCGATCTCTTTGATGCCAACGGTGTGCTGATTGCGAAGAAAGGCCAACTGCTGAGCAGCTTTGCCCATCTGCGTGATGACGGTACTACCGCGTCGTCGTGCTGGATCTACACCGGGAGCTGGACCGAACAGGGCAACCAGATGGCTAACCGCGACAATGCCGACCCGTCAGGGCTGGGCAATACGTTGGGCTGGGCCTGGGCGTGGCCGCTGAACCGTCGCGTGCTTTACAACCGCGCCTCGGCGGACGTCAACGGTAAGCCGTGGGATCCGAAACGGATGCTGATCCAGTGGAACGGCAGCAAGTGGACCGGGAACGATATTCCGGACTACAACACCGCCGCGCCGGGCAGCAACACCGGGCCGTTTATCATGCAGCCGGAAGGGCTGGGACGTCTGTTCGCCATCGACAAGCTGGCGGAAGGGCCGTTCCCGGAACACTACGAGCCGATGGAAACGCCGCTCGGGACTAACCCGCTGCACCCGAACGTAGTCTCAAGTCCGGTAGTACGTGTGTACCAGGAAGACGCTGTGCGCATGGGTAAGAAAGATAAATTCCCGTACGTCGGCACCACCTATCGCCTGACCGAGCATTTCCACACCTGGACCAAGCATGCGCGACTGAACTCCATCGCCCAGCCGGAGCAGTTTGTGGAGATAAGCGAAACCCTGGCGCAGGCCAAAGGCATTGCCAACGGCGATCGCGTTAAGGTCAGCAGCCAGCGTGGATTTATTCGCGCCGTGGCGGTGGTGACCCGTCGTCTGCAGGCCCTGAACGTTCACGGCCAGCAGGTGGAAACCGTCGGTATTCCGCTGCACTGGGGCTTTGAAGGGGTGGCGCAGAAGGGCTATATCGCCAACACCCTGACGCCTGCAGTCGGGGATTCCAACTCGCAAACGCCGGAGTACAAGGCGTTCCTGGTCAACATCGAGAAAGCCTGAGGAGCGAAAACATGTCGATGGAAACACAAGACGTCATCAAACGCTCCGCCACCAACGGCTTTACCCCCGCGCCTCGTGCGCGGGATTACAAAGCGGAAGTGGCAAAGCTTATCGATGTCTCCTCCTGCGTGGGCTGTAAAGCCTGCCAGGTGGCCTGTTCCGAGTGGAATGATATCCGCGACGAGGTGGGGCATTGCGTCGGGGTTTACGATAACCCGGCCGATCTGAGCGCCAAATCCTGGACGGTGATGCGTTTTAGCGAAACCGAGCAGAACGGCAAGCTGGAGTGGCTGATCCGCAAAGATGGCTGTATGCACTGCGAGGACCCGGGCTGTCTGAAAGCCTGTCCGTCCGCCGGGGCGATCATTCAGTACGCCAACGGCATCGTCGATTTCCAGCAGGATAACTGCATCGGCTGCGGGTACTGCATCGCCGGGTGTCCGTTCAACGTGCCGCGCCTCAGCAAAGAGGATAACCGGGTTTACAAATGCACTCTGTGCGTGGATCGCGTCAGCGTCGGTCAGGAGCCGGCCTGCGTGAAAACCTGTCCGACCGGTGCCATTCACTTCGGTACCAAGAAAGAGATGCTGGAAGTGGCGCAGCAGCGCGTCGACAAGCTGAAAGCGCGCGGCTATGCCAGTGCGGGGGTTTATAACCCGCAGGGCGTGGGGGGGACGCACGTGATGTATGTCCTGCACCATCTCGACCAGCCGGAGCTGTATCACAATTTGCCGAAGGATCCGGCGATCGATACCTCCATCAATCTGTGGAAAGGGGCACTGAAACCGCTCTCGGCGGCGGGCTTTATCGCCACCTTTGCCGGGCTTATTTATCACTACATTGGGATTGGGCCGAACAAAGAGGTGGATGACGATGAGGAGGAGCACCATGAGTAAGTCGAAGATGATTGTGCGCACGAAGTTTATCGACCGCGCCTGTCACTGGACGGTGGTGATCTGCTTCTTCCTGGTGTCGCTGTCGGGGATTTCGTTCTTTTTCCCGACCCTGCAGTGGCTGACGGAGACTTTCGGCACCCCGCAGATGGGACGTATTCTGCATCCGTTCTTTGGCGTGCTGATCTTCGTGGCGCTGATGTTTATGTTTGTGCGTTTTGTGCATCACAACATTCCTGATAAACAGGATATTCCCTGGGTGAAGGGCATTGTTGAAGTGCTGAAGGGCAACGAGCATAAAGTCGCCAGAGTCGGTAAATACAACGCCGGGCAGAAGATGATGTTCTGGACCATCATGAGCATGATCTTTGTGCTGCTGGTGACCGGGGTGATTATCTGGCGTCCGTACTTTGCGCAGTATTTCCCGATGCAGGTGGTGCGCTACAGCCTGCTGATCCACGCCACGTCGGCCATTATCTTGATCCACGCCATTCTTATTCATATGTATATGGCTTTCTGGGTTAAGGGCTCGATTAAAGGGATGATCGAAGGGAAGGTGAGCCGCCGCTGGGCGCAGAAGCACCATCCCCGCTGGTACCGGGACGTAGAGCGTATGGAAGCGCAGAAAGAGAGTCGTGAAGGAATGAAGTAATCCCATCGCCTGTTGTGCCCGGCGGCGCTGCGCTTGCGCGGCCCTACGGGTCAGGTTCCCCCGCTCCGGGCTGTGGTTCGGAGCGGGTTTTATGGGAGGTCAGGTGTTGGTGATTAAGGCATCAATGGCAGCAACAACCCGGGTTCTCGCACTCTGCATGTTAGTCACATAATATTTACTGGTAAGTTTCTTTTTCTCAACGCTGGTAATACCAGGCGTATTCATGAATAGCGTCAGGAAATCGATATTAATGACGGCAGAAGCCGGATTAATATGTCCTGAAAGATTATTCCTGTAACTTAATGGCAGAATTAAACGGGTTGACAGGTCATCGTAATAATCATGCTGAATCACCATCAGATAAGGGTGTAATTCACTGGTTCTGGCCGAAGGATTACGGTAAACGTCAAACTGGAAGCACATTAGATCCCTCCGAAAAAAGGATCGTCAGATAGCAACCCTGCTTTCGCGACAAACTCATTCATAGCTCGCATGAACTCCTTATCGCGTTTCCGTTGTTCGATTCGTTCCTCCGGCGTTAATACCGGGCGCGGCGTGACGCCGGTTAAGTGCTCTTTAACGGCGGTTTTTTGCGGGGCATCCACTTTCATTGTCATTGTCTCCTCTGTTGGTGCAGTCATTATCAATCACCAACAATTAAAAACAATACTGTTCCGCCTGGTAATTGAAAAAATGCGAGGCGGCGTACAGGTAAATGCAACGCTATGAAAATCTGAATAATAAACATGAATAATCCTCCCGACAATTTATCGGGAGGGGTATATTCAGAACTTCTCTTTAATATAACGGAACGGATAAGCCGTTGGTTTAATTTTGCCGATTTTGCGTTTCGGTAATTTAACCTCTTCTTCCGGTAGGTCTTTATAGGGAATTTGCGACAGCAGGTGCGAGATAATATTCAGCCGCACGCGCTTTTTATCTTCCGAGCGGGCGACAAACCACGGGGCCCAGGCGGTATCGGTGGCAGCGAACATGGCATCCCGCGCTTCGGTGTACTCATCCCACTTCGTGAAGGATTTGATATCCATCGGGGAGAGCTTCCAGGTTTTGCGCCCGTCATTGATGCGGTCGCGCAGGCGGCGCTCCTGCTCTTTCGGCGTCACTTCCAGCCAGTATTTGATCAGAATAATGCCCGCATCGACCATCGCCCGTTCGATGATAGGGGCTCCGTCGAGGAACTTTTCAACCTGCTCTTCGGTACAGAAACCCATTACGCGTTCCACGCCCGCGCGGTTGTACCAGCTGCGGTCGAAAATGACGATTTCTCCTGCTGAAGGCAGGTGCGGCACGTAGCGCTGGAAATAGAGCTGGCTTTTCTCTTTTTCGGTTGGGGCCGGCAGCGCCACCACCCGGAATACGCGCGGGCTGACGCGTTCGGTCAGGGCCTTAATCGTGCCGCCTTTGCCCGCGCCGTCGCGACCTTCAAAAACGATACAGACCTTCAGGCCTTTACTGACCACCCACCGCTGAAGCTTAACCAGCTCCACATGC
Source organism: Leclercia barmai (assembly GCF_049312895.1). Classification (NCBI taxonomy): domain Bacteria; kingdom Pseudomonadati; phylum Pseudomonadota; class Gammaproteobacteria; order Enterobacterales; family Enterobacteriaceae; genus Leclercia; species Leclercia barmai. The sequence continues at coordinate 1,467,408 of NZ_JBMNWZ010000001.1, read as the reverse complement.
AGGCGATGCAGCTCTTTTTCATACTCCGTGCGTTTAAGAGGGGCGGGAGGCGTGGTCGTCGCAACGGTTTTGCTCTTCTTTTTATCTGCCATGATGCGTTCCTTTCAGGGATTCTGCCGGGACGGTGTGACATAACACTTTGAAGTGTAATCAGGGCTGGGCGGAGTGGTGGAAAATATTCACACCCCACCCGAAATAATGGATGAAGCTGCCAGGGAGGTGATTTGAACTGGCTCACCATACAAGATTGTTCAATAATGGCTGTCGCAATTTTTTAACAAGTGGTTGTGGTATGAAAAAGACGGTCTTTTCGTTAGCACTGGGTACCTTCGGTCTGGGGATGGCCGAGTTTGGCATTATGGGCGTACTCACCGAGCTGGCGCGGGACGTGGGGATCTCCATTCCTTCGGCCGGAAATATGATTTCGTTTTACGCTTTTGGGGTGGTGATTGGCGCGCCGATTATTGCGATCTTTTCCAGCAAGTTCTCGCTGAAAACCATTCTGCTGTTCCTGGTGACGCTCTGTCTTATCGGCAATGCGATTTTCACTTTCTCAACTTCGTACACCATGCTGGCGATTGGACGGCTGGTCTCTGGCTTTCCGCACGGCGCGTTCTTCGGTGTCGGCACCATTATCCTTTCCCGCATTGTGCCGCCGGGCAAAGTGACCCTGGCGGTGGCGGGGATGATCGCCGGGATGACGGTGGCCAATCTGGCGGGCGTGCCGCTGGGCACCTGGCTTGGACACCAGTTCAGCTGGCGCTATACCTTCTCACTGATCGCTGCGTTTAACCTGCTGGTGCTGCTCTCTGTCGTCCTGTGGGTGCCGCAGACGTTCGACAAATCGCAGACCCGCCTGCGTGAACAGTTTCACTTTCTGAAAAAGCCGGAGCCCTGGTTCATCTTTGCCGCCACCATGTTCGGTAACGCGGGGGTCTTTGCGTGGTTCAGCTTTGTGAAGCCGTTTATGCTCAACGTGTCCGGCTTTTCCGAAGGGATGATGACCGCGATCATGATGCTGATGGGCCTTGGCATGGTGCTGGGCAACCTGTTCAGCGGCAAGCTGTCCGGTCGCTACAGCCCGCTGCGGATTGCGGCGATGACCGACCTGGTGATTGTGCTGTCGCTGCTGCTGCTGTTTGCTTTTGGCGATATGCCTGCGGCCTCGCTGGGGATGGGCTTTATCTGCTGCGCCGGGCTGTTCGCGCTGTCGGCACCGCTGCAGATCCTGCTGCTGCAAAATGCTAAAGGCGGGGAGATGCTTGGCGCGGCCGGTGGGCAGGTGGCGTTTAACCTCGGTAGCGCCATTGGGGCGTACTTTGGCGGGATGATGATTACCCTCGGCTTCAGCTGGAGTTACGTTACGTTACCGGCGGCGCTGCTGTCGTTCCTGGCAATGTCGTCGCTGTTGATTTACGGGTATTTGAAAGCCCGTAGCAATGATGATGGTGCGCAGAGATTAGCCCGAGCACGCTAATTGCCCGGCGGCGCTGCGCTTGCACGGGCCTACGGGTTTGGTAGGCCGGGTAAGCGTAGCGCCACCCGGCAAGAATGCGGGCACAACACAATCCATTGCGTAGGCCGGGTAAGCGCAGCGCAACCCGGCAAAAATGCGAGCACAACATGATCCGTCGCGTAGGCCGGGTAAGCGCAGCGCCACCCGGCATAAACCCCCTCACGGAAGCGACGGCTCCCCCAGGGTTAACATCAGGCGGTTAGCCCAGGCAAAGAACGCTGCGGACTGCACCAGGTCCAGCTGGGCCAGGGTATCCAGCCCCTCGCGTTCCAGACCGGCGAGATGCCCAGGCGTTACCGCAGGCGGCGTCACCGAGAGAGCGGCCGCAAAATCAATGCCTGCCTGCCAGCGCGGCGTTTGTCCGGCGCTCAGCGACTCCCCGGGTTGCACCGCCAGCAGCGTTTCCACCGCATCATTATCCTTAGAAAGCTGGCTGGCTTTACGCGCATGGACAGAGGCGCAGTAAATGCAGCCGTTGATCTTGCTGGTGACCGCGGCGGCCAGCTCCCGCTCGGCGCGTGACAGCCCGCCTGGCGTATAGAAAATCCCTTTATCCGTGAGCGTACGCTGCTCCAGCACCGGCAGATTGCGCCCCAGCAGGCGGAAATAGTCGGAATCGGTATGGCCGAATTTCTCGAGGATCGCCTGCTCCTCGGCGCTAAATTCCGTCAGCGGTTTTGGCGCCAGCCACGGCTCCCAGCCCAGCTCCTGCTGGGTGAATTGCACCGGCGCCGCTTTGCCGTTTTTCGTCAGCGGCACGGTGTGCCAGTGGCCCGCCACCACGGGGACGTCGCTTGCCACCACCGGTTTGTCATTGAGCAGACGTAACCCTACGATCAGGCGGCTCTGGAAGCTGACAAAGGCGATCAGCTGCGCCAGGGTGACTATCCCTTCTTTGCTCCAGCCTGCCAGGGTCAGGGCGTTGATCGCCCCCGGCGTCGCCTGGACTGGCGAGAAGGTGAGCAGACGAGCAAAGGTCAGGGCGGGCGTCAGGCGCACCGATGTGGGATCCGCCAGCCCAAACCCGGCGTAATGGGCTGCCAGCGCGTCGGCGTTGTGCCATTTTGCCACTTTTGCCGCCACGGCAAAGCGCTCGTCCAGCGCGAAGTCGGCGTCCTGCTGACTGAATAACGTTTCGTAGCTCCCCTGAGCGTGACGCGTTGCCGCATCCCGGGTCTGTCGCGCCTGTTCCAGTGGGGAACCGGGGGCAATCTCCGCCAGTTCGGCGAGAATATCCTGACTTAATGCCATGGTGACTCCTTATAGAAGATGAGGGGCGATCTGCTCTGCAATTAACTCAATCGAACGTAACGTGTCCTGGTGCGGCGGCTCTACGGAATGCACCTGGAATGAAATATCGGTGACGCGCCCCAGCACCGAATCCTTCGCCAGCGAGGCAAGCACCGTCTGCGGCGCGCCGATGTGCGCATCGAACTGGCGACTATAATCCGTGACAGTGTCACCAGTGAGCGCGTGTCCGGCGGCCACGTGCTGCTGCGCCTGACGGGTAAGGCCCGGTTCGGCCACCTTCAGGGCATAGGCATCGCTGTCGGCGACAAAGGCGGTGCGCGAGGCCAGAATGCGCGGGGCCACGCCGGACGGCAGGGCGTCGAGATAGGCATCAATAATCGGGTTCTGGATCTGATCCAGCGTCAGGGAGAGGTTATCCACCGGGCGCGGCTGGGTGCGGGAGAGCATCAGGCCGTGACCCTGCTGTGCGGCCCGTACTGCGCCCTCCACCGAAAAGGTGGCGATCCACACCCGCTCCGTCAGCCCGGGCGCGGGCGGATAGAGATGGTTATCCGGATGGGTCAGGGAGTCCCCGCGCCAGGCGCTCTGGATCAGATGCAGGTTGTCAGCAAAGGTCGCCGCCCGCTCGTTAATGGTCAGCCCGAACGGCAAAAACGAGGTGGGCGTGCCGCCGGAGCCAAACCCAACTTCCAGCCGCCCGTCGGCCAACAGATCCAGCACCGCCGCGTCCTCCGCCACCCGCAGCGGGTTCTCCAGCGGCAGGGTGATAATGGCGGTGCCCAGGCGAATGCGGGTGGTGTGCGCCGCTACGTGGGCGAGAAATACCAGCGGCGACGGCAGGCCGCCTTCATGCTCGTGGAAATGGTGCTGGGCAATCCATGCGCTGTCAAAACCGTAGCGCTCGGCATGGCGGATTTGCTCAGTCGCCAGGCGATAACGTTCTTTGGCTGGGGCATCGTCCAGCAGTCGGGTGAAGAAACCCAGGCGTTTACGCGTCATGCGTACTCCTTCTGTGAAAAATGGGGGATGGCGTCGATCAGCTCGCGGGTGTAGTTGTCCTGCGGCGCGGCGAAAAGCGTGTCGACCGCGCCCTGTTCAACCACCTGGCCGCTGCGCAATACCGTCACGCTGTGGGCAATCCGCCGGACGGTAGCCAGATCGTGAGTGATAAACAGATAGGTCAGGCCCAGCTGCTGCTGAAGCTGCTGGAGCAGGGCGAGGATCTGCGCCTGTACGGTGACGTCCAGCGCCGAGGTGGCTTCATCCAGCACCAGAATGGTCGGCTCAAGAATTAAGGCCCGGGCAATAGCCACGCGTTGGCGTTGCCCACCCGACAGCTCCCGCGCGGTGCGGCTTAACAGCTCCGGCGGCAGGGCCACCCGCCGGGCAACGTTCTCTACCCGGGCGGCCCGCTCTGCTTTGTCGACGGGGGCAAAATTTTTCAGCGGCTCCTCGATGATCTCAAACAGCGTCTGGCGCGGATCCAGCGAGGCAAAGGGGTTCTGATAGACAAACTGGATCTTCTGCCGCAGCTGACGCCGCGCCTCCTGGCTGAGGGTGGTGGCGTCGATATCATCGATGATCACCTGACCCCGGTCGGCCTGCTCAAAGCCCAGCAGGATGCGGGCAAGGGTAGTTTTGCCTGAGCCGGACTCGCCAACCAGCGCGTGGGTGCTGCCGCGCTGCACGGCGAAGCTGACGTTATCCAGCGCCTGCAATTGATGGCCTTTGCCCAGCGCAAAGCGTTTACTGATATCAATGGCGCGGATTGCGGGCGAGGCCAGCCGACGACCCGCCACCGGGGCAATGGTTAACCGCTGGCCCTGAAGATCGCTCAGCAGCTGGCGGGTATAGGCGTGCTGCGGGGCTCGTACCACGTCGGCGGTAGCCCCGTGCTCCTGCACCTCGCCGTGGCGAAACACCAGCAGCCGGTCGGCGCGCTGGGCTGCCAGGGCCAGGTCGTGGGTGACAAACAGCACCGCCGTACCCGACTCCCGGCGCAGCACGTCCAGCAGATCGAGAATGCGTTTTTGCACCGTCACGTCCAGCGCGCTGGTGGGCTCGTCGGCGATAATCACATCCGGTCGCAGGGCGATGGCGATGGCAATCAACACCCGCTGTTTCATCCCGCCGGAGAGCTGGTGCGGAAACTGCTTCATCCGCTGTTCCGGATGGCTGAGACCCACTTTGGTCAGCAGAGCCAGCACCTGCTGGTCGCACGCGGCGGGGCTGATTTTCTGGTGCAGGCGAATGATTTCCCCCACCTGGGCACCGATGGTTTTCACCGGGTTGAGGGAGTTACCCGGATCCTGGGGCACCAGGCTGATGCGCGCCCCGCGCAGATTGTTGAGCCTTTTCGCCGACCACTGGCTGAGATCTTCGCCGTTCAGACGGATGCTGCCGCCGTCGCGCCGGGCGTTGTCCGCCAGCAGGCCGATAATCGCCTGGGCGGTGGTGGTTTTACCGGAGCCGGACTCGCCAACAAAGGCCAGCATCTCGCCGCGCCCGAGGGTAAAGCTGACGTTATGCACCACCTCGCGCCACTGGCGGCCCGTGCGGTAGCTGATAGTCAGATTTTCAACAGAGAGAACCGTCATGAGCGACCTCCGCTTAACTGACGACTGATACGGTTGGTGGCCAGCACCACGGCGATCACCACCAGGCCGGGGAAGGTGGTCAGCCACCAGGCGGTAGAGAGATAGTTACGTCCTTCGGCAATCAGCAATCCCCACTCCGGGATCGGCGGCGGGGTGCCGTAGCCGAGGAAGCTCAGGGTCGAGAGGGCGAGGATCGCCTGACCAAACTGCAGGGTGGCAAAGGCCAGCACCGCGGTCAGGGAGTTGGGCAGAATGTGACGCCACAGCACCGTCCAGAAGGTGCCGCCGCTGCCAAACGCCGCTTCGACGTAGTCCGTGTGGCGGATGCGCACCACTTCACCGCGCGCGAGTCGGGCAAAGCTGGCGATGGACGCCACCCCAACGGCGATGGCGGCATGCACCGTGCCAAAGCCGAGCAAAATAATCACCGTCAGGGAGAGCAGCAGCGAAGGGATGGCGAGCAGCACGTCCACCAGACGCATCAGCACAGACTCCACCCGCCCGGCAAACGCCCCGGCAATCACGCCGATGGCGGTACCCACGATCAGCCCCATCGCCACGGCCACCAGGGCGGCGCTCAGCGAGTGGGACGCGCCATAGATGATGCGGGTGTACAGATCGCGTCCCAACTGATCGGTGCCGAGCCAGTACCCGGCCTGCGGTGCCAGGCGCTGCGCGCCGGGAATGCCTTCAATCGGGCTGAAGTGGGTAAAGAGGTCCGGTGCGATAGCCGCCAGCGCGGCAACGGCAATAATCGCCCAGGCAAACCACAGCCCCGGCTGCCAGCGAAATGCCCCCCAGGCAGGCACGCGTCTGCGCGCTGCGGCAGCGTAATCGACAAGGCTCATACAGCACCTCCGGTAACGGTTTTCAGCCGGGGATCGAACAGCGGCATCAGCAGATCCACCAGCAGGTTAATCAACACAAAGCCGAGGGCGGAGATCATCACCACCGCCTGTAACACGGCGATATCCTGGTTATTGACCGCCTGCTGGGTCAGCATCCCCAGCCCGCTGCGGCCAAAGACGGTTTCGGTGATCAGCGCCCCGGCGATCAGCTCGCCCAGCAGCAGGCCAGCGATATTCAGCACCGGCAGCAGGGCATTGCCGGTAACGTGACGCCAGAGAACGGCGGTTTCGCTCAGCCCTTTGGCCCGTGCTACCGCTACAAACGGCTGGGCGGCGACCTGATCCAGACTGCGCATCAGGATCTGCGCCAGCGGGGCGGAGATCGGAATGGCGACGGTGATAATCGGCAGGATCAGCCCCTGTAGCGGGCCTGGGTTAATCACCGGGATCAGCCTCAGCTGGAATGAAAACAGCTGAATCAAGGCAATACCCAACCAGAAGGTCGGCAGGGAGATAAACAGCACCGGCAGGGACTGAATGGCGTTACTCAAAAAGCGCAGCCCCGGCAGGCGAGAGGCCAGCGCCAGGGCAAAGGCCAGTGCAACCGCCAGCGCAAAGGCGGGCAGCGCCAGGTTCAGGGTGTCCGGCAGGTTGGTGATGATAAGCTCGCTCACCGGCAACCCCGCCTGCACCGAGAAGCCAAAATCGCCGCGCAGCATCGCCCCCAGGGTGTGCAGATACTGCTGCCACAGCGGGCTGTCGGCCCCGTAGGCGATGCGCATCTCTTCGATTTGCGCCGGACTCAGGCCCAGATCCGGGTTCTGGAACTTGATCAGCACCGCATCCCCCGGCAGCACCTGAAGCAGCACAAACGACAGGGTAAACGCCGCCCATAACACCAGCAGCCCCAGCCCGGCCCGTCGCAGCAGATAGTGGCTCATCGTTGCCTCCTTAGTGTTTCTCAAGCCACGCGCCGTAGAACGACGGGCGACCGACCGCTTCAAAACTCACCCCTTTCAGCCACGGCGCACCGGCAAAGACCTGCGGCTCTTCGAAAATCGGGATCACATAGGCGTTATCCAGCAGATAGCGCTGGGCGTCGCCGGTCAGCTGGAGGCGCTTTTGCGGATCCACTTCAGCGGAGATGTTCACCAGCAGCTCGTTGAGCTTGTCGTCGCGGAAGCTGTTTACCTTGTCGCTGGAGCCGCCTTTTTGCAGCAGAGCGTCGCGGTTATTGGGGTAGAACATGCTCTTAACCACGTCCGGGTCGGCGCGGCCCACTTCCGACACGGTAAGCGGGGTTTTCAGCGGGTCGAGGTTGTCGATAACGCGGCTGCCAGCGTCACCGGCCTTCACGCTCAGGGCGACGCCCACCTGACGCCACTGCTGGGCGACCAGCTGTAACACCTCTTTGTTTTGCGGCTGGGGCAGGGACTCATAGATGGTCAGGGCCAGACGCTGGCCGTCTTTGGCGCGAATGCCGTCGCTGCCCGCTTTCCACCCGGCTTCATCCAGCAGGGCGCTGGCTTTGGCCGGATCGAAGGTCAGTTTGTCGCTCAGATCGACATAGCCTGCGGCAGAGTCGGCAATCACCGATTTGGCCTGCGGATAGTTGGGCGAGAACAGGGTCTCGACGACCTGCTTCGCGTTGGTGGCATGCAGCAGCGCCTGGCGCACCCGCACGTCGGCGACCAGCGGATTATCCGGGCGGAAGCTAATGCTGTCGTTCACCCCGCGGGTAGGGGCGGCGTAGATGTGATACCCCTGGTCGGTGGCCTGTTTTTCGTCATAGGCCTGCACCTGGCGGATAAAATCGGCCTGGCCCGCCAGCAGCGCGCCGACACGAACGCTGTCTTCCGGCGTGACCAGATAAGTAATGCCGTCCAGATTCGCCGGGCCCTGCTGGGCGAGATTTTTCGGGCCCCAAGCGTAATCTTTACGCGCCTGGAGATTCACTTCCCGGCCGGGCTTCTCATCCTTCACCACGAACGGGCCGGAGCCGATGATATGGCGCGCGTCGCCCAGCTCCTCGAAGTTACGCTGTAAGGTGCTCAGAGAGACCAGACCGGAGCCGATGGTCGCGGTACCCTGTAAAAAGCCCGGCGAGGGCTTTTTGAAGTAGAACTTCACGGTCAGCGGGTCGATCACTTCGCTGCGGTCGTAGTTGTTGATCACTTCCGACACCGGCAGGCGCTGGGCCTTATTGCCTTTGCCGTAGGTATCGAAGTTCTTCGCCACCGCGTTCGCGTCCAGCGGCGTGCCGTCAGAGAAGGTAACGCCGGGGCGAAGCTTAAAGGTGTATTCGGTTTTATCGGCGTTGGTGGTCCAGCTTTCGGCGATCCACGGCTCAACCTGCAGCGTCTTTGGGTTCTGCCAGGTGAGCTTGTCGGTAATCTGATTCAGGATCCCGCCGTTGGGGTAAAACCCGCCCGCCGGGGGATAAAGGTTGGTGTGGGCCTGTTGCTCCAGATAGACCAGCGTGCCGCCCTTAACCGGCGTATCGGCAGCATAAGCCGCCGTCGTCGCAAGAATTAAAGCCGTCAGCAGCGGCAGACGAAATGGGGTTTGCATGGTGAATTCCTTTGTAATCTTCTTGTTAGCGTCGAATGCATCTTCGGGTGGGGCCGAAAAGAAGGGAACAAAGGAAATGAGCTAAGGATTTGCGGAAAGTGGCAATAAAAAACCGCGCCGGGAGTGGCGCGGTTTGTGGGGCTAAACGAATTTTGCCAGCGGATCGGCGTAATGCATGCTGATTCCGCGATGTTCGCTCTCTCCCCATAGGGAAGAGGGAAGATCGTTATGAACGGAAATCAATCACCATACGGCCACGGATCTGGCCTTGTTCCATCTCTTTGAAGATGGCATTGATATCGCCCAGCGGACGCAGCGCCACTTTCGGCACGACTTTGCCTTCGGCGGCAAACTGGAAGGCTTCGGTCAGATCCTGACGGGTGCCGACCAGCGAACCCACTACCTGAATGCCGTCAAGCACCAGACGCGGAATATCCAGGCTCATTGCTTCCGGCGGCAGGCCGACTGCCACCACGCGGCCACCGGCGCGAACGGCATCCACCGCGGAGTTAAAGGCCACTTTCGCCACCGCCGTGACCACCGCAGCGTGGGCACCACCGGTTTTTTCCTGAATGAATTTAGCGGCATCCTCGTTACGAGAGTTAACCACCAGATCGGCACCCATGCTTTCGGCGAGTTTCAGCTGTTCGTCATTCACGTCAACAGCGATAACTTTGGCGTTAAACACGTTTTTCGCGTACTGCAGCGCCAGGTTACCCAGACCCCCCAGGCCATAAATAGCGATCCACTGGCCCGGCTTGATCTCAGAGACTTTGACGGCTTTATAGGTCGTCACCCCGGCACAGGTGATGCTGCTCGCCGCTGCGGAGTCCAGTCCGTCCGGCACTTTTACCGCATAATCGGCAGTCACGATGCACTCTTCTGCCATACCGCCATCCACCGAGTAGCCCGCGTTCTTCACGGTACGGCACAGGGTTTCGTTGCCGGAGTTGCAGTATTCGCAATGACCGCAGCCTTCGAAGAACCACGCCACGCTTGCGCGATCGCCCGGTTTAAGGGAGACGACGCCAGGGCCTACCTCCTGCACCACACCAATGCCTTCATGTCCGAGGATCACCCCGGTCTTATCGCCAAAATCGCCGTTCTTTACGTGAAGATCGGTGTGGCACACGCCACAGCACTCCATCTTCAGCAGCGCTTCGCCGTGTTTCAGCGGGCGCAGGGTTTTCTCGGTCACTTCTACCTGATGGTCTTTGGTTACGACAGCAGCTTTCATATGTTTCTCCATTTTCATATTGCGGATCTGCAATGCAGGTTAGATAAGACGATATACCTATTAAGGATTAAGTTTTTTAATGGATGTGACAAGGTCGCAGCAACATAATGTAATAATTTAATTGCTATTTTGCGGCTTCGGTCGCGCATGAAAATTAATGGTTTCAGTAATTGTGTGGTTATTATTTCTGCAGCAAATATGTCATGTTTCTGACATAACCAGCCCGTAAGGTGTTGTCTTCTCAATAACCGAAGAGTTAAAAAGACAATGCATCTGGTAAAAAAACTTCTTGCAGTGAGCGTTCTTCTGTCTGCTTCCGTACAGGCGCAAAACATCCTCGAATTCCCACAGCCTGATAACAACCCGGAAGAGTTCTACGCCGTTACCGAAATTCCTGCGGGCGGGATTATTAAGTACGAGACTGACGCCAAAACCGGCTTTATTGTAGCCGACCGCTTCCAGTCGATGCCGGTGGCTTATCCGGCCAACTACGGCTCGCTGACCCAGTCCCTTGCGGGCGATGGCGATCCGCTGGACGTGATTTTCTATACCCGCGCGCCGATGGCACCGGGCACCCTGATTAAGCTGCGCGCCATTGGCGTACTGAAGATGATCGACGGCGGCGAGAAGGACGACAAAATCGTTGCCGTGCCGGCCAGCAAAATCGATCCGACCTATGACGACATTAAAGAGTTAAGCGACCTGCCGAAAATTGAACAGCAGCGCCTGGAGTCGTTCTTCCGCGTTTATAAACAGCTGCCGGAAGGGCGCAAATCGGTGGAGCTGAACGGCTTCAACGATGCCGCCACCGCGAAGCAGGAAATTAAACAGGCATGGGATGCCTGGAAAACGCAGCAACCGAAATAAACAATTGCCCGGCGGCGGCTACCCGCCGGGCATTGCCTTACAGCTGCGCCGTCAGCGCGGCAATTTCCTCCTGCCACTGCGCCTGAAGCTGAGGCTTCTGATGTTTAGGCTTACGCAGCCGATCCTCTTCCAGCAGTTTCTCCAGCATAATCAGCCGCTCTAACAGATCCTCAGCGGGTTCTGCCTGGCCTGCTTTCGTCACAGCCTTTGCCGATTGGTCACGCAAATCGCTGTCATCGCGCAGGCGGGCAAATACCGAATCCGCGTCATGCCATTCGCTCAGCACGCCATTGTCAATCAGCCAGAAGCGGTTGCAGCTCTGGCTGATTAACTGCCGATCGTGGCTGACCAGCAGCACGCCGCCCTCAAACTGTTGTAACGTTTCCGCCAGCGCTTCTTTGCCTTCCATATCCAGATGGTTAGTTGGCTCATCAAGCATCAGCAGGCTGAAGCGCGCCAGCGTCAGGCCAATAAACAGCAGCCGCGAACGCTCGCCGCCGCTCAGGGTGCTGACCTTTTGACCGTGCCGCGCCCAGGCGAACCCGGCGGAGATCAGCGCCATCTTGCGATCCTGGATGTTCGGGGCGAACGGCTCCAGGGCGTCGATCATCGTGGCTTCATCCGCCAGCTGGTGCAGCGTCTGGTCGTAGTAGCCAGGCGCGACGCGAGGGTGGAGGGTTAATCCGGCGTGGCTTTCCGCGGCAATAAACTGCTGCCAGATAAGCCGCATTAGCGAGGATTTGCCGCAGCCGTTGCGCCCGACGATGGCCACCCGGTCGCCGCTTTTTAGACGGACGTTTTCCGCCGAGAACAACGGCGGCAGGCCCGGGGCTGGGGCCACGTCGAGCGACGCGATCTCCAGCAACCGGTCGGCCCGCAGGGCATCGCCGCGCAGGGTTAAGGTCCAGGGCTGCCCGCCGTCAGCGACGTCTGGCTCTCCTTCAGACGTTCCACCTGGCGCTCCATCTGCTTAGCTTTACGGGCCAGATCCTCGTTGTCGTAGACCTTTCCCCAGGTCGCCAGCCGTTTTGCACTGGCGGTGACCCGGTCGATCTCCTTTTGCTCAGCTTTATGACGCAGCGCGTCGCTCTCGTCTTTCTCCGCCAGGGCCTGACGCGCCCGGGTGCAGGGAAGGGCGAAGTAGTGCAGCGTTTTGTCGCGCAGGATCCAGCTGCCGTTGGTGACGGCATCCAGCAGCTGCCTGTCGTGGGACACCAGCACAAAGCTGCCGGACCAGCTCTGTAAAAACTGCTCCAGCCACAGCAGCGTGGGCAGATCCAGGTGGTTGCTGGGTTCATCCAGCAGCAACAGATCCGGCTCGCTAATCAGCGCCCGCGCCAGTAAAAGTCGCGTGTGCTGCCCGCCGCTGAGGGTGGCCGATTGCAGGGCAGTGTCTTCCGGGGTAAAACCCATGTTCGCCAGCAGGGTCTCCGCCCGCCAGCGCTGGCTCTCACGCTCGGCAACCGGCAGCTGCGCCAGAACCGCGTCGAGCATGGTCAACGGGTAGATCTCAGGAGGAAGATGCTGCTCCACCCGCGCCATCAGGCAATGACCGGCCAGCGCCACCGTGCCGGAAAGGGGCGTATCGGTGCCGTCGAGGATCTTCAGCAGGGTACTTTTGCCGCAGCCGTTATCGCCCAGCAGACCGATGCGGTCCCCTTTTTTCAGGCTAAAGGAGAGGTTGTCGTACAGGGTGTCGAAGGCGGTATCAACACGTAAAAATTGTGCAGTCAGTAATGTGCTCATTTGCTTACTCAAGAGTTACAGACGTAAAAACGCCTCGTCAATCAACGCTGACGATAACCCGGTAAGCCCGAGAGAAGGGATTGTCTTAGGTGTCTTCGCTCAAGCCGAAGTTATCGCAGCACGAAACCGATAACGCTTGAGCAGATGCGATCACCAAGGTGAAGTGAAATATCAAAAATTTCACAGCACAGCATAATTAGCCTCCTTAGTATTCAGTAGGTTGATGGATGAAGCGAGTTTAGCGGGGAAGCGCGCTTTCAGCAAGGTAAGCTATTTGGTTGCATTTTAAAACTACCTGACCTAGCCTTAAAGTGGTTTTATTTTGAAACCGTCACAGGAGTTTTGGGAGCATGAAAGCACAACTGACGTTACTGCCTGACCAGGCGATATCCGCAGGTCTGTCACGCAGCCTGGTGTGGCTCTTCGCCATCGCCAGCGGCATGAGCGTGGCAAATGTCTATTTCGCGCAGCCGCTGCTTGATGCGCTGGCGCAGGATTTTGCCATCAGTCAGGCGGCAATCGGCGGCGTTGTTACCGCAACCCAAATCGGATGTGCGCTGGCTCTGCTGTGTCTGGTGCCGCTGGGAGACAGGGTCGATCGTCGTCGACTGATGGCGATACAGCTACTGGCGCTGGTTGCCGCGCTGATGGTGGTGGGGACGGCGCAATCCGCCCCGGTGCTGCTGGCGGGTATGCTTGCCGTTGGCCTGCTCGGTACGGCGATGACCCAGGGGCTGATAGCCTGCGCGGCAAGCGCCGCTGCCCCTCATGAACAGGGGCGGGTGGTAGGAGTGGCGCAGGGCGGGGTCTTTATCGGATTGCTGCTGGCGAGAGTGTTTGCCGGGGGCGTCAGCGATCTGGCGGGCTGGCGCGGGGTCTATTTCTGCGCCGCATTTCTGATGCTGGGGATAGCGATCCCGCTCTGGCGACGACTGCCTGCCTTGCCGCCTGCCGGTTCGCTCACTTATCCGCGCCTGCTCGCTTCAATGCTGACGCTACTGAGGGAGGAAAAGGTGCTCCAGGTCAGGGGCACGCTCGCGCTGCTGATGTTTGCTGCCTTTAATATTTTCTGGAGCGCGTTGGTGCTGCCCCTGAGCGCGCCACCCTATAACTTTTCCCATACCGCTATTGGCGCATTCGGGATGGTGGGGGTCATTGGCGCCCTGGCCGCATCACGGGCCGGGCAGTGGGCGGACCAGGGGCTGGCGCAACGCACCAGCGCAATGGCGTTGGCGATGCTGCTGCTGGCCTGGTGGCCGCTGTCGCTGATGGACGTGTCGCTGTGGGCGCTGGCGATCGGCATCGTGCTGCTCGATCTTGGCGGCCAGGCGTTGCATGTTACAAACCAGAGCCTGATTTTCCGCACCCGACCAGAGGCACATAGCCGGTTGGTGGGGCTGTATATGCTGTTTTACGCGGTGGGCAGCGGGCTGGGGGCGATCGGTACGACCATAACCTATGCCCATTTCGGCTGGCAGGGGGTGTGCCTGCTGGGATCGTCTGTCAGCCTGTTGGCGCTGGTGTTCTGGTGGGCGACGCGGGGGAGGTAAGGTGCGGTGTTTTGCCGGGTGGCGGCTTTGCCTTACCCGGCCTACGGGTTCGGTGCGGTCTTGCCGGATGGCGGCTTTGCCTTACCCGGCCTACGGGGTCGGTGCGGTGTTGCCGGGTGGCGGCTGCGCCTTACCCGGCCTACGGGTTCGGTGCGGTGTTGCCGGGTGGCGGCTGCGCCTTACCCGGCCTACGGGTTCGGTGCGGTCTTGCCGGGTGGCGGTTTCGCCTTACCCGGCCTACGGGTTCGGTGCGGTGTTGTCGGGTGGCGGCTGCGCCTTACCCGGTCTACGGATTCGATGCGGTTTTTTGCCGGGTGGCGGCTTTGCCTTACCCGGCCTACGGGTTCGATGCGGTGTTTTGCCGGGTGGCGGCTTTGACTTACCCGGCCTACGGGTTCGGTGCGGTGTTGCCGGGTGGCGGCTTCGCCTTACCCGGCCTGGCGTGACGATTTTGTAGGCCGGGCAAGCGCGAGCGCCGCCCGGCGTTGCAGGAGTTAAATAGACGTCCGGCGGTAGCTGCGGTATTCCGGCTTCCAGAAGTTCTCGTCGATTGCCTGCTGCAGGGCGTCGGCAGAGGTTTTTACCGCCACGCCTTGCTGCTGGGCCATTTTCCCCACCGCAAAGGCGATGGCTTTCGACACCACATGGATATCCTTCAGCTCCGGCAGGACCAGCCCTTCGCCGTTGTTCACCAGCGGAGAGTGCTTCGCCAGAGTTTCGCTGGCGGACATCAGCATCTCATCGGTGATGCGCGACGCGCCGGAGGCGATAACCCCAAGGCCGATACCCGGGAAGATATAGGAGTTGTTGCACTGGGCAATCGGATAGATTTTGTCCTTCCAGACCACAGGTGCAAACGGGCTGCCGGTGGCGACCAGGGCGTTACCTTCGGTCCACGCGATGATGTCCTGCGGGGTCGCTTCCACACGCGAGGTCGGGTTAGAGAGCGGCATCACGATCGGACGCGCGCAGTATTTATGCATCTCGCGGATGATCTCTTCGGTGAACAGCCCGGTCTGGCCGGAGACGCCAATCAGAATATCCGGCTTCACGTTACGCACCACATCCAGCAGGGAGAGCACTTCACTGTCGGTATCCCAGTTTTTCAGGTTCTCGCGCTTTTGCACCAGTTTGGTCTGGAACGGCAGCAGGTTCGGCATGGCGTCGGTCAGCAGGCCAAAGCGATCCACCATAAAGACGCGGGAACGGGCCAGCTCTTCGCTTAAGCCTTCGCGCTGGGTCTGGGCGATGATCTGCTCGGCGATACCGCACCCGGCGGAGCCTGCACCGAGGAAGACGATTTTCTGGTAGCTTAACTGGTTGCCTGCCGCGCGGCTGGCCGCAATCAGCGTGCCGACCGTGACCGCCGCAGTGCCCTGAATGTCGTCGTTAAAGGAGCAGATTTCATCGCGATAGCGATTCAGCAGCGGCATGGCGTTTTTCTGGGCGAAATCTTCGAACTGCAGCAGCACGTCCGGCCAGCGATGCTTCACCGCCTGGATGAAATCATCCACGAACTGATAGTACTCGTCGTCGGTGATGCGCGGGTGACGCCAGCCCATATAGAGCGGATCGTTGAGCAGCTGCTGGTTGTTGGTCCCGACATCCAGCACCACCGGCAGGGTGTACGCCGGGCTGATGCCGCCGCAGGCGGTGTACAGCGACAGTTTACCGATTGGAATTCCCATCCCGCCGATCCCCTGGTCGCCAAGACCGAGAATACGCTCGCCGTCGGTCACCACGATCACTTTGATGTTGTGGTTGGAGACGTTCTGCAGGATGTCGTCCATGTTGTGACGGTTCTGATACGAGATAAACACGCCCCGGGAACGGCGATAAATTTCCGAGAAACGTTCGCAGGCGGCACCGACGGTTGGGGTGTAAATCACCGGCATCATCTCGTCGAGGTGGTTTTGCACCAGGCGGTAGAAGAGGGTTTCGTTAGTGTCCTGGATGTTGCGCAGGTAGATGTGCTTGTCGATCTCGGTTTTGAATCCCTGATACTGGATCCACGCGCGTTCGGCCTGCTCTTCGATGGTTTCGACCACTTCTGGCAACAGACCCAGCAGGTTGAAACTGCTGCGCTCTTCCATACTGAAGGCGCTGCCCTTGTTCAGGAGAGGGAATTCCAGCAGAACCGGACCGGCGTAAGGAATATAGAGGGAGCGATGTTTTTTGGCTTTGTTGTCCATGTTACTCACTTAATTTGTGCATATCCGTCCCTGGCACTGTTGTTAATCATCGTTGCTGTCGTGCCCTTAGGGGGGGTCAGGCGGGTAGTATAAATGAGGTGAATGTTAAATACCGCAACATACAAACAAAAACACCACCGGCTAAGCGGTGGTGTCGGTATCTCACTGGCGAACTTACTTCGGTTCGTGGCGTTTTCTGCCGGTGGCATTGGTGACCTGCGTTTCGCTGTCACCCTCAATCACCACTTTGCGCTGGTTAGACAGCTTGTAGTTCAGTCCCAGAATATGGCGTGCCTGACGGTTCGATTTCATATTGACTCCTCCATCCTGTTGATGTTGATAAGGCGAACGAAATGTAACCCCTTAGGTTGCTGATCCAGCATAGCAGGTTTTCAGAAACTGGCGTGTTGGCCGCTGACAACGTAGTTAATGGTCTGCTGGTAGATATCACTGAGGATGTCATTATCTGAGGCTTCCACCCACTTTGTCAGTTCCATCAAAATGTCATCTTCAGTGACAGCGCCCATTTCAGCGCGCAGACCCTGTGCAATAGCGTTAACCAGCTCCGGCTGTGCGGATGTTGTATTTGCAGAATAATAATTAAACATGTTGCCTCCGTGTCGTTTTCTGTTTAATGGTCCGGCTCGCAAAAACATCAGTGGTATTCAGAATGGCAAATATTTATGCCGCTGTGTTTAAGAATCGTCTCAGAAATATTAGTGTCATAAAATCATGCTTTTTCATGATCTTAAAAAGCAGAATATATTCTCCATAACCTTTGAATATATCTTTATGCCATTCGGTTACCCGAAAATAAATATTGCCGAAGACGAATTTAAATTACACGGAAAAAAAGGATTTGCAATACGTCTAACCTCTCTGGCGTCACAGAATTTTCTTGTTATTTCACTATTTCGGGCTGCCCTCGCTGCGTGGTCTATACTGAAGGCTTTGTAAGCCAAAAGGAGAGCAATAATGACAATTCATAAGCACGGTTCAGCACACTGGTCTGGCGATATCAAGCGCGGCAAGGGGACGGTTTCTACCGAGAGCGGCGTTCTTAATCAGCAACCCTACGGCTTCAATACCCGGTTTGAAGGGGAGAAGGGTACCAACCCGGAAGAGTTGATCGGTGCGGCGCATGCGGCATGTTTCTCCATGGCGCTGTCGTTGATGCTGGGTGAAGCAGGTTATACCGCGGATTCTATCGATACCACGGCGGATGTTTCGCTGGATAAAACCGACAGCGGCTTTGCCATCAGCAAAGTGGCCCTGCAGAGCAAAGTGACCGTTCCGGGGATCGACCCGCAGCAGTTCGACGGCATCATTCAGAAAGCGAAAGCCGGGTGTCCGGTGTCACAGCTGCTGAAAGCTGAAATCACCCTCGACTATAAGCTGAACTGACCGTCCAGCCGGGCGCTACGCCCGGCTATCCCTTCACCGCGTCCGGAAACACCTCCGCCAGCCACGCGATAAACACCTTCAGACGATGCGTCATATGCCGGTTTTGCGGATAAACCACGTAAAACGGGTAGTGTGGCGGACGCCATTTATCGAGGATCTCTACCAGCGTTCCCGCTTCCAGCAGGGCGCCTGCGGAGTACCGAAACGTCTGAACAATCCCCATTCCAGCTACCGCGGCCGCCAGGTGCGCGTTGCTCTCGTTTACCCCGATACGATGCACCAGGTTAATCTCGCGGATCTCACCCTCCTGGGTAAAGCGAAACGGCACGGCGCGCCCGGTCACCGGCAAGAGATAACAGACCAGCTTATGGCCGTTGCGAAGCTCTTCAGGGTAGGCGGGAAGGCCGTACTGCTTCAGATAGCCCGGCGTGGCGCAGGTGACCATCTCCGCATTGCCGATGTGCCGGGCAATCAGGGAGGAGTCCTCCAGCGCGCCGCCGCGGATAACGCAATCCACATTGCCGCTGATTAAATCCACCGGCCGGTCGGCCACGCCGAGATCGATACGGATTTCAGGGTAACGGCGCATAAAATCCGGCAGGGCCGGGATCAGCACGTCCCGCGCCGTTGAGCCGCCGACGTCAATGCGCAGATGCCCCTGGGGCTGCTGTTTTACCGAGCTGAACGAGGTGTCGATATCTTCGATATCAATCAGCACCCGGCGGGCCTTTTCGTAATACTCCTGTCCCTCCGGGGTTGCCGTCACCCGCCGGGTGGTGCGCTGCAACAGGCGTACGTCGAGATGCGCCTCCAGCGCCTTGACCAGCTTGCTGAGGGTGGCGATGGGCATGTTGAGCGAGTCCGCCGCCCGGGTAAAACTGCCGGTTTCCACTACGCGGGTATAGGCGCGCATGGCCAGTAATTGATCCATAGAGGCACTCAGCGAAACGGGGATTATTTCCCCAGAGAAAAAGTGATTTCCATTTTTGCTGATTTTTCCGTAATCCCGCAAGCGCTACAGTGCATCCACACCCACAACGCGGAAGGAAAATCACGTGAATACAACATTAACAGGTAAGGTCGCTCTGGTTACCGGCGGCACCAGCGGTATCGGTCTGGCAACGGCTAAAGAGCTGCAGGATCAGGGGGCGAAGGTCTATATCACCGGTCGCCGTCAGGCGGAGCTGGACAAGGCCGTCGCCACCCTCGGCGGGCAGGTCACCGGCATTCGCGCCGACGCCTCGGTACTGGCGGATCTTGATACGGTCTATGCGCAAATCGCCGAACAGTCCGGGCGGCTGGACGTGCTGTTCGCTAACGCCGGTGGCGGCGACATGCAGCCCCTGGGGGCGATTACCGAAGAGCACTTCGACCGTATTTTTGCCACCAACGTGCGCGGCGTGCTGTTTACGGTGCAGAAGGCGCTGCCGCTGCTGGCGGATAAAGCCTCGGTGATCCTGACCGGCTCCACGGTCTCGGTTAAAGGCACCGCCAACTTTAGCGTCTACAGCGCCAGCAAGGCGGCAGTAAGAAACTTTGCCCGCTCCTGGGCGCTGGATTTACAGGGGCGCGGCATCCGGGTGAACGTGGTCAGCCCGGGCCCGATTAAAACGCCAGGGCTGGGCGAGCTGGTGCCGGAAGATCAGCGTCAGGGTCTGTTCGATGCGTTAGCCGCCACGGTACCGCTGGGCCGCATCGGTGAACCGGAAGAGGTGGGCAAAGCGGTTGCGTTCCTCGCCTCAGATGCTGCCAGCTTTATTAACGCTGTTGAGCTGTTTGTCGATGGCGGGATGGCGCAGATTTAATCTAAATTCTGCCACGGACGGCTGGATAGCTCACAGCAACATGGACGTTTCAGCTGCCTGTGCGTAAACATTCATCCAGCTTATTTTTGAGCCGAATCGCTTCTTTCCTGATATATCCTTTTAATACTATTAGTCGACAAATGTAATTTATGCTAAACAATAGCTTATAAGACTTCACATTCGACCGAGAACAATGGCTGTGCTGACAACTCTCATTTACAAAAGCCAGTTAAATCCATCCTGCAAATCTTTATCCCTTCTCTCACTTGTTGAAAAAGCCAAATACAGCAATGCCGCGCTGGATGTGACGGGCATTCTGCTGTTTAACGGCCTTGATTTTTTGCAGATCCTCGAAGGGTCGGAAGAGGTCATTGAAAATCTGTTCGTGAAGATAGGCCAGGACAAGCGCCACTTCGGCGTGGTGGAGCTGATGCGGGATTACGCCCCGCGCCGCCGCTTCGAGAACGTCGGCATGCTGCTGTTCGATCTGCGGATCGATACGGCAAAATCGGTGCGGTCGTCCGTCCTGCGCTACAGCAAGCTGGATAATTATCTGGCGGCGGAAGACAGGGTATTTAAATTTATTCAGTCGTTTATTACCCAGCAGAAACAGACGAGCAATGGCTCGGCCTTCCTGCCGGATAAATGGACCCTGACCCCGGAACATGCCCCATTTGGTAATTCCATCAACGGGCTGATTGATAACCAGGTCTGTCAGTTTGCCCTGCAGCCGATTGTGCAGCCTGGCGAAGGGAAAATCTCCTCGCTCGAGGCGCTGATCCGCGGTAACGACGGCGGAAGCCCGGAGCGATTCTTTAATGCCATCGATCAGGACAAAGTGTACGAAGTGGATCTACAGACCAAGGCCTACGCCTTTGCGCTGGCCGAGAAAATCGGCATTGGCGATCATAAAATCGCCATTAACCTGCTGCCGATGTCGCTGGTGAACGTCCCGGGCGCCGTCGATTATCTGATGGACCAGATCCTTATCCATGGCCTGCAGCCGGAGCAGGTGGTGATTGAAGTGACCGAAAACGAAATGATCTCCGGCTTCAACCAGTTTAACAGCGCCATCAAGCAGTTGCGGGCGGCGGGTATTGGTCTGGCGATTGATGATTTTGGCTCAGGCTATGCCGGGCTCTCGTTATTGACGCGTTTCCAGCCGGATAAACTTAAAATCGATCGCGAGATTGTCAGCAATATTCACCTGAGCGGCCCCAAGCAGGCGATTGTTAAGTCGATAGTCAGCTGCTGCACCGATCTGGAGATTGCGCTGGTGGCCGAAGGCATCGAGAAAATCGAGGAGTGGTGCTGGCTGGAATCGGCAGGCATCAAGCGTTTTCAGGGTTTTCTCTTCTCCCGACCTAAATTAAACGGGGTGGGCGATATTCACTGGCCGCAATTTTCCAGCGCTGCTTATTTGAGCGATTAAATAGTCGGCAAGCAGATTCGAATAAATAGTTGAATATTTTCAATGCATCACGGGTTAAAATATTAGCAATAATTTTGTAATGCCGTGATTTTAATAAATTTAATTATTGTGTGGGTTTATTATAAATAAATAACTTTAACTCAATCTTAAATTTTCGCTGCCGATAATACCTCAGACCGTATTGTTTCTGAGGTATTTATGTCGTTAAAAAAATCTTCCCTTGCGATTCTTCTTGCCCTGTTGTTCTTCTTTGTCGCCAGTGCCGCAACCAACGTCTGGCTGGCGATTAAGAGCAATAACTCCCTGGATAACGTCAATAAAGAGATTCAGGTGGTGTTATCCATTATCGATCCTATCAACCACAGCCGTACCCTGCGGGTGCGGGTCATGGAGTATATGAAGCAGGTGGAGAGCGGGGATACCACCGGTCTCGACGAAAAGCTGGCCTCCGTTAAGTTGGCGCTGACCAAAGCGGACGGGGCGTTTGCGACGTTTAATGCTGCACCGCGTCTGGCGGATGAAGCGCCGTTAGTGAAAGACTACGACGAGGCCTGGCTGGCCTACCGCGATCGCGGCCTGGCCCCGCTGATTGACGCGGCCGCCGCCCACGACAAGGCAAAGTTTGATGCCCTGATCCCGCAGATCTCCGGTCTCGACCGTCAGTATGAAATCATCCTCGACCAGGTGCTCTCTGTGCACCAGAAATACGCGAAACAGCTCAACGACGATGCGCGTTCCCACTTTGCCTCTGGCTTAATCATTATTGCCGCCTTTGCCGCGCTGTTTGTGGTGGTGATTATCGGGGTCAGCGTCCTGATGAAGCGCTTCGTGTTCGCCCCGATTAATCTGGCGCGCGAGCACTGCAGCCAGATTGCCGCCGGTCAGTTGACGGAAGCGGTGCCGCAGAAAGCCGGGTCGAAAAATGAGATCGACCTGCTGATGGGCTCGATGGAGCAGATGCGTCTGGCCCTGCTGGATACCATCTCTCAGGTGCGTGAAGCCTGTCGTACCGTGAACTACGCCTCGCAGGAGATTGCTTCCGGCAATATCGACCTGGCGTCCCGCACTGAACAGCAGGCGTCGGCCCTGACGGAAACCGCTGCCAGCATGGAACAGCTGAGCGCCACGGTTGCCAACAACACCGATAACGTCAACCAGGCCGGTAAGCTGGTGCAGGATGCGGTGACCAATGCCCGCACCGGGGAGGCGGTGACCCGCGAGGTGATCGAGACCATGAACACCATTGCCGCTAACTCCCAGCGCATCGAAGATATCACCAGCGTGATTAACAGCATCGCGTTCCAGACCAATATTCTGGCGCTGAACGCCGCCGTTGAAGCCGCCCGCGCCGGGACGCAGGGTCGTGGATTTGCGGTGGTGGCGACCGAAGTTCGTACCCTGGCGCAGAAAAGCGCCGTAGCGGCGAAGGACATTGAGAACCTGATCGCCCAGTCGGTCTCCAGCGTGAAAAACGGTTCGCAGCTGGTGAACCGTTCGGGTGAGGTGATCAATGCCATCATCGCGTCGGTGAATAAGGTGAATGCGCTGATGGAGCAGATCCAGGTCGCCTCCGAAGAGCAGAGCCGCGGCATTGGGCAGGTCGGGCAGGCGGTGACCGAGATGGACGGCGTGACCCAGCAGAACGCCGCTCTGGTTCAGGAGTCAGCGGCAGCGGCGGCGTCGCTGGAAGAGCAGGCCAGACACCTCACACAAAGTATCGCCAGCTTCCGCCTGCCGGAACCGGCGTAAGAACGGGTACCGTTTGCTTGCCCGGCGGCGCTCCGCTTGCCGGGCCTACGGTAGGCCGGGTAAGGCGCAGCCGCCACCCGGCAATGCCGAACGCAGCATCCATCCGTAGGCCGGGTAAGGCGCAGCCGCCACCCGGCAACCCCGCACCGTTACTCCCCTCAACCGCTTCGTCGTGACCCATCTCACATTAAATTTCCTGGTCTATGCTTGATGTTCATGCGCGGTGGATTGCCGCCGCACTTTCTCTTTTTCCCTCTGCGTAACGTTCAACGTTAAGCAACCCGAGGAACACGGGTCAAACGAGGTGGTGGAATGACAGCAAAATCTATTACGTATTGGGGTTGTGAACACGTTGATGCGAACACGGTTCGCTTTCATTTATGGGCCAGCGGCCAGGAGCAGGTTTCCCTGCGCCTGAACGACGAAACCCTGGCGATGCACCCGACCGGTGACGGCGGCTTCGACCTGACGGTTGATTACGTCAAACCCGGTTCGACCTACAGTTATATCCTGTCTGACGGCACCGCCGTGCCGGATCCCGCTTCCCGCGCCCAGCAAGGGGATGTGAATGGCCCATCGCTGGTGTGCGATCCCGACAGCTATGTCTGGCGCAATACCCAGTGGCGAGGCCGACGCTGGGAAGAGAGCGTGGTCTATGAGCTGCATATCGGGACCTTCACCCCTGAGGGCACATTCCGCGCGGCCACCGAGAGGCTGCCGTATCTGGCGTCGTTGGGCATCACCATGATTGAGCTGATGCCCGTGTCGCAGGCCGGGGGCAATCGCGGCTGGGGCTACGATGGTGTTCTGCTCTATGCCCCGCACAGCGCCTACGGCACGCCGGACGAGCTGAAGGCCTTCGTCGATGCCGCCCACGGGCTGGGGCTGTCGGTGGTGCTGGACATCGTGCTGAACCATTTCGGCCCGGAAGGAAACTACCTCCCGCGCCTGTCGCCGGACTTTTTCCATCCTGAGCGGATGACCCCCTGGGGGAACGGGATTGCTTATGATGTGGCTCCCGTGCGCCAGTTTATTACCGACGTGCCGCTGTACTGGCTGAAAGAGTTCCGCTTCGACGGATTGCGCTTCGACGCTATCGATCACATTACAGATTCGTCTGAAAAACACGTTCTGGAAGAAATTGCTGAACGCATTCGGGAGGAGATTACCGACCGTCCGGTGCATCTCACCACCGAAGACAGTCGTAACATTATTTCCCTGCATCCTTACCGGGAGGACGGCACGCCGGAGCTGTTCACCGCCGAATGGAATGACGATCTGCACAACGCCATTCACGTGCTGGCGAGTGGCGAAACCCACGCCTGGTACCGCGACTTCGCGCATCAGCCGGAGAAATGGGTCGCCCGGGCGCTGGCGGAAGGGTTCTCCTATCAGGGGGAAATCACGCCCCGGCACCGCGAGCCGCGCGGGGTGAAAAGTATCGACCAGCCGCCGGTGGCCTTTGTCGACTTTATCCAGAACCACGATCAGGTGGGCAACCGGGCCCACGGGGATCGTCTGCTCTCCCTTATCGGGGAGAAGCGCACCAAAGTGCTGCTGGCCGCGCTGCTGCTGTCGCCGCACATTCCGCTGCTGTTCATGGGCGAAGAGTATGGCGAAACCCGGCCGTTCCTCTTCTTTACCGATTTCCACGGCGAGCTGGCCCGCGCAGTACGGGAAGGACGGGCGAAAGAGTTTGCCGATCATGCCAGCCATCAGGAAGAAGGGGTGCCCGATCCGAATTCGCCGGAGACCTTCAATCGGTCGAAACTCGACTGGGACAAACTCAACCAGCCGGAGGGCGAGAGCTGGCTGAACTTTACCCGTCATCTGCTGGAGCTGCGTCAGCAGGCGATTGTGCCGCTGCTGGCTACGGCGCGCAGCGGCGGGGGCAAAGTGCTGGAAACAGGACCCGGCTGCGTGGCAGTGACCTGGACGTTTCCTCGGGGGACGTTGTCGCTGGCGTTTAACGTCGGCGGCCATACGGAGGAGATGCCCGACCTGCCGGGAGAAACCCTCTTTGCCTGGCCTGAGATCCACACCGAATTACGGCCCGACACCCTTATTGTCCGACTTGCCCCTGGAGAAACACATTAATGATCCCCACAGCGACCTGGCGTATTCAGTTTCGTAATGGCATGACCTTCGATCGTGCCGCCAGTCTGGTGCCTTATCTGCAACAGCTCGGCATCAGCCATCTGTATGCCTCGCCGATTTTTACCGCTGCCCGTGATTCGACCCACGGTTACGACGTGACCGATGCCAATGAGATCGACCCGACTATTGGCGGTCGCGCTGGATTTGAACGCATGGTCAGCGCCCTGAAGGCGGCTGGCCTGGGGCTGATCCTCGATATCGTCCCCAACCACATGTCCACCTCGCTGGAAAACGCCTGGTGGCGGGATGTGATTGAACACGGCGAGAAGAGCCGCTATGCCCGCCATTTTGATATCGACTGGTCGCGCCGCCTGACGCTGCCGTTTTTAGGCGATGACTTTGAGGTGGTGCTGGCAAACGGCGACATCAGCGTGCAGCGCGATCCCGATACCGGCAAACCGGCGCTGGCCGTTTACGATAATTTTTATCCGCTCACCCCCGACAGCTGGATGGGACGCGAAGAGGAGGTGCTGAGCCTGCGCGAGCCCGCCGCGATAACCCGTCTGCATGACCAGCAGCCGTGGCGTCTTACCAGCTGGCGCGATGCTCCGCACGACCTCTCCTGGCGGCGCTTCTTCGAGATCACCGGCCTGGTGGGCGTGCGGGTTGAGGATGACGCGGTCTTTGATGACAGCCATGCGCTGATCCTGGAGCTGGTGCGTTCCGGGGCGGTGGACGGGCTGCGAATCGACCACGTGGATGGCCTGGCCGACCCGCGCACCTATCTGCAGCGTCTGCGCCAGGAGGCTGGCCCCGAGTGCTATATCACCGTCGAGAAGATCCTCAGCAAAGGCGAGAACCTTCCCAAAGACTGGCCGATCTCCGGCACCACCGGGTACGAATTTATCGCCTCGCTCTCTGAAGTGCTGGTGGATGACGACAAAATTGACCGTCTGCGCCAGGCCTACGACACGGTGATCGGCAGCCCGGTGGATATGGATGCCGAACTGCGGGCGGCGCGCCTGCTGATGGTGGATCGCAATTTCGCCGGAGAGTTTTCTACCCTGGTGAAGCTGGCAACAGACCTTGCGCAGACGGAAGGCATTGCCCTTGAAGAAGAGCCGCTGCGCCTGGCGCTGCGCGAACTGCTGGTGGCCTTCCCGGTGTATCGCACCTACGGTACGCAGCAGGGGATGTCCCCGGCGGACGTGCGCCTGCTCCAGAACGTGCTGGCGCACGTCAGTGCCGACCAGCCGTCTCTTGAGTTGCTGACCCGCATTCTGACCGGCGAGGTCTGCGATGCGGCCCGCGACGCCGCCAGCCAGTTCCGCACCCGCTTCCAGCAGCTGACCGGACCGCTGATGGCGAAATCGGTCGAAGACACGCTGTTCTTCCGCCAGCACATGGATCTGGCGCTCAACGAGGTGGGAGCCGAGCCGGTGCCGCGCGCCTTCTCGTTGACGCGTTTTCACAGCGAAATGGCGGCCCGGCGTGAGCGTCAGCCGGATGCGCTCTCCGGCACCTCCACCCACGACACCAAGCGCGGGGAAGATGCCCGCGCCCGGCTCTACACCCTGACCGAAGCCCCGGAGATGTGGGCGGAGTGCGTGGCCCGCTGGCAGCAGCTTAATCAGACCCATGTCCGTTTTCTGAACGACGGTACGGCACCAAGAGGCGCCGACACCTGGATGCTGTATCAGGCGCTGGCGGGGGTCTGGCCACCTGAGCTTGGACCTGAGGACGCGGCGGGACTAAAGGCGCTGGAAGAGCGTTTCCTCGCCTTCGTGGAGAAAGCCCTGCGCGAAGCCAAGCTGCGTACCGACTGGGTGGACAGCAACGAAGCCTACGAGACGGTGGTGCTGGAGTACGCCCGCCATCTGCTGTCGCCGGAAAATCAGGATTTCTTGCGCGACTTTACCCGCTCGTTACGCCCGTTTATCCGTGCAGGCCTGGTGAACAGCCTGAGCCAGACCGTGATCAAACTGACGGCGCCTGGCGTGCCGGATGTTTATCAGGGCAGCGAAGGGCTCAACTTCAGCCTCGTCGATCCGGATAACCGTCGCGAGCCGGATTTCACGCAGCTGAGCCAGCAGCTCCAGAGCGCCGACCACCACACCGCCTCCCGGGAGGCAAGCTGGCTGGACGGACAGCTAAAGGTCTATGTGACCAGCACGCTGCTGCACCTGCGCCAGCGCAAACCGGCGCTGTTCCGCTGGGGGAGCTATGTGGCGTTGCTGACCCGTGGCGAAAGGGCGGATAAGGCGATCGCCTTTGCCCGCATGGATGATGATGACGCCTTGATTGTGGTGGCGCCGCGACTGGCGTTTGCCAGCGCTGCGGATGCGTTCCCGGTGAACGGAGCGGCCCTGTGGGGGGAGACAGAGGTCGTTCTGCCTGCCGAACTGGCTGGACGCCGCTATCAGGACTGTTTTAGCGGTGAAATCGTTATGCCAGGCGAAAGCCTGAGATTACATGATGCACAGGATTGCTGGCGGGTGTTAATCGCCTGCAGCTAATGATTAACGTTCGAGGGAAAGACTTTTATGGCAAATGCAAAATCCTATGAAATTCAGTCGGGGCAGAGCTACCCGCTCGGCGCAAACTACGACGACAAGGGCGTTAACTTTGCGCTCTTTTCAGCCTGCGCTGAGCGCGTTGAGCTGTGCCTTTTTGACCCGACGGGTCAGCATGAAATCGCCCGCCTGGAGCTGCCGGAGTACACCGACGAAGTGTGGCACGGCTACGTTCCGGATCTGAAACCGGGTGCCCTGTACGGCTATCGCGTTTATGGCCCTTACGATCCGGAAAACGGCCATCGCTTTAACCCGCATAAACTGCTGCTCGATCCCTATGCCCGCGCCCTGACCGGAGAGCTGAAGTGGAACGCTGCCCATTTTGGTTATGAACTGGGGCATGACGACCTCGATCTCAGCTTTGATACCCGCGACAGCGCGCCTTTCACGCCGAAATGCCGGGTGATCGACCCGCGGGTGTTCGACGGACAGGATCCGCATCGCCCGACGGTGCCCTGGTCTGAAACCATTCTCTATGAAACCCACGTGAAGGGCTTTACCCAGCTTCACCCGGCGATCCCGCCTGAGTTACGCGGCACTTTTGAAGGGATGGGGCATAAAGCGATTGTCGATTACATCAAAAGCCTCGGCATCACCTCGGTGGAACTGCTGCCGGTGCACGCTTTCCCGGACGATCAGCATCTGCTGGACAGAGGCCTGAAAAACTTCTGGGGCTATAACACCCTGAACTTCTTCTCTCCGGCGTCGCGCTATTACGGCCCGAACGGCATTCAGGGGTTTCGCGACATGGTGCGCGCCTTCCACGATGCGGGTATCGAAGTGATCCTCGACGTGGTCTATAACCACACCGCCGAGGGTAACGAGCTCGGCCCGACCCTGTCCTTCAAAGGCATCGACAACTTCTCGTACTACCGCACTATTGCCGGTCAGCACCGCTACTATGTAAATGACACCGGCACTGGCAATACCGTGAATACCTCGCATCCCCGGGTGCTGCAGATGGTGATGGACTCCCTGCGCTACTGGGCTGAATCAATGCATATCGACGGCTTCCGCTTTGATCTCGGCACCATTCTCGGGCGCGAGCCGGAAGGGTTCGACCAGCGCGGCGGCTTTTTCGACGCCATGATGCAGGACCCGCTGCTCTCACGGCTGAAACTGATCGGTGAACCCTGGGATATCGGCCCCGGCGGTTATCAGGTGGGGGGATTCCCGCCCGGCTGGGGCGAGTGGAACGATAAATACCGCGACACCGTGCGTGAATACTGGCGCGGGGATAACGTCTCATCGGACTTTGCCGCGCGACTGCTCGGCTCCGGCGACCTGTACGATCAGCGCGGTCGCCGCCCGTGGGCCAGCATCAACTTTATTACCGCTCACGACGGTTTCACCCTAAACGACCTGGTCTCTTACAACGAGAAGCATAACGAGGCTAACGGCGAGGATAATAACGACGGCCACAATGATAACCGTTCATCAAATTATGGTGCTGAAGGGCCGACCGACGACGAGCAGATTAATGCTCTGCGCGAACAGCAGAAGCGCAACTTCCTGACCACGCTGCTCTTCTCACACGGGACGCCAATGCTGCTGGCCGGGGATGAGTTTGGCCGCAGCCAGCTGGGGAACAATAACGGCTACTGCCAGGACAGCGAGATCAGCTGGGTGCACTGGGAGAATCTGCCCGCCAGCGCTGACGCGCTGCGCAACTTCACCCGTCATCTTATCAAGCTGCGGGCCAGTCAGCCGCTGTTACGCCGTGAAAGCTGGCGCGACGGTATGGAGATCCAGTGGTACAACGCGGGCGGTGGACCTCAGCTGCCGGAGCACTGGGATGAGGGCACCACGCTGGGGCTCTATCTCACCCGGGCCGATCTGCAGGGTCAACACGGGGTGTGGCAGGAGGTGCTGCTGCTGATCAACCCGTACGAGGCCGCCGTCCCGTTCCGTATCCCGGAATGCGGGGAAGGTGGCTGGGTGCTGGAGCTGAGTACGGTGGAGGATGACAACCTGGCCCGGGCCGTTACCCCGGACACGGACTTCCCGCTGGCGGGCCGCAGTATCGTGCTGTTACGCCGACCTTAACGGTTGGCTCGCGCTCTGGCCCACGGGCTGGTGGAGTCGTCGTCGGCATTGTCCGGCGCGGTCTCCTCCAGCGAGTCCAGATACAGGGCTTCGACCTCGGCACGGGCCCAGGGCGTGCGGCGCAAAAACTTCAGGCTGGATTTCACGCTGGGATCGCTGTTAAAGCAGTTATTTTTAATCAGCTTTCCCAGCTGCGCCCAGCCGTAGCGCGCCACCAGGGCGTTAACCATCATTTCAAGCGTGACGCCATGCAGAGGATCTTTGGAAGGGTGAGCGGTCATAAGCGTCCGTATTATCAGGCCAGTGTTGGAAGCGGGGAAGGTTACAAGAAAAGCCAGGGGCCAGCAACGTTACCCGTCGATATTACAGGGCAAAAATCGTCTCAATTTCGACAGAGAGGTCCGGCGAAAAGAGGCGGCTGACCTCTACCAGCGAACTGGCAGGCAAATGGTTCCCGTAATTACGGTACAGCACCTCCCGCAGCGCGTTGATCTCCGCGAACGAGGTGATAAAGATAGTCACTTTGATGAGTGACGAAAAATCAGCGCCTTCTGCTGCGATAATTTTCCGTATCTGACTGAATATCTCTTCGGCCTGCTCCGCGATGCCTTGGTGTTGCGCGGGTGTGCCAAACGCGGTTAACCCGGAAATGTAGAGCGTGTTTCCATGCCTGACTGAATGGACATACGGGGCTTTCACTTCCCCTAACTCCGGATAGTTCTTTCTTACCAGTTCACTCATGTTGAAAACCCTTCTGGATGTTTACCTTTGTGCTGGAGCTATGCCACTAAATATTGAATCAGCGATTTGAACAGATACACCATTATTGTAATCTGTAGTGCCCGGTAGCCCCATCTGACGTAGCGCCATGCATGTCGTTCTCTGGCGTCTGCTGCTGCAATTGCGGGGTCAGCATGTTGTTTTTTTGCCCTGGTCCTGAATTCACTTATTACCCACAGCACCACAATAAAAGCAACAACGGCTTTTTGAAGTAAGGCATTATCCATAGCGCATTATTCCTGCAGGATTGTTATTTCATCCACATTAAATGAACGATACCCTTGTTGCTACTACCAGATAAGTATTACAGGTAAGAGAATGTAGGCCGGGCAAGCGAAGCGCCCCCGGCATTTTGCGTATAACAATTTATAAGGTTTTTTATGCATACGCTTGATGGATTAAAAATGAAGTTTCCCGGTGCGGATGTCTGGCAGATGGGGGACAGCCCGGCGCTGGCAAGCGAGCTTGCGGACCTGATCAGAAAAGGAATTAAAACAGCCACCTGTGGTTCCTTAGCCTCTTACCAACAAGAAGGTGCCGCATCCAGAATTGGCGGTTACGTCATCGTTCTTGACGGGCAGGAGGTACCGGCATGCGTAGTCAGGGTGGTTTCGGCGCGTCTGGTGCGCTTTTGTGATGTCACCGCTGAGTTTGCCCGCAAAGAGGGTGAAGGTGATTTAAGCCTCGAACACTGGCGCAAAGAGCATCAGCGATTCTTTACCCAGGAAGGGACTTTTTCTGATGATATGGAGCTGATTGCGGAAGAGTTTGAGGTGGTTGAACTCCTTTAATTCGTTTTCTGACAGAGGCACCTGTGGAATATTTAACGTCATTGCAGAAAATAGTGTCTGATGATCCTGGCAGAATGGATGTGCTCTTCGCAGTGAGGGCACTAAAACTCAATGACGGCTGGATCGGGGCGGGGTTTGTACGAGATGCCGTATGGGATCATTTACACGGTTCGGGTCAACGCCCTGTTTCGGGTGATGTGGATGTGGTCTGGTTCGATTCAGAACGTTGCAGTCCGGAACATGATGGTTTTCTGGAAGAGAGACTCAGACAACAAATGCCTTCCTTCGACTGGTCGGTAAAGAATCAAGCCAGAATGCATCTGCGAAACGGTGATAATCCCTACCTCTCGACAGAACACGCCTTGCGGCACTGGCCTGAAACCGCTACGGCTGTAGCGGTCAGATTAGGTGATAATCAACGTATTGAGATAATTGCACCCTATGGGCTCGGCGATCTGTTCGAGCTGCGCCTGCGTCCAACACCTGCATTTGAGCGCGATAAATTGAATGTGTTTAAACAACGTATCGACTCAAAGCGATGGCTGGAACGTTATCCCAGGCTGCAGCTCTTTCTGAAACAGTGAGCGTTTCCCTTTACGACCCCCAGCGCGTGCGCAAATACCGCACCGCATCCTGCGCCCGGGGCTGGTTCAGGTTGTCCTCGCGGAACAAAATCGTGCCGTCAATATGCGGATCGGATTCGTTCAGATCGAGCTGTTTTTTCAGCTCCGGCACGCCGCCGTTTACCGTCCAGTCGGGCTCTTTGCTCGAGGGTTCGCCCACTTTATACAGCGCCACGCCAATATAGAGGCGCGTATGGGTCGGCTTCACCACGTCGGCCCACCATTTTGCCAGCACGTCATAGCGCGCCGCATCCCGGGCAAAAGTCCAGTACAGCTGAGGGGCGATGTAGTCCAGCAAACCCTGCTGCACCCATCGACGGGTATCGGCGAAGGACTCGTCGTATGCCGCCGCGCCCCGGGTTTCGGAGCCGGCCGGATCGTGAGAGCGGTTACGCCAGACGCCTGCCGGGCTCACGCCAAACTCCACGTTCGGGTTTAACTGCTTAATGGTGCGCGATACCTGGGTAATCAGCTGCTGGGTGTTGTTGCGTCGCCAGTCGGCTTTTGAGTCAAATCCCTGACCATACTGGCGGTACGTCTGATTGTCGTTCAGCTTCGAACCCGCGGACTCGGCATAGAAGTAGTCATCAAACTGCACCCCGTCGACCGGGTAGCGCGACACCACTTCCGCCACGATGCTGGTGATCCAGTCCCGGGCTTCCGGAATACCGGGGTCGAGAACAAAACGATCGCTCGCGGTGCGGATCCACTCCCGATGCAGGACGTAAACGCTCGGCGGATGCAGCGTCAGGGTACGATTCAGCTCTGCGACCGTGCCGGGGCGGGTATTGGTCGACACGCGGTACGGGTTAAACCAGGCGTGAACTTTCATCCCGCGCTTGTGCGCTTCATCAAGCATAAACTGCAGCGGATCGTAGCCCGGATCTTCACCTATTTTGCCGGTCAGCATATCTGACCACGGTAGTATTTTTGACGGCCACAGCGCCGTGCCGTCCGGTTTCACCTGGAAAAACACGGTATTGATGCCGAGGCTTTTCAGGTTATCCAGCTTGTCGGTCAGGGCTTTTTGCTGCATGGCGATCCGCGATTCGGCGCTACGGCCGTTCACGGATGCCTGCGGCGGCCAGTCGAGACGAGAAACGGTCGTCAGCCAGACGCCGCGCACCGGCTGGTGGCGCGCGTTTTTTTCAGGCAGCGGCTGTTTCGCTACGGGCGGCAGCGGGGTGACCAGGGATTTGGGTGGGGTTGAGCTGCAACTGACCAGTAAAAGCGCCCATGCGATAAGCATGCCGGAACGTTTAAGGTGGGTGGCTGGCTGAGAAGGAGGTGAACAGGCGATGATGATAAGCTCCAGTTATACAATTTTCGCCGGGAACATTTATTGTCGTTCTATTCGGAGGTAAGTCAATCTCGTCAGTAAGGTTTTAATGACGACAAAGGCATCATACAAAAGCCATATCGTGACGAACTACGCTTTGTTTATCCTGTTACGTCTCATTCCCTTTCCCGGGCTGTCTTTATAGCCACTTTCTTAAGGCGTCATCCCAAAGGTTTCTTAAACTTTATTGACGTGTCTTTACAAAAGGGTGGGTTATGCCACAGATAACATCTCGTCTCTGGGCCGTGTTAACTGGCTTGCTGGTCGCGCTGGTGGGGATTGCATATTGTGTTCTGGGCGGCTGGCTGGCATTCGTCAGGGGGACCTTTGTCTTTATCCTGCTGGGCGTCGGCTTTTTTATCAGCGGTATACTGCTGTTCCGCCAGCGGCTTTCCGGCGTCTGGCTTTATCTGCTGATGTTCCTGGCCTGCGCTGGCTGGGCGCTGTATGAGGTCGGCCTGGATGGCTGGCAACTGATGCCCCGCCTGCTGGTGGTCGCGGTGCTGGGTGTATGGATCAGCATGCCGTGGGTGATCCGCCAGCTGACCCTGGTTCCCTCAGCCAGGCGGAAGGGAGTGGCCGCAGGCGGGATCTACGTCGTGGCTATTGCGGCAATGCTTTTCTTTGGCTGGCATATCTCCGGCACGCGGTTTATCCATCATCAGCCATTCCCACCTGCGCAGGCGGCGCAAATGCCGCAAAGCGATGGTGACTGGAAATATTATGGCCGTACCGCCGACGGGCAGCGTTTTTCGCCGCTGATGCAAATCACTCCCCAGAACGTCAGCCAACTGAAACTGGCCTGGCGTTTTGATTCAGGTGATGTGAAACGCGAGGGGGAGGACAAAGCCGGGCGTGAATTTAACCTCGAAGTCACGCCGGTGAAGGTGGGCGATGTGCTTTATATCTGCACCCCGCATCGTCAGGTTATCGCCCTGAACGCCACCTCCGGTAAAGCGCTGTGGACATTCGATCCGCAAAACGATACCTCGGCGAACGAGTATCTGGCCTGCCGGGGTGTGGCCTGGAGCGACGACGCCACTGACAAGGACTGTCCGCAAAAAGTGATCACCACCACCGCAGATGCCCGGCTGGTGGCGCTGAATGCGGAGACGGGCAAACCCTGCGCCAGCTTTGGTAAGCAGGGATTTGTCAGCCTCACGGACCATATGGGCGAGGTTCCCCCGGGTTTCCATTTCATCACCTCACAGCCGATGGTCATGGACGGACGTATCATCCTTGGGGGCTGGATCTATGATAACCAGTCCACTGGCGAACCCTCTGGCGTGGTGCGGGCGTATGACACCAAAAGCGGTAACCTGGCATGGGCCTGGGACATGGGGCGCAATCCCGCCAATGCGCCGCTGAAACCCGGCGAAGAGTATACGCGGGGTACCCCTAACGGCTGGGGAACCTATACCGCCGATCCCGCGCTGGGGCTGGTTTACATTCCTCTTGGCAATGCCACGCCGGACTATTACGGGGCGCAGCGGCGTCCCTTTGACGAAACTTACTCCAGTGCGGTTGTGGCGCTGGATGTCCGGACCGGCGCAGAGCGCTGGCACTATCAGACCGTGCATCACGACGTCTGGGACTATGACGTTCCCATCGGCCCCACGCTTGTCGATCTGCCCGATGGTAATGGGGGGATAACCCCGGCGCTGGTGCAAACCACCAAGATGGGGCAACTGTTTTTGCTGGATCGGCGAAGCGGAAAACCCCTTGCCGCCGTCAATGAAAAATCGGTTGCTGTGACGCCGTCACTTCCCGGGGAAAGGCTTTCCCCCGTTCAGCCAGATTCTGCTGGCATGCCGGATCTTTCCCCTGCCGATCTGCGGGAAACGGATATGTGGGGTGCCACCGCGTTTGACCAGCTCCTGTGCCGGATCCAGTTTCACCAGTATCGCTATCAGGGGAAATTTACCCCACCCGCCGAGGGAACCTCTATTGCTTATCCTGCCTTTGATGGGGTGATTGACTGGTACGGCGCTTCTGTCGATCCGCTTCACCACGTGCTGATTGCCAACACCAGCTATATCCCCTTCACCATGCAGATCATGAAAAGCGAAGAGGCTATTCAGAAAGGACTCATGAAAACGTGGGCGGGCTGGCAGAGCGGACAACCCTATCCAAAACCAAAAGAGTTCGCCGTCGGGCCGCAATACGGCACGCCCTGGGCGGCCATCGTCAAACCCTGGCTAAGCGTGCTGGATGCCCCCTGTAATGCACCGCCGTGGGGGAAAATCTATGCCATCGATCTGGTGAGTAAAAAAATCATCTGGGAGCGCCCGGCGGGCACCACCCGGGATATGAACATTTTCGGCACCCATACCAACGTGCCGCTGCCAACGGGCATTTTTATGATGGGCGGAAATGTGATCACCCAAAGCGGGCTGATCTTCACCGGGGCCACGGCGGATGACTACCTGCGAGCCTTTGATGAGGCCAGCGGCCAGGAGCTCTGGCGCGCCCGACTGCCTGCAGGCGGGCAGGCCACGCCAATGACCTATCAGGCCGGAGACGGCAAGCAATACGTTGTCATTGCCGCTGGCGGTCATGGCGGGCTCGGTACCCGTTCCGGTGATTCATTGATGGCGTACGCGTTGCCATGAGTCCGGAGACCGCGCTTTTGCTGGCGCGCAGTCAGTTTGCGTTTACCATCAGTTTTCACATCGTGCTGGCGGCGTTCACCCTTGG
The DNA here is from genome assembly GCF_049312895.1 of Leclercia barmai. Lineage (NCBI taxonomy): Bacteria > Pseudomonadati > Pseudomonadota > Gammaproteobacteria > Enterobacterales > Enterobacteriaceae > Leclercia > Leclercia barmai. Next base: position 1,431,697 of record NZ_JBMNWZ010000001.1, on the reverse strand, counting down.
GCTGGCGCAGTTTCTGATGGTGCTGGAAGGGCTCTGGCTATGGCGTAAGCAGCAGGTCTGGCTCAGCCTCTGGCGCTACTGGAGCAAGGTGTTTGCCCTGAATGTGGCGGTGGGCGTGGTGACCGGGGTAGTGATGGAGTTCTCGTTCGGTACCAACTGGAGCAGTCTTGCTGGCCGCACCGGTGCGGTACTGGGGCCGATGCTGTATATGGAAGTGCTGGTGGCCTTCTTTCTGGAAGCGGGTTTTATGGGGGTGATGCTGTTCGGGATGAACAAGGTGCGTCCGGGCATTCACTTTATGGCGACCTGTATCGTGGCGCTGGGCTCGTTTTTTAGCGCCTTCTGGATCCTCGCCGCTAATTCATGGATGCAGACGCCGGATGGTTATCTGATTGCCGCCGACGGCCGCTTTCGTCCCGTCGACTGGTGGGCGGCGATCGTCAATCCCTCTTTCCCGTGGCGGATGGCACATATGGTCGGAGCGGCGATGCTGGGTACCGCCTGTCTGGTGGCGGCCTGCGGGGCATGGCATCTGCTGCGCGATCCCCGGCATCCGGCGGCACGGCGTATGTTTTCGCTGGCAATGTGGGCGCTGGTAATAATGGCCCCGCTGCAAATCGTGCTGGGGGATCTGCATGGGGAAAATACCCGCGATCACCAGCCGGTGAAGCTGGCCGCGATGGAGGGAAGCTGGGATCCGCCGCCACCGGGTCATGGCGAACCCTTGCGCCTCTTTGCGATCCCCGATATGGCGCAGCACCGTAATCACTATGAGCTGGCGATCCCGGATATCGGCTCTCTTTATCTACGCCATAACCTGCAGGGGACTATCCACAGTCTTAATCAATATCCGCCGGATGAATTGCCGTGGGTGCCGCTGGTGTTCTGGGCGTTTCGTATCATGGTCGGGCTTGGACTGCTGATGCTGGCGGCAGGTGTCGGTGGGCTGGTCGTGCGGCTGCGGGGAGGATTATGGCAGACACGCTGGCTTTTGCGTCTGATGGTGCTGATGGCGCCCGCCGGTTTTGTTGCCATGCTGGCCGGGTGGGTGATTACCGAAGCCGGGCGGCAGCCCTGGACGGTCTACGGCCTGCTGCGTACCACAGAGAGCCTCTCTCCTCTGGGACCGCAATTCGTTCTCGGCTCGTTTATCCTGGTCGTCACGCTTTATCTGGCGCTGTTCGGGCTGGGTCTGTGGTTTTTGCTGCGTCTGCTCGCCAGACCGCCAGCACCAGACGAAGAGGGGGCAGAACCTGATGTGGCCCGCCGGACGGGCAAAGGGGAACAGGATGCATGAAGTGATGGGGTTGCCGATCTTACAGGCGTTGTCGGCGGCGTCTCTGGTGCTGAGCCTGTGGATCTATGTTCTGCTGGACGGGACGGATCTGGGGAGCGGTATGTTATGCGCCTTTCAGCGCGATGAGGCGTCCCGGCATAAGATTGTGCTGTCGCTATTACCCATCTGGGATGGCAATGAAACCTGGCTGGTGCTGGCGGCGGGCAGCCTTTTTGGCCTGTTTCCCGTGGCGTATGCCATTATTCTGAGCGCGTTATATGTGCCGGTGTTTACCCTGATACTGGCGCTTGTCGTGCGCGGGATGGCAATTGAGTATCGTCATTACGCTCCGCACCTGTTCGACAGGCTACTGATAGTCGGGTCGTTGTTAGCCACCCTTGCGCAGGGGGTGATTGTCGGCAGTCTGATCCAGACGATCCCCAGTGATGGTCAACAGTTTACCGGTACCGGATGGGAGTGGTTCAGCCCGTTCCCGCTATTTTGCGCGCTGACGCTGGTGGTCGCGTATTGCCTGATGGGGCAGGGCTGGCTGAACTGGCGGGGGACCGGGGCGCTGGCGTCCCGGGCACGACGGGCGATCCCCTGGCTGGCAGGGGTAGCGCTGGTGTTATTGCTTGGGCTGCTCTTCTGGAGCATGCAGTTACAGGAGGCCTGGCGCCAGCATCTGCAAAACCCCCGGGTGTGGTTGCCGTTTGCGGGGGCAGTGGCGGCAGGCTCTGTTTTATTGTGGTTCAGCCTGGTGCGGCACTATGACTTTTTACCGTTGGCGGCGATCCTCCTGCTGGTGAGTTCCGCGTTTGGCGCGCTGGTTTTTACCCTCTATCCGTGGATTGTGCCGACCACGCTAACGGTTCATCAGGCGGCAGCGCCCCCGGAGACGCAACAGTTTCTGTTGATAAGCTTTGCGCTGCTGGCCCCGGTGACGCTGCTGTATAACACCTGGGGATTTCGGTTATTCAGCGGCAAGATCCGTTAACGCGTCAGGATCTGCTCCAGCGTCGCGCCAATCGCCAGAATCAATGCGTCGCTGCCCGGCAGGCCGTCGATCTCCAGCCCCACCGGCAGCTGGCTGGTGGCGCCATAACCGACCGGCAATGTCAGCCCCGGCAGGCGGGCGTTACTGCCCGGATCGACATTGCGGATCAGGCGGGCAAAGTTCTCCGCCGAACTCACCTCATCATTGGCCAGCGGGGCGACCACCGGTGAGGTCGAGAAGATTAAAGCATCCAGCTGATTCTCCCGGAACGTCTGTTCATAGACGTTCAGCAGGCGCGGAAGCCCTTCAGACAGTGCCCGGTCGTAGAGCGGCTGGAGTGGAACAGGGTTGCCATCGCGATCGGGGATCAGCCCCGGCACAATGCCGTGCTCAAAGATGGCGCGCACGTCCGGGCTGGCGATGTGCCAGACAACCTCCTCCAGGCTCACCTGCGTGTTGTGCGCTTCCAGGTAAGCCTGCAAATCCTCTTTCCCCTCGTGCATCACCACCGGAAACGAGACGGCGGCGTTGGCCTCTTCAAGCCCGGGCATCTCAACGGGCACCAGCGTCACCCCGGCGGCGCGCAGCCTGGCGAGCGCGACGTGGGCTTCCTCGCTGACTTCGTCATCCAGCGTTTGCCAGAAATAGTCCGCCAGCCCTAAGCGGATCTCACTGGCGGGTTTGGCGGGCAATATCGCGGCACCGGTAATCAGGCTGTCGAGAAGAGTGATATCGGCCACGCTGTGGGCCATCGGGCCTGCGGTATCCCGGGTGTGGGAAATCGGGGTGATCGCCGCCTGAGAGTAGCGGCCCGTGGTAGGCCGAAAACCGACGCAGCCGTTCAGGGCGCAGGGCTGGCGAACCGACGCCCCGGTATCGGTGCCCATCGCCACCGGTACCATTCCGGCGGCAACGGCCACTGCGCTGCCCGACGACGAACCGCCCGCAATCCGGCTGGCATCCCAGGCGTTGCGCACCCCTTTAACGTCCGGGGAGTGATATGCCGCGTTATAGCCGGTTACGCCAAAGGCCAGCTCGTGCATATTGCATTTGCCAATCACGATGGCCCCCGCGTCGATCAGCCGTTGGATCACCGGCGCGGTGGTGGTGGGCACGAAGTCCTTCAGGGCAGGTGTACCGGCGGTATTGGGCAATCCGGCCACGTGAATATTATCTTTCACCGCAATAGGTACACCGCCGAGAGGCAACGGTGCGCCGCCGTCGGCGAGATGCTGGTCCCAGGCTCTGGCTTGGGCTAACGCCTGCTGCGCGTTCACCGTAATAAAGGCGTTGAGGTGAGGCTGGGCGTCTATACGGGCTAAACAGGCGCGAACAAGCTGTTCGCTCGACACCTTCTGTTCCTGAATGAGTTGTGCCGCGTCGGTGGCGGTAAGGGTGTGCAGTTGTGTCAGGTCGTTTATTGTTTTCATTAGGCTATTTCCGGACGGTGGTAGTCCGGAACATTTAGGCAAATCGGCAATTAGCGCGCCATCCTCAGGATTGAGGAGAGATTAATGCTTAAGTCTGGAGGCCAGCTCCGTCCGGTTGGCGCAGTCGAGCTTTTTCAGGGCGTGATTGAGATGCGTGCGCACGGTGGTAAACCCGATGTTCAGCAGCCGGGCAACCTCTTTATCACCCAGTCCTTTGCAGACCAGATCAACCACCTCCTGCTCCCGGGCGGTGAGCAGCGGCGTTTTATCCCGTTTCGGTAAGGCTCTGGCGAACCAGGGCTCCAGCAAGTGCAGAAGGTGCAACTCCCGTTGCCCGAACGGTGCGGCGCCTTTAGCTCGCCAGATGCGCAGATCCCCCACATCTTCGCCGTCACGTAAAAAGTAGACGTTCACCCCGTGATGCATGCCACAGGGTTTCAGGAACTCATTATAAAAGGCGCTCTTTTTAAGCTCGCGCGCACTCATTACCTCGTCCACCAGGGTGGGACGCTGTTTTGCCCGCAGCAGCGGCGTGATGGGGTCGATGTACTGCCAGGTGCTGGCATGTTCCCGCATTGCCCGTTCATCAATGTTCCAGCTGACGCCATGGGAGGACGTATTAGAGGCGGGAGACCAGATGCACGACGCCGCAAAGTCGGCCTGCAGCAGGGCGCACACATTCTCAAGCGTCTGCTGGCGCAGGACGTTGCTGCCCTGGCCAGCACCGAGTTGCCATACGAGCTGCGAGAACAGGTTCAGCTCGCGATCGTTCAAAACACTCTCCATTTATCCCGCGCTCTTTGTTTTTTATGCACGAGAGTGTAGACCACTACGAAACGGAGTGCCGGTACGCAGACTGCCTGACCTTCTCCACCGCCACTTTTCCGGCGATAAATGCATGGTCAGAATTGTAGTACTCCCATTCGCTGTATCGTCCGGCAAGGGTAATGCCGTGCAGCAACAGCCATTTCCTGATCGTTTCGACATTCTCTTTGCGCTGCTGGTCATAGATAACGTAGGCGTAAGGGATGTCGATTTGATTGGTGGTGACGATCTCATCGTTCTGCGAGATGATCCCCACGTCGATGCACTCCTGAATGCATCTGTCGATCAGCGCCTGGCCGTCGGCTGGCAGAGGCTTATCCGGGGAGTAGCTGATCTCACAGGTCAGGCCGCATGCGCCCGCCGGGCTACAGAACGGGCTGGCGTTGCCCTGCACAAAAATACGATGAAATACCGTCTTACCGGCGTAGTAGATCCAGTGTTTATCGGTCAGATTGTCGCGATTAATCCCCAGGTTGACGCAGCGCACAGAGACATGACGCAGCCCTTTTACGGCTTTGCGAACATCCGGGGGCACTTCGTCGCCCATCAGGCGGATAAGTTCCGGCAACACCAGGGTGCTGATCATCTGTTCATAGCGATACTGTCTGCCGTCAGAGAGCACCACGATATGCTGGTTAACGTAGATTTTGCTGACCTCCGCGCCCGTCTCGATGCGGCCCTTAATATGCGGCACAAACCCGGACATCAGCGCCTGGAAACCGCCTTTCAGGGGATAGCCGAAACGCGCATTGGGCCCCATTGGCTTCGCGGTTTCACCCAGCGCACCCTCGATAATCTGATCCAGATCCGGCAGGGGGACGCGTCCACCCAGCCACGAGGTCTCCATTTCCGAGAGCGGCACCGTCCATAATTTTTTGTTGTAGGGAATAGCAAAATGGCGGGCGATCCCTTTGCCCCAGGTTTCATAGATGAAAGCTTCAAAGCTGCCTTCTGGCGGCGTCTGCTGGCCTGTGCTGGTGTAGTCTGGCACTGCGCCATCGGCACAGCAGTCATGATGGTGACGGGCGCTATTACTGCAGGTCGGGGCCATGCTTTTCACCTCAGAACCCGTGCCATATCGCGCCTCGATGGCACCCAGAATGCACTCTTTAATCACCGGCGCGGGCAGGCCGTAAAGCGATCCCTGGAAGGGGTAGCGGGTATACACGCCGTCGGTATAGACCCAGGCTTCGCGGATCTGCCAGTGGATATTGTCACCCAGCAGGATGTTGTACAGCGCCAGCACCTCCTCATCGGCGGAAAACATAATGTGCCCCGCATAGTCGAAGGTAAATCCTTTGTCCTGAACCGAGCGGCACAGGCCTCCCACTGTTTCATTGCGCTCCAGCAAGGTTGCCCCTTCGCCAAAATGGTAGGCCGCGCTAAGACCCGTCGGCCCGGCTCCCAGAATTAAACAGCGTTCGGCTTCTGCACCGCTTCTGGCCGGTGGGATCAGCCGTAAAACCGGCGGGGAAGAAAGGTCGTCGCTGGCGGCCTCCGCTGCGACTGTCGACCGGGCCTGATGGCGGGCAAACGCCTGTTCAATCAGCTCATGCATGTTCTGCACGGTTTTATCCCAGGAGGTACTGGCGATAATCTCTTGCATGATCTCGCGCTGCGAGGCGCGTTCTTCCTCTGATAACGCCAGTGCCTGTTCGCAGGCCACGACAAAGGCAGCATGATCCCGGGCGACGGCAACCACGTGGCCATAAGGTTTTTCGACATCGGCAATGGCGGTACTGACTACCGGCAGCTGCGCGGCCATGTATTCCAGCACTTTCGTTGGGCTTATAAAGCGCGTGGACTCATTCAGCGCAAACGGCATCAGGCAGACGTCCCAGCCGGCAAGGAAGTGGGGCAGGGCCTGGTAAGGCTGCATGCCGGGATAGTGAATATTGCTTCTTTGCGGCAGGGTCGACGGGTCGATCTTTACCACCGGCCCGACCATCACGATTTGCCACTCAGGATGCGCATCCGCGAGCGTTGCGATAAGCCCTAAATCCATCCGCTCGTCAATCACGCCGTAATAGCCCAGCCGCGGGTGGGGAATGTCATCCTGCAGCGGATGGTGATTCGTGCGATCCAGCGCCTGTTCAAAATGCACCGCATCCACGCTACTGGCAAAACAGTGAATGTTCGGATGGCGATCTTTCCTGGCGGCATACAGACTCGGCCCGCCGGTAAAGACGATATCCGCGCGCGTCAGCAGGGCTGATTCACGCTGCAGAAGCTGTCGGGGCGCTTTCTCAAAGGCGGCCAGTTCATCCATACAGTCGTACACCACGACGGCCGGGGTAAAGACTTTCAGCAGGGGGAGCGCCATCGGCGTGTAGAACCAGACGACCGGGGTTTCACCTTCATCGCGGATCTCTGACAGCAGCGTTTCCAGCCAGGCGATTTGCTCATCGTGAAAACCCGGTTCTGTAGACGGCGTATGCGGCTGGATGACGGTCACGTTAGGCGCGGGCTGGGTCATCTTCAGCTCCGCTTTACCCGCTGACCAGAGCGGCTCTTCGATAAATACAATCTGATAGTGCTCAGCAAGCCGCGTCAGCAGATGCTGCGGGCGCTGAAAAACAAAATCCCAGCGCAGGTGACTAAAAACATAAATTTTTTCCATGCCTGATACCTCTTTGCTGGTGCAAATATTGACGCCAGTTAAGTGTTGAAAGTGTTCCAGTCGGGACTGGGTTTGTTTAAGCGCACGGGCATAAACGGCATTAAGCTGCCTCTCTTTTTCTGGCGACAAATCCCATAAGCCCGAGTGGTGCCAGAGCGTGCTGTTCTCCCAGTCGGGTCGGTCAATAATCGGGTAAAGGCAAATCCCCACGAGCTCCACGCCTGCAAGCTGCGCCTGCGCCACCTCTGAAGCGATATCCTTAATCCAGGCGCCGCGCCCGCTACCCACATGGCTCGTTTCGGCAAGCAGAATCGGACGCTGATAGCGCTCCCAGGTCTCCTGCAACATTTCGTGCAACCGCCGTCGGCGATGGTCGCCCAGATGCCACGGCAGGCGCTGGTTGTTGCCCATAATCCACTGATTGTCGTGGTAATAATTGGCCCCAAGCAGATCCAGATAGCGGGGATGACCACCCAGTTCAGGCTCATGTCTGCCTGTAAGCATGTCCCACGCCTGAAACTGCGCGGTACGCAACGCCTCGGTTTGCTCAATGCTTGTGGGATCGCTATCCGGCGAAATCAGATGGATTAACGGGTCGCAATGTAAAATTCTCGCTCGCGGATCGGCCGCCCATATGGCATCGCAGGCGGCAATTGTGGCGCGAACCAGCTGTCGTTTGACCTGCATGCTTTCACCCGCGCCCGGTGGAGAAGTGGGGAACAGCCCCACCGCAATGCCCCAGGCTGTGAATGAGATCTCATTGATGGGCGAATAGACGGGCGGCTCGTCATACCAGGGGCGCAGAAACGCGGCCAGAGAACCGCATAAATGGGCGAAACGGGAGACAAATTCCTCGGAGAAAAAATCGATATCATCAGGAAAGCCGTAGTGACAGATCGTCCAGCAAATTTGCACGCCCGTTTCTTGTGCCGAAATCATCTTTTTGGCAACGGTAGTAAAGTCGTAACCGCCTGATTTATTGACAAGACGCCAGCCAACGCTCTCTCTTACCGTTGCAATGTTGAACGGTTCTAGCGCGCGGTAATCCTCTGTATGGCGTATGTCATGCTCAGTTGCGTTATCCATCGAAAGGGTATTACCTGCCCGCGTAACAAAATCCGCACCTTCAAAACCTGCCTGCCAGAACGACCTGAATATCGGCATATTGTTGCTCCGGAATGGGTAATCGTATTTTTAATAAATATTTCAAGCCTCGTTATTTAAAACGCCCGGCCATACTTGATTACCCATACTTACGGAGAAAAATAATGCAGAATAAAATCTGAGCCATGTTTATTGCAAAAACATTCAACCATAACCATCCCCTCCACATATTTCGTTAACAGCGGAATAGGGCAATAGCAACACCCCGGAGTTCACCCGTTTTATGTCTACGTCCTGTGTATCAATGCGAAAACACTGCTACCTTCTCTTTCAATGATAGTCGCGGATCCTGCTCCAGCGCGGGGTTTTTCAACCGACCTTCGCTTCGGTTATTAAAAATTCGAATAAAATCATCATGTGCTGGTGGCGCTTTTTTTATGCGTTACGGCTCGGTTAAACGATATTACGCCCTAACCACAGCTTAAAATAATCGCTGCCCGCTACGCTCGTTTCCTGCATATCTGTTCTGATGGCTCAAAACTGCGTCTGGTACTTTCGTCTTAGCCCGGGAAATATATACCCGATCCGCTTTTGTTATTAAATCTGTGCGGCTTAACGCTGGTGGAATATACATAAGGGGGCTCATCTGACAATCCATGAATACATACAAATTGTCATTAATGCTCATTAGTTACAACATACAATATGCTTTCATCAATAACCTGACATCAACATCGTGCCAGAGTACATCGCTTAACAGAGTAGAAAGGGCATAACCGTTATTCTATCCGTCATAGAGGATAAATTGAATTTAACCGCTATAGGGGTTATTCTTGTTTTATCCCCTACAGGGGATTTTCTTAGAATATCCGCTATGGGGGTAGGCATGAAGGTGACATCAGCTGGCGCGCTGGCTCAGGCTGTCCGGGATCAGCGTAAGGTCAATAAGTTAACGCAATCTGAGACGGCTGAACAGGTAGGCATTAAACAAACCACGGTATCGGATTTCGAGAACAAACCGGAATCCACCAAACTGGAGACGCTGTTTAAAATCCTCTCGGCGCTGGATCTGGAGCTGCATGTGGTGAAAAGAGGCTCTTCGCTGCCCGATAACACTACATGGACGAAGGAGTGGTAAGCGATGCGCGCACAACGTCTGACGGTTGCCATGAACGGCGACGTGGTGGGCACGCTGCATCGTGATGGCAGCGGTGCGATGTCCTTTGAGTATGCCCCCGGGTGGCTGGCAGAGCCGGGCGCGCGTGCTATCTCGCTGTCTCTGCCGCTACAGCATGGCAGGATCCGAGGAAAGCAGGTCTTCAATTTTTTCAGCAACCTGTTGCCAGATTCAGAGGCCATCATTGCCCGCATGCAGGCCCGCTTCCAGGTCGAAACGGCGCATCCTTTTGATCTGCTTGCCAGCGTCGGACGAGACTGCGTCGGTGCCATTCAGCTCTATCCACCGGGGCTGGAGATTCCGTCGGTGACGGATATTGTCGCCGAACCGCTGGATGATGCGCAGATTGCGGCGTTGCTTGAGGGCTACCAGATGGCGCCGCTCGGCATGAGCGAAGAGGAGGCCGATTTCCGCATCTCGCTGGCCGGCGCGCAGGAGAAAACAGCGCTGCTGTGGTATCAGGATCGCTGGCAGCGGCCCCAGGGCAGTACCCCAACCAGCCATATTTTCAAGCTGCCGATCGGCAGGATAGAGCAGAACAATATCGATCTTAGCGAGAGCTGTGAAAACGAGTGGCTTTGCCTGCGGATAGCGAAAGCCTTTGGATTCCCCGTTGCACAGGCCGAAATGGCGACCTTTAGTGGCAAAAAGGTGCTGATTATTGAGCGCTTCGATCGCCGTTGGGCCCGCAGCGGCTGGCTGATGCGTCTGCCGCAGGAGGATTTTTGTCAGGCGCTGGGCGTCTCTCCGGCACTGAAATATGAATCCCACGGCGGTCCCGGCATCGCCGACGCCATGAAGCTGCTGCTCGGCTCCCGCCTTGCCGGACAGGATCGTGAGATGTTCTTTAAAACGCAGATCCTGTTCTGGATGCTGGCTGCAATAGATGGTCACGGTAAGAATTTCAGCCTGTTTATCGAAGCGGACTCCTCGTTTCGCATGACCCCTTTATACGATGTGATTTCGGCATTTCCGCTGTTTGAAGCGGGGAGTATCCCGGCTAAAAAAGCGAAGATGGCCATGGCTTTACAGGGCAAAAACCGGCAATACCATTTCGCGACGATCCAGCCGCGCCACTTTATCAGTACCGCTGCGCACGCGGGGTATTCGCAGGAGTCCGCGCTAAAACTGATGAAAGAGATGGCCAGCCGCACCGACGACGTCATAGCGACCGTTACGGCGGAACTACCTGCGAATTTCCCGGAGCAGATAAGTGGGGCGATTTTCCGCGGTCTGGCAAGCCAGGCGGCAAAAATAGGGCGAATGGAGTAGATCAGTACAAAAATTGGTAGGGAAGTTACGCCCGTTTGCAATTGTTAATGATAGTTATTTTCATTATCATTTTTCTTTACGTAAGCAACTGTAAAGAAAAATAACATGATTAAAGCCTCTGCCGTAATGAACAAAACCCTGTGCGCGCTCGTCATTTCCCTGGCGATGCACTCGGGGTCAGTATTCGCCGAAACCTTCACCGAAAAGGATTTCGTCTCCCAGCCGCTTGGGCATGGCGTCTACGAACTGGCCTGGGACAAAGGCCAGCAGGCGCTTTACGCTGCCTCCGCGCCTTCATTCGATAAAGACAAAACGGACGGGTTAGTCTTTAAGCTGGCGGCGCAGTCACTGCAAATTGACGCGAAAATCCCCATGGAGCGTCGCACGTTTGCCGTCGCGCTGGATGAAGAAAACCATATTCTCTATCTCGGCAACGCGCTGGAAGGGTCAGTGACGCTGCTCGATACGCGCACCGACAAAGCCATCAAAACCCTTCAGCTGAGCGACAATTCCGATCCGGAAAAGAGAGCCCACGTGCGTGAAGTGGTACTGGATAAGAAGCATCAGCGTCTGTACGTCTCCGGGATAGGGCGTAAGGATAAAGGCCTGCTCTGGGTGGTGGATACGCAGAAGCAGGAGCTTGCCCAGACCCTGCAAAAACTGGAGCCGGTCGGTTTTGCGGTAGATGAAGCGGGCGACAAAGTCTATGTCGTCTCCGGCAGCGGCGAACTGATCACCCTCGATGGCAAAACGTCGCAGTTGCTTAATCGCGTGAAAGTCGATCCCGCCGATCCGGAACATTATTTCCTCAACATCGCGCTGAACACCGCCAGGGGCGTAGGCTATATCGCCGACACCAACACCAAAGACGTGCTGGTTGTGCAACTCGACTCCGGCAAGCTGCTCCATCGCGTTCCGACCCCAAACTCCGTTGCCGTGCTGTACAACCCGGCGCGGGAAGAGGTCTACGTCACTCACCGTAACGATCGCCAGATTAGCGTAATCGACGCGACCAGCAATCGCCTGAAACACACCATTAAAACCACGGCGATGCCAAACAGCCTGGTGCTGTCTGCCGATGCCAGCACGCTCTATGCCAGCGTCAAGCAGGATGAGAAAGCCAACCAGGCTGACTACGTGCTCAAGATTGATTTAACTAAGTTCTGAGGATCCTGTTGTGATAAAGCAAACACGCATGGCCGTGGCGGTTTCGCTCGCCCTGGCTAACCTTCCTGCGGCCGTTTTCGCCGCAGAAACTACCGCCGTTAACGAAGATGAGCTGGTCGTCACCGCGACCGGCTTCAGCCAGGAACGTCGCGAAGCACCCGCAACCATCTCCGTGGTAAATGAAAAGGAGCTGAACACCCGCTCGAACCAGAACGTCACGGAAGCCCTGCGCGAGATGCCGGGCGTCCTGGTGGGCAACGGCCACGGCAGCCTGGCGACGGGCGATGTCCAGATGCGCGGGATGGACTCCACCTATACCTCATACATGGTGAACGGCATCAAACAGGCCACCCGTGAATCCCGTCCGTACGGCCACCATATCGGCACCGAAGCGGCCTTTATGCCGCCGCTGGCCGCCATCGAGCGGATCGAAGTGATCCGCGGGCCAATGTCCTCGCTCTATGGGTCTGACTCCATCGGCGGCGTGGTCAACGTCATCACCAAAAAAGCCTATAACCTGGAGAAGTGGACCGGCGTCCTGGAGGATAATTACTTCCTGCAGGAGAAGAGCGAGTACGGCAACACCAACCAGACCAATGCCTTTGTGATGGGCCCGGTGATCCCCGGTAAACTTGGGGTGAGCCTGGCCGCGGATTATCTCGATCGCCGTGACGATGACAGCATCAACGATGAGCGTTTTGTGAAGCATCAGTCCGGCAATCTGGATGCGACGATCTCCATGTCGCCAACCGACACCCAGCTTTGGGATCTGAACGCCACCAAAGGCAATCAGGAGAAGACGCATAACGATAAGCAGTGGTACTGGGGCTTTGACCGCGACGCGGCTTCGCTGTCACAACATGCCTGGTACGGCGACATACTGGAAGTGAAGAACTTCGTCAGCTACGAGAAAGCGAAGACCGAGTACCGCGTGCCGGGGATGTCCTCGCAGTTTATTACCCAGAAGAACTACGAAGCGAACAGCGCCAACATCTTTACCCTGGGCGACCACAAGCTGACGCTGGGCGTGAACTTTACCCGCAACGAACTGGATGATGAGTTCGGCATTAAGGATAAAGAAGCGCCGGGCGTCACGCCGGTGAGCGAGATTTCGCGTAATGGCTGGGCGGTATTTGCTGAAGACGCGTGGATGATTGTGCCGGACTTCACCCTGACCACCTCGGCGCGTCTCGATCATGACAGCTATTTCGGTTATCACGTCACGCCTAAGATCTACGGCAACTGGACCATTGATGAGAGCTGGGCGCTGAAGGGCGGCGTGTCGGCCGGGTATAAGAAACCGGATCTGCGCCAGAATAACGAAGGCTTCACCAGCGTGTATGGCGCTTACCCTTATTCTGAGATCGGCATCGGTAATGATGATCTGAAACCGGAAGAGAGCGTCAACACCGAGCTGGGCCTGTACTGGCAGCAGGACGCGCTGGCGCTGGATGCGACCATCTTCTACACCAAATTCAAGGACAAAATCAGCGACCGCGTGATTTGTACCGCATCAGACACGCAGACGTGTACTTATAACGGTTACGTCGCGGACTCCGTCTTCCAGTACGCCAACGTCAGCGACGCTGAGATCTACGGTCTGGAGCTGAACGGCGACTGGCAGGTAACGTCATCGTTAAGAGCCAACGCGAACTATACCTATACCCACAGCGAGCAGAAAAGCGGCGACTACAAAGGCTATGCCCTGAGCGATTTCCCGGAAAGCATGGCCAACGTCTCTCTGACCTGGAACGCGGTGAACGACCTCGAACTTTGGACCAAAGCGAGCTGGCGCAGCACCTCGCCGGACATCGGCAAATCCAGCGAAACCGAAGCCTACGCGCTGGTCGATCTGGGGGCGCGTTATCACCTGAACAAGAACGTTACGCTGATGACCGGGATCTATAACCTGTTCGATGCTAACCCGATTTACCGCACCTCCTATAACCAGTCTTCGATGCTGGAAGGCCGCCGCTATAACTTCGGCGCCCGTATCGAATTCTGATCCTTCTGCCGGAGCCGTCGTGCTCCGGCCTCTTCAATTGTTATTCCTCGTTTTTCTGCCGCAGAAAGTGATTATCAAAGCCGCCGACATGTGATACTTAAACTGGGATACAACAAACCAGGATAATAAAAGATGTCGCACAACAAAATTGCCCACAAAGTACAAAACCTCCAGTCATCAGCGATCAGAGAACTATTAAAACACAGCAAGATGGAAGGGGTGATTTCACTCGGTGGGGGCATTCCTAACCCGGATCTTTTCGATCGCGAAGGGCTGGAAATGGCAATGGAAAAAGTGCTCTCCAGCACCTGGAAAGACGCTTTCCAGTACGGCCTGAGCGAGGGTAGCCCGGAGCTGCGCGGGGAAATATGCCAGCTGCTGAGCGGCCGGGGGATTCGCTGCGGTATTGACGAGGTGGTCGTCACCTCCGGCTCACAGCAGTCGCTGGATATTCTGGCGCGGGCGCTGATTAATCCGGGCGATATTGTGGTCGTCGAACGTCCAACCTATCTCGCGGCCCTACAGGTTCTGCAGTTAGCGGAAGCTAACCTGATGTCGGTGGGTACCGACGGCGAAGGGATGATCGTCGATGAGCTCGAAGCGCTGGTTAAGACCACGCCGATCAAAGCTGTTTATATCGTCCCGACGTTTGGCAACCCTGGCGGCGTGACCCTGGCAGAGCCGCGTCGCAAGCAGTTAGTGGAATTAGCGCAGCGTTACGATTTCGTCATTATCGAAGACGATCCCTACGGCGAAATCAATTTTACCGACAAAACCTTCACCCCATTAAAAGCCTGGGCGGCGGAAATGGGCTGCAGCGATAACGTGATTTACACCTCGACGTTTTCAAAAATCCTCGCGCCGGGCGCAAGGGTAGGCTGGTTAGTGCTGCCGGACTGGGTGAAACGTCAGGTTGTCATTCTGAAGCAGGCCACCGATCTGCACACCAGCACCTTGTCGCAATCGCTCACTTACCACTATCTGACGACCGGCCGTCTGGCGGGGCAAATCGCGTTGATCCGCGACGCCTATAAACATAAATGCGAGATCCTCTGTCAGGCAGTGGAAAGCGAGCTGGGCGAACATCTGACGTTCCACAAGCCGATGGGCGGCATGTTCCTGTGGGCGAAATTTAAATACGAGATGAACACCACCGAGTGGCTGAAAAAGACGCTCAACAACGGTGTGGTCTATGTGCCAGGTGAGTTCTTCTACTGCAACGAGCCGGATCACGCCACGCTGCGCATGTCTTATGTCAGCGTCACGGATGAGAATCTGAAGGAAGCGGTCCTGCGGTTGAAAGCCTCGCTGTAAGTTCCCGGAGCGGGTGGCACAGACCACCCGTTTCAGGTTGTCAGCTGCGAATAAATTCCAGTAAGTCTTTGTTGATGGTATCAGGGTGCGTGGTGTGCATCCCGTGCGGATAGCCCGGATAGACCTTAAGCGTGCTGTTGCTGATGAGCTCATCCTGAAGCAGGCTGGCGTTCTTATACGGCACCACCTGATCGTCATCGCCCTGCAAAATAAGCACCGGCACGGTAATCGCTTTCAGATCTTCAGTCTGATCCGTTTCTGAAAACGCTTTAATACCTTCATAGTGCGCTTTCGCGCTGCCAATCATCCCCTGTCGCCACCAGTTCTGGATGGTTCCCTGCGATATTTCAGCTCCGGTTCGGTTAAAACCGTAGAACGGGCCGGTCGCCACATCGAGGTAAAATTGCGCCCGGTTGGCGGCCAGCGCTTGACGGAATCCGTCAAACACCTCAAGCGGCGTACCGCCCGGATTATCCGGTGTTTTCACCATCAAAGGCGGTACGGCGCTGATCAACACCGCTTTCGCCACGCGACCCTGCGGTTGTCCGTATTTCGCCACATAGCGCGCAACCTGCCCGCCGCCGGTGGAATGGCCGACATGCACCACATTGTGTAAATCCAGATGTTCAACGACGGCCGAAACATCGGCGGCGTAATGGTCCATATCGTGCCCGTCGCTGACCTGGCTTGAACGACCATGACCGCGACGGTCGGTGGCGATAACGCGGAAGCCTTCAGCTAAAAAGAATAACAGCTGGTTATCCCAGTCGTCCGCGCTTAATGGCCAGCCGTGGTGGAAGAAGATAGGTTGTGCATCTTTGGGACCCCAATCTTTATAGAAGATACTGACATCATCTTTGGTGGTGACAAATGACATGGTAGACCTCTCGGGGAGTGAAAGAACCTGAGTGAAGTGGGCTGCATTCAGGTGAAGACGTACAGCCGCTAAGAAGTCTAGTTGAGATAATTAACGGCTGCCTGCGTTTTGCGCAGTCGACTCAGGCTACACACCACCGACGCGACAGACGTCGCCACCGCCACCCACAGCGCAAAATGGACGGCACGTTCATTCAACGTCTGGCCGGTTTCGGGCGTTATGATGGTCAGCAAAATCCCCACAACGGCGGCACCCAGACACTGCCCGAACGTCCGAGCAACAGACAACACCCCGGAGGCATAGCTGGCGTGCTCGCGAGAAACATTCGACAGCATTTCCCGGTTGTTAGGGCTCTGAAAGCAACCAAATCCGATGCCGCACACCAGACTGCGCAGGCAGATATCCCAGGCAGAAGGCGCGGCGGGCAGCATCGCCAGCAGGATCAACCCCACGACAAAAATAGCCAGCCCGATGGTTGAGATCAGCGGCGCAGAAATCGTGTCCGCCCAGCGGCCTGCATGAGGCGCGATCAGCACGATGCCGAGTGGCCACGGGATAAAAAGCAGTGCGGAAACGACAGGGCTGTAGCCATATACGCTCTGGAACAGGAAAGGCAGGGCGATAAAGGTAATTCCCTGGCTGATAAACGAGGCCAACGAGGTCAATGCCGCGAGGGTAAAACGCCCGTTGCTGAAAATGGCGGGGGGCAGTAACGGTGCCCGGGCACGGCGGATATGCCAGATAAACAGAACCGTGCTGACCAGCGCGACAAGCCCCCAGCAGACAGCCACGAGATGAAGACTGTTCGCCGCCATAATCATTGAACCTAAAAGCACCGCCGAGAGCACCGCGCCGGGCGCGTCGAACGCCGCTTTTTCGGACGTTGATTTTCCGGGTAATGCCTTGCCAGCCAGCAGCAGCGCGACGCTTCCGGGAATGATGTTAATTGCAAACAACCACTGCCAGCTCAGAATATCCAGTATTGCGCCGCCCAGCACGGGCGCAACGGCGGTACTGGAGGCAATCAGCAGGGCGTGCAGGCCCAGCACGCGACCGAGCAGCCGGCCCGGAAAGACGGAACGCAGGATCGCCGGGGCAATACTCAACGTGGCCGCGCCGCCGATCCCCTGCAAGACACGCATCCCGGTGAGCATTTCCGGGGTTGTTGCCAGCGCACAACCCAGCGATGTCAGCGTAAAGGTGGCGAGTCCGGCCAGAAAAATAGGACGGGTGCCGTAGAGGGTGGCGAGCGAGGCGAAAATCATCAGCGTCATGGCGGCGGCAAGCAGATAACCGTTGGCGAACCAGACCGCGTAACTTGCGGGCACATGCATTGCCTGTGCCATAGATGGCAGAGCAATGTTAATCATGGTGCCATCGAAAACGCCCATCAATGTGGTCATCATTACGGCGAACATTACCCGGGCGCGCTCCCGGCCTGGCAGCCCGTCATCACCGGGTTGGTATGAAAATAGCGTCATCATCTGCACTCCTGAAGTCGGTTTTGATGACGAAACTATAAGCGCGGGATATATAAGGCGGAAGACGCATGGTTTACACTTAATCATTGCACGTAACGCCTTATCTGAGGTTCATCATGTCCGATCCCGATTTTAACCTGCTGGTCGCACTCGACATCCTGCTGGCAGAAGCCAGCGTTGCGGGGGCCGCGCGCCGCTTAAACCTGAGTACATCCGCCATGAGCCGCACGCTCAGCCGCCTGAGAGAAGTGACGGGCGATCCGCTCCTGGTGCGGGCCGGACGTAATATGGTGCTGACGCCCTGGGCGGAAGCCTCCCGGGAGCGCGTCAGAAATGCGGTGCAGGAGGCGAGGGCGGTGCTGCAGCCGTCAATGGAGACATTGCAGGTGGAGAAACTGGCGCGGCTTTTTACCATCAGAGCCAATGATGGATTTGTCGTCGCGTTTGGCCCGGCGCTGATTGCCGCCGTGGCTGAGGCCGCGCCGGACGTCTGTCTCCGCTTTGCGCCGAAGCCTGAAAAAACGTCACGCTATCTGCGGGAGGGGCTCGTTGATCTGGAAATTGGCGTTCAGAGCAATATGGGACCTGAAATTCGTCTGCAACGGCTTTTTCAGGACAGGTTCGTTGGCGCAGTGCGTAAGACGCATCCGCTGGCATCATTACCGGAAATCGGCGTGAAGGAGTATGTCGCCTGGGGTCATGTGGTGGCCGCGCCCGACGGATCGTTACACGGTTTTGTGGATGATGCGCTGGCGGAGTCAGGCCTGACGCGAAAAGTGGCGAGCGTGGTACCGGGTTTTCCTACGGCATTATCCGTGGCACTGGCATCCGATTTTATCGCCATGGTGCCGGCGCTGTATTTGCTCAATCAGCAGATGACGGAGCAACTGCATGTGTTCGAACTGCCCTTTAAAACCCGGAGCATAACGGTGTCGCAGATGTGGCATCCGAGAATGGAAAAGGATCCGGGGCATCGCTGGCTGAGAGAGAAAGTGCTTCAGGTGTGTCGGGACGTACGGTGACGAACCGAAACAGACCCGAAGGTAGCTCCCTCAGGGTCTTGTTTCTCAGTTATAAATCAGGCTAAAGGTCGCAAGACTGTCGGCTTGCCCGGCGGTCGCCTGCGGAGCCGTGCGAACATACTGGGCATCATAATTCAGACTGAACTGCGTCTGGTTAGCACTGTTGGCAAAGGCTTCGACACCGGTACTGTTAAGCGGGACGGGCTTACCCTGTGCGGAGCCATAGCTGTCACCGTACAGGAGGCGGATCCCCGCGCCGGTGGCCGCCCCGTCTTGCTGGCTCAGGGTAAAGACATCATTATTTGCCCCGTCTTTTTCCGTGGGCCCAAAAAAGCCTATCTTCACGGCGTTGGTTTGCGACGCTTCGCAGGAAAGGGGGATCGTGAAGCGATGTTTTTCCCCATCGATGCCGTTATTAAGATCGCTGACGCTGGTCTGCCCCATGTTCACGCTAATGTTGGCATCAGTGATGTAACAACTCGATTTATGCACTTTCAGGTCCGTTGCCGCCACTTCTACAGTCACACCCGCCTCGGATATCACCGCACCACTGGCATCTTCGAGAATCAGCTTTCCCGCCCTGATTTGTCCACTGTTTGGCTGTTCGTAGATAATCTCCGGCGCGGTTTTGTAGAACACAACGAAGAACTGGGTGGCCATTTGCGAAGGATCACTGGTGTTACATACCGCCACGCTGTCATCACCCGCCGCGATGTAGTGTACGGGCTGGCCCGCGCAGTGGGTGGTCTCCCTGACGCCCACGGCAAACCCTACGCCGGGAATATCGGGAACGTCATAAACCGATGCCGGTGCGCCCGTCCCGTTAGGCGCCACGCCACTCACGCCAGAGACGGTTAAGCCGCTGTCTGCGACAAAACGCATTGTGACCGGGCCCGTGCCTTCAGCGCAGTTATAAAATGAGCGATTCTCCTGCCCCAGAATCGCACCAGACAGCATTGAGCCCGGGGAAAGTGACGGGTTATCCGTAATGGAGTAATTCTGGAAGTTGATAATCGCATCGTTCATTGTGGGTGGACAGCTCTGTGCTGCAACGGCCTGAAAGGGAAAAGACATAATGCAGCCTGCCAGGACTGTTATTACCCGAAATAGCGTTGTCATTTTTTTCACATCATCCTCTTTCTTTAATCGCATTTTTCCACCAGCAGCCTGACGGGACTGAATTCTGTTGCTGCAGGCAAGGTGATGGGAGTCGAACAACGGACTGTCTGCCCCTGCTGGCGCCAGCTGGCATGCAGCACACCGCGCAGGGGTACGCCGCTCAGATAGACTTGTCCGCCATCACCCACAATCCCTTTACTGGATGTCGCGTTTTCAGCGCCGGAGACAAAGGCGTTGGCACCGAACGGGAGGGGACGCCCCTGCCAGGTGAGCGTAATCAGGGTTCTTACTCCAACATGGGTGTGGTAATTCGCCAGAACCACCGCGCCGCTGGTAGGAACGACCGTCTGACTGTTTTGTTCAAGATCAACCTCATCCGCCAGCGTTTCGGTATCCAGTGAAAGCGTATTCTTGTGGTACGCCGAGAGTGTGGGCATGACGGCGTAGCCGCGGGAATCGGTATGAACATTGGTAGCCCCTTCAATCTGCACGTCAGGTGCGCCTTCTGCGCGGATCAGGCCAATGGTGTCGCCAAGGCTTTGGCTCAGCGTCACGCCATATTGCGTCGCCACAATGCCACCGGCCGCACCGTAGTTAAGACGATCGTTATAGCGATCGTGGCTGTAACCGATGCTGGCGCTGCCCGAACCGCCATGCCAGGCCAGCGCCAGATTGCTGTTGGCAACATGGGCCTGATTATCAAAACCTTGCTGGATGTTGTAGCTGAGCTGATCCTGTGAAAGCGCCGTTCCGTACAGGGAAACCTGTTGCGTGGTGTGGCCATTCAGATTGTTGTTGAGACTGTAACTGGTGGTGCCGCCAGGCAACCAGCGGCTTAGCGGAACGCTCACGCTCAGGTTGACCGAACGCTCGTTGTCGCTGTCATCTGAACTTGAGCGTGTGAGGTAGTAGCCCAGGCTCCAGGAGATGCCCTTATAGTTGGCGTAATATCCCACGTGCACGGTCTGATCTACGGCAGAAGAGTCCCAGTATTTCTGTCGATAAAACGATGCGCTGATGTTGCCCCAGCCACCAAAATCCTGCGTCAGGCTGAACTCTGTCCGGTGACGGCGGTTTTCAATGTGCTGGTCGGGATCCCGATAATTATTCGCTTCGCTAAAGCTGTAAAAATCGCGGGTTGTGTAGTGGTTACTGGACAGATCGAGGGAAGTATCCGTCGTGGCAAAATTTTTATGGTACTGGGCGCGCAGCTGCTGACCGTGACCTTTTTTGTTGTCGGTGAGCTGTGCGCGGGCAGCAAGGGTATCGATACCCAATGCCCCCAGTTGGCCAAAATCCTTGCCGACGCCAATGGCCAGCGCCTGATAGTGGTTGGATAACTGCGCGCCGCCATAAAGCGTGAGGCTTGAAGGCAAGCCATAGAAAGCAGATGCCTGGATAAAGGCTGGCGTCTCGCCATCCGTATCCGGGCGGGTAAATTTACCGGCACTGGCGCTGAATTTGACGCGTCCTTCACGCAGCATAAAGGGCACAGCAGACCACGGCTGGGTGAAGTTTCGCTCGCTACCGTCACTTTCGCGGATCGTGATGTCGAGGTCGCCACTCTGGGCGGTCGGGAACAGGTCGTTAATGACGAACGCGCCGGGCGCAACGTAGGTTTCATAGATGATGTAACCATGCTGACGAACGGTGATGCGGGCATTGCTATGGGCAATGCCACGGATGGTCGGCGCAAAACCGCGCTCGCTGTCGGGGAGCATATTTTCATCAGAGGCAAGCTGCATCCCGGTGAATTGAAAACTGTCGAAGACGTCGCCGGAGGTGTATCCATCCCCCAGCATCAGTTCGCTTTTCCAGCGTTTAATTGCCCGTTTGACCGACGTACCCTGCGTTTGCCAGTGATGACCAGCGCCGTATTCAACCGAGGAGGCATTGCGGACGCGCCACGGGCCAAGGTTAAAACCGGAACGGAGGCTCAGAAAACTGTCACTGTCGTGAATGTCGTTGATATTGGTTGTCGATCCCGTCAGGTTGTAATCGACAAAGGCCGCGGGGATCCCTTCATCCCACTGTTCAGGCGGGATAAAACCCCGGTTTTTTTGCCGCATTGCCGCCTGCGGAATGCTGAAGTCCAGACGGTGGGCGGCGAAATCGAACTTGACTGCCGCATCGGGTATGAATTTTCCGGGGTCGGAAAAGGTATCGCCTTTATGCAGGGCCTGAAACGCCGGAAATGCCCCGGTGTTCACACCCAGCCGGGAAAGGTAGCCAGCATCCAGAACCGGTACCAGCTGTGCATCCTGCTGGATAAATTCCAGCTCGCGTTCATCGACCTGGGTCTGGTTAACGAAAACAGAAACTTTGTAGCGCCCGGGCTTTTGCCCGCCTTGCCGGGAAAACCAGCTCAGGTCACTTGTTTGCTGCTGCCCGGAGGTGATCTCTAATGCATGAGGATCGAAATAGTCATCTGCCTGTGCCTGTCGCAGGCCACAACTTAGGGTTAGCGCGCCGGTGAAAATAACCAGGCTGAATCGGTCGACGCTGTTTAGGGGGGAGGTTTTCATTAACAGAGATTGGCCTGGTACCGTTATAAAAACGATTCGTTGCCAGACGCATTTCAGGACTGGGTGGCCAGGCGGGTCAGCCCACCAAAATCGTTGATCGCTTGCCAGCTAATGGCTCCCGCACAGGTTGTATTCCAGCTACGCTCGGCAAACGGATCCACCATACCAGGATCGTTTAATTCTGTATTACCCACCTTGACCCGATAAAAGGAGACGAACCATGGCGAAGGATTTTTCACGGTCAATCTGTTACCGGAGCAGGTAAATTTCAGCTGCTTATAGGCCAGAGCGGCATCACCTTTTAAGCCAGATGGACGGAAAAAGAGTTTGAATTTCGATTTGACGTTTATCTGCAGTTTATTGCTGTTTGCTTTCCTGGTTGGCGCAATGTTTTTGACATTGAGCCAAAAAACGGACTCACGGTCAGAAGGCAAAGGGGTGCCCAGATAGCTGATCCGCAGCGTATTTTTTTGCTCAGCATCAAGACGAAATAAGGTTGGCGTGACAACAAACGGAGGGGCTGATTTATCGGTGCTGCTAAAGTTTTCTATCCAGGACTGGATTAAATAGGGAGTCTCTTTTTCCATATTGGTAATTGAAAAGGCAACTTCCCGTTGCCCTTGAGGATAAACAACACGCGTTCCGCCCATGACGACACCGGCATGTGCTGAAAGGGAATAGCCCAATGACAAAAACAGTATTGCTAATGTTTTATTATCCATGTTGATTTCCGCTGAGAATTAAATAAGCAGAATATTTTCTGCTTATTTGACAAATTAGTTATAAACCATCAGGAAGTTCGCATCTGCATCTGCTTCACCGGTGGTGACGTTGTCAGCGGTGGCATTGTAGTTTGCGTAAAAATTGAGGGTTGTAGAGTCTTCGCCTTCGGCGAGAGTGACGCTTTTGGAGACATCGCCAATTTTAATCTGAGTATTACGATCGCTTTCGTACAGCTTAACGGCCACGCCTGTTGCCGTATTTCCGTCGCTGTCTACGGCGGAATTCAGGCCCAGCAGCGCATTATCGGTAGCGTCTTTTGTACCATCGAACAGAACGGCAACGGATTTGACCGAGTCAGGGCATCCCTCCACCGAAATATGGAAAGGGGTACGGGTGGTCTCTTTTTGGGTTGCAAAGTAAGAGGCGGCCCATGTGCCCAAATCCACAGTCTGACCCGCGGTATCCGTGCTGACGTTGCAGGATGCGTCAGTAATTTTTCCGGTGAAATGGACCACGCCGCCGGTGCCCTGAGTACCTGTATCAGAGCCCGGATTCGTATTCATGCCATTATCACTGTTACCTGACGGAAGAGCAGCCAGCGCACTTGCACTGGTCATCATTAACGTACAGACGGTGACTGCCACAATATTTTTTTTATTGATCATGCCTACTTTTCCCTTTTTCTAAAACGGCTTTATTTGCCGCGAATAAAAAACAGCGGAAATGCTAACAAACTCATTGTGAAGACCTAAACGCAAATTCATTTAAAAATAAATTTTTCTTAGCAGAGCAGGCGGGAGAACGCATTATTCCAGAATCGGTTCTTCCACACGTGTCGGTTTGGAAAAGAGCAGCACCAGGGGTAAGAGTAATAAACATAAGAACATCATCAGGCGGAAATCCTGATAATAAGCCAGCACTGTCGCCTGACGCGTAACTTCCCCATTAATTGCTATTAGCCCGGATGCGCTATGCAGACTGTAGGCTCCGTGGTGAATATTCTCATGCAGGGCCTTATTAAAGGGATTAATAAATTCAGCAAAAATGCTGTGATTACGCTGACTCTGTTGCGCTAAATAAGTGGTGACTGCAGAGATGCCAATACTGCTCCCAATATTGCGTATTAACGAATAGAGAGAGGTCCCTTCGGTACGATATTTTGGTGCCAGCGTTGAAAAGCTGAGGGTGGAGAGCGGCACGAACGTCAGCCCCATACCAATACCTTGTACCACACCGCTACTGATAATATCCCATTGACTCATCCACATACTGAAATGCGTCATCTGCCAGAGTGAAATAGCCATGATCACCACGCCTGCGGCAATAACATAACGTAAATCCACTTTGCCGGCGATACGTCCGACAATCATCATACTGAACATGGTGCCGAACCCGCGTGGCGTCATCAGCAGACCGACATCAATCACTGGATAGTGCATAAAACCCTGCAAAAGCGGCGGCATCAGCGCCATTGTTGCCAGCAGAATGGTGCCCATACCAAAACTGAACAGCAGTCCGACAACGAAATTTTTATCGCGGAAAATCCCTGGTTCAATAAAAGGTTTTTTCGAGGTGAAAATATGCGCGATAAACAGGTACAGTGCCGCGCCCGCGAGAGCGGCTTCAATAATAATTTCACCGCTTGAGAACCACTCTTTCGACTCACCACGGTCGAGAAATAGCTGCAAGCTGCCAATCGTCACGCTGAGCAAAAAGAAGCCCAACAGGTCAAACTTACGCTTGTTGTCGATCACCGTTTCTTTGACGAAGGCGGTGATCCCAAGCCAGGCCAGCACGCCAAACGGAATGTTGATATAGAATACCCAGCGCCAGCTGTAGTACTCGGTTAACCATCCCCCCAGTGAAGGTCCAAGAATTGGACCTATCATCACGCCCATACCCCACATCGCCATGGCCGAACCATGTTTTTCTTTTGGCCAGGCATCAAGCATGACCGACTGCGACAGCGGCACCAGGCTTGCGCCAAAAATTCCCTGCACCAGACGAAAAAGGACAATCTGATCGATAGACTGCGCCGCGCCGCAGAGCATAGAGGCGAGGGTGAAACCGACCACGGACCAGGCAAACAGACGCTTGCGGCCAACACGGGCAGAGACAAACCCGGTCAGAGGCATGGTGATGGCGGCCGCCACAATGTAAGAGGTGAGAACCCAGGATGTTTGATCCTGCGTGGCTCCCATTGCTCCCTGCATATGCGGCAGTGCAACGTTGGCAATGGTGGTATCCAGCGCCTGCATGATTGTCGCCAGCATTACCGAAAAGGTAATCAACATGCGGTGGTCCGCACTTTTCTTTTGCGGCAGCGGAGCCGCAATGACATCAGACATAAGCCCCTCCTCAGGAAGCGCTACCGGCATCAGCCAGGGTATTAATTTTGATGGTGGCGCTCAGACCAGCCCGAAGCTGCGGTTTATCCGATTCGGTTTGCAGACGGATACGCACCGGTACACGTTGCGTCACTTTTACCCAGTTGCCGGTGGCGTTCTCCGCCGGGATCACTGCGTATTCCGCGCCTGTTGCCGGGCTGATGCTAATGACTTTACCGTGCCAGGTTACGCCGGGTGCATAGTCGACGTTAATATCAGCAAGCTGGTTGTCACGGATATGGGCCAGATCTTTTTCGGTAAAATTAGCTTCGACATAGAGATTGCTGTCCGAAACCAACAGCATTGCCGTTGTTCCGCTCTGCACAAATTCCCCGGCTTGCAGCACTTTGGTAATGCTGCCGGAGGAGGGGGCGTATTCATTCACATGGGAAAGGTTGTTTTTAGCAGTATTAAGTTCAGCCAGGGCTTTTTTATAACGCGGATGTTGCTCAACTGGCGTGGCAATATCGCCGCCAAAGCTGTCTGCCACTTCCTGCAACTGTTTTTGCAGCATATTAACTTCGAGCTTCATTAATAAAACTTTCTGGTGAGCACCATCCATATCGGAAGCAGATACATATCCCGGACCGTTCAGCCTGTGCAAACGTCCTTCTTCACGTTGCGCGTAAGCAAGCTGACTTTTCGATACCGCGATGTTGGCAAGTTTGCTCTGGTATTGGGATTTGATGGTATTTAGCGCGATAACCGTATCATTGAGTTCTGATTTGGCCTCCGAGACGGCCAGTTCATAGGGTTTGGGATCAACGCTGAACAGAAGGTCGCCTTTATTGACGTGCTGATTTTCTCTGACCGCCACATTAATAACGCGCCCGGAAACTTCCGCACCGATCGCGGTTTTGTCGGCTTTCACGTAGGCATTATCGGTTTCGACATAACGGCCACTGTTTAAATAAAACCAGCCGCCAGACGCGATGCCCAGAGCAGGAATGGCCAGCAATAAAATGAAGCGTAACTTTTTAATAGTCATATCAAATCTCTTAATTGAGGTGACACCCGAGGCACTAAAAAAAACAGAGCGCAGAGCAGGTCGACGCGCTGAGGTATCATTGATTTATTGATAGGATAAATATAATAAGCGGACTTATAGTAAACCGAGCAAGAAGTGCTATTCGCTGTTTAAAAATAAATTTTGGAAAGTAAAAGCCGTTTCTGCAGGGATACTGGAACAAAGGAGATTTCGATTTCACCTTGATTGAAAATGCAAGATGGACAGAGCAGGGAATGGCTGCGGCTGGTAGACTGAGTGACTCTCACATCCAATTTAACATAATATACATTATGCGTACTAAGGTTGTAGTTGTAGCTTTCTGTTGGAACTTTCAATCCAAGCCCCTCCTGTAATAAAGAATCACGCCCTCGCACCAGGACGCCATTCAGGACGCTATTATTGGCACCATTAAAGGCGCTATAATTGAGGCATCAACCAGGAGACATATCATGCCATTTCAAATTTTAACTACTACTGCTGCGAGCATCACCGAACTTAAACGAGACCCAATGGGAACCTTCAATGCTGGCGAAGGTGCTCCTGTTGCCATTCTTAACCGCAATGAACCCGCTTTCTACTGTGTTCCTCCGGCTCTTTATGCTCAGCTTATGGATATTCTTGAGGATGAGGAGCTCGGTCGTATCATCGACGAGCGAGCAAATGAACGGGTCATTGAGGTCAATATTGATGACCTATAAGCTTGCCTTTAACGAATCTGCATTAAAAGAATGGAAAAAACTGGGACATACCATACAGGAACAGTTCAAAAAGAAGCTCCGGGAACGGCTTCAAAACCCTCGTGTTCCGGCTTCGCAGTTACATGGCCGAAAAGATCAGTACAAAATTAAACTGCGTGGCGCAGGATACAGACTGGTTTACCGTGTCGAAGACGCAATTATCACGGTAACTGTGATTGGTGTTGGAAAGCGTGAAAATGATGACGTCTACAAAATGACACTACAGAGGAACTAGTCATTCAGGAACAGCCATAAGGCGAAGATTACAGCCTTACCCTCCTCCGGACATCTGAAACACCCATCCAAAAAAAGCCGCAAGCAGTTTCCCGCTCACGGCATCAGACTCAGTAATGATGTGTTCAGGCGATCAGGCCGCTTTAACTGCTCTGATTTTCTTGCTGCCCTCAGCATCAGACTCTGTTTTCTCTGTTGCAGTTGCGGCATTGAGATCGGGAAGCTTGCTGGTACGCAGAATATGCTGCACGGCCTCTTTCTGCTCGGCGAGATACAGCCCAAGATTTTCAGCCTGCGTCTCATCCATCTGCATTCCGCTCTGCAACAGCCAGTCGGTGAACGCTTCTGCCAGGTCAAGCAGTTTGTCGTGAGCGTCAGCCTCTTTCTTACTGGCAAATGTCATTTTCTCTTCACCTTTTCTTACGACGACAAATTTTGTTTCAACAGCCATTCTGCACCCCCTATACTGTGTATGCATACAGTATAGCAGTTACTGGCTTATCTTGCAGCCATAATGTGCTTGCATGAGCACGGTAAAGATCTAAATCTTACAGCCCCAAATCACTCAGCCCCGGGTGATCGTCCGGGCGACGCCCCAGCGGCCAGTGGAACTTGCGCTCGCTTTCCTTGATAGGCATGTCATTGATACAGGCGAAACGGCGCTGCATCAGCCCGTCCTCCCCGAACTCCCAGTTCTCATTGCCGTAAGAGCGGAACCAGTTACCCGAATCATCGTGCCATTCGTAGGCGTAGCGGACTGCAATGCGATTGCCCCCAAACGCCCATAACTCTTTAATAAGACGGTAATCAAGCTCCTTCTTCCACTTGCGCTCCAGGAATCCTTTGGCTTCTTCGCGATTATTGGCAAACTCAGCGCGGTTACGCCATTTGGTATCCAGAGAGTAAGCCAGCGAAACTTTTTCCGCGTCGCGGCTATTCCATCCATCTTCAGCGAGCCTGACTTTTTCAATCGCGGATTCACGAGTAAACGGAGGAAGCGGCGGACGAATTTGTGCATCAGACATGGTGGAGCCTCCAGCATCATTGGATATTTCATTGAGTATTTATTCCAGGAACCCAGGTCTGTTTTACGAAACCTGTTTCAGTAATAGCTGAGCAATATTTCGGGCATCATCTGCAGCGCGGTAATCACCCATAACGCGTGACAGGGTGATGGCACCTTCAATCAGTAACAGTAACTGCCTCGCCAGGGTTGAGGCGTGTTCAATATTCAGTTGCCCGGTCAGTTCAAGGGCGTAATCCAGTATTTTCTGTTTATGCAGTCTGGCGATCTGGCGCACCGGATCGGCACTGTCCCCTACTTCTCCCGCAGTATTGATAAAGGCGCAACCGCGATATCCCTCTGACTCAAACCAGCCTTTGAGCACGGTGAACATATTCAGGATGCGTTCCTGCGGCGTATCCGCTTTGTCGCACTCAGATCTGAACCATTCCATCCAGCGAATATCCCGCGCGTTCAGCGCCGCAGCCGCCACTTCGTCTTTGTTAGCGAAATGGTGATAAATACTTTTCCGCGCCACGCCTGAGGTTTTAACCAGGAGATCCATACCGGTCGCATGGATCCCGTTCTCGTAGATGAGTTGCTCAGCGGTCGCGAGAATTTTTTCCCGGGTGTTTGTCGTGTTTTTGTTCATGACTTAATGGTAGAACGATCGTTCTACCCAAGCAAGTTAAATCTTCTCATCCTCGCAGGTAGTCCATACTTTACCTTCCTGCTTTGATCGCCCCCTCATAATGTCACACGGAATCATTACTCTCAGGCTAACAATCTGTTTCTTAGCTTAATTGATGCACTACTCCTTACGGAGCAGACTTAATGCAGCATAAATTTAGGCAAAAATGATTTGCTGAATCAGGAGGTTAAAAATGAATGCTGGCCAAAGTCCGGCCCGGAACTGGAACACACGTCGCAGCGAAAAGGCCCGACGCGTCGCTTCCCTTCCGTTGCAGGGTAAAGTCATCCCCACCGACGATCTGGTAGACGCCCTGGAAAAACTGATTGCCCCCGGCGACCGCGTGGTGCTGGAAGGTAATAACCAGAAGCAGGCCGATTTCCTCTCCCGCAAGCTTGCAGAAGTCAGCCCGGCAAAAATTCACGACCTGCATATGATCATGCCAAGCGTGGGTCGCAGCGAGCATCTGGATATCTTCGAAAAAGGTATCGCCCGCAAGCTTGATTTCTCTTTCTCAGGCCCGCAAAGTCTGCGCATTTCACAGCTTTTGCAGGACGGCCAGCTGGAGATCGGTGCTATTCATACCTATATCGAACTCTATTCGCGCCTGTACGTCGATCTCTGCCCGAATGTGGCGCTGATTGCCGGCTACAAAGCTGACCGCAAAGGCAACCTCTACACCGGGCCAAGTACCGAAGACACCCCGGCCCTGGTAGAAGCCGCCGCCTTCCGTGACGGGATTGTTATCGCCCAGGTTAATGAAATCGTCGATGACGAATGCGATCTGCCTCGCGTGGATATTCCGGGTTCGTGGATTGATTACGTCGTCGTCGCCGATAAGCCGTTCTTTATCGAACCGCTGTTCACCCGCGATCCGCGCCTGATCAAGCAGGAACATATCCTGATGGCGATGATGGCGATTAAAGGCATCTACGCCGAGCATCAGGTTCAGTCCCTGAACCACGGTATCGGTTTCAACACCGCCGCGATCGAACTGCTGCTGCCCACTTACGGCGAACAGCTCGGCCTGAAAGGCAAAATCTGTAAGCACTGGACTCTGAATCCGCATCCAACGCTGATCCCGGCGATTGAAAGCGGCTGGGTTGAGAGCGTGCACTGCTTCGGTGGCGAACTGGGGATGGAAGAGTACATCCGTGCCCGCCCGGACATTTTCTTTACCGGTGCCGACGGCTCCATGCGCTCCAACCGCGCGTTCTGCCAGCTGGCAGGCCAGTACGCGGTCGATATGTTCATCGGCTCTACTCTGCAGGTGGATGGCCTGGCTAACTCCTCAACCGTGACCCGGGGCCGTCTTTCCGGCTTCGGCGGTGCGCCGAATATGGGTCACGATCCTCATGGTCGTCGTCACGCCACCCCGGCATGGCTGAACATGATCACCGAGCCCGATCCGATGCAGCGCGGTAAAAAACTGGTCGTGCAGATGGTGGAAACCTTCCAGGCTGGCGTTAAACCCACGTTCGTTGAACAGCTGGATGCGGTTGAGGTAGCGAAATCCTCCGGCATGCCGCTGGCACCGGTCATGATTTATGGCGACGACGTGACCCACGTTCTGACCGAAGAAGGTATCGCCTACCTGTATCGTGCAAACAGTATTGAAGAGCGCCGCGCCATGGTTGCCGCAGTGGCTGGCATCACCGATATCGGTCTTGGCGTTGATGCGAAACGCGTGGCGGAACTGCGTAAGAGCGGCAAAGTGGTGTATCCGGAAGATATCGGCATTCGCCGTTCTGAAGCCACCCGTTCCCTGCTGGCAGCCAGCAGCGTTGCGGATCTGGTTGAGTGGTCCGACGGTCTGTACAACCCACCTGCGAAATTCCGGAGCTGGTAATGAAACTCCTGTCACAGACTCAGTCAGAGGGTCAGGCACAGCTGCTGGCGACGATTGCCCGCGACTGCCTGATCGACGAAGCGCGATTAAGCCCGAAACCGGGTCTGGTAGACAGCCGGGGAAACGGGGCGCATCACGATTTGTCCTTAGATCTGATGGAGCGTTCTGCGCACAGCCTGACCCCAACGTTTCTGCAACTGGCCCGACAGAGCTGGCAACGTCCTGCCGACATCGCCCTGCGCGAAACCGTGGGTCGTCTCGGGCGTGAAGGTGAACGGCAGATGATGGCCGCCACCGGGGGCGTTAATACCCATCGCGGCGCTATCTGGGCGCTCGGCCTGTTGGTCAGCGCAGCCGCCATGCTGAACGGCAATGCCAGCGCGCAGCAGATGGCGGACACCGCCGCCCTCCTCGCCCGTCTGCCCGATAACGCGGCGCCGAAACTCTTCAGCAAAGGGTTGAAAGCCACCCATCAGTATCGAGTGCCCGGCGCGCGTGAAGAGGCTCAGCAGGCATTTCCGCACGTGATGACGCTGGCGCTGCCGCAACTATTGCGCAGTCGTGCGCAGGGTGCGAGCGAAAGCGAAGCCCGCATTGACGCGCTGATGGCGATCATGACCTCGCTCAGCGACACCTGCGTGCTATCGCGTGCCGGCATGCCGGGGCTGGAAACCATGCAGAGCGGTGCCCGCGCCGTGCTTGCTGCGGGCGGCAGCGCAACCGCGAAAGGCCGTCAGGCGCTGGCTCGTCTGGATTCGCAGATGCTGGCCCTTAACGCGTCCCCCGGTGGTGCCGCCGATCTGCTCGCCGCCACGCTGTTTCTCGACAGGGTTTGCCAGCCCGCGTCTTGCTCATTTTAAAGAGGATGTTATGGAACACATTACATTGTCATTTCCTGCCAGCCGTACCCTTCAGGGCAAAGCGCTGGCAGGCGTTGTAGGCTCCGGTGATATGGAAGTTCTGTTCACCGCCGCCGCTGGAGATGCCCTCAGCATCGATATCACCACCTCCGTGGATAACAGTACCCGCCGCTGGAACGCGCTGTTCGAGCGCCTGAATCTGACCAACGGTCTGCCTGCGGGCAAGCTGGTGATCCACGATTTCGGCGCAACGCCTGGCGTGGCGCGCATTCGTATCGAACAGGTATTTGAAGAGGTGAGCCATGCGTAACGATCGCAGCTTTATTGAACTGCGCGCCCGTGAGCGTGCCCACGCGCTGCTGGATGAAGGCAGCTACCGCGAACTGCTCGATCCGTTCGAAGGCATTATGTCTCCGTGGCTTGCGCCGCAGGGCGTGGTTCCGCAATCCGACGACGGTATGGTGGTTGCTCGCGGCACCATTAATGGCCAGTCCGCTGTGGTCATTGCCATCGAAGGTACCTTCCAGGGCGGCAGCATGGGCGAAGTGTCTGGCGCCAAAATGGCGGCGGCGCTGGAGCTGGCTGCCGAAGATAACCGTAACGGCATCCCGACGCAGGCTGTGCTGAGTCTGGAGACCGGCGGCGTGCGCCTACAGGAAGCCAATCTTGGCCTGGCGGCTATCGCTGATATTCACGCCGCGATTGTCGATCTGCGTCGCTATACCCCGGTGGTCGGCATTATTACCGGCACCGTCGGCTGCTTCGGCGGGATGTCTATCGCCGCGGCGCTGTGCAGCTATCTGATCGTCACCCGCGAAGCGCGGCTTGGCCTGAACGGCCCGCAGGTTATCGAACAGGAAGCCGGGATTGAAGAGTATGACTCCCGCGACCGTCCGTTTATCTGGAGCATGACCGGCGGCGAAATTCGTTACGAAAGCGGCCTGGTGGATGCCCTGGTGGGCGATGGCGTCAACGCCGTGAAGACCGCCATGAACGAGGCCATCGCCAAAGGCGTTCCGGCTCAGCACCGCAGCGATAAATATGCCGATTTCTTGGCTCGCCTGTCGAACTTCGACACGCGCCAGCAGGCCGATACCGCGCAAATCAAACAGCTTTTCGCCGGGGAGGTGAAATGATGACTCAGTCCAAAAACCGCGCCGCCATCTGGCTGGAAAAACTGGCCCCGAACGCCCCGCGCATGAGCGGCCTGTGCCCTTCCGTTCAGGTGGCCGATGCGCCGCTGAACGGCGAAAACGTCCGCTTTATCGCAGTCGTACCCGACGCCAACAACCATTACCCACGCGCGGCGAAAGGCGAAGTGGGCCTGCTCGAGGGCTGGACGCTGGCCAAAGTGGTCAATGAGACCATCGATGCAGATGCCAACAGCGATGTGAAGCGCCCGATTGTGGCGGTGATCGACGTTCCCAGCCAGGCCTATGGCCGCCGTGAGGAAGCGTTCGGGATCCACCAGGCGCTGGCAGGGGCTGCTGGCGCCTATGCCAAAGCGCGTCTGGCGGGCCATCCGGTGATCGGTCTTATCGTCGGTAAAGCGATGTCCGGCGCGTTTCTGGCGCACGGTTATCAGGCTAACCGCCTGATCGCCATCAACGATAAAGGCGTTCTGGTGCATGCGATGGGGAAAGAGTCCGCCGCACGTATCACCCTGCGTACCGTTGATGCCCTGGAAAAACTGGCAGCAACCATTCCGCCAATGGCTTATGACGTCAGTAACTACGCCACCCTGGGCCTGCTGTCGGATCTGCTGACCCTCAGCAATCCGGATGCACCCTCTGATGCGGATCTGGCAACGGTAGAAATCACCGTGCAAAAAGCCATCGCCGATGCCCGTCAAGATCCCGGCCTCACAAACCGCCTCGGCGCGGAAAATCGCCGTAGCTCTGCGCTGGTGCGTGAGAAAATGCGCGCCGCCTGGTAACGAGCAGCACAAAGTACGTAAAAAAAGACCTGCCGAAAGCGGTCCCCGTCGGGCGCAATATAGCGCCCACGGTCAACTCGCTTTTAGAAAATTATAACCATCGCGTCAGTGTTAATTTTTTTATCTACAGGTGATCTATGACTTATGTAATTGTTCATGCCCTTGCGCCAATTTTTATCATCATGCTGCTCGGCTTCTGGGCCGGTAAAGCCAAAATGGTCGACAACAAGAATGTGTCGCTCCTGAATATTTTCGTAATGGATTTTGCCCTGCCGGCTGCGCTGTTCAGCGCTACCGTGCAGACCCCCTGGGCGGGTATTGTTGCCCAGTCTCCGCTGATTGTGGTGCTGACAGGCGCAATGTGGATCACCTATGCGGCGATCTACTTTACCGCCACCAGCATCTTTAAAAAGTCACCGCAGGATGCCGCCGTGTTGACGCTGACTGTGGCCCTGCCAAACTATGCCGCGCTGGGCCTGCCTATTCTGGGCAGCGTGCTGGGCGAAGGCTCTGCCACCTCGCTGTCGGTGGCGGTCTCTATCGCCTGTGGTTCGGTACTGATGACGCCGTTCTGTCTGCTGATCCTGGAGCGTGAGAAAGCGCGGGCCGCGGGCGAAAACAGCGGTTCTACCCTTGCGATGCTGCCGGTACTGATGTGGCGTTCACTGAAAAAACCTATCGTGATGGGCCCGCTGCTCGGGGTGATTCTTTCCGCAATCGGAATCAAAATGCCGGACCTGCTGCTGGCGGCGATCAAGCCTATGGGCCTCTCTGCAACCGCGGCGGCGCTGTTCCTGACCGGTGTGATCCTCTCGGCCCGCAAGCTGAAGCTGAACGCAATGGTCGGGATCGCGACGGTCACCAAACTGCTGATCCAGCCGTTCATCGCCTGGGGTATCGTTATCGCCTTTGGTCTGCATGGCTCTGTGGCTATCACTGCGATCCTGATGATTGCGCTGTCTGCCGGTTTCTTCGGTGTGGTGTTCGGCAACCGCTTCGGCGTGCAGTCACCGGATGCAGAAGCCGTGCTGCTGTTGAGCTCCGTTCTGTGTATCCTGTCGTTACCGCTGTTTATCACACTCACTTCAGGTATTTAAAATGACATTCACACCGCGCCCTCACGACTTACTGTGGCTGAAAAGCCGTGATGCTCTCCTTGATATTCAGGAGGCATGGGTAGCAAACCAGTGGCATACCGGTTTGCCCGTTGTGGTCCGGCGCGATGTGAATGCGCAGCAGGATATTCCGGTTGGCGTGCGCGGCATGAAGCGCGAACAACGCGCCGCGGGATGGGTGAAGGCTGAAAACGTTTCCCGCGTGATGTCGCCGGAAACGCTGGCTGAACGCGAACGCCTCCTGCACTCGCCTTTTGTTTCTCAGCCGCCTCTCCAGGCGGCTATTTTGCTTACCACCTTCGCATGGCCCTGGCACTGGGGCATTACCGGCAGTACGGCATATGCGCTGGCGACGGAGATCCCTGTGCTTCATGCCGACAGCGATCTCGATTTGCTTATCCGCGCCCCGCAGCCGTTGACCGACGAGGAACTGCGTCAGTGGCAGGCTCAGGTCGAAAAATTGCCCTGCCGCGCCGATACCCAGGTGGAGACACCCTATGGCGCTTTTGCGCTTAATGAGTGGCTGCGCGAAGGACGCGTCCTGCTTAAAACGGCCACCGGCCCGCAGCTGACCGCCACGCCATGGCACAGGGAGCCAGAATGAAAATCCTCTTTACCTTTCCAGGCCAGGGCACGCAACGCGCTGGCATGCTGCAACATATCCCCGATCGTGAAGCCATTCTCAACGACGTGAGCGCCGTTCTGGGAGATGAAACTTACCAACTGGACAGCGAAGCATCGCTGAAACATACCCGTGCGGTGCAGCTGTGTTTGTTGATCGCCGGTGTCGCCTGGGCCCGCGAGTTAATTGCCCACAACGTCAAACCGGATATGGTCAGCGGCCTCTCCATTGGGGCGTACCCTGCGGCCGTGATCGCTGGCGCCCTCGATTTTCGCGATGCCCTTCGCCTGGTGGCGCTACGAGGCGAGCTGATGGAGCAGGCCTATCCGCAGGGTTACGGCCTGACGGCCATTGTGGGTTTGCAGCTTTCGCAGCTGGAAAAACTGATGGCGGGCAGCGAGACGTATATCGCTAACCTCAATGCGGAAACGCAGATTGTGATCGCCGGTCGCGATGAAGAAATGGCGAGCGTCGCGCAAAAAGCGCTGGATGCGGGAGCCAGTAAAGCCACCCGGCTGGCCGTCAGCGTTCCTTCCCACTGCGCATTGCTGGATAAACCGGCGGCAAGGCTGGCGGACGCCTTTCAATCCGTGACGTTGTCACGACCTTACTGCACCTATCTGAGCGGTTCGACGGCGCGGGTGCTGTGGGAACCGCAAAAAATCGCCGACGATCTGGCGTTTAATATGGCCCGCACCGTCCAGTGGCAGGACGCCATGGTTTCTGCCAACCAGCGCGACGCGCGTCTGGCAATTGAAATGCCGCCGGGCAGCGTCCTGACAGGGCTTACCCATCTCGCAGGCTGGCAGGGCGATGCGATTTGCCGGGAACGTAACAGCATTGAAGTGGTGCAGCATCTGGTGAAACGGCTTAACCGCCAGGATTAAACCACCAGCCCACGGGCGTACATCCGCCCTTCTGCCGCGAGCGCCAGCAGATCCTGGTCCCGCTCGCGGTGGTGCATATAGACAATCGAAATCAGCTGGCGCATCTGATAGGGCTCCGCCAGCTTCAGAAGCTGGACGTCATTCTCGTAGACCTTTTTCATACGCCCGGGGATAAGGGAAAAGCCCACCCCCGCCTGCACCAGACTTATCATCGAGAAAATGTCATTTACGCGGGTGACAATCTCCGGCTCAAATCCGGCAATATTAAAGGCTTCCTGGAAACCAGCGTAGGTGGCGAAACCTTCAGCCAGTGAAACAAATTTCCGATCCGCATAGTCACGTAAATCTGCCGTTTGCGTGGTGTTGAGCTTTTCGCTTCCCGGCGCGGCAAGAAAGATATCGTCATGAAACAGCGGCACAACGTCGAATTTAGAACCGGCAAATTCACCTTCGTCGGTGGAGATCAGGATCGCATCCAGCGCGTCGTCCTCGAGCATATCCAGCAGCATCTGGTTAGAGCCCATGGTCAAATCCAGCTCCAGCGAAGGCCGACGCAGCTTCATGCCCATGATAATTTTTGGCACCGTTTCCAGCGTCAGGGAGTAGAGCGTGCCGATACGCAACCGCCCGCGCCCGACGCCTGCCACTTTGCGGGTCTCCTCCAGCCCCTTGTTCATCAGGCTAATAACGTCCTGACAGTACTCCAGCAGCGTCCAGGCGGCAGGCAGCGGCAGCAGGTTACGCCCCTTATGGACAAACAGCGGGCAGCCCACGCCCTCTTCCAGGGTATGCAGTGCCCGGTGAACGCTGACGCTACTGAGCCCTAAGGCCTCTGCGGTACGGGCAATATTACCTTTACTCATAAACATCATAAAAACGCTGAGCTTGCGGAAGGTAATGTCCTGATGGATATCGTCTTTCATCGCGGTCCGGTTTCATCTTTTGTGAAGCCCAGAGTATACCTGCTTCACAGGAGGATGACGTCAGGTTCAATTATCACACGAGAAAAGCTGCCCGGAGGCAGCTTTACTGAGCACAATCTCTTACGGCGTAACGATGTTGAACCAGAATTCAAATTTGTCCATGTAGCCAAGCATTTCATCAAGCTTCGCACTGTCACCGGTAATCTTCACGTCCCCATTCCCTTCAGCCTGCTTGAGCGTCTCCTCTTTCAGCAGGATTTTGTTCAGCACGGCGCGATCTAATGTAATGGAGGCATCGGCATCTTTCGCCTGTGCGTTCGCGGTATGGTTCAGCACCCCGTTTTCCAGTTCCAGCTTGTACTTGCCGCCGTCTTTTCCAAGATCGACATTGAACACCGCTTTCGCTTTACCTGCTTTCTCGCCGTTGATATGAACCGCCAGATAGTCAAAGAACATTTCAGGCGTCATCGCACGTACGGTATCCGGGCTGGCGGTGTTCGGGGTTGGTCCTTTCATCACGCCATTACGCAATTCCTGTGCGCCGGTCAGATAGAAGTTACGCCACGGGCCGGATTCGGCCTGATAGCCCAGCTGCTCCAGCGCATCCGCCTCAAGGTTGCGGGCATCTGCGTTCTTAGGATCGGCAAAGACAATTTTACTGGTCACCTGCGCCACCCAGCGGTAGTTACCCTGCTGGTAGTCGGCTTTGGCTTTCTGCATGATGGCATCGGCACCGCCCATATATTCAACGAATTTCTTCGCGGCCTGTTCCGGCGGGAGCTCGTCAAGGGTAGCCGGGTTGCCATCGAACCAGCCAAGGTAATAGACGTAGGTTGCTTTAACGTTATGGCTGACAGAACCGTAATACCCGCGGCTGGACCACTGTTTTTCCAGCGACTCCGGCAGCTTAAAGTTGGCGGCGATTTCGTCGCGAGTCAGGCCTTCGTTGGCCATACGCAGGGTCTGGTCATTGATGTAACGGTACATATCACGCTGACCTTTCATCAGCTTGACGATATTGTCGTTACCCCAGGTTGGCCAGTGGTGCTGTGCGATAATGACTTCCGCATCGCCGCCCCAGCGTTCGATAGCGTCATTGATGTATTTAGACCATGCCAGCGGATCGCGGATTTTAGCCCCGCGCAGAGAATAGGTGTTGTGCAGGGTGTGAGTCACATCCTCAGCAGCCTCGATCATCTTTTTCTCTTTAACGTACCAGAGCATCTCTGACGGTGCTTCCGAACCCGGCGCCATCATAAAGTCATAGGTTAAACCGTCGATTACTTCCTGCTGCCCGGTATGGGTGATGTAGTTGGTCGGCTGGAGCAGCGTCACGGTACCCGCTGAAGTGGTCGTCCCCAGACCCGCGCCCACCTGCCCTTTGGCATCAGGTTTCAGCAGGTTACCGTACATATAGCTGGCGCGGCGGCTCATGGCGGTACCGGCCATAATGTTCTCGGACACCGCTTCCTCCATGAAGCCTGCTGGCGCATAGAGTTTCACCTTACCCGACTTAACATCAGCCTCGTCAACCACGCC
This sequence comes from Leclercia barmai, assembly GCF_049312895.1. NCBI lineage: Bacteria > Pseudomonadati > Pseudomonadota > Gammaproteobacteria > Enterobacterales > Enterobacteriaceae > Leclercia > Leclercia barmai. The sequence continues at coordinate 1,392,971 of NZ_JBMNWZ010000001.1, read as the reverse complement.
GCGAATACCGCCATAGTGGTCAACGTGGCTGTGGGTGAACAGGACGGCGACAACCGGTTTCTTACCGCGGTTTGCATAGTAAAGCTCCAGCCCCTCTTTGGCAGGCTCGGCACTCAGCAGCGGATCGATAATGGTAATGCCTTTCTCACCTTCGACAATGGTCATGTTTGAGAGGTCGAGATTGCGGATCTGATAAACGCCGTCAGTCACTTTAAACAGACCACCCACGTTGATTAGCTGCGACTGACGCCACAGACTCGGGTTAACGGTATCCGGCGCTTTCACCCCCTCTTTCACAAAGTCATATTTCGCAGGGTTCCAGATAACGTTACCTTCCGGCCCTTTGAGCTCGGTCTGCGGTAGCGGGGCGATAAAGCCTTTATGCACGTTTTCAAAGTCGGTTTTATCGTTGAACGGCAGTTTGTTGTACAGCGCGTTATTTGCCTCCCGGGTTGCTGGTGTCGCATCCAGCGGGAGCATCTCAGCAAATGCAGAAACTGACAGCGAGGTTAAAACACCGGCCAGTGCCAGTTGTTTAGCAATTTTATTTAATTTCATTGAACGGCCTCTTAGATTATTTGTACCGCCATCAATATTATGCGGCGGATAATTCAAATGCGGACTCATTGAGGGATATTTTAAGGAGAATGGCTTCAGTGAATAGTCCCATATGGGACTGATGATTTATTGCCGTCAGATCCGTTCAAGTCTTGTGGGCTATCGCTGCTATACTTCGTACCACGGCACAGGGCGCAGCGAGAGGCATAGCGTGAATTTTCAGGATATCCACATTTATTATCAGCAACTTAATTTTGACAGCCTGTTATCGCAAATAATTGCCGAAGGGGAACCGGTGACCGTTCCAGCAAATAAAAACTTAGCTTTTGATGCTGGGTTTATCTATTTTTGCACCGAGGGTTCGCTGTCAATATTAATGCCTGAGAATGGCCTGAATATTGGCAATACTATCGAGCTGATGCCAATAGGCCTGATGGAAAGATATTGTCCTCTGGCGAAGTTTGATTATCGCAGCAGCGCAAGGGTACAGCTGGTAAAAATATCCTGGGAAGATTTCGACCGTCTGTTTTTAAACGGCGACCCCGAGCGCGCGCAGGCATTAGCGACCATTCTGACCTATATGTCGATCTTCACTATCGATCTGCATAATGAACGCCGTCAGGTGAGCAGCTACCAGACCATCAAACCAATGCTGTATCGCTATCTCTATCGGCAGAATACCCATAAAGGAGAGAACGAAGGGCTGGCGCTGTTTATTATCAAACGGACGAATATGTCACGTACGCATGTTTTTCGTGTGCTCGCAGATCTGAAAGCCGGAGGCTATATCACGATGAAGCGTGGAAAACTGATTTCTATCGACCGGCCGCTGCCAGAAGCCTGGTGATAGCGGAAACTTTCGCGGCCTTCGGTTAAGGGGGCAAGCCCCCTTTTCACTACAGAGCTTTATCCGTAAACAGCGGGACATGACAGGACGTAGCAACGTGCTCCAGATAGCCGCTCAGGGCGTCCGGATACGGGAAGTCCTTCACAATGGTCAGCGAGTTCAGCACCGGGAAAAGATAAAAATCGGTAATGCCGATCGCGTTTCGGGCGCGTAAATACGCCTCGATTTTACCCAGCTCATCCACCAGCGTGTCGATATACGTCTGACTGTTGGCCATTAACGCCTCGAGATCGCCAAATGCCTTAATCTCACGTTGGGTATAGGCCTCACGCGCGGCGGGGGTGGACAGCTCCTTGAAATCAGCCCGGGTAAAACGCGGGATCGCCAGATTGAATACGGTACGCGTATTGTCCTTACACCAGGCGTCAATCAGCGGATCGCATTCACCTTTAATAACCGGCGCACCATCAAGCTGGTCGACGTAATGGACGATATCCATGCTTTCCGGCATGTAAACGCCCTCCTCTTTTTGCAGGATTGGCACGACCTTTCTGCCGACCATGCGGGTTGGCGTTTCGGCGTCCCCTTCCATAATCACGTTTAATTCAAGAGGCACCTTTTTCAGGCCAAAGATCATTCTTGCGCGGATACAGAACGGGCAATGCTCATATACATAGAGTTTCATAGCGATCTCTTTCTCAAGCGATTAATGGTCCAAAAGTGGATTCATTAAAGGTTCTGGGTTGGTGATTTTATGTGTACTTTATCGCTCAATAAATGAGCGCATGACGTTCATGGCAGAAAACAATAATTAACGAATTTCAGTCTTTACCCCCGGTTTATCGTCACCGGGCTTAAAGACGCTTTTGCGCAATACGTAAGGAGAATTAACCCAGCCCTGAAACGATCCTGTAATGAAGACGTTAATTAAAGCCCTGATTATAATCTGTTTACCAGTAAAATTTGCCTGTGCCTTCGAATTTGTGCCCGCCACCGGCCACCATCATACGCCGCTGAAGACAGAACGCATTGCCTACTCCGGCTCTGTACCTGATAACGTCAAAAATAAACTGGCAACGGCGTATGTGGCGTGGAGAGGAACCCATTACCGCTGGGGTGGTGACAGCCATAGCGGTATTGACTGCTCTGCCTTTACCCGACGCGTCATGATGTCTGCCTGGCACCTGCAGCTACCAAGAACCGCTCTCGAGCAGAGCCGGACGGGACGTCATGTATCAACCCGTGAACTGCAGCCGGGCGACCTGGTGTTCTTTATCACTAAGCCGGGCGTTCATCATGTCGGGGTTTATCTTGGGGACGATCGCTTTATGCACGCCTCGGTAAGTCAGGGTGTGGCGATCTCACATCTGTCCGACCCTTACTGGCAGACGCGATATATGACCGCCAGACGGATCGGCACATCTCAGAATCACTATGCGTGAGTGGTGCCGGTCAGGATGAACGAAACCGGCTAACCAGCACCATGCCGGTGAGCATCGACAGCACAAAGAGTATCCCTTTCACGGCGCCCGTCCCGGTTAATACCAGAGCCGGGCCGGGACAGATCCCCGCCAGCCCCCAGCCGAGACCAAACAGGATGGCCCCGACCACCAGCGCCCTGTCTATGGTCGTATTCGTCGGCAGGACAATGGGCACCCCGCAAAACGCCATTTTTCTGCGTTTGACCAGGGCAAAACCGACGATCCCCACGGCAATTGCCCCGATCATCACGAACGCCAAAGAAGGATCCCAGGGATGGGAGAGATCGAGAAAGTTAAGCACTTTCTCCGGATTCGCCATACCGCTTATCAGTAGACCCACGCCAAAAATAAGACCGCACAGAAACGCCATCACCATTAACATAATGCCTCCTTAACCCAGCCAGAAACCCACGACAGTGGCAGTAACAATCCCCGTCACCATAAAGGTCAGCGTCGCCACCAGAGATCGCTTAGAAAAACGCGATAGCCCACAGACGCCATGTCCGCTCGTACACCCGGACCCCAGGCGGGTTCCCACGCCCACCAGCAAGCCGGCGACGATAATCATCGGCCAGGAGGTCTGCACGTTTATCTCGGGTAAGGTAAAGAAAAGGCTATACAGCAGAGGCGAACCGATAAGACCGGCTAAAAAAGCAATGCGCCACCCTTCTGGCTTCGATAACAACCCCGAGAGAATGCCGCTGATACCGGCGATGCGTCCGCAAAAATGGATCAGCAAGACGGCGGCAAGGCCGATTAACAATCCGCCGCCGAGACTGCTGAGCGGTGTGAAGTGAGAGAGATCAATCGCTATCATTGTCTCGTGCCTCCAGGCAGTACAGGTCATATAAGGTGTTGTAGCATATTGTCTGCAGGACCAGTCCGCCACCGTCCACAAATAAAAAAAACCGGCTGAGGCGCGCGCCCCTGCCGGTTGGCTGGATAAGGTATCAGTAGACACCTGTTCCCATCCCCGGGGAGTCCAGGCCCCTATATTTTCAGCTCCGGAACCAGGGCTTTTTTGTCCGACATGCAGGTTTGCCACGCCTTGCCCGGCTCGCCGTTATCCAGCACCGATGAAGTGCGGTACTCCACGGTGCGGTCCTGTTGACCAGGCACCACGTAGTCAATGGTCGTCCAGCGAGTATTGGCGTCTTTGCCCTCGGCGGTGAGTTCGATGGTCTGGTTTTTTACGATCTCGGAACACTCTTTCGCCGCGGCCTCGACTTTACGAAACTTCTTCTCTTCCGGCGAGGTGCCTTCACTGGACATGGACATACACCCGGTAAAGAGCAGACAGGCAAGAGTGACAACGCTAAGTTTTTGCAGCATCACGCAGTCCTTAGTAATGAACAGGTTACTGCAAAAGCGTAGCTTATACGGCTGCGCTCTTCCTGGTATTAGCGAAGCGGGTTTATGTTGGCATCAATTTGTGTTTGGATTGCGCGACGGGTAGCAGGGGTAATTTTTCCCGGGAGTAGCGCTTCGGCATAAGCAGAAAATCTACTGCCGACATCGGCTATGCAGGAAATGAGTTCCCTGACCTGCATTTCGCTAAGCTCTGCTTCCTGCGTGCCCAGCCAGATCAAATGCTGTCTCTGAATACTCAGCGCCTCTCCCATTATGTCCATCTGATGATATCCGCCCGGACCTTCATTCCACGTGACATCAAACGCCGGTGCCAGCGTCCATGTGCCGTCAGCCGACATCAGATAAGCAAAGTTTTTCGGGTGATCGTCCCGGTTATTGAAAATGACGTTAAACACAATGCGGGCAAAGGCGCGCGCCTTTTCGCGTACATCGTTAGTACAAACCTGCGTGGCTCGCAAAAAGGTGGCATAGTCCAGGGAGCCGGGAACGCGATAATCTGCCCCGGTAAATGCCGCCAGGCTTTGCATTGGCACGCGCATGCCTGATTCGCGGTCAAAACGTTTGCTGGCAAAAGCCGCATGACCTGCCGGCAGATCAAAATATTCCGTTTGCGGTGTATCAATGCCGCACTCCTGCAAGCAGTGGGCATATACCTTCTCGATAGCGCACACCTCGGCATGTTCGCCTCTGGCGGGAAACTTGATGAGCCAGGGTTCATAGTCTTTCACAGGAACCGTGGTGAATCGCATTGTGGCAGCGTCACGATACAATAACGCTTTCGGTCTCGCGCCCTGTGGCGACCCCCCCATTTGCAGCAGTCGGTGTAAAAATGCCCCGCCTTCGCCCTCCAGTACCTCCCTTACCTCGTCTGCAAGTTGAGTCAACGGGATATCACTTTGTGGCACCGCAAGTTCATCCTGAACAGGAACAAAGGACATTGCTCCCATGGCATTGCTGCCAATCCAGGTGAGCCTTTCCAGTGGACCAATGCGCGCCGCATTCAGTCCGCGCTGCCTGAAGAGGCGATCCATCAGCAGCATCCCCCAACCATCTGGCAGGGAATCATATACTGGCCCAGGCAGACCTAACTGATGCTCAGGAAAATTTCGCCGCAGTTTTTCACCCTTCAGCGCAAGAGTATGTGCTGATAGTTCAAACCCTTTCTCAAGCGCCTGCTGGCTGTATTCAAAGAAGATCAACGGACGGCGGGTTAGTGCTGTGGTGGTTGCCAGCGTTCCCCACAGCCAGCGCTCGCCCCAACCCTCGTACCAGACTTCGACACGATCAGGCATTATGACTCCTTTTTCTTATTCGCTGTCGCGAAGCGCTGACTTCGAAGCGCCGAAGATCGTCCAGACTCTCCAGTTTCGGCATAAAGAGGTTTTCCAGCTCATGGCCAAGACCCAGCACCATGGCCACGCGCACCACGACCTCGAAGCCGACGTTACGCCCGGCCTCCAGATTTGACACCGTATTGACCCCTACGCCAGCCCGTTGCGCCAGCTCAGCCTGGGTAAACTGGCGTCTTATACGCTCCTGCCGTAACCGCTCGCACAGCGACTTAACGATCTCATCGGGCTTCCTGAAGTTTAAATCCATTATATTGTCTCTTAATTCAAAATACTGGCATTAACACACAATATTATAGATTTATCGCTGTTCTTTTTCCATGTCACGCTTTAACAACCGATACCCCCAGGCCCACCACCGCCTCCACCCAGCGGCTGTCGGTATCGTCTTCAACGACCACGGTATTAATCAGCGAAAGGTCGCCAATAAGGAATGGCGAAGCGGTATTGATCTTCTCCGGCGACGCCAGCACCACCGTTTCGGCCGCTCTGCCGGAAAATGCACGTTTGATGCACGCTTCTTCGTAATCCCCGGTGGTAAGTCCCGCTTCCGGGTGAATACCGGTCACGCCCATGAAAAACAGATCGGCATGGATACGCTCTATACCCTCAATCGCGGCGGCGCCCACCGTGACGACAGAGTGGCGGAACAGGCGTCCGCCGATGAGGATCACCTCAACCCGGGGATGCTCCACCAGCGCCAGGGCGATGCCCAGACTGTGGGTAACGGCCGTGAAAGAGAGATCCGCAGGCAGGCAGCGCACCAGCTCCGTGGTGGTGGTCCCGCCATCAATCATCACGATCTGGCCGGGGGAGATAAGCTCAACTCCCTTCTGCGCCACCCGCTTTTTGGCATCGATACCGAGATGGCTGCGCTCGGCAAAGCTGGACACCGCCTTTGACGCCGGCAACGCGCCGCCGTGTACCCGCTGTAAACGCCCGTCGGCTGCCAGTTCGCGCAAATCCCGGCGAATGGTATCTTCCGACACCTGGAATTCAAGGCTAAGGGTTTTGGACAGCACCTGCCCTTCGGAACTCAGTTTTTCAAGGATCAGCTGTTTGCGTTGTCGGGTGAGCATGAGACATTCCTGAAGTTGCATGTTTCGATCTTGATTTTGCACGAATGTGCAGATTATGATGATCACTCTACGTAAACAGGAGGCATCGTGCAATCAATTCGTGCAGAAGTACGCATTCTTGACAGCAAAATCTTGTCGGATGACTGGTACACACTCAAAAAATACACCTTCGATTTGCGTCGCCGCAACGGGGAGTGGCAGCGCCAGAACCGCGAAGCCTACGACCGGGGCAACGGCGCAACCATCCTGCTCTATAACCGCGAAAAACGAACGGTGATTCTCACCCGTCAGTTCCGTTTTCCGGTCTATATCAACGGGCACGACGGCTATCTGATCGAATCCGCCGCAGGCCTGCTCGATAACATGTCGCCGGAAAAGCGCATCAAAGCCGAGGCGGAAGAAGAGACCGGGTATCAGATTGACCAGGTGGAAAAGGTGTTCGAAGCCTTTATGAGTCCCGGCTCCGTCACCGAGAAACTCTACTTTTACATCGCGGAATATCGCCCTGACGATCGTACCGGCGCAGGCGGCGGCATCGAAGCCGAAGGCGAAGACATCGAGGTGCTGGAGTGGCCGATTGAGCAGGCCTTACAGGCCATTGATGACGGCATTATCGTCGATGGCAAAACCATCATGCTGCTCTACCACGTCGCCCTGAAGAAGATCGTCTGACGTTATCTCCCGACAGAAAGGGATTTCTGTCAATTCTGAAACCTCATCATCTACACTTCAGAAAAGAGCAAACTGGAGATGCCTGCATGACCGACTGGAACCCTGGCCTGTATCTGCAATACGGCGCGGAACGCACCCGACCCGCCTTAGAATTACTGTCCCGAATTGCGATGGATGATGTTACCGACGTGGTTGATCTCGGCTGTGGGCCGGGCAACAGCACGGCGCTGTTGCAGCAGCGGTGGCCTGCGGCGCAGATAACCGGGGTGGATACTTCACCCGCCATGCTGGCTGAAGCCAGAGCCGCACTGCCGGGCTGTCGCTTTGTTGAGGCGGATATTCGCCACTACCGCCCCGAACATGCCCTGAGCGTGATCTATGCCAATGCCTCGCTGCAGTGGGTAGATGATCACTACGCGCTGCTGCCGCATCTGGTCTCACTGTTGAAACTGCACGGCGTGCTGGCTATTCAGATGCCGGATAACGATCTTGAGCCGACCCATGTCTTAATGCGCGAAGTGGCGTTTGAACAGGATTACCCGGATCGCGGGCGCGCATCCCTGGCGGGCGTCCATGCCTATTACGACATCCTGACCGAAGCGGGCTGTGAGGTGGATATCTGGCGCACCACCTACTACCACCAGATGAGCTCCCACCAGGCGATCGTTGACTGGGTGAGCGCCACCGGGCTGCGCCCGTGGCTTCAGGATCTGAATGAGGCCGAGCAAAAACGCTATCTCCATCGCTATCTCCAGCTGCTGGTGGAGCAGTATCCGCTGCAGGAGAACGGGCAGATACTGCTGGCCTTTCCGCGGCTGTTTATTATCGCCAGACGTGAGCCGTAATCAGGCTTTTGCCTCTTTCAGCAGCTGCTGGATCACCTGCTCCTGCTTCTCTGTGTTTCCCTCGCCGAAAGAGGCGTAACGCAGCTGCCCTTTGGCGTCGAAGAAGTAGTGCGCAGGCCAGTAGCGATTGCCAAAGGCGGTCCAGATTTTGTAGTTATTGTCAGCCACGACCCGGTACGGAAGCTGCCATTTGTCGATGGCCTTCTGCACCGACGCCAGCGGTTTTTCCCACGGATACTCCGGGGTATGCACGCCAACCACCACCAGGCCCTGCGCCTTATATTTGTTAGCCCAGTCGCGAACGAACGGCAGCGAGTGCTGGCAGTTGATGCAGTCCCAGGTCCAGAAGTCGATCAGCACCACTTTCCCTTTTAACGACGCCGGGCTGACGGGCTCGCCGTTGAGCCATCCGGTACCGCCCTCCAGGGACGGCATCGCGCTGGTGGTTACCGGCTGCGCCACCGGTTGAAGCGTCGGCTGAGGATTGCTGGCGGGCGCCAGCTGCAGGAGCGTTTTCTCCAGCCGATCGGCCACCCCGTTTGCCCCCTGAAAGACGCTGTTAAGCCCAAACGCCGTAAACGCGACGGACATCAGCATGGCAACCCCAGCCGCTTTTCGCAGCCCGTCCATCAGACCCGATTTCGCTTTCAGCCGTGCGATCAGCGCCTGCCCGCTAAAGCCCAGCAGCGCGAGCATCACCGCGCAGCCGCTGCCGTATGCCGCCAGCAGGCTACCGGTGGCTACCGGGCTATGCCCCGCGAGACTCAGACTGAGAATAGCGCCTAACACTGGCCCGGCGCAGGGCGACCAAAGCAGCCCGACCGCCAGCCCGGCAAGCACCGCCGAAACCATACCCCGGGCGCTGTTACTGTGAGAGTTAATGACATTGCCGAGGCGTAACGCGGGCCCGGCGATGCGCTGGGCAAATGACGGGAAGATCAGCGCCAGCGCGGCCAGGCTCAGTAATGCCAGGGCTGTCCAGCGTCCGACGATGGTGGCATTCACCACCCAGTCGCTGGCGACGGTAATAAGACTCGCTACAGCGGTAAACATGATCACCATGCCGCACAGCATGGCGATGAGCTGCCGCCGCTGACCGCGAAATCCGGCGAACAGCAGCGGAATAACGGGCAGCGTGCAGGGGCTGAGCAGGCTGACCATACCACCTAAAAATGCAATCACGAGAAACATAAAACACCTCACTAAACCAGTTGATAGTGAAGCTATTACAGCGTGGGGAAGTGTCTGGTGTGTGTGGAGGAATGGGGGTTTTTGTCAGGTGGTGTATGCGTGTTGTGGGTGGATACAGTCTGGTACATTGAGCGGCCTGACCGCCCGGCGGCGCTACGCTTGCCAGGCCTACAAGGTCAAGGGCTGGTTTGTAGGCCGGGTAAGGCAACGCCGCCACCCGGCAATTCACGCAGATGGCAAGGTGATCCGTGCAGAGAGGCCACCTTCGGGCCGGTTAACTAACTGCAACTCCCCGTTGAGCTGCCCCGCAAGCTGTACCGCGATCGCCAGCCCCAGCCCCGTCCCCCCGGTCTCCCGGTTGCGGGAAGACTCCACCCGGTAAAACGGCTGCAACACCGCCGCAAGCTCATGCTCCGGAATGCCGGGCCCGTTATCCTCCACGGCGATCTGCACTCTGTCATCACGCATTGTCAGCGTCACGTCTGCCTTATCACCAAACTTCAGCGCGTTATCCAGCAGATTGGTGAGAATGCGGTGCAACGCCTGCGGACGTGTGGCAAAAGGGACGTTGCTTCTGGCTGCGGTAAATTGCACGTTTTTACCGGTATCGGCGTAATCACACACCAGCGTATCGATAAAGTTATACAGATCGACGTTTCGCACCGGTTCAGGTGCGACGCCGGACGAGCGGGCGTAGTCGATCCCCTCCCGCACCAGGCGCGTCATGCTGTCCAGGTCCTGAGTCAGCTTATCGCGCAGATCCGGCTGGTCGGCCATCTCCACGCGCAATCGCATGCGGGTAATAGGCGTCTGTAGATCGTGGGAAATGGCCGCCAGGATTTGCGCCCTCTCCTTTAACGACGTCTGGATGCGCTCCTGCATGGCATTAAACGCCCGCGCGGCCTGGCGCACCTCCAGCGGACCCTGCTCGGTAAGGGTCAGCGGATGGGGGCTGGCGGGTTCAAGGGTATCCACCGCCCGGGTAAAATGGGTAAACGGACGTACCACCTGACGCACCGCCAGCCAGGCGCAGATCACCACCAGCAAAAGCTGGATCACAAAAACCACCGGCAGCCAGCGGGCGACCGGCGGCATGCGTGGGGTGAGATCCAGCGTCAAGGGCGAGCCGTCGCTCAGGGTCAGGTGGGCCTGAATATGCGAGACCGGTCCCGGCACCGCCGTGAAGCGCAGCGGATAGTGCGTCGCCAGGGTTTCAGTCAGGGTGCGCACCGCATCCCGGGAACGGGCGTCTGCGGGAGGCGCGCCCGGCTCGCCCGGCCCAAGAATATAGCGATAGTTTCCCCGCTCGAGACGCGGGAGCCACTGCGCCCGCTCGTTTGCCGGCAGCCGGTCGAGGATCGCCACGCTGGTGGAGACATCATCCTCCAGATTCCCCAGCATTACGTGCCGGGCGCTGCTCATCCGCTCGGCCAGCACCAGCGTCACGCTCAGGCCGTTGGCGAGCAACAATCCCAGCAGGACGATCAGCAGCAGACGGTAATGGAGGGAACGCGGCCAGAGCCTCATTCTTTCGCCTCAAGAATGCTAACCGGCATCGAAAAGACATAGCCTTCGCTACGCACTGTTTTTATATACAGTGGTGTGCGCGCATCCTCATTTAACCGCTGTCGCACCCGGCTGACCAGCAGATCGATTGAGCGTTCAAACAGCTCCGCATCCCGCCCCTGGGTGAAATTCAGCAGCTGATCGCGGGTTAAAACGCGCTGGGGATGATCGACAAAGACCCGCAGCAGGCGGTACTCCGCCCCGCTCAACGCCACGATGGTGCCGGTGGCGTCGAGCAGATGACGGGCGCTGGTATCGAGCTGCCAGTCGCCAAAGGCGATGATCCTTCCGGCCTCGGTCACCTGCAGATTCGGCGGCAGCGTGCGAAACCGGCGCAGTATCGCTTTGATCCGCGCCAGAAGCTCACGCGCCACAAAGGGTTTGACCACATAATCGTCCGCCCCCATTTCGAGGCCCAGGATGCGATCCATATCGTCGTGGCGTGCGGTCAACATCAGGATCGGCAGATCTTTATGCTGACCGCTACGCAGCTGGCGGCACAGTGTCAGGCCGTCGTCGCCGGGCATCATGATATCCAGCACCACCATATCCACCGCCTGCTTATCCAGCACGGCGCGCATCTCTTTGCCGTTGGCCGCGCCCGTGGCGCGATAGCCAGACTTCACCAGATAATCGACGATCAGTTCGCGAATATCCCTGTCATCATCCACGACAAGAATGTGATCGGTTGTCTCCACCCTAAGCTCCTGTTTTTTAGCGATGGGCAAAAAAATAGCATAGCTGGCTTACAACTTATCCGCATCCACCACCGCCTTGACGAAATCCTGCGGATCTTCCTGGGCCGGATTGTGGCCAATATTGCCGGTAAAGGTGCGATGCTGATACTTGCCGGTGAATTTTGCGGCGTACGCCGCTGGTTCCGGATGCGGCGCGCCGTTGTTGTCGCCTTCGATGGTGATGGTCGGCACGCTGATGGTTGGCGCGGCCGCCAGCTTCTGCTCGTAGCTGTCGTAACGGCTTTCACCACGTTCCAGCCCCAGCCGCCAGCGATAGTTGCTGATGGTCACCGCCACGTGATCCGGGTTATCCAGCGCTCTGGCGCTGACGTTGAAGGTTGCATCGCTGAATTTCCATCCCGGTGAGGCCAGAGTCCAGATCAGTTTCGCAAAGTCGTGGGTGTTGGCCGCATACCCTTTCTCACCGCGCTCGGTGGCGAAATAGAACTGATACCACCACTGCAGTTCCGCCTTCGGCGGCAGCGGTTTTGCCCCGGCCTGCTGATTGCCAATCAGATACCCGCTCACCGAAACCAGCGATTTCACGCGTTCCGGCCACAGCGCCGCCACGATATCCGCCGTTCTTGCGCCCCAGTCATAACCGGCAAATACCGCGCGTTTGATATTCAGGGCATCCATCAGGTTAATCACATCTTTTGCCATCGCCGCCGGTTGCCCGTTGCGTGGCGTGGTGGACGACAGGAAACGGGTGGTGCCGAAGCCGCGGTTGTACGGCACGATCACTCTGTAGCCTTTTGCCGCCAGCGCGGGAGCAACCTGAGCGTAGCTCTGAATATCGTACGGCCAGCCGTGGAGCAGGATCACCGGTTCGCCGTTTTTCGGTCCGATATCGACATAGCCAATATTGAGGTCGCCCGCATCAATCTGGCGGATTTGCTTAAATGCGGCGCTGAAGTCGCTGCCTGCCGCCTCGGCCTGACAGGCCGAAACGGTCGCGAATGAAAGAGTCACTGCCAGGGTTGAGTAAGCCAGTTTGTTCATCATGGTGGTCTCTCCGGGTTTTGTATTTGACCCGTTAATTTCACCACCCTGATGTATGGGGAATATGTGCAAACCAGCCCTTTTTGCAAGGCGCTGTATCCTGATGGCGTTCAGATACACTGCGATACAAACACCCGGCAGGCGAGCGGTTAACTCATGATGTTACGTCAGCTGGTAATACTTGTCCGGCAGTTTGCGGGTCGGAATGTCCTGCTCATCGTTCATCTGCAGCAGGTCGATCTCCATCGCATTACAGATAGCATCCAGCGGCAGATCGTTATTCTCGGTGCCGAACGGCTCCTCGAGCTCTTCCGCCAGGGTATCCAGCGAGATAAAGGTGTAGGAGATCAGGACTGAAACAAACGGCGTCATGTAGTGCAGGTCGCTGACCAGCGCGAACGGCAGCATGATGCAGAACAGATAGACCGTGCGGTGGAGGATCAGCGTGTAGGCAAACGGCACCGGGGTGTTGGCGATGCGCTCGCAGCCGGCCAGCACGGTGGACATATCATTGAGACGAATGTTCAGGCTGTGGAACAGAATATCCGACAGCTCACCGCTGCGGCGTCTTACCGCCAGCCATTCGCCCATAATCAGCAGAATGCGGTTCGCGGGCGAACTGGAATCCATTGCCACGCACAGGTTTTCAGGCGACAGGTACGTTGAAAGCTTGTCGGCCTGCGGCTGTTTGCGCAGGGTCATGCGCAGGCAGTGGGCGAAAGCGATTTGCAGACGGACAAACTCCCCTAACGCCGGGTCGTCCGGTAGCGTGTTTTTCACTTCCCGGAACAGGGAGCGCGAGGCAATCATCAACTGCCCCCACAGCTGCCGCGCCTCAACATAGCGGGCGTAACAGGCGTTATTGCGAAAACCGAGGAAGATGGCGATGGCAACCCCAAGAATGCTGAACGGTGCAACCGTTAGCCTGATGCCCAGCGAGGTGTACCAGGGCAACATCAGGATCACCACGATGGAGAGCAAGAAGTTGAGGAACAAACGGGAGAAGATTTTGGTCAGCACGGAACCGTGCCAGACAAAAATAAGGCGCAACCAGTGCTGTTGGGGTCGAACGATCATAGTCAGCTTCATCGGGAAAAAAGAGCGGTGACTATTAAACGTGATCGGGGTCACGGTTGCAAGAGTGTTAAAAAATAATGACATTTTGTGAGGCCAGAGGCGGGCCGCACGGTGTTGAAGCGTGGGATAGGGAGAGCGAGTAACAGTATGTTGTAACTATAAAGGGTAAAAAGCCAGGACTGGTGCGGTTGTTCCCCTCACCCTAACCCTCTCCCCAAAGGGGAGAGGGAATTGTAGGTGCAGAAATCAGGCTCTTAGCACAGCGGTTTTACGGCGGCACGCATGCCCTGCAGCAGAATAGCATCCAGATCGCGGGCAACCTGGTCTACCAGCCCGTTCACCTGGGTCAGGTCCTGCTCCCAGTGCTCGCTGACGCTCAGCACCGCCGTCACCAGCTCCGTGGTATCGATCTGCTGGTCGTGATGCCGGGTCCACAGCTGCTGGAAACGGGTTAACCAGTGCGCGTCGTCCTGCACCGGGTAGCTCTCGCCGTTACGTTCCGCGCGGTAGAAGGCAATCAGCGCCGCCAGGGCAAACGTCAGACGCGCCGGAAGCTTGCCGGTAGCCTGCTGCCCTGCCAGAAGCTGCGGCAGGATGCGGGTGCGGTACTTGGTCATGCCGTTGAGAGCAATCGACAGCAGCTGATGCTTGATATACGGATTGCGGAAGCGGCCCGTTACCGCGCTGGCAAACGAGGCCAGCTCATCGCGCGGCAGATCCAGCACCGGGATGATCTCTTCGTGAATCGCTTTTTCGACAAAGGCGCAGATCTCCGTGTCGTTCATCGCCTCGCCCACGGTATCCAGTCCGGCCTGGAACGCCACCGGCACCAGCGCGGTGTGCGCCCCGTTGAGGATCGCCACTTTACGCTCTTTGTACGGCTTGATGTCATCCACAATCAGCACGTTCAGCGCCAGCTTGTCGAGACGCATTTCCTGCGCCAGCGATTTTGGCCCCTGGATCACAAACAGATAGAAATGCTCGGCGGTATCGAGGAAGGCATCGTGATAGCCAAGGGAGGCTTCAAGCTCCGCCACTTCATCGCGCGGATAGCCGGTGACGATACGGTCAACCAGGGTGGAGCAGAAGGTGTTGGCATCGTTCAGCCACTGGGTAAAGGCCGCAGGCAGCGCCCACTCCTGGGCATAGCGCAGCACCAGTTCACGCAGGGCATCACCGTTATAGTCGATGAGTTCGCACGGGACGATCACCCAGCCTTTATCGGCAGCACCGTTGAAATGGCTGAAACGTTCGAACAGCAGGCGGGTCAGTTTCGCCGGATAGCTGACCGCTGGCGCATCCTCAAACTTATCCCCGGCGTGATAACTAATCCCCGCTTCCGTGGTGTTCGAGAAGACAAAGCGCATTTCCGGGTTGTGCGCCAGCTTCAGGAATTCATCGTACTGGTCGTAGACGCTGATTTCACGGTTAACGGAGCGGATCAGGCGCGCGTCGCTGACCGCTTCGCCCTGCTCGTTCAGGCCACGAATGATGGTGGTATAGAGGCCGTCCTGAGTGCTCAGCGAAGGCGGGAAGTCACTTTTAATCGGGCGGACAATCGCAATACCGGCGTTCAGATCGGTATGCTCGTTGAGCAGGTCGATTTGCCAGTCAATAAACGCGCGCAGGAAGTTGCCCTCACCAAACTGGATGATACGTTCAGGATAGAGAGCACCGGGGAAATCACGTCGGTTCAGTGTGTTCACAATGGGGGTCCTTGTAATGATTAGTCATACAGCCTGATAAGATTGGTACGATAACTTATCAAACTTAACGACCATGAAACCCCGTTTTGATCAAACCTCGTGTGAATTGTGACAGGATCTATAAGAACTTGTAGAACACTGAGGTCGCCGTCATCTCGCCGTCCGGCATCAGGGCGTAGCGCGGGATCTCGCCCACTTTCTGCCAGCCTGCCCGCTGATAGAAAGTCTCCGCCCCGCTGCCGGTGGCGGTGTCCAGCACCAGCACGGTTTTGCCCTGCTCGCGGGCGACGACTTCCAGGGCCTGCATCAGGCGGCCTGCATCACCGCAGCGGCGCGCATTCTGGTGAACCAGCAGTTTGGCGACGTCCGCCCGGTGCGGCTGATTTTCAGGTTGATCGACGATCAGTTGTACGGTGCCGGTCAGCTCGCCCTGGGCGTTGGTCGACACCAGGACGGTACGTTCTCCGCGCCCGACGCTGTCAGCCACGCCTTGCCAGAACGCGCTGGCCTTCTCATGGCTGTAAGGCAGCATAAAACTCACCGAGGCCCCGCCGGTCACGCAGCTGTGAAGGATGTCGGCTAACTGAGGGAGATGCGCGAGAATCTCCTCGCGCGAAAAAATCTGGACTGCAGGTGATGACATCGTTTTTCTCCTTTTAATCAACGGCATCACCATGCGCGTTACAATTTTGCAACACAAGCACAATTAACAGAGGATTTTCTTATCTCAACAGCCGGTACCGCGCTGCTGTTTCATGGAGTACATCATCTGGTCGGCGGTTTTCAGCCAGCTCTGCAGATCGTCGCGGTCATGGTTGAATTCGCTCACTCCCCATGAAAACGACAGCGCCCAGGGGTATTCGGCATGCTCGTTCCAGCTCGCCGCCTGTTCGGTGAGAAACTGCATCGCGATCCACGCCCCCTTCTCGTCGCTGTTGGCGAAGAGGATGGCAAACTCATCCCCGCCGTAGCGCGCCAGCACGTCGGCTTCACGGAAGGTGGATTTCAGCAGACCGGCCACCGCCTTCAGGGCGTGGTCACCATCGGCCCGGCCATAGCGCGCGTTGATCTGCTTAAAGCGATCGAGATCAAGCCAGGCCAGGGTCAGGGGCTCTGCCCGACGGCGGGCGGCGCGAATGGCATAGGTCGCCAGATGATGAAAGCCACGGCGGTTATAGAGCCCGGTCAGGTCGTCAGTGATCCTTGCGCAGGTTGCGGCGAACTCTACCTCCACCAGCGCGGCCAGGTCTGCGAGCGCCTCGATGTCGGCGGGCGAAAATATGCGCGGCTGATGATCGATAATGCACAGCGAGCCCACCGTGGCGCCACCGGGCAGGTGCAGCGGACAGCCCGCGTAAAACCGGATCGGGTTGTCGTCGGTGACCAGCGGGTTATCGGCGAAACGGGGATCGTCCAGGGTATCCTGGACCACCAGCGGGGTTTTACTGAGGACGGTGTGGCCACAAAAAGAGAGATTTCTCGGCAGGTTGGTGCTGTCGCCACCGTCTGCGGATTTTACAACCACGACATGCTCGTCCACCAGGTTTATCATCGCCACCGGCACGCTGAAGAGACGTTTAGCCAGCCGGGTGAGCCGGTCGTATACCGGGTGTTTTTCAGGTTCGAGCAGTCCGGATTCGCGCAAAGCGCTGAGGCGCTCTGCTTCATTGTTGGCGAGTGTTGGTGATTTCATACGGGCTCCGTCCGGACGTCAGGCTTTTTAAAAGCTTAGCGCATCCTGAGGCCGGTTAGTGGGCAAATATGCGGTTTTTCCCGTCGCGTTTCGCCTGATAGAGCGCGGCGTCGGCAGCCTGTAACCAGTCCGTAACATTTCCCATCTCCCGGGTGGCGCAGGCAATGCCGATACTCATGGTGCACTGAACCGCCTCTTCGGCGACATCTTCTATTACCGCCGCCGCATCCATAATCCGCGTGGCGACCATTCGTGCTTCGTCGAGGGTGGTGTCGGGAAGCAGGATCACAAACTCATCCCCGCCCAGACGCGCCGGGGTATCGCTCTGGCGGGTGGCGATGTGCAGTATCTGTGACACTGTCACTAATAGCATATCCCCCACCTTATGGCCGAAGCGGTCGTTGACCTCTTTAAAGTTGTCGATATCGATAAACATCAGCGCCGAATCGCGACAGGTTTGCTGCAGTTTATGCAGCTCATGATCGATGCGTTTCTCCAGCAGACGCCGGTTGGCAATGTCGAGGAGCGGATCCATCATCGCAATACGCTCCAGCTCGCGGGATTTAAAGCGCAGCCGCACGGCGATGCTGTTAGTGAGCACGCTCAGCGCCACGGTATAGATCCCAATCAGCGGCAGCGTGGCGTACATAGTGCGCTGGGAAACCCACGGCACCAGCGCCATCCCCTGGGTCAGCCAGCTGGCCATAAACACCGCCAGCATCACCGCACCGGCTTTTTTCATCAACGGGAAACCACCCGCCGCCAGCCGGTCGGCAAGTAAGATCGTGGCAATGGTGACAGAGGGCAGCGGGTTGGCCGCCATCATGGCGATCCAGAAGCCGCCTGCCCCGGCGTCAAACACCAGGTTCTGATGTTCGGTACGCAGCGGCGAGGGTGAGCGCCGGGCGCGCCACCAGGCCAGCGTCGGCCAGACAAAAGCGTTGACCGCCAGAAGACCTATAAGCCAGCCTGAACGTTGCTGTTCCAGCAGGACAGAGAGGATAGGTAAAAAGCAGAGAAAGGTTCCAAGCACTCGCATCACATACATGCGTTTGATAAACCGACTGCCAGGCACGCGAGGGGGTTTACTGAGTCTGTCAGTTCCGTTCATCACACGAATTTTCCGATATAATCACCCCTTTATATTATTGACGATGAAAATGCGTATCAAGGCATTTATCAGTTTTGTAAATATATGGCAGGTGCCCGTCCCATGGGCATGCAAACGTTTACAGCTGTTCCGTAGCCGTTGCGTTTTGTTCGGCAGTTTTTATCTCTGTCATTCGGGCGCTGGTACGATTTCGGCCTGCTTTTTTCGAACGATACAGATAATCATCCGCTTCGGTCATCAGACGATTAAATACGTCCGTCAGCTGCGACGGCTCCGATTTCCCACTGCCCAGACCAATACTGACGGTTAAAAACAGCGACTGACCGCGCCAGTCGAACGGATGTTGTTCAACCGTAGTGCGGATTCGTTCCGCCAGGGCGTACCCCCGCTCTGCGGAAGCGGAATTGACCACCACCGCAAACTCCTCGCCGCCCATCCGCGCCACCAGCCCTTCGTTGCCCACCGTCTCCTGCACTTTGCGGGCAAAGGCGGCCAGCACGGTATCACCGCACTCGTGACCATAGTTGTCGTTGATACTTTTGAAGTAGTCGATATCCAGCAGCATCACCGTCAGACGCGGGCTATTGCGCTTCCCTTCACTGTTTTTAAGCGCCTCATACAGCCCGGAGCGGGAGTAGACCTGGGTCAGATAGTCATAATCGGCGCGCAGGGAGACCTGGCGGATCAGCGAGTTGATGGCCGCCATGCTCACCGACACCATGACCGGACAGATGGCCATGGTGGCGATCCCAAGCCTGGCCGAGAACATCATCGGCGTGGTGATCGGCGTCGTCGCCACAATGGTAATAATGGCGTTGCCGACCAGGGTGATCTCCACCGCGCCGGTAACAAAGGTCAGAAGACAGGTGGCCGGCAGCGAATAGCGCACCGCACACCAGATCAGCGCCGGCATCGGAAACGCCAGCGCACCGGCCCCGCCGATCGCCACCGAGGCTACGACGGAGACGATCAGCACAACGACCGGCATCAGGTGATCGGCACGCATAGCCCGGTTGAACCTGGGCCAGGTGATGGTCAGCATGCAGGGCACGATTAACACCCCGGTGGAGAACTGTTCGCTGAACCAGTCGGCGACCAGCGGCCAGAAGTCACGACTGTCCACCCCGCCCGACACTGCCGCCCCGACCAGAGCACACAGCAGTGCGGCCAGCAGACAATAGTTAAACAGCCTCAGCGCATTCACCGGATCCGGAGTGGTATTTTTTAGCCGTTTATCACGCTGGACCAGCAGGGCAACAATAACGATAAACACCATATTCGACAGGTTAATACCCAGCGAGGTAATGCCCCAGTTGGTGGTGATAAGGTCATATAGCAGCATGGCAATATAGGATACTGCGTAATAGTGCAGCCGGTTCAGGTAAGCGTAACGAGCAAACAGGCCCGCCATCACGCCATTCAGCGGCCAGAACATCGACAGGGATTCCACCAGACGCAGCTGCGCGCCAATAAAATAGAACAGCGTGGTTAATACAAATATACCCGCTGCATTTCGGAACGGGGATTGCGGGTCAAATAATGTGAATGTTCTGGTGTTAGCAGAAGGCATGCAATTTCAATCCGTAGGGTTGCTTTTAACACTGAGTTAGCATCCGCGCGGATGAATGTTAAAAGTTTGGCATTAATTTATATCACATTAATGGGATAACGATCATCATCCCTTTAGCTCTGCTTATTAGTTGTGCCGTCAGCATAACGGCACAGCGGCTTAATAGACCGAACGTCCCAGCTGCTGGGTGAGGTGTTCCAGCACCGCCACACCCGCCAGGGAGTTCCCCGTTTCGTCCAGCTCCGGGCTCCAGACCGCAATCGCCATCTCGTGAGGGACAATGGCCACTACCCCGCCGCCAACCCCCGATTTAGCCGGCAACCCCACCCGCCAGGCGAACTCACCGGCGTTCTGATACATTCCGCTCGTCGCCATCAGGGCATTGACCTGCCGGGCCTGCATCGGCGTCACGACGGGCTCAGACAGATGCGGGGCATAACCTTGGGCAGCCAGAAACAGAAAGGTGTTCGCCAGCTCGACACAGTTCATCTTCAGGGCGCAGTAGTGGAAGTAGTTTTGCAGGACCGTCGGCACGTCGTTATGGAAATTACCGAACGACTTCATCAGCCAGGCGATCGCCGCATTGCGCGCCGAGTGTTCGAATTCGGACCGGGCGACGGCGGCATCGTAGCCGATATCACTCACCCCGGAGAGCTGGCGCACGATCTCCAGCATCCGCTGGCGCGGTGCGCTCAGACGGCTTTGCAGCATGTCGCACACCACCAGCGCCCCGGCGTTGATGAACGGGTTACGCGGTTTGCCCTGTTCGATCTCCAGCTGCAGCAGGGAGTTGAACGGCTGCCCGGAGGGATCTTTCCCGACCCGCTGCCAGATCTCGTCCTCGTCATACTGGCGCATGGCCGCCACCAGGCTCAGGACTTTGGAAATCGACTGGATGGAGAAGCGCTCGGCGGCATCCCCGGCCTGAAAGTGTTGTCCGTCCACGGTGCTGATGGCAATCCCGAGTTTGTTGCCGTTGACCGAGGCCAGCGCCGGGATGTAATCGGCCACTTTGCCCTTGCCCAACAGAGGACGTACTTGCGCCAGAATGGCGTCCAGCATCTGATTAGTGATGTTCGCAGCCATCGGTTGCTCCTTGCTCACAGGCCAAAAACGGCCTGCGAGTATAACAGAGGCTTATGGATGACGTCAGGCAGGAAGTCGGAACCGCGAGACGGCCTGCAACAGCAGACCGGACTCATCATGCAGCCGCTGGGAGGCTTCGGAGGCGGTATTCACCAGCACATCGGTCTGGCGAGCCACCTGATTCAGCGCCTGCAGCTGATTGGTCATACGGTGAATGCTGTCGCCCTGGCTAAGGGTGGCAACGGAGATCTCATTCAGCAGGCTGCAGAGATTACCCACCAGACCAATCACCTGCTGCAGGTTATCCTCCAGCCGGGTGACCGCTTTCGAGCCATCCTCAATGCCCTGCAACGAGTGGTTGATCAGCTCCTGGATAGTCTGGGTCGAATGGCTGCTTTTGCGCGCCAGCAGGCCCACTTCCCGCGCCACCACGGCAAAGCCGCGTCCCTGATTACCGGCATGGGCCGCTTCGATGGCCGCGTTCAGCGCCAGAATGTTGGTCTGGAACGCCACGTTATCGATGATCGCCACGATGCCGCGCATCTCCGAGGAGCGCTCCACGATTGCCGCCATTGAGGCATTAACCGTCTCCATCATCCGGTCGCCGCCCGCCGCCATCTCCCGGGCTTCGTCCGCCCGCGAGCTGGCCAGCCTGGCATAGCCGCTGTTCCCCTCGACGTGTGTTTCCAGCGCGGCAATATGCGCCGTGACCTCTTTCAGCTCCTGCGCCTGACGCGCAGACTGGTGATACAGATCCTGATTCCCCTGCGCCAGCGAGCCAATATTGCTCACCATAGAGGTGGTGGCCTCGCTGACCTGGGTCACCAGCTGCTGCAGCCCCTGCTGCAGGGTATCCACGCTGTCGCCAAGCTGCGCAATCTCGCGGTTAAAACGTTTAACAGTGGGTGCAGGCGCAGAGAGATCCCCCGCCGCCAGCAGATTGATATGGGCGATCAGCCGACGCAGCGGGACGATCACCCAGCGGGACATCGCAAACCACACCGCCACTGCGATAGCCAGCAGCACCACCGGAGCCAGTAAAAACAGCGATTGCAGCTTCGAAAGACTGGCGGTTAGCAACTGCCGCCCCTCGGTTGCGCGCTGGGCGCTGGCCTGCTGATAGCGGGCATAGTTGTCATTAAAATCCGCCTGAAACGCCTGGGCGGGCACGGCAAAAAAGGCATCAATCGACTGGCCGTTCACCAGCCCGTCGGCCTGTTCGCGGATGGCATCGAAAAAGAGTTGGTAGCTGTTAAGCAGCGCCTCATCCCGCGGCGGACTCATCGCCTGCCACGCCTGCCAGGCCTGCTGTGAATCGCGTAACGCCTGTTGCGCCTCGTCCATCAGGCTGTGCCAGCTTCCGTCCGAACCGGTCTCTTTATCCTGCATAAAGTAAACCCCCGCCCGGTTAAGCAGATCGCTTGCCGCCAGCAGGGAGATGCGCGCCTGATCGACCTTCGCCTGTTGCAGATAAGCCATCTGGTTACGCTGTTCATTGCGCTGGGCATCGCGCAGCGAGACGGAAAGTAAGACCGATGAAGAGATTTGCAGCGCGGAAAAGAGCCCGATGATGCAGAAGATCCCCGCCAGCAAACCAAACTGCCGGGGAGTAATGCGACGAAAAATTTGCATTAAGTTCATAATTTATTCATTAACAATGACTTAGACGTGGGCGAGTCTACGCAGTGAAAATGACAGAACTATTTCAGAATGATGACAGACGCCCGGCGGCGCTGCGCTTGCACAGGTCTGGGATTTTGTAGGCCGGGTAAGCGCAGCGCCACCCGGCAAAACATCGGCAGAGGATTAAACCCGATCTTTCCACACTGTCTGCACATTACAGAACTCATGCAAACCAAAGTGCGACAGCTCCCGTCCAAAGCCGCTCTTTTTCACCCCGCCAAACGCCACGCGGGCATCGCTGGCGCTGTAACCGTTGATAAACACCCCGCCGCACTCAAGCTGACGGGCAAAGCGATCCGCGGCCTCCTGGCTTGCGCTAAACACCGTTGCCGACAGGCCAAAATCGCTATCGTTGGCCAGGGCCAGCGCGTGATCGGCATCGGTTGCTACTGTGATGGCCGCTACCGGACCGAACATCTCCTGACGAAACGCGGTCATGTTCGGGGTAACGTTGCCCAGCACGGTCGGCGCATAGTAGTTCCCTGCCCCGGCCACCTTCTCGCCGCCCAGCAGCAGGGTTGCGCCTTCGGCAAGCGTCGCCTGCACCTGCTGATGCAGCTCATCGCGCAGATCGAAACGCGCCATCGGCCCGAGGTAGTTCTCCTCGTTATCGGGTGCGCCCATCTTCAGCGCCGCAGTGGCCTCCACAAACCGACGGGTAAACTCATCGGCAATTCCCGCTTCGACGATAAAGCGCTTGGCCGCGGCACACACCTGCCCGGTGTTCTGATAGCGCCCTGTCACCGCTGCTTTCACCGCCAGATCCAGATCGGCATCATTGAGGACAATAAAGGGATCGGAACCGCCCAACTCGAGGACGCATTTTTTCAGCGCGGCCCCGGCCTGAGCACCAATCGCCGCCCCGGCGCGCAGGCTGCCGGTCACGGTGACGGCCGCAATGCGCGGATCGGCAATCATCTGGCTTACCCCGTCGTTGGTGGCATTTAGCTGACCAAACACCCCCTGCGGGAATCCGGCATCGGTAAAAATAGCTTCAATCAGGTTCGCGGCACCCAGCACGTTCGGGGCGTGCTTTAGCAGATAGCTGTTGCCTGCCAGGATAATCGGCACCGCGCCGCGCAGCACCTGCCACAGCGGGAAGTTCCACGGCATCACTGCCAGCACCGGGCCCAGCGGGCGATATTCAATCACCGCGTCCGCCACCTGGGTTGCTTCGGTGCTCAGCATCGCCGGGCCATGTTCGGCATACCAGTCGCAAAGACCGGCGGATTTCGCCACCTCCCCGCGCGCCTGGGCGATGGGTTTGCCCATCTCACGGGTGATCATCTGCGCCATCTCTTCGCCACGGTTGCGCAGGGCTGCACCGAGATCGCGTAATTTTTGCGCACGCGCCTCTACAGGCACGCTGCGCCACTGGCGAAACGCGGTATCGCTTTGGGCAAGCGCATGTTCAACGTCGGTCACGGTGGCCCACGGCCATGAGGCCAGGGTTTCGCCGTTAGTCGGATTAATGGACAGGGCATGGGTCGCAGATGAAGTCGTCATGATGTGCTCCGTGTATTAAGTGTTGATTTAGTGTGGCGCACTCTGCTATTTCTTAAAAATGAATAATAATAACCACCTTATTCACGAAACGAGAACGATATGGATCTGACCCAGCTGGAGATGTTTAACGCCGTCGCCCAGACCGGCAGCATTACCCAGGCCGCGCAGAAGGTGCATCGCGTGCCCTCAAATCTGACCACCCGCATCAAGCAGCTGGAGGCAGATCTTGGCGTCGAGCTGTTCATCCGCGAGAACCAGCGGCTGCGCCTCTCCCCGGCGGGACATAACTTTTTACGCTACAGTCGGCAGATCCTCGCCCTGGTGGATGAAGCGCGGATGGTGGTGGCGGGCGATGAGCCTCAGGGCCTCTTCACCCTCGGTTCGCTGGAGAGCACCGCAGCCGTGCGCATCCCGGCCTCGCTGGCGCAGTTTAACCAGCGCTATCCGCGCATTCAGTTTGCGCTGGCGACCGGTCCGTCGGGGACGATGATTGATGGCGTGCTGGAAGGCACCCTGAGCGCGGCGTTTGTCGATGGGCCCCTGTCCCACCCCGAACTTGAAGGCATGCCGGTCTACCGGGAGGAGATGATGCTGGTGGTACCGGCTGGCGATCCTGAGGTTAAACGGGCCACCGAAATCAGCGGGCGCGACATCTATGCCTTTCGCGCGAACTGTTCCTATCGCCGTCACTTTGAAAGCTGGTTTCATGCGGATCGCGCCACGCCGGGACGCATCCATGAGATGGAGTCCTATCACGGCATGCTGGCGTGTGTGATTGCCGGAGCGGGCATCGCGCTGATGCCGCGCTCAATGCTGGAAAGTATGCCTGGTCATCAGCAGGTAGAGGCCTGGCCGCTGGCGGAAAACTGGCGCTGGCTCACCACCTGGCTGGTGTGGCGTCGGGGTGCAATGACCCGGCAGCTGGAGGCGTTTATAGCACTGCTAAACGAAGGTCAGCCACCAGCAACTTCTCCATAAACAGGCTCAGCGGGTCGGGTTGATACGGCGCAAACGCCGCGCACTGCTGGTAGCCGCTGCGTTCATACAGAGAGATGGCCGACAGCTGCTTGATCCCGGTCTCCAGTCGCAGAGTATGACACCCGCGGCTCTGGGCTTCATCTTCCAGCGCTGCCAGCAGCTTTTCACCCAACCGCTGCCCGCGATGGGTCGGATCGATATAAACCCGCTTCATCTCCCCGCTGCCGTCGCCGTTCAGCACGATTGCCCCGCAGCCGACGGCGTTAAGCTGGCGATCGCGGATCACCATCATAATCAGTGCATGCTCAGGAAGCTGGGTCAGATCCAGCAGATGGTTGCTCTCTGCCGGATAAAGCGTGCTCTGATACTGGTCCAGAGCAGCAATCAGGGTGGTGATGTCCGGATGGGCGGGTGATTCAGAGGTGATGGAATACATGGCAGGCTCCTTTTGTCGTTTTTCACCACCTTAACGCCGGAAGAAAAACGGAGCGGCATATTTTTAACTTATAGCTGCGTCTGACCATTGCGCCCTCAGGGCGCTAAGGTCAAGGTCGTATCCAGCTGGCTTAAGGTCTGCTGCACGCCTTCGTCCAGACGTTTATCGGTGACGATATCCGTCAGGGAGTTGAGGTGCACCACGTTAAACAGCGACCAGGCGCCATATTTTGAGCTGTCGGCCAGCAGGACGCGGCGTCGGGCGTTGGCAATCAGATCGCGCTTCAGTGCCGCTTTCTCTTCCGTCGGCGCGGTGATGCCGCGCTCCAGATCCCAGCCGTTACAGCTGACAAAGGCGATATCCGGCCAGATGTTCTGCAACATGCGGCGGCCATGCTCGCCGATGCAGGACTGGCTGGTATCGTCGATGCGCCCGCCAATAATTGTCACTTCGATCTGCTTAAACTCCGATAAAAACAGGGCGATATGCAGATCGCTGGTGATCACGCGCAGCGGAAGGTGGGTCAGCTGACGCGCGAGTTCAATCATCGTGGTGCCCGCATCAAGCACCACCGCGTCGCCGGCTTTCACAAAACTGGCCGCCGCGCAGGCGATATCGTGTTTCTCCGCCAGGCTGCGGTGCATCTTTTCACTGGTGGTGGGCTGGGAAGGGATGAACCGGTTAAGGGTGACGCCGCCGTGGGTACGGCTGATAACCCCCTCCTGATCGAGCTTAATCAGATCGCGGCGAATGGTCGCGGGCGAGGCATCCGTTGCCGCCACCAGCTGATCCACCGTCACCAGATTGTGCCCTTTCAGGTAGTCCATTATCTGTTCTAACCGGCTATATCCCTTCATATTATTCCCGTGTGATTTGCATCGCTAACTGGATAGAAACCGTCATGCTCTCAGACTTCGCTTTACCTGTCCACGCAATGTCGAACGCGGTACCGTGGTCGGCAGAGGTCCGGATAAACGGCAGCCCGGCGGTGATGTTCACCCCGTCGTAAAAACCGAGTAATTTTAGCGGAATATGCCCCTGATCGTGATACATCGCCACCACCATGTCGTACATGCCCTCGTGGCACTGCATAAACACCGTATCCGGCGGGCACGGCCCATACACGTTCAGCCCCTTCGCTTTCATCGCCTCAACGGCCGGGCCAACAATCTTTATCTCTTCGTCGCCAAACAGGCCGTTCTCCCCGGCGTGCGGGTTAACCCCGGCCACGGCGATACGCGGATTGTCATAGCCCACGCGTTTGAGGAAGGTATCCGCAATGCCAATCACGGTTTTTACCCGATCCTGGTTCAGGGTATCAAGGAATTTGCGCAACGCGATGTGGGTGGTGATGTGAATGACCTTCAGCTGATCCGTATAGAGCACCATCGCGTAATCTTTGCTGTCGGTCAGGTGCGCCAGCAGCTCGGTATGGCCCGGATAGTGATGGCCCGCCAGATGCAGCGCCTCTTTGTTCAGCGGCGCGGTGGCAATGGCTTTCACTTCGCCCGCCATCGCCAGCTCGGTCGCGCGACGCACGCAGCGGTAGGCCAGATCCCCCGCCTGGGCCTGCACTACGCCCGGCTGTAACGCCTCGGGATCGGCCAGGGGTTCATCCAGCACGTTGATGATTGCCGGGCCAAAATGCGCCTCGCTGACGCGGGAGACCACCCGCAGCTCTGCCGGGGCGGTGATGCCCTTCTCCAGCACCCGTTGCAGGGTTCTGGCGCAGCCGACCACCACCACCGGCGCGCCGGACAGCTCGCCCTCGGTGAGGGATTTGATAATGATTTCCGGGCCGATGCCCGCCGGGTCACCCATCGTTACAGCAATGATATTAGTCACTCATCTTCTCCTCGATAAAATGCAAAACCTCAAGCAGCGTGGTTTCAGTACCAAAACCGCCCGCTTTGGTCATGACTGGCCCCTGCCAGCGACAACCCAAAAATCGACCGAACGGCACGCACTGGGCCACCTGTCCGGTTATGGCAAAACCTTGTGCGTTAAGCGTGCTGGCCACCGCCATTGCCACGTCGCCCCCGGAAACATACAGCGCCGCCGGACGGCTGGTCTCCAGCGCGTTGCGCGTCAGCTCCCCGAGAAACGCGCTTATGGTCTCCCCCAGCGCGGCGCGGCTTAGTCCGCGCTGCTCGCACATCGCGTCTATCTGATGACGGGCATGGGTATCGGCGCAGGTATGCACCACGCAGTGCTGGCCTGCCGCCAGCGCCGCCGCGATCTGCTGCTGGTATCCGTCCATCGCCGCGTTAAACACATCATTGATATCTATTAGTACCGTGCTGACATTGTCCTGACCGCGCACGCGCTGGATCTGCTGCTGAGCGATTTCACTCATCGAACCGATGACCGCCAGCAGCTGGCGCGGAGTGGCAAGACGGCGGGCCAGGGCATCGCACAGCCCGGCGGAGCCCACCAGCAGCGGGCGCTCATCCCGGGCAAACGCCGCAGCGACAATCCGATCCAGCTCTTCGTCACTGCGGGCATCCACAATCACTAACCGGGCGTCACTCTCCAGAGCCGCCGCAAGCTGCTCTGGGGTGATCACCACGCTTGTAAGCGCGGTTTGTTCCGCCAGCACTGCCGCGATTTGCGCGTGGCGCACCGGGGTTTTCGGGTCGCTGGCAAATTCGGTGTCGGTCACCGGCACACCCTTCACCAGGCAGACGCCGTTTTCCGTGGTGCGCCCGGCCGCCGGGAACGCCGGGGCGATAATCGCCTGCCGTTTACCGCTGAGCCTGAGCAGCGCCTCAACCTCAGCGCCCGGGTTGCCGCGAAGGGTCGAGTCAATTTTCTTGATAAGCCAGTGAGCGGCGTGAACGTCGGCGGCATACTGCGCCAGTTTTTCAGCGGCCTCTGATGCCTTCATCGCCCGGCTATCGCTATTAATAACCAGCGCATCGGTGTCGTCGGTAAAGGGTGTCTTAAAGGCGACGCTGACTTTTTTGCCGCTCAGCGCCAGGCTCACACCCGCATCGTTGGCACCGGTAAAGTCGTCGGCAATCACCACGATGTCTCTGTTCAGGTTATTCACTTTCATCCCCAGAGGTTTGCATTTCCTGTTAATGATTATATTCAATCATGATTGATTATATGTGAGCAAGATCAAGTTATTCGGTTTACGAATAAATTATAAATTTAGACACACGATGACTGTGATTGGCTGCGTTGAGCGAAATCAATCACAGACGCAGCAACAGGAGAGCAAAGTGTTAACCATTAACAGTACGATTATCAGCGGTGCGGGTGCGATCCCGGCCCTTGCACCACTGCTGGCAGGCAAGACGCGCCTTTTACTGGTCACCGACGGCAATATCGCCCGTCTGGACGCCGCCCGCGCCATCCGCGCCCTGCTGGAAGCCGACAACCGTAGCCTCAGCGTGATTGAGAGCGTGCCGCCGGAGCCAACGCATCACGATGTCCGCGCCCTGCTGGCGGAGATCGACGATACCGCCTTTGATCTGGTGGTGGGTGTGGGCGGCGGCAGCGTACTGGATGTGGCGAAGCTGCTCTCCGTGCTGTGTCATCCGGCATCACCGGGGCTGGATGCTCTGCTGGCAGGCGAAAAACCGACCGAGCGCCTCGCGTCGCTGCTGATCCCGGCCAGCGCCGGTACCGGCTCCGAAGCCACGCCAAACGCCATCCTCGCCATTCCCGAGCAGAGCACCAAAGTCGGCATTATCTCCCCGGTTCTGCTGCCGGATTACGTGGCGCTGCTGCCGGAACTCACCACCAGCATGCCGCCGCACATTGCCTCTTCAACCGGGATCGACGCCCTCTGCCATCTGATCGAGTGCTATACCGCCACCGTCGCCAACCCGGTGAGCGATAACGCGGCGCTGACAGGACTGCGCAAGCTGGTGAATAACATCGAAACCGCCTGCGCCGAGCCGCACAACCTGATGGCGAAGCTCGAAATGCTGTGGGCCTCTTACTACGGCGGCGTGGCGATTGCCCATGCCGGGACCCATCTGGTGCATGCCCTTTCCTATCCGCTTGGCGGCAAATATCACCTGCCGCACGGCGTGGCGAACGCCATTCTGCTGGCGCCCTGCATGCGCGTGGTGCGCCCGGACGCGGTAGAAAAATTCGCCCGGGTGTGGGATCTGGTGCCAGGTGCCGATACCTCCCTGTCGGCGGAGGAGAAATCCCACGCGCTGGTTGAGTGGTTTGCCGCGCTGGTACGCCGCCTCAATTTACCGGACAACCTCGAGACGCTGGGCGTACCGCGGGAAGATATCGCTTCACTGAGCGATGCCGCGCTGAACGTAAAACGCCTGATGAACAATGCCCCGCGTCAGGTCAGCCATGCCGAGGTACAGGGCATCTACCAGACCCTGTTCCCCGAAATTTAAACTCGAAGGAGTGAATAATGCGTAACAAGATTGAAGGCGTGCTGACGGCGATCGTCACCCCCTTTACCGATGACGGCGACCTGCATCTGCCGGGGCTGAAGCGTCAGATCCAGCGGCAGCTGGCGGCGGGAAACGGCATCTTCTGCGGCGGCACCAACGGTGAGTTTTTCGTCCTCACCGAAGAGGAAAAAGTGGCCGTCACCCGCGCCTGCGTGGAAGAGGTCGCCGGGCGTGCACCGGTGGTGGCGCATATCGGGGAGATCTCCACCCGGGCCACTATCCGACTCGGTAAGCAGGTTGAAACCCTGGGCGTGGATGCCGTCTCGGTGATCACCCCGTGGTTTGTGCCCCTGACCCAGGCGGAACTCATCAGCCACTACACCGCCATCGCCGATGCCCTGAGCGTGCCGGTATTCCTCTATAACATCCCGGCGCGTACCGGCAACACCATCGAGCCGCAGACCGCGCGGGTGCTGGCCTCGCATCCGAATATCATCGGCATTAAGGACAGCGCGGGCAGCTACGAGAGCCTGAGCGGGTTCCTGAAAGCCGCCGAGGGTATCGACGGTTTCGACGTGCTGAACGGCCCGGACTCGCTGATCCATCAGGGCTTTGTCGAGGGCTGTTCGGCCTGTATTTCCGGGCTGGCGAACGTCGCCCCGGAGGCAATTAACGCTATCTGGACGCGTTTCCATGCGGGGGATATCGACGGCTCGCGTCAGGCGCAGGAAGGGGTTACTGAACTGCGTACCAATTTATATAAAGTGGCCTTCTCCCCGGCGGCGGTGAAAAAAGCGCTGCAGGTGATGGGCGAAGAGGTA
The DNA here is from genome assembly GCF_049312895.1 of Leclercia barmai. NCBI lineage: Bacteria > Pseudomonadati > Pseudomonadota > Gammaproteobacteria > Enterobacterales > Enterobacteriaceae > Leclercia > Leclercia barmai. Next base: position 1,362,233 of record NZ_JBMNWZ010000001.1, on the reverse strand, counting down.
GGTGAAAGCCGCTACGCGGTGGCTTTCGATGCGCAACAGACTGAACAGATCCGCCAGATAGTGACGAAGTCACTGCAGTAACCGGCGTTTGATTTCGTCCATAAGAATACCGGGCACCACGGGTGCCCAGGTTTCCTACGCCCTGAAGAGAGGCAAAGATGAACAATTTTACCGCTGAAGACACCCTGATCATCGTAGGCATCGTGATTGTCTACATCCTGTTTACCACCTGGCTGACCTTCCGCTTGCGCAGTAAAAACTCCGGCGATTTTATGGAAGGCTCCCGGGCGATGCCGGCGTTCATCGTCGGGATCCTGCTGATGTCTGAATACATCGGTGCTAAATCCACCATCGGCACCGCCCAGGCGGCGTTCGAAGACGGTTTTGCCGCCTCCTGGTCGGTGATTGGCGCGGCTATCGGCTTCCCGCTGTTCGGCCTGCTGCTGGTGAAACGCATCTATAACACCGGCAAAATCACCATCTCCGGGGCGATTGCCGAGAAGTACGGCACCAGCACCAAAAACATCATCTCGATTATCATGATCTACGCCCTGCTGCTGGTGAACGTTGGCAACTACGTTTCTGGCGCGGCGGCGATCTCCACCGTCCTGAAAGTCAACCTGCCGGTTGCCGCCTTTATCACGGCTATCGTCAGTACCTTCTACTTCGCCTTTGGCGGCATGAAGGGCGTGGCCTGGGTGACGCTGCTGCACAGCGCCCTGAAGTATTTCGGTATCCTGGTGATCATGGGCTTCGCGCTCTCGAAAACCGGCGGCTTTACGCCGATGATCGAGCAGATGCCGTCATACTACTGGACCTGGGACGGCAACATCGGGGCCAGCACCATCTTTGCCTGGCTGATCGGCACCATCGGCTCCATCTTCTGCACCCAGTTTGTGATCCAGGCTATCTCCTCCACCAAAGACGTGAAGTCGGCCAAACGCGCCACCTGGGTCGCCTTCTTCTTCTGCCTGCCGATCGCCCTGGCGATTGCGGTGATTGGCGTTGCCGCCAAGTATCTCCACCCGGAGATCGACAGCCTGTACGCCATGCCTATCTTCCTGCAGGACATGAACCCGTGGGTGGCCGGTCTTGTGACAACGTCACTTGTGGCGTCAATATTCGTCAGCGTAAGTACCGTGGCGCTGGCCATCGCCTCGCTGGTGGTGAAAGATTTCTACGTGCCTTACCGCAACCCAACCCCGGAGCAGGAGTTTAAAGCCACCCGCTGGATGTCGCTGCTGATTGGCTTCCTGCCGCTGATTTTCGTCCTGCTGGTGCCGGAGGTGCTGAAGCTGTCGTTCTTCACCCGCGCCATTCGTCTGTCGATTACGGTGGTGGCGGTGATTGCCTTCTATGCGCCGTTCTTTAAGAGCACCCGCGGGGCGAACGCTGGTCTGATTGGGGCCTGCGTCGTGACCTCCCTGTGGTATCTGCTCGGCGACCCGTTTGGCATCAACAATATGTATATCGCGCTGATCACCCCGGCGGTGATTATGGTCCTCGACCGTCTGATCCCGAATAAAGCGGATCGCAAAGCGCCTGCCCCTGTTCAACATAATGGAGTCTGATATGTCTGTAACCGTAACCCGTGACGGGATTGTTCGCCCGCAGCCAGAGGATGGCCGCGTGGAAACGGCGATGCTGCCCTCTTCATGCCCGCAGAATCACGCAGCAAACCTGCTGCCGCTGCCGGACGGCACCCTGATGTGCGTCTGGTTCGGCGGCACCCAGGAAGGGATCGCTGATATTTCGGTGTGGGGGTCGCGCCTGGCTCCCGGCAGTAACCAGTGGAGCGAGGCGGTGAAACTCTCCGACGACGCCAGCCGCTCGGAGCAGAACCCGGTGCTGTTCCTCGCCCCGGACAACGTGCTGTGGCTGCTGTGGACCGCCCAGCTCTCCGGCAACCAGGATACCGCCATCGTGCGCTATCGCCAGTCACGCGATCTGGGCCAGACCTGGGGCGAGATCGCCACCCTGCTGGATAAGCCCGGCACCTTTATCCGCCAGCCGATTGTGGTGCTGGATAACGGCAACTGGCTGCTGCCGGTCTTTTACTGCCGCACACAGCCGGGTGAAAAATGGGTGGGCAACGATGACATCAGCGCGGTGAAAATCTCTGAAGACCAGGGTCAGAGCTGGCGCGATGTCGAGGTGCCTGAAAGCCTGGGCTGCGTGCACATGAACATCACCGCCCTAAACAACGGCCACCTGGTGGCGCTGTACCGTAGCCGCTGGGCGGACAATATCTACATCAGCCAGTCGCTCGACAACGGCGAAAGCTGGTCTGTGCCGGAGCCGACTGAGCTGCCGAACAACAACTCGTCGATTCAGGTTACAACGCTTGCCAGCGGTGAGCTGGCGCTGGTGTTTAACCACATGAGTGCGGCGGGTGCGCTGGAGCGTCGCGCCTCGCTGTACGACGAGATCGACGACGGCGACGGGCGTAAAGAGCCGGAGGTCACCCACGGCCGCGCCGCCTTCTGGGGCGCCCCGCGCGCGCCAATGACCGTGGCGATTTCCGCCGACGGCGGGAAAAGCTGGGCCTGGCAGCGCAACCTCGACGAGGGCGACGGCTACTGCATGACCAATAACTCGCTGGAGAAGCTCAACCGCGAGTTCTCCTATCCGAGCATTAAACAGGGTGCCGACGGGTCGCTGCATATCGCCTATACGTATTTCCGTCAGGCGATCAAATACGTGCACGTCTCGCCGGAATGGGTGAAGGAGTCGCAACGGTGATTATCGGACACCTTAACGCCCTGCCGCTGGCAGGGCTCCCCGCCGCTCTGCGTGAGATACTCGATCGCCCGGACTGCTCTCTGGCGGCGCTGGCCGCCCGGGATGACGGACGCTGGCAGCCGGAAGGCTGTCCGTGGTTCTGCCATATCGGCCCGGCGCAGACCCAGCCGCAGGCGCAGCGCCATACGGAATATCATCATCAGTGGGCGGATATTCAGGTGGTGCTGTCGGGTGTGGAAATCATCAACGCCGGAATGCAGTCGCTGGCGCAGGAGGACGACGAAGAGCGCAAGCCGGATCTTTATATCGCCCCCGGGGCGGTGCATCCGGTGAGCATCACCCTTAAGCGTGGAGATTTCGCGGTATTTCTTCCCGGCGAGCCGCATCAGGCGCTGTGTGCGGCTGATGCCCCGATGACCGTGCGCAAGGCGGTATTCAAAGTGCCGCGCGCGCTGCTGGAGGTGTGATATGCGCACTGCCATCGTCACGGGTGCCAGTTCCGGTATCGGCGAAGCCATCGTGAAGCGCCTGCTGGCCGAGGGCTGGCAGGTCACGGGGTTAAGCCGCCGCGGGGTGGATAATGCGCATCCGAATTTCACCAGCCTGAGCGTGGATTTGAGTGACACTGTCACGTTTGCGACTGCGTTGAATGCGCTTCCGGTGCCGCAGGCGATTGTTCACGCCGCAGGAATGATGGCCGCCGCCCCGCTCGGGGAGCTTGACCATGCGGTCAGCGCCAGACTGTGGGGGCTGCATATTCACGCCGCCGAGATCCTGTTTAACCACTTTGCGCCGCGGATGAGCGCGGGCGGACGGCTGGTGGCCATCGGCAGCCGCACCTCCCGCGGTGCGGCGGGTCGTTCGCAATATGTTGCCACCAAAGCGGCGCTGGTGGGGATGGTGCGCAGCTGGGCAGCGGAGCTGGCTCCGCGCGGGATCACCGCCAACGTGGTGGCTCCGGGTGCGACCCAGACCCCGATGCTGAGTGCCCCCGGACGGCAAGCGTCCCCGCCAAAAGTGCCGCCGATGGGGAGATTAATCACCCCGGAAGAGGTGGCGGCGATGGTGAGTTATCTGCTGAGCGCCGAGGCAGCGCCCGTCACAGGGCAGGAGCTGGTGCTGTGCGGAGGGGCGTCGTTGGGGTGAGTTGTGCGGCCTGTTTGCCGGGTGGCGGCTACGCCTTACCCGGCCTACAAACTTCTGACTCGTAGGCCCGTGCAAGCGCAGCGCCGCCGGGCGAACATGCCGCACCGGTGCAACATGCCGGAGTTGTGTTTTGAATTTTGGTTTCGTAGGCCCGCGCAAGCGCAGCGCCGCCGGGCGATGCCGAGGGGGATTGTGCGGTCTGATGCCCTCCCCCCGGCCCTCTCCTTTGGTCCGAGGGTGCAAACACTAAAAACGGCAACTTGCGTTGCCGTTTTGCTTTTATCTCCGCAGAAACACGGTGCCTTTCAGATAGAGCGCCGCCTGGCCGCCGATCAACACCCGGTCACCCTTCAGCTCGCAGCGCAGATCCCCGCCGCGGGGAGAAACCTGCCGCGCCAGCATGGCGGTTTTACCCAGCTTCTCGCTCCAGTATGGGATCAGCATGCTATGGGCGGAGCCGGTGACCGGATCTTCCGCCACCCCTTCGCCCGGGCAGAAGAAGCGGCTGACAAAATCATACTCGTCCCCCGGCGCGGTAACGCAGACCATCTTGTCCAGCGGCATCATGCCGTCGATATCCGGGGTTAAGGCTTCAACCTGCTGCTGGTTTTCCAGCACCACCAGGTAATCGCGCCCTACCCGTACCTCTTTCGCCTCGCGGATACCCAGGGTGCTGAAAAGCAGTTCAGGCGGGTTCGCGACCGGCTCGCAGCCCCACGCCGGGAAGTCCAGCGTCAGCCAGTCGCCGCTGCGCTTGACCTTAAGCTCGCCCACAAAGCGGGTGGAGAAGACAATCTCGGTCTGCGGATAGTCGAGATACTCAAAAATCACGTGCGCGCTGGCAAGCGTGGCGTGACCGCAGAGGTTGATTTCGTACTGCGTGGTAAACCAGCGCAGTTCAAAGCCGGTGTCGGTGCGCACGAAAAACGCGGTTTCCGACTGGTTGTGCTGCTGTGCCATCTTCAACAGAACGTCATCCGGCAGCCAGGCCTCCAGAGGGCAAACGGCTGCGGGATTCCCACCAAACGCGCGGTCGCTAAACGCATCGACCAGATAGAATTCTATTTCTTTCATTGGGTTAACCCTTATTTAGCGCAAAAACAGATGACCTTTCATATACAGCGATGCCTTGCCGCTCATCAGCACCCGGTCGCCCTTCAGTTCACAACGCACGTCGCCGCCCCGGGCAGAGACCTGCCGGGCAAAGAGCAACGTTTTGTTGAGCTTTTCGCTCCAGTACGGGATCAGCATGGTGTGCGCCGAGCCGGTGACCGGATCTTCCCACAGCGCCACGCCCGGCGAGAAAAAGCGGCTGACAAAATCGTACTCGCCCTCGCCCCGGGCGGTGATCGACACTTTATGCTCGCCCGGCGTCATGGCGTGGATATTCGGCGCTACCGCCTCAACCTGCTCGCGGTTTTCCAGCACCAGCACCCAGGCGCGCCCCTTGCGGGCCTCGACGTAATGGCTTATCCCCAGCGCGTGGAGCATCTCTGGCGGCGGGGTCTGTACTTGCGTCGGACAGGCCGGGAAATCGAGCGTTAACCAGTCGCCGTCGCGGCTGACGGTGAGCCTGCCGGACGCCGTATCAAAATGGATCCGGGTATCGGGATAGTCCATCTCGTTGAACAGCACCCAGGCGGTGGCCAGGGTCGCGTGACCGCAAAGATTGACCTCGCCGTGGGTGGTAAACCAGCGCAGTTCGATGCCGTCATTATGGCGCACAAAAAAAGCGGTCTCCGACTGGTTATGCTCTTGCGTCATCTTCAGCAGCGTCTCGTCCGGCAACCACTCCGGCAGCGGACACACCGCCGCCGGGTTACCGCCAAATGCACCATCGCTGAACGCATCGACCAGAAAAAACTCGATATCCTGCATCGCTTTACCTGTTGTTAACGTTATGTTGCATCCTATATTCATGGAAAAGAACCGATTTCACCAGCGATTACTGCGCCATCACAGTGAGATCTGCATCACAAAATGATTGTATTTCCACCAGGGAAGGTTTTAAGATCGTCACACCTCATTTACGTAATCAATCCCGGACATCCCTATGACAACCAACACAGTTTCCCGCCGGGTCGCGTGGCTACGGGTGGTGACGCTCGCCGTTGCCGCGTTTATCTTCAACACCACGGAATTTGTTCCCGTCGGCCTGCTCTCGGATATCGCCAGCAGCTTCGGCATGGAGACCGCCCAGGTGGGGATCATGCTCACCATCTACGCCTGGGTCGTGGCGCTGATGTCGTTGCCCTTTATGCTGCTCACCAGCCAGATCGAACGCCGCAAGCTGCTGATCGGGCTGTTCGTGCTGTTTATCGCCAGCCATGTGCTGTCGTTCCTGGCCTGGAACTTTAGCGTGCTGGTGATTAGCCGGATCGGCATTGCCTTTGCCCACGCGATTTTCTGGTCGATTACCGCCTCGCTGGCCATTCGTCTGGCCCCGGCCGGGAAGCGCGCCCAGGCGCTGAGCCTGCTGGCGACCGGCACCGCCCTGGCGATGGTGCTCGGCCTGCCGCTCGGGCGCATCGTCGGGCAGATGTTCGGCTGGCGCACCACCTTTTTCGTTATCGGCCTTGGGGCGCTGTTCACCCTGCTGTGCCTGATTAAACTGTTGCCGAAACTGCCGAGCGAACACTCCGGATCGCTGAAAAGCCTGCCGCTGCTGGTGCGTCGTCCGGCGCTGACGAGCCTCTATCTGCTGACGGTGGTGGTTGTGACGGCGCACTACACCGCCTACAGCTATATCGAGCCGTTTGTGCAGACGGTCGCCGGGTTTAGCGCCCGTTTCGCCACTATCCTGCTGTTACTGCTGGGTGGCGCAGGCATTATCGGCAGCGTGCTGTTCGGTAAGCTCGGTAACCGTCACGCCTCCCTGCTGGTGAGCAGCGCCATTGGCCTGCTGCTGGCGTGTCTGCTGCTTCTGCTGCCCGCGTCGGGCAGCGAGATGAATCTGGCGCTGCTGAGCGTTGTCTGGGGCGTGGCTATCATGATTATCGGTCTCGGGATGCAGGTTAAGGTGCTGGCGCTGGCGCCAGATGCCACCGACGTGGCGATGGCGCTTTTTTCCGGGATTTTCAATCTGGGGATTGGCGCGGGTGCGCTGGTGGGGAACCAGATCAGCCTGCATATTTCGATGGCGTCGATTGGCTATCTGGGGGCGATACCGGCGCTGGCGGCGTTAATCTGGTCGGTGCTGATCTTCCGCAAATGGCCGGTTACGATGGAAGAGCAGCCGCATCACGGTTAGAGAAAAGTCCGGGCGGCAGGACGCCGCCCGGTTTGGTTATGACGGATAGGTCTGAATAATTTCCAGCACGCCGTTGATAATAAACTGCACGCCCATGCAGACCAGCAGGAAGCCCATCAGACGGGAGATCGCCTCGATACCGTCTTTGCCCACCCAGCGCATAATCGCGCCCGAGCTACGCAGACAACCCCACAGGATCACGCCGATAAGGGCGAAGATCAGCGGCGGTGCAATCATAATTACCCAGTCCGGGAAGTCAGAGCCGCTACGCACCGTAGAGGCGGAGCTGATGATCATCGCAATCGTACCTGGCCCCGCGGTGCTTGGCATGGCCAGCGGCACGAAGGCGATGTTCGGTGCTTCTTTATCCTGCATCTCCTCAAGCGTGTCCTGCGCGTCGCTGGCATGCGCCGGTTTCGGGGCCGGGAACAGCATTCTGAAGCCGATAAAAGCAACGATCAGGCCACCGGCGATACGCAGGCCGGGAATGGAGATCCCGAAGGTGTTCATCACCAGTTGTCCGGCGTAGTACGCCACCATCATGATCGCGAAGACGTAAACAGAGGCCATGAGCGACTGATGATTACGTTGTTCACGGTTCATATCCCCCGCCAGACCCAGGAACAGCGCAACGGTGGTTAATGGGTTCGCCAGCGGCAGCAGAACCACCAGCCCAAGACCAATTGCTTTAATTAAATCAACCATTTTACTGAGTTGTCCTTATCAAAAATGAACCACGCAAGTATAGGGTGAAAACCCCTGTTTCGACTACGCGCGCTTCGTAAGTAATATTTTCGCGCCGAAATCAATTCACCACGATGATATGTCGTTCTACGAAGCGGGCAAAAAAGTGATCTGAATCGCTTTAGCAAATCGTGTCATAAGCAAATGCATTCAGTTGACTTATAGTTGCCTGAGCAATAATATCTGCCGTGATTAAACTACTTGCCAGGGCAACCATTGTGAAAAGCACCAGTGACCTCTTCAACGAAATCATTCCGCTGGGTCGCCTTATCTATATGGTTAACCAGAAGAAAGACCGCCTGCTCAATGACTATCTGTCACCGCTGGATATCACCGCAACGCAATTTAAAGTGCTCTGCTCCGTGCGCTGCGAGGTGTGTATCACCCCGGTTGAGCTTAAGAAAATCTTATCCGTCGACCTCGGCGCGTTGACGCGAATGATCGACAGGCTGGTCTGCAGGGGCTGGATTGAGCGCCGCCCTAATCCGAATGACAAACGCGGCGTGCTGTTGCAACTGACCAGTGACGGCGCGGAAATGTGTGAACAATGTCATCAATTAGTAGGACAAGAACTGCACCAGGAACTAACAAAAAACTTAACGGCGGACGAAGTGGCAACTCTTGAGCTCTTGCTTAAGAAAATCCTGCCGTAAACAGAAAGAGGTATGACGATGTCCAGACGCAATACTGACGCCATCACTATTCATAGCATTTTGGGCTGGATCGAAGATAACCTGGAGTCGCCGCTCTCGCTTGAGAAAGTGTCTGAGCGTTCAGGTTACTCAAAATGGCACCTGCAACGGATGTTCAAAAAAGAGACCGGCCACTCATTAGGCCAGTACATCCGCAGCCGCAAATTAACGGAAATCGCACAGAAGCTGAAGGAAAGTAACGAGCCGATCCTGTATCTGGCTGAGCGTTACGGGTTTGAATCGCAGCAAACGTTGACCCGCACGTTCAAGAACTACTTCGATGTGCCACCGCATAAATACCGTATTACCAATATGCACGGGGAATCCCGGTATCTGCTTCCGATCAATCACTGTAACTGCTAATCGCCTGTATTAAGACGTATCGAGGAATATATGAAACTGTTAGCTTCCGCCGCCTTCACCGCACTGGTGCTGGTCTCTGCCCAGAGTTTTGCGGAGCAAACGCCTTCTGTGCCGCAGCCTCACAGCCGCGACACGATGATCCTGCCGACCGCTAACGGTCAGTCGCCCCACGATTTTAACCATATGGGCGCAGGCAGCGACAAATCCGACGAGTTAGGGGTGCCGTATTACAATCAGCACAATTAATTCGTTTTGCCCCGCCCGCGCGGGGCTTTTTTTTAGCCCCTCACCCGCGCCGTCCGGCGTACGCGAAAGCCAAAGACGTTAATATAGAGTCCAGCCATCACCAGAACGGCCCCAATCAACTGCAGCGCCCCGAGTTTTTCATCGAGCAGCAGCGCCGCGCTGGCGATCCCCACGACCGGAACGAGCAGCGACAGCGGTGCCACCCGCCAGGTTTCGTAGCGTCCGAGCAGCGTGCCCCAGATGCCATAGCCGATAATGGTGGCGACAAACGCCAGATAGACCAGCGACAAAATGGTGGTCACATCGATAGTCACCAGGCTGTTATACATCACCGTCGGGCCATCCAGCAGATAAGACGCCAGCATAAACGGCACAATCGGGATCAGGGCGCTCCATACCACCAGCGACATGACTGCCGGACGCGTCTCGAGCTGCATGATCTTTTTGTTGAAGATATTGCCGCACGCCCAGCTGAAGGCGGCCGCCAGGGTCAGCAAGAAGCCCAGCAGCGCGACGTGCTGTCCGTTGAGACTGGCCTCTGCCAGCACCAGCACCCCAACCACCGCCAGGGCGATCCCCGCCAGCTGTTTACCCTGCAGCCGCTCGCCAAACACCAGCGCCCCCAGGATGATGGTGAAGAACGCCTGCGCCTGCAGCACCAGCGAAGCCAGCCCGGCGGGCATGCCAAAGTTAATGGCGCAAAACAGGAAGGCGAACTGACCGAAGCTGATGGTCAGGCCGTAGCCCAGCAGCAGACGAAACGGGATCTTCGGACGGGCAACAAAAAACAGCGCCGGGAAGGCCACCAGCATAAAGCGTAAACCGGCCAGCATCAGCGGAGGCATATTGTGCAACCCGACCTTTATCACCACAAAATTTAGCCCCCAAACCACCACTACCAGCAATGCCAGCAGCCCGTCTTTACGCGTCATACCCTGCCCCTGTTTATTAAATTTTTGTAAACACTTATCAAAGTAACGAAAAAATCCGAAGAGGAACAGATCATTATTTCTGGCAGTCAGGCGAAGCACTTAGGGATAAATTTGGTGCTATACAAGCCCCTTATGGCGTGATAATCCTGATAAGACATAACAAAAAATTCACACGCAATTGTCGGGCAGGAAAATGAACACATCACTCAGGCGCTCAACCGCAGCGCTGCTGGCGTCATCGTTATTACTCACCATTGGACGCGGCGCCACGCTGCCGTTCATGACCATCTATCTGACCCGCGTCTTCAACATGAGCGTGGAGAATATTGGTTATGCCCTGACGGTGGCCCTGACGATTGGCGTGGTTTTCAGCCTGGGTTTTGGCATTCTGGCCGACAAGTTCGATAAAAACCGCTACATGCTGATCGCCATTTTCGCGGTGGCGCTGGGCTTTCTGGCGATCCCGCTGGTGGATAACGTGGTGCTGGTGGTGCTGGCCTTTTCACTGATCAACTGCGCCTATTCGGTCTTTTCCACGGTGCTGAAAGCCTGGTTCTCTGACGTGCTGAGCCCGGCGGAAAAGGCGCGGGTGTTCTCGCTGAACTACAGCTTTCTGAACATTGGCTGGACCATCGGGCCACCGCTCAGCACCCTGCTGGTGATGTACAGCCTGCAGCTGCCGTTCTGGGTCGCGGCCTTCTGCGCCGCCCTGCCGCTGGTGTTGATTCAGCGCTATGTGCAGAAAAGCGTGGCGGCCGACGGTGAACACGCCCCTGTGCCGTGGCAGCCGTCGGTGCTGCTGCGCGATCGGGCGCTGTTCTGGTATACCCTTTCCGGCCTGCTGGCCTCCTACGTGGGCGGTTCGTTCGCCAGCTGTATTTCGCAGTACGTGCTGGCGGCCGATTACGACAGTGATTTTGCCCAGAACGTGGTGGCCGTGGTGCTGCCGGTAAACGCCGCATTGGTGGTCTCGCTGCAGTACATTATTGGCCGCAAGCTGTCGGCGCGTAATATCCGCCCGTTAATGACTCTCGGCACCCTGTTTTTTGTCCTCGGTCTGGCGGGGTTTATGCTCTCCGGCGAGAACCTGGTCTACTGGGGGATCGCAGCGGCGGTGTTTACCATCGGTGAGATTATTTATGCGCCGGGTGAATATATGCTGATCGACAATATCGCCCCGCCGGGTATGAAAGCCAGCTACTTCTCCGCCCAGGCGCTCGGCTGGCTCGGCGCGGCGTTTAACCCGATGATTACCGGGCTGATCCTGACCCATCTCCCGCACTGGTCGCTGTTTGTGATTATGATGGTCGCCATCGTGCTGGCGTGGATGATGATTTTGCGCGGGATGCGGGTGAAGGCGTGGGTTGAGGCGCCAGGTTTAGTCTCGCGGTAATTGCCCGGCGGCGCTTCGCTTGCACGGGCCTACAAAGTCCAAAACCGTACGCCGCAACCAAAATATCGCCCGGAGGCGCTTCGCTTGCCGGGCCTACGAGGGCCACAAAACGTAGGCCGGGTAAGGCGGAGCCGCCACCCGGCACACAGGCCGCACCGAAATTAATGGTGCAACATCTCCTCGACAACCTGCTCTTTATACATTTCGTTTGGATAATAGGTCGGCCAGTTATCCATCTCTTTTAATAACGCCTCGTGGGAGGTGTTGCCCATAAAGATATGGAAATGGCTGGACTGGCGCGGGCCGATAATATGGTCGCTGAACTGGACAAATTTCGGTGCCTGGCTGCTGGCGTCCTTACATTCAAACAAATAGCGCACGCCTTTTTTGCCCGACGTGTAGGTCAGGATCTTGTAGCCATTAGAGACATACTCACAGCTGGCGACGTTTTTTCCGCGATGAAACTCCATCACGTTATTTTCAATGCCGATGCTCTCGACGTCGGTGGCATAACCGGTGCGGTAATAGGCCTTCACCTGATCAAAGGTTTTGCTCTTGTCTTTCTCGGCTTTCTTTTTAAATACCGGGTCGAGATCGCCACTCAGCAAAAACGGATAGACCGACTGCCAGACGCCGTCCCAGTTGGAGAGCGGGCGATCCTTGACGTCTTTATCGTCGAATACGCCGTTTGCCGCTTTTTGTTCCGCTTCGGTCATCTGATGTCCATGCGAATGGGCATAGAGCTGACCGCTGACCAGCATTGCCCCCAGAGTTATTGCAAATTTACCAATATGTCCTGCCAAGATAATGTCCTCACTCCGTTTAGAGAATGAGGATGTTATATTATAACATTCCACAAAACAACCCTGTTAAATCGCCACCAGTCCGCGTACCCCTTCCTGCTCCATATTCTCGCCGCGTCCGCGCTGGATAATGCTTCCCCGGGACATCAGCAGATAGCTGTCGGCCAGTTCGGCGGCAAAGTCATAGAACTGCTCCACCAGCAGGATCGCCATGTCGCCACGGTTGGCGAGCTGGCGGATCACCTGGCCAATCTCTTTGATTACCGACGGCTGAATGCCCTCTGTCGGCTCGTCCAGAATGAGCAGTTGCGGACGGCTGGCAAGCGCCCGTCCAATCGCCAGCTGCTGTTGCTGGCCGCCCGAGAGATCGCCGCCCCGGCGCTGCTTCATCTCCTGTAAAACCGGAAACAGCCGCCAGATCTCGTCCGGCACCTGCTTCGCCTCTTTTGCCGGGAAACGCGACAGCCCCAGCAGCAGATTCTCCTCCACCGTCAGGCGGGGGAAAATGTCCCGCCCCTGGGGCACGTAGGCCACACCCGCCTGCACCCGCTGGTGCGGTCTGGCCTGGGTAAGGTTTTTGCCCTGCCAGAGGATCTCGCCGTTGCGCGCCGGGATCAGCCCCATCAGGCACTTCAGCAACGTGGTTTTACCCACCCCGTTGCGCCCGAGCAGACAGGTAACTTCGCCGGGCAGCGCCTCAAAACTGACCCCGCGCAGGATATGGCTTCCGCCGTAATACTGATTCAGTTCGTTAACCTTAAGCATCCGCGCTCCTCAGCGTCCAAGATAGACTTCAATCACCTGCTCGTTGGCCTGCACGTCGCGCAGCGAGCCCTCCGCCAGCACCCGGCCCTGATGCAGCACCGTCACGTGATCGGCAATGGTTTCGACAAAGCCCATGTCATGCTCCACCACCATCAGGGAGTGTTTGCCCGCCAGGGTGCGAAACAGCTCGGCGGTGTACTCGGTCTCGGCGTCGGTCATCCCGGCAGCCGGTTCGTCTAGCAGCAGCAGATGCGGCTCCTGCACCAGCAGCATGCCGATCTCGAGAAACTGCTTCTGGCCGTGGGACAACAGCCCAGCCCGGCGATGACGCTCCGCCCCAAGCCGCAGCAGGCTCAGCATCTCGTTGATGCGGTCGCCCTGCTCGCTGCTCAACCGGGCGCGCAGGCTGGCCCACACCGATTTATCGCCTTTCATCGCCAGCTCGAGGTTTTCCCACACCGTCAGGGCTTCAAACACCGTCGGCTTCTGGAACTTACGCCCGATGCCCTGGCGGGCAATGGCTATTGAATCGAGAGTCGTGAGATCCGTGGACTGATCGTAAATCGCCCGCCCGCTCTGGGGCCGCGTTTTACCGGTGATGACGTCCATCAGCGTGGTTTTGCCCGCGCCGTTAGGGCCAATCACGCAGCGCAGCTCGCCCACGCCGATGTTCAGCGACAGGTCGGTCAGCGCCTTAAAACCGTCAAAGCTGACGTTGATCCCCTCCAGCTGCAATACCGGGTCGGTCTGGTCGCGATAGCGATCCCCGGGAAGCTGGCGGGTAAATAACGCTTCGGCTGGCTGCATCATTTATCCCCTTTGCGCAACAGGCCCATGACCCCGCGCGGTAAAAACAGCGTGACCGCAATAAAGATCAGCCCCAGAAACAGCTGCCAGTACTCCGGCATCACCACCGTAAAAAGGCTTTTCGCCCCGTTCACCAGCGCGGCACCAATCACCGGGCCGATCAATGTTCCGCGTCCGCCGAGAGCCACCCAGATCGCCGCTTCGATGGAGTTGGTGGGCGACATCTCGCCGGGGTTGATGATCCCAACCTGCGGAACGTACAACGCCCCGGCAAGCCCGCACAGCACCGCGGATAAGGTCCAGACCAGCAGCTTAAAGCCGCGGGGATCGTAGCCGCAGAAGGTCAGCCGGTTTTCCGCATCGCGCACCGCGGTCAGAATGCGGCCAAATTTGCTTTTCGCCAGCGCATAGCCCACCGCCAGCGACGCGGCCAGCAGCAGCACGGTGGCAATAAACAGCCCGATGCGCGTTGAGGTGGCGGTCACGGAGAAGCCCAGCAGCGTGGTGAAGCCGGTAAAGCCGTTGTTGCCGCCAAAGCCGGTTTCATTACGAAAGAACAGCAGCATCCCGGCGAAGGTCAGCGCCTGGGTCATGATCGAGAAATAGACCCCTTTGATTTTTGAGCGGAAGGCAAACCAGCCGAACAGCAGCGCCAGCAGGCCCGGCACCAGCACAATCAGCACCAGCGCCCAGGCAAAATGCTGGGTGCCCCACCAGTACCAGGGCAGCTCGCTCCAGGAGAGGAACGACATAAAGGCCGGTAAGCCGTCGCCCGCCGCCTGGCGCATCAGGTACATCCCCATGGCGTAGCCGCCGAGGGCAAAAAACAGGCCGTGGCCGAGCGACAGCATCCCGGCGTAGCCCCACACCAGATCGAGGGCCACGGCGACAATGGCGTAGCAGAGGATCTTACCCACCAGCGTCAGCATCCAGGTGGAGACCGCCAGCGGATGGCTGGCGGGCAGCAGGGCCAGAAACGGCAGCACCAGCAGTGCCGCAAGGATAAGGGCGCCGAGTATCGATACGCTGCGCGGCGCCTTGCGCGCCAGCGTTAAGGTCATTGGCTGGCTCATCAGTCGATTACCCTCCCTTTCAGTGCAAATAACCCCTGCGGACGCTTCTGAATAAACAGAACGATCGCCACCAGAATCACGATTTTACCCAGCACGGCCCCCATCTGCGGCTCGAGGATCTTGTTGAAAATCCCCAGCCCAAAGGCGGCCGCCACGCTCCCGGCCAGTTGCCCGACGCCGCCGAGCACCACCACCAGGAACGAGTCAATGATGTAGCCCTGGCCCAGCTCCGGCCCGACGTTGCCCAGCTGCGACAGCGCCACGCCGCCGAGACCGGCAATCCCGGAACCCAGCCCGAAGGCCAGCATGTCGACGCGCCCGGTGGGCACGCCGCAGCAGGCCGCCATGCTGCGGTTCTGCGTCACCGCCCGCACGTTCAGCCCTAAACGGGTTTTATTGAGGATGAGCCAGGTGAAGAACAGCACCAGCAGCACAAAGCCAAGCACCACCAGCCGGTTCCACGGCAGGATCAGGCTGGCGTACACCTGCACGCCGCCGGAGAGCCACGCCGGGTTAGCCACCTCGAGGTTCTGCGCGCCAAAGAGCATCCGCACCAGCTGGATCAGCATCAGGCTGATGCCCCATGTCGCGAGCAGCGTCTCCAGCGGTCGACCATACAGATGGCGGATCACCGTGCGCTCAAGGGCCATGCCCACGGTCGCGGTCAGCATAAAGGCTACCGGCAGCGCCACCAGCGGATAAAAGGTGAGCCACTGCGGGGTAAACTGCGCCATCGCCTGCTGCACCAGCCAGGTGGCATAAGCCCCGAGCATCAGCATCTCCCCATGGGCCATATTGATGACCCCCAGCAGTCCGTAGGTGATCGCCAGTCCGAGCGCCGCCAGCAGCAGAATGGAGCCCAGCGACAGGCCCATAAAGGCCTGGCCCAGCAGGTCGCTGATTGTCTGGCGATGTTCGATCTGGCGCAGGCTTTCCGCTGCGGCTTCGCGGACCCCGGCATCCGGCTCCGTCTGCGCGCGGGTGTAAGGCAGCAGACGGGCCTGCACTTCCGGATCGCTCGATTCACCCAGCAGCGTCACGGCCTGCTTACGCACCGCCGGTTGCTGGCTGGTCAGTTGCAGGCTGGCGACGGCGAGGCTCAGCACCTGACGCACGGTATCGTCACTTTCGCTCGCCAGCTGGCGCTGTAAGAAAGGCAGCATCTGCGGCTGGGGATCGCGCTGCAGCTGCCGCGCGGCCGCCAGCCTTTCGGTGACACTGTCACCTGTAAGCTGATGGGTGGCAAGCGCGGTGGCGGCCAGCACCCTGAGGCGGTTAGTCAGACGCACCGCTTTGGTGGAGCCCTGCGCCTGAGCGGCATCACCCAGGGCAATTACCCCGCCGTCCTGGCGGGTAAAGGCGTGTTTGTTGTCGTCGACAACGAGGTTCTCTTGCTCTAGCGCCCGCAGCAGCGGCAGCCTGGCCGGATCCGGCGCGGCGGCCCACTGCTCCAGCAGCACGGCCTGCTGGCTGCGGCTGGCGGCAACAAAGTTATCGGCGTCCGTTGCCTGCGCCATCCCTGGCAGCAGTCCGGCAAGCCATACGAGAGCGAAGATCGTGCGCATGACGTTCATGGCTTTACCCCTTTAAGATCCGCAATCAGTTGCTGGCCGTTTTCATCGGCGTGTCGGGCTTTTTGTCATTCCCGGCAATGTACGGGCTCCACGGCTGGGCGCGTACCGGCTCTTCGGTCTGCCACACCACGTTGAACTGCCCGTTGCCTTCGATTTCGCCAATCATCACCGGCTTATGCAGATGGTGGTTGGTGGCATCCATGGTCAGTGTGAAGCCCGACGGGGCTTTGAAGGACTGGCCTGCCATGGCGGCACGCACTTTATCCACGTCGGTGGTCCCAGCTTTTTCCACCGCCTGGGCCCACATGTGGATCCCCACGTAGGTGGCTTCCATTGGATCGTTGGTCACGACCGTATCGGCGTTAGGCAGTTTCTGCGCTTTCGCCCAGTTTTTGTACGCCGCCACGAAGGTCTGGTTGGCCGGGTTATCCACCGATTCGAAGTAGTTCCACGCCGCCAGGTTACCCACCAGCGGTTTGGTATCGATACCGCGCAGCTCCTCTTCACCCACCGAGAACGCGACGACCGGCACGTCGGTGGCTTTCACGCCCTGGTTCGCCAGCTCTTTGTAGAACGGTACGTTGGAGTCGCCATTGATGGTGGAGACCACCGCGGTTTTGCCTGCGGCGGAGAACTTCTTAATGCTGGCGACGATGGTCTGGTAATCGCTGTGGCCGAACGGGGTGTAGACCTCTTCGATGTCTTTATCCTGTACCCCTTTCGAGTGCAGGAAGGCGCGCAGGATCTTGTTGGTGGTGCGCGGGTAGACGTAATCGGTGCCCAGCAGGAAGAAGCGCTTCGCCGCCCCGCCGTCCTCGCTCATCAGGTATTCCACCGCCGGAATAGCCTGCTGGTTAGGCGCGGCACCGGTGTAGAAGACGTTCGGGGACATCTCTTCCCCTTCGTACTGTACCGGGTAGAACAGCAGGCCGTTCAGCTCTTCAAACACCGGCAGGACCGATTTGCGCGATACCGAGGTCCAGCAGCCGAACACTGCCGCCACCTTATCCTGGCTTAACAGCTGGCGGGCCTTCTCGGCAAACAGCGGCCAGTTAGAGGCCGGGTCAACCACCACCGGCTCCAGTTTTTTGCCCAGCACGCCGCCTTTGGCGTTGATTTCGTCGATGGTCATCAGCGCCACGTCTTTAAGTGGCGTTTCGGAAATCGCCATCGTTCCGGAGAGCGAATGCATGATGCCAATTTTAATGGTGTCAGCGGCCTGCACGCTGAAACTCATCCCCATGGCCACGACGGAGGCCGATAAAGCAAAGGCTTTTAACAAGGTACGACGATGCATAATTTTCACTCCTGAAAAGAAAGCTGTGCGAAATCGTCCGTTACGGCGTGGACGCAGAAAGAGCAATCAGGATCAGACAGAGCAAAAAGGATGCCAGAACGAAAAATCTGTAGATTCAGGGGGGCGGGAGAGGATTTTAAAGGCAGGTGCGGATCAGGATGGCACAGCGTTGCACTTTATTAATGCAACGCTGTGAAAATGCGATTACCAGACTTCGCTGGCGATCTGGGTGACCAGGCGAACCTTGTCCCACTGCTGGGCTTCGGTCAGGGCGTTACCCTCTTCGGTAGAGGCAAAGCCGCACTGCGGGCTGAGGCAGATCTGGTCTTTCGCGACATATTTCGCCGCCTCTTCCAGACGCGCTTTCACCCCTTCCGGGTTCTCCAGCTCGCCGCTTTTGGTGGTGATAAGCCCCAGCACCACCTGCTGCTTGCCCGGACGGATAAAGCGTAACGGGGCAAAGTCGCCGCTGCGATCGTTATCGTATTCCAGGAAGAACGCATCGACATTGACGGTGCCAAACAGGATCTCCGCCACCGGCTCGTAACCCCCTTCAGAAATCCAGGTCGAGCGGAAGTTACCCCGGCAGACGTGCAGCCCGATGGTCAGATCGTCCGGCTTGCCTTCCAGCGCCTTGTTCAGCACGCGGGCATAGGTGCGAGCCAGCTGGTCCGGGTCATCGCCACGCTCCAGGATCTGACGGCGCTGATCGTCCGAGCAGAGATAGGCCCAGACGGTGTCGTCCAGCTGCAGATTGCGGCAGCCCGCCGCATAAAAGGCGTGGATGGCATCGCGCCAGGTCTGGGCCAGGTCATCAAAGTAAACATCCAGATCCGGGTAGACCGTGGCGTCGATTACCTTGCGACCGCCGCGGAAGTGCAGCACGCTCGGGCTCGGGATGGTCATCTTCGGCTGAGCATTACCGCTGACGCTTTGCAGATAGCGGAAGTCGTCGAGCATCGGATGGCTGCCGAAGCCCAGCTTGCCGGTGACGCGCACGCCGTGGGCTTTGGTCTGCACGCCGTTAAACTGGATCCCCTGCTCGGATTCGTAACGCTCCACGCCCTGCAGACCGTCGAAGAAATCAAAGTGCCACCAGGCGCGACGAAACTCGCCGTCCGTCACCACATGCAGGCCGCAGGCGCACTGCTGTTCAACCACGTGACGAATCGCTTCATCTTCTACCGCACGCAGCTGTTGGGCGTCGATCTCGCCGCTGGCGAATTTCACTCGCGCCTGTTTGATGGCGTCGGGACGTAAAAAGCTACCTACCACATCGGCACGGTACGGGGCGTGTTGTCGCTGCATGCTTATCTCCTTTAACTGCCGCCAGGTAATTGCCGACAGTGATAATTCATTATTTGAAGTTTTAGACTTCTGGATGGCTATATGTCCAAAAGATGTCACAGCGCTGGCCCCGCGGCAAACGAGAAAAATTCATCGGTGTTGAAAAAAATTCATGTTGTAGCGAAAGGGCAAAAAAAAACCGCCAGAGACTGGCGGTAAATGCTTGCATGGATAGATTTGTATTTTGATATCTACGGACCCGGCATTCCATACCAGGCTGCGGATCCTGACCAAGCTAGCATGGCGAAGATAAATGAAGGCTAAACAACCTTGCTCTACGCGCCCTGTTTGATTGCACTTTTCTGGCGCAAGGCACGGGATAACAGCCACACCAGGGTGCAGGCAATCACCGGTACCAGCCAGTCGAGCAGGCTGGCCATGTTCCAGACCTGCCAGTCAAACCCGCCCCACCACGGCATATTGGCGCGCTTGCCGTGTCCAAAGAGAGCAATCCAGCGGTATTCCGCCTGGGTCTGCTCCCGGGCGATAAACCACAGCGCACCCAGCGCTCCGCCGACGCCCCACCGGCCCCACTTGAGGCCGCATAAACACTGAACGGTGACTGCCGCTAACGCGTGCATTAAAGGAGAAAAATCCATAAGCCTGACTGACGCTCTCTTCTTATATCTACGTTAACCCAGCAACATACGGGTAAAGTTGGCTCGGGTGAAGAGTAGAGCAGATATGCCCATAAAAAACCGCCCGAAGGCGGTTAAGTGTTTTTTATAGCGGTTTCCTGGTCACGTCAGGATCGTCAACGACCGGCGGGTCATTCACATCGGGGACGTCAGGAATATCATCATCAGGAAGCGGTTCATCATCAGGAAGAGGATCAACGTAATCTGGACGATCGGTCATAAAACCTCCGTCAAACATAGTATGAGAGACTACTTAGCTTTACCCGGTTTCTGTTGGGACTGATCGTCTTTCGGGTTCTTTTGAGACTGCTTTGACTGATCTTTGTTAGCACCTTGATCGTTGGATTTCATTTTGAACTCCTGTGGGTAGATGCGGTAACTTGCCGCCATTAAAATATAAGACATGCTTATGGTTATATCGAGCGAGGCGAGAGCATAAAGACGTAAGCAATTATTTTATTTATGGGATGTGGCAAGCAATAGCTTACGTAAACATAAGTCATTAAACATAAAAATCTGGAAGTCCCCCGGTTTTGATTCCAGTCTGAAAAGGTCTACGCGCTCAATTTGCATTTTTCCAGTATCGGTTCGGTTAAAGAATGTAAGCAGGCTTACCGGATCGATAACCACAAACCCGGTTAATGTTTCCAGTATGCGGATGTCGAAACTGCCGTAACAAATACTTTACGTTGATATACGAGTGAGAAATTATTAGCCGTAACTGAAGATAAGTCCGTGAAAACCCCCTGTTCATGTCATAGAGGATCTGCAAACGACTCTCATTTTCTTCTGGAGTCCTCTCCACCAAATTCATTTACAGAGATTTAATATTTAGTGCAAACAAAGAGTAGTCTCTCAGTTATTTTGTGAGATTGATTCGCAATTGTAAGATTATTCTTAGCTACGCTTCATCTGTAATGATATGATGAGTTAACTCAAACAATCCTCGTTTAAAAATGCATAAGAATAACTGCTTTGATACAGCAAGGCTTATTGCTGCCTTAATGGTTTTAATTACTCATCATTATGCCCTTTCAGGTCGACCAGAACCTGTTTTTTGGGGTCTTGAAAGCATGGGCGGAATTGCAGTCATTATATTTTTCAGTATTTCAGGTTTCCTGATTTCCAAGTCTGCAATGGCATGTTCTGATTATACTGAGTTTATGTCCAAACGATTGCGCAGGCTTATACCAGCGCTGATTCCATGCGCTATTTTTATGTATGTCATCATAGGCAGTTTTGTTAACAGAGATCATCTCGGTGATTATCTAAACATTGCTGTTATTAACAATATTATAAAAACGATAACATTAACATCCGTACTTCATGATGGTATTACCACTGGTTTTATCCATGGTGGTATCAATGGAAGTTTATGGACTCTCCCGCTTGAATTCTTATGTTACCTGATTGCAGGGTGCGTATTAATATTCAATAAAAACAGGGTTTATTTTTTAGTTGTGTTCATTTTGTTGCTGCTTGTTTGTGTATTTATTACAGGCAATAACACTGGTGTTTATTTCTCCGTTCCTTCCTGGCTGTATCCATTAAGGGGTCTCTCGTTCTTTCTGGGTGCCGTTATGGCGATGACGTTTGATCGCTGGAACGATTTCAAGGTGAAAGCATTCATTCTTGCCGCTCTGTCGTTATGGATGTATTCATATTCCGATGGCGGCCTCGAATACAATATCCTTGGCTATATTGTTATTTCATTTGGGACTATCGCGCTTTGCACTTCCATTCAGGATCCGCTAGTAAAAGGTCGGTTTGATTACTCGTATGGCATCTACATCTATGCATTCCCTGTCCAACAGTTTGTGATTAACGTCATCGGCATGTCCTTCTTTGCGGGCATGATAACCAGCATCATAGCAACGGTCACCCTGGCGGCACTGTCCTGGCACTTTGTCGAAAGCAGATTCCTGGCTCGTAAAGTGGAAGTTAAAGCATTTTCCCCTGCGCTTTAATTTCTATCAAATCTGCACATATTGACGTTTTAATGTGTGCAGATTATGTAAACATATTCTATTGATTTTAAGTGTTATTGCGGATCTTTAGTGAGAATAAAATAGAAAAAAAACCGGGCATTGCGCCCGGTTCTCTTTCCAGCCTGAAAAACCCTTACGAGCTCAACCCGCGATTCACCAGCATCGGTTCAATCTGCGGATCGTGCCCACGCCACTGGCGATAAAGTTCAGCTAAATCAGTACTATTCCCGCGCGACAAAATCGCCTCGCGGAATTTCTGCCCGTTTTCGCGGGTCAATCCGCCCTCTTCCACGAACCACTGATAGCCGTCGTCGGCCAGCATTTGCGTCCACAGATAGGCGTAATAACCTGCCGCGTAGCCGCCTCCGAAGATATGGGCGAAGCATACTATTCAAATGGCATTTTTATTAATTGAAAACAAAGGGATAAGCTGCAATTAAAGTGTTGATTTGCATCATTTCCGCTACCAATACAACTCCATGCTATTCAGTAGGTTGCATATCGTTTTGGGGAAGAATTTCTCACAGAAACCCCATATCACCCACTCATAATGCTCACATTTCACACAATTAATACCAAAAAACCGCTAGGAGACATAAAAACCATACCATTGAAACTTTGCGTAACCCCTTCCAGAAATCACACCCGCCGCTCTAAAACGACACCCACCTTGGCAAAATTGCCATCGATCCGTTTGTAAGATTTGAAGGTACGCACCGCTTCGTACACTTCGTCCGCTGTGTGCCAGAAGCGGACATCAAACATTTTGATTCCTCTATGACCCGTTAAACCATTTAACAACCTTTAATACTCATCGTTAAAATTTATTATTAAATAACTATTAACTCTACGAATCTTCCGAAACCAACTATTCTTTCAGGAACATTCTATCTGACTATGTTTAATCCATAGGACGATACCTATCGCCAGTAAGTCATTAATTTCATTTTATTACTCTTCAGCCGAGATATAACTATGAAGCTCCGAATAGTCACTTCTGCCGTTCTGCTGTCACTCGCTTTAGCCCAACCCGCAATGGCCGCCGACGCGCCTCTTTCCCCCCTGATGAAGCAGCTGAATAACGGTAACTGGTTACCGGAGCAGGAAGCGCAGTCATTAAGCGACGAACTTTATTATCAGGATGCGATTCAGGCCTACATCCAGACCCTGCCGCTGCTGAATACCATTGGCCTGCGCGATGGCTCTGAGGCCGCGTTTGGCAAAGGCTATAACGTCCTGCCGATCTGGAAAGAGCGGATGGACAGCCGGGCGGTGGTGCCTACGCCTAACGGGGATGTGATCTATTCCATGAGTTATCTGGATCTGAAGGAAACGGGTCCGCTGGTGATCAAAGCGCCACCGAACGTCATCGGGATGTTTACCGACTTCTTCCAGAAAACCATTACAGATGTGGGTGCCATCGGACCGGACCGCGCCCGGGGTGGTCTCTATTTACTCCTGCCGCCGGATTACGACGGTCCTGTGCCGCAGGGGTATTACGCCTTTAAATCCTCAACCTATAACGTCTTCCTCTTCTTCAGAACCATCATGGGGAAAGGTGAAGGCAAACCCGATCCGCTCCCGGCGGTGAAAAATGCCGAAACCACCCGGGTCTATCCCCTCTGGGATGTGGAAAAGGATGTGAAGCCGATGCAGTTCCCGGATGCCAGCGGGAAGCGCGTGAACATGGTTTATCCTACCGACGCCAGCTACTGGCAGAAGCTGAAAACCTTTGTGGATTATGAACCGCTGACCGCGATCCCGGATGCCACCCGCAGCGCGCTGCTCAGCATCGGCATTGTGAAGGGCAAGCCGTTCACCCCGACGGCCAAACAGCAGGAGTTACTGAACAAAGCCGTGGAAACCGCGCCGCGCATGATCCTCGCGCGTCGTCAGGTGGGGCGTGATGACCAGCGTCAGCTCTATTACAAAGACCGTCAGTGGGAGACCTCCTGGGCGGGTGCTACCGCAGAGTGGATGCAGTACGGCACCCTTGATGCCAACCAGCGCGCGGCCTTCTTCCAGATTGCGTATTCCAGCGCGGCGGCAATGGTGATGCATACCACCGGCGCGGGGTCCAAATATCCGTTTGCCACCAAAGACGGGTCCGGCAAGTTCCTGAACGGCAGCAATACCTATAAGTTGCACCTGCCGCCAAACCCACCTGCGGCGCTGTTCTGGGCCGTGACTGCCTACAACATTACCGACGGCACCATGCCGGAAACCGATCAGCTGTTACCGTCCACCAACGGCTATTACAACATCCCGAAAAACAACGATGGCTCTATCGACCTCTGGTTCGGGCCGAACAAACCGGACGGTGTGGAAGACAGCGCCTTTATCAAAACCGTTCCTGACCGCAATTTCCTCGTGGCGCTGCGTCTGTATGGCACCGAAGACGGCTTCTACGATCAGACCTGGATCCCGGATGACCTGGTCCAGACAAACCAATAAAGGTGAATGACGTGATGAAAATAAAGTATCTGGCACTGTTTACAACTCTGGCGCTAAGCGCAGGCGCGTTCGGCCAGACCGAACCGCTGACCATTCCTCATGCCACCCAGTTCGATCAGCTCACGCAGCCGTCGGCGGATGTCACCATGCCGGAGAGCTATGTCAAAGCCATCGCGCAGCAGGCCTATATCTGGGGCTGGCCGATGGTGAATCAGTTTAACCGTCGGGAAACCATCACCAAAGCGCCTTACCCGGCGCTGAACGGCGGCATGGTGCCGGTAGCGCCGATGGGCCAGCTCAGCATGCTGACGGACTACATCAAGCCGGAGGAGACCTTCGTTACCTGTCCAAACCAGGACGTGGCCTACGGGCTGGGCTTCTTCGAACTGGATAAAGAGCCGATCGTCATTCAGGTTCCCGATTTCGGCGATCGCTTCTGGGTGTACGCCATTTACGATGCCCGCACCAATCAGATTGGTAACGTCGGTAAACCTTACGCCACCAAACCCGGTTTCTATCTGCTTGTCGGGCCCAACTGGAAAGGGGAAACCCCGCAGGGCATCAACGGTGTGATTCAGTCCTCCACCGAAATGGCCAACGTGATCCCTCGCGTCCAGATGGATGACACCCCGGAAGACCGGGCGGCGATCCAGGCCCCGATCAAAGAGATTATGACCTACCCGCTGAGTCAGTTTGACGGCAAAATGAAATCCTTCGAATACTCGAAGATCCCGGCCATCGGCGATAAACCGGATGCCAGCGCGGGCGAGACGCGCTGGGTTATTCCGGAGAAATTCTTCGACCAGTTCGCCAATGTTCTGGAAAAAGTGCCGCCGCTGCCTGGCGAAGAGGCCATGTACGCCCAGTACCGTCACCTTGTCGAGGCTGGCAAGAAAAGCCCGGAAATCCGCAAATGGATGGATGCTGCCGCCGTAGAGACGGATAAAACCGTCATTGCTGATTTCTTTAAGTGGAAGAACAACGGCGTACCGGCGGGCAACGGCTGGAACCGTTCAAAAAACAACGCCGAGTTTGGGGTGGATTACTACAACCGTACCGGCACCTCAAAATCGAACATGTTCGATAACAAACCGAACGAAACCCAGTATTTCTACACAGATAACGATGCTGCGGGTACCCAGCTATCCGGCGACCATGACTACACGGTGACCTTCGCGAAAGGCGAACTGCCGCCGGTGAAAGGGTTCTGGTCATTAACGCTCTATAACAGTAAGCATCTGTTCAGCCCTAACGAGCTGAACCGCTTCTCGCTGGGGACCAAAAACAAAAACCTGAAGTACAACGATGACGGCTCCCTGACGCTGTATGTCAGCAAAACCCGTCCATCGGATGATAAAGTCAATAACTGGCTACCGGCACCTGACGGCAATCTGTCCCTCTACATTCGCGCGTACTGGGGTGAACAGTCGATTCTGGATGGCACCTGGCAGCCGCCTAAAATTGAAACGGTGAAGTAAGTGATACTGTTGGCATTTTGTCTGTGGCAGGGTGCCTTTCTTTTTTTGATTACTGAGGTAACAGCCCCTATTCGCTCACCGAGGACCTTACTCATGACGATATTTGGTTAGCTGTTACCTCCACATAAAATGACCTGATGGAGACACAACCCTTACCGTTTCTCCATGTTAAATTAATTAGGGAACTGAAGATTTAACCCAGCAAATATTTGCCACCTGGGCTGTCCATCCCCACGTTCGGCAACACTACCCTGCGGCTCAACGAAGAAATTATAAACCGTTTTCTTATTTTTAATTACCTGACCGACACCTAGCCCCAGCGGAACGCTGTAATTATCGTTATGGAGATTGTAGGCCCAAATCGGTGCAGAACGCAGATATGTGCCACCACCCAATTGATAGAAGAGGAAGGGCTGGAAGGTAGTAAGATTCACATCACTGCGATCATCCTCACCGGCAAAACTATGCTGCCAGGAGGCAAGATAGCCATACTGAAATTTTGGATTACTCGCGTTAAATAGTACGTTTACAAGTCCCGCGGACCATTTCCCTGATCCAACGGCATCCTCTGACGCGGTCGGTGCAGTAACCTGTGGACCAACGCCAAAACTGACTGCCGGGTTTCCGGTATCAATGAGCCAGGAAGTAAAAAGATTGAGATCACCAACCCCGGTCTTATGACCTCCGGTAGGTGGAGAGGGATAAGTATTGACTGGTAGCGAGGCACGTAACAGCCAGTCGCTGTTACCCAGAGAGAATGGTGTTGCATAACGAAACCAGAACTGATTAGCATCCTTATCAGTCCCGCTAACTTTACCAATATAGTAATTTTGCATGTTGAACGCTGTCATACTGGCAAGCGGATTATTTGCTTGTGCTGCACTTTCAGAGCCACCATCAGCGGCCCAGCAGTTACACGCGAGTAACGCCATGACACTAAACCCAGTCGAATTTTTCATAGTCATCTCAGAATGTAAGAAACTATATTAAGACTAGATGAATAATTACACGTCTGCTTTTCGCTCAAAGCGGGCATCAAACCTGCCAAGGGAAGACCTCAGGCCTTCGCCTTTACCAAAGCGCACCAATTCTTACACTGGAATGTCATCAGCATCTGTGCTGTTGATGAAGAACGTCACCCGCCCCAACACCTCAACTTCCTCCGCCGCTTCCCCTTCTATCGCTTCCCCATCATCCGTGATTAACGCCCTTCCTCTGATTTTCGCAAACTGCGTTCGACCGCCAATGAGAATCAGCAGAGTCTGTCCCTGCACTAACCGGGTAACTGGTTCGATTAATGCGAACCCGGATGACGTTTCAAGAATGCGGGTATCGATGCCCACACCACAGATCAGTTCCGGTGTCATCCGCTGGGAGGTGTAATCAGCCGCCGGTGAAGGAAAGCCCATCAGTGAACCCTCCCCATGTTGCGCAGGATCCAGTAGTGATTGTCGGTTCCGTCAGTTGTCTTATCCGTGAAATCTGGCTGATAGCGCTCTATCCACTCGTTGGCGTCAGCCCGGCTGAAATGCCAATGTACTTTTGCCAGCTCCCGGATAAAGTCTTCTGTGCGTAAGCACCGGTAGCCCTTGGGGTTTAGCTGTACTGCAGCCACAAATGCGGCGTGAATGTCGTGACGGCGGGGCATGATCTGCACTCCTTTTTACTGTTTTTATATACAGTAGTTTTAAAGGTGGTGCAGATCAATACGGCAACGCCTATTGATAATTACGGCTGAACGTCATGACCCTCATCAGATTGTGCTTCAGCCATAGCAGTCGCTGCCTCCAGCTGGCGCTGATTCCAGATGCTGTCCACCGGCATCTCCACACGGATGGAGACATACTGATCCGCTGGAATGTCGATTGGGTCACCTTCGTTAAAACCTTCCCGCTCGTTTCGGGCGAACGCCGGGCCCCCCAGGTGAGTGCGATGATAGGTTTTCACCAGCACCGAACCATCCGGGTTCACCTTGTAATCCAGCCAGATTAGCGGCTGCCGGTTGCGGTCCTTCGGTATATCAAACCCACCATCGATACCGCCCCACGCCGCATCCGCGTTAAGCCCGAGACAGCCCGTGATGAGATAAACCCCTTCCCCCTGGCGCGTTACAGTCACGCCCTCAGATTCATAGTTCGTTTCCGAAGAGCCATCGGCAAAAACTTTGACGATCGGGGATGCTGACTTTAACGTGCCATCAGCTGCTTTGGTGGTATTCGAATCGGTATATACCTTACAGATTTTTCCGTCATACGTTGGAGAGGAGCTGAGCAGGCGCAGGTATAACTCAGGCGGCACATCCAGGCGCGCCGGGAAGCAAAACTGAAATGCGGTTGAAGCATCAAAAGGCATGCCCAGCACTGCAGTATTGTTGTCGATGCCGCCCAGCAGCATCTTGGCGTTATAAGCCCCAAATCCTTTACGATCACCCTGGTTGATGCTCGCCAAATTACTGCTGCCCAGTCCAAAAGCACCGACCTCCATCACGTTTCCTGAGGACGTTCCGACATCCCGCTGTGCAGCTGACTTCAGCCCAGAGATGTCCGCAGCGGCCAGGCTAATAGTATCTTTTCTGTTTGCCATGTTGTGCTCCTTATGCCCATACCCGGTACGGGCTGTCAGGGAAGACCCCAAAGGCATCTAACGATGCCAGTTCCAGCGAATCGTCTGTCACGCGCAAATTGGCGTGAAATCCGGGCAGGCTGACGTATTTGATAACTTCGTTTTCTTCACCGGGATTGATGACTTCAGCAGGGACAGTGATAACGCCAACGATATCCAGGCTGATATCAGGGTGATACAAACCACCCTGCTCTTCATCATCCACAAACCCCGCCGCGATTAGTTGCGTGCGCATTTCGTCGGCGTCATTGAAGCGCAGATATAAGTCTCTCATTAGCGGAGTCCATTAATTTGGTTGAGTGTTAAGACGCGGTGCCAGATACGCAGGTTTCGAATGTGATAAACGAATCTCACGGATGTGGTTTGATTTGAGTTCCCTATATAAGAAACGGATTGCGTTGTGCCGTTAGGCTGTACGTTATCAGCGGAAGAAGTATTACCCCCGTAGAACGTTGATACCTTGTTACCTTCGATTGCGTGTGCGAACACCTCGCTTTCTCCTTTTTTACAAGGCACACTTATAGCACCGCTGCTGCGATATGCTTTTAATGTGTTGTCATTAACCCATCGGCAAGCAATATCATTACTCGGGCCTTGAACCTTAACGATCTCAATATAACCAGCGGCATCTTGGAAATACTTAGGGAAAAACTCAAGTGCCAAAGTCCGATTAAATAGATTTGCCAGAGAAGTATATCCACAGTTTTCTTTCGGTATTTGCCAGTAATCAGCCCCGCGCGTAACCGTGGCCGCTGTCGTTGGGATGTACGATGTAGGGAACGGGCTGTCTTCTAATTGCGCGCCCCACACATATAGGCCTGATTTGCCGTCACCGGCATAGCTTGCGGTCACACCATCTTTCGCTAATTGCAGACGGAAAACGCTACTCTGAGTAGCCCCGGCTGTAACTGCCATCCAGACACGGTAAACACCATTTCCGAGGTCTTCAAAACCACGATCAAGGTATTGAGCACCGACAGCGCCACCAACGAAGGCCCCTGCAACGGGGTCAAAGAACACGCCCGCTGTCGTTCCCGTTGCGACGCGTAAATATAAAAGACGAGAGCTTGTATGAGCTTTAACAAATACTGAATAACAGTATATCGTGCCGGAAGTTAAAGTGATGTTACGGTCTTGCGCGTAGTGTTCCGCGGTTGCTGTATCTTCAACTACCAGCGCCATTGTCTTATCGGCGCGAGGCGAGTCGCCGCTATTATTGGTCGTAACGACTCTTGAACCT
The DNA here is from genome assembly GCF_049312895.1 of Leclercia barmai. NCBI lineage: Bacteria > Pseudomonadati > Pseudomonadota > Gammaproteobacteria > Enterobacterales > Enterobacteriaceae > Leclercia > Leclercia barmai. The sequence continues at coordinate 1,332,639 of NZ_JBMNWZ010000001.1, read as the reverse complement.
GTTCCCCATTGCTCAGAATAGGTATACAGGTTCGTAATTTGCGGCTCAATTAAAAGCCCCTCTTTCTCGAAACGAGGTTCATTAATATCCGCGTTTCGCATTATTCCGGATTTCTCAATATAAGTTGCGACAGTTGACCGGGTGAATGTTGCAGACTTTGAGGGTAATTCCACCATCTGCCCGGAAATAGTCAAAGTATCGTAAGGTGCGATGCCTTCCATTTTCAAACTATCGTTAAATGGCACCCACACATCCGGGTACGGCGCAGCCTCATAGGGTACAGATGTCAGCAGCTGCGCGGCGGCCAGTGATGCTGCGGCGTTCGTTTCGCTGGTTTTGGCGTTATTCTCTGAAGTCTTCGCGTTCGTCTCAGACGTTTTGGCGTTGTTTTCTGAAGTCTTGGCTGCGTTCTTCGACGCGAGAGCATTCCCCTCAGACGTTGCCGCGTTCGTGGCGCTGGTTGCTGCTGCATTTTTTGACGCCAGAGCATTCGTTTCACTGGTTTTGGCTGCAGCGGCGCTGGTTCCTGCCGCGTTAGCTGCGGTGATAAGCTTGGACCAGCTCGGGCCGGTCTTTTTCGAACCGTCAGCCAGCGTTACTGTGACGTCACCGGTACCCGATAAAATCAGGTCCTGGTTGACGATATCAATTTGCGCCTGGCGAAATCCTTCCGTGACGGATTTCGCTAAATCGTCATCAATCGTTGCCATTCGTGATGTCCTTAAAATGAAAAACCCAGCCGGAGCCGGGTTATTGAGGTGAAGTTATGAGGATCAGGAGGAGAAAGAGCCGGTGCCGCGCGTTACCGTCATTGTCGGGGCGGTAACACCGACCGACGCATTACTGGAAGTAACGGTGATGCTGGCGTCGATACGCTGGCCGCCCATGCCGGACGCCGCATGTCGGGCGGTGAGCCATACCCCACCAATGGGGACATCGTAGTTAATCGTGCGGATGTTGCCTGCAATGACCATCTGCACGGTGGCCGTGACCGCACCTGTAATCCCCCGCACGTAGATCATCGCCTCCACAACGGCGTTTTTGCCGAGTCCGTTATTGCTGGAATCGGTGTAATACATGTTCACGGTCGCAGTTGCGATGCCGTTTGATCTGCCTGTGGCGTCGGGGAATACCCCAGTGTTGGCTACATCTCCAATGAAAGATGTCGCTTCAACCGTGCCCCTGAAGCTCCCGCTGGTCGCCTCAACTCTGCCTTTAAAACTCCCGTCAGTGGCATAGATCGTCCCGCGAACGGTCACGCCGTTGAACGTGGCATACCCAGATTTATTGATATGCCAGCCTACATTGCCGGTCCCGTCCCAGTTGCTGGACTGGATGTAATTCCCGATCTTGCCGTTGTCGATAGAACCGTCCTGGATGAACACCGAACGCATGAACATCTGGCCGCCGGTCGAAGCAAACACCAGTTCCTGCCCGTTCGTCGTCGGGTTATAAACCGCGAACGTATCGGCAGAAATCAGGAAGTTTGAGGCCCCTGTGCCGTCAATGCCCAGCTGGATACCCGCGATGCGCTTGGTGCCGTTCGCCTCCACCTGGACTTTAACGCCCCACTGCGCGGAGAGCTTGTCATTAATGCCAGCAACAGCCTGGCTGGTCGTCTGGACACTGGCATTGGTATCGCCAATTGCAGCCGTAACCTGCTCAATGCTGGTTGCCGTGGCGCTCTCCAGATCCGTAACGGCTTTATCAATGCGCGTTATGGCTGCAGCGTTGGTCTGGCCGTTCTGCTCAACCGTGGCCTTAAGCGTGGTGACCTGCTCCGCCACGGCGCTTGTGGCATCCGCTGCAGTCTTCCGGGCTTCGGTGATCTCGGCCATCGTTTTCGTTTCGCCAGCGGCGAACGTAACGCGCTGATCCGAGAACGCCATGAAGTTGGCGAGAGCATTGGTAACGTTACCGATAATCCCGGCGTCCCGGCTGGCCGTGTTACCGTCCACGTCAACTTTCAGACTGTCGATACGGCGGCCCAGCGCGCTGTCACCATCCGTGCGGGCCGTGGTTTCCGTGCTGATGTCCGCCGTGTTCTGGTCGGTCGTGGCCTTCACCGCAGCCAGCGCGGTGGTCTGCGCCTTGTTGTTATCAGCGACGGCTTTATCGATGCGCGTAATATCGCCGGAGTTTTTACCAACAGTAGTCTGCAGGCCCGAGAGCGTAGTGGCCTGCGCCTCCTGCTCCGTCGTCAGCGTTGCCAGTTCCTGCGTCACACTGGCTTTGTTGGCGTTAACGGTCGACTCCAGTTGAGTCCGCGCTGTCACCTCCGCTTCCTGCGCGGTGATGCGCGCCTGGCGTTCGGTGTACAGCAGGCCCGAAGCCAGTTTTGACGGGTCGTCACCGGTATAGCCGCCCCGGATCTGCGTCGCCAGCGTCTCGCGCGCCGTGGCTTCCGCCTGGTCACCTGTTACGCGCGCCGCCGTTTCCTGCTGCAGCGCCGCCATCCCGGCTCCCGGCGTTGGTCGCCCGACTGCCACCCAGTCAATCAGTAAGTAATTGGTCGCGTCCTGTTTCGTGGACAGGTCCAGTCGAATCTGGTTGATCGTCGTATCGGCCAGCCAGGGGATATCGTCACACTCAAGAGTGGCGACGCCGTCAGAGTTATAAGCGGGCTCCGCCACCGTGAATCGGTTGGTGTCGTTGAAACCAGCCGTGTTGCGCCAGCGAATTTCCCCCACCCAGGCGGGATTACCTACTTTCTTGATGCGCAGCTTCAGAAAGCGATAAGCCGCAGCTGTTATGCCCAGCGAGCCCGGTGATGACACCCACGGATCAGATGCATGGTTAGCAGGACGAAGCCAGCCATCGACAATGGTCGGTGTCCCGTTCCCGGACCAGTCCTCGACTGATGTATCGAAATACCAGATTTTGGCCGGATCGAACTGCGAGCCGGTGCCGGCTGACACCTGGGCGATCTGCTGCGCCAGCGATTCGGTGCTGGTCTGAATCGTCTGGTTGACGTTACTGATATCCGCCAGACGCTCGTTCTTCTCGGTCAGCAACGCCTGCCCGCGCGCCGTTGCCTCGTCGGTGATGGCTTTCTTACGGTCCGTGACCTCCTGCGCCAGCCCCGCTTTGGTCGCCGCCGACTCTGTAGTGACTGTGGTGATGTCATCGCGCGCTGACTGAAGGTCATCACCCAGGTCAGTTATTTCTTTTACGACGTTCTTATAGGCGTCGGTCTGTTTGATCTGGTTATCGATATCCACCAGGTAATCAGCGGCAACCGAGCTGCTGCTACCCTGGATGAAGTCAGTCCAGGCTGACTGGTTGCCGGTGCGATCAACAAGCCGCGCCCGGTACCAGAACCCTACCCCGGCTTTCAGGCCCAGCTGCTGATACATGTGCTGCGGGTAAGGTACTCCCGTCAACAGCTGTGCATTCGCGCCGGTCGAGACCGTCGAATACTGGATCTCAGTTTGCAGCGTATCGCCGGTGCCGGCAGGGAAATCCCAGTCCAGCTGTACCCCCCAGAGCAACGGCGTTGTCCTGAAGTTGGCTGGCTTTGGCACTTCACCCACCCGGCCCTTGAGATGAGTCAGCGCTGACGTTGCCCACAGACTGGATGCGCCACCGGCATTAATTGCCCTGACCCGCACCAGGTAATCACCTTCGAAGATCCCCGGCACTTCGATATTCCGCAGGCCGGTTTGCGGAACGTTCACCCATTCGCTGCTCCCGCGGCGCCACTGAACCTGATAGGCGATCACATCGGCCTGCGGCTTCCCGGCTTTATCCAGCGGAGCATCCCATGAGGCCGTCAACGTGGCAATGCGCTGCCCCTGGCGCACCGATTCATAACTCGACACCACGATGTTACCAGGCTGTGAGACAACACCAGTGGGGATGAGACTGATCGGCGGGATATCCAGCCGGGCGTTGTTGTCAACGGCGTCATACTTCGATGCGTTGTATTCCGTGCCGGTGATGGTATAGGTGTTCTCCTCATCATTAAACGTCAGTTTCATCACGCGGAAATACTGCAGGCGCAACTGCCCGGCGTCGATAACGAAAACGGCGTCTGGCGCTGGCGCTGCTGTGAAGCCCCTGTCCACAATCAGCTGTGTGCCGTTGACCGACTGAATTATCCGGTTTTCAACAACGCCGCCCTGGGTGCGGATCATCAGCGTATCGCCTGCCACGGCGCTGGTACCGCGGTCGGTTGTCACTGCCTTAAGGCCGGAGTTGTATGCGACAACGCGCCCGCCATACACTCGTCCTGACACGCGCTCATCCGCAAAGGCAAACACGGTTCCCGGCACATAGGCGAAGCCATCCAGCCCCGTCTGAAGCGTGATCATGCGATCGAGCGAGTTGGAATAAACCGCCCATCCACCGCGGCGCTGAGCCTCGCTTTCACGCGTGCAGCCGATGGCCGTGAGTTGCGTCTGCTTGAATTTGAACTGCTTCACCAGGTCAGGGAACATCACTGCGGTGGTGCGGTCCTGATAGTGGTTATCCGGATCACTGAAGTTAATCAGTGCGCTCGAGAAGCGCGTCTTTTCGCTGCCGCTGGAATACGTTGGCTTGCCCACCACTGATGCGCGGGTGAGGATTTGCAGCTTCGACGTGTCTGCTGGCATGTCCGAGACAACATTGAACATGTTGTTGCCCCAGAACGTCATGCCGTTGAAGCCAGCAGCGATATCCTTGATCACCTGCCAGGCGTCGGCCTGCGACTGGATATAAGCGTCAAACATGAATCGCGGCTCAGTGCCGGTTCCGCCCTTCCCGTCAGGCACCTTCTGGTCGCAGCGCTGGGCAATGCGGTAGAGCTCCCATTTATCGAGCATATCCACCGTCACCCGGCGGCCAAGGCCAAAGCGCGGCTGTGTCAGCACATCAAACCAGATCCACGCCGGGTTATTGCTCCAGCCCCATTTGAATGTGCCGTCCCATGTTCCGCTATAGGTCCTCGCGTCGGGATCGTAGTTCTGCGGGATGCGGATGACCCGGCCTTTCGGCTTGCAGGAAATCTTCGGGATGTTGCTGAACGCTTTAGCGTTGAATGACACATACAGCAGCGCGGTATGCGGGTAGCGCAGGCGGGCGTCAATCACCTCAGTGATGGCCTGCACCTGCGTTTTGTTCTGCAGCATCTGGCTGGTACTGTCGGCAGTATCCCGGACCACACGGATCTGCCAGCCAGTAGTGGCTTTCGGCAGGTTGATGCGGTGCGTCAGCTCGTACAGAGAACTGAGCTTTTCCGTTACCGTTTTGGTGAGCACTGTCTGGTATGCCCCGCCATCAACCGCAACGTCGATGTGATACGTGACGGTGGTGCCGACGATATCGCCGTCCTTCTCCTGCTGCTGCAGGCCGGTGATACCGATGCGCACCAGAACCGCATCAATCTGGGTATTGCTGATGGCGCGGGTCCAGGGCACAGCCTTCGTCAGCGATACACCGATGCTGGTCTCGTTCTCCACTGCGGGAAAGCCGGGGATCGGCATCTGGGTCTGTGTGCCCGGGCGAAAATCCCAAGAGACGTTCTCAAAGTTCATTGAGCCGTCAGCGTTGCCCAGCGGCGTGCCGTCGAGGAAGATCCGGGTTGCGTCCAGCCCACCAGCAAATTCGCCTTCACCGAGCGCCAGGAGCATACGGCAGCGCGCCATAGACTGAGCTGAATCAGGCTGCTCAACAGGCGTGTGCTGCTTCTGGCTGCCACCCTTTGCACCAGTAATCGTTGCCATATTGCATCCATAAAAAAAGCACCCGATTGGGTGCTAATTGAAGATAAAGAAGTCGTCAGATGTCCTCAGCTACGATCCCCGCACTGATAATGGCGCCGCCGATCTCGCGCTCGCCATACAGCAGCGCGACCGGGTTACCCATTGCCAGGGTATTCACGGCACCGCCAAAGGCATAACTTGGCTTATTGTCCGGGTCATCGCGCCCCTGCAGGCCTTTGGGCTGCGGCGAGAGCATCTGGTAAATGCCGCCGGCCATCATTGAGCCGCCGGACATTATCAATCCTGCAGCGAACGTCGCACCGATACCGGTCCAGCCAGTGAGTATCCCCGTAGCTATGCCTGCAACGACCATCACCGCGCCAAGGATCGTCTGGAACATTCCTGCGTTCTTTGCCCCTTCCATCACTGGCGCGATGCGGATATCGGTATCACCAGTCAAGTCCCTGAAGTCATCCGCCCCGATGTTGCGCTTACCGCGAAACACCGCAAAAGTCATTCCGTTCTTTTTGGCGTTCATCAGGTAGCTTTCCAGCCCGTCCAGGTTGATGCAGAGTGCCTTCACGGCTTCTGCCGATGTCTGCACGGCCAGTTTATGGACACGCCCGAACCGGGCTCCCAGCGCGCCATACAGGCGGATAGTGGTTAAGCGCGCCATGGCTGTATCTCCTGCGGCAGGTCTTTGTGGCGAACGCAGATCATGGTCCGGTCTTTGAAGTAACCGCGGGCATATGGCGTGATGCAGGATGGCTGCCCGTACAGGTGGTGGAGCAGTTCGCCTTCTTCGGTAATGATCCCCGCGTGGTTCCACTTGGCAGACTCCACCTGCATGATGACCATGCAGCCGGGCGCCGGATCGCATTCGACAAACCCTTCCCGCTCCCAGTTGTCAAAATAGAGATTGTCCGGATACTGGCTTTCCCACCACGGGTAATCCACGCGAAAATCGTTAAGCATCACGCCCTGGGTGGCGTGCCAGTCCATGACCAGCCCCCAGCAGTCGTGCGAGCCCAGAATGAACGGGCGGCCAATCAGCGGTATGGCGTCCGGCGTTACCTCTGCGTATTCATCGCAGTCCGGCGCATAGATGCCCCAGACCACGCCGGAGTTATTGCACTGCTGGCGATCGAGGTCAGACGGGATAGGCCGCGCGCCGTCGCCCGGGTGAGAGTGAATGACCCGGATAATGGTTCCGACATCCTCAGCGTTCGCCCAGTGCTCGCCGTCAATGCGGAAATGTTCCGTCGGGTTTTCGTGGCTGTTCGGCACCGGGATGTAACGCTGGCGTCGCCCCGACTGGATGACGAAGCCGCAGCACTCGCGCGGGGATTCCTCCAGCGCATGCGCACGGATCGCCGCCATAATGGTTTTGTTCATTTTGATGTCCGGTTATCGGGAGAAGAGAACGGTTGCCGGGAAGCCGCCAAAATCGAGGTTTGCTGCGTTAGGCTCTGCCAGCCCGGCCCCAAAACGCTTACGGCAGTCGCTCAGGCAGCCGCCGCATACGTCAAACGCAGGGTCGGCCACTACATTACCCTTGGCATCGAAATACGCCGTGCCGTTGTAGGTGCAGCCGTCACCGCTGCGGTATTGCCCGCGCAGCGCCCATTCGCAGAGCGAGGTTATCTGCCGGGTCGGGATCACCTGCCCCTGCAGGTCTGCCGGGCTGCTCAGCGACCACGAAACGACTTCATCGTCTTCTGCCGTTTTGGTATCAAGCCAGAAGGTTTGCAGGGAGAAGGCGGTCGGGTCTTCTGTCGGGTTAACGCCGCCCGGGAAGTTCACCGCATCGAGGTATACGGCGTAGGTGTCGATGATGCTCACCTTCGCGTTAACCATGTCTTTAAACTGAAGGCACAGCGCGGTGATATGGCCATCGAGATTGGAAACGCTGAGCGTCGGCTCTGCGGCCTGATCTGTTGACAGCTCCAGCCCGGTCATCTGGAAAGGCCAGAACTCGTATGCGTTGCCATCCCAGATTATCGGCTTCGGTCCCAGTCGGGCCTCGTCGCCGTTCGCCGCGTCAATCTCTGCTGGCGTGTGGGGGAATGGTGCGTAGTGGAAGCGGTGGATCCCGCCGCTGAACTCTGAGGCATCCACTTCGACCAGACGGACCCTGCCGCCCGGTGCCAGCTTCGCCGCCTGGTCGACGAGTGCCATTATGCGAATACCCCATAGGCCCGTTTGATGGTGAAGGTCAGCTCAGAGAATTTGCTGCTAATCTGGTTCTTGCGAACCGAGTTAGCGACAGTCCGGTAAAGCCCCTTCTCTTCGCCAGGCGGCGTGATGATGAAAGCCTTTACGGTATGAGCCAGCAGGAAGTCACGGATCGCGTTTACCTCGGCATCGGTACCGGTGTGCTTCATCGGCACCTGAATGGCCGTGGAGTTGATGCCGTTCTCGGCGACCTGTTCGTATCCATCGCCGAACTGCGCTGCACGCACCGTCTGGTCATATTCAATAGGCCCGGCACCGAGCTGCGAGCGCCAGCCGTAGGTTTCAACTGCCATATTTACTCCATAAAAAAACCCGCCGAAGCGGGTTTTAATTTGATAGTGAGAGCCATTTATAAACAGCTATTTCTGGCAAACCTTCTTAGACTTGCTGATAGTTCCATCATTACAAACAAACTTTTCACCTGAGCAATGCGATATTCCACCTTTCTTACCTGAGCATGGTTTGTTTGCAGCCGTTGCTGTTAGCGAGAAAAGTGACACCAATAGAACAACAAGAATTTTCTTCACATCCCTATCCCCATCAGTTAAAGATAAGATCAATCCTATCAGGAGAAAGTACAGGCGCAACGGCAAATGCTGAATCATTGATCTCAATCGATTAGCGACAAAAAGCCCCGCGTTAGCGAGGCTGGGTGGTCGGTGGGATTGATGGTCACTTTCGGTTTGGGAATGGAATTACGTTGCTCAAGTCTGGAGCCTCGCAATGCGTATCTTTTAATAGAACAGCAGCCTCAATGGTATCAACCAGAACCGAACGCCCAAAGGTTTCAGTTTCTTCGTTAAAACTCATGGGCGTAATTATCCCAATAACCTCCATCCAATTAATGAGCTTTTCTGCTCTATTGAATCCTATCCGAAGGTTTCGCTGAAGGCCCGAAACAGACGGCTTCTGGTTTACAACAACCCACTCTATAGCTTGTGCAAACAGTGGGTCATCGAAGAATTTATCCATCATTTTGGTCCACAGCGGTAGACACTGGCCTTCGGCGGCTCCGCCCCATTAACTTTGCCAATGAAGCCGCTTGCCACTAATGTTGTGTTGAAATTGTCTCCAACCAACTCACCAGTACCGGAAATTGGCATAACTCTTATCCAGCGAGTAGCGTCATCGTTCACTAGAAATGTTGACGCCATGCGAGATCCGCTTTTATCAAGATCCATCGCCACTCCACTATAAGCAGCGTCTCTCCCCTTTTTGATTATTTCGTAATCGACACCATCAAAACTCGCCTTGCCGACATTTATCTGTGGAGAGAATACCTTCCCCTCGCATAGTTCGGTTGCGGCACTTACATTGAATGCTGTAGCCATTAGCAAAGCTACTGCTCCCAGTAAACGCATCATCATCCCCTTGATTAGCATGGTTTGGTCCATGATAACCAGGGGGTAAAGTAAACACTACCGGCCTTTGGTGAAGTTATAGATCATGCCGCCAGGCTTAAGGTGCTTTTGGACCACTTGCAGCGCGGCATTTTGCATCTCCTCAGCAAGCGCACGACCCATGGCATCGCCGGAACTGGACGTATGAGCTGTTGCTGAACCACCAGCATCGACGTTCACAGTAGTATTGATGACTGGGGCCACCCCACCGCCGCCTTGCGCTCTAACGCCTAACCTCCCCGCTGAATCACGCGTTAGGGGCATGATGGCTTCAGCTCCTGCTTCAGCGAATACCCCACCCTTGGCAAACTTAGAGGCACCCTGGAACGTGAAATACTGAGGTGAATCGTAGACGCCATTTACGTACTTGCTGAGACCCGGCGATTCATAGACTCCGCCTTTAGCGTTGAATGTCACCCCTGCAGCTGCGTTCGCATACGCTCCGACTGGCGTAGCGCCACCACCAGAGCCTCCGCTGATCCATCCCATTGCGGCCTGCACTGCGTAGGCGACCATGAGGCGGTTCGTCACATCCAGGATCATCTTGAGCATCGACTTGCCGAACTCTTTAATCGACGCTTTGCCTGTTGTCATAAGCTCGGTCAGCATGTCGCTCAGGCCTGTTAGCGTGGAGCTGGCAACATTCTTCACGGCATCGTAGGTGTTCGTGGCGACGTCCAGATATTCATTCCAGCCACTAAGCGCTCCGGCTTTCCAATCGGCGCGCAGCTTATCCTCTTCAGCGTAATAGTTTTTAAGCGCAGCCAGCTCCTTCTGATAGCCATCGCTCTCAAGGTCACCACTGCCATTTAGCCACCCTTGCCGTAGTTGAGCCTCTTCCCTTAAGCGCTGGGCCTGCCGACTACTCAAACCAGCGCTATCGCTTAATGCGGCAGTCTTTTCCGCCATTTGAGTAACGTACTTCTGAGAACTGTCCTGCAACCGATTCAGTCGTTCCTGAATAGCAATCTGATCACCCAGCCCAGCATTAACTTCTGTCTGAGCCAAAGCTCGGTCTTTGGTCGCCAGCAGAGCCTGTTCGTCTTTCGAAAGCGCTCGGGTTTTGGAAGCCTCCTCCAGGATGCTGAATTTTGAGATCAAATCCCATTGCTGCTTACGTTGCTGGCTTATTACATCATTAAGATCACGATGCTCCTGAAGTGTTTTCAGTTGGGCTTGCAATGTGAGGGTTTCAGCATTGGTACTGTCGAGGCTGCGCGTACCGGTATCAACTTTAGTAGCAGGGGTTTTTGGTGTTTTTACGTCAGCATAGCGTTTTTCGATACCAGCTTTAATCATCTGGTATTCGGAATCGGTATATTTGGCCCGATCCGCTGCAAGCTGCTTGAGTTCCTTAGCGCGTTTTACGGCATTGGATTCAAATTGCTCAAGGTTGTTATTTCGACGCTGCGACGCTTCGAGATCGCGCTGGTTTGCCTCGGCCTCCTTTTCTTTTTGCTCGGCGGCCTGAGTTTGCAGGGCCAGTGTTTTTTCTAATGCACTGATCTGCGATTTGGTCGAAGCAACCAACGCTTCCTGGTCCTTACGACGCTGCGCGGCAGCCACATCCTGGAAGTTGCTGCTTTGGCGACCATAGCCATAATCAGGACTTGCAGCAGCACTACTCTGGAGAGTTTTTAGCGTTTCCTGCTGCGCCTTAAGCCGTTCTCTCAGTCCCTTAAGCGTGTCCTCTGGCGTGACCTGCCGGCCGACGTTAAGCATCTGCTCCCATGCAGATGCCGCACTGTCTTTAATCGCCTTCCAGAGCCGCTCAATATCACCCAGATTCTCCTTAATCTGGCTCGAACGGCTCTTCATGGCGTTGGCGTAAGTGTCCATAGCCAATTTTGCCGCGCCTGTGGCATCCCCTTGCTTTTGCAGAGCAACAATCTGATCGTAAATGGTCGCATTCAGATAGTGATATTGCTCATTCAGGGCCAGAGAAGCTTTTACAGGGTCATCCGCGAGCCGTTTGAAATCAGCGATCGTTTTATCGATAGCCTGCCCTGTGGCGCTCTGCATAGCCACGGCTGAGGCCGCTACAGACTCGAGTGCGTTACCTTTGAATGCACCTGTACCCAACGCGACCGCAATGGCCTGCGCTGCCGCAGAAATTTTACCGGCGCTACCACCAATACGCTCAGCCATATGGGCAAGATCGGCAGAGGTTTTACCTGTGTAGTTCCCGGTCAGCAGTAGCTGGCGATTAAATTCACTCGCCTCCTGGCTTCCCTGGTACCACGCCGTTGCCAGCGCCCCCGCCCCTACAACAAGCGAACCTATCCCGACCGTCAATGGGTTAACGAAGCCAATCATGGTGCGAAGATAATCGCCAACACCTGTCAGCGCTCCTTTGACCCCGCCAAACTGGTCCTTAATCTGGCCGCCCTGCTGGAGCAGGATCAGGAACGGTGACTGCCCACCAGCCAGCTGCGTGGCGATATCAGTGAACTGGGCTGGCAACGTGCGCATGGCCGCGCTGTACTGGCCTATAGAAATACCGGCGCGGCGTGCGGTGGCCTCCTGCCGGGATAACGCCTCAGGCAGCACGTCGGCGACGCCAGAGAGCCGCTCGCGCGTCTGGTTGAGGATGTTGTTGAAGTGTTCGAACTGGGCGCTGTTAATGCGCCCCGCTTCGAAGTGTGCCACCAGCTGCGCATGCTGCTCGTCCAGCGAGTTGAATGCGCGGATCGTCGGGTCGATGGAGCCCAGCAGGTTCTTCAGCGCGGCGGACTGCTTCTCGGCGGCCTGGGTGGCTGCCAGTTCGGCCTGGGCCCGCGCCGCTGCCTCGCCGGTGTCGGTCAGCTTCAGCCGGGTGTCATCCAGGATCTTGTTATAGGCTTGGAAGGTATCGGTATCCAGAAAGCCCCTGGTCTGGAAGTTACGCAGCGCAGCCTGCTGTTCGTCCAGGCGGTTCAGCGCCTTTGTGACCGGGTCGATATTCTCCAGCAGGCCTTTCAGCGCAGCCTGTTGCTCCTTGATGCCTTCGCTACCCTGCTTTGCAGACTCAGCACCAGCGCGGAAAACGCTGTTAAGGTCATCAGCTTTGCCGACGGCACCAGCCGCGGCCTCACCGAGTTTATCCAGCTCATTGCTGGCAGTTTTCAGGTCAGAAACATCGGCCCGCAAAGTAATCGAGGCGATCTGGTCTGTCATTATTTCGTCTCCTTGTGCATTACTTTGAGAGCCTCGCTTTCCATAATCTGAAGGTCAGCCATGCAGGCCGCCGCATCCTCAACCCCGTGTAACTCAAACACCCAGGGGAGAACGTTGTAATCAAGGCCGGTCGCCCCACTCGCGCCAACACGCCACTGGGTCGCCAGCGCAGAGAAGATGGTGAATGATTTCCATACCGACGGCAGGATCCCCACCTCTTCCTCCACGTCCTCAGGCGTCAAACCAAAAGCGGCTAACTCCGCGAGAGTCGGTCCCGGCGTGTACAACGCTGCGGCGACCTGCCTCAGTTTTTTTCGCGTACACCCATCAGCTCTTTGGTATAGGCCAGGCCGATGTTGTCGAACGCGCGCGGGTAGTTCTGCAGGAGGACGATCACATGATCGCGGTTGAACTCGTCAGGCAGTGCCCAGCCGTCAACGATCTCCATCAGGTAGTCGGCCTGTGGCTCGATAAGGGACTTTTTACCTTCAGCGGCTTTGCGCAGCTTTTCGTCCATAACGCGCAGTTCTTCAAGCGTCTTATGTCGGAAGGTGAAGGTCAGCTTGCCGTCTTCGGCACCAGCGCGCGGAATGCTGGCAGTGGCGGGAAAGGTCGGGTTTGGGATCAGGGAGAATTGGGTCATTTCGGTTCCTTAGAAAGGTGCAGGATGGGGCCGTAAAAAAGCCCGGCGAACCGGGCCAGAGTGGTTAGCTGACCGTGACGACACACGCACCAGAGGTGATGGTCTTGCCCGCGGCGTCGGTGACTTCGCAGGTGTAAGAGCCAGCATCGCTGGATACCACAGACGGGATGTTGAACGTCGAGGCCGTTTTGCCCGGGATAGCGGTACCGCCTTTCTTCCACACGTAGGTGTAAGGCGCGGAACCGCCCTGCATGACAACCGCCAGATCCAGCGCAGAACCAGAGGCGACTGATTTGGTTGCAGGCAGGTCAGTCAGGAAGGCCAGCGGCATAGCGGAGGAGTCGGCGATCGGGTAAATCTGCATATCCGATTCGAAGTTCATGCGCGCTTCGTTGCTTTCCACGGCGTTGATTTCGGTGCGTGGCACGCGCTGGAACGACACTTTGGCAGAGTAGTAACGATCCGCTTTCCCGCGAGGGTTGTGGAACCAGACCGCCGTGGTGTCGCTGGAGTCGTCCAGGTCAATCAGACGTTTGTAGATAGCCAGCATCGGGTCGTGCGCGAAGGTGTAGACCTGAACCACGGCATTTTTGAACGTCGGGATGGTACGGGCCTTATCATCCTCTAAGAACTGCACGCTAATGGTCTGCTGGTCACCACCCTCAGTGGACAACGTCATGACCTGTGGCATGGTGATCCACGAGTCGACTTTGCGCAGTGTACCCGCGCCGGTGCCCGCCGGGAATTTCTTGGTGTCGGTGGTATCGAACGCTTCCAGCACAATTTTGGTGCCGGTCACCGATTTAACGCGCAGCACCATGTTATCGAGTTTGAGCCAGCCAGAGCTTACCTGGACGACATCGCCTGCAAGGATCCCGGCAGCGGAGGCAACGGTCAGTTCGCATTCCGTCGCGTTGGAGGCTGCTGTGAAGACAATCGGCGCAAGATAGGCCTTGGCCACGTTCACACGTGACCCGTTAGGGATTGCGAATGCCATTGCATTCTCCTGAATTGAGGAAATAAAAAACCCGCCGGTTGGCGGGTCAGTAATCAGCGCGGTACTGCATGCTGACGGGGGTAGTGTAGGTGATGGATCCGCTACTGCCGTTGGGTGCAGATGTTGGGCGATCCTGTATCGGCGTGCGCACCTGTGGCGGGCCGTTGATGTATACGGTCAGGTCACCATCCACCAGCGGCAGCCCTTCGGGGAAGGAGTCAGCGATGGACTGAGCCAGCCCTCTGGCCTGATTCACGCCACTACCAGCAGGAGCGATGATGTTGAGCTGAAGAATGCCCTGGTACGTACGCAACTGGCCTTCCAGATCCTGCCCAACGGTCTGCGCAGGCAGGATATAAACACGCCCGTATGGCGCATTATCCGGGGGAGTGAACGCGATGTTCGGCCAGGCCACCGGCAGGCCAAGCGACGAGCAGATAACCGCAACACGGCTCTCCAGCAGGCCAGCGATACGCATTGACTGGTCACTGGCCATTGCGCATCTCGCTCATTGCCTCACGGAACATTTGCGCGGCATCCAGCGCAGTGATACCCACCATGCCGCCGGGAGCCTGTGTGGAATGACCGTTTTCCAGCTCTTGGGCATATGACAGGTTATTGGTGAAGTAAATCGAGCTGACCTGCTCCACCCGGAACACCTCGAGCACTGCCAGACCGCGGGAGTTGGAACCCTGGCCGGAAGCGTCCGGCGTATCGTTGGACTGGGTCGGCTGGCTATCAAACCCCACATACCAGTTGTTCTTGAAGCGCCCCCCGACATAGCCATCTGGCTTTTTGATGTCCATCGAGTCGTTAACTCTCAGGCCACGCTTAAGCCGTCCTGATTTGGTCAGGTTGGCAGGAGCATCACGCAGGGTCGCGTTATGCTCCCGCACCGCAGTGTTGTACGCCGTCGCAGTCTGGTTGACCTGCCAGATATCAGGCTGGCCTACCGGAGACATATCCACCAGCTGAGCGAGGATTTTAATACCCGTCCGGCGCACCACCTCCTCTGCTTCCTGCTTTGAACTATCTATGAACAACTGAATGGCAGCCAGGAACGGCTGATTAGCTGAACTAGCCATAGTTACGCCCTCAGTTGGATGTTGTAGGAAATCAGCACATCGGCAGGTTTGACCGGATTCGGTTGCACCACGCGCCATTTCTTGCCGTCGATTTCGATACGGTCATCAATGCGCACTTCCGTTTCGAACGTGGCCGCCAGCTTCTTGTCGCCGGTGGCGATCAGGGAGCCGTCAATCTCACGAGCGGAGTATTCGGTGATGACGCCAGTGACAGTGGCTGTAACTGCGGGCGTGGTGACCTCTTTGCCGAACTGATCGCGGGTTGTGGTGCCGCCGCGGGTCAGCGGATAAGCCTTCCCGTTCTCGGTCAGCAGTCGCGTTGCGGTGTTTCGCATGCGGCGGTAGTCGATTGGCATATCACCCCCTTTCGATGCGGATCTGATTGCCGCCCACCACCAGCCCACGCAACGAGGAGTAGAACCAGGGGAATGACGGTGCCGCCTTATTCGTACCTGGTTCGTACTGGACCGTGACTGCGCCCTCTACGCGCTCCATCGTTACCGCACCACCACCAGCGACCGACGGCGTGAGATCAATCTCCTGCGATTCGAGAGCCAGGCGGCACTGCGCATCAACCAGGCGCTGTGGGATGGTGTCATCTGGCAGGTCAACGCCGTCGAAGCGTACGCCAGCGCGCGGCCACGACAGCGGCTGCGATCCGCTGGAGCGTTGGCCACGCCATGCCTTCCCTTCCAGATAGTCCATTGCCTGTATCAGCATCTGGCCGCACTCGTCGTCATCGGCAGGTACGGTGTAGCCGCGCCCGGTCGCAAACGTGCGCAGGTCGACAACGCTGGCATAGCTGTTGAAGTCAGGCGATTTGGGATCGGCAACCAGCATGCTTACTCCTCCAGACGCCAGCCCACCGCCAGCCAGTTATCGACTTCGTCAGGGTGAACTTCAGCGCTCAGCGGGCCGCTGGGAAACTCTGGTGTATCTCGCACCATAGCCACCAACTCAATACCTGGCTGTTCCTGCTGCTGTTCCTGCTGCTGTTCCTGCTGCTGTTCCTGCTGCTGTTCCTGCTGCTGTTCCTGCTGCTGTTCCTGCTGCTGTTCCTGCTGCTGTTCCTGCTGCTGTTCCTGCTGCTGTTCCTGCTGGGCAGGAGCATATTCAGCTCCGTTCTGCGCGGCAAGCTTTTCAGCCTCACGCTGCGCGCGCTGCTCTTTGGTTAATCCGGCCATTGGGCCTCCTGAAAAACAAAGGGGCCGAAGCCCCAGTGGTTAGCCCATGATGATGCATGCGTGGCGTGGCTTAACGGCAGCAACACCCCACGACAGACCGACTTCATAGCGCACCTGGCGGTACTGGCGGTACAGCGCTACCTGGAAGGTAATGCCGGAAACCGGATCGGTCACGTTCATGACATCATCTGCGGTATCGCCACCTTCTGGCATCGCCGGGGTGCGACTCGCAAGCAGGAATGCGGTACGGGCAAAGGCCATGTTTGGCGCAAACTCGCTCAGCACAGTGACCGCAGCCTGGTCCGCCAGATCCTGACGCAAACCAGGCGCGCTGATGGTGATGCTTGAGGAGGTAGCAGCCACAACCATGTACTGGTTATCGTCTCCGGCAAATTTCACCGCGGCGCCAGCTGCGATCCCGCCGGTACCAGCAGAGATAGCAACAATGATGTCGCCAGCCACCTTCGCGCCATTGACCTTATAGCCAGCAGCCGTGCTCCTCGGGGTGCGGCCGATATTGAATGACTCATGGAGATTGAACCCCATGATTTTGCCGATGATGCCTTCACGCAGCATCCGGTCAGTTCCTGCCTCATTCGTTTTAAACAGCACAGACTGCTTACCACGAATAGATGCCATTGCCTCACCGCCAAGCACCATACGCATATCAGTAGTTGGAGCACCATTATCGGTCAGAATCTGGCGCGCCAGTGCCGCATCGGTCAGGTCGTCTTTGATACTGAACGGGGTATCCTTAGGCGCACCAACAGCGCGGGACGAGTTAAAGAACAGCGCCGCGAGGTCTGCATCCACTTCGTTGGCCAGCGCACGGAACGCCTCCTGGAATTGGTCTGCGAGAATGGTGTTGTAGGTGCCAGCCGGGCCAAGCGCCAACTGCTCTTCACCGTTCCACTTGACCGGGGCCATTTTGGACTTGGTGATGGTTACATCAACCCCATCGATCACCTGCTCGCCAGTGTTTGGCGCGGAGGCTCCTGGGGTGATGTCTTCAGTTTTAGCTACTGGCGCAACTGGCGCACGCACAATCTGGCCTTTGGCTGCGGCATCTGCTTTGGCATTTCGCGCAACGGCAGGGATAAACCCAGTTTGCTCACGGGAAACTACGTTCAGTGCGGTGTAGATGGTCGGGATCAGACCAGTAAGGGTGTTGCCTGCCATTTATGGCTCCTTTCGATTAATCGACGATGCTGACGCCGTCGCTCAGCGCAGCCTGCTTGCCTGCGCCATCCAGAGCGTCAAACGCACCGCGTTTCATGGTTTTTTGCCCGGCCTGATGCTGCGACTGGTGGGAGCCACCGCCGCTGTTACCGGACGCTTTGAGGATGTAGTCTTTCTGCGGATGCAACTCGACCAAAGATTCCAGCGCTTCGTCGAAACCAGCCAGTTCGCCAGGTTTGGTGCGGGAGAACACCTTGTTGCCCTGCCCGTCGTAAGCCACGACCTTGCCGTCTTCGATTTTGAAGTTCTGTCCGAAGTGGGAACGCACGAACTCAGCCGGGATCGCCATCTTCTCGGAGATGAACTTCGAACCACCGAAGCGGCCGCCGATCATCTCGTCGTAGAGCTGGGTTTCGAGCTGCTTGGTCTTGCCGTTCGCTTCGTCCAGCTGCTGCTGGAACACCTTGGTGATTTCGGCCTTAACCTGGTCAACGGCGCCAGCGTCGATCAGCTTCTTCTGGTCGATTTTGGTCATCATTTCCAGGGCTTCGAGTGCCTTGGTCGGGTCGGAGATGCCAGCGAATTTGGCGAGACCGGCTTCCGCCGCTTCCTTCGCCTCACGGTGAGTTTTGGCTTCGCCATTCAGGGAGGTGATTTTGGTCATCGCTGCGGCCGCGTCGAACGGGATTTCTTTGCCGTCATCATGAACGTACACAGGCATACCGTTTTCAACGACCACATTGCCGTTAGCATCAAGTTTGAGTTTCATTGTTTTGCTCCAGCCTTCCGGCCATTGGTAATAGGTCATCCGACCCGGTCACCGCGTCGCATCCGCTCAGCGGCAGGCATAAAAAAGGCCGCCCGAAGGCAGCCTGTTAGATAAATTCGATTGTTATTTCACCGCGAAGCTTGCGGGAGTAAACCTCACCCCGCTTTCGCTTGTGGATCCGCAGCGGGAGTGGATGAACGCAGGCGACGCCTCGTTTAAGGTCGGCCCATACACAGCACTTTACCTCGTTGCCATTAACGAACACCCTGCGCCGGCCACGGCCATCACCCACAAAGTGAAAATCCTCGTTACGCATACCCTATTCCTCAAACGCCGACGCATCCACGCGGCGTAGTTCGTCCAGGGTCAGGAACTCCCCGGCATCGTTGAACATCTCCGGCACTGTGATTTTGCCGTCACGCAGCATCTGCGCACGGGTAACACCCAGCACCTGCTCCTGTCGCGCGTATGGCTGCCGGGCGAGCCAGTCTGCATAGCTGGTATGCGCTGGTACCTGACCGTCCATAGAGGCGCGTGTGGAGTTGCTCAGCTCATCACGCGGAATCTTTAGCTCTTCCCACGACTTCGTGATCAGGATTTCTCCGGAGCGGCAGCAGAAGTGGATTTTGCCGGGGCCGCGCAGATACGGCACCACATGGCCCAGCGGCTTGCCGTCGAGGGTGTAGAGTTTGCGGTCGCGAATAATGCACCACTGGCTGGTATGCGTATCCAGCGTGGAGGACCACTGTTTGGCCTTCACGATATCGCTGTTGGCCTGGGCGAACTCCTGACGCGCCGTGGCGGCCATGTGATTCACAGCGGTGCGGGTCACCACCGAAAGGTCGCGCCGGGATGCGTTGATCACCCCGTCTTCACGATTGAGTTTCGGCGTGCCGGCAACGCGCCGGACAATCTGCTCTACCGTTTCGCCCTGGAGGAAACCGGAGCGCACTGCGTTGGTGATTTTGTCCAGCCGATCCGATTCAAGCTTTTGTCCCCACTCTTTCAGCAATCGTCCCTGGAAAGGCTGCGCCACTGCTGCGGCATAAACCTGCTCGGGTGCGATGCTCTGCAGCAGCACATGCTTAAGGATCTGCTTCGGGATAATGCTGCTGAACAGGTCCAGCTGATACCCGGCCTCATATTCAACGTAATGCGCCAGTTCGCGCGCCAGCGCAACGTTAACAGGTTCATAGGCCTGTTGGTTTAAGTCGCGTACGCCAGCCAGCAGCGAAGCCAGGCGGCGGGCACTGTAGGTATCGGCACGCTTGCCGTCCAGCAGCACCAGCAGTTTGGCAGCCAGGTCAGCATCCATTTTATTCAGCAGCGACACCATGCGCCGTGCGACGCCCGTGCCGTAGCGGTTCACATACAGGCCGTGCGCTATCGTCTCGTCCTGAAGGCGATCGTTAACGGAGCGGGCCATATCACACCTCTTCCAGTGGAGGTTCCGTCAGTGAGGCTGATTCAGCCAGCAGTTCGCTCAGCACCACATCAGGATCTGCGTCAGCGTCAATCAGGTTGAGCTTCTGCAGCACCTTAATCGCGTCAACACGTCGGAGGTCACCACCCTGGCGCAACGACTGAATAGCCAGCGCCGCCGGAGGGTTGAACTCTTTCGACTCGACATCGAGTTCAGTGCGGACATCGACACTGCCCCCGTCTTTCTCGCCGATGTACTCGGCCATGATTTGCAGGATGTTGTCGATCGCATCTTCCAGGCTGGTTGCCATGGTGTAGAGCGGCGACTGTTCCTGCATCTTCTCTTCCGAGGTCTGGTCAACAGACTTGGTCGAGGTGTTATCGGTGCGCAGCAGCTTTGCTCCCGCCTGACGCATCTGCTCCACCAGGTCAGCTAGGGACTCTTTGCCAGCGCCAATGGAGGAACCGGTATGCTCAACATATTCGAGGCCCTGCTCCTGCCGATTGTTAAAACTTGCCGCAGAAGAGGAACCAATCACTAGTTCCTGCCCCTCCTCGAGCCCGAACACGGTTAGGATCGGCACTCGGGCGACATGGAGGATGTTGTCCTGTTCGCTCTGGCTCTGCCAGTGCTTGACGTTCAGCAGCGCCATGTTGAGTAACGGCGGCGAGCCGCACATGAACCCGGTGCGCTTGGTGTAGAGTGTAACCAGCGTTATGTCCTTGCGGGATGTTGTCCATTCGTCGTGCAGCGTCCAGTTCGCCTGGGCATTGTCCCCAGTAGCCTTCCGGTAAATCTGCACTTTCCCGGGTGTCAGGTAGCGAATTTGTTCGACTTTCGTCTGACCGAAGTCGTCACCGTCTTCAACAACAACTTCTTTAATGCGCAACTCGGTGAGCGCAACCTTGCCGCCGGTCATCTTCGATCTCCAGCCGATCACCTGACGTGGGTTAAGCATAGTGACGTACGGGCGCGCGCCGGTGGCCTTCTCATCAGCCTTGGTCTTCACCTGTTCGGCGTTCACCCGGGGATAGTCCACCAGCGCATGGGACAGACCGTACTGCATCGCCAGGCTGAAGAACGCCTGCGCCCATACATCGAGGCGACTGCCCTCCAGATCCACATTCTTCGCGAACTCGCGCAGAGCATCCGGCACGTTCTCACCCAACTGGATAGGCTCCGCGAATACGCGCCCGACGTTCTGGTTGATGGTTTCTTCATATGCCGGCAGCAGAGTAGCCACAGCCAGGCGCTTTTTGTAATCCTCTTTGTCTTCCTTCGGCCAGCGCGGCAGATATGCCTCACCCAGCTCGCGCATATACAGCGTGCCGCCCATCAGGGCGTCGTTAATGTCCCACGCCTGCACCATGTTCCCATAGTCCAGATTGGGTGTTGAAATATCAGGCATGGAGTTAAATCCGTAGGTTGGTGACTTTGCCAGTTGGTTTGATGATCGGGAATTGCTTCACGATGTAATAACCACCAGCATCATTGGGGTGATCGTTATCAGCTGATTTATCCGGCTCGCCATTCGCCGCCCATACCTGCTGTTCCAGGCTGTCGGTGTATACCGGGCAGCGGGTCACGTTGACTTTATAGCGCCGATCTCCGTTGCCGTTACAGAACATGGCGTTCATGGAGTTAATGCGATCTTTCACCGGCGGGTTGGCGGCGTTCACCACCACGCTGAACCCGGCCTGTTTAAGCTGCGCGATATCCGTGGCGCTGGCGTTGTTTGATTTGCGCGAATCGCCGGAAGCATCGGGATAGATGTAAATCTGACGAGAGGCGACATAACGTCCGCCCTCATAGCGCCAGAACTCCTCCTGGATGCGCTTAATCATCGCTGGAGTGTCATAAACCTTCACCAGCTCCCGTACAGCTCTCGGTTCTCGGTCGCGCAGCACATGGACGATGGCTGCCATCTTCCCGACGTTGAAGTCCATGCCGATATACAGTGGTTCGCCTGCCTGCTCCTCATCAGTACAGCCGTTAAGCTGGCGATCGAACTGGTGATAGATGGTGCCACTGGTCAGGTTGGTGAATTTCCCACGCAAATACGCCTTAATCAGTTCTGGCGGATAGGAGTCCATCAGCGAAGGGATGTAATCGTGGGGAAGGTTCGCTTCATTATCGAACGTTGAGGCCTGTATCAGGCCATACAGCGTTGCCAGTTCAGGCTTATCCCGTACAGCTTTAACAAACTGCTGGTATACGAACTTAAAACCCTCTGGCGTGGTGGTCACATCGATGCCGTTACGCAGGCCGTCAACCTTGTAGCGCATACGAGCGATGATTTTTCGCCATGCCTGCTGCGCTTTTGCGGCAGCCATAACATCCAGTTCATCAACCATCGCGTTGCCGATTTTGAAGCCGACAATAGAGCCTGGCTTCTCCATCGAACGGCAGATAGTCGTGCCGCGGTACTGACGTCCGGCGTAGAAGTGAACCTCTTTGTTCCCCTCGTTGATTTTGACATTCATGCCCCAGTCGAAAGCCACCTCTTCCACTGTCGGGTAGAAGATGTCACGGATCTGCGGATAGGTCGGCGCGAAGTAGCCCTGGTTGATTTTGGGGAACTCCCACATCCCTTTGCAGATACCGCCGCAGCCAACCCACGTCTTACCGGAACCGAACCCGGCAACATAGGCCTTAAACTTATGCGGCATTGCGAGGAAGCGCGCTTGGGGAACGTTAAGCGTCGGCGCTATCATCACGAACCCTCGCGTCTACCACGTTAATGTTGATTGCAACTGGTGCAGGAACATCATCATCAGGATCGGCTGCAAGCTCTTTACGGAGTTTTTCGACTTCCAGTTGCCGACGCTCGATTTCAATCTGTTGCAGACGCTGCGCAAACTCGCTATCAACCAGGCCAAGCCGCTTCATCACGGCTTCATACATGCGCTCGCGGCTAATGGCTGTTATCTCAACGCCATTCTTACCCAGCTTCACGCCGCAATAAGCCAGGGCTGCATCAGGAGGAAGTTTCCGGGTATCCGCGAAGTATGGCTGTCCGATCCCGTCGCCATTGCAGCGTGGACAATCAGGGTTAGGCTCCCGGTTGTGGTCGTAGCCATAACCGCCTGGATCCTCAGGAGGTTTAACTCCCTCCTTGCCTTCTAACTTTGCCAGCGCCTCATCGAACTCCACTGCATCGCGCCACTGGTAGTGATGACCGAAGCCCCAGCAATAACGACAGGCACCGCGACGATACTGTGAAAGCTGGTTTGCATCGAAGGTGGCGAGTTGCCACATCTGGGAGAGAACTTCATCGGCACTGCCAAGCGTGCGCTCAATGGACGCTTTCTGCTGACGCTCGATCGCCTGTGCAACTGAAGTTTTCTTAAGTAGCTGATGACCTATCTGATCCGCGGTCTTTGTACTGTACCCTGCCCGGATAGCTGCCTGAGTGGCATTGCGATCCTTAAGGTATTCTGCGACGAAAAGTCTTTGCTGGTCCGTCAAGCCATCATCATCCACCAGCTCAATTGCGCACTTTTCCTTTTGCGCAGTGCGCACTTTCTTCTGCGCAGTTTTTTGCGCAGTTTGCGCAGTAGGCTTTTTGATGTGTCGGCGTGCGGTTGCATAATTCAGTCCCTGCGCTTCACACCATTCCTTCGGTGATACGCCGGTTTCGGCATGGTCGGACAGGAACCGTTGCTGAAGCACGCCCCAGTCCGGTTTTGCCATAAATCGTTATTCCTTTTCGAGTGCCTTGAACATGGCCAGCGATACCGCGGGGCCACCTGTTTCCATGTCCTCAAACATGATTGCTAGGATGCGTTCGGAGGTCTCTTCAATCTTTGCGCGGTTCGCTTCCGGCAATTCGCTTAAAGCGCCTTTGAACATCAGATATCGAGCTTTATCTTGTGGATCCAGCACCATTGTTTTCTCCATAAAAAAAGCCACCAGCGTATGCCAGTGGCTCAAGGTATTATGCTTACTGATGCGGGCTAGGAGATAAAGTCGTCACTCCCAAGCCTATGGGAGCCGTAGCGAGCCTCATAGCCATCACCCAACATCTCTGCTTTTGTCTCTGCAACATCTTTCGTCGCATAAACACCTGCAAGGTGCCATGGGGCATTACGAACTACGCCCCAGCCTTTAACCCAGCCGTCATTATCAATATCAGCTTTCAATCCTTCTGCAACAAACATACACGTCTCCTTTGGGTACCCAGAGGCATACTATTAAAAGCTGGCGATGAAATAAATGTTAGCCGTCAACGCAACATTCGGCTTTGCCATAATCCCTCTTATGTTGAGCATTATCACAAGCACTCAGTGAATGCCTGCTATCCTGCCTTATCCCCTACGGCGGTTATTTATAATTTATCCGCTATAGCCATTAGTATGGAAATCAAAACAATCCATTAAGAATATTCCCAATGATACCGCTCACGCTTGTTTTATCGGGATCCTAGTCCAAGCTGAAAATTCACTGATAATCTCTGTTAACACCGGGAAAGTCTGTACCTCAATGTAAGAAGCACTAACTATAACGACCCAAATCTCCAGTTGCCCTCCCTTAGAGGGCTTTTTTTTAGCCATTAAAAGCGGCGACCAAAGCTGTGACAAAAAACTCCAGAATTAAAGTGAAGAGAATTCTGAATGCAGTTCATCTGACTTTGGCTAGCATTAACAGTGAAGTTATCATCAACAAACAGGAGGTTTTATTGTCTAATCATCACGACGAGAAAGGCTATGTCATAATAGGAGAAGCGGCACTCTCTCTTGCTCTCAAGGATCTGGATATTACTGTTCCATCTATTATCAGAGAACTCACCCGTATGGCTGAGGGAAGCATAAGCGATGAACGGATTTATTCAATCTCAAAGGCTAGAAACTGGCTCATTCAAGCCACCGAAAGAGATGTGGAGTCCGTGCCTTATGTTAAGACTATATTGGGCCTGAACGGCGAGAAGAGCAGATACTCCTAAATGTAGTCCGGCTCCGGCCGGGAAACGATGTAGAAGATAACTTTACGGTTACGCTCAGGTGTCACCGGCTGGAGAACTGTCAGGGACGACACTACTCCATTCAAAACAGTATAAACTGCAGGAACGATCGCTTTTCTTTCCACGTTGCATGACAGATATCACACTATCCAAACTGGTCAGCGCATGCTCGGCCCGCTGTTAGGTATCAACCTCATAAAGATTCGTTCATATGCTGCTGCGACGGCTGGCTCTCCAGCGTTCTGAAAAAGTGAATGGCCTGAGCGCAAGTAAAAGCTGAGGTTTAGAACCGAAACGTAAGCTGCAACACAGCCAGGATGTTCAAATCCAAAGATTGATTGTGTCCCCTCCGTTCAGACTGCATACAATCAGTGATGTTCAGTAGTTTTACACAGCAAAACATTCAATCATGAATCTTAAACACAGGCACATTAGTACAGAGTGCCTGTGTTCAAAGTTCTTGCGGCAAAAAAAACTGTATCTACAAACCGACCAGAATCCACTAAAAATCATAGCTAATGAAAAAGTAAAGATGCAGTTTGCGTGTTTTTTTAGATAACAGTATCTATTTACACACATTAGTCTATGCTGCAATTAACTTGAAACGAAGACCACTTGGTCACCCTTCTGAGGTAATGGATTTTATTTCGGAAGGGAAATTTTTTGTTGAATTCGATCACTTCACAGCGTCATACCAGGCCTGCCAGCGGTACTTATCAAGGCGCAACTGACGTAGGCATTCAGCAGTCTCGATATCGGCCTGAAGGTCTTCATCGCTATTAGTCCCGGCATCACTTCCCTTGCAGGGTTCCTGCATCAAATCCGCTGATGGAGTTGGCAGCGTCGATGGCCTCTCGGCGCAGCCGGACAGACTCATCATCAAAATCACAAACGGTACGATTTGGATCCTGGACATATTTCACCACGTCGCGGGTTATGGTTCGGTAGATAATACGGCCTTCGTCGCTGGCCTGAGCCGCCTTCTGTTCGACAGGCTGAATAGCCTTTTCGGCTTTGGCCAGCTTATCGGCGGCCAGGACATTGATGTGGTTAGCGTGGGCATACCAGCCATTCCTGTACCGTAGCTCGCCATAACCAATAGCCAACAGCATGAGCACGAGAGCAATCAGCAAAACCGTTCGAAGGCTAAAGGTCATGTTTGCTCTCCGCCAGACACATCGATCGCTCCATCTCTCGGCGGTTCTGGAGACCTTTCCACTTCATGCCACCAGCGTAAACCCAACGGCGCATTTCTTCGCACGCCCCATCGTGATCACCTTTATTCAGCTTGCGCAGAAGCGTGGACTTCGAGAACGCGTCAGAACCAACATTAAAGACAAAGCTGTAAAGCGCGGCGCGCTGATACTCGCCCAGCGGCACCCTGACCAGATTGTCTACCGTACTCTTGGCTGGCTGGAGGTCTTTCCACAACAACTGGTCACACTCGCGATCGGTATAAGTCTCGCCCCTGACGATATCCCGCCCAGTATGGCCGTCGCACACAGTCCACACCCCGGCGACGTCTTTATAGGCCTCGTACTTGCGCCCTTCGACACCATCCCGCCCACCGAGGAAAAGTGAGGCAATCAGCATTGCACCGCCACCAGCTGCGGCGATCAGTTTATTGCGAAGGCTGATGGTCATTGGCATATCAGTCTTCTCCAACTTTCACCGCCGGGCCGTATTTCTCCAGCGCTTTAACCTGCGCATTGGCGACCTTGCGTTTGAAATACCAGTTAATAAGGCCGGTAACGATTATCCCGGCAATACCAGCCAGTACGCCGATGGCGCTCCATTCGTCAGGACTCAGTTTTGTGAGGACGCCGTTCAGGATGGTTCCTCCTGAGGTGCCGAGGGCGACTCCGGTGACAAGTTTGCTCATACGGGACATTTCTCTCACCTCGCCAGGATGCGGGTGCTGTGTGGGTAGGGCTCAGGCTCGCCGGGTGAATTAACGACAGACCTTGATGGGGGTTTCCGGGAGCCTGAAATAAAAAAAAGGCCCGCTTTTCAGCAGGCCTAACTGAGTTTCAATCTAAGTAGGTAGGTATGTTACCTTGCCATTATCCGTTTAACAGCTGTGTCGAGCAGCGTCACTGACCGGTCAGGATGTCCGGCCAATGGTTCTGGCTTGGTTCACAATTTAAAGATAGCACCAGTTTCGAAGCGGGAATAAAAAAAAGCCTGCTCGGAAGAACAGGCTCAAAAAGCACTAACTATGTTTACATACAGGTGCCGGGTGCCTCCCGGTGACTCGTTACCAGTTATACGAGC
This sequence comes from Leclercia barmai, assembly GCF_049312895.1. Lineage (NCBI taxonomy): Bacteria > Pseudomonadati > Pseudomonadota > Gammaproteobacteria > Enterobacterales > Enterobacteriaceae > Leclercia > Leclercia barmai. The sequence continues at coordinate 1,305,650 of NZ_JBMNWZ010000001.1, read as the reverse complement.
CGCAAGCATATCTGCACATAGCAGTTAACTGGATTGCCCCACCGCACAGGGGGATTCACCACTTATAATCCTATACCATATATAGAAGCTCATCGGTGTTAATTTCAGGCATGTGGCGGCGTTAACGGCCCTGATAAAATCTCAGCCTCACCGTTATCGCAGATGTCATCGCCCTGCGTCAGATGCCAGACACCAGTTATGATCCGGCCCGTTTCTAGGTCTTTGGTCTCGTCGTTGGTGTAGTAGGCAACCTGAACCCTGCCGTTGTGCTGTATCCAGTAGAAACCTTCTTCCATATCCCCTCCTGTAGAGTGAGAGGAAATTATAAAGGGGCTGGAGCCTGGTGGATTTAGAAATTCTTTAATCGCTATAAAGCAAAAGCCCCACGGTGTTAACCGCAGGGCTTGAAACGAAGGCAGTAACCCATCGTTGGGATGAAATTAACACAGATTCGGGAAAAGTAAATAGCTCACGCTTGAAACGTAAGCTATTTCCGTGACCACTATCGCGTTATCTGTTTGAGCTGCGCTTCTGCCCAGGCTTCTTCGATATCAAATTTCGTGATCAGCAGGTCGTAAAATGGCTTAACCGATTTCTTCCAGGTATCCAGGCTGATCGCGTTGGTAATGCGGCAAACAGCCGCATATGCCTCAGTCGAAGGGATCCGCTCGTACCCTCTCCCGCCGCAGCGCTTGCAGTCGGCCAGCACTGGCACGCCCTGCTTCTCAGTCAGATCCTGATTTACCGCTTTACCGCGCCCCCGGCAGTCGCTGCATGCTGCGCTGACCTCACCTGCGCCATTGCATTTTTTGCAGAGAACTTTAACGGTCTCTTGAACCTTCACCATGCCGGCCACGGTCATCTTGCCTTCCGGCTTACGGTATTTATTGGTGAAAACGTCGGCCAGGATGAAGCCGGCTCCAGCGCAGCAATCGCATTGCTTAACGCTGGCGGCGCTGCGCGAATAATCCTCGAAGGCGAACGCGGCCAACTGGCGCATCACCAGCGGCTTAACCGTGGCGTCCAATTTGCGCAGTGCGGCAACCTTATCGCATTTGGCCAGCGCGTACTCGGCCAACAGCGTGATTGCCCGCTCCCGGTCGTTCTGGCTGATCCCCATCTTTCCGAGGAAAGCGCTGTAACCCAGTGCGGCGCGTTCCTGCGTCATACCCATGGCAGCCATGATGTCTGTTCCGGTCAATGAATCTGATGCCGTGGCGCGCGGGGAGTCGCTGATCATCGTGGACTTGGCGAAGTGGTATTTCACGGTGTTTTCGAGGTTCATACTGCAGCTCCTGCCAACTGGTAAATGCGAATAAAGTTACGAAGAATGCGATAGTCCACCAGCACCGTACCTGGGCGGCGATAAATGCGGAGGCGCAGCCAGCGCATGCGGAGCGATTCGATCAGTTCTGGTTTCATGCTGCCACCTGCTGCTTAAGTTCTTTGAGTTTTGCGCGATACTCTTCGCGGATCCGGATGTAGTCGTCACGCTTCCATTTCGGTAATTCGTGTGGCCCCATTAGGGCGTGAAAACGGGCCTGACCAATTTTGGCGATCAGCGCCGGGCGGTATGCCGTCAGGTTGCCGGAAAGGTGGTTATTGCAGGCCGAACACTGCTTATGGCAATTGTCCTCGTCGAAGCGCAGCTCCGGGTTAGCGCCGGTAGTGCGGAAGTGTCCTGCATGGTATTGCCCGTCATGGTATCGGTCACAACTGATGCATGGCAGATGCCGATCCCGGTACCGGATGAACTCGTTGAAAGACTGCTGTGCCTGGTTGCGGAAATAACTTAACGGCTTCACTGCCTGGCGACGTTCAGCCTGCCGCGCACGCTGCGCTTTCTCCTCTTCGCGCTGGCGCTTCTTCTCCGCACGCAGAGCCTCGGCCCGGTTTTTCGCGGTCTGCGCTTTGGCAACGGCGGTGGCACACTCGTAGCAGCAGACCACCTGGCCGTCACGAGCAGGATGGAACCACTCGCGGCAACTCTGGTTTGCGCACTTACGGCGGGGTTTCTTAGCCATGCTCACCTCCACGCCTTTTGGAGGAATGTCCGCGGCGTGGGCTCGAGGTACGTAACCTCCTGCCGCTCTACGCTGACGGTCCAGGTGAGGTAATCAGGATTGAGGCTGCGCTTAACGGCTACGCCGCGGCGCTGGTACTGCCGCTGAAGTTCATCGGCCTGCTCGGTTGTGCATTCGGTGTAGTGGAACCATGATTTAGCCATCTGGTCAGCCCCCGAAGCTCATCAGCTGCGCAGCGGCGTTTTCAGCCTCGCGCTGGTCCCTGAATGACCTGGACAATATCCAGCGCCACAGTACATCGAGCGCGGCTTTGTAGAGCTGCTGAAACTCAGTCTCGTCCATATTGGCAAAGGCGATGCTGCGGGGATGTTTCCGGAGGGTGCCGTCAGGCAGCTGGATGGTGTCGTAGTGCCCTGATTCGATGATCACCCATGCGCGATAAGCGTCGAAGGATTTGCACAGGCTGATGCCGTTGGTGACCCGGCGGTTTCCCACCTGCTCGAGATACTGCTCAGCGGCATCCAGTAATGCGCCCTCGCTTCCGCCAAACGATGCCAAAAACCGCGCATAGCCAGTCACCAGCTTGCGTTCGTTGGATGAGATGGCCCCGCCGGTTGGCTCCCAGTATTCGAAGCCGAGATTCAGCAGGGCGAAGAAGCGACGGTGAAAGGCCGGATTACGGACCTGTTTGAAGTCGGCCACCAGCACGGCGCCGAGCTTGCATTTTGAATGCAGAAAGTCGCTGGTCTCGGGCGTGGCCGGGATCAGAATTCCTGAGGACTGCTTGATGAGTTGTAACTGCGCCATGGACGTTTTCTCCGTGGCGCATCGTGGTCAGGTTACCGGTTGTTCAGGCCGGTAGAATCATTATGCTATTCAGGTACTAAAAAGGTCAATTGCGGGCTGATAACTCTCTCACAATCTCGGCCAGCACTTCTCGTGATGTGACGCGCTCATCCGCAAGGAGGTGTTTATGGACAACCTCTGAGCCGAGCCCAGAGAGGAGGACGCGTTCGCCGGGCCTGAGATGAAACGAGCATACCGCTTTCCCATCGGACCGCACCACCTGGTATAAATACCCACCTCCATCAGAACATACCTCAGCCACGTCAACCCCCTCACTTTGCTATCCACAAATACCCTCTCCCGGCGGGGAGAACTCCACTCCACAGAGCCAAAATAACAAATGGCGCAAATTTCCTAATAGGTTCGCCGGAAGAAAAATTCATTTTTCTCTTTAGCATCTAAACCATACAGCAAAATACTGTATGGATAAACAGTATTTATTCGTTTGGCTTAAGTATGCACAAAAACTATTGATAGATGCAACACCATTTATCCGTTTGATTTGAGGGAGTATTGTTGCCACCGGAACAAAAAAATGATCTTTTCTTTAACACTAGTAGAGTTGAAAAAATCGTTAGGATATTAGTTAGTATCTGCCCCCATCACTAACGCCTGGGCCACAGGCCAATGATTGCTTATTTCAGCACTCATTAGGATGTTATTGTGCTGACTTGAACTGTTTGCTAATTGTTCTGTTTAGAAGATCAGCGTCTAGAAGTTGGCCGGAAAAAAATAGTAAATTTACAAAAAAAGTCTCCGAAGAGACCTTAAATGTCGCTATGGGGATTCCCATATAGCCTGATGCCTGATGCCTGATGCCTGATGCCTGATGCCTGATGCCTGATGCCTGATGCCTGATGCCTGATGCCTGATGCCTGATGCCTGATGCCTGATGCCTGATGCCTGATAATGAGTAGATTCCTAAGTCAATGCTATTCATTACCAAACGCCTAAACATAGTTTATTCTCTTTTATAATAGAAGATTCACTAATTTCCATAGCCATAAATACTTAAAAGGTGAAACAAAATCATTATTGCTTCAACATATTTTATTATACTATCCGGGGAAAATATTGCGCATAGATTTTCAACAGCATGACTGGGTTTTATTTTTTTATAAAACCGCTAAAAACTCTGCATATATATTTTTTACTCAGCTATTTACGCCGATAAAAAGCCTCATTCAAAAAAACAAAGACCCGACGTTTGACTATTTATTTTTCTTTTCTAGCGCAGCAGACACCATCGCCTTACTTAATACCAACTCCGAATGGAGGTTGTCATTTATTTTATACAGGGCATAATTTTCATAGTAATTATGATACCCCTCAGCAACCAAGAAACTTTCAAAGAAATCCTTAGACAAATCCTGAATCATATTTCCCTTAAATGGCGATTTACCTGCAATTAGGCCGCCTCTGTCAATAACCACATTCTTGCTAACGCCTCCAATTAAATAGGAAAAAACAAATGCCATTCTATCTGTAAGAACAATATCATTAAATTTTACGGTGTTGGTATATAATTTTTCCTCCAAAGCGGCCATGGTTACTGGGCTTTGCACATCACACTCAATCACCTCCCCAGACATTGTAGTTATCGAGAAGAACAATGATTCAAAAATATCAATTCTGATAGGGCCATTTTTATCGTATATAGCACTATATTTAGGCACATCTACCAACTTTGCTTCATACCCCTTCAAAATTAGAGGCTCATCAAACTTAACCAATTGAATTCTACCTTTATTACCGATGCGGAGAAGTATTGAAGAAATTACAACTGAGTTATCTCTCTTGTTAGCAATGACAAGATTTGTAACATGCATTGCATATAATCTACTTGTGCTGACACTATAAGAAACACATATTTTTCTTGATACTTTCTGATAACCAAAATAAATAGTAAAACCAGTGGCAATAACAGTGAGGAGTTTTATATCAAACGCCGAATAGACCCATAACAGAATATTTACAACTTTTTGATTAATCATTTCTCATCCATCTATCGGAAAATCATCTATAAACCCTAACAAACACGTGGATTATACATTACCTGGCAACATTGTTCGATTGGCATAGCCTCGATTTACTCGCTTTTTCTACTACTTCATTTTACGACTGTGGAATGGCTTCGCCGTAGCGAACTGCCAGAAAAAACCCGCATGCAGCGGGTTATTTACAAATGAGAGTCAAACAAGTTTAAGCAAATTTCTTGGATTGGATACTGTGCGATTGATCGAGAATAACTCCCTAATCAATTCCTGACTTAAACCAGTTTTCATGAGAATGTTCATCCATGTTGCATCATCCAACATTTCAATCGCCTCGGCTAACATACTAGGTTCTTCCGAGCGAATAAACTCATCTCCGGGTTCAACTTTTGTATATCCTTTAGAGTTCAGGTGCATATAACCTGTTCTTGCCTGTTCCTGCGTTAGTAGTCCCAAAGTGGTTGCTCGATAGATACACATTTTAAGACTGATCTTCCACCTAAGCTTAAACTCAACCAAGGCGCTCCAATCATATTGCCTCCCTCTAATCCGGGGAAACTCTTTAATGAAGGACAGGCGTGGAACAAGTAATGCGCTCGAAAAACGATCTGCTTGTGATTCGGTCAGTTTATCACCTGTAGTTATACCTTCGTGCATAACCAAGTGCCCCAACTCGTGGCCTAAATCTGAACGAAATCTACATATGCTCTTTTTTACGTTATTCCGGATGATTACTGGTCTGTTGTTGTGGACAGTAAAAGCATCTACACGATCATCCACCCCTGTCACATGAGCAACAATAACCCCCAAACTTTCCGCAAGCTTAACCATTGACGATATCGGTCCCAGACCTAAATTCCATGTTCTTCGACAGTCTTCCGCTACGCGTTCAATATCATTTGGCGTCAGCAATTCAGCACCAGGGTGCTCTGGTATGCAAACATCAGGGAACTCAATTTCACCCTCAACAGCAGAAATTATAATGTTGAGGATCTCTGCTCTAGCCAGAACACTATTGGTTAGTGTCTGAGTCCTCGATTTTTTACTCCGAAAATGGCATACATCACTTTCTAAAGCATATTTCCGTTCGGTAAAAAGGAAATCAGAGTTAATCATTAGTGCAGATGAAATCAGTTCTAACAATTGCTCTGATGGTTTGAATCCTTTTTCCATCTTACTGACGAATTGTTTTGTTTTACCGATTTTCTCCGCTAACTCTTCGCAAGAAAGACCAATAGCCATTCTGGCTAATTTGAGCTTATCCCCACGATACTCTGCAAAGTCATTCACCTGATGTTCCATTAATACTCACATCCAAATCTTGGTCTTTTTTACGACGGCGAAGAGAGGCTTTGCCGATCACTGCTTCATCCGGAAGGGTGTTGGTATCAAGAGACATAAGCGGTGCTGAAGCCGTAGACTGGTGTGAAACCATACTGACCTGGGCACCATATGCGTTAAACCCAACTAAAGCTACCTCCCAGCGGGGCAAGGTTGATTCCAGCTCGCCATCTTCTTCATCGGATATAAATGGCTCGGCGATGATCCGCCATGTAATATCTTGCTCGGCTTCAGTTTCACCGAACAGTGAAAGTTGCTCATGCTCCACTTTATTTCGAAGAAGCCGATGTTTCTTCTTAGGGTTATTGATGCAATCTTTGGAGAATTGCAGCGGCACTTTATTTAACGCAACCACATAGTCCAGCCCCTTAGAAACCATTTCAAGGCCTGGAAGTTCGCCTTCACTTTGAATAAGATGATTCCTGACCCAGTCATAAGCTCTTACACCCTCAGACCAGTTGCTGTCCAATATGTGCTTGTGATAGTACAGTTGCTCGAGCACGTTAGCGATCTCGGCCAACAGTTGGCGAACATTGTTTTCAGCGAGGTAAGGCTGAAATTCCCAACAAGGTGCTAGCTGATTGTTACTCATTTCAAGTTTCGCTTTTTTTGGAATTTGTAAACCATATATTTTCGCACTTTCCTGATTTTGTCAACCAAACTAATCGAAATACCCGCAAAAGCGAGATTATGCAAAATCCAACAGCAGCAGGCTTTCCAGCTCGAGAATGCGTTTGATGCGGTTATATCATGCTGCCTCCCCGCGATGTGTGTAGCGCTTAAGGTCAAAGTCGATAATTGCCCGCTGGTCGCGGAAGACGCCGCAGCGACCGTGGCGGATAAGATGGCCCTGCTCAATGGCCGCCCGAATGTATTTCTCGGCGGTGGTGCGATGCAGGCCGAACATGGTGGCGATATCGTTGGTCGTGGCGCGGCCATGCGTTTTCACCAGCTCGATAATCCAGGCGATGAACAGGGAGCGTTCCTTAGGCGTTTTTGGTCTTGGCATGGGGATCTCCTGTTAAACCAGACCAGCTGCTTTGCGTTTTTTGTATTCAGCCATCAGTATTTCTGCTGGCGTAGGGCCGCTGGCCTTGGCCGGGGCGGCGATAGCGCGGCGGATCGGCGGTACCGGCTTACCTGCTGCAGCGCGCTCTTCCCATCCAGCTAGGACCTTGCCAGCGGCCTGGCGCATCTCGCTTTCGGTCATCTGGCGATCCGTACTTTGCCGACGCAGCTCAGTGCAGATGTGATACAAGACCGGAGCTGGCCATGGGTACTGCTCGCTAGTCGGGAACCGGAAGACCAGGCGGCGCCATTTCCAGTACTCAGTCATCACGTCATCAACGCTGAACCCGAGCAGGCAGCGCCCCTCTTTGCACCAGGCAACGAACTGACCGGGTGACGGCAGGAATGGCTTCTCCTGGCGGCGGGCAATCCGCATGCCTGCGGCCACCTGTGCCATGGTGGTGATCCCGTTCTCCTGAAATGCCATCACCCACTGGCGGCGCAGTTCGTTGAACTCGCTCTGCTCACGGAAAGCAGCCATTGCTGCCGGAAACGCAGCACGCAGCGCGCTGAACAGGGAGTTGAAGATTTCAGCCGTCTGCTCAACCTGCGGGCGCTCTGCCGGGGCTTCAGGCATGTTTTGGGCGATGCGGCGGAAACTTTCGCGATCGCAGTTCGCCAGCTGCTCAGATAGTCTTTCCATCGAACACCTCGTTGATCCAGTCTGTGTTGTTAAAGTCGATTCCCTGGGCTGCAGGCCGGGCACCGGATGGGTTGTTCAGGCGTTTAGTGCTTAGCTGGTCCCACTGTTTTCGCAGGCTGGATGGGCTCAGGATGTTGGTCTTCCAGAAGCTATCCTTGCTGGCCCACTTGAGTAGCTCGCAAATTTCGTAGTGAGTGCGGTTTTCCTGCTGGCGCATCAGACGGATGGTATTGGCCCACTCAACCCATTTCGGCTCACTGAGGCTTGGGTTGACCGTCAGCAGCTGGGCATAAATCCAACGGGCTGCTTTCAGGTCGTCAGCCGTTCCCCATGATTTACCGGAGGGGGTGTAAATTCCGTCCACGGCTTCAGGATGGCGAGAAAGAAATTTTTCGATCGCTTTGTTTCGGGATTCGGCAGAATTCCGGGACGAGGATCTTTTAATATTTACATTGTTGTTATTACCTTGTTGTTCATGATGCGCGGCGAATTGCGCGGCTTCATGCGCGGGTAAATGCGCGGCACCATCACCGGAAGCCCCGCCGTTGCTGGGTTCCTCATGCGCGGCGTAATGCTCGCCGTTATGCTCGGCCAAATGCGCGGGTAAATTGTCCATTTTTTGAGCATAAAGCATGTAATTTGTGATGGTTATCACAGTGCCTTTTCGCTTCTCTCCTGCGGTAGAAATCATCCCTTCCTTGACGAAAAGAGCCAGCATTCTCTCCACTGCGTGACGGCTTGTTGGCTCCCCCGCCCGGTCACATAATTTCAGCCCGAGATCGGCTGATGTGGTCACCAGTTGTCCGGTTTGCAACGGCCACTGACGGCCTTTAAAGTTTGCCGTGTAAGGCTGACGGGCAGCGCCCAATAGAAGGTTTTCCCACAGCGTGCGCAGGAACACATCTTTCGCCCAGGGCTTCTTCAATACACTCCGGTACAACGGGATGAATCCGGTCTTCTGGTTCTCCATCCGGTTGCTCCTGACGGCACTGCGTGCCGCGAAATCGGCGTAAGCGACATTCGACATAGCTATGCCCCTTTCGCCTGGTGTTTTGTACATGCATTTGCCATAATGATCTCGCATTTACGTCCCGAATTTGCACCAGAAAGCCGTTGGTGTTCGAGCACCGCGGCTTTCGCCTTTTTTGAACCCTTCATAGCGCCCCACTCAGCATTGTTGTAACCATCGCCATAATTGGCGCGACTGAATCCGGTCCATCCAACAGGTACTTAGCAACGATGCTTTCGCTGATCTCTTTCCAGCGTTCCTGTTTGGGCGCTTTGAGAACGACAGCTTGGATGGCCTCGGCATCCTCTTTCACTGACTTGGCGATGCGAAGCGCGAAGTTATCGTGCTTAACAACCCGATCCCGGTAGGCAAGAGGCAGAATCGCGATAATTACCGGCGCCAGCTGCTCGACGTTCGCTCGATAAACTGCCGATTTTTCTGGCTGGTCCAGCCAACGGAACAATTTCACATTCCACACATCGGCATTCACGGATGTGTCGATATCCGACAGGCCCGCCTCTTCTACCGCTTCCTTGATAGCAAGAGCGACCGCCACGCGGCCCTCTGCTGCTGCCCAGGCGCGAACGGCAGAACAGATGGCGCGGTGATCAATTTTCGGAGTGTCCAGCTCGACCTGGTGACATTGGAATTTCATGCGCTCTGTTGGCGCTCTGTTATTCTGTTGAAAAGAAAGTGTTTGCATGGCTATGGCTCCTGCTGAGGTAAACCGTCGGTTGGGTTTGGGTAGATGTCTTCACGCGTTTGATGTGGCGTTATGCTCCACCCAAGAACCTTGCAAAGCGGAATTACGCGATTGGCCGGCACCTGGCCGCTCAGCCAAAGGCTTACGGTTTGTGGCGTAGTACCAAGCGCAATAGCAATATCTGTTTGGCTCATTTGCGTGCAGATCAGGCGCTTTAATTCGGGGGTCATATGGTCTCCTTTTCGTTTCAAGGAAAACTATACATACAACCTTCAAGTATTTCTAGTTTTTCTTGAACAAGTCTTGAAGTGATGTTTTCAAGGTAGGTTTGTAAAATGGAATGCATGAAAGAAGAAAATAAGAACTTTGCCTTCCGCATTAACCAAGTGCTTACACAGACTGGCTGGAACCTTTCAGAGCTGGCCCGCAGAGTCATGGTTAGCCCTCAGGCAACTCATCAATGGTCAAGAGGTGACACAACGGCCAGAGGTGAGCGCCTTAAGCGCCTCTCAGCTGCTACAGGCAAACCCGGCCACTGGTTCTTTCTTCCTCCTGAAGAGGAGCCAACTGAAGCAGAGCTGCAAGAGTTAGCTCGCTCCACTCCACTTGATGACAAAGAGCAGGCGCTACTGGCTTTATTCAACCAAATGCCTGAGGCAGAAAAGAATCGTCTTATCGTTCATGCGAAGGGGGTTTTAAGAGAACTCGACCTTCTGAAAGGCGATGTAGCGGACATCATCAAAAACATTTCGAACTAAAAATTCTTTAACGCAATCACACATGCGTCACTTCTCACGCCCTCAATTTAAAGTTTTTCTATAAATCACCTTTACACCTTCTAGATATACTTGTAATGTTTCTACATCGACAACAAGCGCACCGTTGTCAGGTTCAAGAAACGTTCCGCCAGCCTGGCGACAAGGGCAAACAAAAGGGGATTGAGATGAAAGCTAACCCAGCAGTACCCAACAGCGGTTGTGCCGTTCCTATGCGCAACCAGCGTACCGGAGCAGCATGGCTGGTCTCTTTTAACTACATCGAAGGCACGTACTGGCATGAACCGCAGGGCAACCTGCGTCACATTCGCCGCCCGTACGCCTCCCGCAGTCTGGAGCCGCATCTGGTTCCCGCCGGAACGGGGATGCATTGATGGGGGCTTTATTCGCACTCGTCCTGACCATCGGCATGACAAATGGTGAATTCCAGGATGTGGTTCTCGATGTCTATGACAGTCAGCAGCAATGCGAGCAGGCCGCCATTGACCAGAAGGTTTCTGGGAATTGCTACCCGGTAGAACAGATCGTCCGCAGCGAAGAAGTACCAGCGGAAACCACCGTTAAGTTCTGAGGAGTGATTATGCAGATCGAATGCGGTTATTGCGGCAAGCCAGTTGAAGGCGAGCCGGTAAAAAGCGAGCTGATATTCCTCCAGGGTAATCGGCTGGCGCGGAAAGAAAAAGAGTACTGCTCTGAGCGTTGCGCCTCGCACGACCAGATGGCCCACGAAGCCTAATTAAATTATCTGAAATATCGCACCAAACGAAACGCCCGTTATTTGGGCAGGGATTCTTACAACCTAAATTCAGGAAACCGGAAATTATGAAAGTTATTACCGTTAATTTAAAAATCAAGGCAATTAACAAAGAGATCGCGCTGTTCAACTGCGATGAAAAATTCTCTGGCGTTATCCATTCCACCTCAAACGGCGCAACCACTGTCGTCCTTGATGGCGGTTACATCCTCGGCGAATTCGACTGCCCGCACTGCGCCGTAACTGAGCTTTCCCTTCTTTCAGCCAACATCACCACCGGTGATAAAGCCGGGTTCGGCGATTACCGCAACTATAAGCAGGAATTTGCGGGCCGTATTTTTAAAACCATCCATTAAGCGAAAGCCCACACAAGGTGGGCCTCCCCGTCCGGTACCACCGACCAAAGCGAACCGGACTTTAGCTAAACAACCTCAGGCGGTTTGAATAGCCGCTTGGGATATTACATCCAAAATGAGGATCTGACATGGAATATTCTCACTTAATTCCAGCAACGCAAAAATCAGGAAAGCCTGACGCTTATATCTGGTTCACCGCCGCGACTAAATCACGCGCCGCGCTGATGCTGGATGTCGCGCTGGAAGATGCAGGCATCGAAACAGGCCGCGGTAAAGACTACGCCAAGCCTGTCCGCACCGACATGCCGGTAGTAGACGACCTGCCTGAAGAAGGTGTCGTTTGCTTAGAGTTCTGTAAGCGCTACACCCTGGCCGACGACCAGCGCACCTGGAACGTGATCCCCGGCGCCGCGTCTCAGGGCGAAGCCACCCCTACCCCGACGACCACCAGCGATGCGGAACAGCCTGCCGCGCCGGTAACCTCCGCTGATACCGCAGACACCGGCAAAACTTCCCTGCTTGAGAATCGCACCCCGGCTGTCCGCTTTGCCGTCCATCTGCTGGGTGACAAATACCTTTCGGAGATTAGCCAGGAGCAGCAAATCGTTGCCAACGAACTGGCGACCGATGAGGGCCATGTTTACTTCCAGAACCTGCTGCAGGCGAAAAATGACGTTGCTGATATTGGCGATCTCAGCCTGCATGCCGAGTGGAAACTGGTGCAGGCCATCAAAGACGTTTTCCCGCAGGACAAAGAACACGAACCCGCGCTGCTGGCCGCCTTCATGTCGGACTGGATTAACGCCGATGATCGCAACCAGCTGGTTGAAGACTGGAAGAGCGGCAAGCTTCCCGCTAAAGATGAGCCGAGTCATTGGTATGAAAATGACCTGCGTGTAAGTAAAAACGACGATGGGTCAACGCGATATCCGGTCTGCAAAATGCCATTCCGCAAACAGCTGCTGGCCCAACTGACGGTGGACGAACTGCGCCACCACATCACCCGCAGCGAGAATGCGGAATTACACGCGCTGGAAATGGATACCGACAATGGTTATGTCCAGGATCTGCTGCTCGCCGCTGAAAACTTTGCAGAAGTTAAGGCTTTCGACACCAAAGACCTGTGGCGCTATACGAATGCCATTCGCAAAGTGTTTAGCATGGACAAGCGCCACGAGCTGGGCCTGCTGCTGCAGTTCACTAAAGCCTTCGTAACTACCCCTTATATTGACCGCGGGATCCTGACCACTGATTGGGCTGCTGGCAACCGCATTGATGGTGTCGGTATTCCAAAAGACCAGAAATCAGAAGAGCCACAACCTTCTGAACCGTACAAGCGCGCAGTGCCGCAGAACATGGCGAACCTGAGCATCGAGATTGCGGTCGCCCTGCTGTACCCGGATGCCGTACCCGGGAAAATCAATCGTGCGCAGCTGATGGCCGCCAAAGAACTGGCGGACAAGAAAGATGAGGCCCACGCCAGAGCGCTTAAGGTGCTCGGCAAAACCTCTGACATTACCGATTACAACGCTGACAGTATTTTTGGTATTGCTCGCGCACTTCCCTGGAGTGGAGATGTGACGACCGTCGAACTGCGTAAGCAGGTTTGTGAATGGTTCACCGCGAACGGCATCTATGAAAATGGCGAGCGCTCAAAAGGCTATCCGGAGTGGGATGAAGATCCTCGTGCTGGTCGTCAGCCCAAAGTGGAAGAAGGAACCAGCGAAGAGGTTAACCACCAGTTGGCGGCCGACCGCGGCGAATTTGTGGAAGGCATCAGCGACCCAGCCGATCCGAAGTGGATTAAAGAAAACCTGACCGACGAACAACAGCATGCATTGCCGAAATGGGCAGAAGCTGGCGAGCAGAAACTCGCTGAGGAGGATGAAGTTGAAACGCAGACCCTTCCGAAGTGGGCGAGCACTGCCGCCAAGCAGCCGCAGATTGTTAAGCACGGCGGCGGCATGTTCTCCATCGAAGTCCCGATGAACGAAACCCAACCAGAAAAATATGACCGTTCACCGGTTACAGAGGAGACCACCAGCGATGTGCAGATGGAAGAGACTGACCCGGCGGAAGGAGAAGCTGGTAACCCGATTCAACCAGGCGAAAGCGCTGATGCAACTGATCCGCAAACAGATGCCCTGAGCCCGGCAGTGATTCTGGCCGCCGCGGCACCGGAGCTGGCGAACGCCACGCAGCCGGAAGTCGAGCCAGCAGCGCCGGAAAGTGAGCCGCAGGAATCAATCCCAGATGTGGAGTTCCCTGCATACTTCGAACCGGGCCGCTATGAAGGTCTACCGAACAACGTTTACCACGCAGCGAACGGGATCAGCAGCACCCAGGTAAAGGATGCCCGCGTCAGCCTGATGTACTTCAACGCGCGCCACGTCGCCAAGACCATCCCGCGCGAAGGTTCCAAAGTGCTGGATATGGGAAACCTGGTGCATGCGCTGGCGCTGCAGCCGGAAAATCTCGATGAAGAGTTCAGCGTGGAGCCGGTGATCCCTGAGGGGGCATTCACCACCGCGGCGACCCTGCGCGCCTTTATCGACGAACATAATGCCAGCCTGCCGACGCTGCTGAGCGCTGACGATATCAAAGCGCTGCTGGAAGAGTACAACGCCACCCTGCCCGCGCAGGTGCCGATGGGCGGCAGCCTGGAAGAAACAGCGCAGAGCTATATGACGCTGCCAGCTGAGTTTCAGCGTATCGAGGCAGACCAGAAGCAGACCGCTGTCGCAATGAAGGCCTGCATCAAAGAGTACAACGCCACCCTGCCCGCGCCGGTGAAAACCAGCGGCAGCCGAGACGCTCTGCTGGAACAGCTGGCGATTATCAATCCCGACCTTGTGGCGCAGGAAGCGCAGAAACCGGCACCGCTAAAAGTGTCCGGCACCAAAGCGGAGATGATTCAGGCGGTGAAGTCGGTTAAGCCGGATGCCGTGTTTGCTGACGAACTGCTGGACGCGTGGCGCGAGAACCCGGGCGACAAGATTCTGGTGACCCACCAGCAGATGGAAACGGCGCTGGCCATTCAGAAAGCCCTGCATGAGCATCCGACCGCCGGGAAACTGCTGCTGCACCCTGATCGCGCTGTTGAGACGAGCTATTTCGGTATCGACGAAGAGACCGGGCTGGAAATCCGCGTACGCCCGGATCTGGAAATCGACATCGAGGCGGTGCGTGTGGGTGCCGACCTGAAAACCATCAGCATGTGGAACGTGAAGCAGTCCGGCCTGCGCGCTCGCCTGCACCGGGAAATCATCGACCGCGATTATCACCTCAGCGCGGCCATGTACATGCAGGCCGCTGCACTGGACCAGTTCTTCTGGATTTTCGTCAACAAAGACGAGGGCTACCACTGGATCGCCATCGTTGAGGCCAGCGAAGAGCTAATTGAGCTGGGCATGCTGGAGTACCGCCAGACCATGAACCGCATCGCAAACGCGATCGACACTGGCGAGTGGTCAGCGCCGATCACCGAAGACTACACCGACGAACTGAACGACTTCGACCTGCGCCGCCTTGAAGCGCTGCGTACTCAGGCATAAGGGGAATGACGATGGAAAACATGAATATCGTAAATGCGGAGCAGCAGGCTCCAAACACTATCTCTGCCAGCAATGCCATCTTCAATGTGCAGGCGTTAACCCAGCTGCAGGCCGTTGCCGGTTTGATGGCACAGGCCGCCGTAACGGTTCCTGAACACCTTCGCGGCAACCCAGCCGACTGTATGGCCATCATCATGCAGGCAATGCAGTGGGGCATGAACCCGTACGCGGTGGCGCAGAAAACGCACCTGGTCAACGGCGTGCTGGGCTACGAGGCGCAACTGGTAAACGCGGTGATCTCCAGCTCTAACGCCATTGTGGGCCGCTTCCACTATGAATACGAGGGCGACTGGTCGAAATGCGCCAGCAGCCGCGAAGAGATCGTGAAAAAGCCAGCGAAAGGCGGCGGGACGTACGACAAGAAAGAAATGGTACGCGGCTGGACCAGCGCCGACGAGCAAGGCCTGTCGGTTCGTGTGGGTGCCGTCATTCGCGGCGAAAGTGAGATCACCTGGGGCGAACCGGTATTCCTGTCCAGCGTGATTACACGTAACTCTCCACTGTGGATTTCGAACCCTAAACAGCAGATCGCGTATCTGGCCCTTAAATACTGGGCGCGCCTGTACTGCCCTGCGGTCGTTCTGGGCGTGTACACCCCGGATGAAGTCGAACAACGCACCGAGAAGGAGATCAACCCGGCGCCAGCCCAGCGCGTGAGCCTGGCTGACATCAAAGGTGACAGCGTAACAACCACTCACAGCGCGCAGGAATCTGCGGCAAACATTGATGCTATGGCCGATGAATTCCGGGATCGCATTGAAGCGGCTCAGGATGTGGACAACGCCAAAGCAGTACGCGCCGATATCGAAAGCGCCAAGAACACCCTCGGCTCCACCTTGTTCACTGAGCTGAAAAACAAAGCCGTGAAGCGTTACTACCTGGTGGATGCTCGCAACAAGGTTGAGGCGGCAGTTAACTCCCTGCCGCAGCCCGGCGAGCCAGATGGTGCCGAGCGCTTCGAGGAAGTCGAGCGCGTGCTGGCTGCGGCAAAACGTCATCTGGGCGACGAGTTGCACGATAAGTTCAGCATCACCCTGGCAGATATGAAACCGGAATACGTGGCCTAAGGGAGGCGGGAGGGTCCGCCCTCCCGGTAACGAGATGAGCAAATCATTAAACGCACGCTGTATCCGCCGTTGGGAAGTTGAGTTCAAGGGCCTTTGCGATTCGAAGGTGAGTCCGTGGTGGCACAAGCGCGACCTGCGCGGCTATATCCGCGAGTGCGCCCTGACAACTGCTGACTGCATGGTTGAGCGGATGGCAGAAGACAACGCCAGGGTTGCTTTTAGCGGGTACACGTACGGCTGGTCGCCAGAGTTTTCCGCCTGGTACGACGAACGCCGTGAAGCCTACCAAAAAGAAGCGCGGCGCTGTCTCGATAAGACCGCCACCAATGACGAAATCGATGAAGAGATCCAGAACGAACTGGAGGCCTGGAATGACTGAGCTGAATTACAACCCGGCAGACCCCGACAAAATGCAACTCCCGAAGGGTAAGACCTGCGGCGACTGCGCGCATATCCGCCGCTGTAAGGCAATTTTCGGGCATACCGAAACCGATGCATATTGCGACTGGTCGCCGTCCCGAGCGGTTTTCCGTCAACCATCTAACCCAGAAGGCGGTGACCATGAAACTGATTAACCGCAGCACACAGTCACCGCTGGCGCGTAAAGCATGCGAGATCGCGCTGGCGGCCCACGCAGAACGCTACGGCGATTACGGGCGCAGCAAGATGCGGGAGACGTACACGGTGCGGGTGGAAGGTGTAAAGGTCTGGGTGGAGGTGGTGAACCGGAAGGCAAGCTACGTGGCCACGGCGATGACCGGCATGCGCCGCCTACGATCCTTACCCGGGCAGGCCGCCTGATATTGAAATATCACCCTTTCGGGCTTTGATGGCTCATATTAATCAAACTGGAGGTTTACATGGGGCAACTCGTTAGCTTAGAGGACTGGGCCTCCGGTCCAAACGGCTTTAAGCAACCACCATCCAGAGCGTCACTGCACAGGATTGCAAAAACAGGACAAACAATCCCAAGGGCGCTTAAACAAGGCCGGCGGTGGGTTATCGATGAAGAGGCCAAATTCATTGGCTTACTCGCATCGCCGGTTCTACCACCACGCATGCCGAAAGCGGTTAAGACGCTTATGGAGCGAGTAATTAATGGCAGCCAGACCACGCAATCACAGGGTTGATATCCCAAATCTCTATTGCAAGCTGGATAAGCGCAACAGCAAAACCTACTGGCAATACCGGCATCCTTTAACCGGCCAATTTATCGGTTTTGGTACCGATCAGGAGGCGGCCAGACTGGCCGCCACTGAACTGAACCGCCTGCTGGCGCAGCAGGAAGCGGCACAGTCGTTTGCCCTGATCGATATGGTCAGCCATAAGAAGGTTAACTCAAAGAAATCGATGCGGATGCGCGTATGGATCGAACGGTATTTGAAAATACAGGAAGAGCGGCTCAGCAATAAGGAGATAAAAAATAATACGCTTAAATCCAGAAGGACCTGCACCAACGTGTTGGCTGAAAGGATGCCTGACATTGGTATTCAGGAGGTCACCACCAAAATGCTGGCGTCCATTACCGACGAATATAAAGCCAGAGGCAAAGCGCGGATGGCGCAAACGCTCCGGAGTGTCTGGATTGATCTGTTCAGAGAAGCGCAGCACGCAGGTGAAGTTGAACCGGGATATAACCCGGCGCTGGCCACAAGAAAAGTCACCGTCCGAGTGACCCGTTCTCGACTGAACCTGGAAATGTGGAAAGTGATATTTGAAGCAGCCGGCAATATGGCACCCTACGTCCAAAACTCCATGCTTCTGGCGGTGGTCACCGGGCAACGGCGCGGGGACATCGCCAAAATGAAGTTCTCTGATGTCTGGGATGGCCATCTCCATGTTGAGCAGCAAAAGACGGGGGTGAAACTGGCTATACCTCTCTCGCTACGCTGCGAGATGTTGGATATCACCCTGGCGCAGGTGATTAAGCGATGTAGGGATCGGGTCGTAAGCCCCTGGCTTCTTCATCATGTGACATCAAGCGGTAATGTTAAGGCGGGCGATCAGGTTGGCGAGAACAGCCTTAGCGTCTCCTTCAAGGTCGCTATCGACAGCACCGGCATTTCCGTAGAGGACGGGAAAACAATGCCGACCTTTCACGAGCAGCGATCTCTTTCGGAGCGTCTGTATGAGGAACAAGGCATCAACACCCAGCAGTTACTGGGTCACTCATCAGACAGAATGACAGCGCAGTATCATAATGATCGCGGTCTCGACTGGGTGAAAGTGAAGGTGTAGCTACGTGAATAATTGGGCCGTATCCCCCTGCAAATTTCGCAGAATTTAAGGATTCATTTTGGGGAAGAATTTTGGAGGAGTTTTGGGGAAGAAAAAAACGAACAAAAAACCGGGCGTGATGCCCGGTTCTGTTTCCAGCCTGAAAAAGCCCTTACGCACTCAACCCGCGATTCACCAGCATCGGTTCAATCTGTGGATCGTGCCCGCGCCACTGGCGATAAAGTTCTGCTAAATCAGTGCTATTCCCGCGGGACAAAATCGCCTCGCGGAATTTCTGTCCGTTTTCACGGGTCAGTCCGCCCTCTTCCACGAACCACTGATAGCCGTCGTCGGCCAGCATTTGTGTCCAGAGATAGGCGTAATAGCCTGCTGCGTAGCCGCCTCCGAAGATATGGGCGAAGTAGCTGCTACGGTAGCGCGGCGGTACGGCGGGGAGATCCAGCTGCTCGCGCTTCAGCGCTGCGGTTTCGAATGCCTCGACGTCTGCTGGCGCTTCGCTGGCGGCGATGCCGTGCCAGTTCATATCCAGCAGCGCGGCGCTGAGCAGTTCGGTCATGTCATAGCCTTTATTAAACTGGGTAGCGCTGAGCATTTTCTCGCGCAGGGCGTCGGGCATCGGCTCCCCGGTCTGATAGTGGCGGGCATAGTGGGCAAAGACATCAGGATGGCTGGCCCAGTGTTCGTTAATTTGCGACGGGAACTCCACAAAATCACGCGGCGTGTTGGTGCCGGAGAGCGTGGCGTAACGCTGGCTGGCAAACAGACCGTGCAGAGTATGACCAAACTCGTGGAACAGGGTGATGACATCATCCCAGGAGATCAGCGCCGGCTGGCCTTCCGCCGGTTTCTGATAGTTGCAGACGTTGTAGATCACCGGGCGGGTATTGAACTCATTAGATTGCTCGACAAAGTTGCCCATCCACGCCCCGCCGCCTTTCGAGTCGCGGGCGAAAAAGTCACCGTAAAAGAGCGCCATCCCCTCACCGTTGTGATCGAAGATCTCCCAGACGCGCACGTCAGGATGGTAGACGGGAATGTCGTTGCGCTCGGCAAAGGTGATCCCGAACAGCTGGGTCGCCGCCCAGAATACGCCGTCAGTCAGGACCCTGTTGAGGGCAAAATAGGGTTTAACCTGCGTCTCATCCAGAGCGTATTTCGCCAGACGCACGCGCTCGGCGTAAAACGACCAGTCCCAGGCCTGCACCTGGAAATGCCCCTGCTCGTCATCAATCACTTTCTGAATGTCGGCCTGCTCCTGCAGGGCGCGACCCCGTGCGGCCGGGACGATCCCGCGCATAAACTGCAGCGCGGCGTCGGGTTTTTTTGCCATCTGATCGGCGATTTTCCAGCTGGCATAGTTGCTGTAACCCAGCAGTTCCGCCTGGCGGGCACGCAGGGCCACCAGCCGGGCGATCACCTCCCGGGTGTCGTTGGCATCATTTTTTTGCGTGCGCAGCCAGCCTGCCTTGAAGAGATTTTCCCTGATCTTACGATCGCGCAGCTGTTGCAGCGCCGGCTGCTGGGTGGTATTCAACAGCGGAATGAGCCAGCGATCGCTGAGCCCCTTCTCCTCCGCGGCCTGGGCAGCCGCCGCCTGTTCCGCCGGGCTCAGGCCATCCAGCTGGTGCAGATAATCCACCACCAGCCCACCCGCTTTGTCCGCTGCCAGCAGGCGCTGGTTAAACTGGCTGATCAGAGTGGCCGCTTCGGTATTAAGCGCCTTCAGCTCCTGCTTTTCCGCCTCGCCCAACCGGGCTCCGGCCAGAATAAAGCGCTGATGAAGTTCTTCAATCAGGCGCAGAGACTCGGCATCCGGCGCCATCGCCTGCCGATCGTTGTAGATGGCATCCACGCGGGCAAAGAGCGCATCATTGAGCCAGATATCGTTCGCCAGCGCCGCCAGCTCGGTTGAGACCGCCTCTTCCAGCTGCTGCAGATAGTCATTGGTGTGCGCCGAGGTCATGGCGAAGAAGACGCTGCTCACCCGGCTCAGCAGAGCGCCGCTTTTCTCCAGCGCCAGCACGGTATTGGCGAAATCGGGCGCATCCGCAGATCCGGCAATTGCCGCGATCTCCTCACGCTTCTGACGGATAGCGGCGTCGAAGGCCGGACGGTAGTGCTCGTCGCGGATCAGATCAAAATGCGGTGCCTGGTACGGCAGCGAGCTGTCTGCGAAAAAAGGATTGGTGCCAGACATATCAGACTCCTGAATATGATGAATCTCACCAGAGTAGGCCAGCCCGACATGCGCTGCAATATCTGCCGCCATACGGGCATGAAAAGTCATCTTACTCTGCGTCAGATCACATGCTATGGTAGTACAACACAAAAAGCGTTGAGGAACAGTGAGATGATAATTTTAGTTACCGGAGCAACTGCGGGTTTTGGTGAAAGCATCACGCGTCGCTTCGTCGCCAACGGCCATAAGGTGATTGCCACCGGCCGTCGTCAGGAGCGTTTGCAGGAGCTGAAAGAGGAGCTCGGCGACAGCATTCTGACCGCACAGCTGGACGTGCGTAACCGCGCATCCATTGAAGAGATGATTGCCAACCTGCCGGCTGAGTGGCGTGATATCGACGTTCTGGTTAACAACGCCGGGCTGGCGCTGGGACTTGAGCCTGCGCATAAAGCCAGCGTCGAAGACTGGGAAACGATGATCGACACCAATAACAAAGGCCTGGTCTATATGACCCGCGCCGTGCTGCCTGGCATGGTCGAGCGCAACCGCGGTCACGTGATCAACATCGGCTCCACTGCCGGTAGCTGGCCGTATGCGGGCGGCAACGTCTATGGCGCGACCAAGGCCTTTGTGCGCCAGTTCAGCCTGAACCTGCGCACCGACCTGCACGGCACCGCCATTCGCGTGACGGATGTCGAGCCGGGCCTGGTTGGCGGCACCGAGTTTTCCAACGTCCGCTTTAAAGGCGACGACGACAAAGCAGGTAAAACCTACGAGAATACCACCGCCCTGACCCCGGAAGATGTTACCGAAGCCGTCTGGTGGGTGGCGACCCTGCCGAAACATGTCAACATCAACACCGTTGAAATGATGCCGGTGACTCAGAGCTTTGCTGGCCTGAGCGTCCATCGCGGATGATCTTTCCCCGCCCGGCCTGCGGGCCGGGACTGGGATACCAGGCAAAAGAATGGTAGTATTTCCCGGTTAACTCTCTGAGAAATCACATCGAATGGCCGCTGAATCGCAACTTAATCCGACACAACCCGTTAATCAGCAAATTTATCGTATTCTGCGCAGCGACATCGTGCACTGTCTGATCCCGCCGGGCACCCCACTTTCTGAAAAAGAGGTGTCGGTCCGTTTTGATGTCTCCCGTCAGCCGGTTCGCGAAGCCTTTATTAAGCTTGCCGAAAACGGCCTGATTCAGATCCGCCCCCAGCGCGGCAGCTACGTCAATAAGATCTCCCTCAGCCAGGTGCAGAACGGCTGTTTTGTCCGTCAGGCCATCGAGTGCGCCGTGGTCCGTCGTGCGGCAGGCCTGGTCGACGACAACCAGTGTTATCAGCTGGAGCAGAACCTGCACCAGCAGCGCATCGCCATTGAGCGTAAACAGCTGAATGATTTCTTCCTGCTCGACGACGAATTTCACCAGAAGCTGGCGCAGATTGCTGGCTGCCAGCTGGCGTGGGATACCATCGAGAATATCAAGGCGACCATGGACCGGGTGCGTTACATGAGTCTTGACCACGTTTCTCCGCCGGAGATGTTGCTGCGACAGCATCTGGATATTTTCAATGCGCTGGAAAAGCGCGACGCCGATGCGGTAGAAAAAGCGATGACCCTGCATCTGCAGGAAATTGGCGAGTCAGTGCAGTTAATTCGTCAGGAAAACAGCGACTGGTTTAGCGAAGAGTAAAACTTCCGCATCCCGTCGAATATTCGGGATGCGGCAAATTATTTGATTAACGCACCACTAAAACCGGAATTTTGGCATAGCGTAATACCGATTCCGCATTCGAACCCAGCAGATGGGTCGTCACGCCAGGCTTTTTCGAACCGATAACAATAATATCGAATTTACCTTCAGTCCCCGTCGCGATAATTTCATCCCGCACGCTGCCAAAACGCACTTCGGTATGCATTCTCTCCGGCGGTACATCAAAGAGCCGCTTTAATTCGTTCATCTTTCTCTTTGACTCTTCGGTCATATAGGCTTCGAACTTAGCGATATCCGACGAAAAGCCCCGCAGCAGCGCGCGGCTGTTGACCGGAAGAACATTTAACAGCGTGATTTCAGCATTATCCGCCCGGGCCAGAAACGCGGCGTGACGCACAGCCTTATCACTTAAATCCATTTCAAAGACATCGACAGGCATCAATATTTTCTTATACATACGCCCTTCTCCTTATATCGACAATGTGCTTGTTAACGATATTCAGATTGACATGTTTTTATGAAACGAACCTTAAACGACTCGGTCAGGAAATAGGCGGGATAAGTAAAGAAGTGTTTATTGACTATGCCGCCGCGAACGGCGGCATAAAGAGAGGTTAAATCTGTGCGGCGTATTGTGCGACCGTGGCTTTGGCCCCGTCTTTTAATAATGTCGCGTAGGCATTCATCACTGCATCAACAAATACCTTATCCTGCGGTAACTCCTGGCCGAAAATAGTGTCAATTCCCAGCAGCGCTTTTACGCGGCTTTCGCCTTCCGCACTGCCTTTGACCGCCGCCTGAATCACCGGCAGCAGCGGATCGCACACCTCGATGGCTTCACCACGCTCGTCCACCCCTCCGACGTAACGCATCCAGCCCGCCACGCCCAGCGCCAGCAGCGGGAAGGGCTTCTGATGCACCCGGTGCCAGCGCACGGAATCCAGCATACGCTGAGGCAGCTTCTGGCTGCCGTCCATGGCGATCTGCCAGGTACGGTGGCGCAGCGCCGGATTGCTGTAGCGTTCGATCAATAGATCGGCGTAACGTTCGAGATCCACACCGGTGACTTTCAGGGTCGGGGCCTGTTCGTTTAACATCAGCGCGCGGGCGGCGCGCTTGTAGTTCGCGTCCTCCATGCAGTCGTTAATGTGCTGATAGCCCGCCAGATAGCCCAGGTAGGCCAGGAAGGAGTGGCTGCCGTTCAGCATACGCAGCTTCATCTCTTCGAACGGGATCACATCGGCCACCAGTTCAGCCCCGGCTTTCTCCCACGCCGGACGACCCGCGACAAAGTTGTCTTCGATAACCCACTGGCGGAACGGCTCACAGGCTACCCCTGCCGGATCGCGCACGCCGGTGATCTGTTCGATTTTATTCAGCGTATCGGCGGTGACGGCAGGCACAATACGGTCGACCATGGTTGACGGGAAGGTGACGTGCGTTTCGATCCAGTCCGCCAGCTCAGCGCTCACCGCGCGGGCATAGGCGCAGGTCACGTTGCGCATCACATGGCCGTTCTCCGGCATGTTGTCGCAGGACATCACGGTGAAGGCCGGCAGCCCGGCTTGTTTGCGTCGCGCCAGCGCTTCTACCACCACACCCACCGCGGAAACCGGCTGGTGAGGATTCTGCAGATCGGCGGCGATCAGCGGGTGATCGAGCATCAACTGCCCGGTAGCCGGGGCATGGCAGTAGCCTTTTTCGGTGATGGTTAACGAGACGATCGCCACCTGCGGCTCGCACATGGCATCCAGCACCGCTTCCAGCCCATCCACCTGGGCATGCAGCGCTTTTTTGACCACGCCAACAACCCGCGCCGTCCAGGCATCGGCAGACATTTCCGCCACGGTGAAGAGATTATCCTGCGCCTTGAGATCCGCAATCTGCTGCTCGCCGCCAATCAGATTGACCTCGCAATAGCCCCACTCACTGCCGTGATCGGCGGCCAATATATCGGCATAGACTGCCTGATGCGCGCGATGGAAGGCACCAAACCCGAGATGCACGATGCGTGTCTGCAGGTTGTCGCGGTTGTATTGAGGAAGCGTGGCTTGCGCATGTAATAACGGATTTTTCATGATAGTACTCGTTAATGTGATTAAGCGATGGATCCGGGCCGGTTGCTTCACCTGGCCCGGCTTACTAACCCAACTAGAATGGTAGGCAGAATAAAAAATTCTCTGCCGTTAACCATACTGATTGTTGGTACGTCGATATTGATTTACGTTAACTTTTCACCATCTGGTGTGACATCAATTGCAAGTTGTGTGACAGCATTCGATAAAAACCCCAATGCTATAAACCAATGATGTGAGGAGATGGCGGGATACTCATTAATGCTGGCTTTTGAAAGGAAAAAGACTCCCCTGCTTTTACAGGAGAGTCTTGGGACATCAGGAAATGGCGCGATGTTTACCGCTCACCCTCATTGCGGCAGATTTGTCGTCTGCGGCGTCTTCCAGCGCGCTAAGGTCGCGATCGCATACTTCAGGCATCAGCAGGGCTGAAATCAGGCCGATGCAGGAGTAGACAATCACCATCACCACAATTGGCCACCAGGAGCCGGTCATGTTGCAGAAGATACCCGCCAGCACCGGACCAAAACCAACCGCAATCAGACCGCCCGCCTCTTTTGAAATCGCCATCCGGGTAAAGCGGTTACGCGAGCCAAACATCTCGGCCATGGTGATGTTTTCCAGGGCGAACAGACCGAGTACCGCTAAGTTATGGATAACGATAATCGAGGCCATGATCACGCCAGGGCTGTACGACTTATCGACAATAATCGAGATCATCGGGTAGGCCAGAATGATGGCCGAAATGCTCAGCAGAATATAAGGCAGACGACGGCCAAATTTATCGGATAACCAGCCCAGCAGCGGAATAGTAATAAAGCCGAGAATCGAGCTGATCATTAGGGCATCGGTCGGGATCGCTTTATCAAACAGCAGCGTCTGCACCAGATAACCGGCAAGGAAGGTCTGGATCAGGCCGGAGTTACCCGCCTGGCCGAAACGCAGGCCGGTAGCCAGCCAGAACGATTTGCTCTTCAGCATTGCACCCAGGGTGCTCTCCTGAGCAACAGCGGCCTGTGCCGGAGCCTCTTCAGCGACCTGCTCAAATACCGGGCTCTCTTTGAGGTTCATACGCAGCCAGATGGCAAAGATCATCACCACCACGCTTGCGAGGAACGGCACGCGCCAGCCCCAGGCAATCAGCTCTTCACGGTCGAGGGCAAAGAACATTACCGCCCAGATCGCGGTGGCGCTCAGGGTGCCGCAGTTGGTGCCCATCGCCACCAGGGAAGAGATGATCCCGCGTTTCCCTTTCGGCGCATATTCCGCCAGCATGGTGCCTGCGCCAGAGATCTCAGCGCCTGCGCCCAGCCCCTGGATAATACGCAGCGTCACCAGCAGTATCGGTGCGAAAATACCAATCTGCGCATAGGTCGGCAGCACGCCGATGAGGGTAGTGCAGATCCCCATCATGGTGATGGTGATAAACAACACCTTCTTACGGCCTACGCTGTCGCCCATTTTGCCGAAGATAAAGGCGCCGACGATACGGGCGATATAGCCCGCGCCGTAGGTGCCCATCGCCAGAATCAGCGCCATCGCAGCCGACTGCTCCGGGAAGAAGATTTCGTGGAAGACTAACGCCGCGCCCAGCGAGTAAAGCTGGAAGTCCATAAACTCTAACGCGGTGCCAAGCCACCCGGATACGGCGGCTTTGATCAGGTCAGATGTGGATCTTTCATGTTGTACTTGAGTCATATTGGCTATCTCAACAGGGTAAGATGCGTACCGCTAAACCGCATTCACTATTATTATTCAGAGAACGTCAGTAATACCTTGCAGCACTGCCGCTGGTCTTTCTCGAACAGTTCAATGGCGTCTTTAACGTGCTGATACTCAAAGGTGTGAGTAATCAATTTATCGGGATCGATAAGTCCTTTCTCCAGCCAGTCGATGACCACCGGGAACTTATTGGCATTCAGGCGTGAGGAGAAAATAGAGAGCTCTTTGCCGGTGATCCCCTGCTGGGCAACCTGGCTTGGATCGCTGGAGAAGCCCATCAGCACAATCCGCCCGCCCGGCGAGGCGAGATTGACCGCTTCCTGCAAAATAGAGGGGTGACAGGCCGCATCGATAATCAGGGTCGGCTTGATGCCCTTCTCTTCCAGCACAGCCTGCAACGACTGATTACCATTGTTGATGACCCAGTCGGCCCCGCAGCGCTGCGCCATCTCCAGGCGCTCGTCGATGCGATCGACCACAATCACCTGTTTCACCTTGTAGACGCCCTTCAGCGCCTGAACGGTGACCAGCCCCATCGGCCCGGCGCCATAAATAAGCGCCACGTCCTGCTCTGTCGGGCAAGCATGGCCGGTAACGTTGGCGGCAATCGTGAAGGGTTCAACCATGACCGCGTGCTTATCGCTGATGGCATCCGGAATGACCCAGGCATTTTTAGCCGGCACCACGGCGTATTCACTGAAGCCGCCGTCGCGGTGTACGCCCAGCACCACCAGCGAGGTGCAGACGTTCGGTTTGCCCACCGAGCACGGGTAGCAGTGCCCGCAGCTGATCACCGGATCAACCGAGACGCGCTGGCCCAGGCGCGAGGTGTCGACGCCCTCGCCTACGGCATCGATGACGCCAAAGAACTCATGGCCGATCACGCGCGGGTATCTGGCGAACGGATTGTGGCCGCGATAGATATGGCTGTCGGAGCCGCAGATCCCGGCCAGCTTCACCTTGACGCGCACTTCGCCTGCGGCAGGAGACGGTAACGGACGCTCTTCGATCGCCAGCGCATTCGGTTGTTGAATAACGATACTTTTCATCTTCTGCTCCTTTACCAGTTCCACAGCGTGCCGTCTTCGAGACGGGCAACCGGCAGATAAGCGGGATCGTAGGGATATTTCGCCGCCAGTTTTTCATCAAAATCGATGCCCAGGCCCGGCTTATCGCCCGGATGCATGTAGCCGTCTTCGAAGGTCCAGTTATGATGGAACACTTCCAGCATCTGCTCGGAATAGCCCATGTACTCCTGCACGCCAAAGTTCGGTACCCACAGGTCGAAGTGCAGCGCCGCGGCGTGGCAAATCGGTGACAGATCCGACGGACCGTGTGAACCGGTGCGCACCTGGTAGAGCGAGGCGAAATCGGCAATCCGACGCATCCCGGTGATACCGCCCGCATGGGTGATGGTGGTGCGGATGTAATCGATCAGCTGCTCTTCGATCAGCTGCTTGCAGTCCCAGATGCTGTTGAACACTTCACCCACGGCAATTGGGGTGACGGTGTGCTGGCGGATCAGACGGAAGCACTCCTGGTTCTCGGCTGGCGTCGGGTCTTCCATCCAGAACATCCGGTACTGTTCGATGCTCTTGCCGAAACGCGCCGCTTCGATCGGCGTCAGGCGGTGGTGCATGTCGTGCAGCAGGTGTTCATTAAAGCCATACTTGTTACGCACGGCGTCAAACAGTTTCGGGGTAAAATCGAGGTACTTTTCGGTTGACCACAGCTGCTCTTCCGGCCAGTTGCCCTTGGTGGCAGGCTCATACGCCAGCCCTTTCCCTTTAGACATGCCGTAGGTGGTTTTCATTCCCGGCACGCCGCACTGAACGCGGATCGCCTTGAAGCCCATCTCTTTATGGCGGGCGTAATCTTCCAGCACGTCGTCGATGGTGTGTCCGGTGGTGTGGCAGTAAACCATCACCCCTTCACGGGAGGCCCCGCCCAGCAGCTGGTACAGCGGCATATTGGCGGCTTTGGCTTTGATATCCCACAGCGCCATGTCGATGGCGGAAATCGCCGACATGGTGACCGGGCCACGACGCCAGTACGCGCCTTTATAGAAGAACTGCCAGATATCTTCGATACGGTGAGCATCGCGGCCGATTAACTGCGGGCAGAGATGATCTTTCAGGTAGGACGCGACGGAGAGCTCGCGGCCATTTAAGGTGGCATCACCCAGGCCGACAATCCCTTCGTCGGTGGTGATCTTCAGCGTGACAAAGTTGCGCCCTGGACAGGTGACAAATACTTCAGCCCCTACGATCTTCATGTTCTGGTTCCTTACATCTTTTGTTGTGATGCAGGAAATTTACGCAATCACCCTACTACCATACAAGTATGAAGATCGAAAAATCGTCGCTTGATCACAGATTGGGCGCTTATGCGCGCCCCCAGCCTGCCACGATGATTAACATGCCGCACAGCGCAACCGCCGCGCCAGCCCAGTCGTAGAGGCTCAGCTTCACGCCATCCACCACCCGCAGCCACAGCAGCGCGGTGCAGACGTACACCCCGCCATAGGCGGCATAGACGCGCCCGCTTGCCGCCGGATGCAGCGTCAGCAGCCAGACAAACAGCGCCAGGGCAACGCCCGCGGGAATTAACAGCAGCACCGAAGCGCCCTTTTTCAGCCATAGCCAGGGCAGAAAACAGCCGAGAATTTCGCACAGCGCCGTGGCGAAAAAGAGCAAAGTTGTTTTAAACATATTTAACGTTGTCTGATGAGTGATGGGTTATCATACCTGAATGTGAAAGGAACCCTTCCACATACCTGATGTGGGTATGACCTCAAAATGGACTGTTGTAGAATCCCGGTGGTTATTCGAATTTCCACCGCCAATAAGGAAATCGTTATGCGTAAATTGAGCACACGCCTCTGTATGGCTGCCCTGCTGGCCGCTGTTTTCATCGCGCCAGTATCCGCCAACACCAGCAAACTGATTATTGAATCCGGCGACAGCGCCCAGAGCCGTCAGAATGCCGCCATGGATAAAGAGCAATGGAACGACACCCGCAGCCTGCGCCACAAGGTGAATACCCGCGCTGAGAAAGAGTGGGATAAAGAGGATGTAGCCTTTGACGCGCGGGATAAGTGCCAGCAGAGCGCCAACGTCAACGCCTACTGGGAGCCCAACACCCTGCGCTGCCTCGACCGCCGCACCGGCCGCGTGATGGCCCCCTGATTTCTGCCCGCAGGCACCGCGCTGTACTCCGCGCGGTGCTTAGTAGTATTCGATGCTGTTTTTGATGGTGTACTTCCGCGACACCGCAGGTTTAACGCTTTCATCCACCACTTCCAGCTCGCACTCCACGGGATTATCGTGGCTGTCGTAATCACAGGTCTGCTTCACATTGCCCAGCGGCTTCTCGTTCAACTGGCTTACCGAGGTGTAGTCCAGCTTCTTGCGCTTGTCTGCCGCCGGTGTCGCCGTAATCGAGAGATGCTGCTCCCCGGAGACGGTGGTTTTGCCCAGCGGATAACCGTCGGCATCGTAGCGATAGTTCACTTCCATATCCTTGCCGTGGGCGCTGACGATGAACCCGTTGTCATCGGTATCCCATGAGATCCCCGACGCGGGCAGTTCCGCCAGCTGGCACTTGCCCTGCAGCCGCAGCTTTTTTTGCTGGGTTTGTGCATCAAGATAATAATTAGCGTCCAGCACCAGGGCGATGCCGGTGTTGGCCTCGAGATCGTGCAGCTCCAGGCTGTCAAAACAGCCTTCCGTGGAGAGCGTGCCGCTGACGCGCTTTGCCACTTCCCCTTTTTCATTGAACAGCGTCTGGCTGAAGTCTTTCACCGGCCCGCGCAGGGGATCGAAATCAAACTCGTTGGAAAAACTGGCCATTTCTGGCGTAAACGACAGCGGCGCGGCGGTGTTGTCACACCCCGCCAACAGTGCTGCAAGGACAAGCATAAGCGCGTGTTTATTCACATGACCTACCGATAGCAGAAGATAATTCCAGGCATATTAACAAATACAACCGTTTACATTAGCTATTATTATAGTCACACACAGTCGTAAGGAGGCAGATATGAAACGGTTACCCTGGATTACTGCACTTTTGCTGGCGGGCATTGCCCCGGCCGCGCTGGCGGCACCCGATAACTGCGAACGGATCAAAAGCGACATCCAGCAGCGGATCATCAATAACGGCGTACCGGAAAGTGGCTTTATGCTGAACATTGTGCCTAACGATCAGGCCGATAAGCCCGACGCCGAAGTGGTAGGCCACTGCGCCAATGACACCCTCAAAATCCTCTATACCCGCACCAGCAGCGGCAACTATCCGGTCAGCGGAGGCGGCAATCAGGCCCCGGCGCCACGCGAGCCGCAGTGAGTTTTACCCCCGTTAACGCGGGGGAATCTCCTTTGTTTTGATGTACATTAATATTAACTCCCCCTTAATGGGTAACACTCCCCTCCATTAGCCAGATCGTCATCACGGCTGAAATCAGTTCTCAACGACGAACCTAATGGAGTGAGTCATGTCAGATAATGAGCCAAGCGGCGGGATCAGCCGCCGTACCCTTGTCAAATCGACCGCCATCGGATCCCTTGCGCTTGCCGCGGGCGGCCTGTCATTGCCCTTTGGTTTACGCCCTGCCGCTGCCGCCGTGCAGCAGGCGCGCGCGGATAAAGTGGTCTGGGGCGCCTGTTCGGTCAACTGCGGTAGCCGCTGCGCCCTGCGCCTGCACGTGCGTGACGATGAAGTTTACTGGGTAGAAACCGACAACACCGGCGACGACATCTACGGCAACCATCAGGTGCGCGCCTGCCTGCGCGGACGCTCGATCCGTAGACGCATTAATCATCCCGATCGTCTTAATTATCCCATGAAGCGCGTGGGCAAACGCGGAGAAGGCAAGTTCGAACGCATCACCTGGGATGAAGCCCTGGATCTGCTCACCACCAGCCTGCGCGACGTGGTGGCTAAATACGGCAACGAAGCGGTCTACATTAATTACTCTTCCGGAATTGTCGGCGGTAATATTACCCGCTCCTCACCTTACGCCTCTCTGGTGGCCCGTTTGATGAACTGCTACGGCGGCTTCCTGAGCCATTACGGTACTTACAGCACGGCGCAGATCGCCTGTGCCATGCCTTACACCTACGGCAGTAACGAGGGCAACAGTACCTCGGATATTGAAAACAGCAAGCTGGTGGTGATGTTCGGTAATAACCCGGCGGAAACACGCATGAGCGGCGGCGGGATCACGTATTACCTTGAACAGGCGCGGGAACGCTCGAATGCGCGCATGATCGTCATCGATCCTCGCTACACCGATACCGCCGCCGGGCGTGAAGATGAGTGGATCCCGATTCGACCGGGTACGGATGCCGCCCTGGTCGCAGGCATCGCCTGGGTGCTGATTAACGAAAACCTTGTCGATCAGCCGTTCCTCGATAAATATTGCGTGGGTTACGACGAAACCACCCTGCCGGAAGGCGCGCCCGCCAACGGCCATTACAAGGCCTATATTCTGGGCCAGGGCGATGATGCCACCGCCAAAACGCCAGAGTGGGCCTCGCGCATCACCGGTATTCCTGTCGATCGGATCGTTAAGCTGGCCCGTGAAATCGGCACCGCGAAACCGGCATATATCTGCCAGGGCTGGGGGCCGCAGCGTCAGGCCAACGGCGAGCTGACCTCCCGCGCCATCGCCATGCTGCCGATCCTCACCGGTAACGTCGGCATTAACGGCGGCAACAGCGGCGCGCGTGAATCCACCTACACCATAACCATCGAACGCATGCCGCTGCCGGAGAACCCGGTCAAAACCCAAATCTCCTGCTTCAGCTGGACCGACGCTATCGCCCGCGGTCCGGAGATGACCGCCACCCGCGACGGGGTGCTCGGCAAAGATAAGCTCGACGTGCCGATCAAGTTCATCTGGAACTATGCCGGTAACACCATCATCAACCAGCATTCGGATATCAACAAAACCCACGACATTCTGCAGGACGAGAGCAAGTGCGAAATGATTGTGGTGATCGACAACTTTATGACCTCTTCGGCGAAATATGCCGATCTGCTGCTGCCGGATCTGATGACCGTCGAACAGGAAGACATCATTCCCAACGACTACGCCGGAAACATGGGCTATCTGATCTTCCTCCAGCCGGTGACTGCGCCAAAATTCGAACGCAAGCCCATCTACTGGATCATGAGCGAGGTGGCGAAACGCCTCGGCCCGAACGTGCATCAACGCTTTACCGAAGGCCGGACCCAGGCAGAATGGTTGCAGTACCTCTACGCTAAGATGGTGGCTAAAGATCCGCAGCTTCCTTCTTATGAAGAGCTGAAAGCGATGGGTATCTATAAACGTAAGGATCCGAACGGGCATTTTGTCGCTTACAAGAAATTCCGTGACGACCCGGCGGCTAACCCGCTGAAAACGCCGTCGGGGAAAATCGAGATCTACTCCAGCAGGCTGGCCGACATTGCAGGTTCTTGGCAACTGGAGAAAGACGAAACCATCAGCCCGCTGCCGGTCTATGCCTCCACCTTTGAAGGCTGGGACGATCCTGAGCGCAGCCAGTTCCCGCTGCAGCTGTTTGGCTTCCACTACAAGGCCCGCACCCACTCCAGCTATGGCAACGTGGATGTGCTGCAGGCCGCCTGCCGTCAGGAGGTGTGGCTCAACCCGGTGGACGCCGCGTCGCGCGGGATAGCAAACGGCGACATGGTGCGGGTCTGGAACGCCCGGGGCGAGCTGCGCATTCCGGCGAAAGTGACCCCGCGCATCATGCCGGGCGTCAGCGCCATGGGCCAGGGGGCGTGGCACGATGCCAACATGACCGGGGATCGCATTGACCACGGTTCGTGCATCAACACCCTGACCACCCATCGTCCATCCCCGCTGGCGAAGGGTAATCCGCAGCACACCAACCTGGTGCAGATTGAAAAAGCGTAAATAATGAGTCAGCGCGGGGCAACCCGCGCAGTTGAAGGATGAAGTATGAGAGAGTCGTTTGCTTTTACTGCCCGCGTGTTGGGCGCCCTGTTTTACTACGCGCCGGACAGCCCCGAGGCCGCGCCGCTGGTCACGGCGTTGACCCAGACCGACTGGCTGCACGACTGGCCGCTGGATAACGAGCGGCTGGCCGCCGTCGCCGACGAACTGCGCGAGCCTTGCGATGAGCCCCTGCGCACCGCCTGGCAGCGTCTGTTTGTTGGCCCCTGGGCGCTGCCCGCCCCGCCGTGGGGATCGGTGTGGCTGGATCGCGAATCGGTGCTGTTCGGCGACTCCACCCTCGCGCTGCGCCAGTGGATGCGCGACAATGGCATCGTGTTTGAGATGGCGCAAAACGAGCCGGAAGATCACTTTGGCGCCCTGCTGCTGATGGCGGCATGGCTGGCGGAAACCGGCCGTGACGCAGAGTGCGAACAGCTGCTGGCCTGGCATCTGCTGCCCTGGAGCAGCCGTTTTCTTACCGTGTTCACCGAAAACGCAGGCCACCCCTTCTACCGCGCGCTGGGCAAACTGACCCAACTGACGCTGGCAGAGTGGCAGTCCGGCCTGCTGATACCGGTGGCCGAAAAGCCGCTCTACCGTTAACCTTTCCCTGGCTTACTTTTGCTGAGTAAGCCAGGCTCTCCAGCCCCCGAACGCGGTAATATCCTTCGCCCCCTGCAGGCCGTACTTCTCGCAGATAAACCCGGTTAACCAGCGCCCGTCCTCCAGCTCCACTTTCCCGAGCCCCAGCGGGGCAGGAATGCCCGCCAGAAAGGATCCCACTTCGGCGTGCGGCAATTCCCACACCTCCACGGCAATCGCCGCCCCGCGTTCGCGGTCGCGCACCATGCCGGGCCGTTTGCCGTCGGCCAGGGCATACAGACAATAGTGCGGCGCGCTGCGGGTTGTCTCGCGCAAGGTGGCCCCGCGCTGGCGCAGCTGGTGATTGAGCGCCAGCCCGTCCAGATGCGCCCCGCAAACAACGACCGGCAGACGATCGTGGCTGGCCGCTGTCGCAGGTGCCCTCTCGTGCAATGTGCGATCTCCGGGCAAGGCCAGATTCTGCTGACGCTGTAACGCGTCGGCAAGGCTCAGCAAATACTGGTCGGTAAACGCCCGGCCAAACAGGGTCACCCCCGAGGGCAGGCCGTTCGCCATATGCCCGGCTGGCACCGCCACGGCGGCATAGTCCAGCAGGTTCATAAAGTTGGTATAGACCCCAAGATCGGAGTTGCGCTTCACCGGCTCCTCCGCCAGTTCTGCCAGGGTCACCGGGCGCGGATAGGTTGGCGTGAGCACGCAGTCCAGCTCCGCCATAATGGCATCGCATGCCCGTTTGTAACCCTGCAGTTGATACTGCGCGTCAAAGGCCGCCACCGCATCGGTCCCGGGGGCTTTGCCCAGCACGTCACGAATCACCGGCATAACCGCATCGGGCTGCTGTTCAATAAGTTTGCCCGCCACGTGGTAACGCTCCGCCACCCACGGGCCGTTATAGAGCAGCGTCGCCGCCGCCAGAAACGGCGAAAAATCGATGGTTACCGGCACGCCGCCCAGGGCGATCAAGCGCGCTTTTGCGGCGTGATAGATCGCTTCGCTCTCTGCGCAACCAAGAAACTCCAGCCGGTCCGGCACGCCGAAACGAAAGCCTGCTGCGGGCACGCCAAACGCCTGCGCCCCGTTCCACGCCGGGTTGGCGCGGCTGTAGTCGTCGCGCGGATCCTGAATCGCCGTCAGGGCCAGCAGCTGGCTGGCTTCCGTCGCGGTGGCGGTAAAGAAGGTCACGCAGTCCAGGGTACGGCAGGCTGGAACCACTCCGGCGGTGGAAATTAGCCCTTTGGTCGCTTTCAGCCCGACGAGGTTGTTCAGCGCGGCGGGCACGCGCCCGCTCCCGGCGGTGTCGGTGCCGAGGGCAAAGCTCGCCAGCCCCAGCGCCACCGCCAGCGATGAACCCGCGCTGGAGCCCCCCGACGGATAGTCCGCATGGACGCTGTTGCGACACGCGCCATAGGGGGAGCGAGTGCCGTTCAGGCCGGTAGCGAACTGGTCGAGGTTGGTTTTCCCCAGCGGAATAGCCCCCAGCGCAATCAGCTGTCGGACAATGGTCGCATCTTCCCGGGCCTGGTAAGCATAGGCCGGACAGGCGGCGGTCGTGGCAACGCCTGCCAGATCGATATTGTCTTTGATGGCAAACGGCACGCCGTAGAGCGGCAGCGTCTGGGGCGATCCGCCTTCAAGCGCCGCCAGATAGGGCTCAAGCTCTTCCGGGGTGAGCAGATAAATAAAGGCGTTGAACTCCGGGTTCAGGGCCAGCGCCCGCTCGCGCAGAGTGTTAATCACTTCGCGCGGCGTCAGGCGGCCGTCGCGGTAGGCCTGCGTCAGAACGTCGAGGCGCAAATCATAAGGATGCTTCATGCTGTTTTCTCCAGAACCACCACACACTGACCCGCGCGCACCGGGGAACCCGGCTGGACGCGTACCTGGCTGACAATACCGTCCTGCGTGGCAAGCAGCGGGATCTCCATCTTCATGGACTCCAGCACCACCAGCACATCGCCCTCGCGGACGGCTTTGCCCACCTCAACGCTCACCTGCCACAGGTTGCCGGAGACCGGGCTGTCGATGCCCTCCTGTCCCGGCTGGAGCGGCGCATCGTCGCCCTCCTCCGCCAGCACGTCGCTGCTGTCGAAATGGGCCTGGCCGTTGGCGATCCAGCGCTCGCGCTCGGCGTTAAAGGCCTCCTGCTGATGGGTGCGGAAGGCGTCGATTTCCTGAGCTTCGTCGGCGAGGAACTGCTGGTACTCCGCCAGCTTCAGGCTGGTGTGTTCGATGCGCATCGGATAGCGGCCCAGCGGGAAATCGCGGCGAATGGTGAGCAGCTCGTCGGCCGAGACCGGGTAGAAGCGGATCTGGTCGAAGAAGCGCAGCAGCCAGGGCTTGCCGTCAAAATCCGCCACCGCGTGATAGCGGCTCCACATCTGCAGCGTACGGCCGACAAACTGGTACCCGCCCGGCCCCTCCATGCCGTAGACGCACAGATAGGCCCCGCCGATGCCCACCGAGTTTTCCGCCGTCCAGGTGCGGGCCGGGTTGTACTTGGTGGTGACCAGACGATGGCGTGGATCCAGCGGCGTAGCCACCGGCGCCCCGAGATAGACATCTCCCAGCCCCATCACCAGATAGCTGGCGTCAAACACCGTTTTGTAGACCTCATCAACGTTCGCCAGATCGTTAATCCGGCGGATAAACTCCAGGTTGCTCGGACACCAGGGCGCATCCCGGCGCACGGTGGTCATGTATTTGTCGATCGCCTTCTGGCAGGCCGGGTCGTCCCAGGAGAGCGGCAGCCAGACGATGCGCGACGGCACCTCCAGCGCGTCCTGCTCGCAGACCGCCTGCCACAGCCCGGCTACGGTATCCAGCAGGCTCGCCAGCGTGAGCGCCTCCGGCTGATAGTGGATCTGCAGGGAGCGGATCCCCGGCGTCAGATCGATAACCCCGTCCAGCGCCCGCGCCTCAAGGGCCTGCATCAGGGCGTGGGCGCGAAAACGCAGGACCAGATCCAGCTCCGGATCGCCAATTTCCAGCAGCAGATGGGTATCGCCCGAAAGCCGGGCCACCAGCCGCTTATCAGCCTGCCCCTGCTCCAGCACCACCGGCGAGGCCGGTTCCACGGGCTGCCACGCCACGTCCAGCGGCTGCAGGCTGGCAATCTGCGCGGCCTGCCCCTGAGCCAGCTGCCGGGCGGTAGCGATATCCACGGGCACAAAGCGCACTTTATCCCCCGCCTTCAGCTGCCCCACCGCGTGGAGGTCGGCTTCGATGATGGTGACCGGGCAGACAAACCCGCCCAGGCTTGGCCCGTCCGGGCCGAGGATCACCGGCATGTCGCCGGTAAAATCTACTGCGCCGATGGCATACGGGTTGTCGTGAATGTTCGACGGATGCAGCCCCGCCTCACCGCCGCTCTCGCGCACCCACTCCGGTTTCGGCCCAATCAGGCGCACGCCGGTGCGGCTGGAGTTAAAATGCACTTCCCAGTCGGTGGTAAAGAAGGTGTTCATGTAGCCAGGGGTGAAATACTCCGGCGCGCCGTGCGGGCCGTAGATCACCCGCAGGGTACGCACCGCATCGAGCCTGGTGTGGAGGGCCTCAGGCAGCGATTGCCCGGGGCACGATGAGGTCAAGGGCGTGAGGTGCAGCACGTCGCCGGTACGCAGCGCGCGCCCGGCGTGGCCGCCAAACTGCCCCAGGGTAAAGGTGCTTTTGCTGCCGAGATAATCCGGCACGTTAAACCCGCCGCGCAGGCACAGATAGCTGCGCACCCCGTCGCCGCGAATATCGCCCATCCGCAGGGTCATGCCGCTCTGCACCCGGTAGACCCGATTATTCTCCAGCGGCTCGCCGTCCAGGGTGAGGGCAATTTCCGCCCCGGTCACCGCCAGCTGGGCATCGCAGTTAAATTTCAGCGTCGGGCCGCTGAGGGTGATCTCCAGCGCGGCTGCCCCCTCGTCGTTGCCGAGCAGGCGGTTGCCAAGACGTAACGCGCGGCTGTCCATCGGGCCTGATGGCGGTACGCCCACCGCCCAGTAGCCGGTGCGGCCCGGGTAGTCCTGAATCGTGGTTTGCGTTCCGGCGCTGAGCACCTCAAGGGTCGCGGCCTGATAGACCAGCCCTTCCAGACAGCGGGTCCAGGGCTGGCCGCTGGCAAACGGGGTGAAGGTCAAAATCTGCTGCAGGTAGCTGCGGTTGGTCTCCACGCCGTACAGGCGGGTGTCCCCCAGCGCGGCGTGCAGGGCGTCAATGGCGGCTTCACGCGTCGGCTGCCAGGCGATGATTTTCGCCAGCATGGGGTCAAAAAAGGGCGGCACTTCGCAGCCGGATTCCACCCAGCTGTCGATGCGCAGGGTGCGGCGGTCGTCCGCCGGAAAGGCCACCTCGGTGAGCAGGCCGGGTGATGGCTGGAACTGACGGCCTGGATCTTCGGCATACACCCGCGCCTGAATGGCGTGGCCCGCAGGGGTCAGGCTTTCCGCCAGGGTCGCCAGCGCAGGCAAGGTTCCGGCGGCCAGCTCAATCATCCAGCGCACCAGATCCACGCCCCACACCTGCTCGGTGACGCCGTGCTCCACCTGCAGGCGGGTGTTAACCTCAAGGAAGTAGAACCGGGCGGCGTCGCTGTCGTAAACGAACTCCACGGTGCCCGCGCTGCGGTAGTTGACCGCTTTGCCCAGCTTGATCGCAGCCTGGCACAGCGCCTCCGCCATGCCGTCCGGCAGGTTGGGCGCCGGGGTCTCCTCCAGCACCTTCTGGTTGCGACGCTGTACGGAGCAGTCGCGCACGCCGAGGGCAATCACCTCTCCGTTGCCATCACCGAAAAGTTGCACCTCCAGGTGGCGCGCCCGCTCGATGTACTTCTCGATAAAGACGCCCGCATCGCTGAAGTTGTTTTTACCCAGACGCACCACCGCGTCGAAGGCGTCATTCAGTTCCGCCGCGCTATAGCAGACGCGCATCCCGATCCCGCCCCCGCCTGCGGTGCTTTTCAGCATCACCGGATAGCCCACCTCTTGTGCCGCCCGCAGCGCCTCGTTGACGTCCGCCAGCAGTTCGGTGCCTTCCAGCATCGGCACGCCGTGCGTTTTCGCCAGCGCGCGGGCGGTATGTTTCAGGCCAAACAGGCGCAGCTGCTCTGGCGTCGGGCCGACAAAAGCGATGCCCGCCGCTTCGCAGGCTTCGGCAAAGGCGGCGTTCTCCGAGAGAAAACCGTAGCCGGGGTGGATGGCCTGCGCGCCGGTAGCACGCGCTGCGGCGATGATTTTATCGCTGACCAGATAGGTATTCGCCGCCGGGCCGTCGCCCAGGCTGATGGCTTCGTCGGCCTCGCGGATATGCAGGCTGCTGATATCCGCCTCGGAATAGACCGCCACGCCGCCCATGTTCATGGCGCGCAGGGTGCGCAGAATGCGGCAGGCAATCGCCCCGCGGTTAGCAATCAGGAGTTTCGTCAACATAGTTCAGACTCAATGGTGGCGGGTCGTCCCGCCGGAAACTGGCTCACCGCATGGTCGTCCACGGGGAAAAAAGGTTTACGGCAGGATCCGTCCGGCACGGACTTCAAACAGGCGGTAGAGCATCTGGCGCAGGCGCTGCCAGCGTGTCGGCGTCAGTTCCATACCAGCACCTCCGCAGGGGTCGGGTTCCAGCCGTTGCAGGGGTTGTTCAGCTGCGGACAGTTGGAGATCAGCACGATGACGTTACACTCTGCGCGCAGCTCGACGTATTTGCCCGGCGCGGAGATGCCGTCGGCAAAGGTCAGACCGCCTTCTGGCGTGACCGGCACGTTCATAAAGAAGTTGATATTGGCCCCGATGTCGCGCTTTTGCAGGCGGCCATCGTGCAGGCAGGCGCAGAGGAAGTTATCCCGGCAGCTGTGCATGTGGCGTTTATCGAGGGCGTAACGCACGGTGTTGCTCTCCTGGGCGCAGGCGCCGCCGAGGGTGTCGTGCCGTCCGCAGGTATCCGCCACAATAGTCAGCAGCGGGTTGCCGAGGCTGGAGTAAAGCACGCTGCCGCTGGTGAGATACGCATTGTTCTGGCGACGCAGGGTGCGCTGGGCGTCGTAGCGCTCCCGTGGGTTGTCGGCATTGTAAAACAGGGTGTCTACCGCCTGGTTGCCTTCCAGATCCAGCAGACGCAGGGTCTGGCCTTTTTTCACTTCGAACAGGTAGGGCTCTCCCGCCGGGATCACATGGCGGAAGCTGGCGTCCTGGGCACGTTTTTCGCTGGCTACGGTCATTGTGTGGCTCCTTACAGGGCGAAAAGTTGGGTGTTGGTGATGGCACGTTCGTTTTCCGGGCGCGTCAGCAGGGCGTTGATCGCCCCCTGTTCGTCCGCCTGTCGCCAGCTCAGCTGCACCGGGCGCGGGGCGTACTCTCTGGAAAGATCCATCGGGTGTTGCAGCGCGGTCATCACCACCAGGGTGTCCATCGGGGCGAACAGCTCCACGTAGCTGCCCGGCTGGGAGTGGCCGCTGTGGAAGCTGAACTGGCCCTGCTCGTCCACCGTGACCTTGCTGAAGAAGTTGACCACCATCAGCAGATCTTCAAGGTTGAGATCCCACTTGCCCATCTCCACCAGCAGGTTGTCGGTGCCGTTACGAAAGAAGCCGTTGCGCAGCTCCTGATAGCGCCCCTGGCCGTATTTCTCCATGGCTTCCGTCGCATTGAGCACCCCGCCAAAGGGGTCGTGCCAGCCGCAGGTGTCGGCGGTGATGCCCGCCAGCACGCGGCCCATATCGGAGTAGAAGCAGTGCCCGGCGGTGAGGCGCGCGGTGTGCTGGCCTTTCAGGGTGTCCGGCAGGTTCAGGCGCTCGCTCTTTTCATGGGCGTTGAGCATCATCAGGCTGACGTTGGCTCCGCCTTCGATATCGGTGATACGCAGAGCCTGTCCGCGCTTGAGCACAAAGGAGAGATGGCCGCCGCCAGGCAGGATCTCGTCGCGTAAAGTTGTCGTATTCACAGGTTTACCCTCTTAATGCATAAACGTTGTCGGAAACCTTCCCGCTCATCGCCGAGAGTCGCGTCTCGTTGAGCGGAATGTCGTAGGTGATGCGCGCCCCGTAAGCGTTCGGGGCCTGGGGATCGAGGCGCACTTTGTCGAACACCAGCAGGCGGGTGCCGAGGTTGAAGCCTTCGGAGAGATCGTGGGTGACCATAAAGACCGTCATGCGGGTTTC
The DNA here is from genome assembly GCF_049312895.1 of Leclercia barmai. Classification (NCBI taxonomy): domain Bacteria; kingdom Pseudomonadati; phylum Pseudomonadota; class Gammaproteobacteria; order Enterobacterales; family Enterobacteriaceae; genus Leclercia; species Leclercia barmai. The sequence continues at coordinate 1,264,822 of NZ_JBMNWZ010000001.1, read as the reverse complement.
GCCCCACAGTTGCAGCAGCAGCGCATGCATGTCCTTGCGGATCCCCGGATCGAGTGCGCCAAACGGCTCGTCCAGCAGCAGCACGCGCGGCTGCATGATGAAGGCCTGGGCAATGGCCAGACGCTGCTGCATCCCGCCCGAGAGCTGGGCCGGGTATTTATCCAGGGCATGGCCGAGGCCGACCTTTGCCAGCATCTCTGCCGCCTGCTCCCGGGCAGCGCGTTTTTTGGCGCCAAAAAGACGCCCCAGGAGCGGGGATTGCGGCAGTTCGAGGCCGATGGCCACGTTATTCAGCACGCTGAGGTGTGGAAAGACGGAGTAGCGCTGGAATACCACGCCCCGACGGCTGTCCGGCTCGGCGACCAGCGGTTTGCCGTCGAGGGTGATCACGCCCCGGCTGGGACGCTCCTGACCGAGCAGCAGCCGCAGGAAGGTCGATTTGCCGCAGCCGGACGCGCCGACCATCGAGCAGAACTCGCCCTCTTTAATCTGCAGGTTCAGGCGCTCCAGCACCACGTGGTCGCCGTACTCCTGCCAGATATTGTCGATGGTGATAAAACTCATGCTTTGCCTCCTTCAGCCCACGGGAAACAGCGCTTGTGCAGCTGGCGCAGGGCCAGATCCATCAGCCAGGCCAGCAGCGTGATCCACAGGACATACGGGATGATGACGTCCATCGCCATATAGCGGCGCACGAGGAAAATGCGGTAGCCGAGCCCGGCGGTGGAAGAGATGGCCTCCGCCGAGATGAGGAATAACCACGCTGATCCCAGCAGCAGGCGCAGCGAGGTGAGCAGGCGCGACAGCAGTTGCGGCAGAACCACCCGCAGCACCAGCGTCCAGCTGTTGGCGCCCAGCGTCTGGGCCTTAATCAGGATCTCCTGCGGGATTTCGCAGGCGCGATGCTCCAGATCCCGGGCCAGCATCGGCGTGATGCCAATGACAATCAGCATCACCTTCGACAGCTCATCCAGCCCGAAGACGATAAACAGCACCGGCAGGATCGCCAGGGGCGGGATCATCGACAGCACCGTCATCAGCGGCGAAAGCGACGCGCGCCACATCGGAAACACCCCGGAGGTGATGCCGATGCACAGGCCAATCAGTGAGGCGATCGCCAGCCCCACCAGCAGCCGGGCGAGGCTCACCAGGGTGTCGACCCAGAACAGATACTCGCCGCTGCGTTTGTCCGGGGTGAACGCCATCCGGGAGAGGGCATCCAGCATCTGTTGCAGGCCGGGCAGCAGCTTGTCATGCGGGTTGGCGTCCAGCCGCACCGCCGAGCCAAAGAAGTATGCGGCCAGCAGGAGGACAAACGGCAGCATTACCAGCATCAGCCGCATACCTGAGGTGGGATGGCGATTAATCTGTCGCATGGAGACTCCGTCACTCATCACAGCTGGCCCGCAGCGGCCATTTTCACGAAGCTGTCGTCAAAGCGCAGCTTCACGTTGCCGGCATCACCCTGAGTAACCTTGCCCGGGAAGCTCATGCCGATGAAATCGGCGCTCTGCGCCCCCTCGCCCAGCAGCCCTTTATCAAATGAGAACGCCGCCACGCGCTGCATGGTTTTTGCAAGCTCCGCTGACGTGACAAACGCCAGGTTGTCCTGCGGGGTGTAGAACAGATGAGTGGTTTTCAGCTGAGCCTGATAGCCCGCCAGATCGGTGCCGGACGCTGCCGCCATCGCGTTCAGGGCGCTGGCGTCCTGGGCTTTCATCAGGCCCATCATTTCGTACCAGGCCCCGGTAAGGGCTTTGCCGAGCGCCGGGTTGTTCTTCAGGGTTTCGCTGTTGACCACCATCATGTCGATGAGCTCGCCCGGCACCTGCGAGGAGCTGAACACTTCGGTGGTTTTCGGCGTGGCTTTAATCACCGACAGCTGCGGGTTCCAGGCCACGGCGGCCTTAACGCTGTCGGTGCCGAAAGCGGAGACGATATCCGCGTCGGAGGTGTTCACCACGGTGACGTCTTTCTCCGCCAGTCCGGCCTTCTCCAGCCCGCGCACCAGCAGATAGTGAGAAACCGAGAGCTCCGGCAGGTAGATCTTCATCCCTTTCAGGTCGGTGAGGGTTTTGCCCTCGCCTTTCATCACCACGCCGTCGTTGCCTTCGGAGTAACTGCCGAGGATCAGCGCCGTGGTGTCCACCCCGCCCGCCGCCGGAATGGTCAGCGCGTCCATGTTGGTCATGGTGCAGCCGTCAAACTGGCCTGCGGTGTACTGGTTGATCGATTCGATGTAGTCGTTGAGCTGTACAACGTTGATTTTGATACCGTACTTGTCGGCCCATTTATCGATGATTTTACTGGTGCTGATAGTGCCCCAGGGCATCCACCCGGCGTAGATGGTCCAGCAGACGTTGAACTCTTTTTTGACGGCGGCAAAGGTGGGGAGACTGACCAGCATCGCCAGAGACAGTACAAGTGAGCGGAGTAATGGCGTTTTCTTCATGCTTGACCTCTGAGTGGCACAAAATTAGGGGGCAGCGCGACACCGTGGGTGCTGCTGTCTCCCGGGCTTTTGTCCCGCCGTGTAACCTCTCAGAGGTCGCCAGCTCTTGGACCAGTCATCCACCTGCGTGGACCGGAACCCTAGCCAGCTATTTTCAGATTGTGTGGTGCACTGCCCTTTCAGGTTTAGCTTTGCAAGGGGTGTGCCAGAAAATTTTTATGAGGTTTGTCAGTACATTGGGATTTTTCAGCGGTGGGTTTTCACCGTTTTGGTGAGGGGGAACGAGGATGGTGCACTGTAGTGGTGCCCTGAAGGGCGCTGGCTTTCCAGCGCCCGCCGGACAACCGGATTACTTGTTCTCTTTCTTGTCTGAATGCATGGTCATCTGCTCGGCTGACTTGAGGTGCTGCTCAACCACCGGGGTATGCGCGTCGGCCAGCGCCATCACGTCCGCATCCTTGATGTTTTTAGCATCACTTTTCAGCTTAGACAGCACCATCTCGTGATCTTTAGTGCCGGCGTTTTCCATATACATTTTGTCAAATTCGGCACCGCTCGCTTTTTGCAGCTTATCGGCCATCGCCTTATGTTTGGCATCCGGTTCGGTCGGCAGCGTTACGCCTTTTTTCTCGGCAACCGCCTGAACTTTGGTCAGGGCGCTACCATGGTCATCAACCATCTTCTGGGCGAAGGCTTTGACGTCGCTGCTCTCGGCCTTGCTCAGGGCGAGCTTCCCGGCGGCGACTTCATTGATATTGGCCTGCGCCATATCTTTTAACGCTTTTTCATCGCTGGCGCTGAGCTTCTCGCCGGAGGCGCTTGGTTTTGCGGCGCTGGACTGCGCGGCGCTCGTCGTCTGCGCCTGTACGCCGACGGTGCAGAACAGTGCGGCTACTGCCGATGCGGCCAGCAGCGTTTTAAAGGTGTTAGGCTTTTGCATAGTGTTCTCCTGCCAGTAAGGGATGAGGTTTTATCCGGTCGTTAACCGCGCTTCGTCTCCTGTATAAGCGATCAGTGCAGTTGTCAGTATAGGGGGCAGACACCTGAATCATGATTCTTTGGGAGTTTTTACCCATCGCGGTTTTATTCAGCACGGCGCGTTTTATTTGTGACCGCAGTGATGAGCCCCCACTAAAAACCACATTAATATCATGCCTTTATAGAAACATTTTTTAACACAACCTGTTTACATTGTAATGATTATTCATATCATCTTGATAATCACTATCACCTCTGAAGGTGATGTTCTTGCGTTACGGGGCGTCAAGGCCACCGGCACTTTAAAAAATCAGGATGATCACAATAATGAAATCGCACAGTTATCGCGCGCTAAGCTCTTGTTTATTTATGACATTAGCCGCCAATGCCTCTGCTGAAGTACAAAAAGATGACACGCTGGTGGTCGCCGCCAGCCGTACGAATCACAGCATCACCGACATGGCACAAACCACCTGGGTCATTGAACAGGCTGAAATTGAACAGCAGGTTCAGGGTGGGAAAGAGATCAAAGAGGTGCTGGCGCAGCTGATCCCCGGCATGGATGTCAGCAGCCAGGGGCGCACTAACTACGGCATGAATATGCGTGGTCGTTCTATGATGGTGATGGTCGACGGCGTGCGTTTGAACTCCTCGCGCAGCGACAGCCGCCAGCTGGATTCTATCGATCCTTTTAATATCTCCCGCATTGAAGTTATCTCGGGGGCAACCTCCCTTTACGGCGGCGGCAGTACCGGCGGCTTAATCAATATCGTCACCAAAAAAGGCCAGCCGGAGACGGAAGTCGAGTTCCAGACCGGCATGAAAACCGGCTTCAACAGCCATAACGATAATGATGAGAACGTAGCTGCGGCTGTCAGCGGTGGTAACGACAACGCCTCCGGTCGTCTGTCAGTGGCGTATCAGCGCTTTGGCGGCTGGTATGACGGCAACGGCGACGAGGTGATCATCGATAACACCCAGACCGGCCTGCAATACTCCGACCGTCTGGACGTGATGGGCACCGGCACGCTGAATATTGACGATCACCAGCAGCTGCAGCTCACCACCCAGTATTACAAAAGTCAATCCGACGGCAAGCACGGCCTCTATCTGGGCGAGAACTTCTCAGCGGTGACGGGCGATGGCAACGCGTACAACAAAAATAATCTCGACTCCGATCGTATTCCGGGCACCGAACGCCACCTGATCAACCTGCAATATTCCAACACCGACTTCTGGGGCCAGGATCTGCTCGCGCAGATTTACTATCGCGATGAAAGCCTGACCTACTATCCCTTCCCTACGCTTTCCGGCGGCCGGGTCACCAGCATTGGGGCGTCTCAGCAAAAAACCGATTTCTACGGCGGCAAGCTCACCCTTAACAGCAAACCGCTGGATAATCTGACCCTGACATGGGGTATGGATGCGGAGCATGAAACTTTCGACGCCAACCAGCAATTCTTCGACCTCAACAAGGCGGCTGCCAGCGGCGGCATGAAGCTGGACAACGCCTATAACGTGGGCCGCTATCCGGGCTACAGCATCACCAACCTCGCGCCATTCCTGCAGAGCAGTTACGACTTCTCCGCCATCACCCTGAGCGGCGGCGTGCGCTATCAGTACACCGAAAACAAGGTGGATGACTTTGTTGGCTACGCGCAACAGCAGGCGATTGCCACGGGCAGAGCCACCTCCGCAGACGCGGTTCCGGGCGGGAAAACTGACTACAACAACGTGCTGTTTAACGCCGGCATTCTGGGGCATCTGACCGAACGCCAGCAGCTGTGGTTTAACTTCTCCCAGGGCTTTGAGATCCCGGATCTGGCGAAATACTACGGTTCCGGCACCTACCAGCTGGTGAATGGCCATTATCGTCTGGTCAACAGCGTTAACGTGAACGACTCAAAACTCGACGGGATTAAAGTTGATGCATACGAGCTGGGCTGGCGCTACACCGGGGATAATCTGCGCACGCAGATCGCCGGGTACTATTCCCTTTCCGACAAGACCATCAACATCAATAAAAGCGACATGACTATCAATGTCGAAGATGACGAACGTCGTATCTACGGTGTTGAAGGCCAGATCGATTATTTCTTCACCGACAGCGAGTGGAGCACCGGGACAAACTTCAACGTCATCAAATCGGAAACCCGCGTCGATGGGAAATGGGAGAAGCTGACGGTCGACAGCGCCAGCCCGTCCAAAATGAGCGCATGGGTTACCTGGGCGCCGGGCGACTGGACGTTGCGTCTGCAAAGTACCCAGACGTTCGATCTCTCTGATGAAGCCGGCAAGAAGATTGAGGGCTACAACACCGCTGACTTCATCGGCAGTTACCTGCTGCCGGTGGGCAAGCTGAGCTTCAGCGTAGAAAACCTGCTGGATGAAGACTACACCACCGCATGGGGCCAGCGCGCACCGGGTCTGTACAGCCCAACCTACGGTGCTGAGAACCTCTATACCTACAAAGGCCGCGGCCGTACCTTCGGCCTGAACTACTCAGTTCTGTTCTGACAGTGAATGCCGCCTGCAACGCGGGCGGCAGTTTTACGCCGTAGCGCAATTCTACGTTTGCATTACACTCATAAACCAGACCAACACACCTGCGAATTTTGAAGAGATAATGCATGTCTGCCAGCGATTTATCCCAGATGGGCATCGCCAGCGTGGCGAAAAAGGTCAATGACGACGGCCATACCGTTATTGAGAAGTGCCCGGTTGGCGACGTGGAATACGCTTTTTATCACTCCGCCGCGACGGAGCTTAATCAGGCAGGCATCGCGACGCCAACGCTCTGGTCCTCTGATGCCAACCTGCGCAAGTTAACCCTGGAGTATATTCCTCACCCGGTTGAACAGTCGTCTGTCGCAAGTGATAACGCTATCCGTATGCTGGGACGTCTGCATCGTTACCCGGTAAATAGTGCCTGGCGCTACCACACTCACCAGTGGTCAGCATCAGCGCTGCAAAAATCGCTCCTGCTCCTGGCCATACCTGAAAAATGCGCGCAGCAGCTACGGCGATTTCAGCAGTGCAGCGATGTGCTGTTTAGCGGCCAGGGACTGGTTTCGGGTGACAGCAACGCTGGCAACTGGGGAAGAAGAGAGAACGGTGAATGGGTTCTTTTTGACTGGGAGAGATTCGGACAAGGGAGCCCTGGTATCGACCTCGCCCCGCTTATAAAGGGGATGGGTACGAAGCAAAGGTTTATCGATCTCGCTGAACGCTACTGCCAGCTGTCCGGTCAGCATAATGTCCATGACCTGGCGCGGGAAATAGCCATTGCCAAAGCGTGGATTGTCACCGAGGTGATTGTGTTGTTGGATGCGCGGCAAAAGCGTGCATTTCCCCTTTATCTCAACTGGTATCAGGAACATCTTCCCGAGTGGTTAAACGACACAGTGAAAATGCTTTGAAAATGCGGGCGCTGACAGAGGCAGCCGATTGCCTTGACAGATTTTATTGCTGCGGTGAAAATGCTGTACATTAAAACAGTATTTATAGGGATCTGTTATGTTCGTTGAACTGGTTTACGACAAAAGAAACGTTGCGGGACTCGCAGGTGCCCGGGAAATCATCCTCGAAGAATTAACTAAGCGCGTGCACCGCATCTTTCCGGAAGCCGAAGTGAAGGTTAAGCCGATGCAGGCAAACGGCCTGAACAGCGATGCCAGTAAAAGCGATCGGGAAAAGCTGAACCGCATGCTGGAAGAGATGTTTGAAGAAGCGGATATGTGGCTGGTTTCGGAATGATGCCAAAATGATAAACGGTTCCCTCATTGGTGAGGGAATCATGGGGTAACTAACTGTTTTACCGCTCTGAATGTGCTCGCTGATCTTAACCAAGTAGTTTCAGGTCGGCTTTGCGGTGCCGCTTTTGCTCATCATAGTAATTCTCATGAGTGCCCAAACTCAGGAGGTAGATCACCAGCTTATGTTCAAGCCAGGTATAACCGAGCAGGTATTGCTGTTTCCCCATGTAAAACTTATGCACCCACAGATAACTGAGATCCCCCTTCTTCTTTTCGCCTATTTCCGGGTTTTCAATGATGTGTTCAATCTCTACATCAACGCTATCCTGCTCCTCTTTGGTCAGGCGTTTAAAGACTTTTTCAAAGCGACTTGACTGGTAGACCTCAATTTCCCGATCTGTCTTTTCTGCGCACATATTTCTTCATTCTCCCGTTATCCATTTCTGATTTCGCCAGCAGAATTTCGCTAATAAAGGAAAACGGCAGATCTGGATTATCCTCAGCAATACGCCCAATCTTAGCCCAGTGCTCAATCTGCTTGGGTACACTACGGCTCATCGCTTCTGCGTGAATTTTCACTTCTTCAACGAAATCATCATCCAGTCGAATGCTTGTTGCCATTTTAAACCTCATCATTTAGTCACCCGCGCCAGTAAGGTATTGGGATGGTTTCAATCGTTACGCCAGTTTGACGCATTACGATTAAAATTATGCGACAAATTGTCGCGTAATGCAATTTAGTGACGCGAGGAAATAGAGTGCTGCCTGGTTATTGGGTTGTATCCACTCCCCCTCTTTCTTTAAAAAAAGCAAAGGGGCCAATGAGCCCCTGAATGATTACACCCGCACTCAATGCGCAGTGATATAGGGTTCTTTCACAAACTCCGCCAGCAATCAGGCACACAAGAGGTGAACTTTTCTCCCACGATGAGTTGGGCTATCAGGTGCCGCAACGCATTGACTTTACGACCCTGAAACTGCGAAGAAAAGCGTTAACCCTGATTTACACAGGGTTACTTTGTGGTTTGCGAGGCGTCTTCCAGAAAGGGCTTGCCGGGGGCGCTGCGCTTGCCCGGCCTACAAAATTCACCCTCAAATTTTCAGTGTATCGATTACCGCTCTCAGAGCAGGTGACACGTTGCGATGGGGATAATAGAGGAACAACCCGTCCATACGCAGGCTGTAACGCTGCAACACCCGGATCAGTGTCCCGCGCTGTAAATCATTCTCCACCAGCTCGACCGGAACGTAAGCCAGCCCCAGACCCAGGCGGGCGGCCTCGGCCTCCATATAGCTGTCGGAGAGCGCCCACTGCCCCTCAGGGCTATGCCTGATGCTTTTCTCTTCCTGAATCAGTTCCCAATGATAAAGGCTGCCGTCAGCAAACTGATAGGCAATGCAGGGATGAGCGGCTAAATCTGCGGGCGTCTGGGGGAATCCGTAGCGGCGAAGATGGTCGGGCGTGCCCACCACCGCCATCTCCATGTCAGGAGTGATACGCGTGGCGACCATGCCGGGCCCGACTTCCGGTCCCAGCCGGACACCGGCATCGAATCGCTCGGCGATGATGTCAACGAAACGGCTCTCATTCATCAGTTCCAGCCGGATATCCGGGTAGCGCTGTTTGAATACCGCCAGCTTCGGCAACAGACATTTATCGATGGCATGCTGGCTGGCATTGATGCGTACCCTGCCGGAGGGGGTCTCGCGATAGTGCGCCAATGTGGCAAGCCCGCTGTCCAGCGCGTCAAAAGCGGATTCCGTCGCCTGATAGAGCTGCTCCCCTGCCTGCGTCAGCGACAGCCTGCGCGTGGTACGCACCAGCAGCTGCACGCCGAGCCGCTCTTCCAGCTCGCGTACGGAACGGCTGATCCCGGACTGGGCCAGACCAAGCCGTTGGGCTGCAGCGGTAAAGCTCCCCTCCCGCACCACCTGCATAAACAGGTACAGCTCGTTGTAATTTTCCCGTTTGGCCATCGCGCCCTCAATTCAGAACAATTTGGTATGAATCCTAGCAGTTTTCACCCTCTAATCAGCACTATTTCTGCTAACTATACTGGCCTCACCCCAACACAGCCCGGTACCTCTTATGAAAACGTTCACACACAAACTGACGGCGGCCTTGCCTGCAATGCTGCTATGTGCATCTTTAAGTGGAGTAACGACGATGAGTTATGCAGAAACAACCAATCCGAACGCTCCTGTGTCGATGGTAACGACATGGGACAAGACCTTTGCCGAAAGCAAGAAGGTGGATCACCGCAAGGTGACATTCCAGACCCGCTACGGCATCACCCTGGTGGGCGATCTCTATCTGCCGAAAGACCGGGGCAACCGCAAGCTGGCCGCGATTGCCGTGAGCGGACCGTTTGGCGCGGTGAAGGAGCAGTCCAGCGGCCTGTATGCGCAGACCCTGGCGGAGAAAGGCTTTGTGACCCTGGCCTTCGACCCCTCATACACCGGGGAAAGTGGCGGCCAGCCGCGCAATGTCGCCTCCCCGGATATCAACACCGAAGACTTCAGCGCGGCAGTGGATTTCCTGGGATTACAGAAAGAGGTGGATCGCAACCGGATCGGCATTATTGGCATCTGCGGCTGGGGCGGAATGGCGCTGAACGCGGCGGCCATGGACACCCGCGTGAAGGCGGTCGCCACCAGCGTGATGTACGACATGAGCCGGGCGATGGGCCACGGCGTGGGTGATGGCAAAGACCGTTACTCTGCTGCCGATCGCCATGCCGTATTGCAGTACCTGAACGAACAGCGCTGGAAGGACGCCGAGAGCGGCACCTTTGCCCATGCCGGGCATGATATTTATGTCGAGAACGGCAAAGCGAGCGCGGCTGACCGTATTTTGCCAGAGGCGTTACCTGCCGATCCGCACCCGGTCCTGAAAGAGTTCTTCGATTACTACCGGATGCCGCGCGGCTTCCACGAACGTTCAGTGAACTCTACCGGCGCCTGGACCGCGACCATGCCGCTGTCGTTCATGAATATGCCGCTGCTGAGCTACGCCAGCGAAATCGCTATTCCGACGCTTATCGTTACCGGTGAAAAAGCCCACTCACGCTACTTCGCTGAAGACGCCTATAAGGCCGTCGGCAGCAAACAGAAAGCGCTGGTGATTGTCCCGGGTGCCAACCACGTCGACTTATACGACAACGCTGCCGGTAAGATCCCGTTCGGTCAGTTTGAGCAGTTCTTCAAAACCAGTCTGAAATAACCCTCTGCGCCACCTGTGTCTTACAGGTGGCCTTTATGAAATCTGAATATGTCACCACTGAGCCAAACCACACATCATAAAACTCCGCACGCATACTGGGGCGGTATTTTTGCCATGACCCTGTGCGTGTTCGTGCTGATCGCCTCGGAGTTTATGCCGGTCAGCCTGCTTACGCCCATCGCCGTAGATCTCGGCGTCACCGAGGGGATGGCAGGCCAGGGCATTGCCATCTCCGGCGCGCTGGCGGTTCTGACCAGCCTGAGTCTTCCGCAGCTTGCCGGGAGCATAAACCGTAAAATGCTCCTGTTAGGCATGACGATCCTGATGGCGGTGTCGGGGCTCGTTATCGCCCTCGCCTCTAGCTATCTGGTCTATATGGCCGGGCGAGCGCTGATTGGCATTGCCATCGGCGGCTTCTGGTCGCTCTCTGCGGCAACGGCCATGCGTCTGGTGCCGCCGCATCAGGTTTCCCGCGCGCTGGCGATTTTTAACGGCGGTAACGCCCTGGCGACGGTGGTTGCCGCCCCGCTCGGCAGCTATCTCGGGGCTACCATTGGCTGGCGCGGCGCCTTCCTGTGTCTGGTTCCCGTTGCGGTTGTGGCCTTCATCTGGCAATGCTTCAGCCTGCCGAAGATGGAGAATAATCAGCCGTCACGCGGTACGGTACTGCGCCTGTTCCGTCAGCCGGTGGTTTCCGTGGGCCTGTTCGCCTGCGGCCTGTTCTTTATGGGGCAGTTTGCATTATTCACCTACGTGCGTCCGTTCCTGGAGACCGTCACCCACGTCAGCGCCTCCGGTTTATCGCTGATCCTGCTCACCATCGGCATCGCCGGTTTTGTGGGCACGCTGATTATCGCCACTTTTCTGAACGCGCGCTTTTATCAGACCTTAATGGCAATCCCGCTCTTGATGGCCGCCATCGCCGGAATGCTGGTCCTGACCGGACACAGCCTCTGGATCGTGGCCCTGCTTTTGGGGCTCTGGGGACTGCTGGCGACAGCGGCACCTACGGGATGGTGGTCGTGGATCGCCCGTACTCTGCCCGACGATGCAGAAGCAGGCGGTGGGCTGATGGTGGCGGTGATCCAGTTGTCGATTGCCCTGGGTTCCACGGCGGGCGGCATGGTTTTTGATCATATTGGCTGGCAGAGCACCTTTGCGATGAGCAGCATTTTACTGCTGAGCGCGGTGGTGCTGACGTTCTGGACTTCGCGAAAGAGCGCTGTGGTGTGTTAGTGAAAAGCCCCGGAAAATGATTCGGGGCTGAAGCATCAGAGAGAAAGTTCGGAATCTTTAATATTGGCGATGGGTCCGAGGATCGCGGTATCAAATTCGCGTACCGTGCCGCCCGCAGCAACACGTTCAGGCCAGTCATGATTTGCCAGGGCGCCACGGCCAAGCGCAATGAAATCCGCCCCCTTCTCCATCACCTCTGTCGCCCGCGTCTCATCGTGGAGGCTGCCATTTGCCATAATCGTCAGATGGGGAGCATATTTCCGCGCCAGCTCAATCAATGAGAGCGGGTTATCAGGAAATGCGGGTTGCAAGGCTTCGTATTCCGTCAGGTGCAGGTAATCGATACCCGATTGAGCAAGCAGCGAAAATACCACACGGGCATCGTCCTCGCCGTTGGCCCATTTATGGAAAAAGTCATTTACTTTCCCCTGCGAGATACGGATCCCTACCGGAATATCATGACCTACCCGCTGTCTGACAGACTGAATAACGTCAAGGCTGAGTTGAAGGCGGCCAGCGATATCCCCGCCCCAGCGATCGGTCCGCTGATTGGTATAATCCGTGAAGAACTGATCGAGAAGATAACCATTGGCACCATGGATCTCCACCCCATCAAAGCCTGCTTCGAAAACGGCGTGCGCAGCCGCATCGGCAAAGCTTTCAATAATGTCCTCTATTTCGTCTTCAGCGAGTTCACGTGGCACAGGGTATTCCCCTTCACCCCGATAAAACGTCATCTGCTTGCCAGCCGGACGAACGGCGCTGGGTGCCACAGTACCCTCCCTGAAATAGTTTCCCTGGGAGAGTGCGCCAGCGTGCTGGATTTGTGCAAAAATTCGCCCGTTCTGCTGGTGGACTGCGTCGGTAACGTTGCGCCAGCCTGCCATCTGTTCCGGGCTGGTTAACCCTGCCTGAAAGGCGTAGGTCTGGGACCATTTTTGATCAATATAAATCCCTTCTGATATCACCAGGCCGAAACCACCGCGGGCAAAACTCTCGTAGTAAACCTTCATACGATCGCTGGCGATACCGTCCTCTGAGGCGGTGACCCGGGTCATGGGCGCAACGACCAGCCGGTTTTTTAAATCAATCGTGCCAATTTTGCCCGGCGTAAAAAGAGGTAATGTGTTCATGATGTGCTCCTGATAAATTAAATCGTGAACACACTATAATCACTGTTTATTCAGGCTTAAACGGGGCAAAATGATAAGGCTGTATAACGATTATCGTTATAATCGAGTGATTTTTGTTAGCCTGTTAATGACATTTTCGACGATGCAAATACCGGAGTGATTATGAATTTGCAGGACGTTGCCCTCTTTCTGGTTATAACCGAAACGCACAGTCTGACCCAGGCGGCGAAACGACAGGGTATTTCAGCTATGGCCGTTTCAAGACGCCTCGCCTCGCTTGAAAGCGAGCTGGGAACGCGTCTTTTACAAAGGACGACCCGGTCTGTTTCATTAACGCAGGAGGGTATGGAATTTCTGCCTTATGCCCGGGCGCTTATTGAGGCAGAGTCAGGAGCCCGGGCGCTGTTTTCGCCTTCAACTCAAGGCGCGACCGGATTATTGAGGGTAACCGCCCCTTCGGGATTTGGGCGACGTCATATTTTGCCTCTGATATCAGAACTGTTATCAGAAAATCCAACGTTACGTATCGACCTGCAATTTACCGAAGATGTGGTTGATATTGTAGGGAAAGGGTTCGATGTCGCCATACGTATCGCCCCCTTGAAGGACTCCACGCTCATCGCCCGCAAAATTGCTGACAATCCGCGAATAGTCTGCGCCTCACCCGAGTATCTGAAGACGATTGGTATGCCACATCGTGTTGATGATTTACTGAAGCATCATTGCCTCAGGCTCAGCAGCGTTCCTCAATGGATGTTCGAACGTGATGGCGAACTCCTCAGGGTCGGTGTTGATGGACGCTTCAGCTCCGATAACGTCGAAGGGGTAAGAGAGTTGTGTACCCAGGGTCTGGGCATTGCGCAGCTGACCCGCTGGGATGTCATGAAAGAGATCCGCAACGGGACGCTTGTTGAGATTAATTTCGTTGATGCCAACCCTCAGGCGTTGTCAGTCTGGGCGGTGCTGCCAACAACACGTTACCTTCCCCTGCGGGTCAGCACGTTTATTGAAAAATTGAAGTTATCGCTGGTGCCTGGCAGCCAGGCTGAATTTGTCCTGCCGGGGCGATAATAGTTAATCCGGCGATGTCCCGCGCGCAAGGAGTGTGTTTTGCAGGCTCAGGCTGAGTAGCGGTCAACAACAGCATAATGTCTTCAGAACAGGACGCCGCCTGAAATGTGCGGCTGTCCCTGAGGTCTTACACCCCTATCGGTTGATAGCCCTGCCATTCCGGTCGGTCGCGGACACCTGTCTCGCAGGGCGTCAGATGAATAAACAGATCTCCGATCTTCTCAAGCAACAGGCAATCATCAACCTCTTTCAGGTTGTCTTTATGCTGCTGATCGACGCCACAGAGCAGCGTTTTCATCGCCTTTTTCTTCGCACCCTGCGCATTTTCGGCGACAAAGAGATCGAATTCATGCAGCTCGGCAAGGGTATCCGGCCTGTAACCACCCGCGTTGACGAAAAACAGTTTCTGCGCAGACGGCGATGGCTCAGGGGAAAGCGAGACGGAATAGCCATCGGCCCAGGTGATGCGGCTGTAACCATCGATATGAATTTTATCGCTATCCCCAAACCAGGCTTCACGTAGCGCAGGCCAGGCATCTTTCGGTTGGTTGGCGGCGACAAACTGAATGTCATGCACTTCAATATTCGATTTACCGGCGTTGCCACCGATATAAAACATATACAGATTCATTGATACCCTCTAAGCATGTTAATCGCTATATATTTGACTATATAACGATTATGGATGCAACTCACATGTCGGGCGTCATTCAGCCAGCTTTGTACGCCTGCCACTCGCCCCACACATTCTCTGGATCAATATCGCGGTAGCCGCGCTCTCTGATCATCTCCTCGGCAGCCTCGTCCGGCAGACGAATGGCCGTGGCGCCATCGCGGATGGATTCAACGTCCTGCCGGGTTAATTCCCGCCCCATCTCCTGTTCTTTATCAATCAGGACTACGATTAATGCGGGCACAAAAACAATCTTCATTCTTATAATCCCCTAATATGTTTGCATGCCACAGTATCATTGACAGTCATAGTTCCAAAGTCGTTAACACTCATCCGGACGGGGCTCCGCACTCAACCCAAAGGCGTAAAAACAATGCTCAGAATTCTTGGCAAAACCACCTCCATCAACGTGCGTAAAGTGCTCAGGACCTGCGAAGAAGCGGGCCTGGACTATCAGCAGGAGGATTACGGCAGCGGCTTTGCCTCTACGGAAACCGAGGCATTTCGCAAACTGAACCCGAACGCCATGGTGCCGGTGATAATCGATAATGATTTCGTGCTGTGGGAATCCAACGCCATCTGCCGCTATCTGGCGCGCAAGGCCGGGCGCGACGACCTGCTTCCTGTAGAACCGCAGGCCTGTGCCAACGTCGAACGCTGGATGGACTGGCAGGCCTCGGAATTCAACAACGCCTGGCGCTACGTCTTCCCGGCGCTGGGGCGCAAAAACCCGGACTATAACGATCCGGCCCGTATTGCGGCGGGGATCAAGGAGTGGAACCACTGCGTTATGATCCTTGAACGGCAGCTGCAAAAAACCGGCTGTTGGGTGGCAGGCGAAACCTTTACTCTGGCGGACGTGGTGCTGGGGCTGTCGGTGAACCGCTGGAAGATGACGCCTTTTGAGCATCCGGACGTGCCCGCGATTGAGGCCTGGTTTGAACGTTTAAACCAGCGCCCGGCGTTTTTACGCCACGGCAATAATGGCATGCTGTGAGCTGAAAGCTCAGGAGATTAATAATCACTTTCTTATCAAGGTTATTTTAATTAATTACTAAATCCATACCCTCCGGTGCAGCTTTAATAATTAAGCACTATCCTGGACAACCCGGGAATTGCCTTTGCTAGCCTGATTATTCAGGCAAAGCTCAAACCGGAGGTATTCTTTGCTGATTAAACTGAAGAAAGAACGAACCCATCAGGAGGATCGTCGCCTTGCCCTTTGGCTGGCCACCTCCGCAGGATTGCTGAACGCCATTGCGCTGGGGGCATTTGGCTTCTTTCCTTCTCATATGACGGGCAACACTTCGCAATTTTCCAGCGAAGTCTCTTCAACGGATCTGAACGATATTATTTTCTTTGCCACCATTATTCTGTCGTTTGTGACGGGCGCAATCATTGCGCGGATAATCGTTTTATGGGGCATTATTCACAATGTGCGGCTGATTTTTTGTCAGGTTTTATTTATAGAAGGATTATTACTGGCCGGCGTCTCCCTGTATGAATTGTTTTTCCATACTTTCACCACAAACCGTGAAATTATTGTTTTTCTCTGCGGCCTGATGGGGATCCATAATTCCACCTCCACCCAACTCTCCGGCGGACGGGTACGATCCACCCACATCACCGGCACGTTAACCGACGCGGGTATTTCGCTGGCCTCCGTGGTGGTGGCGATGCTACGCCGGGATTACTCGAAAGATACGGCAGCTCAAAGAAGTCAGCTTAAAACCCATCTCACCACCCTTTTCTCGTTTATCAGCGGGGGAATTGCCGGGCTAATCCTGTTCAGGTGGTTTGGCTTTCATGCGATGCTGGCCCTGGGGCTCATGCTGGTTTTGGTGGCCGCCTTCTCCATCATCAGTACCTCGCTGCGGGTGCGAAAAGTTCGCGCTGCACTTGGGAAATAACAGATACCGCCCTTTCGTTAAGTGACGTTGTCACTTAACGAAATCATCTTTAAGACTATTCTGCCCGCCCCCTGACCAGGCCTTACCCCATAAGGCTTAACTCCGGGTTTCCCCAAGTTTCATAGGGTTACGAATTTTCCCGCTTCGCTGGAACCCTTCCCGATCCCTTGCTATAGCTCAAATACCCCTGCCAAAACATGGCATAACAACAGGCAACCGAGGGTTGCTATAACGCATGCGCACAGGGAGACACACCGCAATGCACCCATTACTCAAACGTTCGCTGCTTTTTGTCGGCGCCATTATCGTGGTTGTCGCCCTCCTCGTCTGGGGGATTGGGCTCGAGACGATTAAAGCGCGCCAGGTCGATCTGGTCTATCTCGGGCAACAGCACCTGATTTTAGTCTTCTCATCGATGTTCTTCGCCCTGCTGGTCGGTATTCCCAGCGGTATTCTGCTGAGCCGCCCCGCTGCACGCGGTATCGCCGAATACGTGATGCAAATCTTTAACGTCGGCAACACCCTGCCTCCGCTGGCGGTTCTGGCGCTGGCAATGGTGGTGATTGGCATCGGCGATACGCCAGCCATTATCGCCCTGTTCCTCGCCTCGCTGCTGCCCATTGTGCGTAACACCTACGCCGGGCTGTGCTCGGTTCCGGCGTCGTTACTGGAAGCGGCAAACGGCATCGGGATGACCAAATGGCAGCGCCTGCGCCAGGTGGAACTGCCAAACGCCTGGCCGGTAATGCTCTCCGGGATCCGCATCGCCACCGCCATTAACGTGGGTACCGCACCGCTGGCCTTCCTGATTGGCGCCAGCAGCTACGGCGAGCTGATTTTCCCCGGCATTTATCTGAACGACTTCCCGACGCTGATCCTGGGCGCGGCGGCGACCGCCCTGTTTGCCCTGATCCTGGATACGCTGCTGGCGGCGCTGGGCCGTCTGATGAGCCCGTATATCGCGCGATAATTATAACAAGGAGCTTCTATGAGACTGTTTACCGGCCTGGCGGCGCTCTGTACCGCCGCGCTCTTTACCAGCCAGGCGCTTGCTGCGCCCCTGATCCTGGCGACCAAAAGTTTTACCGAGCAGCATATTCTTTCGGCCATGACCGTGCAGTATCTGCAGAAGAAAGGGTTTGAGGTTAAACCGCAGACCAACATCGCTACCGTTATCTCCCGTAACGCGATGATCAACAAGCAGATCGATATGACCTGGGAGTACACCGGCACGTCGCTGATCATCTTTAACCACATCAACAAACGCATGTCGCCGGAAGAGTCTTACGAGACGGTGAAACGCCTGGACGCGAAGCACGGCCTGGTGTGGCTCAAACCTGCCAACATGAACAACACCTACGCCTTTGCCATGCAGCGTAAGCGTGCCGAAGCGGAGCACATCAACACCATGTCGGAGCTGGTGGCGAAGATTGAGCAGGTGCGCAAAACCGATCCGGACAACAACTGGATGCTGGGCCTCGATCTCGAATTCTCCGGGCGCAGCGACGGCATGAAGCCGCTGCAGGCCGCCTATCAGATGGAGCTGGATCGCCCGCAGATCCGTCAGATGGATCCCGGTCTGGTCTATAACGCGGTACGCGACGGCTTTGTCGATGCGGGCCTTGTCTACACCACCGACGGGCGCGTAAAAGGCTTCGATCTGAAGGTGCTGGAAGATGATAAAGGCTTCTTCCCGAGCTACGCGGTGACTCCTGTGGTGCGTAAAGACACGCTGGAGGCCAATCCGGGCCTGGAAGAGGCGCTGAACACCCTCTCCGCCCAGCTCAATAACGACGTAATCACCGAACTGAATAAGAAAGTGGATATCGATCATCAGTCACCGCAGCAGGTCGCCCGTGATTTCCTGCGTAGCAAGCAGCTGCTGTAAGGAGGCGCTATGGAAACCGTTCACTACATCATTGATAACTGGGGCTATCTGTTAAGCCTGACGCTGCAACATCTGTGGCTGGTGGCGCTGGCCGTGGGCTTAGCCATTATTATCGGCGTGCCGCTGGGCATTCTGATTGTGCGCCACAAATGGCTGGCAACGCCGGTGCTGGGGATTGCCACTATCGTCCTGACTATCCCGTCGATTGCCCTGTTCGGCCTGATGATCCCGCTCTTTTCGCTGATCGGTCAGGGTATTGGCGCCCTGCCCGCGATTACGGCGGTGTTCCTCTACTCGCTGCTGCCGATTGTGCGTAACACCCATACCGCGCTGGACAGCCTGCCGCCCGGCCTGCGCGAAGCGGGTCGCGGGATCGGCATGACCTTCTGGCAGCGTCTGCGCTGGGTAGAAATTCCAATGGCGCTGCCGGTGATTTTTGGCGGCATCCGCACCGCCGTGGTGATGAATATCGGCGTGATGGCCATTGCCGCCGTGATCGGCGCCGGCGGGCTGGGCCTGCTGCTGCTTAACGGCATTGGCGGAAGCGATATTCGTATGTTGATTGCGGGCGCGCTGATGATTTGTCTTTTAGCGATTGTGCTCGACTGGTTACTGCACCGTCTGCAGATCGTACTGACTCCAAAGGGGATTCGATAATGATAAAACTGGAAAACCTCACCAAACAATTTTCACAGAAGCACGGCCAGACTTTCAAGGCCGTCGACAATGTCAACCTGAACGTGCCTGAAGGTGAGATGTGCGTCCTGCTGGGCCCATCCGGCTGCGGTAAAACCACTACCCTGAAGATGATTAACCGGCTCATCACGCCGAGCAGCGGTACCATCCAGATTAACGGTCAGGACACCACTGACATGGATACCGTGACCCTGCGCCGCAACATCGGTTACGTGATCCAGCAGATTGGTCTGTTCCCGAACATGACCATCGAAGAGAACATCACCGTGGTTCCGCGCATGCTGGGCTGGGACAAAGCCCGGTGTAAAACCCGCGCCGAAGAGCTGATGGATATGGTGGCGATGGATCCGCATAAGTTCCTCAACCGCTATCCGCGCGAGATGTCCGGCGGCCAGCAGCAGCGTATCGGCGTTATCCGCGCGCTGGCGGCGGATCCTCCGGTCCTGCTGATGGATGAGCCTTTCGGTGCGGTGGACCCGATTAACCGTGAGGTGATCCAGAACCAGTTCCTCGAGATGCAGCGCAAGCTGAAAAAGACCGTGATGCTGGTGAGCCACGACATCGACGAAGCGCTAAAGCTGGGCGATCGTATCGCCGTCTTCCGCCAGGGGAAAATTGTCCAGTGCGCCAGCCCGGACGAGCTGCTGGCGAAACCGGCCAACGAATTTGTCGGCTCGTTTGTCGGCCAGGACCGTACCCTGAAGCGTCTGCTGCTGGTATCCGCAGGCGACGTCACGGATCAGCAGCCTACCCTGACCGTGCGCCCGGCCACGCCGCTGACCGAGGCGTTTGGTATTATGGATGACAACGACATTCGCGCCGTCACCGTGGTGGATGAGAACGGCAAACCTCTGGGCTTCGTGAAGCGCCGCGAAGCGCGCAATGCCAGCGGCACCTGTGCCGATCTGCTGCATCCGTTCCGCATGACCGGTAAAGCCGAGGATAACCTGCGCGTGGTACTTTCGCGTTTGTATGAGAGCAACACCAGCTGGATGCCGATTGTCGATGAGGAAGGCCGCTACAACGGCGAAATTTCTCAGGACTATATTGCGGAATACTTAAGCTCCGGCCGCACGCGCCGGGCGCTGAATATTCACAGCGAAGGTTAATCCTGTGAGCCGGGCACTGCCCGGCTCTTCACATTGCTAACCCCGCGTTTTCCCGCCAGAATATTGTATCTTCCCTGTTTGTGCGTAACTCATGCATCGACTTCATGCTTACCCCGATATCCGGGCCATGTTTCGCCGGTTGCTGATTGCCAGCATCA
The DNA here is from genome assembly GCF_049312895.1 of Leclercia barmai. Classification (NCBI taxonomy): domain Bacteria; kingdom Pseudomonadati; phylum Pseudomonadota; class Gammaproteobacteria; order Enterobacterales; family Enterobacteriaceae; genus Leclercia; species Leclercia barmai. The sequence continues at coordinate 1,244,540 of NZ_JBMNWZ010000001.1, read as the reverse complement.
CCGGCGTGCTGGCGGCGCTGGCCGTGGCCCTGTTTCGTCATGCCCTGTATTTGCTCGAGTGGCTGTTTCTGAGTAACGACAGCGGCAGCCTGGTCAATGCCGCCAGCGGCCTTTCGCCATGGCGACGCGCGCTGACGCCTGCTCTCGGCGGGCTGGCTGCCGGGCTGTTGCTCTGGGGATGGCAGCGGATGACCGCCCAGCGTCCGCATGCGCCCACAGACTATATGGAAGCGCTTGATACGGGTGACGGGCAGTTTGACTACGCCGCAAGCCTGGTTAAATCCCTGGCGTCGCTGCTGGTGGTCGCCAGCGGCAGCGCCATTGGCCGGGAAGGGGCGATGATCCTGCTGGCCGCCCTCGCCGCCTCCTTTTTCGCCCAACGCTTTACGCCTAAAACCGAATGGAAGCTGTGGATCGCCTGCGGGGCCGCCGCCGGGATGGCCAGCGCCTATCATGCCCCGTTAGCCGGCAGCCTGTTTATTGCCGAGATCCTGTTTGGCACGCTGATGCTGGCGTCGCTCGGCCCGGTGGTGATTGCCGCCGTGGTGGCGCTGCTCACCACCCGCCTGCTCAGCCCCGGCGCGAACACGCTGTACGAGGTGCATCTCAGCGAAACGCTGACCGCGGTGGATTATTCATTGATTGTGGGAATGGGATTGCTGGCGGGCCTCTGCGGCCCGGCGCTGATGTGGCTCATGACCTTCAGCCATTCCCTTTTCCTGCGCCTTAAGCTCTCTCCGCCGTGGCAGTTGGCGATGGGTGGGCTCATCGTCGGGCTGCTGTCGCTGCTGACGCCTAAGGTCTGGGGCAATGGCTACAGCGTTTTGCAGGGGTTCCTGCTCGCGCCGCCGCTGCTGTCGGTGATTGCGGGGGTATTCATCTGCAAGCTGCTGGCCGTTCTGGCCAGCAGCGGCTCTGGCGCGCCGGGCGGGGTATTCACCCCAACGCTGTTTGTCGGCATGGCAACCGGAATGCTCTTCGCCCAGCTGTTTATGCTGTGGCTGCCCGGCTCCGAAACGGCGATTTTGCTGGGACTTGCAGGAATGGCGACGCTGCTCGCCGCCACGACGCACGCGCCAATCATGTCGGCGCTGATGGTCTGTGAAATGACCGGGCAGTACTTCCTGTTGCCCGGTTTATTGATTGCCTGTGTGGTGGCGTCGGTGCTGTCGCGGACGTTACGCCACGACTCGATCTACGGAGAGCACGCTGCCGAAAGCCGAGAGGTCGATGTAGTGCGCTAGCTCGCGCTGTTCGGCGCGCGGCAGGTACGGCAGTTCACCCACCAGCGGAGCGGGCAGCTTTTTGCTAAGCACCTCAATAATTTCGGCATAGTGCGCCAGACCCGGATTGATACGGTTCGCCACCCAGCCCACCAGCGGCAGGCCGTCATTGGCGATGGCCTGCGCCGTCAGCAGGGCGTGGTTGATACAGCCTTCCTGAATGCCCACCACCATCAGCACCGGGAGTTGCTCCTGCACCACCCACTCTGATAACGGACGCAAATCATTCATCAGGCTGCGCCAGCCGCCGGTGCCTTCGACCACAACGTGATCGACCTTCTCGCTCAGGCTGGCAAGCCCGTTCGACAACAGGGTGTAATTCACCAGACCGCTGTGCGCCACGCTGCTCTCATCTTCGCTGAGGGCAATGGGGTTGATCGCGTGATAAGGCAGTTCTAAAGAGGAGACACTTTGCAGTACCAGCGCATCTTTATTGCGCAATCCTTCCGGCGTCTCTTTACTCCCTTTGGCTACCGGTTTGTACCCTGCAACACTCCTTCCGCTGGCCATCATGGCCTGCAGCAAGGCGCGGGACACCACCGTCTTGCCGACAGAGGTATCAGTACCCGTTACAAAGAAACGCTTAAGCATCACTTACTCCACCGTTATGCTCTGAAAATATAAATGAAGGTAATAATTCAGTGGAGGAAGTCTAAGGCATGCGCTATCTGACCGGTTTGAGATAGCGCAATTTTTGGTAAGACTGTAAAAAAACAGTTAACCCTGCAGCAGACGGATCAATAGTGAGCCGTTATACATCGCATCTTTTACCAGCGCCGCCCCGGCCATCGTGCCCTGATTGGTGAACTGGGTGCTTTCCACCACGATGTGCTTGCTGTAGGCCGGTAAAGACTGCTGGCGGATCGAGTCGGCGATCGCCGGGAAGAGAACGTCAGATGCCTGGCTCAGGGGCGAGCCAATCAGAATTTTTTGCGGGTTAAAGAGGTTAACCATGATGGCGATAATGCGCCCGACGTTAATGCCGACGCCGGTAATGATATCTTTTGCCAGCAGATCGCCCTGCTGCGCGGCCGCGCAAAGCGACTCCACCGTCAGGGGCTGGCCGTGCAGCGTCGAACTCATCGACTGGCCGAGCCTGAGCTGGGCCAGCTCCAGCACGCTGTCGACGCTGGCGATGGTCTCCAGGCAGCCGTGGTTACCGCAGTAACAGCGCTTGCCGTAGGGATCGACCTGAGTGTGGCCTATCTCCACCAGGCTGCTGCTGCCCGCGTGCAGCAGGCGGCCATCGGTGATCACCCCGGCCCCCACGTTGTGGTCGATCACCACCTGAATGACGTCGCGCGCGCCGCGAGAAGCACCGAACAGCGCCTCGGCCATGGTCCAGGCGCTGATGTCGTGCTGAATATAGACCGGCACGCCGGTGTGATTTTTCAGCACCTCGCCGAGCGGCATCTCTTTAACGTCTTCATAAAACGGCATGCGGTGCACGATGCCATTTTCGGTATCAATGATCCCCGGCATAGTAATGGCGATGGCGGTGAGACGTTCCAGCTTCTGCTGATGATCAATAAAAAACCGATCGATAAGGGCTGTGATCCGTACTTCCAGCGGTTCAGCAGCGACAAGTTCAAGCGGCAGCTTGTCCTCCACCACCAGCTTGCTGCTGAGGTCGCGCAGCGCAAGGTAGATTTCACCGCGGCTGATGCGTAATGAGAGGTAGTGCCAGGCCTCGGTTTCCACCACCAGCCCGACGGCCGGACGGCCACGGCTGCCCGGCTCCTGAATTTCTGTTTCCTGCACCAGATGCGCTTCGAGCATCTCACGCACAATTTTGGTAATACTGGCGGGTGCCAGTTGCGCAAGACGGGAAAGATCGATGCGCGAGACCGGCCCAAGCTGATCAATCAGGCGATAGACTGCGCCCGCATTGGTCTGCTTAATCTGATCTATATGCCCTGGCTGACTATCAGCAACCACCACGTACTCCCTTATTTTCGCGCTTCGAAATAAACTGTGGGCTATGGTGAAGCACTTCTACAGTAATCGTCAAATTTTTACTTAGCCTTGTGATTTACAGCACATTTTTACCCGCTTTTTTTGCCGGTCAGCGGCCTGATGAGGCGCTAATCAGTAGATCCTTAAACCGTTGTGCCGCTGCGCTGAGTTCATGATGCCGGGACCACACCAGCCACATCTCTGAAACCGCGTCCACTTCGGCAATCGCCACCCAGCGCATTTCATGTAGCTGAAGCCGCCTGAAGGAAGCCGGAAGGATCGACACGCCGAGCCCCGCCGCCACCAGGCCGATGATGGTCATCGCCTCGCCCACTTCCTGGGTAATGACCGGGTTCACCCCATGGCGGCGCAGTAATCCCAGGATATCGTCGTACAGGCCGGTGCCGACGTGGGGGTCAAAAAAGACGAACGGCTCCTGCGCCAGTTCCGTGACGGAGATTTCAGGTTTTGCCGCCAGGGGATGGTCGCGATGGATCATCGCCAGCAGCGGTTCGCGCAGCACCCGTTGCCACGCCAGGGTGTCCGGCAACTGGGTATTGCGCATCAGGCCCAGATCGAGCGAACCTTCGTTCAACGGGACGATCTGCTCCCGGGTATTGATCTCCCGGGTCTGGATATGCACATCCGGCGACAGGCGGCGAAACGACGACAGGGTGTGCGAGATAGCGCTAATAAACGGCGCGGAGGAGGTAAACCCGATGCGCAGCTCGCCGGTTTCACCCTGGTGCAGGCGTTCTGCCCGGGCAGCAGCCTCGTCCACCATGCTCAGGATCTGGCGGCTGTCGGCGAGGAACTGACGCCCCGCCGCCGTCAGCCCGACGCTGCGATTAGTTCGGGCCAGAAGGCGGGCCCCAACCTGCTGCTCCAGGGCCTGGATCTGCTGGCTCAGCGGCGGTTGCGAAATATTAAGCCGCTGAGCCGCGCGACCAAAATGCAGTTCTTCGGCGACGGCAACAAAGTAGCGCAGATGACGCAGTTCGATATTCATATTTTTAACGTATCATTTGAGATTATTAATATATTAGACAGAATATTTACAATTTCCTACCCTCATCCCTGTGGTCATACCCGTCACCAGAAATCACGGGGATGTTGAAGCAAGGAACTTACGTGAGTCGTACAACAACGGCTGATATCGCCCCCAGCAATGATATCGATCTCTTACCGAACAAAGCCTTACCGGCACAGCGAATCAAACGCGGCACCCCGCAGTTTATGCGCGTCACCCTGGCGCTCTTCTCCGCCGGCCTTGCCACCTTCGCCCTGCTCTACTGCGTGCAGCCGATCCTGCCGGTGCTGTCCCAGGAGTTTGGCGTCTCCCCGGCCAGCAGCAGTATTTCACTGTCGATCTCCACCGGGATGCTGGCGGTCGGCCTGCTGTTTACCGGCCCGCTCTCGGACGCTATCGGGCGCAAACCGGTGATGGTCACCGCGCTGCTGCTGGCGTCGGTCTGTACCTTGCTGTCGACGATGATGACCAGCTGGCACGGGATTTTGATTATGCGCGCTCTGATCGGGCTCTCGCTTAGCGGCGTGGCGGCGGTGGGGATGACCTACCTCAGCGAGGAGATCCACCCCAGCTTCGTTGCGTTCTCCATGGGGCTCTACATTAGCGGTAACTCCATTGGCGGCATGAGCGGACGCCTGCTGAGCGGGGTCTTTACCGATTTCTTCAGCTGGCGGATAGCGCTGGCGGCGATCGGCTTTTTTGCGCTGGCTTCGGCGCTGATGTTCTGGAAAATCCTGCCGGAATCGCGTCATTTCCGCCCTACCGCGCTGCGGCTAAAAACGCTGCTGATTAACTTCCGCCTGCACTGGCGCGATAAAGGGCTGCCCCTGCTGTTTCTCACCGGATTCCTGCTGATGGGCTCGTTTGTCACCCTGTTTAACTACATCGGCTACCGGTTGATGCTTTCGCCGTGGCATCTGAGCCAGGCGCTGGTCGGCCTGCTGTCGGTGGCTTACCTGACCGGGACCTGGAGCTCCCCGAAAGCCGGGGCCATGACCACCCGCTTCGGGCGCGGCCCGGTGATGCTGGTCTCCACCGGCGTAATGCTGGCAGGCGTACTGATGACGCTGCTCTCCAGTTTGTGGCTGATTTTCGCCGGGATGCTGCTCTTCTCCGCCGGCTTCTTCGCCGCCCACTCTGTTGCCAGCAGCTGGATCGGCCCGCGCGCCCGCCGCGCGAAAGGCCAGGCATCGTCGCTGTATCTGTTCAGCTACTATCTGGGCTCCAGCATCGCCGGGACGCTCGGCGGCGTGTTCTGGCACCAGTACGGCTGGAACGGCGTCGGCGGGTTTATTGCGCTGATGCTGTGTGCGGCATTGCTGGTGGGACGGAGCCTTCATCGTCGTTTGCAATGAGATTTTTTTCACTACATTCTCACCGGACTGTAAATTCATTTATCGCAAACCGAGGTTTTCAAAGGTTAACAGCTCAAATGCCTGATGGCGCTACGCTTATCAGGCCTACAAAATCGATCTGCACGCTTGCAATATTGTTACGTGACCTCGTGTTTCCCCCGACCTGATGGTACTTTTAGCTCTCAGTTGATGCAGACACGAGGTCTTAATGAAAAAGAATAACTATCAGCAACTCACCCGTACCTTCCAGCGTCTCTCCCGCTTCTCCCATCTCTCCGCCATCGCCAGCTGGGACATGTTCACCATGATGCCTGCAGGCGGTAGCGCCGCCCGGGGTGAAGCCCTGGCGGAACTGAGCGTGTTGCAGCATCAAATCCTGACCGACAAAAACGTAGCCGACTGGCTGCGTAACGCCGAAAGCGAAGATCTTAACGACGTTGAACAGGCCAACCTGCGGGAGATGGCTCGCCACTATCAGCAGGCGGCTTTGCTGCCGGAATCACTGGTTGAGGCGAAATCCCTGGCGGGCAGTAAATGCGAGCATGCCTGGCGTACCCAGCGTCCGGCGAATGACTGGCAGGGTTTTTCCGCCAACCTGAAAGAGGTGGTGAAACTGAGCCGGGAAGAGGCTCGCCTGCGTGCCGGGGCGAAAGGCTGCACCCCGTACGATGCGCTGCTGGATATCTTCGAGCCGGACATGACCAGCGCCCGGCTGGACGATCTGTTTGGCGATCTCAAAACCTGGCTGCCGGATCTGCTGGCGCAGGTGGTCGAGAAGCAGGCGCAGCAGTCCTTCGTGCCGCCGCAGGGCCCGTTCCCTACCGCTATCCAGCGTGAGCTGGGGCTGGAGGCGATGAAGACCCTCGGGTTCGACTTTAACGCGGGCCGTCTGGACGTCAGCGCCCATCCGTTCTGCGGTGGCGTGCCGGAAGACGTGCGCATCACCACCCGTTACGACGAAGACGAACTGCTGAGCGCCCTGTTTGGCGTGATCCACGAAACCGGCCACGCGCGCTATGAGCAGAACCTGCCGCGCAACTGGCTCGGTCAGCCCATCGCCCTGGCGCGTTCCACCGCCATCCACGAATCCCAGAGCCTGTTCTTTGAAATGCAGCTCGGGCGCAGCAAGGCCTTCCTTAACCACCTATTACCGGCGGTTCAGGAACGTTTCGGCAGCCAGGCGGCGTTCACCCCAGAGAATTTCGTCGCCTGGAACCAGCGGGTGAAGCCCGGCTATATCCGCGTGGATGCCGACGAGGTGAGCTATCCGGCGCACGTGGTGCTGCGCTACGAGATCGAGCGGGCGCTGATCAATGGCGATATTGAGGTGGAGGACATCCCGGCGCTGTGGGATGAGAAGATGCAGGCGTGGCTGGGGCTGTCGACAAAAGACAACTACCGCAACGGCTGTATGCAGGATATCCACTGGACCGACGGCGGCTTTGGCTATTTCCCGTCGTACACCCTGGGTGCCATGTACGCCGCTCAGCTGTTCAGTGCGGCAAAAAACGCGCTGCCGGGGCTGGACGCCTCCATCGCCGCCGGGGATTTCAGCGCCCTGTTCGACTGGCTGCGCCAGAACATCTGGCAGCATGGCAGCCGCTTCACCACCGCCCAGCTGATTGAGCAGGCGACCGGAGAAGATCTTAACAGCCGCTACTTCCGCGACCATCTGACCTCTCGCTATCTGTAACTCATCACGCCGGGCTTCTGCCCGGCGTTGTACATTAGGTTACAAGCCGATACCAATCACTCACGGAAGCCCCGGATTTTCAGGGATATAGTTCTTTCAACGGCCCCGCAGTGGGGTTAAATGAAAAAACCAATTCGAGGGTAAGATGATGAAAAAAGTATTAGCTCTGGTTGTTGCCGCTGCTATGGGTCTCTCTTCTGCTGCATTCGCTGCTGACACTGTCGCGAAAACCGCTGCACCAGCTGCGACCGCAACCACCACCGCGGCACCGGCTGCCAAAACTGTGCACCACAAAAAACACAAGAAAGCCGCTGTGCAGAAAGCGCAGGCTGCTAAAAAGCACCACAAAAAAGCCGTGAAGAAAGACGAAGCAGCGCCGGTTGCCCAGAAAGCCCAGGCAGCAAAAAAACACCATAAAAAAGCAGTAAAACACGAAGCAGCCGCTCCAGCTGCTAAACCGGCTGCATAAGCCACTTAACCTACCGTGCCCCTGGCGGGCGCGTTAGTCATCCGGCGCTGAACCGGCAAGGTGTCAGCGCCGTTTTTTTATCCGGAGGGCGTTATGTTGCAGCGCTATCGGTTTGAGGTGATTCTCATCACGCTTATTTTATGCGCACTTGTTGCAGGTGTGTTTTATATTTCCTGAGTGTAGCACGCTGATTTTACTCCCACTTTCGCGCTGTCCCGTCTATAGTTAATTACCAGGGTTCATATTTAATAATCATAATTATTCCCTTCAGAGTGTGATATGCGTAAATCTGTTGTGATTGTACTGGGAACGTTTTTTCTCTTTTCTGGGTTAAGTCATGCGGACAATGGCGACGACGAGGCCGCGAACGCAAAAGAGGTACAAACGCTGTTTTTTGGGCATGACGATCGCACGCGTGTCGCTGACCCCTCCCGCGCGCCGTGGGATGCCATTGGCCAGCTGGAAACGGCCAGCGGAAACCTCTGCACTGCAACCCTCATTACTCCTCAGCTGGCGCTGACCGCCGGACACTGCCTGCTGGTGCCGCCAAAAGGCAAACCCGATACCGCCGTTGCCCTGCGCTTCGTATCGCAAAAAGGGAGCTGGCGCTACGAAATCCACGGCATTGAAGGCCGGGTTGATGCCTCGTTAGGCCGACGGTTAAAGGCCGACGGCGATGGCTGGATCGTGCCGCCTTCTGCCGCGTCGTGGGATTTTGGTCTGGTGGTGTTGCGCAATCCGCCGTCGGGCATTACCCCGCTGCCGCTGTTTGCCGGTACCAAAGAAGAGCTGACCGCTGCCCTGAAACAGGCCGATCGCAAGGTGAGCCAGGCGGGATATCCGGAAGATCATCTGGATGTGCTCTATACCCATCAGGACTGCATTGTCACCGGCTGGGCGCAAAACAGCGTGCTGTCCCATCAGTGCGACACCCTGCCAGGCGACAGCGGTTCACCGCTGATGCTGAAAACCGCTGCGGGCTGGCAGCTTATCGGCGTTCAGAGCTCGGCACCGGCGGCGAAAGATCGCTGGCGGGCCGATAACCGGGCCCTGTCAGTCACCGGCTTTCGTGACAAGCTGGCCGAACTGGCCCAGCAGTAACTCAGCACTGGCGCTGCTGGCGTAGCGCCATAATCGCCTCTATCGGCATTGGCTGGCTGTACCAGTAACCCTGGAGCTGATCGCAGCCCGCCAGCCGCAGCAGCTTCATCTGTTTTTCGTTCTCCACCCCTTCAGCCACCACCGTCATCCCCAGCGCGCTGGCAATGCGCACCGTGCCGCTCACCAGCGCCGAGGCCTGCTCGTCGTGATCCACCAGCCCGGCCAGCGACTTATCGATCTTGATGGTATTGAAGTTAAAGCGGCGCAGATAGCCGATGCTGGAGTAGCCGGTGCCGAAGTCGTCCAGCGCCACCGCAATGCCCTGCGCCTTGAGATTGTTGATGGCCGAGCGGGCCCGCTCCGGGTTCTCCAGAACGTAGGTTTCGGTCACTTCCAGCTGCAGGCGGGTGGCCGGAAAACGGCTGAGCGCCAGCGCCCCCTCCACTTTGGCTTCAAACTCGGGGTCGCGAAACTGCGCCGGGGAGATATTGACCGACAGCTTCAGATCCCTGTACGGCTCCAGATCCTGACAGGCCCGGCTGAGGACAAACTGCCCCAGGCCGTAAATCAGCCCGCTGGTTTCGGCGATGGTAATAAACTCATCCGGCGCCAGCGGCCCTTCCGGTCGCCGCGGCCAGCGCACCAGCGCCTCCACGCTGACCATTTTCTGGCTGCGGGCATCGATGATCGGCTGATACCAGACATCAAACTCGTTATGCTCCAGGCCATGGCGGATCTGCTCTTCAATCGCCAGCCGCCTCTCGCGCTCGTTGTTCAGCTCGACGTCATAGTGCGTAACCCGCCCCTTGCCGGTGATTTTGGAGTGGTACATGGCGATATCGGCGCGGCGGAACAGCTCGGTGCTGGTGCAGTCCACCAGCGTGTCGCTGGCGATGCCGATACTGGCGCCTATGTGGATCGAACGCTCACCGACGGTAATCGGTGAGTGAAGGTAATCAAGAACAAAGCCTGCAAACGCCGAGGCCAGCGCTTCGGCGTTGTCGCCGCCGATGGTCATGGCGAACTCATCCCCGCCCATCCGGGCCAGCATGCCGTCTTTGGGAACATTGTCGCGCAGCGCGCCTGCGATGGTGACAATCAGCTCGTCGCCCACCTCATGGCCATGGATATCATTGACGTCCTTAAAGCCGTCGAGATCGATAAACACCACGCTTTTGCGATCGGTATCGCCGCGCTGGCTCACCCGCTCCAGCTCTTCGATCAGCGCCCGGCGGTTGGGCAAATGGCTTAGCCAGTCGGTGCGCGCCACCGATCTTGCCAGCGTCTCACCGCGCGCCAGTTTATACAGCCCCACGCAGCTGAAGAGGATAAAAAGTAATATCAGCGCCGCCGTGAGCAGCACGATTTGGGTGATATCGAGGGAGGCCGCTTTCGCCGCAGCCGCCCCCGGCAGACGCGGTTGCCACGAGAGATACCCCAGCACTTCCCCGGATGAACTATTCAGCGGCACGCTGACGTCGCTAACCCGCTCCGGCGTAAACGTCAGGTTGTCGATCTGAAAGGTATTCCCGAGGTCGCGCAGGATCTGCGGGTTAATATGCCGGGTGATCACCAGATAGCGGCGGGTATTATCTCCCGCCCTCAGACTGCCGATCGTCGGTCGGATCAGCCCCACGCCAACAAAAGCGATACCCGCCCGGGTGCGGGTGATCCCGGCGTAGATGTTTTTATCCGATCGCAGGGAGTTGGTATGCATCAGGATCAGCGACTTTAAGCCGTCGCCAAAGAAATCGAGATTTTTCTCCGCAAAAGGCTGGCTTTTGAACGATCCCCACAGCACCTGGAATCGCTCATCGAGCACAAAGGTGCCGTCATAGAGGTTATTCACCTTGTAGCCCGCGCCCCAGGTGTTGTAGAGCCAGTCGATGTCGAGCGCCGGGCGATAGGCTTCACGCACCGCGTCATCCCAGACGGCATTATCAATCACCAGCGACCAGACCCGGTTTACCGAGGTCTGTACCGCGCCCTGCACCGAGAGCGCCGTGCGCTGTTCGTCGATTTCGTTGGCTTTACTGCTGATGAGGTTGAGGGAGAGGTACAACAAGGCGACAACAGAGAAAATTAAGCCGACCCCTGCCATGAAGATCATAACAAACAAAGTCCTGGCAGAAGGAATTTTACGCCAGCTTAATGGGTTATACATGCATTGGCCGTCCTGTTTTATGCCCTCAGTTTAAGCGTAATACAGGACATGGATTTCGCTGCCTGTAATGACAGGCAGCGACGTTATCAGGCCAGTTTTATCATGATCATTCCGGCGAGCAGCAGAAGCAGCCCCATCCACCCTTTATGATTCAGTCGTTGACCAAACAGGATCCAGCCTGCAGCAAGCGTGGCCGCAATACCAAACCCGCCCCACAGGGCATAGGCAACCGACAGATCAATGCCTTTTACCGCCTGCGACAGGGCGCTGAACGCGCCGAGTACCGCGACAATGGAGAGCAGACCATAGATTTTGCGGCGAAAACCGTCGGAAAACTTCAGCAAAACGTTGGCGGCAATCTCCAGCACGATAGCTAGACCTAACCAGGCAGCATGCACCCACTCAAACTGTTGCATGGGACACCTCCCCGCGTGGTTTCGCCGGTTTGCGGGTTCCGGATTTGATTAATATTATCCCCGCTACCAGCGTCGTCAGACCGGCAATTTTCATTGCGGAAAGCGACTCATCAAACAGCATAACGCTGAACAGGGTAATTAAGAGAATACCAATGCCTTCCCATAACGCGTACGCCACGCCCAGTGCGATTTTTTTAACCGCAAAACTGAGGAAAATATAGGACAGCGCAATCATCGACAGCATTAAAATATAGCCGCTGTGGCTGCCCGTGACGCTGGCCCATTTCATGGAAAGTGTGCCGGTTATTTCAGCGACAATAGCAAGGGCTAAGAGGATCCAGTAAAACATGTTTTTCTCCTGCTTGAGAATATAATCCTTCGCGGCTCGCCGTTAGCGGCAGCCGGGTAAAAAAATACAACAGATTGGCCGGGCGCGATGCGCCAGCTCAGGCAGAGAGAGGGTCTACAGCGCGTTGCGCCAGTGTTGCTCGCCAGAAAGCAGGCAAAAAGAGGAGTACAGAGCGGAACTGAGATTTGATAAAACGATGCTGAACAAATTGTCCATAAAATTACAATTATCTGCGGTGTTGCTTCTCGTCAGTGCAGATGAAAATTGTCTCCGGTAGTTAAACACAGCTGATTTTTACCATAAGCCAGGATTTTACTCAAAGCCTTTTCATTTCTTTACCCTCGCCGTTTGCGTTTGGTTAATTTATTAAAGGCGCTGCGCCGTTAGAATATATAAAAAGGACAGCATCAGGAGCCAGCATGGCGAAACCCATTATTACCCTCAACGGATTAAAAATAGTCATCATGCTTGGCATGCTGGTGATTGTCCTGACCGGGATCCGTTTTGCGGCGGATATTATCGTACCCTTTATCCTGGCGCTGTTTATCGCGGTGATACTTCAGCCCGTTGTACGGCGTCTGATGCGCCTGCGCCTGCCGCGGGTGCTGGCTATCACCCTGCCGATCGTACTTATCGTGGTGCTGATGGCGTTACTGGTGGCCTATCTTGGCACCTCGCTGAATGAACTGGCCCGCACACTGCCGCACTATCGCACTTCGCTTGCCGTGCCGCTGCTGCATCTGGAGCCCTGGCTGCAGCGGGCCGGAATTGAAGTGTCGATGGAAGAGCTGCTGAAGTACATCGATCCCAATGCCGCCATGACCCTCGTGACCGCCCTGCTGTCACAGCTCTCCAGCGCCATGACCTCCATCTTTTTACTGCTGCTGACGGTGGTGTTTATGCTGCTGGAGGTGCCGCAGCTGCCGGCGAAGCTCCAGCCCATGATGACCCGACCGGTGGAAGGGATGGCCGCCATTCAGCGTGCGCTGGACAGCGTCTCGCACTATCTGGTGCTGAAAACCGCCATCAGTCTGGTGACCGGGCTGGTGGTATGGGGGATGCTGACGGCGCTGGAGGTGCGGTTTGCCTTTGTCTGGGCGCTGCTGGCCTTTGCGCTGAACTATATCCCCAACATCGGCTCGGTGCTGGCCGCCATCCCGCCCATTGCCCAGGTGCTGGTGTTCAGCGGCTTTTACTCTGCGCTGGTGCTGCTGGCCGGCTATCTGCTGGTGAACCTGATCTTCGGCAACATTCTTGAACCCCGTCTGATGGGACGCGGGCTGGGCCTCTCCACGCTGGTGGTCTTTTTGTCGCTGATATTCTGGGGCTGGCTGCTGGGGCCGGTGGGGATGCTACTCTCGGTGCCCCTGACCATTATCGCCAAAATTGCGCTGGAGCAGACCGAAGGCGGTAAAAGCATTGCCCTGCTGCTCAGTGATATGAGCCAGCCTCGTTAAGGATTATTCAAACGCCAGCACCGGCTTGCAGGTACGCCCTGCCTGCCGGTAGTGGGCCAGAGCCGACTGCCAGTCGGTGAACGGCAGTAACCTGGCGTCACTGTACTGGCTTGCGGCCAGCAATGGCCAGATCTCACGGAACGCCGCCTGCCACGCCTGCGGGTTCAGGGCCTCGAAGTGGTTACGGATATGGAACCAGTGCATGGGTGGGAAGTGATGTTGTAACGTAAAGGGCTGACCGGAGAGCAACCCGTAGCAGATAAATGCTGCGCGTTTGTCCATCGCACCCAGAATGGTCTGCGCAAGCTCGCCGCCTGTGGCGTCGAAGGCCAGATCGCTGGTCGCCGCGATGGCGCGAACGCTGTCGATGTCCTGCTGGGCAATGGGCGTGATCCCCATCCCCCGCAGTCGCTCCGCGTGGATCGCCGAACGATGAATGCCGTACACCGCCGTTGCCCCCTGCCGGAGCGCCCATTGCCCCAGCAAAATGCCGCAGTCCGAACCGGCGGCGGTCAGCAGCACCTGTTTGCCCTGCACGGGGTAGAGGCTGAGCATCAGCCAGGCCGCCATCGGGTTGATAAACGCTCGCGCCGCCAGCGGTGTGGCAACGGTATCGGGCACCGGGATCGCCATAGATGCCGGGCAATCCACGTACCGCTGCCAGGTACCTTCCCCACGAAGGGGCAAAACCCGTTGACCGAGAAGAGAGGCAGCGCTGTCGGGGGCGGCAATCACGCGCCCCACGCCTTCGTATCCAGCAATGGCCGGTAAGGTAATGCGATGGCGGTAGGCACCGGTAATGGGGATCAGATCGGAGGCGTTGACCGGGGTCATCAGCATCTGCACCCGAAGATCGCCCGGTTGCAGCGGGGCTTTTATCGCGGTCTCCCGCTGCAGGACAGACCCGGGCTCACCAAACTGGCGGTAGCATAATGCGGTGTTTTCCATGAACGTTATGTTTTAGCGGCTGCGTTTGGCGTGGCGCTCAAAGTTCTCCTGTTTCGCCTCGCCGGATTTACGCAACGCTACGTAACAGGCACCGCTGCCGCCGTGGTGCGGCTGGGCAACGCAAAACGCCTGCACCGCGTCGAACTCCGTCAGCCAGCGCGCCAGATAGCTGCGCACGATGTTGGCGTGGGAATTATCGTCGCGCCCTTTACCGTGAATGATGATCAGGTTACGCAGGCCGTCGCGCTCAGCCTGGCGAATAAAGGTAAACAGCTGCTGGCGGCACTGCTCAACGGGCTGGCGCAGCAGGGTCAGGCTCGCCTGGCGCGGATACTTGCCCGAGCGCAGCTTGTCGGTAACGCCCTGCTGCACCCCTTCGCGCTGGAAAGCCAGCGGCTCGGCCAGGGGGATCACGTCCAGAAAACCGGTGGTCAGAAAGTTATCGAGCTGGCTGGTATCCACAGGCTGGCGGGTGCGCGTAGTACGGGCGGGTTGCCAGTGGACATCAGTGCAGCGCTTAAGAGGCTGGACCTCTTCCATCGCATCAAGAAAAAGCGATTTATCGTCTGGGTTCATGGCATCCTCCTGCTTAGCTGACAGGCTACTATACCTGCGCCCAACTCCCGGCTCAATGCGGTGTTGTCCTGCCGGACGGGTTCTTGCTCATCAATTAAAAAAGAATTATAGATAAAGTTAACGCAATTAATATTTAATCAGTCCTTAAGATTATTTTTATGAATGTTTAACTTTATGACTTACATTAAACTTTTTAAAACCAGGCGCTTTCTTATCTGTATTATCGTCAGGAAATGTTATATATAAAGGTATCTGCACTAAGGAAACAATAAGCAGAGTCGCATGTGGAGCAATGCTGTGTGTACTGTGGGGTCTGTTGGATGTCGACAGGCTCCATTTTTTTATCCTTAATTTGATTGAGAAATAACCTGCCGGGCGTGACGTCTGAATTGTGTGATTAATGACGCGGTTAACGGCGTCTGACGGGAATCCCTTCTTTGTATAAGGTAATAGGTTGCTTTGGGTAACGGCTCTTTTACCGGGATCATCACCAGACGGTGCGCCAGAAGCGGGTCGCAGCCCAGCTCCTGCGGCAGAATGCTGAGAAAATCGCTTTGCGCTATCAGACTGATACTTGACGAAAAGGTTTCACATACCACGCCAATATGCGGGATCTGCTCCCGGTGGGAAAACATCTCTTCCAGCTGCTTATAATAACTGCCGCGCGGGGTTGGCATCGTCCAGCTATATTTCAGTAACTCATTAATGGATTTAGCGCCAGTGGCCGGATGCCCTTCCCGACAAAATATCGCAAAGGGTTTCTCAAACAATTTTTCGAACGTGAATTCATGATCGTAAGGCCCCTGATAATAAGTATTAATCGTGAAATCGAGTTCGCCCTGGCGTAATTCATTTATCATCGAAACTAATTGTCCTTCCATTATGCGCACCTTGACCTGCGGGTGCTGCTGATGGAAGCGGGTAATGACGGCAGGCATTAACATGCGGGCGATACTGGCCCCCATACCGATATTAATCTGCCCGGCCTGCTGGCCCTGCCGCTGACGAATATCATCCTGCGCGTTGCGTAGCTCCTCGAGGATCAGGCTGGCATGTTGGTAAAAGCTCTCGCCGCACTCGGTGAGGGTCACCCCTTTACTGCGCCGGACAAACAGCTGCGCCGAGATCCCCTCCTCCAGCTCTTTAATGGATTTGGTTAACGCCGGTTGCGACAGGCTCAATACCCGGCTGGCCCCCCGAATGCTTCCCTGCTTTGCCACTTCCACAAATGCCCGCAACTGATGAAATTTTACCTGAAATGTCATGTCGGCACCGATAACCGTTGTTTATCAGAGAAAAGAAACTGTCATCTACTGTAATGGAAATGAATGTGCGAGGGTAAGCCACGAAAGGTTAAATCTGTGAAAAAACGGTTAGTGATAAGTAAAAACTATCACAGTGTGAAGCAGTTCACATATTCTTATGATACAGGAATCGATATGCATACTCTGGCGCAGCATCTGAAGGCCCTCTTCCCGCAACTCACCGCCTGGCGGCGCGATTTCCACCTTTATGCCGAATCCGGATGGGTGGAATTCCGCACTGCGGCAAAGGTCGCCGAGGTGCTTGACCAGCTGGGCTACGACCTGGCGATGGGGCGCGATGTGGTCGATGCCGACAGCCGTATGGGCCTGCCTGACGATGCCACCCTGGCAGCAGCCTTTGCCCGTGCCCGTCAGCAGGGCGCGCCTGAAAAATGGCTCGGCGCGTTTGAAGGCGGCTTTACCGGAATTGTCGCCACGCTGGACACTGGCCGTCCGGGGCCAACGCTGGCGTTTCGCGTGGACATGGACGCGCTGGATCTGGATGAAGCCCGCGACAATGACCATCTTCCCTTCCGGAAGGGTTTTGCCTCCTGTAACGACGGCATGATGCATGCCTGCGCCCACGACGGTCACACCACGATCGGTCTTGGGCTGGCGCATCTGCTGATGCAGTACCGCGAGCAGCTGAACGGCACCATAAAACTCATCTTCCAGCCTGCCGAAGAGGGCACCCGCGGCGCGCGGGCGATGGTTGCGGCAGGCGCGCTCGACGGCGTGGACTATTTCACCGCTATCCATATCGGCACCGGCGTGCCTGCGGGCACCGTGATCTGCGGCAGCGATAACTTTATGGCCACCACCAAATTCGACGTCCGCTTTACCGGCGTGGCGGCGCACGCTGGCGGCAAACCTGAAGAGGGACGTAATGCCCTGCTGGCTGCCGCCCAGGCCGCCATCGGCCTGCACAGTATCGCCCCGCACAGCGAAGGGGCTTCCAGGGTGAACGTCGGCGTGATGCAGGCGGGCAGCGGCCGTAACGTTGTGCCCGCCTGCGCCCTGCTGAAGGTAGAGACGCGCGGCGAGAGCGAAGCCATTAACAGCTATGTGTTCGAGCGCGCGAAAGCGGTGATTGAGGGCGCGGCAGCGATGCACGGCGTCAGCCATGAGCTGCGCCTGATGGGTGCGGCTACCTCAAGCCAGCCGTCCCCGGCGTGGGTAAGCTACTTACGCGAACAGGCGGCGCAGGTTCCCGGCGTTGAACAGGCCATCGACAAGGTGAAAGCCCCGGCCGGCTCTGAAGACGCCACCTTAATGATGGCTCGGGTTCAGCAAAACGGCGGGCTCGCCTCCTATATGGTGTTCGGCACCACCCTCAGCGCCGGGCATCACAACGAAAAATTCGACTTTGACGAGACGGTGATGCTCATTGCCATCGAAACCCTGGCGCGTACCGCGCTTAACTTCCCGTGGACGCGAGGTGTGTAATGCAGACCATTTACCGTTTTGTTGAGGATGCCATCGACACCCGCGCGCAGCAGTTTACCGCCATTGCCGATGAGATCTGGGATCACCCGGAAACCCGTTTTGAAGAGTTCTGGTCTGCCGAACGGCTGGCCGGTGCCCTGGAAGAGGCAGGTTTTAAACTTACACGTCAGGCTGGTGGCATACCGAACGCCTTTATGGCCAGCTACGGCGAAGGGAATCCGGTTATCGCCCTGCTCGGGGAGTACGACGCCCTTGCGGGATTGAGCCAGCAGGCGCACTGCGCCGCACCGCAAAGCGACACGCCCGGGGCCAACGGCCACGGCTGCGGGCATAACCTGCTCGGCACTGCCGCGCTCGCGGGCGCCGTGGCGGTGAAAAGCTGGCTGGAGCAGCACGGCGGGAGCGGCACCGTGCGCTTTTACGGCTGTCCGGGGGAAGAAGGCGGCTCGGGTAAAACCTTTATGGTGCGCGAGGGGCTGTTCGATGACGTGGACGCCGCCGTCACCTGGCATCCCGAAGCCTTCGCCGGCATGTTTAACGTCAGTACCTTAGCCAACATCCAGGTCGCCTGGCGTTTTCACGGCACCGCGGCCCATGCCGCGAACTCCCCGCATCTGGGGCGTAGCGCGCTGGATGCCGTCACGCTGATGACCACCGGCACCAATTTCCTCAATGAACACATCATTGAAAAAGCCCGGGTTCATTACGCCATCACCGACACCGGGGGGATCTCGCCGAACGTGGTCCAGGCCCAGGCGGAAGTGCTGTATCTGATCCGCGCCCCGGAGATGGCCGACGCGCAGCAGATCTATGAGCGTATCGAAAAAATTGCCCAGGGCGCGGCGCTGATGACCGAAACTACCGTGGAACGACGCTTTGAAAAGGCCTGTTCCAGCTACCTGCCAAACCGCACGCTGGAAGCGGCCATGTACAGCGCCGTGCAGCATTACGGCACCCCGGCATGGAACGATGAGGAACGCGCTTTCGCCGGGGAGATCCGCGCCACGCTGAGCGACAACGATCTGCAAAACAGCCTGAAAAACATTGCCGCAACCGGGGGTGAAGAAGGAAAACAGTTTGCCCGCCGCCACCAGCAGACCCTGCTGATTGACGAAGTGGCGCCTTACGCCATCACCGATAACGTGCTGGCTGGCTCTACCGACGTGGGCGATGTCAGCTGGAAAATGCCGGTGGCCCAGTGCTTCAGCCCCTGCTTTACCGTGGGCACGCCGCTGCATACCTGGCAACTAGTGGCGCAGGGCCGCACCTCCATCGCCCATAAAGGCATGCTGCACGCCGGTAAAGTGATGGGCGCCACCGTCCTGAATCTGTTGCAGGACCCGGCTCTGCTGGCCGCCTGCCGGGAGGAGTTTACCCGGCAACTCAATGACAAACCGTATCACTGCCCGATCCCAGAACACGTGACACCGTCACCTTTAAAATAATAAAACTACACAACAACATAACAACACAACACTCCCGAGGAACGCCCATGAGTATGTCATCCATACCTTCGCATTCCCCATCCGGCAAGCTCTATGGTTGGGTTGAAAGGGTCGGCAATAAAGTGCCGCATCCTTTCCTGCTTTTTGTCTATTTGATTGCGATTTTGATGGTCGCTACCGCAGTTCTGTCCGCTTTTGACGTCAGCGCCCGCAACCCGGCTGACGGCAGCATGGTGGCGGTGAAAAATCTGCTCAGCGTCGAAGGTCTGCACTGGTTTTTACCGAACGTAATCAAAAACTTCAGCGGCTTTGCCCCACTGGGTGCCATCCTCGCGCTGGTTCTCGGGGCGGGTCTGGCTGAGCGTTCCGGCTTACTGCCTGCGCTGATGGTTAAAATGGCCTCTCACGTCAGCGCCCGCTACGCCAGCTATATGGTGCTGTTTATCGCCTTCTTCAGCCATATC
The DNA here is from genome assembly GCF_049312895.1 of Leclercia barmai. Lineage (NCBI taxonomy): Bacteria > Pseudomonadati > Pseudomonadota > Gammaproteobacteria > Enterobacterales > Enterobacteriaceae > Leclercia > Leclercia barmai. The sequence continues at coordinate 1,225,084 of NZ_JBMNWZ010000001.1, read as the reverse complement.
TCCTCGGATGCCGCGCTGGTGATCATGCCGCCGATGGGGGCGCTGATCTTCCTGGCGGTAGGACGCCATCCGGTGGCGGGCCTGCTGGCGGCCATTGCCGGTGTCGGCTGCGGCTTTACCGCCAACCTGCTGATTGTGACTACCGACGTGTTGCTCTCGGGCATCAGCACCGAGGCGGCAAAATCCATTGATGCTGCGATGCACGTCAGCGTGATCGACAACTGGTACTTTATGGCCAGTTCGGTGATTGTGCTGACCATCGTGGGCGGGCTTATCACCGATAAAATCGTCGAGCCGCGTCTCGGCAAATGGCAGGGCAGCAGCGATGAGAAGCTGGATTCGTTATCGCCGGAACAGCGCCGGGGCCTGCGCGTGGCCGGGTTGGTCTCCCTGCTGTTTATTGCCGCCATTGCGCTGATGGTGGTGCCGGAGAACGGCATCCTGCGCGATCCGGTGAAACATACCGTCCTGCCTTCGCCGTTTATTAAAGGCATCGTGCCGCTGATCATCCTCTTCTTCTTTGTGGTCTCGCTGGCCTACGGCATCGCCACCGGCAAAATACGTCGCCAGGGGGATCTGCCCCAGCTGATGATTGAGCCGATGAAGGAGATGGCCGGGTTTATTGTGATGGTGTTCCCGCTGGCGCAGTTTGTTGCCATGTTTAACTGGAGCAACATGGGCAAGTTTATGGCGGTGGGGCTCACCGACATTCTGGAAACTGCCGGGCTGAGCGGCGTGCCGGCGTTCGTTGGCCTGGCGCTGCTGTCGTCCCTGCTGTGCATGTTTATCGCCAGCGGGTCGGCCATCTGGTCGATCCTCGCCCCTATCTTCGTGCCGATGTTTATGCTGCTCGGCTTCCACCCGGCGTTCGCCCAGATCCTGTTCCGCGTGGCGGACTCGTCGGTGATCCCGCTGGCCCCGGTGTCGCCGTTTGTGCCGCTGTTCCTGGGCTTCCTGCAGCGCTATAAACCCGAGGCGAAGCTGGGTACCTACTATTCGCTGGTACTGCCCTATCCGCTTATCTTTTTAGGGGTATGGTTGCTGATGTTGGTGGCGTGGTATCTTGTCGGCCTGCCCATCGGGCCTGGGATCTACCCGCGACTGAACTAAGGAACGCCAGATGCTGAGATTACTCGAAGACAAAATTGCGACGCCCCTCGGGCCGCTGTGGGTGATTGCCGATGAGCAATTCAACCTGCGCGCCGTCGAGTGGGAGGAGCACAGCAACCGGATGGTGGAACTGCTGAATATCCACTACCGGGCGCAGGGCTACGAGCGCATCAGCGCCAGCAATCCGGGCGGGCTGAGCGATAAGCTCTCCGCCTGGTTCGAAGGCGATCTCAGCATTATCGATACCCTGCCGACCGCCACCGGCGGCACCCCTTTTCAGCGGGAAGTGTGGCAGGCGTTGCGCGCTATTCCCTGCGGGCAGGTGATGCATTACGGGCAGCTGGCAGAGCAGCTTGGCCGCCCGGGTGCGGCACGTGCCGCTGGGGCGGCCAACGGCTCCAATCCGGTCAGCATTGTGGTGCCCTGCCACCGCGTAATCGGGCGTAACGGCACCCTGACCGGCTATGCTGGCGGGGTCCAGCGCAAGGAGTGGTTACTGCGTCACGAAGGTTATTTACTGCTGTAGTTCCAGGCTTTTAGTGCTTAATATTCCTTAAGTTAGACGAAATATCCGCAGCCAAGTTGTGGAATTTCAAGAAGATGCTGGCATGTTCACGTAACTTGTCCTTATTGATGGTTTACCAGGCTTACGCGGGGTCAAAAAAGATGTTAAAATTGACCAATATCAATTAAGGCTTGAGCAAACCTATGATCCCGGAAAAGCGAATTATTCGACGCATTCAGTCTGGCGGTTGTGCTATCCATTGTCAGGACTGCAGCATCAGCCAGCTCTGTATCCCGTTTACCCTGAATGAGCACGAGCTTGATCAGCTTGATAATATTATCGAGCGTAAGAAGCCGATTCAGAAAGGGCAAACGCTGTTCAAAGCGGGAGACGAACTGAAGTCGCTGTACGCTATCCGCTCTGGCACCATCAAAAGCTATACCATCACCGAACAGGGCGACGAGCAGATCACCGGCTTCCACCTGGCGGGCGATCTGGTGGGCTTTGACGCCATTGGCACCGGTAACCACCCGAGCTTTGCTCAGGCGCTGGAAACCTCAATGGTTTGCGAAATCCCGTTTGAAACCCTCGACGATCTGTCAGGCAAAATGCCTAACCTGCGTCAGCAGATGATGCGTCTGATGAGCGGTGAGATCAAAGGCGATCAGGATATGATTCTGCTGCTTTCCAAAAAGAATGCAGAAGAGCGCCTCGCCGCGTTTATCTATAACCTCTCCCGTCGTTTCGCCGAGCGCGGTTTCTCGCCTCGTGAGTTCCGTCTGACCATGACCCGTGGCGATATCGGTAACTACCTGGGCCTGACCGTTGAAACCATCAGCCGTCTGCTGGGTCGTTTCCAGAAAAGCGGCATGCTGGCGGTAAAAGGCAAGTACATCACCATTGAAAACGGTGAAGCGCTGGCGGTGCTGGCGGGCCACTCGCGCAACGTTGCATAAATTCATCTGACTTCTGCTTGCCAGGTCGGTAATTTTACTGATTTATTGATCTGGCAAAACTTCCCCCCTGTTTCATTTCAGATATATAGGTTACTCTTTTAATTACAGACTGTGGTGACAGTAGTAAGGAGACCTGTATGGCAAAGTATCAAAACATGCTGGTGGCCATCGATCCTAATCAGGACGATCAACCGGCGTTACGACGAGCTGTCTATTTACATCAACGGATTGGTGGCAGAATCAAAGCGTTTCTGCCGATATATGACTTTTCTTACGAAATGACCACCCTTCTGTCGCCTGACGAACGCACCGCTATGCGTCAGGGAGTGATCAGCCAGCGTACGGCGTGGATACGCGAACAGGCAAAATTCTATCTTGATGCCGGCGTGCCTATCGAGATTAAAGTGGTGTGGCACAACCGTCCGTTTGAAGCCATCATCCAGGAAGTGATTAGCGGCGAACACGATCTGCTGCTGAAAATGGCCCACCAGCACGACAAGCTCGAGGCGGTGATTTTCACCCCGACCGACTGGCATCTGCTGCGTAAATGCCCGTGCCCGGTGTGGATGGTCAAAGACCAGCCGTGGCCGGAAGGCGGTAAAGCGGTGGTGGCGGTCAATCTCGCCAGTGAAGAGAACTACCACAACGCCCTGAACGAGAAGCTGGTCAAAGAGACGGTCTATCTCGCCGAGCAGGTTAACCATACTGAAGTCCACCTTGTTGGCGCCTACCCGATTACCCCTATCAACATTGCCATCGAACTCCCGGAATTTGATCCTACCGTTTATAACGACGCCATCCGCGGACAGCATCTGCTGGCGATGAAAGCCCTGCGGCAGAAATTTGGTATCGATGAGAAACTGACCCACGTGGAGAAAGGGCTGCCGGAAGAGGTGATCCCGGATCTGTCAGAACATCTGCAGGCCGGTATCGTGGTGCTGGGCACCATTGGCCGCACCGGTATTTCTGCAGCCTTCCTTGGCAACACGGCGGAACAGGTGATCGACCATCTGCGCTGTGACCTGCTGGTTATCAAGCCGGATCAGTATCAGACCCCGGTCGAACTCGACGACGACGAAGACGATTAACCGTAAAAAGCCCGCCAGTTTGGCGGGCTTTTTTTTAGCTCTCGGTAACGGGTTGCTGCGACGGCGTCTGTGCGCCCTCGCCCTCTTTCATCCAGGGGGCATGCAGCACCATGCTTGGCAGGGCCAGTTTCACGCCTTCATCATTCAGGCTCTCGAGGATCCGGATGTTAATCTCCTGCTGAATGTCCATGTATTTGTTGTAATCCGCAGTATTGACGATATGCACCACCTCAAAGGTCAGCCTGTCCTTATCAAAGCCGAGCAGATGGGCGCGGTCAAAGCGCGTTTCGCCGATATCGGTGATGATCTTCTTCACGTTATCGCCAATGACGCGCAGTTTCTCAGGCGGGGTGTCGCTGGCCACGCCGAAGGTAAAGACGATGCGGCGGGTCTGCATACGCTTATAGTTATGCAGCGTTTGCTGAAGCAGGATCGCATTGCCGCAGACAATCTGCTCCCCGCTCAGGCTGCGAATGCGCGTTGTTTTCAGACCGATGTGCTCCACCGTCCCGGCAACGTCGTTAAACACCACGAAATCGCCAATCTCAAAGGGCTTATCGAACCCAATGGAGAGCGAGGCGAAGACGTCACTGAGAATGGTCTGCACCGCCAGAGCGATAGCGATACCCCCCACCCCAAGGCTGGCAACCAGAGCAGTGATGTTGACGCCCGCATTAGCAAGAATAGACAGCAGCATCACTGACCAGACAATCGCCCGCAGGATCAGGCCGGTGATCACCAGGGTGACCGGGTTTTTATGGCTCCCCGGCGACAGCATGACGTGCCGAAGCCAGGAGACCACCCCCTGATCCATCCACAGCGCCACCTGAATCGCCAGCACCAGGAACCAGGCGTGGCTGAGCGCACCGTAGAGGCGATCCGGCAGTTCGACAAAGCGCAGGCTAAACAGGAATGCCACCACGAACAGCAGGATCCGGCTGGTGCGGTTAAGCATCTCTGTAAGGATAAAATGCATCTTATTTGTGGCGGGATGTTTATCGCCCCAGTTGGTAATGCTCTTATGGACAAAGGTGATAAGGCGTTTCAGTAGCCAGTACACCAACAGCGTCACTACCGTTACGGTCGCGAAGCCAATCCAGAATGTGGGGGTCATCATTAACGTCAGAATATCGAAACGTGACAAAAACTGCATTCTCCCTCCTCCCTTAACGTAAAAAGGAAAGTATAGACAGTGAGAATGTTTAGCCCGCAGAAATGAGAAAACCGCCCTGTTGTGGGCGGTTTTTTATCAGTCGTGAAGCCTTGCTTACAGCGCTTTCAGGATCGCATCCACGCTGGCTTTGGCATCGCCAAACAGCATGTGGGTGTTCTCTTTAAAGAAAAGCGGGTTTTGTACGCCAGCGTAACCGGTGTTCATGGAGCGTTTGAAGACGATAACGTTCTGCGCCTTCCACACTTCCAGAACCGGCATACCGGCGATTGGGCTCTTCGGATCGTCCTGCGCCGCCGGGTTAACGGTGTCGTTGGCGCCGATAACCAGCACGGTATCGGTGTCGGAAAAGTCGTCGTTGATTTCATCCATCTCCAGCACGATGTCGTAAGGCACTTTCGCTTCAGCCAGCAGCACGTTCATGTGGCCTGGCAGACGCCCGGCAACCGGGTGAATACCAAAACGCACCTTGATGCCGCGGGCACGCAGACGCTCGGTGATTTCCGCCACCGGATACTGAGCCTGCGCCACCGCCATGCCGTAGCCCGGAGTGATGATGACCGAGTGCGAGTTTTTCAGCATGTCGGCGGTATCTTCAGCGCTGATCTCACGATGCTCACCCACCTCGTCATCACCGTCAGAGGTTTGGCCGTCGGTGCCGAAGCCCCCGGCAATCACGCTGATGAACGAACGGTTCATCGCCTTACACATGATGTAGGAGAGGATCGCACCGCTCGAGCCCACCAGCGCACCGGTCACGATCAGCAGGTCGTTGCTCAGCATAAAGCCCGCCGCCGCTGCCGCCCAACCGGAGTAGGAGTTGAGCATGGAGACCACCACCGGCATGTCCGCACCACCGATGGAGGCCACCAGGTGCCAGCCGAACGCCAGCGCGATGATGGTCATCACCAGCAGCGCCAGCACCTGCATACCCACGCTGTCGGTACGCACGAACACCACCATCAGCACAAACGACACCACCAGCGCGGCCAGGTTCATCTTGTGACGGTTTGGCAGCATCAGCGGTTTAGAGGAGATCTTGCCGCGCAGCTTGCCGAACGCCACGATAGAACCGGTAAAGGTCACCGCACCGATGAAGATCCCAAGGAACACTTCGGTCAGGTGGATGTTGACCAGAATCGGCTCCATCCCCGGCTCGTGATACAGGTAGCTGTTAAAGCCAACCAGCACCGCCGCCAGACCCACGAAACTGTGCAGAATCGCTACCAGCTCCGGCATTTCGGTCATTTCAACGCGTTTAGCAAGACGAATACCAATAGCGCCGCCGATGATCATCGCCACCAGGATCCACGCAACGTTGCCGGTGTCCGGCCCGAAAATCGTGGCAATCAGCGCAATCGCCATCCCGGCGATACCAAAGTTGTTACCCTGCTGCGACGTTTCATGTTTTGAAAGCCCAGCGAGGCTGAAAATAAACAGGACCGCGGCAACAATGTATGCAGCTGTAACTAATCCTCCAGACATAAGTTACCCCTTATCCCTTACGAAACATTTTCAGCATGCGCTGAGTCACGGTGAAACCACCGAAAATATTGATACTGGCGATCAGTACCGCGATAAAGCTGAGGAAGCTGACCCAGCCGCCGTGACCAATCTGCAGCAATGCCCCGACCACGATGATCCCGGAGATAGCGTTCGTCACCGACATCAGCGGGGTATGCAGCGCATGGGAGACGTTCCACACCACGTAGTAACCCACCACGCAGGAGAGCGCAAAGACCGTGAAGTGACCGAGGAACTCTTTCGGCGCAACGTCTGCCAGCCAGCCAAACAGGATAATGGCCAGCGCCATAAAGGCGAATTTGCGCCACGGCGAGGCAGGTTTTTCCGGTTCTTTTGGTGCCGGAGCGGCTTTAGCAGCGGCCTGCGGCTGGGCGGAAACCTGAATAGGCGGTGCCGGCCAGGTGATTTCACCCTCGCGCACCACGGTAACGCCACGCACAACGACGTCTTCAAAATCAACGGTGACGTTGCCGTCTTTCTCTTTGCACAGCAGCTTCAGCAGGTTGACCAGGTTGGTACCATACAGCTGAGAAGACTGGGTCGGCAGACGGCCCGGCAGGTCGGTATAGCCGATCACTTTTACGCCGTTGGCGGTGGTAGTGACCACGCCCGGGACGGTGTATTCGCAGTTACCGCCGTTTTGCGCGGCCAGATCGACGATCACGCTGCCGGCCTTCATGGAGTCAACCATTTCGCGGGTGATGAGCTTCGGTGCGGGTTTGCCCGGGATCAGCGCGGTGGTGACAATGATGTCCACCTCTTTCGCCTGAGCGGCAAACAGCGCCATTTCGGCTTTGATAAAGGCCTCGGACATCACCTTCGCGTAGCCGTCGCCGCTGCCGGCTTCTTCTTTAAAGTCCAGTTCCAGGAACTCGGCGCCCATACTCTGCACCTGTTCTTTCACTTCCGGACGGGTATCAAAAGCACGGACGATAGCGCCCAGACTGTTTGCCGCGCCAATGGCGGCCAGACCCGCAACGCCTGCCCCAATCACCATCACTTTCGCTGGCGGGACTTTACCCGCAGCGGTGATCTGACCGGTAAAGAAGCGACCAAACTCGTGCGCCGCCTCGACGATGGCACGGTAACCGGCGATGTTCGCCATCGAGCTCAGGGCATCCAGCGACTGCGCACGCGAAATACGCGGCACGGAGTCCATTGCCATTACGGTGACGCCACGCGCCGCCAGCTTCTCCATCAGCTCCGGGTTCTGGGCTGGCCAGATAAAGCTCACCAGGGTGGTGGCCGGGTTCAGCAGCGCGATCTCTTCCTCTTCGGGTGCATTGACCTTCAGAATAACGTCCGAATGCCAGACGTTAGCGCCGTCTACAATCTCTGCGCCCGTCTGAACGAACGCCTCGTCATCGAAACTTGCCAGCTTGCCTGCGCCGCTTTCAACCGCGACGGTAAAACCCAGTTTGAGCAGCTGCTCCACCGTTTTTGGTGTCGCCGCTACGCGGGTTTCATTGGCAAACCGTTCTCTTGGTACCCCAATACGCATAGTAATCCCTTCCATCGGTTTTTGATGATGGTTTGTCGAATATTCATCACAGATATATAACGACAGTGACAGGTGTTAACCTGCCGCTAACCAATATCTGCAGAAAATAAAACGGTAACAAACTTTCTATAACCTACTGAAAATACCGCCTGTGATCCACAGCAAGAAAACACTTTTTATGCCTTTAACTGTCAAAAATAAGCGATCGGCATCTCAGACAGGCATATCTGCCTTTATTTATCCGCCAGGGCCGATGTTTAGCTCAGTCGAAGCGGGAAAAACACGATATAGCGCCAGCTAGAAACAACTTATTAACATTAAATCAACTTGTGAAAGTTATATGCTTTATTAGTTTTACTGGTCAAACGCGTGTTTTTTCAACATATCACTAAATGTTATAGATATTGTTCGCCCCCATCGCCATGGCCACAAAAAATGCCGCAGACAGCAGAGGGTGTTAAATGCAATAATCGTCAACGTTTTCAAATTAACAACTACACCAGTACCTGGTTTGCGTAAGGCGAAGGATTATTTTTATGAAGCTCAAGAACACTCTCCTGGCGTCAGCACTCCTTTCTGCGACCGCCCTGTCCGCCAACGCGGCGACAGAGTTAACGCCGGAGCAAGCGGCAGCAACGAAACCTTACGACCGCGTTATGATCGTAGGTCGTTTTAACTCAATTGGCGATGCGGTTAACGCTGCATCAAAACGCGCCGATAAAGAAGGCGCCGCTGCATTTTACGTGGTTGATAACTCTGACTACGGCGACAGCGGCAACCAGCGCGTGCTCGTTGCGCTGTATAAAGAAAATGCCCCGAAAGCCGATGAGGAGAAAAATCGCGTTATTAATGGCGTGACGGAACTGCCAAAAGACCAGGCCGTTCTCCTTGAGCCTTACGATACCGTCACCATTCAGGGCTTCTACCGCAGCCAGCCTGAAGTGAACGATGCCATTACCAAAGCCGCGAAAGCGAAAGGGGCTGACGCCTTCTATATCGTTCGCCAGATCGATGCAAACCAGGGCGGTAACCAGCGTATCACTGCCTATATCTACAAAAAAGACGCGAAAAAACGTATCGTCCAGAGCCCGGACGTTATCCCTGCTGACTCTGATGCCGGCCGTGCGGCTATCGCCAAAGGTGGCGAAGAGGCGAAGAAAGTTGAGATCCCGGGCGTGGCGACCAGCGCTGCACCGGCTGCCAGCGTTGCTGGCGTAGGCCGATTCTTTGAAACGCAATCCACCAAAGGTGGCCGTTACAGCGTCACGCTGAATGACGGCACTAAAATTGAAGAGCTGAACAACGCCACTGCCGCGCAGATGGTGCCGTTTGACAGCATTAAATTTACCGGCAACTACTCCAACATGACCGAAGTCTCCTATCAGGTGGCGAAGCGGGCGGCGAAGAAAGGGGCCAAGTATTACCACATCACCCGCCAGTGGCAGGAGCGCGGTAATAACATGACCATCAGCGCAGACCTGTACAAATAAGTAAAGTGTTTCATTCAGGCGGCCTGGTGCCGCCTTTTTTTTGCTTTTTAGCCAGATTTCGGCCCATCCTCATTGCATGCTTTCGTGACACTCCGTAAAATCCCGCGCCTTAGCGTGATCCACCATTTTTATGCGCTTCGACAAAATAATTATTCTGCTTTTGACCCCTTTTTAAACAGGATGCCAATGGAAAAGAAACTTGGCCTGAGCGCTTTAACTGCGCTTGTTTTAAGCTCTATGCTCGGTGCAGGTGTATTCAGTCTGCCGCAGAATATGGCCGCCGTGGCCAGCCCGTCTGCGCTGCTTATTGGCTGGGGGATCACCGGCGTCGGGATCCTGCTGCTGGCCTTCGCGATGCTGCTGTTAACGCGCATCCGTCCTGACCTTGATGGCGGCATTTTTACCTACGCCCGCGAAGGCTTTGGTGAACTGGTAGGTTTTTGTTCCGCCTGGGGCTACTGGCTGTGCGCGGTGATCGCCAACGTCTCTTATCTGGTGATCGTCTTTTCTGCGCTGAGTTTCTTTACCGATACGCCTGAACTGCGGCTGTTCGGCGATGGCAACACCTGGCAATCCATTGTGGGCTCCTCGGTGCTGCTGTGGGTCGTGCACTTCCTGGTGCTGCGGGGCGTGCAGACTGCGGCAAGCATCAACCTGGTCGCCACTCTGGCGAAGCTGGTGCCGCTGGGGCTGTTTATCGTGCTGGCGTTCATCGCGTTTCGTCTCGATCTCTTCAGCCTGGACTTTTCCGGCGTGGCGCTGGGCGTGCCGGTCTGGGAGCAGGTGAAAAACACCATGCTGATCACCCTGTGGGTGTTTATCGGGGTGGAAGGCGCGGTCGTGGTCTCGGCCCGGGCGCGCAATAAGCATGATGTGGGCCGCGCCACGCTGCTGGCGGTGCTGGCCGCGCTGAGCGTCTATCTGCTGGTGACGCTGCTGTCTCTGGGCGTGGTGGCGCGTCCTGAACTGGCGGAGATGCGTAACCCGTCAATGGCGGGCCTGATGGTGAAGATGATGGGCTCCTGGGGCGAAGTGGTCATTGCTGCGGGTCTGATCGTCTCCGTGTGTGGAGCTTACCTGAGCTGGACCATCATGGCGGCCGAAGTGCCCTTCCTCGCCGCGACCCATAAAGCCTTTCCGCGTCTTTTCAGACATCAGAACAAGAACAATGCCCCGTCCGCGTCGCTGTGGTTGACCAACATTAGTGTGCAGGTTTGTCTGGTGCTGATCTGGCTCACAGGTTCTGACTATAACACCTTGTTAACCATCGCCTCTGAGATGATTCTGGTACCCTATTTCCTGGTGGGTGCATATTTGTTAAAAATAGCGACCCGACCGATGCATACTGTCGTGGGAATGGGTGCCTGCATTTACGGCTTATGGCTGCTCTACGCCTCCGGACCGATGCATCTGCTGCTCTCCGTCGTGCTCTACGCGCCGGGACTGCTGGTGTTTATTTACGCCCGTCGCACGCACCAGCTCCAGCACGCGCTGAAGCGTCGTGAAATCGTGCTGATTGGATTGTTACTGGTTGCCGCACTACCGGCAACGTGGATGTTGATGGGATAAGCGACCGCGTCCCATCGTCGAACGGATAAGGAGAACACGATGGGACAGGCAAAACCGCTCCCGATCCTGATTACTGGCGGAGGCCGTCGTATTGGCCTCGCGCTTGCCCACCATTTTTTGAATCTTCACCAGCCGGTGATTATCAGCTATCGCACGAAATATCCGGCGATAGAGACGCTTTGCGAGGCGGGTGCGACCTGTGTTCAGGCCGATTTTGCCACCGACGAAGGCATTATGGCCTTTGCCGAACGGATAAAAGCGGAAACTCCGGGATTACGCGCCATCATCCATAATGCCAGTGCATGGATGCCGGAGAGCCCTGAGACGCCGCTCAGCGAAACGCTCTCCGGCATGCTGCAGATCCACGTCCATGCCCCTTACCTGCTGAACCACGCTTTACAGGAGCTGCTGCGCGGTCACGGCCATGCCGCCAGCGACATCATCCACTTTACCGACTACGTGGTTGAGCGCGGTAGCGATAAGCACATTGCTTATGCCGCCAGTAAAGCTGCCCTGGACAACATGACCCGATCCTTTGCCCGCAAGCTGGCACCGGAGGTCAAAGTTAACGCCATCGCCCCGTCGCTGATTATGTTTAACGAACACGACGATGCCGACTATCGTCAGCAGGCGCTGAACAAGTCCCTGATGAAAATCGCCCCGGGTGAAAAAGAGGTGATTGATTTAATCGACTACATTCTGACCAGCTGCTACGTCACCGGCCGGTCATTTGGCGTGGATGGCGGACGGCCGCTGCGTTAGTGAAAGCGGCTCCAGAAGAAGATTAACACCCAGGCGCTGAGGCTCCAGCAAACAACCGCTCCGCCCAGCGCCAGGGGCAAACGCATTATTCCGGTGAAATACCATAGCGAGAGCAGATAGATAAAATAGGGAATAATCGACCACATGCCAAAGACGATGGTCGCCCGCAGCGCCTCAATGCCGCGCTCAGAGGCGACGATATAGTGGGCGATTAAAGCAAAGGTCGGAAACAGCGGGAGCAGCCCGGCTATATAGTAGTTTTTGGTTTTCGCCAGCACTCCAATCAGTAACACCACCAGCGCGCCAATCGCCGCCTTAATCAGCAGTCCCATCCCTTTCTCCTTAACAACTCAATAACAGTGCCGGGCAGCATAACGGAACGGCAACATTTTGCGAATGATTAATGGAAGGTTAAGGTTGCGCGGTGTATGTTGGCGTTTTCTGCAGACACAGACTTTGAATGAACAAGATCGTATACGTTGAGGATGAACCCGAAGTAGGCCAGCTGATAGCCGCTTACCTGGGTAAACATGATATTGAAGTCATCGTCGAACCGCGCGGCGACCGTGCTGAAGAGGTGGTGGCGCGGGAAAAACCCGATCTGGTGCTGCTGGATATTATGTTGCCCGGCAAAGACGGCATGACCCTGTGCCGGGATCTGCGCGCCCGCTGGCAGGGCCCGATTGTGCTGCTCACCTCTCTCGACAGCGACATGAACCATATCTTGTCTCTGGAAATGGGCGCCAACGACTACATCCTGAAAACTACCCCTCCGGCAGTGCTGCTGGCGCGTGTGCGCCTGCATCTGCGCCAGCATGTTGCCACCTCCAGCGAAACCCCGGCCCCGCAACTCACTCCGCATAAAGCGCTGCGTTTCGGCACGCTTTCCATCGACCCGGTGAATCGGCAGGTGCTGCTTTCCGGCGAGCAGGTGGCATTGTCGACGGCGGATTTCGATCTGCTGTGGGAGCTGGCGACCCATGCCGGGCAGATTATGGACCGGGACGCGCTGCTGAAAAACCTGCGCGGCGTCAGCTACGATGGCATGGACCGCAGCGTGGACGTGGCGATCTCCCGCCTGCGCAAGAAACTGCTGGATAACGCCACCGAGCCGTTCCGCATTAAAACCGTGCGTAACAAGGGCTATCTCTTCGCGCCCCACGCCTGGGACCTGTAAAGCGGCTGCCGCCAAGGTAAGCGCCCTCATTCATTATCCTTCCCCTGGTGATTAACCTTTTGCTACCGCCCTCATAATATGTATTATGTTATAACATAACATTTATGGGGAAGGTAACGTGTTTATCAAATACAGCGCAATGGCATTAGTGCTTGCGACACTGGCGCAACCGGCGATCGCCGCAACAACTTATCCACTGACGGTAGAAAACTGTGGGGTAAAGGAGACCTTTACCCATGCTCCACAGCGGGTAGTGACGGTGGGGCAACACGAGACGGAACTGCTGCTGGCGCTGGGGCTTGAGAAGAAAATCAGCGCCACGTCGGTCTGGTTTGGCCCGTTACCGGATGCCCTGACGGCGCGCGGTAAGGGAATAAAAAAACTGGCGGATAACGCCCCTTCCTTTGAAGCGGTCACCGCGCAAAATCCCGATCTGGTTCTGGCGCAATATCACTGGCACATCGGGCCGCAGGGGGAAACCGGCACCCGGGAACAGTTTGCTTCCCTTGGCATTCCGACGTGGATCTCCCCTGCCGACTGCATCGGCAAAAGCGTCACCGACAGCTCGAATGCCGACGGAGCGCGCAGCACGCCTTTCTCCATCGCGGAGATCGAGCGTGAGATCAGCGAACTGGCAGCAATATTCGATGTTCAGTCGCAGGGTAAGGCGCTTAACGCGGCGCTGAAACAGCGTATTGCGAAAGCTCAGATCCTGGCAGCTACGCAGCAGACCCGCCCTCTGAAAGTGGTGTTCTGGTTCTCCAGCAGCCGTCTGAAAGGCGATCCCTGGGTGGCGGGCGATTATGGCGCGCCGGGCTGGATCAGCAACACGCTGGGGCTGAAAAACATTATTGATTCACATGATGAATGGCCCGCCGTCACCTGGGAACATATCGCCCAGGCGCAGCCGGACGTGATCGTTATCGCCGAAATGTCCCGTCGGCTCTACCCCGCCGATGACGTGGCGGTTAAAAAGGCATTTTTAAACGACGATCCGGTGACCCGAAACATCCCCGCCGTAAAAAACGGTCACATCATTGTGGTGCCCGCGATGTCACTCAATCCCTCACTGCGTAATGTAGATGCCGTCGAGGCCATCGGCGAAAAACTGGCGACTTATCAGGCTGAACGATGAGCATGCTGACTCTGCGCGCCACCTTTACCCTGCCGCGCTGGCGGCAGGGTAGCCTGCTGGCTGTCGGGTTAATGACCCTGCCGCTGATGCTGGTTTTCGCCGCCACCGTCGGGGATATGCCGGTGTCATATGGAAATGCGGGGAAAGCCATTCTTAACGGCCTGGGTCTGGGAAACTATGCCATGCCTCAGGTCGAGGAAGGGATTGTCTGGCAGTACCGCATGAGCCGGGCGCTGATGGCGGCCTGCAGCGGCGGCGGACTGGCGCTCTGCGGCCTGGTGATGCAGGCGATCCTGCGTAACCCGCTGGCGGAGCCGTATTTACTGGGGATCTCCTCCGGCGCCTCACTGGGTGCCGTCTGCGTGATGCTGCTCGGGATCGGCGGCGGCGCGCTGGGCATCAGCGGCGGGGCCTTTATCGGCGCCTGCTGCGCATTCGGGCTGATCATGCTGATCACCCACGGCATGACCGACAGCCCGCCCCGCATCCTGCTGGCGGGTATTGCCGGGACGCAGCTCTTCAACGCCATGACCGCGTACATTGTCAGCACCTCCGCCAACGCCGAGCAGTCGCGTAGCGTTATGTTCTGGCTGCTGGGTAGTCTGAGCGGCGTGCGCTGGCCGGATGCGCTGCTGGCACTGGGGGTGGTTCTGGCCGGGTTCATCGTGATCTTCGCCTTTTCACGCTCGCTGGATACCTTCACCTTTGGCGATGAAGTCTCCACCACCCTGGGCGTGCCGGTGACTCTGGTACGCATCATCCTGCTGCTCACCTGCGCCCTGGTGACGGCGGTGATGGTCAGTATTATTGGCGCAGTGGGGTTTGTCGGGCTGGTGATCCCGCATATCACCCGGATGCTGTGCGGCCCCGGGCACCGCCGCGCTGTTCCCCTGACCTTCCTGGTCGGGAGTCACTTTATGATCCTCGCGGATGTGGTTTCCCGCACGCTGATTACCCACCAGGTGCTGCCGATTGGCGTGGTCACTGCGCTAGTGGGCGCGCCTGCCTTTGTCGTTCTGCTCTATCGCAGCCGGGAGAAAAGAGTATGACTATTTCATTGAGAGAGCTGCAGGTTACCCTGCAGTCCCGTAAGGTGCTTCAGGATATCAATCTGGAGCTGGGGAGCGGCGAGATCGTCGGTCTGCTCGGGCCAAATGGCTCGGGGAAATCAACGCTGCTGCGCTGTCTGGCCGGGTTAATCCCACGGCATGCGCACCATATTCAGTTTGATGGCACTCCGCTCAATAAAATCTCCGTGCGGGATCGGGCAAAACAGCTGGCGTTTGTCCCCCAGCATGCCGGGGTGGATGGCGATCTCAGCGTGGAGCAAATTGTCCGGCTGGGGCGCACGCCGCACCGCCGGGGACTTTTTGGCTGGAGCGAGAGCGACAACCAGGCGGTGGAGAACGCCATCCATCAGATGAAGCTCTCTGCCCTGCGTCACCGGCTCTGGCGGCAGCTTTCAGGCGGCGAGCGGCAGCGCTGTCAGATTGCCCGCGCCCTGGCCCAGCAGCCGCGCGTGTTGATCCTCGATGAGCCCACCAACCATCTGGATATCGAGCATCAGCTGGAGCTGATGACGTTGATCACCCGGTTGCCCATTACGGTGGTGGTGGCGCTGCACGATCTTAATCTCGCCGCCAACTACTGCCATCGGCTGGTCCTGCTGAAATCCGGCAAGGTGATAGCCAGCGGGCCGCCGGATACCGTGCTGACGCCAAATATGATTGAAAATGCCTGGCATGTGCAGGCAAACGTGATGAAGCAAGACGAAACCTTCAACATTCGCTATGCCATGAGGCAGCCCATTGCGTAAAGTATGCGATGCCCGTTCAGGGAAAATGATTCTTAAGACCGGGCGGCATTGTTAACGCGTTGTATTTTGGTGATATTTCATGAAAAAACTGTTCGTTCAGTTTTACCTCCTGCTGTTTGTCTGCTTCCTGGTGATGACCATGCTGGTCGGGCTGGTCTACAAATTCACCGCCGAGCGGGCGGGCAGACAGTCGCTGGATGATTTGATGAAAAGCTCGCTCTACCTGATGCGCAGCGAACTGCGTGAGATCCCCCCTCACGACTGGGCGCGGACCATCAAAGAGCTGGATCTGAATCTGTCCTTCAAACTGCGCATCGAGCCGCTGAAGAAATACACCCTCGATGCCCCGACGATGCAGCGACTGCGTCAGGGCGACATTGTGGCTCTGGACGATCAGTACACCTTCATCCAGCGAATTCCGCGCAGCCATTATGTGCTGGCGGTCGGCCCGGTGCCCTATCTCTACTTCCTGCATCAGATGCGCCTGCTGGATATCGCCCTGCTGGCCTTCATCGCCATTTCCCTCGCCTTCCCGGTGTTTATCTGGATGCGCCCCCACTGGCAGGACATGCTGCGCCTGGAAGCAGCCGCCCAGCGTTTTGGCGACGGGCACTTAACCGAGCGCATCCATTTCGACAGCGGTTCCAGCTTTGAGCGCCTGGGGGTGGCCTTTAACCAGATGGCAGACAACATCAACGCCCTGATCGCCAGCAAAAAACAGCTGATCGACGGCATCGCCCACGAACTGCGTACCCCGCTGGTACGACTGCGTTACCGGCTCGAGATGAGCGAAAACCTGACCGAGGCGGAGTCGCTGGCGCTGAACCGCGATATCAGCCAGCTCGAGGCGCTGATTGAGGAGCTGCTGACCTACGCCCGCCTCGACCGGCCGCAGAACGAGCTGAAGCTCACCACCCCGGACCTGCCCGCCTGGCTGCGCAGCTACGTGGAGGATGTGCAGAGCGTGAACCCGCAGCGCACGCTGCTGATCAACAGCATGGACGGCGACTATGGCGCGCTGGATATGCGGTTGATGGAGCGCGTGCTGGATAACCTGGTCAACAATGCCTTGCGCTACAGCGATAACCGTCTGCGGATTTCATTGCAGCTGGACGGCAGCCGCGCCAGTTTGTCGGTGGAAGATGATGGCCCGGGCATTGCGCCAGAGGCCCGCCAGCGCGTTTTTGAGCCGTTCGTGCGTCTCGACCCGAGCCGCGACCGCGCCACCGGCGGCTGTGGCCTGGGTTTGGCGATCGTTCACTCCATCGCCCAGGCGCTGGGCGGCGACGTCAGCTGTGAAGCCAGCGACCTCGGCGGAGCCCGTTTCTGCTTTAACTGGCCCGTGTGGCATCACATCTCCCTTCCCATCCCTGACTGACCCAAATCGCACGCTGGCCTGACCCGGCGTGCTGTGCTATAAATTCAGTATGTTGTAACTATTATGGTGTGCAATGGCTACTTACGATTTGATCGAACGCTTAAACTCCACCTTCCGCCAGATGGAGCACGAGCTGGCGGCGTTAACGCCCGAACTCCAGGCCTGCCGGTTGCTGGCCGGGCGGGTCTTCTCCCTGCCGGACGTCGCCAAAGGCGCCGAGCACGATCCGCTCAACGCCATCGCGGTGAAGCAGCATCTCGGTCAGGAGGCGCTGACGATGGCCCTCCAGCACTATCGGCATCTGTTTATTCAGCAGCAGTCCGAGACCCGCAGCAGCAAGGCCGCCGTGCGCCTGCCGGGGGTGATCTGCCTGCAGACCGATGCCGCGCACCGGGAGCAACTTACCGCCCGCATCGCCAGCATTAACGCCCTGAAAGCAGAGTTTGAAAAAATCGTAACCGAAGAGTCGGGCCTCGCCCCTGCCGCCCGTTTCGAGTGGGTGCACCATCAGTTGCCGGGATTGATTACCCTTAACGCCTACCGCACGCTGACGGTCATTAACCACCCCGCCACCCTGCGCTTCGGCTGGGCCAACAAGCACATCATCAAAAATTTCACCCGGGAGGAGGTGCTGGAGATGCTGGAGAAAAGCCTGAAATCGCCGCGCGCCCAGGCGCCCTGGTCGCGGGATCAGTGGGTTGAACGTCTGGAAGCGGAGTACACCGCCATCCACGCGCTGCCCGCGGATGCCCGGCTCAAGATCAAACGGCCGGTAAAGGTGCAGCCCATTGCCCGCGTCTGGTATACCGGGCAGCAAAAGCAGGTGCAGTACGCCTGCCCGACGCCGCTGATCGCCCTGTACGATGCGGATCAGGGGGCGGTGATCCCGGATATCGGCGAGCTGCTGAATTACGATGCTGACAACGTTCAGCATCGTTATAAACCCCAGGCGCAGCCGCTGCGCTTAATCATTCCGCGGCTGCACCTGTACGTGGCGGAGTGACTATTTCAGGCTGCCGACCATCTCTTGTGGGCGAACCCAGCTGTCGAACTCGGCCTCGGTGAGATACCCCAGCGCCAGCGCGGAGGCTTTCAGGGTCAGCCCCTCTTTGTGCGCTTTTTTGGCGATTTCTGCCGCCTTGTCGTAGCCGATGTGGGTGTTGAGCGCCGTCACCAGCATTAATGACTCATTGAGCAGCTGGCTGATGCGCTCGCGGTTAGGCTCAATGCCCACCGCGCAGTGCTCGTTAAAGCTCTCCATTCCGTCAGCCAGCAGACGCACCGACTGCAGGAAGTTATGGATGACCATCGGACGGTAGACGTTAAGCTCAAAGTTGCCCGACGCGCCGCCCATATTCACCGCCACGTCGTTGCCCATCACCTGACAGCTGAGCATGGTCATGGCTTCGCACTGGGTCGGGTTGACCTTACCCGGCATGATGGAGCTGCCCGGCTCATTCTCGGGGATGCTGATCTCGCCGATGCCGCAGCGCGGGCCGGAGGCCAGCCAGCGCACGTCGTTGGCGATTTTCATCAGCGAGGCCGCCAGCCCTTTCAGCGCCCCGTGGGCATGCACCAGCGCATCACAGGTGGCCAGCGCTTCGAACTTATTCGGTGCGGTGACAAACGGCTGCCCGGTGATGGAGGCCAGCTCTTTTGCCACGCGCAACGCGTACTCGGGATGTGTGTTAAGCCCGGTCCCCACCGCCGTACCGCCCAGCGCCAGCTCCGCCAGATGCGGCAGGCTGTGGTCGATGTGCCGCAGGTTGTGCTCGAGCATCGCTACCCAGCCGGAAATCTCCTGGCCGAGGGTCAGCGGCGTGGCATCCTGCAGATGGGTACGGCCAATTTTGACGATATCGGCGAAAGCCTGGGATTTGTCGTGGAGGGTCTGCTTCAGCACGTTCAGCTGCGGGATCAGCTGCTCGCGCAGGGCGATTAGCGCCGCCACGTGCATCGCCGTCGGGAAGACGTCGTTGGAGCTCTGGCTTTTGTTGACGTCGTCATTCGGGTGGATCTTGCGCTCCATGCCGCGCACCCCGCCGAGCAGTTCGCTCCCGCGGTTCGCCAGCACCTCGTTCATGTTCATGTTGCTCTGGGTGCCGGAGCCGGTCTGCCAGATGGCGAGCGGGAACTCATCGGGATGTTTACCGGCCAGCACTTCATCGGCGGCGGTGATGATAGCGGTGGCTTTTTCCGCCGCCAGCAGGCCTAAATCCTGGTTGACCTTCGCCGCGGCGCGTTTGGTCAGCGCCAGGGCCTGGATCAACGAGACCGGCATTTTTTCAGTGGAGATACGGAAATGTTCCAGCGAACGCTGGGTTTGTGCGCCCCAGAGTTTGTCCTGCGGGACGTCGATGGCACCCATCGAATCTTTCTCACTGCGTGAGGTGGTCATACTTTCTCCTTGATAACAACGAAGTGGGTTGCTCACAGCTCAAAGAAACAAGTATTGATGAGATCGGGAAAAGGGTATGGCGCTTTGTGCGCTCTTTTTGTTGCCGGGCTTGTGCCGGGTGGCGCTGCGCTTACCCGGCCTACATGTTCAGTAGGCCGGGTAAGGCGAAGCCGCCACCCGGCAGGTTTTTCAAACTACTTCACGCACGCCGAACACTGGGACGACTGGATCTGCTTGAAGAAGTCGTTACCTTTGTCATCCACAAGGATAAACGCCGGGAAGTCTTCCACTTCGATTTTCCAGATAGCCTCCATACCCAGCTCCGGGTACTCAACGCACTCCAGGCTCTTGATACTGCCCTGCGCCAGTACCGCAGCCGGGCCGCCGATACTGCCGAGGTAGAAGCCGCCGTGTTTGTGGCAGGCGTCGGTCACCTGCTGGCTGCGGTTGCCCTTCGCCAGCATGATCATGCTGCCGCCGTTGGCCTGCAGCTGGTCGACGTAGGAGTCCATACGCCCGGCAGTGGTCGGGCCCAGGGAGCCAGACGCATAACCGTCCGGCGTTTTGGCCGGGCCTGCGTAGTAGATCGGGTGATCCTTAACGTACTGAGGCAGCCCTTCGCCGTTATCCAGACGCTCTTTCAGCTTCGCGTGGGCGATATCGCGACCCACGATGATGGTGCCGTTCAGCGACAGACGGGTAGAGACCGGGTACTGCGAAAGCTGGGCCAGGATCTCGTTCATCGGACGGTTCAGGTCGACGTGTACCGCCTCGCCCTCGCCCGCTTTACGCAGCTCTTCAGGGATGTACTTGCCCGGGTTGTTTTCCAGCTTTTCAATCCAGATCCCGTCGCGGTTGATTTTGGCTTTGATGTTGCGGTCCGCCGAACAGGAGACGCCCATGCCCACCGGGCAGGATGCGCCGTGACGCGGGAGACGGATCACGCGGATGTCGTGAGCGAAATATTTGCCGCCGAACTGCGCGCCGAGGCCGAGGTTCTGCGCTTCCACCAGCAGCTCCTGCTCCAGCTGTACGTCGCGGAACGCCTGGCCGTGCTCGTTACCTTCGGTCGGCAGACCGTCGTAGTATTTGGTGGAGGCCAGCTTCACGGTTTTGAGGGTGCTTTCTGCCGAGGTGCCACCGATGACAAACGCAATATGGTACGGCGGGCAGGCGGCGGTACCGAGGGTGCGCATCTTCTCCACCAGGTAGTTCTTCAGCTTGCCTGGAGTCAGGAGCGCTTTGGTCTCCTGATAGAGGTAGGTTTTGTTGGCGGAACCGCCACCCTTGGCGATGCACAGGAATTTGTATTCGTCGCCATCCACGCTGTAGAGGTCGATCTGCGCGGGCAGGTTAGTGCCGGTATTGACCTCTTTGTACATATCCAGCGCGGCGTTTTGCGAATAGCGCAGGTTGTCTTCGATATAGGTGTTGTACACGCCGCGCGCCAGGGCAGCTTCATCGCCGCCGCCGGTCCAGACGCGCTGGCCTTTTTTACCGGTGATAATGGCGGTGCCGGTATCCTGGCAGGTCGGCAGAATGCCTTTCGCCGCGATATCGGAGTTACGCAGGAACTGCAGGGCCACGTACTTGTCGTTTTCACTGGCCTGCGGATCGCTGAGGATATCCGCGACCTGCTGCTGGTGCGCCGGGCGCAGCATAAACGAGGCGTCGTGGAAAGCCTGCTGCGCCAGTAAGGTCAGCGCCTGCGGCTCAACTTTCAGGATCTCCTGTCCTTCAAACTCGGAGACAGAAACGTGGTCGCGGGTTAACAGGTAATATTCGGTCTGATCCTTGGCCAGCGGGAAAGGATCCTGGTAATGGAAGGGTTTATTCGACATTGATCTCTCACTTACTGCTTCGGTCTGTTTATTTAGAGCAGATGTTCCGCTGCCCTGCTTAAAAGCGAGTTAGCCTATCCTACACAATTTTTTAACAAAAACTGAGACTAGTACGACTTTTTCCGCGTGCAGGTTACATCCGTGCGGTTTATTGCTTTAATACGGGCAGATAATTCCACATATGAAACAGGGCTTGATAATGCAAAAACTCATCAACTCAGTGCAGAACTACGCCTGGGGAAGTAAAACTGCGTTAACGGATCTCTACGGTATCGCCAACCCGGACAACCTGCCGATGGCAGAATTGTGGATGGGGGCGCACCCGAAGAGCAGCTCAAAAATTGAAGATGCCCGGGGCGTGCGTTCCCTGCGTGAGGTTATTGATGCCGATAAAACCACGCTGTTGGGCGGTGCCGTCGCCGAACGTTTTGGCGAACTGCCATTCCTCTTCAAGGTGCTTTGCGCCGATCAACCGCTCTCCATTCAGGTTCACCCGAACAAGCAGGCCTCCGAAGAGGGCTTTGCGAAAGAGAACGCGGCCGGTATTCCGCTGGATGCCGCCGAACGTAACTACAAAGATCCCAACCACAAACCGGAACTGGTTTTTGCCCTGACTCCGTTCCTGGCAATGAACGCCTTCCGCGAGTTCTCTGAGATCGTCTCCCTGCTGCAGCCGGTCGCCGGGGCGCACAGCGCCATCGCCCACTTCCTCGAAAAACCGGATGCCGATCGCCTGAGCCACCTTTTCGCCAGCCTGCTCAATATGCAGGGCGACGAAAAATCCCGCGCCCTGGCGGTGCTGAAAGCGGCCCTCAACAGCCAGAAAGGGGAACCCTGGGAGACTATTCGCGTCATTTCAGAATTTTACCCGGACGACAGCGGTCTCTTCTCTCCGCTGCTGCTGAACGTGGTGAAACTGGAGCCGGGCGAAGCGATGTTCCTGTTTGCCGAAACGCCGCACGCCTATCTTAAAGGCGTGGCACTGGAGGTGATGGCGAACTCCGATAACGTCCTGCGTGCGGGGCTGACGCCAAAATACATCGACATTCCTGAACTGGTGGCTAACGTCAAATTCGTCGCCAAACCGGCCGCTGAGTTGCTTACCCAACCGGTGAAAAACGGCGCAGAGCTGGACTTCCCGATTCCGGTGGATGACTTTGCTTTCTCGCTGCATGACCTCGGCAGCGACGAGACCCGTATCGCCCAGCAGAGCGCGGCCATTCTGTTCTGCGTTGAGGGCGAAGCCGTGCTGAGCAAGGGTGACGAGCGCCTGGTGCTGAAGCCTGGCGAGTCAGCCTTTATTGCGGCGAATGACTCTCCGGTCAGCGTCAGCGGCGTGGGTCGTCTGGCGCGGGTTTTCAACAAGCTTTAGTGAACCGCTGAATTTTTTAACAATTATTGCTAAGCTATTGGTAATCTTATGACCTCACCGGGCGGTTTTCACCGCTCGGTTTCATTTTAGGGATAATCACGATGAAAAAATCGGTTGTAGCTGCAGGCGTTATTGTTGCTTTAGGGCTGGTCTGGACGGGCGCGGCCTGGTACACAGGGAAACAGCTGGAGAGTCGTCTGTCAGAGATGGTGGCGCAGGCGAACGGTGAGCTTAAGCGTACCGCACCGGAAGCCGGGCTGGAGCTGAGCTATCAGGATTATCAGCGCGGCGTGTTCAGCAGCCATTTGCAGATGGTCGTTAAGCCGGTTGCTGGCAGCACAAATCCGTGGCTGCAGCCGGGTCAAAGCCTGGTGCTGAACGAAGAGGTTGACCACGGCCCGTTCCCGCTGGCCCAGCTGAAAAAGTTCAACCTGATCCCTTCTATGGCCTCGGTGAAATCGACCCTGGTCAACAACGAAGCCTCTAAGCCGCTGTTCGATCTGGCTAAGAATGAGTCGCCGTTCGAAATCAATACCCGCATCAGCTATGCCGGTGATACCCGTTCCGATATCGCCCTGAAAGCGCTGAATTACGAGAATGGCGACGAGAAAGTGGCGTTCAGCGGCGGCAACTTCCAGCTTGATGCCGATCGCGACGGCAAAAACGTCACGCTGAAAGGCGAAGCGGCAAGCGGCCTGGTCCACGCGGTGAACGAGTACGATCAGAAAGTCCAGCTGACCTTCAATAACCTGAACATCGATGGCAACAGCCGTCTGACCAGCTTTGATGAACGCATCGGCGATCAGAAACTGACCCTTGATAAAATGGCTATCGCCATCGAAGGCAAAGAGATGGCGGTGCTGGAAGGCACGGATTTGAAAGCGACTGCGGATCTGTCTAAAGATGGCAAGAGCATCAACAGCCAGCTGGATTACAGCCTGAAGAGCCTGAAAGTGCAGAATCAGGACCTGGGTACCGGCAAGCTGACGCTGAAAATCGGCAATATCGACGGTCAGGCGTGGCACCAGTTCAGCCAACAGTACCGCGCCCAGAGCCAGGCGCTGCTGGCAGATAAAGAGCTGATGACCAATAACCCGGCGCTCTACCAGCAGAAAGTGGCCGAGGCGTTCTTCGGCAATCTGCCGATCCTGCTCAAAGGCGAGCCGGTAATCACTCTCGCCCCGCTGAGCTGGAAAAACAGCAAAGGCGAAACCAACTTCAATCTGTCGCTGTTCATGAAAGATCCGGCTACCGCGACGGGTGAAGCCCAGACCCTGGCCCAGGAAGTGGATCGCAGCGTGAAATCGCTGGAGAGCAAGCTGACCATCCCAATGGACATGGCGACCGAGTTCATGACCCAGATTGCGAAGCTGGAAGGCTACAACGAGGATGACGCCGGGAAGCTGGCCAGCCAGCAGGTGAAAGGCCTGGCGGCGATGGGACAGATGTTCCGCATCACCACCGTGGAAGATAACGTCATCAGCACCAGCCTGCAGTACAGCAATGGTCAGGTGACGCTGAACGGTCAGAAAATGCCTCTGGAGGAGTTCGTTGGCATGTTCGGCGTACCGGCCCTGAACCTGGCGCCACCGGCCGAGCCTGCGGCACCAGCAGTACCGCCAGCGCCGGCCGCTCCGGCAGCACCTGCGGTTCCTCAGCAGTAACGGTTTAACCCCTCTTCGGAGGGGTTTTTTATTGCCGCTTATCCTTTCCAGCCGGTAAGGAAATCCAGCAGCAGGGCATTGACCTTCTCCGGCTGCTCTTCCTGCGGCAGATGACCACACTCCTCAATGGCATACGCCCTGAGATCGTCCGCCATTTCCGCCCAGACGCTTTGCATATCGAACAGCTTTCCGACGGCGTGGAAATCATTGCCCCACAGCGACATCACCGGGCAGGCGATTTTGACGTCAGCATCGGCAAGATCCTGCGCCACATCCTCCGCGTTAGCGCGATAATCCGCCATGGCCCCGCGCACGGCTCCGGGGGCCTGATACGCCCGGACATAGGTATCAAATGCCTCGCCGCTGATGGTTGAGGGATCAAAGGTCCAGTCCGAGAAGAAGTGACGCAGCCAGATATGCTCCCGACCGGCAATCAGGGCTTCCGGCAGATCGGGCACCAGGTGGAACAGGAAGAACCAGTACGCCCGGGCGATGGAGGCATTTAAATCGCGCGCAACGATACGCGTCGGAACGTTATCCATCACCACCAGACGGTCCACCAGCTCCGGATAATCTTTCGCAAAGCGGGTTGCGACCCGCGCCCCACGGTCGTGCCCCACCAGCACCACTTTTTCCAGCCCCAGCGCGCGCATCAGCTCCCGAATATCCCGCGCCATATTGCGTTTATCGTAGCCGGAGGCAGGTTTATCGGTTTCCCCGTAGCCACGCAAATCCGGAGCGATTACCCGGTAGTGTTTTGACAGAACGGGGATCTGATAGCGCCAGGCGTAATTGGTTTCCGGAAAACCGTGCAGCAGGATAACCGGGGCGCCTTCGCCCTCCTCAACCACAAACTGACGGATGCCGTTTGCCATAACGGTATAACTTTTCATCTTTATTCCCTCGCCTTATTTCAGCAGTGGTACATCGGCCGCACGCTGCCAGGGGCCGTAGTTCGCCGGATTCCAGCTGTAACCCTGCGGGATTGTGGAGAGCTGGCCGATCCCCGGGAAGGCCAGATGCGCCGCCGCCAGCCACTCGCCATCTTTCGCCAGGGCGTTAAATTCTTTTTCACGGGACGCGGAGGCTTTCTTCGCGTCCACGTCAAAGCGAATCGTCACTTCAGGGTGCGGGAACTGCACGGCGGGCGCATGGATCAGATCGCCAATGAAGTTAACGGCTTTCCCTTCTGAGGCAAAGCGGTAGAGGGTGCTGCCAGGGGTATGGCCAATGGCATAGGCGGTCTGGACCTCCGGAATGGGCGAGGCGGGCGGCACAAAGGTTTTCAGCCGTCCGGCCGCTTTATAGGCTGCCAGGGCATCCCGGGCGATGGCGAAATACTCCTTCGCATTCGCGGGGGCACTGGCTTCTTTCGCCGGATCCAGCCAGTAGTCGGCTTCCCCCTGCGGCACGTAAACCGTGGCATTGGGGAACAGCGCTTTACCGGCGGCATCGCTCAGACCGCACACATGGTCCAGGTGAAGGTGGGTCAGGAAGATGGTGTCAACCTGCTCGGGGCGATACCCGGACGCCGTCATATTGGGGATCAGCTGTCCGGCGGTTTGCGGTACACAGTGGCCCGCCCCGCTGTCAATCATCACCAGATGTTTCCCGGTGTTGATCAGAAAAGCGTTGAATGAGGTGGGCATGCGCTCGTCATCAATCTTATGTTGCGCCAGCAGCTCGCGTATTTTGCTGGCCGACAGCCCTTTTAATAAGGAGGGCGAGAGATCGTTGTAGCCGTCAAACAGCGCCGTGACTTCATAGGCTCCGACAGCCAGGCGGTAATATCCCGGCACCTGCTGTTTAATCTGGGCGGGCGCATCAGCCAGGACGGCGCTGGCCACAAACAGGCTGCTGAGGGCTAAAACTGCGGTCATCTTTTTCATCTTCACTCCGAATTCACCGTTAATCTGAATGTGAAGTGACTATGGCGCTATAACGACAATTAGTGTAGATGTGTAATTTGATAGGCCAGTATAACGAGAAGCGAGATAATGAGACTGGAAGAGGTAGAAGTGTTCGTGGAAGCGATCAAAGCGGGCAGCCTGGCGGGGGCGGCGCGTCGGCTGTCGATGAGCGCCATGGCGGCTTCGCGGTGCCTCAATAATCTGGAGGCGGAGCTTGGGGTAAGGCTGGTGCATCGCACCACGCGCTCCCTTTCCCCCACCAGCGACGGCGCGGTATTTTTGCCCCATGCCCAGGCGCTGCTGGAGGACAAAACCAATGCTCTTGCCGATCTGTTTCCTGACGGCACCCACCTTACCGGGCGGCTGCGCATCACCGCTTCAGCCGCGTTTGGGCGGAAGATCATCGCCCCGATGCTGCCCGACTTTATGCGCCAGCATCCTGCCCTGCGGGTGGATCTGCTCGCCACCGATGAGCAGGTTGATATTGTCGCCAGAGGAATCGACGTGGCGTTACGTATCGCCCCGCTGCGGGACAACCGTCTGGTGGCGCATCGCCTGTGTGATAACCCCCGCGATTTGTGCGCCAGCGCTGAGTATCTGGCGGCGAACGGCTATCCGAAAACCCTCAGCGATCTGGCGACGCACAGCTGCTTAACCACCTCCGATACTACCCACTGGGCGTTTGACCAGGGCGGGCAGCGCAGCAAACAGAAGGTGTCCGGGCGATTTTCGGCGAACTCCATTGAGGCGATCTTTGAGGCGTGTCTGGGGGGAATGGGCATCGCCAACCTCTCCCGCTGGTACGTTGAGCCCGCCCTGGCGCAGGGCCAGCTTGAGCGGATTGTACTGGAGGATGCCCAACCGGAGGCCCTGGCCGTCTGGGCCGTCTACCCGACGTCGCGACTGATCCCGGTGAAGGTACGTAAGTTTGTTGAAGCCCTTGAGGCGCGGCTGGCGATTAACCCGCTCACGCCATAAGCGTAACGCTATTTCACCGTCACCAGCCGGGCTGAAACGATCTGGTGCCCGGCCTGCACGTCGGATTTCTCGATGCGCTGCATAATGCGGTCTGCCAGGGTGTAGCCCATTTCGCGCGCGGGCGTGGTCGCCCAGACGATGGGCAGATCGTCCAGCGCGTTCTCTGACACATCCGCAAAGGCGCCGAGCGCCACCTGATGACCAAAGAAAGTTTCAACTCCGCCTTCCCCGCTTTGTCGTCCGGCACGGATCAGGCCAAACCAGGCCCCCATGGCGATGACGTCGTTGTAGCAGATCACGGCGCTGATGGTCGGACTGGCGCGCAGCAGTGCATTTATCGCCTCTGCCGCCTGCTTCTGGCTGGAGCCGCACTCCACCACCCACTCGCTGTGGAACGGCAGCCCGTATTTAATCAAGGTCGCGCAGTAGCCGCCCACCCGTTCGGCGCGGGTCAGGGACGAGCTTTGCCCGCCCAGCCAGGCAATGCGCTGATGGCCGCGATGAATAAGATGTTCGGTCAGCATTTGCGCCGCCTGCATGTTGTCCGGGCGCAGGGTATCCGCTTCGTCCAGATAGCTGGCGCGGGAGGCAAACACCAGCGGAACGCCCTTCTGTGCGGCCCGCTCGCACAGCTCATTACTCACCCCGGAGGCTCCGGCGACAATCACGCCATCCACCCCTTGCGTCAGCAGCATGTCGAGACGCTGGAGCAGCTGGTCGGCCTCGCGCCCGCCGGCCAGCAAAAAGACCATCCGCCCCTGGGCTTCCAGCGCTTCCGTCATGCCTGCGGTGAGCTCAGCATAAAACGGCGACGTGAGGTCGCGGACGATCAGGCCAATCACCCCGCTTTGCCCACCCCGCAGGGCGGATGCCTGGCGGTTGCGGACAAAACCGAGTTGCTCAACCGCCTCGTTGACGCGCTGGCCCGTTGCGGGAGAGATGCGTCCTTTACCGCTCAAAACCAGTGAAACCGTGCTGACGGAAACCCCCGCCGCCAGCGCGACGTCGTTGATGGTGATCTTTTTCGCTACAGCCATGTGGTGGCGTGACTCCCTGATAATGAGAACGCTAAAACGTTTTATCAATACGTTATCTTTATACTCTCTGCCAAAGCCTGAGAATGTGATTTAGCGCGCACTAAACTTTGATAAAACGTTTTATCTTCTCGCAGCACTGAGGCAGGTAAATCTATTTTAACAACAAAGGAGTCGTTTTATGACGGCGAAAGCAGCACAAAAAATCTCGCTGTGGGAGTTTTTCCAGCAACTGGGTAAAACCTTTATGCTGCCCGTGGCTCTGCTCTCCTTCTGCGGGATCATGCTGGGGATCGGCAGTTCGCTCAGCAGTCACGATGTCGTTACCCTGATCCCGGCGCTGGGTAACCCCGTGCTGCAGGCGATCTTCATCTGGATGAGCAAGGTCGGCTCCTTTGCCTTTAGCTTCCTGCCGGTGATGTTCTGTATCGCTATCCCACTGGGGCTGGCCCGTGAAAACAAAGGCGTGGCGGCGTTTGCCGGTTTCGTTGGCTACGCGGTGATGAACCTGGCGGTCAACTTCTGGCTGACCGCGAAAGGTATTCTGCCGACCACCGACGCGGCGGTGCTCAAAGCCAACAACATTCAGAGCGTGATTGGTATTCAGTCTATTGATACCGGGATCCTCGGAGCGGTGATCGCAGGGGTGATCATCTGGATGCTGCACGAGCGTTTCCACAATATCCGCCTGCCGGACGCGCTGGCCTTCTTCGGCGGTACCCGCTTTGTGCCGATTATCACCCTCGTTGTAATGGGTCTGTTTGGTCTGATCATTCCGCTGATTTGGCCTGTCTTTGCCATGGGAATTACCGGCATTGGCCGTATCATTAACAGCGCGGGGGATTTCGGTCCGATGATCTTCGGCACCGGGGAACGCCTGTTGCTGCCGTTTGGACTCCAGCATATTCTTGTCGCCCTGATCCGCTTCACCGAAGCGGGCGGCACCATGGACGTATGCGGTCACGATGTGAGCGGCGCGCTGACCATCTTCCAGGCGCAGCTGAGCTGCCCGACCACCCACGGCTTCTCGGAGAGCGCCACCCGCTTCCTCTCCCAGGGTAAAATGCCTGCCTTCCTCGGCGGCCTGCCGGGTGCGGCGCTGGCAATGTACCACTGC
The DNA here is from genome assembly GCF_049312895.1 of Leclercia barmai. Taxonomy (NCBI): domain Bacteria; kingdom Pseudomonadati; phylum Pseudomonadota; class Gammaproteobacteria; order Enterobacterales; family Enterobacteriaceae; genus Leclercia; species Leclercia barmai. The sequence goes on along the minus strand of NZ_JBMNWZ010000001.1, from coordinate 1,195,588 downwards.
GCCCGTCCGGAAAACCGTCATAAGATTAAAGGCCTGCTGATCTCCGGCGTTATCGCCTGCGTGGTAGGCGGCACCACCGAGCCGATCGAGTTCCTGTTCCTGTTCGTGGCGCCGGTGCTGTATCTGATTCACGCCGTGCTGACCGGTCTGGGCTTCACCACCATGGCGGTGCTGGGCGTGACCATCGGCAACACCGACGGCAACGTGATCGACTTCGTGGTGTTCGGTATTCTTCATGGCCTGTCGACCAAGTGGTATCTGGTACCGGTAGTGGCCGCTATCTGGTTTGCGGTGTACTACGGCATCTTCCGCTTCGCCATCACCCGCTTTAACCTTAAAACGCCGGGACGTGATATCGATAACGCGGCAAGCGTGGAACAGGCCGTGGCAGGCGTCACCGGCAAATCCGGCTACAATACCCCGGCAATCCTCGCGGCGCTGGGCGGTGCGGATAACATTACCTCGCTGGACAACTGCATCACCCGTCTGCGTCTGTCGGTAGCGGATATGTCCAAAGTGGATACCAACGCCCTGAAGGCCAACCGCGCCATCGGCGTGGTGCAGCTTAACCAGCACAATTTGCAGGTAGTGATCGGCCCGCAGGTACAGTCAGTGAAAGATGAGCTGGCGACCCTGATGCGAACAGTAGAAGCCTGATGCCTCAGCCCCCTCACCTGAGGGGGTTTTCATTTAAGGACACGTTATGTTTGATTTTTCAGCCGTCGTGGATCGTCACGGCACCTGGTGTACCCAGTGGGATTACATTGCGGACCGCTTCGGCACCGCCGATCTGCTGCCCTTTACCATCTCGGATATGGATTTCGCCACCGCCCCCTGCATCATCGACGCCCTGCAATCGCGCATCGGCCACGGGGTGTTTGGCTACAGCCGCTGGAAAAACGACGAATTCCTTGCCGCGGTGGCGCACTGGTTTCGCCAGCGCTTTAACAGCACCATAGACACCAACGCCATCGTCTACGGCCCGTCGGTGATCTATATGGTGTCGGAGCTGATCCGCCAGTGGTCAGCGCCCGGCGACGGCGTGGTGATCCACACCCCGGCCTACGACGCGTTTTACAATGCCGTGGCGGGCAATCAGCGTCAGGTGGTCTCCGTTGGCCTGCATAAAACGCCTGCGGGATGGCAGTGCGACATGGCGGAACTGGAAGCGGTGCTGGCCCAGCCGCAGAACACTGTTTTACTGCTTTGCAGCCCGCACAACCCCACCGGCAAGGTCTGGACCCGGGATGAGCTGAACACCATGGCGGATCTGTGCGCGCGTCACGGCGTAGCGGTGATCAGCGATGAGATCCATATGGATATGGTCTGGGGCAACCACCGGCATACCCCGTGGTGCGAGGTGGCGCGCAGCAAATGGGCCCTGCTGACCTCGGGCTCCAAGAGCTTTAACATTCCCGCCCTTACCGGGGCTTACGGGCTTATTGGCGACGAGGCCAGCCGCACGGCGTATTTACATGCGCTGAAGGGGCGCGACGGGCTCTCTTCGCCGTCGGTGCTGGCGCTGGTGGCGCACATTGCCGCTTATGAGCAGGGTGAGGCCTGGCTGGATGCGCTGCGCGGGTATCTGGAGGCCAACTTGCAGTATGTTGCCGACAGGCTCAACGCCGCCTTCCCCGCGTTAAACTGGCAACCGCCGGAAGCGACCTATCTGGCGTGGGTCGATCTCCGCCCGCTCAACATTGATGACAAGGCGCTGCAAAAGGTGCTGATTGAGCAGCAAAAGGTGGCGATTATGCCAGGCTATACTTACGGCGAAGAGGGTAACGGTTTTATCCGCCTTAACGCCGGATGCCCGCGCAGCAAGCTGGAGCAAGGCGTCGAACGCCTGATTGCCGGGATCAACGCCCTGCGGTGATTTTGTTGCGCAACGGATATTTATCTTGCGCAAATAGCTTTTTCATCGGTTTTGTTTTTATAATGTGTCGCACTTCTACTAATAAAGAGTGCGACCATGATTGATACCACCCTCCCGCTAACTGACGTTCACCGCCACCTTGACGGCAACATCCGCGCCCAGACCATTCTGGACCTTGGTCGTCAGTATAATTTAACCCTGCCCGCACAAACCCTGGAGTCACTGATCCCGCATGTGCAGGTTACGGAAAACGAGCCGGATCTGGTCAGCTTTTTGAGCAAACTCGACTGGGGGGTAAAAGTTCTCGCCTCGCTGGACGCCTGCCGTCGCGTCGCCTTTGAAAATATCGAAGATGCCGCGCGCAACGGTCTGCACTACGTCGAGCTGCGTTTCTCCCCAGGCTATATGGCGATGACCCATAACTTGCCGGTCGACGGTGTGGTAGAAGCGGTGATCGCAGGGGTTCGCGAAGGGTGCAAAACCTTTAACGTTGAAGCGCGTCTGATCGGGATCATGAGCCGCACCTTCGGCGAAGCCGCCTGCCTGCAGGAGCTTGAAGCCCTGCTGGCGCACCGGGACGGTATTACCGCGGTGGATCTGGCCGGCGATGAGCTGGGCTTCCCGGGCAGCCTGTTCCTTTCCCACTTCAACCGCGCCCGTGATGCTGGCTGGCACATCACCGTCCATGCCGGTGAAGCGGCGGGCCCGGAGAGCATCTGGCAGGCTATTCGTGAGCTGGGTGCCGAGCGAATCGGTCACGGCGTGAAGGCGGTGGAAGACAGGGCTCTGATGGATTTCCTCGCCGAACAGCGCATCGGGATCGAATCCTGTTTAACCTCCAACATTCAGACCAGCACCGTGGCGACGCTGGCGCACCATCCGCTGAAAACCTTCCTCGAGCATGGGGTACTGGCGTCCTTGAACACCGACGATCCGGCGGTTCAGGGTGTGGATATCATTCATGAGTACAACGTGGCTGCCTCGCTGGCAGGGCTGAGCCGGGAGCAGATCCGCCAGGCGCAGATCAACGGACTGGAGATGGCATTTTTAACGCCGGCCGAGAAGCAGGCGCTGCGCGACAAGGTCGCACGCGGATAAGAAAACGCCCGGCACTGCCGGGCGTTGTTTTTTATGCCAGACAGAGAGTCGCGCGATGTTTCGCCGACTCGATACCCAGCTCAATCAGCTCCATAATCTGAATCGCCTGGCTTGCCGGAACCGGGTTTTCCCCGTCACCGTTCAGCGCATCGCGAATACCGGCGTAATAGGCCGGATAGTTGCCCGGCAGCGTCAGCCAGGTCTCTTCCACGAGTTCTTCGCCTTCGACACGGGTCAGCACGCCATCACGCATGTCGTAGCCCCAGTCCTCCTGCGGCAGACGTTCGCCGTTTTTCAGACGATCTTCCTGCGGGTCGAGACCAAACTTCACGTAGCTGCCGCGGGTGCCGTGGACGATGTAACGCGCGGATTCCGCCGCGGCCACCATGGTGCCGTGCAGCACAACGCGACGCTGCGGGTAGCTCAGCACCGCATGGAAATAGTCCGTTGCCTGCGCGCCAGGACGCAGCTGGGCCAGATCGACGTTCAGGCTCACCGGCAGACCAAACAGGTTAACGGCCTGGTCGAGAAGATGCGGGGCCAGATCGTACCAGATGCCGCTGCCCGGGCCCGCCTGCTCACGCCAGCGGTTACGCACCTGGGGACGGAAACGGTCGAAATGGGATTCAAAGAATGCCACTTCCCCGAGGGAGCCGTCGGCAATCAATGCCTTAACGGTGAGGAAATCGCTGTCCCAACGACGGTTGTGGAACACGGAGAGCAGTTTACCCAGGCTTTTCGCCAGCGCATCCAGCTCGCGCGCCTGTGACAACGTCACGGTGAACGGTTTGTCCACGACCACATGCTTGCCTGCTTCCAGGGCCGCTTTCGCCAGCGGGAAGTGGGTGTCGTTCGGCGTCGGGATGACGATCAGATCGATAGTCGGATCGTTAAAAAGATGCTTCGGCTCGGAAACCACCGGCACGTTTGGCCAGTCGGCGTGGACTTTTGTCGCATCGCTGCTGGAAATTGCTGCCAGCTCCATCCCCGGAGTGCCATCAATCAGCGGGGCGTGAAACGTTTTACTCGCATAACCATAACCTATTAATCCAACACGGATTTTGTCGCTCATGAAATCGCCTCTCATCTTTTGACACTCATATTTCACACTATCTCTTCTCACCTCACAATAGATTAATCTGGCACTCCTCGCTTTAAAGCAACACAAGCAATCAGTAATTTCTGATTAACATTTATAACTCGCTGAATACAATCGTAAAACATCAATGCAAAGCGCTTGCCGGAAGGCATAGCGCGCTGTAAAATTCTGGATCTGTATTTATGGATAAAACAAATAACGAATCATGACGACAATAATTAATCGAATTATCGAGTTAGCAGGGTGGATTGTGCTGGGCGTGTCGGTGATATTGCTGGGCATTGCCAGCCATATTGATAACTACCAGCCGCCAGAACCGGTGAATACGGTCAATCAAGCCAAGCCTCATGCACTGATCAAAAATAGTGACATATGATGTCAGTTGCTTATTGCCAGCCGTCATGAACAGCGTTACCCTTCTTCGCCAGGCGTCGGCCGACGCCTGATTTCGTCAGCAAAGAATATTCTTAATTTTGCCGATGCGTTTCTGCAAAATGTTTACGTCTTATTTGAACCGTTTATTATTCGACCGAATTACTCCTTTGGTATTACTCACTCGTATATGGAAAATTATTAAAATGACAGTTCAGGACTATTTATTAAAGTTTCGCAAAATTAATTCCCTTGAAAGTCTGGAAAAGCTCTTTGATCACCTGAATTATACCCTGAATGATAATCAGGAGATTATCAGCATGTACCGCGCCGCCGATCACCGTCGCGCAGAGCTGGTCTCTGGTGGACGCCTGTTCAACGTCGGCGAAGTGCCTAAGTCAGTGTGGCGTTACGTGCTCTAAAAGGATACTCATTCCCCGGAAATGTTATATACTCTCGCCCCTGCTAATTTGCGGTTCGCGCTTTAATGACTTCGGGAGAGAACATGACCACTACGGCTGGAGAAAGAATTGGCGGCTGGTTACTTGCTCCGCTTGCCTGGCTGCTGGTTGCATTATTAAGTGCCTCGCTGGCCCTGGTACTTTACTCTACTGCGTTAATTACGCCGCACGCGTTAAAGACGCTTGGTGCGCAAAATACGACTGCTATTGTCATGTGGTTTATTTCCTTCGCCTTCGCGATTGCCATGTGGTACTACACGCTGTGGCTGACCATTGCGTTTTTCAAACGCCGCCGCAGTGTGCCTAAGCACTATATTATCTGGCTGCTTGTCTCCGTATTGCTGGCCGTGAAGGCCTTCGCTTTTTCGCCGGTATCCGATGCGCTGGCGCTGAGACAACTTCTCTTCCCACTGCTTGTGACCGCGCTGTTTGTGCCCTACTTTAAGCGCTCGGCACGTGTGAAGAACACCTTTGTGAACCCGTAATAACCTTACAGTTAACCTGTTGTCGCCTGCGGCGGTTTATCCGATAATAGGCGGCTTTTTTATATCAGGCTAAATAATGACCGATTACTTACTGCTCTTTGTCGGCACGGTGCTGGTAAACAACTTCGTTCTCGTGAAGTTCCTTGGCCTGTGCCCGTTTATGGGCGTCTCCAAAAAGCTGGAAACGGCGATGGGGATGGGGCTGGCAACCACCTTCGTGCTGACCCTGGCCTCGATCTGCGCCTGGTGGGTAGATACCTGGATCTTAATCCCCCTTGGTCTGACCTATCTGCGCACGCTGGCCTTTATTCTGGTTATCGCTGTGGTGGTGCAGTTCACCGAAATGGTGGTGCGTAAAACCAGCCCGGCGCTCTACCGCCTGCTCGGCATCTTCCTGCCGCTGATCACCACCAACTGTGCTGTGCTCGGCGTGGCGCTGCTCAACATTAACCTTGGGCACAATTTCCTGCAGTCGGCGCTGTACGGCTTTTCCGCCGCGGTCGGCTTCTCGCTGGTGATGGTGCTGTTTGCGGCGATCCGCGAACGCCTGGTGGCGGCCGATATCCCGGCACCGTTTCGCGGTAACGCTATCGCGCTGGTTACCGCCGGTCTTATGTCTCTGGCCTTTATGGGCTTTAGTGGTCTGGTGAAGTTGTAATGAATGCAATCTGGATTGCCATTGCTGTCCTCGGCGTTCTGGGACTGCTGTTTGGCGTTATTCTCGGTTACGCCTCACGCCGCTTTGCGGTAGAGGACGATCCGGTTGTCGAAAAAATTGATGAGCTGCTGCCGCAAAGCCAGTGCGGGCAGTGCGGCTACCCTGGCTGTCGCCCTTACGCCGAGGCGGTGGGCACCGGCGGAGAGAAAATTAACCGCTGTGCCCCTGGCGGCGAAGCGGTAATGCTCAAAATTGCCGGACTGCTGAACGTGGAACCCCAGCCGGTCGACGGTGACGAGAGCGCCCAGGAGCCGGTGCGCATGCTGGCGGTGATTGATGAGCCCAACTGCATCGGCTGCACCAAATGTATTCAGGCCTGCCCGGTGGATGCCATCGTGGGCGCCACGCGCGCCATGCATACCGTGATGGAAGATCTGTGTACCGGCTGTAACCTCTGTGTTGCCCCCTGCCCGACCCAGTGCATTGAGTTACGCCCGGTAGCAACCACAACTGACAGCTGGAAATGGGATCTTCAGACCATTCCGGTGCGCATTATTCCTGTGGAACAACATGCTTAAGTTATTTTCTGCCTTCAGAAAAGAGAAGATCTGGGATTTCGACGGCGGTATTCACCCGCCGGAGATGAAAACCCAGTCCAGCGGCACGCCGCTGCGCCAGATACCGCTGGCCAACCGTTTTATTATCCCTCTGAAACAGCACATCGGCGCTGAGGGTGAGCTGTGCGTGAAGCCCGGCGACAGCGTGTTACGCGGCCAGCCCCTGACCTTCGGGCGCGGGCGTATGCTGCCTGTACATGCCCCGACCTCCGGCACCGTGGTGGCGATTGCCCCCCATACGGTGGCCCACCCTTCCGCGCTGTCTGAAATGTGCATCGTGATTGAAGCCGATGGCGAAGATCGCTGGATCGAGCGCGACGGCTGGAGCGACTACCGCAGCCACAGCCGGGAAGAACTGATCGCCCGCATCCATCAGTCCGGCGTCGCCGGTCTGGGCGGCGCAGGCTTCCCGACCGGCAACAAACTGCAGGGCGGCGGCGATAAGATTAAGACCCTGATCATCAACGCCGCCGAGTGCGAACCCTACATTACGGCGGACGATCGTCTGATGCAGGACTGCGCGGCGCAGATCGTCGAGGGTATTCGTATCCTCGCGCACATTCTGCAGCCGCAGGAAGTCCTGATCGGCATCGAAGATAACAAGCCGCAGGCCATCTCCATGCTGCGTGCGGTGCTGGCAGGTAGCCACGACATCAGCCTGCGCGTCATCCCGACCAAATACCCTTCCGGCGGTGCGAAGCAGCTGACCCAGATCTTAACCGGCAAGCAGGTTCCCCACGGCGGTCGTTCGTCTGATATCGGCGTGCTGATGCAGAACGTCGGCACCGCCTATGCCGTGAAACGTGCGGTCATTGACGGCGAACCGCTCACCGAGCGCGTCGTCACCCTCACCGGTGAAGCCGTCAGCCGTCCGGGCAACGTCTGGGCGCGTCTCGGCACTCCTGTCCGCCACCTGCTCGATCAGGCCGGTTTCTGCCCGAGCGCTGAGCAGATGGTGATCATGGGCGGGCCGCTGATGGGCTTTACCCTGCCGTGGCTCGATGTCCCGGTCGTGAAAATTACCAACTGCCTGCTTGCACCGTCCGCCAGCGAAATGGGCGAAGAGCAGGAAGAGAAAGGCTGCATTCGCTGTAGTGCCTGCGCCGACGCCTGTCCGGCAGATCTGCTGCCCCAGCAGCTGTACTGGTACAGCAAAGGGCAGATCCACGACAAAGCAAAATCCCACAACCTGGCCGACTGTATCGAGTGCGGTGCCTGCGCCTGGGTTTGTCCGAGCAATATTCCGCTGGTGCAGTATTTCCGCGTCGAGAAAGCCGAAATTTACGCCATCGCCCAGGAAGAGAAGCGTGCTGCCGAAGCCAAAGCACGTTTTGAAGCGCGCCAGCAGCGTCTTGAGCGTGAGAAAGCCGCCCGCGAGGAGCGCCACAAGAAAGCCGCGGTTCAGCCTGCGGCGAAAGATCAGGACGCCATCAACGCCGCCCTGGCCCGCGTGCGCGAGAAGAAAGCCACCGCTACCGAAGATGTAGTGATCCCGGCAGGTCAGCGCCCGGATAACAGCGAGATGATTGCCGCCCGCGAAGCGCGTAAAGCCGAGGCCCGGGCGCGGCAGGCAGAAAAAGCCCAGGCAGCCGCAGCGCAGCCGGAAGCCGATCCGCGTAAAGCGGCGGTGGAAGCGGCGATTGCCCGCGCCAAAGCCCGCAAAGCGGCCCAGCCGGAAGAAAGCCAGGCCGAACCGGCTCCGGTCGATCCACGTAAAGCCGCGGTCGAAGCGGCGATTGCCCGCGCGAAAGCCCGCAAAGCGGCGCAGCCGGACGACATTCAGATCGAACAGACGCCGGTCGACCCGCGCAAAGCCGCGGTCGAAGCGGCGATTGCCCGTGCGAAAGCCCGTAAAGCGGCGCAGCCGGAAACGACCCCGGAAGAAAAATCCCCTGTCGATCCGCGTAAAGCCGCGGTCGAGGCGGCCATCGCTCGTGCCAAAGCACGCAAGGCGGCGCAGCAGGAAGAAGAACCGGCAGCCAATGACGATCCACGCAAGGCGGCAGTTGCTGCCGCCATCGCGCGCGTCCAGGCGAAGAAAGCCGCACAGCAGGCAGTTAACGAGGATTAAATGGTTTTCAGAATCGCAAGCTCCCCTTATACCCATAACCAGCGCCAGACATCGCGCATTATGATGCTGGTTTGCCTGGCCGCGCTGCCGGGCATTGCCGTTCAGTTCTGGTTTTTCGGCTGGGGTACGCTGCTGCAAATTATCCTCGGCTGTGTCAGCGCCCTGGCGGCTGAAGCGCTGGTGCTTAAGCTGCGTAAAATGGCGGTAAGCAAAATTCTGGCGGACAACTCCGCCCTGCTTACCGGTCTGCTGCTGGCTATCAGTATTCCCCCCTTCGCCCCCTGGTGGATGGTGGTGCTCGGCACCGTATTTGCGGTGATCATCGCCAAGCAGCTGTATGGCGGCCTGGGGCACAACCCCTTTAACCCGGCGATGATTGGCTACGTGGTGCTGCTGATCTCCTTCCCGGTGCAGATGACCAGTTGGCTGCCGCCGCATGACATCGCCGCAACGGTGCCAGGTTTTATGGATGCCGTGCAGGTGATCTTCTCTGGCCATACCGCCAGCGGCGCTGATATGAACAGCCTGCGCATGGGCGTGGATGGTATCAGCCAGGCAACACCGCTCGATACCTTCAAAACCTCCCTGCACGCGGGTCATAGCGTGGAGCAGATCCTGCAGTACCCGATTTACAGCGGCGTGCTGGCGGGCGCAGGCTGGCAGTGGGTTAACCTCGCTTATCTGGCGGGCGGGCTGTTTCTGCTGTGGCAGAAAGCGATCCGCTGGCATATCCCGGTGAGCTTCCTGGTCACTCTGGCGGTCTGTTCCGGGCTGGGCTGGGCGTTCTCGCCTGAGTCGCTGGCTTCGCCGCAGATCCATCTGCTCTCTGGTGCCACCATGCTGGGTGCGTTCTTTATTCTGACCGACCCGGTGACGGCCTCCACCACGAACCGTGGTCGCCTGATTTTTGGTGCGCTGGCCGGTCTGCTGGTATGGCTGATCCGCAGCTTTGGCGGTTACCCGGACGGCGTGGCCTTCGCCGTGCTGCTGGCGAACATTACCGTACCGCTCATCGACTACTACACCCGTCCGCGCGTGTACGGCCATCGCTAAGGAATACGCCATGTTAAAGACGATGCAAAAACACGGTGTGACCCTGGCGCTCTTTGCCGCGGTGCTGACTGGCCTGACCGCGCTGGTCAACGGGTTAACCAAATCCACCATTGATGAGCAGGCAGCTCGTCAGCAGAAGGCGCTGTTTGATCAGGTTATTCCGGCCGATTTGTACGATAACGAACTGCAGAAGAGCTGCTACCTTGTTCAGGCTCCGGCGCTGGGCAAAGGCACTCACCGTATTTACATTGCCCGTAAAGGCGATACCCCGGTCGGCGTGGTGATGGAAGCGACGGCCCCGGACGGTTACTCTGGCGCTATTCAGCTGCTGGTCGGCACCGATTTCTCCGGCACCGTGCTGGGCACGCGCGTGACTCAGCATCACGAAACGCCAGGGCTTGGGGATAAAATCGAAACCCGCTTAAGCGACTGGATTTTGCATTTCGCTGGTAAAACCATCCACGGTATTGACGATCCGGCGTTTGCAGTGAAAAAAGATGGCGGCGAATTCGATCAGTTTACCGGTGCGACCATTACCCCGCGAGCGGTGGTGAATGCCGTTAAGCGCGCGGGCGTCTACGCGCAAACGCTGCCTGCGCAAATTAACAATCTGCCCGCCTGTGAGGAGTGATCATGAGCCAGGTTAAAGAGGTTATTGTCCAGGGGCTGTGGAAGAACAACTCCGCCCTGGTGCAGCTGTTGGGGATGTGTCCGCTGCTGGCCGTCACTTCGACCGCCACCAACGCCCTGGGTCTGGGCCTTGCCACCACGCTGGTGCTGACCCTGACCAATCTGTCGATCTCTGCCCTGCGCCGCTGGACGCCGTCAGAAATTCGTATTCCGATCTACGTGATGATCATCGCCTCGGTGGTGAGCGTCGTGCAGATGCTGATCAACGCCTACGCCTTTGGCCTCTATCAGTCGCTGGGGATTTTTATCCCGCTGATCGTGACCAACTGTATTGTGGTGGGACGCGCCGAAGCCTTTGCGGTGAAAAACGATCCGCTGATTTCAGCCCTTGATGGCTTTGCCATCGGGATGGGGGCAACCGGGGCGATGTTCGTGCTGGGCTCGATGCGCGAAATCCTCGGCAACGGCACCCTGTTCGACGGCGCGGACGCGCTGCTGGGCGGCTGGGCCAAAGCCCTGCGCATTGAAGTGTTCCACACCGATACGCCGTTCCTGCTGGCGATGCTGCCTCCAGGCGCGTTTATTGGCCTCGGCATGATGCTGGCGGTGAAATACCTGATTGATGAGAAACGCAAACGCCGCGCTGCTGCACGCAGCGCAGAGGAAGGGATCCCTGAGAAGGCCTGATGAACAAAGAGAAGCGTTTAACTATTTTGCAGCGCCTGCGGGATAACAACCCGCACCCGACGACCGAACTGAACTTCACCTCGCCGTTTGAACTGCTGATCGCGGTCCTGCTCTCCGCGCAGGCTACGGACGTGAGCGTGAACAAAGCCACCGCCAAGCTCTACCCCGTAGCCAACACGCCCCAGGCGATGCTGGAGCTGGGCGTCGAGGGGGTAAAGTCGTACATCAAGACCATCGGCCTGTTTAACAGCAAAGCCGAGAACGTGATTAAAACCTGCCGGATGCTGATAGAACTGCACGGTGGCGAAGTACCGGAAGATCGCGCCGCGCTGGAAGCCCTGCCCGGCGTGGGCCGCAAAACCGCCAACGTGGTGCTGAATACCGCCTTTGGCTGGCCGACCATTGCCGTGGATACCCACATCTTCCGCGTCTGCAACCGGACGAATTTCGCCCCGGGCAAAAACGTGGAGCAGGTTGAAGATAAGCTGCTGAAGGTGGTTCCGGCGGAATTTAAGGTCGACTGCCATCACTGGCTGATCCTGCACGGGCGTTACACCTGCATTGCGCGTAAGCCCCGCTGTGGCTCCTGTATTATTGAAGATCTCTGTGAATATAAAGAGAAAACCGATGCCTGAAACCGTCATCCGACGGTTTTTTCATGATGTAAATCCCTTACACTAAGCATGACTATCTTTTACTCCCGCCTTTTGCAGTTTTTCCAGCTGAGCTAAAGTGCATGCTTCGCGCATTGTGCGGCCATATAACAATCAAACAGGTTAATTGTTTTTTCGTCAGCGAAATTTTCTATATAAATGTGATCTCGATCACCCTGTTCACACGCTGTTAATTTTATGTGTCAAAAAGGCTATCAAGGCCTTACAGCATCAAGAATTATCCCCTTTATGCCCGTAGATATGTCCGGGTATTTTTCAGAATGCAGGCCATATCACTGCTTAACACCTTTTACAGCAGAACATATCGCCACATGGCGATTTTTTCCCCTTACTGACAGTGAAAAAAACCAGTTTCAACGCAACGGTAAAATTTAACGCTAAATAACATTTGGGTTTCTGGCGCATTATAGGGCAAGAGTTAAATGTAACAGACTATTACAAACACCTTGCCAGATGGGTCAGGATAGTGAACATTACCCGCCGTTTCCCCTCCCACTATAACTATAAAGCGGATGGACTACGGTCATCACGCTGTGAACACCCCCGTTAATATGGGATGTAAAAAAAGAGGTATATGTGTCTACTGCAAACAATAAACCAGCTGAAGAGAGCGTAAGTCTTAACGCTTTCAAACAACCGAAATCGTTCTATCTCATTTTCTCTATTGAGCTGTGGGAGCGTTTTGGTTACTACGGTCTGCAAGGGATCATGGCGGTTTACCTGGTTAAACAACTGGGTATGTCCGAAGCCGATTCCATCACGCTGTTCTCTTCCTTCAGTGCTCTGGTGTACGGTCTGGTCGCGATTGGCGGCTGGCTGGGCGATAAAGTGCTGGGTACCAAACGTGTCATCCTGCTGGGCGCCATCGTTCTGGCTATCGGTTATGGTCTGGTGGCATGGTCCGGTCACGATGCCGGCGTGGTGTATATGGGTATGGCGACCATCGCGGTCGGTAACGGCCTGTTCAAAGCGAACCCGTCTTCCCTGCTTTCTACCTGCTATAAGAAAGATGACCCACGTCTGGACGGTGCATTTACCATGTACTACATGTCCATCAACATCGGTTCCTTCTTCTCTATGCTGGCAACCCCGTGGCTGGCCGCAAAATTCGGCTGGAGCGTGGCGTTTGCCCTGAGCTTCGTCGGTATGCTGATCACCGTGGTGAACTTCCTGTTCTGCCGCAGCTGGGTTAAAGACTACGGTTCAAAACCTGACTTTGCCCCGGTGCAGAAAGGCAAACTGCTGGCAACTATCGTCGGTGTTGTGGTGCTGGTTGCTATTGCGACCTGGCTGCTGCACAACCAGGGTATCGCCCGTGCGGTGCTGGGCGTGGTTGCGCTGGGTATCGTCTGCATCTTCGCGAAAGAAGCTTTCTCTATGCAGGGCGCAGCGCGCCGTAAGATGATCGTTGCCTTCATCCTGATGGTTGAAGCCATTGTCTTCTTCGTGCTCTACAGCCAGATGCCGACTTCTCTGAACTTCTTCGCGATCCGTAACGTTGAGCACTCTATCCTGGGTATCGCGTTCGAACCTGAGCAGTTCCAGGCCCTGAACCCGTTCTGGATCATGATTGGTAGCCCGATTCTGGCTGCTATCTACAACAAGATGGGCGACCGCCTGCCAATGCCGCACAAGTTTGCTGTCGGTATGGTGCTGTGCTCTGGTGCGTTCCTCGTGCTGCCGCTGGGTGCGAAGTTCGCCAGCGACGCGGGTATCGTCTCCGTTAACTGGCTGATCCTGAGCTACGCGCTGCAGTCTATCGGTGAGCTGATGATCTCCGGTCTGGGCCTCGCGATGGTTGCACAGCTGGTTCCACAGCGTCTGATGGGCTTCATCATGGGTAGCTGGTTCCTGACCACTGCCGGTGCTGCCATCATCGCCGGTAAAATCGCGAACCTGATGGCCGTGCCATCTGACGTGACCGATCCGCTGCAGTCCCTGCATGTCTACGGCGACGTGTTCCTGCAGATTGGTATCGCCACCGCGGTCATCGCTGCGCTGATGATGCTGACTGCGCCGAAACTGAACCGCATGACTCAGGACGACGACACTACCGCTAAAGCGAGCAAAACCGCCACCGCGTAATGTCATCGGGAAACGACTGAACGGAAGCCGCTAACTGTGCGTTAGCGGCTTTTTTTTTACCTTGTGGCGCACTAACATAGAGTAAACCTACGTAAACAGGAGTGACCGATGAAACTGTTCTATAAACCAGGCGCCTGCTCCCTTGCCTCCCACATTACGCTGCGCGAGAGCGGTAAAGACTTCACCCTTAACGGTGTTGATCTGATGAAAAAGCGTCTGGAAAACGGCGATGATTTTTTCGCGGTGAATCCTAAAGGCCAGGTTCCGGCCCTGCTGCTGGAAGACGGTACCCTGCTGACCGAAGGGGTTGCCATCATGCAATACCTCGCCGACAGCGTGGCAGACCGCCAGCTGCTGGCCCCTACCGGCAGCATTGCCCGCTATAAGACCATCGAGTGGATGAACTACATCGCCACCGAACTGCACAAGGGCTTTACCCCGCTGTTCCGCCCGGATACTCCGGAAGAGTACAAGCCGACCGTCCGCGCCCTGCTGGAGAAAAAGCTGCAGTACGTCAACGAATCACTGAAAGATGAGCAGTGGATCTGCGGTCAGCGCTTTACCATCGCCGATGCGTATCTGTTTACCGTCCTGCGCTGGGCACGCGCCGTGAAGCTGAACATGGAAGGGTTAAGCCATATTGACGCTTATATGCAGCGTATGGCGGAGCGTCCTGCCGTGGCGGCAGCGCTGGAAGCGGAAGGGTTGAAGTAAGAGGATTTTTTTTGCCCGGCGGCGCTTCGCTTGCCGGGCCTGGAGATTCCGTAGGCCGGGTTAGCGAAGCGCCACCCGGCTTTTTTTATCAGAGCTGGGTCGCGCTAAAGACGTGTTCTGGCTTCGCGATACGCTCCTGGGCGGCCACCACCTGCAGTTCGTACTCCTGCATCTCTTTGGTGGCGATCATAATCTCATACACCGCCGCCGTGACGTGCTCCAGCGCATCACGCACCGTTGCACCCTGCAGCAGTTTCACCAGCAGCAGACCGCTGGTGACATCGCCTACGCCTACCGGCTGGCGGCTGCCGAAGTCCACCAGCGGACGACTGATGTGCCAGGCTTCATCTTTGGTCACCAGCAGCATCTCAAAGCGATCCGGGCTTAATCCGGCGCGGGCCAGATGCTTCACCAGCACGATCTCAGGCCCCATCGCAATCAGTTCGCGGGACGCCGCCACGGCCTCTTCCACGCTGTTCACCGGGTGCTCGCAGAGGATCTCCAGCTCGATCAGGTTCGGGGCGATAATGTCGCTGGCCGGTAAGGCGTGACGCACGTGGAACTCCGCCACGCCCGGCGCCACGATACAGCCCTTTTCCGGATGGCCCATCACCGGGTCACAGAAGTATTTCGCCGCCGGATTCGCCGCCTTCACCTGGCGGACAATACCGAGAATATGCTCGCCCTGCTCTGCAGAACCCAGGTAGCCGCTCAGCACGGCATCGCAGGTTTTCAGTTTGTCGATATCGGCGATGCCCTGAACAATCTCCGTAAGATGGGCGGGCGGCATCACGCAACCGGTCCACTTGCCGTATTGCGTATGGTTGGAAAACTGAACGGTGTTTAACGGCCAGACGTTGGCCCCGAGACGACGCATCGGAAATTCAGCGGCGCTGTTGCCAGCATGCCCAAAGACAACGTGGGACTGGATGGCGAGGATATTCTTCATGTTCTTACCACAACCCTGAAAAAATAAAGGGGCGTGGTTTCCCACGCCCCTGTGCTTTTATGATTATTTCCAGCAAACCAGACAGTAATTCTTCTTACCGCGACGCAGTAAGGTATAACGACCAAACAGGCGATCGCTGTCAGCGAAGATGTACTCCGGGTCAGACTGTTTTTCACCGTTGATGGTGATGGCGTTCGAGGCGATGGTTTTACGTGCCTGACCGCGGGACGGCTGCAGCTCAGAATCCACCAGGGCCTGCATCAGATCGGCGCCTTTGTCCATCTCAACCATCGGCACACCATCCTGCGCCAGCTGTTCGAAGTCTTCTTCGCTCAGATCGCTTAAGGTGCCGTTAAACAGGCTGGCAGTGATACGCTTCGCCGCTGCCAGGCCCTCTTCACCGTGAACCAGCTTCGTCACTTCATCTGCCAGCACGTACTGGGCGCGTGGGGCTTTGCCGCTGTTCTTGTCTTCTTCTTCCAGGGCATTGATCGCGTCGATGTCCATAAAGGTGAAGAACTTCAGGAAGCGATAGACGTCAGCATCCGCGGTGTTGATCCAGAACTGGTAGAACTTGTACGGGCTGGTTTTCTTCGGATCGAGCCATACCGCGCCGCCTTCAGTTTTACCGAATTTGGTGCCGTCTGCTTTGGTGATCAGCGGAACGGTGAGACCAAAGACCTGGTTCTGGTGCAGACGACGGGTCAGATCGATCCCAGAGGTGATGTTACCCCACTGGTCAGAGCCGCCAATCTGCAGGGCAACGCCGTGCAGCTCGTTCAGGCAGGCGAAGTCATAACCCTGCAGCAGGTTGTAGGAGAACTCGGTAAAGGAGATGCCCTGATCGTCGCGGTTCAGACGCTGCTTCACCGCTTCTTTGTTGATCATCTGGTTAACTGAGAAGTGCTTGCCGATATCACGCAGGAAGGTCAGCACGTTCATGCCGCCAAACCAGTCGTAGTTGTTCGCAGCAATCGCTGAGTTCTCACCACAGTCGAAGTCGAGGAATGGGGCAACCTGTTTGCGGATTTTTGCCACCCACTCCTGCACGGTGTCTGCCGTATTCAGTTTACGCTCAGCGGCTTTGAAGCTCGGGTCGCCAATCAGACCCGTTGCGCCGCCGACCAGTGCCACAGGCTTATGGCCTGCCAGCTGGAAGCGTTTCAGGCATAACAAAGGAACCAGATGCCCCAAATGCAAGCTGTCAGCGGTAGGATCGAAGCCGCAATAGAGCGCGATCGGGCCTTGCGCCAGTCGCTCTGCTAACGCTTCCTCGTCCGTCACCTGGGCTACCAGCCCCCGCTCTTGCAATTGTTTAATCAAGTTACTGCTTGCCATCAAATTCTCCATGTATAAAACGACTGCACCTTTGCCGGTACACGACTTTTCGCCAGACGCGAAAGGTACATAGAATAAAGCGCTGACACCCGTTGTACCAGCGCTTAAGAGAACAAATTTCGGGGATTAAGGTGCCAGACGATCGATTTTCCAGGCATCGTTATCGCGCTGGTATAAAAAGCGGTCGTGGAGTCGATGTTCACCGCCCTGCCAGAACTCCATCTGCTGGACCTGGACGCGGAAACCGCCCCAGAAGCTCGGCAGCGGCACTTCGCCCTGCTGGAATTTCTGTTTCAGCTCGAGGAACTTGCTTTCCAGCACGCCGCGGGCAGAGATGCGGCTCGACTGTTTAGAGACCCAGGCGCCAATCTGGCTGTCGCGCGGGCGGCTGTGGAAATACTTCACCACCTCAAGCGTGGAGAGACGCTCAACGGTGCCGGTGACCATCACCTGACGCTCCAGCATATGCCACGGGAAGAGCAGACTGATTCGCGGGTTGTGTTCGAGGTGCTGCGCTTTGCGGCTGCCGAGGTTGGTGTAGAACACCAGTCCTTTATCGTCGTAATGCTTGAGCAGGACAATGCGCTGGTAGGGTTGACCCTTTTCATCGACGGTGGCGACCACCATCGCGGTCGGATCGGCCAGTTTTGCTTCACAGGCCTGTTTCAGCCAGTGTTCAAACAGCACCAGCGGCTCGGCGGGGAGATCCTGGCGACGCAGGCCGCCTTTGGTGTATTCGCGCCGGAGGTGCGCGATTTTCTGCAATTCATCGTTATCTGACATGGCGTTAGCTGACGTTGACAATGGGTGACGCTATTGTGCGCCGCCCCCTGCAAAATCTCAACGCTTCGGATTTTCGATCTGACAATTGTTCAGCACGATGCGATCGCGCTTGTAAACCGTCGCACTGTCGCCTTTCGACCAGAAGACATACACGCCGTCGCTGTAGCGGGTACCGGAGGCCGACATTCCCTGCTTCAGCGTCAGCAGCTTATTGTCATAGACGAAGCTGACTTCCTGGCGCGGATTATTGAGCTTAACGGTGAGCGGTTTTTCTTCACACTGATAGGCCAGGGTGTCGGTTTGCATGCGCTCGACGAACTGGTTGTAGACGCTACAGCTCGCCAGCAGGAAGGGGGTAAAAGCAAGAAGCAGTTTTTTCATGGGTAAATTCCGAAGACTTTTGGGTCCCGGAGGGCGCGAACGCCCTCCCGTTTTTTTCGGTATTTTTACCCACGGCGTGCTTAAGCGAAATTCGGTTAACTCTGATTTTGCCGCGGATTCGCTGGAAAAACAGCACCTAAGACGCTGGCTTCACGGGCACCGGTCACTGAGGGTAAGTTCCCCGGCAGGCCCGCCACCGTGCGCCACGCCAGCCAGGCGAAGGCCAGCGCTTCCATATCGTCACCGCTGATCCCCGCCTTGTCGGTGGTGGTCACTTCCGTACCCGGCAGCAGACCGGCGAGGCGCGTCATCACCAGTGGGTTACGACCGCCGCCGCCGCACACCAGCAGACGCTCGCAGCCGCCGCTGAGCAACACCTGTTCCGACACCGAAACGGCAGTGAGCTCCGCCAGCGTGGCCTGTACGTCCTCAGGAGCCAGGCCCGGGAAGTTCGCCAACTGACGTTCGAGCCAGCCGTAGTTGAAGTATTCGCGGCCGGTGCTTTTCGGCGCCGGTGCGGCAAAATAGGGATCGCACAGCATGCTTTGCAGCAGCGGGATAATGACCTTGCCACTGCAGGCCCACTGGGCATCTTTATCGTAGGGTTTGCCCGCCTGACGCCAGATCCAGGCGTCCATCAGCATATTGCCCGGCCCGGTGTCGAAACCGCGCACCGGCTGGCCGGGGATCAATAAGGAGAGATTGGCGATGCCGCCGATGTTCAGCACCATGCGGCGCTCCGTCGGATGCGCCAGCAGCGCATGGTGGAACGCGGGAACCAGCGGCGCGCCCTGCCCGCCAAGCGCGATGTCGCGGCGGCGGAAATCCCCTACCACCGTGACGCCGGTTTTGGCGACGATCTGGTTGTTATCGCCAATCTGCAGGGTATGAGGGGCCTCGCCGCCCGGCTCATGCCAGACCGTTTGCCCGTGACAGCCGATCGCCACGACATCCTGAGGGCGCAGGTTTTCCTGATCCATCAACGCCTGCACGGCATCACCGAACAGGCGTCCCAGCTGCGTATCCAGCTGCCCCAGCTGCGACAGCGTCAGCTGTTGGCCCTGACAGATATTCAGGATCGCTTGTTTCATGTGCTGAGGAATAGGCCAGCTGAGGCTTGCCTGCTGCGCCACCATATTCTCATCTATTGCCGCAAGAACGACATCCACACCATCCAGACTGGTTCCTGACATTACGCCAATGTAGCGACCCGATTTCATCCGTTTTCCTTTATCCGTATGGGCTGATGACTCACTCCACCATAAACCGATTATCAATGCTACGGCGGACTAATACTTTTTAACAATAGCTGGCGCCGGGCATCATTCCAGGAATTATCCGCATCGCCCGCAGGGTGATATCGTCGCTTGTATAGCTATGGTTGATTGAGTTTCGAGTATCATTCTGATTGTGTTTGAGCAAAGATAGGATTTATGGCTATTGATGCCATATAATTTAGCCATAACGGATGCTCAAAGAGCGTTTTTGGTGAACAGGAGATTCAAATGATTTTACGTGTACTGGCCGTTTCGTTAGTTGGATTTACTCTGGCTGGCTGTGTGAACGACAGTTCCCTTTCCGGGGATGTGTACAGTGCCTCTGAGGCGAAACAGGTTCAGAATGTCACTTATGGCACCATCGTGAACACGCGCCCGGTACAGATTCAGGGCGGTGACGAGAACAACGTGATCGGCGCACTGGGTGGTGCGGTACTGGGTGGTTTCCTCGGTAACACCGTCGGTGGCGGCACAGGCCGTTCTCTGGCAACCGCTGCGGGTGCCGTAGCCGGTGGTGTTGCAGGTCAGGGCGTCCAGGGTGCGATGAACAAATCCCAGGGCGTTGAGCTGGAGATCCGCAAGGACGACGGCAGCACCATTATGGTGGTCCAGAAGCAGGGCAACACCCGATTCGCGGCAGGTCAACGCGTAGTCCTGGCCAGCAACGGCAGCCAGGTTACCGTTTCTCCGCGTTAATAACGTTATGGACGTGGTCTCCTGACCACGTCCGTTCTCTTTTAGTAGCACTCACGTGAATATATTCACTTAATACATTCACCGCACTTATATTTAATACTTCCATCTCTTGTTCCTGCGCAAAGTATTACACCTGCGCATATGAGACTATTCGCAAATCCTTCGATATTTTTAATTTTAAAGTTATATATGCTTGCGATAAATCATTATATTAAGAACAAGTATGTTCAGTTCTTTGTGGGCTGTTTTATTGTCATCGGGATCTTACATTCTCTGTTTAATGAACTGGTGGAAAAGATCCCCTCGTTTTCACCGCTTTTGTTTCCCATGCTCACCATCTTTTTACTGGTATTCCACCTTTTTATTGCCAGTTTTATGGCGATGAAATACTGGTGTGACAGGATGCGGTTATATCTGATGGCCTTTTCATTCGCCTTCGCCGGTTCGGCTCTGCTGATGGTGGGCACTCTTTCCAGTTACCCGGCCTGGCTGGATCTGTATCAGTTTGACGTCGTTAACTACAACGACGCCATGATCTACTTTACGTTCCGCCATCTGCTGATGGCCGTGCTGTTTATCGTCTCGGCCGTGCTTTTCGCTCTCCGCAACCGTTCGCTGTCACGCACTTTCCATGTAGCAGTCATTTCCGGGATGTTTATTTTCACGGCTCTGATATTGATCCTGGCCTGGCTCTATTCCAGCAACTCGCCTTTATTAACATTAGACCTGGTTGACAATGAAACCCGGCAATATATGTTGCTGTGGAAAAAGCCAACGAACATCACGCTTATTGCGCTCTGGGTTATTTCATTAGCAACCCTGATGAGTATTACGCGGGTGCGTAACCTGTTCTGGATTGGCGGTAACTTCTTATGTATCTGTTATATCGCCACGCTTGCGATGCTGTTTTTAGGTGGGCACGCGGAAGATCTCTCCTGGTATCGCGCCCGGTTATTTGAAGCCGTCGCCACGCTGCTGATTATTTTCGTTCTGCTGTATGACGTCTTTAATCTTTATCGCGAGTCGCATCTGAAGTATCAGCAGTCTTATCAGAACTCCATTCGCGATCCGCTGACGCGGCTTTATAATCGCAGCTATTTTTATGACACCCTCAATCACGCCCTGCGCACGGTAAAACCGACGGAGCCGGTCTCGGTTATCGTCAGCGATCTCGATCGTTTTAAGCGCATCAACGACTGCTACGGGCATCTGCAGGGAGATAAGGTGTTGCAGTTTGTCGCCCAGCTGCTGATGGATTCGGTTCGGCCACAGGACGTTGCGGCACGCATCGGCGGAGAGGAGTTTGTCCTGCTGTTAACCCATACGCCTCCCGAGGCGGCACGCCAGGTGGCAGAGCGGATCCGCTTAAAACTGAGCGGCTTTGATAAAGCCAGTACCGACGGGCAGCTTCCCGAGCCCATCACCATCAGTATGGGGGTGTTTACCGCCACGTCGAAAATCAGCGCTGAAGAGTGCGTCGGGTGCGCAGACAAGGCGATGTACGAGGCGAAAGAGACCGGGCGTAACCGGGTGGTGGTGTTTGGGTAAAGAAAAAGCCTTGCATCAGCAAGGCTTTTTTAAAGGTCAGTCGCGGGACTGTAGCTCATTGATATTGTGCTCGAGCCGGGCAACCAGCGCGATCAGCAGTTCCAGTTCAGCAGGTGAGATCCCACTGAGGATTTCACCGCGCGTTTTGCTGATGACCGCCTCCATCTCTGTGATGATGGGGGTCGCTTTTTCAGTGAGTTTAATCCGCTTGGCACGACGATCGCTGGCACAGGTCTGGCGTGAAATCAGCCCCTTCTCTTCCAGTTGATCGAGCGTACGTACCAGTGAAGGCTGCTCGATGCCTATCGCTTTTGCCAGTTGGATCTGTGACTGGTCGGGCGGCAGCTGATGAATGTTATGCAGCGTGACCCAATGCGTCTGTGTCAATTCCAGAGGTTTCAGGCGATGGTCAATCAGAGCACGCCAGATGCGTACTAACCTGGCCAGATCAGAACCTAATGGCGATTCCAATTTCATCTCCTTATAATTAGCTTGCTAAGTTATTATACTGATTTTAGAATAGTGTGCAGCATTTATATTGCCAAAACAAATGCAATACTGCATTCAACCTTGACGACAGTCTGTTTTACACTTTGTTATGACGCCCCAGCGCGTTATGCGGCCGCGCTTTTTGGCCACTACCCCATTTGCAAAGGAACCGGCACGTGAATTTCACGCTTAACGCCACGGGGTTACCGCTTCAGGATCTGATAGTGGGTGCCTCGGTTTACTTTCCTCCCCTGTTTAAAGCGGTGATGCTGGGTTTTGTTCTCTGGCTTGTCACCCACCGCTTGCTGCGCGACTGGATCTATTCCGGTGAAATCTGGCATCCCATGCTGATGGATCTTTCACTGTTTGTCCTGGCAGTATGCCTGGGACTGGTTCTGTTGATTGTGTGGTGACTAACATTATGAAAACAATTAAGTATTTTTCATCATTACTGGTTCTGGCCCTGGCGCTGATCGCCGGCTGGTGGCTCTGGAACTATTACATGCAGTCACCCTGGACCCGGGACGGAAAAGTGCGCGCCGAACAGGTCAGCGTAACGCCCCAGGTCTCCGGCACCATTACCACTCTTGAGATTAAAGATAATCAGTTTGTGCATGTGGGTGAGGTGCTGTTTCAGATTGATGAGACGCCTTACCATATTGCGGTGCTGAACGCCGAAGCCCAGCTGGCAAAAGCCCAGTCCGACCTGGCAAAAGCCAATAACGAAGCCAACCGTCGCCGCCATCTGTCGCAAAAGTATATCTCCGCAGAAGATCTGGATACCGCCAACATTAACGTCAAGGCGATGCAGGCCAGCGTGGCGGTAGCCGAAGCAACCCTCAAACAGGCCCAGTGGCAGCTGACCCAGACGGTGGTTAAAGCCCCGGTAGACGGCTGGGTGACCAATCTCTCCACCCGCGTGGGCGATTATGCCACCACCGGCCAGCCGGTGTTTGCTCTGGTCGATAGCCACTCCTTTTACGTGGTGGGCTATTTCGAAGAGACCAAGCTCCGGCATATCCGTGAAGGTGCGCCAGCGCAGATTGTCCTCTACAGCGGTTCGCAAAGGTTACAGGGTCACGTATCCAGTATCGGTCGCGCCATCTACGATCAGAGCGTGGAGACCGACTCTGGCCTGGTGCCGGACGTTAAGCCTAATATCCCGTGGGTGCGGCTGGCGCAGCGCATCCCGGTGCGCATCGCTTTTGACCAGCTGCCAGCGGACCTGACCCTGGTCTCCGGCACCACCTGCACCGTTTCCATCGGCACCGCGCCGTGAACTGGCACAACCTGCCGTGGCTTAAAGCGTCCCCGGCGCAGTGGCGCTATGCCCTGCGCAACGGGATAGCGATGTGCCTGGCCCTGACCGTCGCCTACTGTCTCAACCTGGATGAACCCTACTGGGCGATGACCTCGGCGGCGGTGGTCAGCTTCCCGACCGTGGGCGGCGTAATCAGTAAAAGTCTCGGCCGCGTGGCGGGCAGCCTGCTTGGCGCAACGGCGGCGCTGATTATTGCCGGGCATACCCTCAATGACCCGTGGCTGTTTCTGTTCAGCATGGCGGCCTGGCTCGCCGTCTGTACCTGGGCCTGCGCCCATTTCACCAACAACGTCGCCTACGCCTTCCAGCTTGCCGGTTATACCGCGGCGATCATCGCCTTCCCGGTCATCGACATCCTCGACACCACCCAGCTGTGGGATATCGCCCAGGCCCGGGTGTGCGAAGTTATTATCGGTATTCTCAGCGGCGGGGTGATGATGATGATCCTCCCCAGCACCTCCGACGGCACCGCCCTGATTACCGCGCTGAAAACCATGCACAGCAGGCTTCTGGAGCACGCCAGCCTGCTGTGGCAGCCCGAGAGCAACGATGCCATTCGCCTGGCCCATGAGAAGGTGATCGCCCAGATCCTGACCATGAACCTGCTGCGCATTCAGGCCTTCTGGAGCCACTACCGTTTTCGCCGCCAGAATGCCCTGCTCAACTATCTTCTTCACCAGCAGTTGCGGATGACCAGCGCCATCTCAAGCCTGCGCCGCATGCTATTGAACTGGCCCAACCCGCCCGCCCACACCCGGGAGGTCATCGACCAGCTGCTCGCCGCCCTTGCCCGGCCAGAGTCCGACTTCTATACCGTGGCGCGGATTATCGCCCCGCTCAGGCCGGAAAATAGCGCCGATTACCGCCATCGCGCCTTCTGGCAGCGGTTGATTTACTTTAGCCGCCTCTATTTGCGCAGCAGCCGCTGGATTAAAGCTGTAGAAACGGCCACCCCGATTACCGAGTTTGCGGTGCCCCGCAGTCCGGCGCTGGCACGCCATACCGATAATCTTGAAGCGCTGTGGAGCGGCTTTCGCACCTTCTGCGCCCTGAGTCTGGTGGGGGCCTGGACCATTGCCGCCCAGTGGGATGCCGGGGGAGCGGCTCTGACCCTGGCGGCGATCAGCAGCGTGCTCTATTCGGTGGCGGCCTCGCCTTTTAACTCGCTCACCCTGCTGCTGCGTACCCTGGTTCTGCTGTCGCTGTTCAGCTTTGTGGTTAAGTTTGGCCTGATGGTGCAGATCTCGGATCTGTGGTTGTTCCTGCTGTTTCTGTTCCCGCTCCTGACCACCATGCAGCTGCTGAAGCAGCAGATGCCCGCCATGGCCGGTCTGTGGGGTCAGCTGATTGTGTTTATGGGGTCATTTATTTCGGTGACCAACCCGCCGGTGTATGACTTTGCCGATTTCCTCAATGACGATCTGGCAAAAATTCTGGGCGTGGGGCTGACGTGGCTGGCCTTTGCGGTGCTGCGCCCGGGATCGGACGCGCGGAAAAGCCGTCGTCACATCCGGGAGCTGCGGCGGGGATTTGTCGATCAGCTCAGCCGCAGGCCGCGGCTGAGCGAGAATGGATACGAATCGCTGGTCTATCACCATGTGAACCAGCTGAACAGCAGCCAGGATGCGCTCGCGCGACGCTGGCTGCTGCGCTGGGGCGTGGTATTGCTCAACTGCAGCCACGTGGTCTGGCAGCTTCGCGACTGGGAGACCCGCTCAGATCCGCTCTCCCGGGTGCGAGACATCGCGGTATCGCTGCTGCGTGACATCATGAGCGAGCGCGGCGTCCAGCAGCGACCTCTCGCCACCACCCTGGACGAGCTTCAGCGCATCTGTGATGCCCTGTCCCATCATCCGCAACCGGCCGGGCAGGAGCTGGCAGCCCTGATCTGGCGACTGCACTGCTCGCTATCCCAGCTGGAACAGGCGCCCGCGCCGGGCACCCTGAGCGATCAGATCACCCCGCAGGCGTAACGCGCCCCGCCACCGCCAAGCGGTTTTGGCTGATCCGACATATTATCGCCGCCGATGTGGATCATCAGTGCCTTGCCCTTCACCTCATCCAGCTTTTTGAGGCGCGGGGCGACGACCGGGTCGGTGGCTTTACCGTCGTTATTCACCACCAGCGCGGGGAGATCGCCTAAGTGGCCCATGCCCTCCGGCCCTTCATGTTTACCGGTGTTATGAGGATCGAGGTGGCCGCCTGCGGCCTCAGCGGCGGAGGGTTTGCCGTCTTTCATAGCGGGTTCGCAGGAACCTTTGGCGTGGACGTGATAACCGTGTTCCCCCGGCGGGAGGGCTTTGAGATCCGGGGAAAACTCCAGCCCTTTATCGGTTTCGGTGATTTTCACCGTCCCGATGGACTGGCCGATCCCCTGAGAGGTGACGAGGTTCATCTTGACTTCTTCGCTGGCGGCCTGCGCACCTGCGCACACCACCAGCGTTAACACTGCCAGAGTAAATCGCTTCATATGACCTCCTTGGTTATTTTTTGCCCCTTAAGTTTATACCAGGGGCAAGGTTTTAACCGGAAAGTCAGATAAATAGAGAATTACGGCACGTCGTAACCCAGCGCGGCTTTACGGATGCGGAACCACTGCTGACGGGTCATGTTCAGCTGCTCTGCCGCCAGCGCCGAACGCACGCGCTCGATTTTGCCGGAACCGATGATCGGCAGCGGCTGGGATGGCAGGCGTAAAATCCACGCGTACACTACCTGCTCGATGGTTTCGGCGTTCAGCTCCTGAGCCACCTGCGCCAGCTCATCGCGCAGCGGCTGGAAGGATTCATCGTTGAACAGACGTCCACCGCCGAGGCAGGACCAGGCCATCGGGCGGATGCGCAGCTGCTGCAGCTGATCGAGGGTGCCGTCCAGCAGCAGCGGCTGATAAACCGGCGAAATCTCAACCTGGTTGGTCGCGAGCGTAAACGGCAGACGCGACTGCAGCAGCGCGAACTGGGCCGGGGTAAAGTTAGAAACGCCAAAGTGGCGCACCTTGCCGCTCTGATGCAGGGCGAGGAAGGCTTCAGCAACCTCATCGGCATCCATCAGCGGGTCGGGACGGTGGATCAGTAGCAGGTCAAGGTAATCGGTCGCCAGATGGGTGAGAGACTGCTCGGCGCTGCGAACAATGTGGTCGCGGTCGGTAATATAGTGGCCGAGGGCATGCTCTGCCTTCGCGGTGGTGGCGATCCCGCACTTGGTGACGATCTCCATCCGCTGGCGCAGCGCCGGGGAGAGCTTCATCGCCTCGCCGAAGGCCGCTTCACACTGGTAACCGCCATAAATATCGGCGTGATCGACGGTAGTGATCCCCAGATCCAGATGCTCTTCAATAAAGCTGACCAGCTGTTGGGCGGACATGTTCCAGTCCATCAAACGCCAGTAGCCCATCACAAAACGGGAAAACTCCGGGCCCTGCGGGGCAAGGGTAATACGCTGAACCATAGTTATTTCCTTTAAAAAAATCTGCGGAGAGTATACGCGTTTACGGGGCTAAAACAGTGAGGGCTGCTGCGGTTCTTCGGCTTCGGGGGGCTTGTTTGTGCGCAATTTGCGCAAAAGACGCTGGCGGCACAGGCGCAGGATCTCCTGTTTCTGGGCGTCGCTCATGGACTGCCAGTTAAAGCGCTCTTCCCGGCTGCGCATACAGCCGCGACAAAATCCGCGCTCATCCGACTGGCAGATACCCCGGCACGGGCTCTGGACAGGAAAGAACTCCAGTTGTTCAGCCACACGTACCTCCCCGGACCCAAGATTTAGTAAAGTGAAGACCTTAAGCCGGGGTTACGCAAGAGGTCAACCACAGAATTGTGGCATTAAGGTTTCACTAATCTTCGCTCTTTATACTCGCCTCATCAAAATAATCCCTGGTTTTAATGATGATGCTGACCCTCAAAAAGTTACAGTGTAACGATACGAAATTTACGCTGGGCTGCGCACTCCTGTTTACCCTGTTAAACGCCCTCTTTATTCACCGCAGCTGGCAGGTGATCTCCCCGGCCCGGCTGCATGATTTTCTTTTCGCCCTTACCGTGCCGCTGGTGCTGTTCTGCGGCTGGGTTATCGTTTTCAGCATTCTGAACATCCCGTTGATCCGCAAACCGCTGCTGGTGGTGCTCACCCTCGGCTGCGCGGCGGCGACCTGGTTTATGTTTACCTACGGGGCGGTGATTGACCAGAATATGATGGTCAACGTCTTCGAGACCAACTCCCAGGAAGCGACGGCGCTGATCACGCCTCAGCTGCTGCTGTGGCTGGCCGTCGCCGGTCTGGTGCCTGCCGTCGTGCTGGCGATGATCCGCATCCGTCCGGGTAAGTGGTGGCAGACGCTGTTGATGCGCGTGGCGGCTATCCTCGCAAGCCTGGTGGTGATTATTCTGGTGGCGGCGGTCTTCTATAAAGACTACGCCTCGCTGTTTCGCAATAACAAAGGCATCGTCAAAATGGTGACGCCAGCCAACTACGTCAGCGCCATCGCCAAGTACAGCAAGGCGCGCTGGTTCGCGGGCGACCAGACCTTAATCCGTCTCGGTGAAGACGCGCGTAAAGGCCCGGTGCTGATGGCGCAGCAGAAAAAGACCGTGCTGGTGCTGGTGGTCGGTGAAGCCTCCAGGGCGGAAAACTACTCCCTTAACGGCTATGGTCGCGATACCAATCCTGAACTTGAAAAGCAGAACGTGATTAACTTCCCGCAGGCCTCCTCCTGCGGTACCGAAACCGCCGTCTCCGTGCCCTGCATGTTCTCGGGCATGCCGCGCAAAAAATACGATGCCGACCTTGCCCATCATCAGGAAGGGCTGCTGGATGTGCTGGGCCACGCCGGGGTCAACCTGCTGTGGCGTGATAACGACGGCGGCTGTAAAGGTGCCTGTAATCGCATCCCGCACACCGATATGACGCAGTGGAAGCTGGATCAGTTCTGTAAGGACAAATCCTGCATTGACGACGTTAACCTTTATCGGCTGAACGACACCCTTGATGGCCTGAAGCAGGATACGGTGCTGGTGATCCACCTGATGGGCAGCCACGGTCCGGCCTACTACGAGCGCTATCCGGAGCAGTACCGCAAATTCACCCCGACCTGCGACACCAACCAGATCCAGGACTGCGATCATCAGGCGCTGATAAACACCTATGACAACACCATTCTGTACACCGACAGCGTGCTGAGTAAAACTATCGACGCCCTGAAAGCGCGTCAGGCGACGATGAATACGGCGCTGGTCTATCTCTCGGATCACGGCGAATCGCTGGGGGAAAACGGACTCTATCTGCACGGCACGCCGTACATGCTGGCCCCGGAACAACAGACGCACATTCCGTTTATGTTCTGGCTGTCGCAGGATTATAAAAAGAACTTTGGCGTGGACGAGCAGTGCCTGCGCGACCAGGCGGCGAAAGAGGCGGTGTCGCAGGACAACCTCTTCTCCACGGTGCTGGGGATGATGAATATCCAGACCTCGGTTTATCAGCCGCAAATGGATCTGCTTACCCACTGTCGTCGAACATAAGGCTTGCATTAGACCGATTGGTCTACTACATTGACGGCATGAACAAGCATACTGAACACGATACACGCGAACATCTCCTTGCGACCGGCGAGCGTCTTTGCATGCACCGCGGGTTTACCGGGATGGGTCTGAGCGAGTTGCTGAAAACCGCCGATGTGCCGAAGGGGTCGTTTTATCACTACTTCCGCTCCAAAGAGGCGTTTGGCGTGGCCCTGCTGGAGCGCCACTATGCGGGCTACCATCAGCGTCTGGCCAGCCATTTCGCCAGCGGCAAGGGCAACTGTCGCGATCGTGTTCTGGCTTATTATCAGGAGACGCTGACCCAGTTCTGCGCGCAGGGCATTATCAGCGGCTGTCTGACGGTAAAACTCTCTGCCGAAGTGTGCGATCTCTCTGAAGATATGCGCACGGAGATGGATAAAGGGGCCACGGGTGTCATCACCCTGCTGGCGCAGGCGCTGGCGAAGGGGCGGGAAGAAAAATCCCTGACCTTCATCGGTGAACCGGTCACCCAGGCGCAGGTGCTTTATTCCCTGTGGCTGGGCGCCAACCTGCAGGCCAAAATGTCCCGCAGCGCGCTGCCGCTGGAGAGCGCGCTGGATCATGTTAAAAACATCATTGCTACGCCTGGCAATTAACAGGCGTTTTTATTTATCGAATCACTAGACGACCGGTCTACTCAGGAGTCACTATGTCAGCCGAAAAATTATTCACCCCGCTCAAAGTGGGCGTGATCGAAGCACCCAACCGTGTCTTTATGGCCCCCCTCACCCGTCTGCGCAGCATTGAGCCGGGCGATATCCCGACCCCGCTGATGGGTGAATACTATCGTCAGCGCGTCAGCGCGGGCCTGATCATCTCCGAAGCCACGCAGATCTCTGCCCAGGCCAAAGGCTATGCTGGCGCACCTGGTCTGCACAGCCCTGAGCAGATCGCCGCCTGGAAGAAAATTACCGACGGCGTACATGCCGAAGATGGCCGCATCGCGGTGCAGCTGTGGCACACCGGCCGCATCTCCCACAGCAGCCTTCAGCCTGGCGGTCAGGCGCCGGTGTCTGCCTCTGCCCTGAACGCCGGTACCCGCACCTCCCTGCGTGACGAAAACGGCAATGCGACCCGTGCGGATACTACCACCCCGCGCGCACTGGAGCTGGACGAAATCCCGGGGATCGTTAACGATTTCCGCCAGGCGGTAGCCAATGCCCGCGAAGCCGGTTTCGACCTGGTTGAGCTGCACTCTGCCCACGGCTATCTGCTGCACCAGTTCCTGTCGCCGTCTTCTAACCAGCGTAACGACCAGTACGGCGGCAGCGTTGAAAACCGCGCCCGTCTGGTGCTGGAAGTGGTTGATGCCGTCTCAAAAGAGTGGAGCGCAGATCGCATCGGGATCCGCGTCTCGCCGATTGGCTCTTTCCAGAACGTGGACAACGGCCCGAACGAAGAAGCCGACGCCCTGTACCTGATCGAAGAGCTGGCCAAACGCGGCATCGCCTATCTGCACATGTCCGAGCCGGACTGGGCCGGTGGCGAACCTTACTCGGATGTGTTCCGCCAGAAAGTACGTGACCGCTTCCCGGGTGTGATCATTGGTGCGGGCGCGTACACGCCGGAGAAAGCCGAAGATCTGATCAACAAAGGGCTGATTGATGCCGTGGCCTTTGGTCGCGCCTACATCGCCAACCCGGATCTGGTGGCCCGCCTGAAGCACAAAGCCGAGCTGAACCCGCAGCGTCCGGAGAGCTTCTACGGTGGCGGCGCAGAAGGTTATACCGATTATCCCTCTTTATAATCCCTTCATTGATAGCGGCGGCGATTCGCCGCTATACTAAAACATCGTTTCTGTTCAAGATGAT
The DNA here is from genome assembly GCF_049312895.1 of Leclercia barmai. Taxonomy (NCBI): domain Bacteria; kingdom Pseudomonadati; phylum Pseudomonadota; class Gammaproteobacteria; order Enterobacterales; family Enterobacteriaceae; genus Leclercia; species Leclercia barmai. The sequence goes on along the minus strand of NZ_JBMNWZ010000001.1, from coordinate 1,164,860 downwards.
AAAAAGCTAAGAGGATAATATGCGCCTACTTCACACCATGCTGCGCGTTGGCGATCTGCAACGTTCCATCGAGTTTTACACCAACGTGCTGGGCATGTCCCTGCTGCGCACCAGCGAAAACCCGGAGTACAAATACTCCCTCGCCTTCGTGGGTTACGGCGAAGAGAGCGAAGAAGCGGTTATCGAACTCACCTACAACTGGGGTGTGGATAGCTACGAGCTGGGTACCGCCTACGGTCACATTGCGCTGGAAGTGGATAACGCCGCAGAAGCCTGCGAGCGCATTCGCAGCAACGGCGGCAACGTCACCCGTGAAGCGGGTCCGGTTAAGGGCGGCACCACGGTGATTGCCTTCGTTGAAGATCCGGACGGTTACAAAATCGAACTGATTGAAGCCAAAGACGCCGGTCGCGGTCTGGGCAACTGATTGTAACGGGCGCGCAATGCGCCCGTTGTTTTACTGCATCTCATTGCGAAATTTGCCATAATGCGCACTGCTTTTTTCCCCTTGTAAGAGATCCAGATGTCCGATAACGCTCAACTTACCGGTCTGTGCGACCGTTTTCGTGGTTTTTATCCTGTTGTGATAGATGTCGAAACCGCTGGATTTAATGCCAAAACCGATGCGCTGCTGGAAATTGCCGCCATCACGTTGAAAATGGATGAACAGGGCAATTTGCTGCAGGACTCCACGCTGCACTTCCACGTCGAACCTTTCGAAGGGGCGAACCTGCAGCCTGAGGCGCTGGCGTTTAATGGCATCGATCCCCATAACCCGCTGCGTGGGGCAGTGAGTGAATATGACGCGCTGCATGCCATCTTCAAAATGGTGCGCAAGGGAATGAAAGACCAGAACTGTAACCGCGCGATCATGGTGGCGCACAATGCTACCTTCGATCACAGTTTTATGATGGCTGCCGCCGAGCGCGCGTCGCTCAAGCGCAACCCGTTCCACCCGTTTGTGACCTTCGATACCGCCGCCTTAAGCGGACTGGCGCTGGGGCAGACCGTCCTCTCTAAAGCCTGTATTACCGCCGGTATCGATTTTGACGGTACCCAGGCGCATTCGGCGCTTTATGACACCGAGCGGACGGCGGAGCTGTTTTGTGAAATCGTTAACCGCTGGAAACGCCTCGGCGGCTGGCCGCTGCCGGACGCCGAGAACAACGCATAAAAAAAGCGACCTCAGGGTCGCTTTTTTATTTACCGGGACGCGGAATTATTCGGCGCCTGGCTCTTCTGATTTGTATTTCGCAGCCGTCTCTTTGATCAGCTGTTGCAGTTCGCCACGCTGATACATCTCAATCAGGATGTCGCAACCGCCAACCAGTTCACCGTCAACCCACAGCTGCGGGAAGGTCGGCCAGTTAGCGTATTTTGGCAGCTCAGCGCGGATATCCGGGTTCTGCAGAATATCAACGTAAGCAAAACGTTCGCCACAGGCAGACAGCGCCTGGACCGCCTGAGCGGAGAAACCACAGCTTGGCAGTTTCGGAGAACCTTTCATGTACAGCAGGATCGGGTTTTCAGCGATTTGTTGCTGAATTTTTTCAATAGTAGTGCTCATGTTTTGCTTCCTTTTACTTCTGTTACGGCAATAGTCTGACATTGTAGCGTTTCAGGCCGACTACGGAAAATAACATTTTCGTCACCTTTATGATTTTACCGCGCGTCCTTTAAAGATGCATTCACAACATACCTTATCGCGAGATTAGCTGCGGTTTTGCACAGCTAATGTACAGAATGCCCCTGTGAAATTCTGATATTTTTGCACTTGCTAACGAAACACAGTTTTAGATGCAAAAAGTTTATTAACGTCGGGCCTTTTTATAGATTAGAATCGACGAGTTTTGTAAATCATACGCAGGGTTATTTATATCCTGCGATTACCAGGGGAATGCCCAGTGGCGCGAATAAATAAATTCTCGATCACGCTCTGTGCTTTGCTGTTTTCATCTCTCACCTTCACGCCGGTGGCAAACGCCTCAGAGCAGGCGCGGCCTTCTGCCGCCCATAAAACGCATCTGGCGAAAGCCACCGAACCTAAGAAAAAAAGCAGCACCAGCAAAACCAGCAAAAAAGAGAGCACGAAAAAAAGCACTACCAGCAAAAAGAGCAGCAGCAAAAAAAGTAGCCTCGCTAAAACACAGCCAGCCACCTCCAGCAAGAAAAGCAAAAATTCCTCCCGCAGCGCCACCCGCACCACGCAAACCGCCTCCCGCGCTGTGACAGAAAAATGCACCACCCGTAAAGGACGCAAAACGCAGTGCGTCAAAACCAGCAAAACCACGACCCTTGCTGAAGCGCATAAAGTCCGGGTGCAAAAGGCGCAAAAAACGGCGTTAAATAAACTAATGGGCCAGATTGGTAAACCCTATCGCTGGGGCGGTTCCTCGCCGCGTACCGGTTTCGACTGCAGCGGCCTGGTTTATTACGCCTATAAAGACCTGGTTAAATTCCGTATTCCGCGCACCGCGAACGAAATGTACCACCTGCGTGACGCCTCTCCGGTCGATCGCGGTGAGCTCGAAAGTGGCGATCTGGTCTTCTTCCGCACCCGGGGTCGCGGCACCGCCGACCACGTGGGCGTTTACGTGGGCAACGGCAAATTTATCCAGTCCCCGCGTACCGGTCAGGACATTCAGATCACCTCCCTGAGCGAAGACTACTGGCAGCGCCATTACGTCGGCGCGCGCCGCGTGATGAAAGCCAACACCCTGCGTTAATCTCCCCTACCCCGCTGGCCCGCCAGCGGGGTAAGTTCCTCTTTTGCATACCCTTTCAATTTGCTACTCTACCCTTACATTCAATATGGTTATTGAATGGATCACTATAATAAGGAGAGAAGCAATGTCGTTTGAATTACCTGCATTACCGTATGCAAAAGACGCCCTGGCCCCGCATATTTCTGCGGAGACCCTGGAATACCACTACGGCAAACACCACCAGACCTACGTCACCAACCTGAACAACCTGATCGCCGGCACCGCCTTTGAAGGGAAAACCCTGGAAGAGATCGTGCGCAGCTCCGAGGGCGGCGTATTCAACAACGCCGCGCAGGTGTGGAACCACACCTTCTACTGGCACTGCCTGGCACCACAGGCCGGTGGCGAACCGACGGGTGAACTGGCAGACGCTATCGCCACCAGCTTCGGCAGCTTTGCAGAGTTTAAGGCGAAGTTTACCGACGCGGCGGTGAAGAACTTTGGCGCAGGCTGGACCTGGCTGGTGAAAGAGGCGGACAGCAAACTGGCCATCGTTTCCACGTCCAACGCGGGCACGCCGTTGACCAGCAACGCCACCCCGCTGTTAACGGTGGATGTGTGGGAGCACGCTTACTACATCGATTACCGCAATGCGCGCCCGAACTATCTTGAGCACTTCTGGGCGCTGGTAAACTGGGCGTTTGTTGCGAAGAACTTCGCGGCATAACGAAAAAAGCAGAAGGCCCGGCCTTCTGCTTTTCTGTTTTATTCGGTAGCGCATACCGGCTGAGGTTGTTTTCGGTCGGCGGTCAGCACCAGCAGAAGCCCCAGCGCCGCAATGATGGCCCCCATCACCGGAACAAAGCTGTAACCCAGTCCGCCCGAGATCACCGCCCCACCGGCAGCAGCCCCCAATGCATTCCCGAGGTTAAACGCCCCGATATTCACGGAAGAGGATAACCCCGGCGCATCGCTCGCTACACGCATCACGCGCATCTGCAGCGGCGGTACTACCGCAAAGGTCGCCATTCCCCACACCACCATCGCAAATGCCGCGCCCGCTTCGTTACGCGCCAGCCACGGGATCGCCAGCATGATGACGATCAGCAGCAGCAAAAAGCCCTTCAGGGTGCCACTCACGGAGCGGTCCGCCAGCTTGCCGCCGAGGAAGTTGCCAAGCGAGAAACCGACGCCAATCAGCACCAGCATCGCGGTGACAAAGGCGGGCGTGGCGTTGTTAATGTCATGCAGGACCGGTGCAATGTAGGTGTAGAGCGTAAACATCGCCCCGGCACCGAGCACGGTAGTCAGCAAGGCCGAGAGTACCTGCGGGCGCATCAGCACCGCCAGCTCTTTGCGCACTTCCGGCTTTTCGCCCGCCCCGCCCGCTGGCAGGGAGAAGAACAGCGCGATCATCGAGACCACGCCGAGCAGCGCGGTTGCGAGGAATGACATGCGCCAGCCGATCGCTTCGCCCATCCAGGTCGCGGCAGGAACGCCGCCGATGTTGGCGATGGTCAGCCCCATAAACATGGTTGCCACGGCGCTGGCCTGTTTGTGCTTCGGCACCACGCTTGCGGCCACCACCGACCCGAGGCCAAAGAAGGCGCCGTGGTTGAGGCTGGTCAGAATGCGCGACAGCAGCAGGGTGGTGTAATCCGGGGAGAGCGCCGAGAGAACATTACCGACGGTAAAGATCGCCATCAGGAAGATCAGGGCGTTACGGCGACCGCGGTGCGACAGCAGCAGGGTCATCAGCGGCGCCCCCACCATCACGCCGATGGCGTAGGCGCTGATCAGCATGCCTGCCGCGGGTATAGAAACATCCACACCCCGGGCAATCACCGGTAACAGCCCCATCGGGGAAAACTCGGTGGTGCCGATACCAAACGCACCAATGGCCAGGGCCAGCAGCGGAAAATTGATTCTCATACTTCAACTCCAGACACCGTGTCGTCAGGCGACACAGAACAATGAAGGCGAAAGCATGACATCAATCACAAAAAATGAGAAGTTAACAATTTGGCAAAAGATTTTTGCAGGGAGCGTAACAATAAAGGAAGGGAGACGAGGGAGCCTTGACTCCCTCGCGAAGATCAGTGCAGCGCAGCAGTCAGACCGCTTGCTACGATCAGACCCAGAACAATAATGGTGGTAACCAGCGAAAACTTAAGATCGGTACTCATCAATTTTTCTCCTTTTAATCACCCCATGAAGAGTGAGCTTGCTCATTTTTGCACAGTTCAGGGTAAAAATCTTGCGGGAATTAGGTTGATATCCATTTTTACTCTTCCCCTTTTGGTCAAGATCAGACAAAATTCCACGCTAAATTTATTAGCGTACCGGCCATTGACCCCCTCCTGACGTCCTGTGTCGTTTTCCCGGCGTACCGCAATTCAAATTGCGCAATTAGGGCGAGTGAAGGCAAACGTTTACCTATTGGTTTTTCAGGAGCTTAGATATGGTCTGGAGTGACATCTGATGGCAACAATTAAAGACGTAGCGAAACGCGCAAACGTTTCCACTACAACCGTATCACATGTTATTAACAAAACCCGCTTTGTGGCGGAAGAGACGCGTAACAACGTCTGGGCAGCGATTAAAGAGCTGCACTACTCTCCGAGCGCCGTGGCCCGCAGTCTGAAGGTGAATCACACCAAATCGATCGGCCTGCTGGCGACCAGCAGCGAAGCTCCCTACTTCGCAGAAATTATTGAAGCGGTAGAGAAAAACTGCTTCCAGAAAGGCTATACCCTGATCCTCGGCAACGCCTGGAACAGCCTCGAGAAGCAGCGGGCCTATCTGTCGATGATGGCGCAAAAGCGCGTCGACGGCCTGCTGGTGATGTGCTCCGAATACCCGGAGCCCCTGCTGACGATGCTGGAAGAGTATCGCAATATTCCGATGGTGGTGATGGACTGGGGCGAAGCGAAAGCCGACTTCACCGACTCGGTAATTGATAATGCCTTTGAAGGCGGCTATATGGCCGGACGTTATCTGATTGAACGCGGTCACCGCGACATCGGCGTTATTCCGGGGGCGCTGGAGCGCAATACCGGTGCCGGGCGTCTGGCCGGTTTTATGAAAGCGATGGAAGAAGCGTTAATCACGGTGCCGGAAAACTGGATCGTGCAGGGCGACTTTGAGCCGGAGTCCGGCTATCGCGCCATGCAGCAGATCCTCTCCCAGAGCCCGCGTCCGACCGCTATTTTCTGTGGCGGCGACATTATGGCGATGGGTGCCCTTTGCGCCGCCGATGAAATGGGTCTGCGCGTGCCGCAGGACGTTTCGCTGATCGGCTATGATAACGTGCGCAACGCCCGGTTCTTCACCCCGGCGCTGACCACTATCCACCAGCCAAAAGATTCGCTGGGAGAGACGGCCTTCAACATGCTGCTCGACCGTATCGTCAACAAGCGCGAAGAGTCGCAGTCCATTGAAGTGCATCCGCGTTTGATCGAACGCCGCTCCGTCGCCGATGGCCCGTTCCGCGACTACCGCCGTTGATCCCCTCAGGGAGCCAGCACCTCTGGCTCCCGCAGCCACTCCCTGTTCATCGTTTCACTGTCCCCCAGATAATCCAGCAGCCACGCCAGCGCCGGTGACATATCGTTTTGCTGCCAGGTTAGGCAGCAGGCCGCATCCGGGAACGGGTTCTCCAGCGTCAGTTCCACCCATTTGCCGCTGTCGATCCACGGGCGGGCAAAGTGCACCGGCACCATCCCCACGCACAGTCCGGCCGAGAGGCAGGTTGCCGCCGACTCCCAGTCCGGGGTGACGATCCGCCGCTGGTTGTCCAGCAGCCAGGTGATGCGTTTTGGCAGCGAGCGGGAGGTGTCTTCCCGCACCAGCGACGGCCAGTTGCGCAGGGTATCATCGCTGAGCGGGCCGGGAAGCGCGGCCAGCGGATGATGGCTCGCCACCACGCAGATCCAGCTCAGCATGCCCATATCGCGAAACGCGTAGCGCCCCCCCACCGGGATCGCCTGGGTCGCGCCGATGGCCATCTCCACCCTGCCGTCCGCCAGCGCATCCCACACGCCGTTAAAGACCTCCTGGGAGACCCGCAGCTCGACGTCGGAGAAGTGACGGTAAAAATCGACAATCATCTGGCGGGTGCGCTCGGGGCGAACGATGTTGTCCACCGCAATGGAGATGTGCCCGCGCCAGCCGTTGGCGATCTGCTGGCACTGTTCGCGGGTGATCTGCATTTTTTTGATAACAGAGCGCCCTTCTTTAAGAAACCACATGCCGGCCGGGGTGAGCTCCACGTCGCGATGACGCCGTTCAAACAGCGGCACCGCCAGCCACTCCTCAAGCTGACGCACCGTATAGCTGATCGCCGAGGGAACGCGGTGCAGCTCCTGGGCCGCGCCGCTGAAACTGCCGTTACGCGCCACGGCGTCCACCACTTCAAGGGAATATTCAGACCACATTTTCTGCCTGCAAAAAATTTGAATGCAACCGCCAAATATTAGCGTTTCACAAGCGGGATTGCACTGCCTACACTCAGCGGCTACCTAAACCTGCACCCATAAGGACAATAAAACAATGCAACCCAGGAAAGGATTTTTAGTCTGGCTTGGCGGCCTGAGCGTACTGGGCTTCCTCGCCACCGATATGTATCTGCCTGCCTTCTCGATCATGCAGGAAGATCTGCAAACCCCGGCGGCCGCCATCAGCGCCAGCCTGAGCCTCTTCCTCGCGGGCTTTGCTTTCGCGCAGCTGCTCTGGGGACCGATGTCCGACCGCTTCGGGCGTAAGCCGGTTCTGCTGGCGGGTTTAGCCATCTTCGCGCTGGGCTGTCTGGGCATGCTGTGGGTACGCGATGCCACCTGGCTGCTGGTGCTGCGCTTTATCCAGGCGGTAGGCGTCTGCGCGGCGGCGGTCACCTGGCAGGCGCTGGTGACGGACTACTACCCGGCGACGCGGACCAACCGGATTTTCGCCACCATCATGCCGCTGGTGGGGCTGTCACCGGCCCTGGCACCGCTGCTCGGTAGCTGGATCCTCGCCCATTTCAGCTGGCAGGCCATTTTTGCCGTGCTGTTTGCCATCACCCTGGTGCTGATGATCCCGGCCTTTTTCCTGAAGCCGGTCGCGGCAAAAGCGGATCGGTCTGAGTCCCGCGTCACCTTCTTCACCCTGCTCCGCTCGCGTGTTTATCGCGGTAACGTGCTGATCTACGCCGCCTGTTCCGCCAGCTTCTTCGCCTGGCTGACCGGCTCGCCGTTTATCCTCAGCGAGATGGGCTACAGCCCGGCAGCGATCGGCCTGAGCTACGTGCCGCAGACTATCGCCTTCCTGATTGGTGGCTACGGCTGTCGCGCTGCGCTGCAAAAATGGCAGGGTCACCAGATGCTGCCGTGGCTGCTGGGCCTGTTTGCGCTCAGCGTGATTGGCACCTGGGCGGTCGGATTTATTCCGGGCGTGAGCCTGGCGGAACTGCTGATACCCTTCTGCCTGATGGCGGTGGCGAACGGCGCGATCTACCCTATCGTCGTGGCGCAGGCACTGCGTCCCTTCCCTCAGGCCACCGGCAGCGCGGCGGCGCTGCAGAACACCCTGCAGCTGGGCCTCTGCTTCCTTGCCAGCCTGCTGGTCTCATGGCTGATTGCCACCCCACTGCTGACCACCACCAGCGTGATGGTCGCCACCGTGATACTGGCCGCGCTGGGCTACCGGATGCAGTATCTCCCTGCCCGCCAGCAGCATGACGAGATGCAGGCGGAGTCCTCTCGCGCCTGATGGCGTAACTGATTAGGGTGCTAACGATTTTCTGTTGAAGCACCCATTTATCAGGCCTATACTTATTAGCGCATTCTGATAAATACGAAAATTATTAAGTATTAACGGGAGCCGGAGTGCTCCCGTTTTAGCATGGATGGCCTTTCGGCAAGGGTTATCTCCCTTCCTCTGTTCTACGTCGGATATTAGCCTCGCGGGTCACACCGTGAGATTTCTCACAAACCATAAAGAGCGGCTACGCTGTTTAAGGGTTCTGATCACATCATGTGGTGGAGAAGCTATGAGTTCATCGTGTCTGGAAGAAGTCAGCGTTCGCAAAGATAACTGGTACCGGATAATCAATGAAATGCTGAGCCGTGCAGGGATCACCATCAACGGCCCGGCATCCTTCGATTTGCAGGTCAAACACCCCGACTTTTTTAAACGCGTCCTGCAGGAAGGGTCGCTTGGCCTTGGCGAAAGCTATATGGACGGCTGGTGGGAGTGCGAGCGCCTCGATATTTTTTTCAATAACGTCCTGCGGGCGGGCCTGGAGCAGCAACTGCCCAACCACCTGAAGGATACCCTGCGTATTGCCGCTGCCCGCCTGTTCAATCTGCAAAGTAAAAAGCGCGCCTGGATTGTCGGCAAAGAGCATTACGATCTCGGCAACGATCTGTTCAGCCGCATGCTCGACCCGGCCATGCAGTACTCCTGCGGTTACTGGAAACAGGCGACCAGCCTTGAGCAGGCGCAGCAGGATAAACTGCGCCTTATCTGCGAAAAACTGCAGCTGGAACCCGGCATGAGGGTACTGGATATCGGCTGCGGCTGGGGTGGTCTGGCGGAGTTTATGGCACGGCACTATGGCGTCAGCGTGGTGGGCGTTACCATTTCAGCGGAACAGCAGCGCATGGCGCAGGCGCGCTGCGCCAGTCTGGATGTCGCTATTCTGTTGCAGGATTACCGGGATCTCAACGACCAGTTCGATCGCATTGTCTCGGTGGGGATGTTCGAACACGTGGGGCCGAAAAACTACCCGACCTACTTTGAGGTGGTGGATCGCAACCTGAAGCCCGACGGCCTGTTCCTGCTGCACACCATCGGCTCCCGAAAAACCGACCATCGCGTCGATCCCTGGATAGATAAGTACATCTTTCCGAATGGCTGTTTACCGTCAGTACGCCAGATTGCGAATGCCAGCGAACCCCATTTTGTGATGGAGGACTGGCATAACTTTGGCGCTGACTACGATACGACGCTGATGGCCTGGCATGAGCGCTTTATTGCCAGCTGGCCGGAGATCGCCGACAACTATTCTGAACGATTTAAACGGATGTTCAGCTACTATCTGAACGCCTGCGCCGGGGCGTTTCGCGCCCGTGATATTCAGCTGTGGCAGGTGGTATTCAGCCGCGGCGTGGAGCACGGCCTGCGGGTAGCCCGCTAAATAAAATACCCCGGCATGCCGGGGTATTTTATTATCACGCGTCGTTGAGCGTCTGCTGGATGGCGGCGGCCTCTTTTGCCGCCAGCACGCGCTCGACGGTATCCACCACCGCCTGGGTTTGCGGATCGATTTCGATATTCACCCTGTGACCCAGTTTTTTGCTGCCGAGCGTTGTGCGCTGCAGCGTCTCCGGGATCAGGTGCACGCAGAAGCGGGTCGGCGTCACTTCACCGACGGTCAGGCTGATGCCGTCCACGCCAATAAAGCCTTTATAAAGGATGTATTTCATTAATGACGGATCCTGAACCTTAAACCAGATCTGGCGGTTATTTTCCGAAGTCAGGATTTTGGCAATTTCTGCGGTAGTCATAATATGGCCCGACATTAAATGTCCGCCAATTTCGTCGCTGAATTTCGCGGCGCGCTCAACGTTAACAATATCGCCTTCAGCCAGGTCACCAAGATTGGTGATACGCAGCGTCTCTTTCATCAAATCGAAGCTGATCAAGTTACCGTTAATTTCGGTTACCGTCAGGCAACAGCCGTTGTGCGCAACCGATGCCCCGGTCTCCAGCCCATCGAGCATCTCATCCGGCAGGGCGACGACGTGGGTGCGGAAGTTGGGTTTTTCATCAATGGACACCAGCTTCGCGGTGCCCTGCACAATACCAGTAAACATGCTTACGACTCCTGTTTGTTCTTTCGGTGATAACACCGTTTAATCCCACCACAATAACAGTTGAAAAAAGAGGTTGCCAGTACCCACCTTTTCTGGCGATTTTTTCACTAGATAAATAGCTTATCCCCGCTACAATAGCTGGACTTCCCCGCATCTTCTTTTTGCTGTTTTCTCACAGCGACTTTTATTCTTTCAAATAACAACAATATCAAAGGTGTTCACGTGCAGAAGTACATGAGTGAAGCGCGTCAGTTATTAGCTCTGGCAATCCCGGTGATACTCGCGCAAATCGCCCAGACCGCAATGGGATTCGTTGATACCGTAATGGCGGGCGGCTACAGCGCCACCGACATGGCGGCGGTGGCTATCGGCACCTCTATCTGGCTGCCCGCTATTCTCTTCGGCCACGGCCTGCTGCTGGCGCTAACGCCGGTTATCGCCCAGCTGAACGGCTCCGGGCGTCGCGAACGTATCGCCCATCAGATCCGCCAGGGCTTCTGGCTGGCAGGCTTTGTTTCGGTGTTAATCATGATCGTGCTGTGGAACGCCGGCTATATTATTCACGCCATGCACAATATCGATCCGGCCCTGGCGGATACCGCCGTCGGCTATTTACGCGCCCTGCTCTGGGGTACGCCGGGATATTTATTCTTCCAGGTGATGCGTAATCAGTGTGAAGGCCTGGCGAAAACCAAACCGGGCATGGTGATGGGCTTTATCGGCCTGCTGGTCAATATTCCGGTGAACTACATCTTTATTTATGGTCATTTCGGCATACCGGAACTCGGCGGTGTCGGCTGCGGCGTCGCTACCGCGGCGGTCTACTGGGTGATGTTCTTCGGCATGCTCTCTTACGTGAAGCGCGCCCGCTCGATGCGTGATATCCGCAGCGAGCCGGGTTTCAACAAGCCGGACATGGAGGTGGTGAAACGCCTGGTGCAGCTCGGCCTGCCTATTGCTCTGGCGCTGTTCTTCGAAGTGACGCTGTTCGCCGTGGTCGCGCTGCTGGTCTCACCGCTGGGGATCGTGAACGTGGCCGGACACCAGATCGCCCTGAACTTCAGTTCGCTGATGTTCGTTCTGCCGCTATCGCTCGCCGCCGCGGTAACCATTCGCGTGGGCTATCGCCTCGGTCAGGGCTCCACGCTGGAAGCGCAGATCGCGGCCCGCACCGGGATTGGCGTAGGGATCTGCATGGCGGTCTGCACCGCGCTGTTTACCGTCACGCTGCGGGAGCAGATCGCCCTGCTCTATAACGACAACCCGGAAGTGGTGCTCCTCGCCTCCCAGTTGATGATGCTGGCGGCGGTGTATCAGATCTCCGACTCCATCCAGGTGATCGGCAGCGGCGTGCTGCGTGGCTATAAAGATACGCGTTCGATCTTCTTTATTACCTTTATCGCCTACTGGGTGCTGGGCCTGCCGAGTGGTTATATCCTGGCGCTCACCGATCTGGTGGTGGATCGCATGGGCCCGGCCGGTTTCTGGATGGGCTTTATTATCGGTTTAACCTCTGCCGCGATCATGATGATGCTGCGCATGCGTTATTTGCAGCGCCAGCCCTCCAGCGTGATATTGCAACGCGCCGCGCGTTAAATACCCACCAGCCGCCTGCGGGCGGCTACTTTCTCTTCATTTTGCGCGGGAATACAGCAATCGCGTGAAATCTGAAAGAAATTTGCAGTTTGCCTCTTGCCTCGTGCGGCCACTGCCGCTAATATCCGTCCCCGTTGTCACACACAACATTGCGTTCATAGCTCAGTTGGTTAGAGCACCACCTTGACATGGTGGGGGTCGTTGGTTCGAGTCCAATTGAACGCACCATTCTGCGTCCGTAGCTCAGTTGGTTAGAGCACCACCTTGACATGGTGGGGGTCGGTGGTTCGAGTCCACTCGGACGCACCATTTCAGTCCTGAAATGGTGCAACTCCTCTTCTTATCTGATTTATCGCTTTCAGCCTCGTTTCTGAGTTGCTCATCACCCGTTTTCTACCACACTTATCCTGCATGGCATTATTCCCATGGATTCGGTAAAAAACAGCAGGTGGACACAATGAAAAAGATCGCCATTGTCGGGGCTGGCCCCACCGGTATTTATACCCTCTTCTCGCTTCTGAAACTGAACACACCGCTCTGCGTCACCGTCTATGAGCAGGCCGAAGAGGCAGGCGTCGGGATGCCCTACAGCGATGAAGATAACTCGCGCATGATGCTGGCCAATATCGCCAGCATCGAGATCCCGCCCCTGTTTTCGACCTATCTCGAGTGGCTGCGCACCCAGAGCGACGCCCATCTGGCGCGCTACGGCGTGCAAAAATCCGCCCTGCACGACCGGCAGTTCCTGCCGCGTATTCTGCTGGGCCAGTATTTCCGCGACCAGTTCCTGGCGCTTGTCGGGCAGGCAAGAAAACAGGGCTTTGAGGTTAACGTCCTCGAGTCCTGTCAGGTCACCGACGTGGAGGCTACGCCTGACGGGGTCAATGTATGGGCCGAGGGTGAAACCGAGCCTGAGCCGTTCGATCTGGCCGTTATCGCCACCGGCCACGTCTGGCCTGACGAAGATGCCGCCTCGCGCTCCTTCTTCCCAAGCCCCTGGTCCGGGCTGATGGAGGCCAAAATCCCGGCCTGTAACGTCGGCATTCTTGGCACTTCGTTAAGCGGGCTGGACGCGGCGATGGCCGTAGCCATTCAGCATGGCAAATTCATCGAGACCGATGATGAACAGATCCATTTCCAACTGGATGAGGGCAGCGAGGCGCTGAAGATTGTGCTGATGTCCCGCTCGGGCATCCTTCCCGAAGCCGATTTTTATTGCCCGATCCCCTATGAGCCGTTAACTATCGCCACGGAACAGGCGATTGACGCGGCCATCGAGCAGGGTTCAGAGGGCTTGCTCGACCGCATCTTTGAACTTGTCGTTGCCGAGCTCAAGCATGCCGATCCCCAGTGGAGTGACGCGGTAGCGTTAGAGACCCTGACGGCCGACACCATTCGCGACGCCTGGTTTGCCGACCGCGAGAAACATGGCCCGTTCCGTTGGGCGGTCTCTAACCTTAATGAAGTGGAGCGCAACAAGCGCGACAAACGCACAGTGCCGTGGCGCTATACGATCCTGCGGCTGCACGAGGCCGTTGAGAAGATTGTTCCCCATCTGACGAAAAAGGACCGGGAGCGCTTTAAGGTCGGGCTGGCGCGCGTTTTTATCGACAACTATGCGGCGATCCCGTCTCAGTCCATCCGCCGACTGCTGGCCCTGCGCGAGGCGGGCATCATCAGCATTCTGACGCTTGGTGACGACTATGAGATGGCGGTAAAAGAGGACCGGACGGTGATCGAGGCCCGGGGCGAGGTCGCGTATTTCGATGTCTTTATCGATGCGCGCGGGCAGAAACCGCTCAAGACCAAAGACCTGCCGTTCCCGGTGCTGCGCCACCAGCTGGAATCCGCCGGAGAAGAGATACCCGACGTGGGGGACGATTACACCCTGCTGGCCCCGGAGTACCTGCGCGGGCGCATCGCCTTCGGCGCACTGCCGTATCTGATGCACGATCGCCCCTTTGTTCAGGGTCTGGTGGTCTGTGCCGAAATCGGCGAGGCAATAGCGAAAGCCGCCGTCCAGCCCGCCTCGCGCGTGCGCAGACGGCTGGACTTTACGGACGAGTAAACGCGGTTTCGCAGGCGGCGGCCAGCGCCAGCAGCGGGGCTTCATCCGCCGCTGGCGAAAGAATTTCCAGCCCCACCGGAAAGCCGCTCCGCGTTCTGCCGCAGGGCAGCGTGATGGCAGCGTAACCGCTGATTGCTGCAAGCTCCGGCGCGCAGCCGGGGGGCATTTTCTCCAGGCTCTCCGGGATCCGGCACACCGTCGGGTAGAGAAAACCGTCTAAACGTTCCTGCTCCGCTCGTTGTGCCAGAGCCTGACGCAGCCGACGACGCAGCTGCCGTCCGGCGAGCCATGCCGGGTTTTTCAGCCTGTCGCTGGCGAGCATCTGCGTCAGCAGGGGCAAGAACTCCGGCAAAAATCGTCCTGAAGCGACAATCCCCCGCAGATCCCCGGGCGCGCCCGGATGCTGTTTTAGCCAGGCGTCAAACCCCACCCGAAATTCATACAGGCTCAGGCAGGTTGCCACCTCAATTTCCCCCAGGATCGGCAGGTCTGTCTCCACAAGCGTCGCGCCGTGACGCGTCAGCCGCGCAAGGGCGGCGTGCCACACCTCATGCTGCTGAGCATCACTGCCCTCCAGGGCGCGGATTGTTCCAAAGCGCACTCCTTTCAGCGACACCGGCTCAACGGCGCGCGGCCTGTGGCCGTGGAGAATCCCGTGCAGCAGAGCCGCATCCTGCACGCTGTGGACCATCGGCCCCACCGTATCTTTACTCAGGGAGAGCGGCGCAATCCCCTCCATCATGGCCCGGCGCACGCGGGGTCTTAGCCCCACCAGCCCGGTGTAGCTGCACGGGATGCGGATCGAGCCGCCGGTATCGGTGCCGAGCGCCCCTTCCGCCATGCCGGCAGCCACCGCCGCCGCGCTGCCCCCGCTGGAGCCGCCCGCGGTGATGCCCGGAAACAATGGGTGATGCACGTCCCCGCCGAGTGAGCTGCGGGAGCGGACGTCAAAAGCAAACTCGGACATATTGGCCCGGGCCAGAATAATCGCCCCGGCGGCGCGTAATCTTTGCACCACAAGCGCGTCGGTGGTAGGTCGAAGCGCGGCCAGCGCCTCGCACCCTGCCGTGAGCGGTTGTCCGGCGCAGGCAATATTATCTTTGACGATCAGCGGCACGCCGTGCAGGGGCCCCAGCTGCTGGCCGCGACGGCGCAGCGCCTGGCACGCCTGCGCCTGGGCAAGCGCGTCCGGGTTTACCCCAAGTATGGCGTTCAGCTGCGGCTGGGCAGCGATAATCGCCAGCCGCCGGGCTATTTCCTCAACGCAGTCCCAGGGGGGAATCAGCCGTTGTTTTTTCATACCATCCCTTATCATGCCGGAGGCCAGGCCTGCACCCGGCCTCCCGTCACCGTTAGTCGCGCAGCCCGGAGGTGATGGCGTCCAGCGCTTCCGGGCGCAGACGGATCTCCGCCGCACGGCGGTGGCCCTGCATCCCCTCGGTACGGCTCTGGCGGATCGCCGGTTCCGCAATGGCGGCGATGCCCTGCTCGTCGATCCACTGATGGGTGCAGATTTTAACGTAGGCTCCCACCCACAGCCCGCCGGTGTAGCGCGCCGCCGCCATGGTGGGCAGCGTGTGGTTGGTGCCGCAGCATTTATCCGAGAACACCACGCTGGCGTTCTGGCCGATAAACAGCGAGCCGTAATTGCGAATTTTCGCCGCGGTGCCGTGCGGATCCCGGGTATGGACCTGCAGATGCTCGGTGGCCATATAATCGGCGAAGGCGATCAGCTGTTCTTCGCTGTCGCACACCACGATCTCCCCCTGACGACGCCAGGCTTCACCCGCCGTCGCGGCGGTCGGCAGCGTGGTCAACTGGCGTTCGATCTCGGCCAGGGTACCCTCGGCAATCGCCCGGCTGGTGGTCGCCAGCCCGACGCGGGTATGAACGTCATGTTCGGCCTGCGCCAGCAGGTCGGCGGCAATAATGCGCGCATCGGCGCTGTCGTCGGCGATGGTGAAGATTTCGCTCGGTCCCGCCAGGGCGTCAATCCCCACCTTACCGAACACCTGGCGCTTGGCCTCGTTCACAAAGGCGTTGCCCGGCCCGACAATTTTATCCACCGCCGGGACGCTCTCAGTGCCCCAGGCCATCGCCGCCACCGCCTGCGCCCCACCGATTTTAAAGATGCGATGAGCACCGGCCAGGTGACAGACTGCAATCATCGACGGGTGCGCCGCAGGCGGCAGGCAGGCGATAATCTGTTCGCATCCGGCCACCGTGGCGGGCACGATGGACATCACCGGCGCGGAGAGGATCGGGTAGCGCCCGCCCGGCACGTAGCAGCCCACCGTCTGCACCGGGATAATCCGGTGTCCCAGATGCACGCCAGGCAGGGTTTCCACCTCCAGCGGCTGCATGGTGGTGAGCTGGGCCTCGGCAAAGCGACGCACCTGGGCGATGGCAAACTCGCTGTCGCGGCGGGTCTGCGGGTCCATCTCGCGCAGCGCGGTTTCGATCTCCTCAGGGGTGACTTCGAACTGCGCCGGGACTACCTTATCAAACTGCTGCGAGAAGTCTCTCAGGGCGGCATCGCCCTCGCCCTTCACGCGCTCGATAATGGCGCTAACCTTATCGGTCAACGATTTGTCGGCCTGCGCGTCCTGCCCCTGGGGACGTTTGATCCAGCTCACCTGGTCCACGATTGACTGTACAGACATTATGCTTCCTCCATTTGACCCAGTTTGATTTGTGCCAGCAGCGCCAGATGATCGTAAATCACCCACTCGTCGACAATTTTGCCGTTGATAATGTGGTAGTGAGACATGCCCATCACGAACAGGCGTTCCCCGGTCGGTTTACCCAGCTCGCCGTAGCCCAGGTGATGGCCCTCGATGATCCAGCGAATCGCCACCTTGGTGCCGCCTTCCTCGCACGGATTGGAGCAGATATGCTGCGGCAGCCAGGCGCCATCGGGGATCATGCCGATCAGAGCCAGCGTCTGGTGGGTCACCGACGCCGTGCCGTACAGCTCTTTCATCAGCGGGCCGTGCCACTGGACGTTCGGCGCATAGACCTCTTTGATCTTGCCGAGCATGCGGCGGTTGTAGATTTCGTGCATCCAGCGCAGGCACTGCTCTTCGGTGTCGGTATGGGCAATGGAGACATCGCAGACCATCTCCGGCGGATACTGCCCCAGCATGCGGCCGTTTTCGCCGATGTCGGTGACGCGAAAGCCCTTGTCGAACTGCTCTTTCGCCATGTTGTAAGCGATTTCGTCGGTGTTCAGCCCCAGCTGCTTCATCAGGGACATATTGTCGCTCACCACCCACTCACGGTAGATCTTGTTCTCGTGGATCATGCAGTCGGCCACGGTGCGGGTAACAAAGGTGCGGTTGGTCGGTTTGCCAAGGTGGCTGAACTGGGTGTGACGCCCGCTGCCGGTCACCAGGTGCGAGGTATAAAAACCGTCCACGTCGTTACCGTTCCAGATCACCTGCGTTGCCATGCCGCGACGCTCCGGGAAAGCTACCAGACGCTGGAGCGTATCCTGCACCACCTGCTCGCGGGTATAGAGCGTGCCGAGCGCGTTATATAAAACGCAGTTGTGGGTATAGTGGGTGTAAATTAATCCCACGTCGCGTTCATCCCATATTTTATGGGTGCAGCGAACGATATAATCGACAATATCGGTATAACACTCATCGAACCCGCGTAATGATTGCGCACGGGGACGTTTCTCCGGCACTAAATCAATAAAGTCGCGACGTTCAACCTGTAATACCGGTTCATCACGGGTGGGCTTATTGTTTTTTTCAGGTACGGCTGGTGCTTTATTCGTTGCTTCAGTGGAAGACATATGAACCCCTGCTTCTGTTTTCAGACAATACGATCCCGCACCCGGAATGGATGGAGAGTGGAGCCGCAATATTTATTGCGGCGGATTTAAAAACGTTTCATAGAAAAAATATAACGGAGGCGAACCTCCGCTTAATTCACGATTTGCGACCAGATAGCTAATTCATCAATACCAAGATATTCGCGAATAATTAACCCATCGCGCAGTTCAAGCTGGCTGATACCGGTAATCGACACCGGTTTACGGGTCGGCACGCCAAATTTACCGTAGCCGTCGTGCCAGGTCAGGAGCGACCAGCGCAGGGAGATGCGCACCGGCTCGCCAGGATCCCGACGCACGATCAGGTGGTGCAGCTGCACTTCGCTGTCGGCGAATGACGCCCGGTAGCCCGACAGCAGCGCGGCGATCTCCTGCTCTCCCGTGCCGCTGCAGTGGCCCGGAGCATAGAGGGTGGCGGCAGGATGGTACAGCCCCGGCACGGTGCCGCTGTTGCCCCCGGCCCACATGGTCAGATAGCGCTCCACCACGCCGGCAATCGGCCCCTCAACGTCATCCCCGTCCGCGCCACCCGCCCAGCGGGCGTCGAGCGTTTCTGCGGTGGCAGGGGTAATGCCGAGCTGCTCCTGCATCACCGCCAGATTGCGCGCAAACGCCTGCACGTTTAAGCCGAGCTGGGCCACAATCGCCGCCCGGTCCTGCAGGAGCCACTCCTGGCGCACCGCGCCGTCGGCGCAGATGCGGTCGGCCCAGGTGCGCACCCAGAGGGTTTTGCCGCTGGGGGCACCGAAAAAGCCTTCGCCCATGTGGCGGATGCAGGCGATGGTGCGCTGGGCGGCGTAGTACTCATTGCCTGGATTCTCGGTCGCCAGGATGTCTTCCGTCAGCACGGTGCGCTGGGGGAAGCTGTGCATCGCCTCGAGGGTCAGGCGCATAAACTGCTGCAGGTCGGTCAGCTGCTTTTCCGGGGTGATAAAGACCACCGGCGAGGCGTAAAAGTCGGCGAGCTGGCCGATATCCTTTTGCTCCCAGACCACATGAGTCAGGGTGAGAATAAACTGTTGAATGGAATCGAACTGGGGGCTGAAACCCGGCAATCTGCTCATTTGTCCTCCTGCGTCTGGAACATGTCATAACCCTCTGCGTCGAGGGCACCCGCATGCGGTCGGCGTGCAGAGTGGCGTACCACCAGCTTGCCCGGCACGGTAATTTGTTCAGGTTCGATAGTGCCGCTGTCGATCTGCTTCATCAGTAACTCCACCGTAGCGCTGACCATCTCTTCAACCGGCTGCGACGCGGAGGTTAAGGCGTAGGATGCCCAGCCGGACGGGCCGATGTCGTCATATCCCACCACCGAGACATCCTCCGGGATGCGCAGGCCAAACTCGTAGCGCGCCACGTCCATGACGATCACCGCCATATGGTCGTTGGCGACAAAAATGGCGTCCGGCGCGGGCGACGTGGAGAAGAGCGCGTAGGCCGCGCGGGCGGTTTCCTGGGCATCGTAGTTGCCGTTCACCACCCGAATATCGTCGATCCCCTGCTCCTGCAGGGCCTGCTGATAGCCGCGCTGACGGGCAATGTTCACCGACGAGTCCGCTACGCCGCCCACGTAGGCGAAACGCTTATGCCCTGCCGCCAGTAAAAACTCGGCAATCTGGCGGGAGGCCGCTTCGTTATTGCTGTTGACGCTCGAGGCCATTCCGCTCTCTTCGCTGCGGTTAAACAGCACCACCGGGATCCCGGCGGCCAGGCACTCCTGCGAGAGATCCAGCGACAGCGTGACCGAGGCAAGCACGATGCCGTCCACCCGGTACTGCATGATCTGGTCGAAAATGCGATCCACATTGCCGTCACGATCGCCCACGAACAGCAGCAGGTGATAGTTAAGGGTATCCAGCTTTTGCGCCAGCGCCTCAAGCACCTGCGGGTAAAACTGGTTATCAAAATAGGAGATCACCACCCCGATGATCCGCGAGCGGGCCGTGTTGAGCGACCGGGCGATGGCGTTGGGTCGGTAGCCCAGCTCCCGCGCAGCCTTCAGCACCTTCTCACGCGTTGCCGGTGAGATGCTGGCGCCCGGCGTGAAGGTGCGGGACACCGCCGACTGTGATACTCCCGCCAGCTGCGCCACCTGTTGCGAGGTCACCGCTGTAAAAGTCTTACGTTTCATTACCCGTGTTCCTTATCCCTGACGCTTCCCGACCCGGCGTCTGTGGCAGAGCAATCCCTGTCACCGCGCCGCAGGAAGCGGGTACTTTTTATACTTACACCATGTTTGCATGCGTATGCAACAGCCTAAATTATTTTTTTCACAATGGTGACAAACGACCTTTACAAAATTGAAACCTTTTCGTAACTTCAATTTTTGAATACGTATGCAGCGCAGTTTTCACACCGTCAATTGTACCGGGCAGATTGGGCAGTATCCAAAAGGATTGAGCCGGTAAACGTTGTACTTGGCTGGTTATAACCCATTAATTCTTAAGAGGTTCACAACCATGTTTCGAGCACTGTTACGCCGACCTGAAGCCCGGCTGTTTTTTATCATCAGCGTGTTGTTTTTTATCTGTATTCACAGCATTGATGCGTTTCTGGCCCCGATGATGATCAATCAGGGGATGGAGCCGCAGGTGATGGGGATCATCATGGGGGCCAGCGGCCTCGCCACCCTGCTGATCCGCTTCCCGCTGGGGATTATTTCCGACGTGGTGAAGAGTCGAAAAATCTTTATCCAGGCCGCGCTGGTGCTGCCGATTATCGCCTGGCCGCTGGCCTGGCTGGAGCCGAACGCCATCACCCTCTACCTGGCCAAAGCGGCTGACGGCGTCACCGCCGCCACCTGGGTGCTCTACAACATCCTGTTTATGCGCTACTTTGACCGCAAAGACGCCCCGGCCGCGGTGGCCTTTCTGGCGCTGGCGGGGCCGCTTGGGGTGTTCCTCGGCAACTGCATCGGCGGCCTGTTGATTCACTATTTTGAGAACAACATCGCATTTTTCGTCTCCTGCGTCTCGGCGCTGGTGGCGCTGTTCCTCACCACCCGCATCCGGGATGTGCATGACCCGGTGAAAGCCCCGACCCTGAAAGCCTGTATCGCCGGGGCCCGCCAGCAGTTGGCCGACCGCTCGGTGTGGCTGATTGGTATTCTGGCGACCCTCGTCATCCTGGTGCCTTTTGCCACCCGCGATACGCTGACGCCGATCTACGCCGAGCAGTTAGGCGGGCGTGCCGGGATCTTAACGTTGCTGAGCAACATCCATCTGATCTTCTACGCCCTGGCCATCGCCCTGTGCAGCAGCCTCTTTTACCCGCGCCTGGGGCTGTTGAAGACGGCGGTGCTGGGCATTGTGCTGCAGGTGGTGTCGACCTTTGGCATCCCCTTCACCAGCAATCTGTATGTCATCTATCTGCTGCAGGCGCTGGCCGGCTTCTCCTTCGGGATGGCGTTCGCGGCCTTTATGTCCCTCAGCGTGGTCAATACCACCTCCGATGAGCAGTCCACGCGCATGGGTCTGTTCCAGACCATCTACTCCTGCGGGATGTTTGCCGGGCCGGTGATCATGGGGGTGATGATGCAGCACATTAACCTCTCGTCCGGCTATCTGTTTATTGCTGGCCTGTCGGTTGTGGCGGCGATTGTCACCCCGCTCTCCGTGCGCTGGGTGAATAATCGTAAAATGCCTGCGTCTGCGGAATTATCTATTAACGGTCCACTCGCGCCCGCGCGCGACCAGTAATTTTTAATCACTTGTAATTTATCCCGGCCTGCCGGGAGGACAGTCATCATCTTAACTATGCGAGGACGATATTGTGGCTTATATGCTTAAAACCAGTAAACCGGTTCAGGAACGTCAGGATGCACAGCGACAAATAAGGGAAACGGTGGAGCTTATTCTGGCGGATATTGAAAAGCGCGGAAATAAAGCCATTCGCGAATTATCCGTTAAGTTCGACCGCTACGATCGCCAGGATTATCGCCTGAGCGACGCGGAAATTAATGCCTGTATCAATAAACTTAGCCGCCAGGATATTCACGACATCGAATTCGCTCAGGAGCAGGTATTTAATTTCGCCCGGGCGCAAAAAGGCTGTCTGCTCGATCTGGAAATTGAAACCCGTCCGGGCGTGATTCTCGGGCATAAAAACATTCCTATTAATGCGGTGGGTTGTTATGTCCCGGGCGGGAAATATCCCCTGCTGGCCTCGGCGCATATGTCGATTATCACCGCCAACGTGGCGGGCTGCTCGCGCATCGTCAGCTGTGCCCCGCCGTTCGGCGGCGAGCCTGCCCCTGCTATCGTGGCGGCGCAAAAAATGGCCGGGGCTACGGAGATCTACGCCTTAGGCGGCATCCAGGCCATCGGCGCGATGGCGCTCGGCACCGATTCGCTGGCCCCGGTGGATATGCTTGTCGGCCCCGGGAACGCCTTTGTGGCTGAGGCCAAACGTCAGCTGTTTGGCCGGGTGGGGATCGATCTCTTTGCCGGTCCGACCGAGACGCTGGTGATTGCCGACGACACCGTGGATGCTGAAATGTGCGCCACCGACCTGCTGGGGCAGGCCGAGCACGGCGTCACCACCCCCGCCATTCTGCTGACCAACTCGATGACGCTGGCTAAAGAGACGCTGCGGGAGATCGAGCGCCTGCTGGAAAAACTGCCCACCGCCGACATCGCCCGTCAGGCCTGGCACGACTACGGGGAGATCATCGTCTGCGACAGCTACGACGAAATGCTCGCCGAAGCCGACCGCATCGCCTCCGAGCACGTGCAGGTAATGACTCACCGCGACGACTGGTTCCTCGCCAACATGACCAACTTCGGCGCGCTGTTCCTCGGCCCGCGCACCAACGTGGCTTACGGCGACAAGGTGATCGGCACCAACCACACCCTGCCGACGCAAAAAGCGGCGCGCTATACCGGCGGCCTGTGGGTGGGCAAATTCATGAAAACCTGTACCTGGCAGAAGGTGCTCAGCGACGAGGCCACCGCCGAGATCGGCAGCTACTGCTCGCGCCTGTCCCTGCTGGAAGGCTTCGCCGGTCACGCCGAGCAGGCCAACATCCGCGTGCGCCGCTACGGTCAGGTGGAGGTGCCTTACGCCACCCCTGCACCGGTCAGAGAGAAGGTGTAAGTCATGACCTTTCCTCAGATGCCCTCCTTTAGCCTGCACGGCAAGCGTGCCCTGGTGACGGGCGGCTCCAGAGGGCTGGGGTTCGCCTGCGCCGTCGCGCTGGCCCATGCCGGGGCGCAGGTGTGGATCGCCGCCCGGGATCGCCAGACGCTGGAGACGGCGACGACCCTCGCCGCCGAGCGCGATCTGCGCCTGCATCCAGTGGTGCTGGATATCACCGATGTCGCCCAGGTTGAGGCCGTAACCGATGCCCTGCCCGCGTTCGATATTCTGGTGAACAGCGCCGGACTGGCGCGCCACGAGCCGTTTCTGGCGGTCAGCGAGGCGAACTTCGATGCGGTTATGGCGATCAACCTGCGGGCCACTTTTTTTGTCAGCCAGCGGGTAGCGGCCCGGATGCGCGAGGCGCGCATTGCGGGTTCCATCATCCACATCTCCTCGCAGATGGGCCACGTCGGTGGCCCGAAGCGCAGTGTCTACTGCGCCTCAAAATTTGCGCTGGAAGGGTTAACCAAAGCCATGGCGCTGGAGCTGGGCGAGGACGGGATCCGGGTCAACACCCTCTGCCCGACCTTTATTGAGACGGCGCTCACCGCCTCGTCGCTGGCTGACCCCGACTTTCGCCGCTACGTGCTGGAGAACATCAAGCTCGGACGCACCGGCACGGTGGAGGACGTGATGGGTCCGGTGGTGTTTCTCGCCTCCGCTGCCGCGGGAATGATCACCGGCAGCGCGCTGATGGTCGACGGCGGCTGGACCGCAACCTGAGGAGACATATGGATAATCACGCCCTGCCGCTGGTGCTGATCGGCGGCACGCTCTGTAACCCACGCCTCTGGCAGCCGGTGCTCGACAGGCTCAAGGTCTCTGACGTGCGGTGCATTACGCTTGCGGACGCTACCTCGGCGGCGCAAGCCTCCCGCTCGCTGCTGAGCGAACTGCCGCCGCGCTTTCTGCTGGCGGGCTTCTCGCTGGGGGCGATTGTGGCGCTGCAGATGGTTGCCGACGCGCCTGGGCGCATTGCCGGGCTGGCGCTACTGTCGGTGAACCCCCTTGCGGATGCGCCAGAAAATGCAGCTCCCCGCCGCGAGGCGGTGCGCGCTGCCCGGCAGCAGGGGCTGACAAACTGGCTCTCCGCCAGCCTGTGGCCGAAGTACGTTGCGCCGTCGCGCGTGGATGACCAGGCCCTGCAGGATCTTATTTGTCTGATGGCAGAGGAGAGTGGCCTCGATACCCTCGCCACCCAGACCGAGATCGCCATTACCCGGCGGGATAATCGCGCGGCGCTGGCCGCCCTCGCCTGCCCCATCATCGTTATCAACGGCCTGCACGATCCCATCTGCACGCCCCATCACCACCAGCGGGTGGCGCAGAGTGCGCCTCAGGTGAAGCACGTCACCGTCGCCTGTGCCGGGCATTTCACCCTGCTCGAAGCGCCCGACGAGGTTGCCCTCCCGCTACGTCACTGGATCCAGGAGTGTTTACATGCGTAAGAACAGACTCAGGGCAATGCCGGACGGCAGCGCCATTATTAACGGCTGGCTGGCGATCCCGTCGGGCTACAGCGCCGAGATCGTCGGCCATCAGGGCTTTGACGCGGTCACCGTCGATCTTCAGCACGGCATGATCGACTTCGCCAGCGCGCTGTCGATGCTGCAGGCGCTCTCCGCTACCCCGGCGGTGCCGCTGGTGCGGGTCTCCGATAACGACCCGGCGCAGATCATGCGCATGCTGGATGCAGGGGCCTACGGCATTATCTGCCCGATGATCTCCACCCCGGAACAGGCCCGGCGCTTTGTGGCCGCCTGCCGCTATCCGCCGCTGGGCAACCGCTCCTTTGGCCCGGCCCGCGGCCTGCTCTACGGCGGGGCCGATTACCCGCAGCACGCCAACGATGAAATTCTGACCCTGGCGATGATCGAAACCCGTGACGGGCTGGCGAATCTCGATGCGATCCTCGCCACCGAGGGGCTTGACGGGGTATTTATCGGCCCGAACGATCTCTCGTTAACCCTGACCGGCAGCGCCAGCGCCGAATCGCAGCACCCTGAGATGCTGGCCGCCATTGAGCTGGTGGTCAGCCGCTGTCGTCAGTGGCAGAAAATCGCCGGGATCTTTTGTACCTCCGGCGACGCCGCCGCCCGGCGCATCAGCGAAGGTTTTCAGTTTGTCACCCCGGCGAACGATGTCATGCAACTTGGCCGCGCCTCACGCGAAGCTATCGCCCTGGCGCGCGGCAACGCGATCCCTAAACCCGGCGCTTCAGGCTATTAACAGGAGAGAACATGAAAGCACGTCACATTACCCCGGAACTGGCCCGCAGCCGTCTGGTTGCCCCTGAAGATATGGTGTCCTGCAATCTGGCCTTTATCGACTGCAAGCTTCCCGGCTCGCACCTGAAACAGAACTACTCCTTTATTGGCCCGGGCGTGACCCAGTCGTCCGCCCAGGTGGTCAATATCCCGGAACCGCACGGCTTCAACATCGGCGCGGCGGCGATGCCAAAAGGGGTGACCAATAACCTGCACCTGCACTTCACCGCCGAAGTGTTTTTGATCCACGAGGGAACCTGGCGCTTTCGCTGGGGCGCCAACGGCGAAAACGAAGCCGAGTTCAGCGCCCCGGCCATCCTCTCTATCCCGACCTGGATCTTCCGCGGCTTCACCAACGTCAGTAAAGAAGAGACCTGCGGCATGGTCTACACGGTGCTGGGCGGGAATAACACTGGAGGGATCATCTGGCATCCGTCGATTCTGGCCGCGGCCAGCGAGTATGGTCTCTACCTGAGCAAGGAGAATATGCTCCTCGACGTCAATGCGGGAGATACCCTGCCGGGGCCGGAGGGGCTGCTGACCCCGCTGCCGGAGCACGAAATCGCCGCCCTGCGCCACTACTCCGTGGAGGAGATGCGCCAGCGGGCGGTGACCGGGGAGGATCGTCGCTGGTCGGCGGCGGGGTTACTCGATTCGGTGCTGCCGGGCCACGGCGGCGAGATCGCCCCGGTGATCGGCTTTGGCATTAGCCAGGATAAACACGCGGAACCGGCTATCGTTAACCCGCACGGCTTCTCCGTTGAGTGGCTGCGCCTGAAGTCAGACCACGTGGTGGGCCGCCACCTCTGCCCGGACGTGCAGGTGATCATGGTCTTCAAGGGCACGCTGGAGGTGACCTGGAATGAAGAAGGCGAAGAGGTGAGCATTGTCGCCCCTGAGCGTTCGGTTATTTCGATCCCGGCGAACAGCTGGCGGCGCTACCGCGCCCTGGAGGGCGACATGGAGTGCATTCTGACGACGGAAGGCGATCAGCGTAAGCGCGTGTACTGGGATCGGGAGATACTGAAGCAGGCAAGAGCGGCGAACCGCTGTCTGGATCCGGATGGGTTTGTTACGGCAATGGATCTGTTACCGGAAACGGCGAAGCGCGCGGGGCTGAAGCTCGAAGCGCTGCCGTGAGGGATATCAGGGCGGGTTACCCCGCCCTGAATTCGGCACGTTACTCGAAGTAAACGCCTGGGTTTTCGGACAGAGAGACGAAGGTTTTGGTCTCTTTATCCAGGGCGCGAATGTCGCCGCTTTCGATATCGTACACCCAGCCGTGCAGGCGAATGGCGTTGTTACGCAGGCCGACCGCGACGGAAGGGTGAGTTTTGATGTTGCTCAGCTGGGCGAAGACGTTCTCCTGCACCATGGCATTCACTTTGTCGGTCGGGTTATCCCAGGTTTTGTTTTCCACGACCGCTTTCGCCGCATCGGAGTAGCGCAGCCAGTGTGAAACGGCAGGCATCGGCTCGAGTTTAGCGTTGTCGGCAATGGCCTTCATCGCGCCGCAGTTAGAGTGGCCGCAGATCACGATGTCGGTAACGCCCAGCGCCACAACCGCGTATTCGATAGTGGCGGAAACGCCGCCCGGCTCTGGCCCGAACGGTGGCACGATGTTGCCAGCATTACGAATGACAAAGAGCTGTCCCGGCTCCTGCTGGGTGACTAATTCCGGCACCAGGCGGCTGTCAGAACAGGAGATGAACAGCGCTTTGGGATTCTGACTGGACGCCAGACTGCGGAACAGGTCTTTACGTTGCGGAAAAACTTCTTTTTGAAAGCTGAGAAAACCTTCAATGATATGTTGCATAGCAATGTCTCATTTTTTTGTGATTGTACAGGCATGATCGAGATCACGGTTTTTGGAGTTTACCCACCGGCCCCGAGTTCAGACAAGCAATATATTTCTGCACCGACCGCATAACAATCTCCCGCGCATTCCCGGAAATGTTCTGCCCTTCAAAGGCACCATAGAGCCGTTCGAAGGGGACGTTTTCCAGCCGCGCGCCGATGTCAGCCACCTCACTTGCCGGCAACGGGAGCATGTTCGGGTAGCTCCACATAAACGACACCGCGTCTTTTCCAGGGGTCACCTGCAGGATATCCCCCGCCAGCAGCGTGCCACCGGCGCGGTTCCAGTACAGCACCGTGCCTCCGGCAAAATGGCCGCCCAGCCTGTGCAGCGTCACGTCCGGGGCGATCTCAAGCGAGTCCCCTTCCCAGAAGCGCAGAGCCGGGCTGCTTCTCATCACCCACTCGCGATCGCTGGCGTGCAGGTACACCGGGGCGTTAAAGGCCTCTGCCCAGTCCTGCATGGTGGTGTAATAGTGCGGGTGCGAAATGGCGATAGCGTCGATCCCGCCGAGCGCGGTTATCAGCGCGTGGGTGGCGGGGTCGAGGTTGGCGATGCAGTCCCACAGCACGTTCCCCTGCGGGGTGCGCAACAGGATCGCGCGCTGGCTAATGGCAAATGCGGGCACGGTTTTGATCGTTAGCAGGTCGGGTTCGATCTGTTGCCACTTGTTGGTATGGGTGCGGGTCAGGGTGGCAAAATCTACCCACGCCTGGCCCGTCGCGGGCACGTACTGGCGTTCATCGTCGCAGATGGCGCAGCGTTGGGGTTCTCGGGGCGCGTCATAGGACGTGCCGCAGGTTTTACATAAGACGATCATCACTCCTCCTGAGCGCGGGTGAGTCATCAGTATGGCAAGGATTATCCTTATGTGCGCTGGGGTGCCTCATCCCATTCTTTTGCTCTATAATACGACCTGGAACAATAACCGAACAAAGCAGGTAAATGATGGAAATTGATCTCAACAATCTGGTGTTTGACGGGCTGGATGAAGCCGAAGAACGTAACGCTGAACGCCTTGAAGATGCGGATAAAAAAGCGCAGGCGATTGTCGCGGACGATGATTGCGGCGACGCCTGCAAGATCTGATGTAAAACGCCGGGTGGCGGCTTGCGCCTTACCCGGCCTACAAAACCGTAGGCCCGCGCAAGCGAAGCGCCGCCGGGCGATTGACTACGACTTCGTCAGGCTTTCAATCGCCTGCTGGGCACAGGCTTCATCCAGATGCCCGCCCGGCGCACCGCCAATACCGATGGCACCAATCACCTCATCACCCTCTTTCACCGGCAGCCCACCCGCCAGTAACAGGAAACCCGGGATATCTTTTAAGTTTTGCGCGCCCGCATTGCTCTGGGCCGACTCCATCACTTTCCCCGACGCGTTTTTGGTGCTGAGCGCGGTGAAGGCTTTCATCTCGCTGGCTTTCAGGGTATGTGGACCGGCGTTATCGGTGCGCTGTACCGCTTTCACCATCCCGGCACGATCCACCACCGTGACGCTGACCTGATAATTTTTGGCCGTGCAGGCCTGAATCGCCGCGCTGGCTAACGCATTCGCCTGGGTCAGGGAGAGACTCTTTTGCGTCACGGACTGTGCCTGCGCCGATACGCTAACCATCCCTGCTACACACACTGCCGCCATCATTAACTTTTTCATCGCACATCCTCTGGTAAGTGGAAACAGATGCAGCGTATCGAAGCGGGCGAAGAAATGTTATTCGGTTGACTACGGGGTGATCCTGGTAGTTATACGGATTGCAATTTGTCGTATTCCCGGATGGCCTGCACCAGGCTGGAAACGCCCAGCTTGAGGAACACCGCCGCCCGGTGCGCTTCCACCGTTCGGGGGGAGAGATTCAGCCGGGCGGCTACCTCTTTATTACTGCTGCCTTCCATTAACGCCAGCAGCACTTCATGCTCCCGGGAGGTGAGTTGCTCAAACAGCGCCTTTACGCGTTTCGCCTCATGCCATACCCCCACGCGCCGCTGGCTCTCGGCGAGCGCGGCGGTGATGGACTCGATCAGCTTGTCGGCGTCCAGCGGCTTGGTGAAGAACTCAAACACCCCGTTGTGAAACGCGCGGCGGCAGGCATCAATGGTGCCGTGACCGGTCATCAGGATCACCGGCAGCAGCGGCCACGGCCATTTCCCCTCTTCCAGCCAGGCTAACCCGCCTTTGCCCGGCATGCGCATGTCCAGCAGCAGGCAGCCGGCCAGCTCTTTTCCCGCCTCCTGCGCGGCGCTAAAGGCGGCAATACTCTCAAAGGGCTCCACGCGCCAGTTCATCCCGGAAAAAAGAAACACCAGCGACTCCCTGACTGACGCATCATCATCAATTAACCAGATGACGTTATCCATGGTCCTGACTCCTGTGGTGAGCAAACTGCAATCTGATCCTGGCTCCGCCTTCCGGCGCATTGTCCAGCGCGATGGTGCCGTTCATTCGGGTAACTAAAGACTCCGTTAAGGTCATCCCCAGCCCCGTACCGCCCTCCCGCCCGCTGTAAAAAGGCATAAAGGCGTTGTGGAGTGCTTCCGGGGTAAAGCCCGGTCCGCCGTCGGCGATCTCGACGTGCACACGTTCGCCCTCACGATGGCTGCGGATATGCACCCAGCCCGCCGCGCGGTCCTGCTGGGCCTGAATGGCGTTGCTGAGCAGGTTGTGCAGCACCTGCTCCAGCCACAGCCGGTCGGCGCAGAGGGTTCGGGCATCGGCGGCAAAATCATGGGTAAGGCGAATATGTCTGGCGGTGCGTTCGTGCTCCAGCAGGTTGCCGACGTGCTGCCAGCACTCGGCGAGATCCACTTCACCTAAGGTGACGGCATCCTGGGTAACGTGCTCGCGAAAGCGGGTCAGCAGCTCGCTAATCCGCCGGGTCTGCACCAGCGCCGAGCCCAGGGCCTGGGACACCGCTGCGGGGTTATCCTGATCCAGCTGGCGCTGCGCGCCCTGGATCCAGGTCTGAACGGCCGTCAGGGGCTGGTTGATCTCATGCACGATGCCCGCGGTGATCTCCCCCAGGGTATTGAGCCGGGCGTGTTGATAGTACCAGGCGCGCCGATCGGCATTCTGGCGCTGCTTACGCTGCCAGAGGATCAGCCCCCCTGCCGCCACCACAATAGCCCAGCCGACAAACAGCAGGAAAAACGGCAGCAGCGTCACGTTCAGCCACGCCGGTCGGGCGTCGGCCAGCAGCACGAAGGGTTGAGTATGCTGGGGAAATTGCCGTTGCCAGTGCCAGAAGGCGTCCGTGGATGGGGACGGCAAATGGCCAGTAAGATCCAGGGTGATGCGGGTAAACCTGGGCCAGGCGTTGATGACCGGCGCGAGGTCGATCAGCACCCGGATCTGCCGCCAGGGGTTGTAGAGCCAGTACTGCGTGCCGGACAGGGGTTCAACCCGGGCGGCGTCGAGGGCACGTCCCTGGGTCTTTTGCAAGCCAAGTATCTGCGGGAATTTTTTGCCCAGCGCCGCCAGATCTTCATCGCCATTTAACAGCGGCAGCACCGATTCATTCTGGGTGAGAACTGCGCCGATCTCCGTAAACGCCGTGGAAAATTCACGGTCGAGTTCCCAGAACTGGCGGCGGATCAGTTCGGCATACAGCAGCACGCTGCTGAGCAGGCAGAGCATCAGCCAGATCAGAAGCCCACGCTGGAGAAATTTTTTGCTGTTCATTTATTTAACTGGCGCTGGAGGAAGACGCCAGAGACCTTAGCAGGAAGCTAAGCCGGGGACAAAACTTGCGGTGATTTTTGGATGTCAGCGTCCAGAATGGCAGGCGGTGCGGTGAAGAACGCACACCTCATTCCAGTAGGTTTCCCGCACCTGGCGGTGTTCAGCGTGACGTTTTGTCATGGAACCACTCCGGATCGATGTTGGCGATATCCACGCCATACAGGCTGGCTGCCGGCAGAATGGATTCAATAATACGCTGCGCGCTGTTCTCTTCCGATCTTGCGGTAAAAAACCGCCGTAACGTACTCATCAGTTTGCCCATTGCCTTGTCCTCGTTTGCTCAGCCTGAATGCAGTTAACCAGCATTCTGCCCCCCTGAGAAATACCGATTCCGGCAGAGGATTTGCGCCAGACGCAAAAGCAGTTTTCTTTTACCGCCATGTAACACGCTGTTCACTAATGAGTTTTTTCATATAGCAAAGTCAATATTGGCATTTGGCGACCAGGGCCGGTTATGGGAGCGTATGAAGACAAAACAAGAACAGGTGCAGAGGAATTTATGGCAATACACACAAAACGGGCGCTGGTACTGGCTTTACTGGCCGCAGGCGGGATCCTTTCTGCAGAGGTGCAGGCCGACCAGCTGGCGGATATCAAGGCGGCGGGGGTCGTTAAGGTCGCCACCTTCGATGCCAACCCGCCGTTTGGCTCGATAGACGCGAAAAGTCACGAGATCGTCGGCTATGACGTCGATTTTGCTAAAGCGCTGGCGAAAACCCTCGGGGTAAAACTGGAGCTGGTCGCCACCAACCCGGCGAACCGCATCCCGCTGTTACAGTCCGGCAAGGCGGATCTGATCGTGGCCGATATCACCATCACCCCGGAGCGCGCTCAGGTGATTGATTTTTCAACGCCGTACTTTGTTACCGGACAGCAGTTCCTGGTCCCGGCCAGCGGCGCGGATAAACTCGACGCCTACAGCAAGGCGCGTATCGGGGCGGTGAAAGGTACCACCGGGGAGCAGGCGCTGCATCAGCGCTTCCCGCAGTCCCGCGTGCTCTCCTATGACGATATTCCGCTGGCGCTGACGGCGTTGCGCAACGGCAACGTGCAGGCGATCACTCAGGACAGCACCATTCTGGCGGGGCTGCTGGCCCAGGCACCGGATAAGGCGAATTTTAAAATTCTTCCGGACCTGCTGAGTAAAGAGGAGATTGGCGTCGGGGTGAAAAAAGGCGAAACCGCGCTGCTGAAGGTGGTGAACGATGAGCTGGTGAAGCTGGAGAACAACGGCGACGCGGCAAAAATCTACGATGTCTGGTTTGGCCCACAGACGCCCTCCCCGCAGCCGCGCGCCTTTAAAATAGAAGCCCAGTAATATGCTGTCAGGTTTATTTTCTCGCTCCGCGGCCCGTGCCGCGGATTTTTCACATCTGGAGCAGGCCAGCGTCACCTTTAGTGACGTAGTGAAACGTTACGGCGATCGCCCAGTGCTGAAAGGCATCAACCTCAGCGTGATGCCCGGTGAAGTGGTCGCCATTCTTGGCCCGTCGGGTTCCGGCAAATCGACGCTGATCCGCCTTATCAACCAGCTGGAAGAGCTGACCTCCGGCGACATTCTGATCGACGGGAAATCCACCCGCCAGCTTCCCCGCCAGGCGCTGCGCCAGCTGCGCAGCCGGGTGGGTTTTGTCTTCCAGCAGTTCAATCTGTACAGCCATCTGACGGCGCGGCAAAACATCGCCCTGGCGCTGAAGCATGTTCACGGCTGGCAGCCAGCCGGGGCCGATGCCCGCGCCGACGCGCTGCTGGCGCAGGTGGGGATGGCGGATAAAGCCGACCACTACCCGGAGGCGTTATCCGGCGGGCAGCAGCAGCGGGTGGCCATCGCCCGCGCCCTGGCTTCCTCACCGCAGATCGTTCTGTTTGATGAGCCCACCTCGGCCCTCGATCCCGAGATGATCGGCGAAGTGCTGCTGGTGATGAAAGCCCTCGCCCACAGCGGGATCACCATGATTGTCGTCACCCATGAGATGCAGTTCGCCCGGGAGATTGCCGACCGGGTGGTGTTTATCGACGGCGGACACATTCTGGAAGTGGCTCCCCCGGCGCAGTTCTTTCAGCATCCTGAGCATCCCCGCACGCAGCGTTTTCTACAGAAGGTGCTCAATCCGCTGCATCCGGGAACGTCCTGATGCCCGCCCTCGACTGGCAGGGGGTGCTGACCGGCCAGCCTCTGACGTGGTTCCTGTCCGGTTTTCTGACCACCCTGTGGGTGACGCTCGCCGGGATGGCCGTCGCCAGCCTCATCACCCTCGTCTGCCTGGGATTGCGACTCGCCGTAGGCCGCCCTGGCGCAACGATTGTCGCCGTGTGGGTGTCGCTGTTTCGCAATACCCCGCTGCTGGTGCAGTTGCTGTTCTGGTACTTCGCCGCCTGGAACGGGCTCCCGCAGGGTTTTCGCGCCTTTGTGATGGACGATCACAGCTGGTCGGTGCTGCCGGGCCAGGTGTGGTGGTTTACGCCAGAGTTTCTCTGCTCCGCCTGGGGGCTCGGGGTCTTTACCTCGGCGTTTTTGACGGAGGAGATTAGCGCTGGCCTGCGCGCCGTCTCTGCCGGGCAACGCGAAGCCGCCGTGGCGCAGGGGTTTTCTGCCTGGCCGCTGCTGCGGCATATTCTGCTGCCGCAGGGGCTGGCCAACGCCTGGCAACCGGTTGTTGGGCAGTATCTCAACCTGATGAAACTCTCGTCCCTGGCCAGCGGCATCGGCTTTGCGGAACTGACCTATCAGGTGCGCCAGATTGAGAGCTATAACGCCCACGCGCTGGAGGCCTTCACCATCGGCACGGTGCTGTACCTGCTCACCGGCGTGGTGATGGGCATGGTGCTGACCAGACTGGGCCCCGCAAACCGGCGGCGTCAAAACGTCGCCCCAGCCACCCGGAGTGAAGAGAGATGTTAGCCGGACTGAACGTGATTACCGATAACCTGGATTACCTGCTCTGGGGGCGGGCTGCGGCCGGGGAGCCCGGCGGCGTGCTGCTGACGCTGCTGATGGCCTTCGGCGCTGCGGCGCTGGCGCTACCGGCCGGGGTTGCGCTGGCGGGGCTGGCGTGGCGTTTTCCGGGAGTGATACGCAAAACCCTGTTTGTCTGGGCGGAGATCATCCGCGGCATCCCGCTGATTTTTGTCATCTTCTGGCTGTGGTATCTGCTGCCGCTGATGACCGGCGGCGATCTGCCGGGGGCGCTGACCGTCACCCTGGCGCTGGCGTGGTTTACCGCCGCCGCGGTGATGCACTCGGTGCTGGCCGGGCTGGGGGCGTTGCCGGACGGGCAATATGAAGCGGCGCAGGCGCAGGGGTTTGGTGCGCTGCAGACCCTGGGGTTCGTTTTGCTGCCGCAGGCGTTGCGCAACACGCTGCCTTCGCTGCTGGGGATTTTTATCAGCCTGCTGAAGGACACATCGCTGGCGTTTATTGTCAATGTGCCGGAGCTGACCACCGTGGCAGGCCAGGTGAACAACCGGGTGCAGATTTACCCGGCGGCTATTTTTGTTTTTACCGGTGTGGTCTATTACCTGCTGTGCTGTGGGGTCGAACAGCTGGCAAAACGCTGGCAGCTTAACCGGCCAGCGCTTTAACGACGGTCTCCATCGCCTGGGTGGTCAGTTCACTGCGTTTCACCCGCTGGTTCGCCAGCGAGGTGCGCAGTACCCCGGCGATGACAATATGCTTTGGCTCCTGCCCTAAATCCCGCATTTCAAGCACGACTTTGCCTACCACGCGGCACATCTCCTGATACAGCGCTTCGTCTTTGGTTACATTGCCCATGACTTTCACTCCATTGCCTTAAAACGCCAGCTTAATTCATTCATCGCCCGTATACAAAAAAAGCCCGGCGAGGGACCCGCCGGGCTTTAATAT
Organism: Leclercia barmai; assembly: GCF_049312895.1. Taxonomy (NCBI): domain Bacteria; kingdom Pseudomonadati; phylum Pseudomonadota; class Gammaproteobacteria; order Enterobacterales; family Enterobacteriaceae; genus Leclercia; species Leclercia barmai. Next base: position 1,129,927 of record NZ_JBMNWZ010000001.1, on the reverse strand, counting down.
CAAGCTGATAAATCAGTTGTTAACCGGGATCACCGCGCCTTTATACTTGGTGCGGATCCAGTCCTGAATCTCTTTGGAGTGCAGGACGTCTACCAGCGCCACGATGTCCTTCTTCTTCTCATCGCCACGGTGGACGGTGATGATGTTGGCGTACGGGTTGTTTTCACCGCTCTCTACCGCAATCGGGTCGTGAACCGGATCCAGACCAGCGTCGATGGCGTAGTTAGCGTTGATGACGACCGCAGCGCCTTCATCGTTGTTGTACATCTGCGGCAGCAGAGAGGCTTCAACGTTCGGGGTGAACTGCAGCTTTTTCGGGTTCTCAACGATATCGCTGATGCGCGCGGTCACTTTGTCGATGCCCGGCTTCAGCTTGATCACGCCCTCTTTCTCGAAGATAGAGAGGATACGACCCTCTTCAGAGACCGCATCACGCATGATGATTTTGCCGCCTTCCGGCAGATCTTTCAGCGACTTGTACTTTTTAGAGTAGATACCGATCGGCTCGATGTGGATCGCACCGGCGCTGACGAAATCGTACTCTTTATCCCCGGCGTGATCTTTCAGCACGCTGTTCAGGTAAGGGATGTGCTGGAAGTAGTTGGCGTCGATGTCGCGACCCGCCAGGGCGGTGTTCGGCAGGATGTAGTCCTGGAACGGTTTGATCTCAAGATCGATACCCTGTTTCGCCAGAATCGGCTTCGCCTGCTCCAGAATTTCGGCGTGCGGCGTGTTGGACGCGCCCACGGTCAGGGTGTCAGCCCAGGAGGCAAAGCTCAGGGCGCTCAGGGTTGCTGCGGCGATCAACGTCAGTGTCTTTTTCATGATGATGGTTCCTGTGTGTTATTCGTGTTTATCTTTTATCTAACAGTGAAGTAATGATGTCGCCGCAGAACTGGATAATGAAAACGATGATCAAAATGGTCACCGTTGCCACCAGCGTGACGTCACCATGGTTGCGCTGGAATCCTTCCAGATAAGCCAGATTTCCCAGACCACCGGCACCAATCACCCCTGCCATGGCGCTGTAGCTCACCAGGGCAATCAGCGTCACCGTGATCCCCGAGACCAGGGCTGGCGATGATTCCGGCAGTAAAACCCGAAAAATTAAGGTACTCAGACGGGCCCCCATCGAGCGCGTCGCTTCGATCACCCCTTTGTCCACTTCACGCAGGGCAATCTCCACCAGACGGGCATAGAACGGCGCGGCACCGACAATCAGCGCGGGCAGTGCGGCGTTCGCCCCGAGGATGGTCCCCACCACGGTTTTGGTGAAGGGGATCAGCAGCACAATCAAAATAATGAACGGGATAGAGCGGAACACGTTCACCACAATCGAAATGATGCTGTAGACCGTGCGGTTGTGGAACATCCCACCGCGGGCGGTTAAAAACAGCGCCAGGCCGAGGACCAGACCCAGTACAAAGGTGGCGACGCCGGAGAGCGCCGTCATGTACAGCGTTTCCAGGGTGGCGGCCCAGAGCTGGTCCCATTTCAGGTGCGGGAAGAGATTCTCAGCCATGTTTAATTACCTCGCCTTCAATATCACTGTGCTGCAAATCGGCGAGGATATTGTTCAGTTGTTCTTCCGTTGCCACCACGTGCAGCCAGAGCTGGCCGAATACGCCGTGAGCGGTTTGCGTCATTTTGCCGTGCAGGATGTTAAACGGCAGGCCGTAGCGCAGCGTCAGTTCTCCCACCACCGGCTTATGGGTGCTGTGCCCGGTAAAGGTCAGCTTGATGACGGTGCCTTCCAGATCGTTTGCCAGCTCGGTATTGAAGGTCTCTTCTTCCGCATACTGGCTCACCTGGCGCACAAACTGTTGCGTAATCGGCTGCTGCGGGTGGGTAAAGACCTGCAGTACCTCGCCCTCCTCCACCACCTTGCCGTTTTCCATCACCGCCACGCGGTCGCAGATTTTGCGCACCACGTGCATCTCATGGGTGATGAGCACGATGGTCAGCTTAAAACGACGGTTAATGTCGAGGAGCAGATCGAGGATCTGATCGGTGGTCTGCGGGTCCAGCGCCGAGGTGGCCTCATCGCAGAGCAGCACATCAGGGTTATTCGCCAGCGCGCGGGCAATGCCGACACGCTGCTTTTGTCCGCCGCTCAGCTGGGACGGATAGGCCTGTTCGCGGCCCTTCAGCCCCACCAGCTCAACCAGTTCCGTCACGCGGGCTTTAATTTTGGCCTTTGGCACTCCGGCAATCTGCATGGAGAAAGCGATGTTCTCGCTGACGGTGCGCGACCACAGCAGGTTGAAGTGCTGAAACACCATACTGATTTTCAGCCGCGCCTGGCGCAGGGTTTCGCCTTTCGCCGCCGAGATGTCCTGGCCGTTAATGGTCACGCTGCCGGTGGTCGGTTTTTCGAGGCCGTTAAGCAGGCGGATTAAGGTGCTTTTGCCCGCGCCGCTGTAGCCAATAATTCCATAAATCTGTCCCTGCTCTATCGCCAGGTTCACGTTATCAACGGCCGTCAGCGCCACTTTTCCGTTGTCAAAAATCTTAGAAATATTCCTGAGTACTATCATTATTCGGGTAATCCGTTCGCCTGTGGCGGTTTAGCAGTATGGATGTCCAAATGATAGTAAACAGCCGTTATTAGCTTTTAAATGAATGAAAAGGAATATCTTATAACTTTGAGTGATATGCCGCGCCGCGCGCGGGAAACGCCATAATGCTAATTTTCAGCAATCAATAGTTGAGGAGCGGCAATGGGTAATCGCCATAAAAATGGGGCATTTGCCTTAAGGTTTTTCGCTGGCGCAACATCCGTGCAGCGAACCTTAACGCCTTGATAACAATCCTTTGTGAAACTGCATATAAAATTTTTGAAACGCTGTTTTCATTTTCCTTTTGCGCATCTTTCAGCGTATAATGCGCGCCAAACTCCTGATGAATGGTTTCAGCGCTTGGACTACAAAAAACAACGCACACAACTTACCCTCTCCTCCTGGGCTGAAACACAGGCACACATTCTTCTGCACGCTCAAGTGATGTCACCTATCCTTACTGCGTGCCATAAAAAATTTCGCAACACAGGTTTGACTCCGAGGCCCTGCGCCCCCGGAGCGAGAATTCCATATCCTTCCCAACTTAAAGACTAAGACTGTCATGAAAAAGACGAAAATTGTTTGCACCATCGGCCCGAAAACCGAATCTGAAGAGATGCTGACCAAAATGCTGGACGCCGGCATGAACGTGATGCGTCTGAACTTCTCTCACGGTGACTATGCTGAACACGGCCAGCGCATCCAGAACCTGCGCAACGTGATGAGCAAGACCGGTAAAAAAGCAGCAATCCTGCTGGATACCAAAGGTCCAGAAATTCGTACCATTAAACTGGAAGGCGGCAACGACGTTTCTCTGAAAGCGGGCCAGACCTTCACGTTCACCACAGACAAGTCTGTTGTCGGCAACAGCGACATCGTTGCTGTAACCTATGAAGGCTTCACCAGCGATCTGTCCGTCGGCAACACCGTTCTGGTGGACGATGGCCTGATCGGTATGGAAGTCACCGCTATCGAAGGCAAAAACGTTGTTTGTAAAGTACTGAACAACGGCGACCTGGGCGAAAACAAAGGCGTTAACCTGCCGGGCGTTTCCATCGCACTGCCAGCGCTGGCTGAGAAAGACAAACAGGACCTGATCTTCGGTTGCGAGCAGGGCGTTGACTTCGTTGCGGCGTCCTTTATCCGTAAACGTTCTGACGTCGTTGAAATCCGTGAGCACCTGAAAGCCCACGGCGGCGAAAACATCCAGATCATCTCCAAAATCGAAAACCAGGAAGGCCTGAACAACTTCGACGAAATCCTCGAAGCGTCTGACGGCATCATGGTTGCGCGTGGCGACCTGGGCGTTGAAATCCCGGTTGAAGAAGTTATTTTCGCGCAGAAGATGATGATCGAGAAGTGTGTTCGCGCGCGTAAAGTGGTTATCACCGCGACGCAGATGCTGGACTCCATGATCAAAAACCCACGTCCAACCCGCGCTGAAGCTGGCGACGTAGCCAACGCCATCCTCGACGGTACCGATGCCGTTATGCTGTCCGGTGAATCCGCGAAGGGTAAATACCCGCTGGAAGCGGTATCCATCATGGCAACCATCTGCGAACGTACCGACCGCGTGATGCAGAGCCGTCTGGACAACAACAACGACAGCCGTAAGCTGCGCATCACCGAAGCGGTGTGCCGTGGCGCGGTAGAGACTGCCGAGAAGCTGGAAGCCCCACTGATCGTCGTGGCGACTCAGGGCGGTAAATCTGCGAAAGCCGTACGTAAGTACTTCCCGAACGCGACCATTCTGGCGCTGACCACTAACGAAGTGACCGCGCGTCAGCTGGTGCTGAGCAAAGGCGTGGTTCCACACCTGGTGAAAGAGATCGCTTCTACTGACGATTTCTACCGTCTGGGTAAAGAAGTGGCCCTGCAGCTGGTTGAGCGTGGCCTGGCGCAGAAAGGCGACGTAGTGGTAATGGTTTCAGGTGCGCTGGTTCCAAGCGGCACCACTAATACCGCATCTGTTCACGTCCTGTAATAATACCGAACGAATTAATTTGTTTAAAAAGCGTCCTTCGGGGCGCTTTTTTTATTTCCGCTATCAGCCAAACTTATTAAAAAAGCAAATCGGGTTTTTCTATTTAACGGGTACGTTTTCTAAGATGAATCCGATGAAAATTGTCTGTTTTAACACAACATTTTTGACGAAATAGTCAAAACAGGTGTTTCTTTGAGCGAACGATCAAAAATAGGCATATTCCCATCAAAAAAATATTCTCAACCTAAAAAACTTTGTGTAATACTTGTAACGCTACATGGAGATTAACTCAATCTAGAGGGTATTAATAATGAATCGTACTAAACTGGTACTGGGCGCGGTAATCCTGGGTTCTACTCTGCTGGCAGGTTGCTCCAGCAATGCTAAAATCGATCAGCTGTCTTCTGACGTTCAGACTCTGAACGCTAAAGTTGACCAGCTGAGCAACGACGTGAACGCAATGCGTTCCGACGTTCAGGCTGCTAAAGATGACGCAGCACGCGCTAACCAGCGTCTGGACAACCAGGCTACTAAATACCGTAAGTAATAGTACCTGTGTTAATAAAATGGCGCACATTGTGCGCCATTTTTTTTTGCCCCGCATTTTGCTCTACTGAATCGCCTGCTCCTGCCCACCTTGTGATGCCGCCACCGGCAAGCGCGTGTTCTGCGCCGACAGCCCCGTACTGTTCACCGCCTGTCCGGCTCCTGTTGATACCACTACCGGGATACCTGCCCGACGCGACAAGGCTTTATTCACCAGCAGCTTATCGCTGCCGCCCTGCGAGACAAATGACGTAAAGGCGCTGGACTGCGCGATTGACACCGTCTGTGGGTTTTCTCCCTCTACCATTGCCAGCGGACGATGCACTTCAACGTAGCGCTTACCGTCCGGCTCAACCGAGAACTTCACCGGCTCATTGATGATCTGCACCCGCGTACCGACCCGGGTCTGGGCGAAAAGCGCTTTGATATCCGGGGCGTTCATGCGCATACAGCCGGAGCTGACGCGCAACCCGACGCTGTCCGGCGCGCTGGTGCCATGGATCAGGTATTCACCGTTGCCTATGCCCAGACGCAGCGCAAAGCGTCCTAACGGGTTATTAGGCCCTGCGGGTACCACCGGGGGCAGTTTGATGCCCTGCGCCAGCGAGCGCGCTCTGATGCCCGCCGTTGGCGTCCAGGTCGGATTCGGGATCTTCTGGCTGATTCGCGTGGTGGACACCGGCGTCTCCAGCCCCAGTTGGCCAATCCCCAGCGGATAGACCTGCACGCTGTTTTCACCCGGCGGATAGTAGTAGAGCCGCAGCTCCGCCAGGTTCACCACAATCCCTTCCCGGGGGGTATCCGGCAGCAGCATCTGCGACGGAATGGTGATGACCGTTCCCGGCGCCGGATAAACCGGGGCGATGGTATTATTGGTTTCGAGTATTAAATGCGCAGCGGTATTAAACCGACGCGCTATTGCCTGCAGGTTATTATCACCTTCCTGAACAATATACGTCTGGTTTTGCCCGATAAGCCGGCTGCCCGCCGGTGGCAAAGGATAATCCACCGCCCAGGCGCTATTAAGCGCGCTAAGCGAACCAAAAAGAATGAGAGTTAATAGAGACGCGCGCTTCATACTGAGATTCCTTATTCACTGACGGATCGTCAGAAAGCTGAAAAATCCGCGAGGCGGGAGCCGTCTCGCGGAACAGAATGAGGGCTGTTTAGATAGTTTAGCTAATGTTGGCGGCTTTGGAGCGGATTGCGCGGATCATCGCCTCAAGCCCCTGAGAACGGGACGGCGTTAAATGCTGGGTGAGCGCCATTTTTTCAAACCACGGGCGGACGTCAAAGGCGACAATATCCTGAGGGGACATCTGCTGATATAAAATAAACACGACGGCAATAAGGCCTTTCACTATTGCCGCATCACTGTCGCCCGCTAATTCAATCATCCCGGCTTCATTCTGGTGCATTATTATCCACACCTGGCTCTGACAGCCCTGAATACTATTTTCCGGAACATGGTCGCTTTCGCTAAGGGCAGGCAGACGCTGCCCCAGCTCGATGATGTAGAGGTACTTCTCTTCCCAGTTTGCGCAACGGGTAAAGTTGCGCAGCAATTTGTCTCTGTCTGGCAATGCAGCCATCTCTTACCCTCTTGTTAGCCCAGCAGACGGTGGATACGCTTCAGCCCTGCCACCAGTCTGTCGACCTCTTCCGTTGTGTTGTACATCACCAGCGACGCGCGGCACATCGCCGGTACCTCATAGAACGCCATCAGCGGCATGGCGCAGTGGTGTCCGGTGCGCACCGCTACGCCATAGTTATCAAGAAAACTGCCGACGTCATAGGCGTGGTGCTTGCCGAGATTAAAGGCGATGACGCCAAGGCGACCTGCCGGGCCGTACAGCGTCAGATCCGGCACGCTGGCCAGCTCCGCCAGCGCGTAGCGCATCAGCATCTGCTCATACTCGGCGATGGCATCAAGGCCAATAGCGGTCACATACTCCATCGCCGCGCCCAGCCCGATAATGCCCCCGGTGTTGGGTGTTCCCGCCTCAAAGCGCCACGGCGCGCGGGCATAGGTGGTGCCTTCGCTCAGGCTGACGGTGGCGATCATCGACCCGCCCCCTTCCCACGGCGGCATGGCCTGTAAAATCTCGTCTTTAACGTAGAGGACGCCGATGCCGGTTGGCCCGTAGAGCTTGTGCCCGGAAAAGACGTAGAAGTCGCAGTCCAGCGCCTGCACGTCCACCGTATGGTGCATCACCGCCTGGGCGCCATCGATCAACACTTTCGCCCCTGCCAGATGGGCTTTGGCGATAATCTCCGCAACCGGGTTTTCGGTGCCCAGCACGTTGGAGACCTGAGTGATGGCCACCAGCCGGGTGCGTTCATCCAGCAGGCTTTCCAGCCGCTCAAGCTGTAAGGTGCCGTCCTGAATAAGCGGGATCACCCGCAGCTCTGCCCCGACGCGCTCGCACAGCATCTGCCAGGGGACAATATTGGCGTGGTGCTCCATCTGGGTGATGATGATGTTATCCCCCGCGTGAACCTCCGCGCTGCCCCAGCTGTTCGCCACCAGGTTAATCCCCTCGGTGGTGCCGCGCACAAAGACCAGCTCCTCCGGCGAGCGGGCATTTAAGAACGCCGCCGCCCGGGTGCGGACGTTTTCCATCCGCTGGGTCGCCTCGGCGCTGAGGGTGTGGATCCCCCGGTGCACCGCCGCGTAGCCGTGCCGGTAAAATTCCGCTTCGGCCTCGATCACCTGGGCAGGCTTTTGCGCGCTGGCGGCGCTGTCGAGATAGGCAAGCGGCAGACCGTTCACTTCACGGGTCAGGACGGGAAAGTCCGCCCGCACTTTCTCTACAGGGAAATTCATGCCACACCTCCAGGCAGACGCAGGCCGATACGCGCCAGCACCTGCTGTCTTAATGTTTCATCCCCGAGGGCCTCGGTCAGTTCGGCAGCGAAGGCGTAGATGATCATCTTCTCTGCCGCCTGTTTGTCGATCCCGCGGGAGCGAAGATAGAACATCTGCTCGTCGTCGATCCGGCCCACGGTGGCACCGTGGCTGCACTTCACGTCATCGGCGTAGATTTCCAGCTGCGGTTTGGTGTCCACCTCCGCCAGGCGGCCCATCAGCAGATTGTTGTTGGTCATCTGCCCGTCGGTTTTAATAGCGTGCTGGGCCACGTTGATCAGCCCGTTAAAGACCGCGCGACCTTTGTCGCTGACGATGGTCTTATGCAGCTGACGGCTGTTGCAGTAGCCCTTGTTGTGCTCAAGCCAGGTGCGGGTGTCGCACACTTCGGTTTTCACCGGCATCGCCAGGCTGTTGATCCGCAGGGTGGTGTTTTCACCGTTCAACCGGGTGCTGGTGTTATGGCGCAGGACCGCGCCGCCCAGCAGGAAGCTGTGGCTGAACGCCGACCCATCGGCGGCCATCTGCAGATCGTTATGGGCGAAGTGGTGGCTCGCCGCATTCTCAAACGCCAGCTTGATATGGTGCAGCCGGGCGTTGGCCGCCACGTTCATGGTCAGGCGCGCGCCGGTGAAATGGCGCATGTCGTTGAGACTGACGTAATGTTCAACGATCGTGGCTTCCGCCCCCTCGGCAAGTTCCAGATGGTGGCGATAGTGAGCGGTGTTGATCTCCTCACCTGCCAGCCCCTGGGTGATATGCAGCAGGAGCAGCGGCTTCGCCGGGCAGGCGTTACGCTTCACGCTGATATGGGTCACGCTCTGGGCCAGGCTTTCGGTCAGATGCAGGAACAGCTCCGGCTGAACCGCTGTCGGCAGGTTCTGACGTTCGTCGTTGATCACCACTTCGAACCCGCTCTCATCGGTGCTATCGCTCAGATCCGCGTTAAAGCGCCCGTCGACAAAGACCAGCCGTGTGGCGTCGAGGGTCAGCGCCAGCGCATCACGGTCGCCAGGCGCTACGCTTGCCGGACGCGCCACGAATTCGCCATTGAGCAGCCCGTCCAGCGGGGTGTATTTCCAGTTTTCGTGCTTACGCGTCGGCAACCCGAGGCGCAGCATCTGCTGCAGGTGCTGTTGCGCCTGCTCCGAGCGCGTCTGGCCCTGCGCTTCAAACAGACGATGCCACTGCTGCAGCGCGTTACTGCTGTTCGCTAAGCCAGCCATAGCCCTGCTCCTCCAGCTGTTTGACCAGCGTGAAATCACCGGATTTCACAATTCGCCCCTGATAGAGCACATGCACGTAGTCAGGCTTGATGTAGTCAAGAATGCGCTGATAGTGGGTGACGATGATGAACGACCGTTTGCCGTCGCGCAGGGCGTTAACGCCGTCGGCGACGATCTTCAGGGCGTCGATATCCAGCCCGGAGTCGGTTTCATCGAGGATGCACAGTTCCGGCTCAAGCACCGCCATCTGCAGGATGTCGTTACGCTTTTTCTCCCCGCCGGAAAAACCGACGTTGACCGAACGGGTAAGCAGATCTTCCGGCATCTTCAGCAGCTGAATTTTCTCTTCCATCAGATCCTGGAAGTCGAAGCGATCCAGCTCCTCTTCGCTGCGGTATTTGCGCACCGCGTTCAGCGCGGTCTGCAGGAAGAACTGGTTGCTGACCCCCGGGATCTCCACCGGATACTGGAAGGCCATAAAGATGCCCTCTCCGGCTCTCTCTTCCGGCGACAGCTCCAGCAAATCTTTGCCCTTAAAGTCCACCGATCCGCCAACCACTTCGTAATCTTCGCGCCCGGCCAGGGTGGCCGACAGCGTACTTTTGCCGGAGCCGTTAGGGCCCATAATGGCATGCACTTCGCCCGGGCGAACCTCAAGGCTCAGGCCGCGCAGGATCGCTTTATCTTCCACACTGACCTGTAAATCTTTAATGCTTAACATGTGCTTTCCTTAATCCTTAACCGACGCTGTGTTCAAGGCTAATCGCCAGTAATTTCTGTGCTTCCACGGCAAACTCCAGCGGCAGTTCAGAGAACACATCCTTACAGAAGCCGTTCACAATCATCGAGATGGCGTCTTCTTCGCTGATCCCGCGCTGCAGGCAGTAGAAGAGCTGATCTTCGCCAATCCGCGACGTCGTCGCTTCGTGCTCCAGCTGGGCGCTGTTATTGCGGCACTCGACGTACGGGAAGGTGTGCGCCCCGCAGTCCGGGCCAATCAGCATCGAGTCGCACTGGGTAAAGTTACGCGCGTTGGTCGCCGTCGGCATGATTTTGACTAAGCCGCGGTAGCTGTTCTGGCTTTTACCCGCCGAGATCCCTTTTGAGATGATGGTCGATTTGGTGTTCTTGCCGATGTGGATCATCTTGGTGCCGGTATCGGCCTGCTGATGCCCGCTGGTCAGCGCCACGGAGTAGAACTCGCCGATGGAGTTATCCCCGCGCAGAATGCAGCTCGGGTATTTCCAGGTGATGGCGGAGCCGGTTTCCGACTGGGTCCAGGACATCTTGCTGTTCTCACCTTCGCAGAGGGCGCGTTTGGTGACGAAGTTCAGGATGCCGCCGGTGTTGTTATCCCCCGGGAACCAGTTCTGCACCGTGGAGTATTTCACTTCCGCGTCTTTATGGATGATCACTTCCACTACCGCAGCGTGCAGCTGGTAGCTGTCCCGTACCGGGGCGGAACAGCCCTCGATATAGCTGACGTAGCTGCCCTCGTCGGCGACGAGGATAGTGCGTTCAAACTGGCCGGTTTTCTCGGCGTTGATGCGGAAATAGGTGGAGAGCTCCATCGGGCAGCGCACGCCCTTCGGCACGTAGATAAAGGTGCCGTCGGAGGCCACCGCCGCATTCAGGGCGGCAAAAAAGTTGTCATTGCCCGGCACCACGGTACCGAGGTACTTCTTCACCAGCTCAGGGTGATCGTGGATGGCTTCGCCGAAGGAGCAGAAAATAATTCCCTGCTCACCCAGTTTTTCCCGGTAAGTAGTGGCCACCGACACGGAGTCGAAGATGGCGTCGACCGCCACTTCACGCCCTTCTCGCACCGGCACGCCGAGCTGTTCGAAGGCCTCTTCCACCTCTTTGCTTAAAAAGGCATTGGCCCCGGTCTGCTGCACCGCACCGGGCTCTGAGGCGCAGGTGTCGTCGCAGTTGCCGCAGGACGGCGCAGAGTAGTAGCTGTAATCCTGATAGTTCAGCTTGTCGTAGTGCGCCTTCAGCCAGTGCGGCTCTTCCATCTCCAGCCAGGCCCTGAACGCATTCAGGCGGAACTCCAGCATCCAGTCGGGTTCATTACGTTTGGCCGAAATGGCGCGAATGACCTCTTCATTAATCCCTTTTGCCAGCTCGTCGGTCTGCAATTGGGTGAAGAAGCCCTCTTTATAATTAATATGGCCACCGGACCAGGTGTTGACATCGTCAGTTGCTTCAGTATGTCGAGACATAATACCGCCTATACCCCAAAACTTTCGCCGCAGCCGCATTCGTTCTGGGCTTTCGGGTTATTGAATTTGAATAACTGGTTCAAGCCTTCGCGCACGTAATCCACTTCCGTACCGTCAATAAACGGCATCGCCTGTAGCGGCACATAGAGTCGGGCGCCGTCATGTTCAAAAACCAGATCGTCTTTCTCCGGCTGGCTGACGGTCGTCAGGACATAGCCGAAACCGGCGCAGCCGGTCTGCTTAACCCCTAACCGCACGCCAAGCATGCCTGCCTGTTTACTCACCAGCTCGCGAATGTGCGCCGCTGCGGCAGGCGTAAGCGATAATCCACGCCACGCGAAATCTGTCGGATCAAACGTTTCTGAATGCTGTTCCATAAGTCCACCTCATGTATTGCGCCCCCAGGGCATAACACCATGTTAGTGATAATGATTATCACTTCAACCCCTCAGTTGCAGGGACATTACGCTTAATCGCCCTTTTTGCTTACTTTCATTAAGCATAGACCCTGCTGACGGGCTTATCAGGCCTGAGGGTGAATGTTTAATCTGTTGATAATGCTGAGGATTACGGAAGGAAATCGGCAGAAATGGTCAAAAGCGAAAATATGTATAGAAAATGCCTATTTTTGGGATAGCTCTTTTTGCGCTCGCCTGACTGCAACGTGGCTCCTTGCATCACCCTTTACGTATCGGGTAGCGTGACCACAGAATCAGACACCCACCCATATGGGTGGGTAGTTCGGTTACACATCATGCGCCGTTACGTTCTCAGGCATTCGCGCAGCAAATTTATTTGGGTATTTTTTTCACGCATTCTGGAGAGTAGCACCTGCAGGTCGTGGTCGCTGCCCAGCTGGAATTTCTGCATAACGTCATACTTATGCGCATACACCGTTTTGTAATCGATCTGCAGCTTTTTGGCGATTTCAGGCGTCGACAGCCCCTGATACAGGCTCGCCATGATCACGGTTTGCCGGGGCGATAACGTCCGGTGATGGCAATCGGCGCAGGAGAGGCTGTCGCTCTTTTGCTCATCGCTCTGCAGGGTTTGCCATGCCGCCCGGAAAACCTGATAAAAGTCGTTTAACGGGGCATCCCGCGAGATGAAAATCATCTCTTTAAAACAGCCCGGTAACGTCTCTTTATCGTACTGTTCGCCGCTGACCAGACCAATCATCACCCCTTTATTGCGGGCCAGTAATTCGGGCGTGCAGATAAAAGGCTCGCCCCGGCAAAGAGAGAGCACAATAATATCGGCATCGCTGATGCTCTCCCGGGTAAATTCCGTAATAAAATTAACTTCCCTCAGAAATTCCGTTCTGAATAGATCGACAATGAAATTTTTTAGGGCATAACAGTAAAGTGTCTCTGTCTCTTTAATAAGCACGTTGATGGTCATCTGTTTTCTCCACTTCCTGTTTATCGTCTTTCTTATTCAGAATTAGTTGTATTCCAGCGTCGCCACCACCGCGACGCTGAGGGTGCCGGGCGTTACGCCGCCGGAAGCGGACCAGGCAATGGCCTGCATATTCATGGTAGCGGTGCGATCGGCAGCAATATTTTGGGTAACGCTGCTACCCGGGCCTTTTAAGCTCCCTGAGCTGGTTTCAATAATGCCCAGTGCGATATTCGTCGCTGAACCGCTGTTCTTGTAATAATTCGTCCCGGCCACGGGATCGGCGGTTCCGCTAAAGGTGGCCGTCACGCTTTGGGTTGCTGCCGGGCAGTCGCTAAAGGTGAGACTGAAAGGCACGGGCGTGGATGCTGAAGCCGGTGTTGCCATATTTTGTGCCTGCATGTTCCCGAGACTGACGTTTACAACCGAGTTTCCCCCGTTAAACACGCACGGGGAGGCCACAATTCTGCCTTTTACGGCGATACTGACCGCATCCGTTGCTGCCGCCCCGGCGGTAAACAGGCAGGCGAACGCGGCCGCGATGATATTGAGCGTCATCGACCTTTTCCTTTTATTGATAGGTGAGGATCAGGGTGGCACTGGCATTTGCGATTCCTGTGCTTACCGAGGTTTTGGTTTGATAATAGCGGGCGGTGATTGCGAAACTCTCCTGACCGCCTGTCGTCTGTTTCAGCGCAATGGTGCTGTTGAGTACCAGTGGTCTGCCGTCATAAAGCAACTGCACGCCGACACCGTTAGCGACGCCCGGCGAGCCCTGTCCGGATAGCGCCAGCACGCTGTTGTCACTGAATCCTGGGTACTGAACGCCGCTCAGCGTGACGTTAATATTGGCGCCACTGTCGCAGTTGAGGCCGAGGTTCTGCGTGTTCTGCCCCCGTTCCGGGACGGTGCCAACGGTATCGCCGAAATCACCTGCCGGTATGTCGCCCAGGGGGAACACCAGATTTGGCGTCGTGATGTCACAGGCCACCTGAGTAATCGAACCGGTTCCTGCATAAACCGGGATCTCCGGGGCCGCCGCCCCACCCCGATATTGCTCGGTCCAGGCCACAAACGACGCCAGTTGCCCGGTTACCGAACCCGAGGTGATATTGCCGGTTTTCCAGAACTGAATGATCGGCTGGAAGTTGCTGGCATCCACTTCATTTGGATTCGACGACCATGAGGCTGTGAACAGATCGGCCCCGAGCCAGGTATCGCCACTGAATGAGTTTGGTCCGGCGGTAGTTTTCTCATAGTAACCGAGCGAGACCCCAACGCCCGGCAGGTTGGTTTGATACACCCGGCGACCATTAGCGGAGGTAAACGCATAGGTTAATACCCCGCTTTTCATCCCGGTGGTTGAGCCTTCATTTCCGGTTGCCGTGCAGCTGTATGCCAGCGCCATCGAGCCATAAATTTCGTTGCTTATCGCCTGCCCGACGGGAACATCGCGCTGGACGATAATATTGCCGTAATTAACGGAATAAGGGGCGCCGATAGTGGTGTAATCACACCCGTATCCGTAAAGCGGAAATACGATCCCCAGCAAAATTAACAGACGTCTGATAATAGACATTTCGAGTAATCCACATAAATTTATTTAACGGCAAACAACATCGGCACGAATAATATCGCTGGCGGGTTGCTTGTTATTAAGTGTGTAATGAGCCTGGCAACGCTGTTGTTCACCTTCGCCCCACTTCACGGTCAATTTCACATCCGGCTGCAAACCGGTTAAATAAACCTGCCCGCTATCGCCGACAATAAAGCCCGAATTCTGCGCCCCGTTCACCGTGGCAATTGCCCCGAACGGAACGGGCTGGCCATTTTGCCGGGTGAGCGTCATCAGGATCCGCTGCCCTACGCTGGCGACATAGCTGGCCCGCACAATGGCCCCCCGGGTCGGCACCACGGTCTGCACCGTCTGTTCCAGTTCAACGTCGGCGGGCAGGGTGTCGGTCAACAGCGAGATATCGTTTTTCCGGTACGGCGTAATATTGCCGCTCAGGGTATAACCGCGGTAATCCGTCCTGGCCCCCGACTGGTTTTGCACCCCTACCCCGGCAGCCCCCGGCGCTTTGATCAGCACGTTGGTTTCGCCCAGCGCCTGAGAAAAGGTGATGCCGTCTTCGTGGGCAACCACCCCACCCTGCAGGCCGTAATTCAGCCGGTCGCTGTGCTGGTCGTAGCTGTAGCCAGCGGTCACTTCACCGTAGGTGCCTTTGTAATCCCCGTTAACGTTGCCGGTATACCCCACATTGTTGGTACCGTACCCCTGCTGGACGTTCCAGCTAAGCGCATTATTTTCCAGCGCGGTGCCGTTGATCCCCAGATTGTGCGTGGTGCCACCGTTTTTACTGGCGGTGACGCTGTAGTTCACCCAGGTCTGCGGCAGGAAGGCCGCCAGCGGAACGCTGATATTGAAAGCGACCATCTGGTCTTTAGCATACCGACCGTCGCTGTTGCTCCCGTTGTGACTGTAGGTGTAGGTCAAACCGTAGCTGACGCTACGCCAGAAGTTGTTATAGCCCAGGCTCCATGAGGTCTTCGACTGGCCTTCGTTCCAGTAATCTTCCCTCATGGCGCTTAACATCAGAGAGCCGAGTTTATTGCCCAGGGACTGGCTCATGGTTAGCTCGGCGCGGTTACGACGCCTTTCAATGAGCGCACTGTCGCTGCCATAAGAGTCCAGCACCTCCTGCATCCCGTAAAAGCCGCGGGTGGAGTAGCGATAGCCGGCGATGGCAAAGTTGGTCCCGGTGCCAATGAAATTCTTGCTGTACCGCGCCCGCCAGGACTGACCGTTCGATTTTTGCTCATCTTTCGGCGTGGACCAGCCCTGGGTGACATCCGCGGAAAAGGCGCCGAAATCGCCCATATTTTTCCCCAGCCCGGCGGCCAGCGACTGGTATTTACTCGCACCCTGAAAACCGCCGTACAGGGTCAGGCCATACGGAAGTCCGTAGATCCCGGTCAGCTGGCTGAACGGCGTCTTATCGACGCGGCTATCCCATGAGCGGTACTGCCCGCCGGTGACGGCGTACTTCAGTTGCCCTTCACGCTGCAAAACCGGCAGGGAAGCAAAGGGCACGGTAAAGTGCTGCACGCTGCCGTCGGCCTCGTTAATGGTGACGTCGAGATCCCCTGCGCCACCGGTCGGGTACATATCGGTAATTTCAAACGCGCCCGGTGCAACATAGTTCTGGTAAATCTGGTAGCCGTTCTGGCGGATAATCACCTGCGCGTTGGTTCTGGCAATGCCGCGCACCACCGGGGCGTATCCCCGGAGCGAATCCGGCAGCATGTCATCGTCTGACGCCAGCTGTCCGCCGCGAAAAGGCAGGCTGTCAAACACGTCGGCCGGTGAGGAGCTGTCTCCGAGCGTCAGCTGGGCTTTCAGCGGGACAATGCCGCGCTGGGCATAGGTATAGACGCTATCCCACTGCGTGTGGCCGTCGTTGTCCCGTGACCAGGTGGTGTAGTTGCGCAGTCGCCAGGGGCCGATATTGAGGCCCGGTCGCAGGTTGGCGTACTGGCTGCTGTCGTTGCCGCCGTTTTTGTTCAGGTTGTTTGCGCCGCTCAGCGAGTAGTTGAGCATCGCGGCGGTGATCCCGTCATCCCACAGCGCAGGCTGGACATAGCCTCTGGCCTGCATCGACAGCGCAGCCTGCGGGACGCTGATCACCAGGCGCTGGCTGGTAAACTGAAAATCAGTGCTGGCCTGGGGAATGGCCCCCAGACGCGCACATGGCGTACCGGGCTGATTAAGCTGTGGAAAGTGCTCCGTCTTAACGCCCCATTTGCTCAGCATTTCGACGCTCAGACAGGGCTCAAGCCGCGTCTCCCCCTGCGTATCACTGACTTTGTTAAAGGTGATGTCCTGGGTATCCGTCAGCTGACCGTCAAGTATGATATCCACATGGTAAATACCTGCCGCCTGGGAACCTGTTTCAAAACCCTGTAGATCGGCCTTGTCGATGCCTGGATTATCGAGCTCGATTAAATCCGGGTTAAAAAATTCTCGTGCTTGAGTTTTATTTAAACCACTCGCCAGGCCAAGGGTAATAAACCATGCCAGCCACGTGATTTTATATCTACTGATGTCCATCTTAACGCTGCTCCATGAATATCACCTTTAACCCCTGTTATTGGTCACAGGTTTGCCGTATGTGCTTCCCCTGTACCGCCAAAATCGCTGATCAATTTAAATACCACTGCACCTGACGTGATTTGTGCAGGCAGAGAGATTGCCGTTTGTGAATGCGGCAATATCCAGGTTGCTTCCGGCACTTTTTTACCCCCGACGGTAATTTCGTTGAAATTCATGACATAGTCGGTAGGGTTAGTAACCTCTATTTTATTTCCACTGCGTCGCCAGGTTAATTTATCGGCCTGCTCCTCTGGTGTTGAGCGCTTTAATCCTGCCGGACGGTAAATTAATTTAATGCGTGTTTTTACGGCAATTTGCAGCGAGTTCTCCACCGTGGTTGCTGAAGGAATCGATTTTATATTCAGCCAGAACAGACTCTCACGATCCTGAGGTAATGCCCCGGTTAATACCACCCGCTCAACGTTTTGCTGTCCTTTATCCAGCCGGTAAAGAGGTGGCGTAATAATAAAAGGCGGCTTTTGCGTGCTGTCACCCGCCGCCTCTATCCACGACTGAATAAGATACGGCGAGTTGTCAGGATTATTTACGTTGATAGACGCTTCTTTTTTACTGCCATCAAAGACAAGGCGAGTTCCGCCAATAACGATACCTGCCTGTGCAGTTGATACGCCGGTCAGAATAAGCAGACTGGAGAGCAGGGTTTTGTGAACGAATTTCATTACATACCTCAGTAACAACGGGGCCGTTTTCCGGCCCCATCTGATATCCGGTCAGGAAATCAGTTATAAACAACAGAGAAGTTGGCGACAGAGTTTGCTGGCCCCGCCGTCACGCTTGACGCCGTGGAAATATACTGAGCATAAAACTTCAGTGTATTATCCTGGGTGCTGCTCAGAACATAGTTGTAGTTATTCTCGCCATGCAGCGGCAGATCGGCTTTATCTGCAGACATCAGATTAATCGCCACCCCGGTCGCCGCACCGGCAACTGAAGAGTTAATGGCCAGCAGGCTTGGGTTAACTAAATCCGGCGCACCGTCAAAACGGACTTTTGCTGAGGTGACGGTAACGGGACAATCTTTTAATATAATGTCGAAGTCTTTTGCTGCGGTTCTGTCCCCCATACCTGCGAATTCTGATTTATAGAAGTTACCAATGACCACAGTCTGGTTTTGCGATGCAACGGCAACCTCACAGGCCGAATCCAGAATATTCCCGGAAAAATTAACCGTCCCTGCTGCCGCGAAGACAGAAGAGGACGAAACGGCAGCGAGAGCTGTTAACGCAACAATAATAATATTCTTTTTCATAAAATCATTTCCTTAATTACTTTTGTCATCACCATTTTTGGGCAAAAGCATCCATAAGGTGTTTATCACCTTTTATTTTTGTATGCCCGCTATGCTGGTTCCTGGGTGTAAATAAAAGAACAAAACCCTGTCTGCATATAAAAGACACTGTCTGTTTTTTACTCACATGGCGGCAATTTATATAAAGACCTCCCCAAACTCAAATTGTTTTTCAGTCTAGTTGTAGACTTTGGGTCAGCTTTTTTTCATTGGTATCACCGACGAAATTCAGCACATCGCGAGGGGCCCCATCTCATTCTTATGAATAGAACCATGCCTGCCCTCGTTGGGTCTATTAATAGACTCAGTAGAAAAACAATGATCAATCATGATGTTAACTAACGAGGCTTGTGTCCGGTCTATTTTTAGACCAAACCCACATATTCCCTGCGTCAATGGTTTTTAAGATAATCCTGCCCGGTAATAACCAGCCGATAATTTGCTTAGATTGAGGTCACCTGATGAATACCCGAATGACGGCGGTAAAGGCCGGTCCCAATACATCTTCGCTGGCGTTAAAACCTTTTGCCGATATAGAAAAACTTATTGCGCATCTTCGACCTTTTACCGAGACCCTGACGGTTAATAAAGGCGAAGTGGTGCATTATTACGAGGCGGATGTTCGCCAGTGCTGGCTGTTATTAAAAGGCAGTGTGGCGCTGCATCGCCGTGGCGATGGCGTGGTGCTGAATTCAGAATCCGCACCCTTTATCCTGGGTGTGAGCAGCCAATTGTGCTCGGAGCATTTATATGCCAGGGCGCTGGAAGATTCTGAAGTGGCACGTATGCCGCTGGAGTTATTTAATCAAATCATCGCCAACGATGGGTTATGGGAATATTTTTCCCGGCTGCTGATCTACACGGTTTCCCGCATATATGAGCATTGCTCGCAAATATCGCAGATGTCCGCGTATGACATTATTCGGGTGCAACTGGTGGAACTATTACAGGAACCCGATTCGGTCCGGCTCAATACCACTGCGGCGGCTTACATAAAAAGCCGCACCTACCTTTCCCGAAGCGGCATCATGCGCATTCTGTCAGAGTTGCGTACCGGGGGATATATCACCATGCAGCGGGGCGTACTGCTGGATATTCACCACCTGCCGCAAAAATATTGATGCGGCTGTGTAACCCGTACTTCTCAAAGCCGAGTGGCACTATAATAATCGTCATTACGTCACTCTCAGCTCGCAGGTTATTTTATGTCATCGCCAACAACGCTCCCCGGTTCGGTTCCGCGTGGGTCGCCCTGGTCTCAGGAACTTATTACCCATCTGCAACCCCACGCCACCATTTACGACGCTCAGCGGGGGGAACGCTTTGATCTGTGCGTAAAAGGTCAGGGGATCTGTTATCTGATCATCGAGGGAAGCGTGGCGATCTATCGCCGGAGCAACAATATGCTGCTGTCAACCGCCACCAGCCCTGCGGTTTTCGGCCTGGCGAACCTCACGGATATCTATTTTGACGACTACTTCAAAACCATTAAGCCGTGCAAAATTGGCATTATTCCGGCCGATAAGGTCAACGCTATTTGCCAGCAGCAGGATCTGTGGGGATTGGTTTCCAGCCATCTGATGTTTGTCTACAACCGGCTCTACCACCACATCATGCCCGAGGGCACGCCAACGGCGTATGAGTTAATCCGCAAGCACCTGCTGGAACTGATGAACGAAGATGAGAGTTTTCGCGAAAAGATCACCGCAGAGAGGTATATCCGGGATAAGACGCAGCTTTCACGCAGCGGCGTAATGCGTATTCTGGCCGATCTGAAAGCCGGCGGTTATGTGGAAATGGAAGAGGGCCGACTGATTAAAATTAACAAACTCCCCACTAAATATTGAGTGAATTCGCACATGTTCGCATTGTAAGCGTATTCCGAATCTCAGTCGGATGGCTGAGGCGATCCCCTCCTGGTGCGCTATGCTTTGGCAAAAGGGCAGCATACGGAGGGGAAAATGCTCATTGCACTTGTGACCATCGCCGTCGTTGCCGTCGTCATTACCGGGCTGGTTATCCTGTCTGCCATGCAGGACATTAACAACGATTACTGAGTACCAAAAAGAAAGCCCTTAAGACTACCTGAGGTAATCTTAAGGGCTTCTCGCTCCATCCGGCGCTTATCTCCGGCACTCAATATGGCTTAGCTCTTGAAGGAGCATAGGAATAGTCTCATAAATCTGAGGGTGCGAATTAGCATAAATTGCGGCCCGCCAGAAAGCGATGCTATTTCAACGAGATGGAAAAGCAAAAAGGCCGCATTCGCGGCCTTTTCTTATACTACGGCGGTGGTGAGCCGCGACGTGCAGCACAGCCGGTCCTGCTCATCCAGAATCTCAATCTGCCACACCTGGTGACGTCCGCCGGTATGCAGCGCGCGACAGACGCCGCGCACCCGACCGCTGCGCACGGAACGCATGTGGTTGGCATTCACCTCCAGCCCCACCACCTTCTGCTCCCCTTCGGTGCAGAGATAGCCCGCCACCGAACCCAGAGTTTCGGCCAGCACCACAGAGGCGCCGCCGTGCAGCAGGCCAAACGGCTGATGGGTGCGGCTGTCCACCGGCATAGTGGCTTCCAGTTCATCCTCGCCGATGCGGGTAAACTGGATATCCAGCAAGCCCACCATATTTCCGTCGCTCATGGCGTTTAACGCCTGCAACGTGACCGCGCGTTTCCAGATCATCCCATTATCTCCAGTAAGGCCTGCAGTGGATGGCGCACGCCGCTGCCCTCGACGCGTTTGACCTGGCTACGGCATGAGTAGCCGGTCGCCAGACAGCGGTTACGCGGCAGACGCTGCATCGCCTGGTGCCAGGAGAGCTCGTAGATCCCGAGCGAGTTGGCGTGGTTCACCACCTCATGGCCGTAGGTTCCGGCCATACCGCAACAGCCCACGCTGACGCTCTCCAGCTTCGCGCCAAAGCGAGCAAAGATAGCGGCCCACTGCGCAGGCGCCCCCGGCAGCGCGGTTACTTCGGTGCAGTGCCCGAACAGATACCACGGCTCGCCGCTGGTCTCCGGCGCGGTTTGCGCGTTGACAACCGATGGCAGCCACTCGTGCACCAGCATCACGTGGAACTCGCCGCGCTTGTCGCCGAGCGTCTGTTTGTACTCATCGCGATAGCAGAGCACCAGCGCCGGATCGACGCCCACCATCGGCATGCCCAGCTGCGCCACCCGGCTCAGGAAGTCCGAGGTTTTTTGCGCCGTTTTCGCAAAGCGGTT
Source organism: Leclercia barmai (assembly GCF_049312895.1). Taxonomy (NCBI): domain Bacteria; kingdom Pseudomonadati; phylum Pseudomonadota; class Gammaproteobacteria; order Enterobacterales; family Enterobacteriaceae; genus Leclercia; species Leclercia barmai. Next base: position 1,108,428 of record NZ_JBMNWZ010000001.1, on the reverse strand, counting down.
GAGGAAACCTTTAATGTGCTGCGCTTTGCCGTTCGGTGAAAACGGCAGCAGCACCGGCTGGTACCCCAGCCGCTCGGCCAGACGAATAAAATCGGCTACCACCTGCGCATCGTAATAGCTGGTAAAGGGATCCTGCACCACCAGCACCGTTTTCGCTTTTTGCTCGGCGCTCAGGGTCTCAAGCTGCTCGAGGGTCAGGTTAGCGGAGCGGTGGCCGACCATCTGACGCTGCAATGACGGCGTGGAGAGCAGCGGCAGGTCGATCATGCCGATATGCTTCTCGGAGAGTTTGCGCACCAGCGGCTGGTTGATAAAGAAGTTAAAAGTGCGCGGCGCGCGGGCCATCAGCGGGGCATAGCTCTCCACCGTGGCCACCAGATGATCGCGCATCGGGCGCAGATAACGACTGTGATAGAGCTGCAGGAAGCGCGAGCGGAACTCCGGCACGTCGATCTTAATCGGGCACTGGGTGGAACAGGCTTTACAGGCCAGGCAGCCCGACATCGCCTCTTTCACCTCGTGGGAGAAGTCATACTCCCCTTTGCGCGCATGCCAGCTGTTGCGGGTGCGTTCCACCAGGGTACGCAGGCTGGCGCGTTTTTCCGGCAGCTCTTTTTCCAGCGCCAGCGGATCCACGCCGCGGTCGGCCAGCAGACGCAGCCACTCGCGTACCAGCGTCGCACGCCCTTTCGGCGAGTGGATGCGGTTGCTGGTGATCTTCATAGACGGGCACATCGGGCTTTTAACATCAAAGTTAAAGCACAGGCCGTTGCCGTTACACTCCATCGCCCCGCGCCAGGACGAGCGCACGGCAATGGGGATCTGACGGTCGAAAGTGCCGCGTTTGACCGCGTCCACCTGCATCATCGGGGCGTCAATGCCTTCCGGCGGGCAGATTTTACCGGGGTTGAGGCGGTTGTCCGGATCAAAGGCGGCTTTGATTTTGCGCAGTTCGCCGTACAGCTGCTCGCCAAAGAAGGCCGGACTGTATTCCGCGCGGAACCCCTTCCCGTGCTCGCCCCACAGCAGGCCGCCATACTTCGCGGTGAGCGCCACCACGTCGTCGGAGATCTGCTTCATCAGGATCTCCTGCTGCGGATCGCACATATCCAGCGCCGGGCGCACGTGCAGCACTCCGGCGTCGACATGGCCAAACATGCCGTAGCTCAGGCCGTGGCTGTCGAGCAGCGCGCGGAACTCGACGATGTAATCCGCTAGGTTTTCCGGCGGGACGCAGGTATCTTCGGCAAAGGGGATCGGCTTGGCCGCCCCTTTGGCGTTGCCCAGCAGCCCCACCGCTTTTTTACGCATCGCATAGATACGCTCGATGCCGGAGAGATCGTTGCACAGCTGCCAGCCAATTACCCCGCCATCGCCCCGGGCGATGAGCTCGTCCAGGCGCTGGCACAGGTTCTCGACCTGGCTTTCGATAAGCCCGGCGTCATCGCCAGCAAATTCAACGATGTTGAGGCCAAGCATCTCTTTGTCGGGCACGTCGGTAATCAGCTCGCTGACCGAGTGCCAGACGATATCTTCCCGCGCCAGGTTAAGCACTTTGGAGTCGACGGTTTCCACCGACAGCGCCCGGGCATCCACCATAAAGGGCGCATTGCGCAGCGCGGAGTCGAAAGAGTTGTACTTCACATTCACCAGGCGGCGGACTTTGGGCAGACGAGTGATGTCGAGACGCGCCTCGGTGATAAAGGCCAGCGTCCCCTCGGAACCGGTGAGGATGCGGGTCAAATCGAACTGGCTGAGATCGTCATTAAAGACATGGCGCAGATCGTAGCCGGTCAGGAAGCGGTTCAGTTTCGGGAATTTATCGATAATCAGCTGGCGGTTGTCGCGACAGCGTTCCAGCACGGTGCGATAGATGCGTCCGGTAGTGGTGTTGTCTTTTCCGAGCGTTTCGGCAAGCTGAACCGGCATCGGCTGGGTATCGAGAATATCACCGCCCAGCAGCACCGCCCGCACGCCAAGGACGTGATCGGAGGTTTTACCGTACACCAGCGACCCCTGACCGGAGGCGTCGGTATTGATCATGCCGCCGAGGGTGGCGCGGTTACTGGTCGACAGCTCCGGCGCAAAGAAATAGCCGTACGGCTTCAGGTACTGGTTCAGCTGATCCTTAATGACCCCGGCTTCCACCCGCACCCACCCCTCTTCCGGGTTGATCTCAATGATGCGGTTCATGTAGCGGGACATATCGACAACGATCCCCGTGTTCAGCGCCTGGCCGTTGGTGCCGGTGCCGCCGCCGCGAGGGGTAAAGATTAACGAAGCGAATCGCTCCTGGGACGCCAGACGGGCTAGGAGTGCCACATCAGCGGTAGAACGGGGAAAAACGACTGCATCGGGAAGTAGCTGGTAGATACTGTTGTCGGTCGCCATCGTCAGCCGGTCGGCATAACGTGTGGCGGTATCGCCGGTAAAACCCTGTTGCTCCAGTGCCTGCAAAAAATTCAGCACCAGCTGAACGACGCCGGGTGCCTGAGAAATTTGTGGGATCATTACTGTCGACCCTGCCCAATCTGAATAGTTGTAGATAATCGTTTGCGTTGTGTCTCACATTTTGTATCACATTTTAAACGTATCCGCCCGACAGAATTACAGGCAGAATCTGCCTGTTAAAAATGGCTGAAATCACTAATGATTATAGTGATGCGGTTTCATGTTCTCGCCGGTCTGCCGGTGTTCTCACAAGGTGAATTTCATTTATGGTCAATCGACACCAGCCCAGGGACGTTGCACAAGTTTTGCTGTCGGTGCTGTTCCTGGCAATCATGATTATTGCGTGTCTGTGGATTGTTCAACCCTTTATTCTTGGCTTTGCATGGGCGGGGACCGTGGTGATCGCCACCTGGCCGCTGTTCATTCGCCTTGAGCGTTTGCTGTTTGGTCGCCGCACGCTGGCGGTGCTGGTGATGACGCTGCTGCTGGTGCTGCTGTTTGTTATCCCGGTTGCGTTACTGGTGAATAGCCTGGTGGACGGCAGCGGCCCGCTCATTTCCAGCATCACCAGCGGCGATATGACGCTGCCGGAGATGGCCTGGCTGAACGACATTCCGCTGATTGGCGACAAGCTCTATGCCGGCTGGCACAACCTGCTGGACATGGGCGGCAGCGCCATTATGGCGAAAGTGCGGCCCTATATTGGCGCCACCACCACCTGGTTTGTGGGTACCGCTGCCCATCTGGGCCGCTTTGTGGTGCACTGCGTGCTGATGCTGCTGTTCAGCGCCCTGCTCTACTGGCGCGGAGAGCGGGTAGCCCTTGGGGTGCGTCATTTTGCCACCCGTCTGGCTTCGACGCGCGGCGACGCGGCGATGCTGCTGGCGGCGCAGGCGGTGCGCGCGGTGGCGTTAGGCGTGGTGGTGACGGCGCTGGTGCAGTCGGTGCTGGGCGGTATTGGTCTGGCGATCGCGGGGGTGCCTTACGCCACCCTCTTTACGGTGCTGATGTTGTTAACCTGTCTGATGCAGCTGGGGCCATTGCTGGTTCTGGTTCCGGCAATTATCTGGCTCTACTGGAGCGGGGATACCACCTGGGGCACGGTGCTGCTGGTCTGGAGCTGCGTGGTGGGTACGATGGATAACGTGATCCGCCCGCTACTGATCCGCATGGGGGCCGATCTGCCGTTGATTCTGATCCTCTCCGGCGTGATCGGTGGGTTGATCGCTTTCGGCATGATCGGTCTGTTTATCGGACCGGTGCTGCTGGCCGTCTCCTGGCGACTCTTCTCCGCCTGGGTGCACGAAGTCCCGCTACCGCCAACCGATCCCGATGTCCTGCTTGCCACGCTTCACGAAACGGACGAGCCGAAACAGTAAATCTCCCATTCTGGTGGGTACGCCCACCAGAATGTTAAGCATCACTTATCAATTAGCTTGGCATTAAGCACCACTAAACCCTTCAGCGCCCCTAATTCCTTCAATCTACTTCATAAATTCTTCATGCTTTTTAAACTATTGAGACGAATCTGATCGACGCAAAAATTCGCTATGCCTACTATTAGGTCACGGTTATGAATCAACAACATCTTGATTTATAAGCATGGAAATCCCCTGAGTGAAACAACGAATTGCTGTGTGTAGTCTTTGCCCATCTCCCACGATGGGCTTTTTTTTATAATAAAATTCATGCTCCTGCCTGTTATACATTCCACCAGTACAAAACGTAGTCGTTATCAGCGTTCACATATGAGATGTGAGCGGTAACAGGCATGTCAGGTGTGACAGGGGTTGGTGCTGGCGCTGGTGTTGGCGTCGGTGCTGGCGCTGGCGTCGGTGCTGGTGCTGGTGCTGGTGCTGGCGTCGGTGCTGGCGTCGGCGCTGGTGCTGGCGTCGGTGCTGGCGTTGGGGTTGGAGTCGGGGTTGGTACAGGCGTCGGTGGAGTGATATCGCTAAACGCTTTGTATTTACCGGTGTTCAGATTGGCGACAATCTCAGCGTAATGCGCTGGACCAAAGGCAGCGACAGTTGCAATGCCTTTAGCATCAACAGAACGTTCAAAACCATACTGGCCTTCTTTGGTAACTGACTTGTTCCAGCCACGCACGCCCTCTTCAGTGTCAAGGGAACCACGCGTGTGAACATGGGAGTAGTCACCACTCTTCACATCGACCATATGTGAACGCTGAGTTGGAGAGACAACGTTAAGGCCAACACGGGTCACTTCGTCGTTTTTAACCACACTGGTGCGATAAGCGGCATTTGCAACATCGTTGTATAAAGAGACATGACCGACAGTATTCACACCATTATTCACGCCATGCACGCTGATACCACCCATACCGTCTTTATAGCTACCCGTTGCTACCGCCGTCTTCTTGCCGTTGGTTACCGCGACAGAATGCGAGCGATAGTCTGCAGAAATAACGTTAGTTTCCAGCCGTGTGACATTACCCATAGTGGTCGTTTTGGTACCCACTATCGCACCGTCTTTTACAGCAATAGTACGACTGGTGTCACCCATGTTAATTGAGCCGCGCGAAAAGCCGTTAAAGGTGTGCCCATTATTAATGCGACCTGCATTACGACCATTAAAACCATGACCATTGAAAGAATGATTATTAAAAGAATGGCCGCCCATATGACCGCCACCGTGATTACCGTGATTACCGTGAGCAGAGGCAGCAAAAGAACTAAGAATAAGCAAAGCTAAGACAGAACGTTTCATTTTAAATTCCACACTTAAATTAACAGAACAGAGCGGGACGATCATATTCATAAGGATCACCCCGATACGTCAGCAACTATTTGCTGACGCTGAAGAAGCACAATCAACTCTTTAACCGTGATAACTGGCATTATACCAACGGTGATAACACCCTAAATTTCAATACCAGAACCCATGCAACAATACAGTGGGATAAAGCACTGCTCACACACCGCACCTGTTTCACAATGTTTGAAACGTTCCATAAATGCAGCGTATTTGTGTTTCGCATTGAGCCTTGAGAATATTTAGCTTTCCATCGCGTGTTAATATTAATTATTTGTTAGCTCCCACCACTATTAATAAAGCGTCGTTCGCTTGTGCCCGCTAAGAATGTTCTTACAGGATAAAACAGTCAACGCTGACCGTCCTGAATAGCACAAATGCATCAAATAAAATCAGCGTTAATATCGCTGGCTATTTTTTAATCAATTGAAATATTTTCAGAAACCGCACTGGTAAACAGAGCGATAACGTAACGGTGAATGTCCTGAGCATGAAGCATAAAAAAAGGCGAGGACCAAAGTCCTCGCCTTTATTTGTTGCAGAAGCGTGACGTTACTTGTTCAGTTCGGCCAGGCTGAGCCAGGTTTGTACCACGGTGTCCGGGTTCAGGGACAGGCTGTCGATCCCCTCTTCCATCAGCCATGCGGCAAAGTCTTCATGGTCGGAAGGACCCTGGCCACAGATGCCGACGTACTTGCCCTGTTTCTTCGCGGCGCGGATAGCCATCGACAGCAGCGCTTTCACCGCTTCGTTACGCTCATCAAACAGTGCGGAGACCACGCCGGAGTCGCGATCCAGACCCAGTGCCAGCTGCGTCATATCGTTCGAGCCGATAGAGAAGCCGTCGAAGTGCTCAAGGAACTGCTCTGCCAGCAGGGCGTTGGACGGGATCTCACACATCATGATGATTTTGAGTCCGTTCTCGCCGCGCTTCAGCCCCTGACGCGCCAGCTCGTCAACCACCGCTTTCGCCTGATCCACGGTACGCACGAACGGCACCATGATCTCGACGTTGGTCAGGCCCATCTCGTTACGCACGCGTTTCACCGCCTCGCACTCCAGGGCAAAACAGTCGCGGAAGCTGTCAGAGACATAACGACCGGCGCCACGGAAGCCCAGCATCGGGTTCTCTTCTTCCGGCTCGTAACGCTCGCCGCCCACCAGGTTGGCGTATTCGTTCGATTTGAAGTCAGAGAGACGCACGATCACGCGTTTCGGGAAGAACGCAGCGCCAAGGGTCGCGATCCCTTCGGTCAGACGGCCGACGTAGAACTCTTTCGGCGAGTCGTAGCCCTTCATCATCTCGCGAATTTCTTTCTGCAGCTTCGGATCCTGGTCATCGAACTCCAGCAGCGCACGCGGGTGGACCCCGATCATACGGTTGATGATGAACTCCAGACGCGCCAGGCCAACGCCTTCGTTAGGCAGACAGGCGAAGTCGAACGCGCGGTCCGGGTTGCCGACGTTCATCATGATCTTCAGCGGCAGATCCGGCATGGTATCCACGCTGGAGCTCTTCACGCTGAAGTCCAGCAGTTCGGCGTAGACGTAACCGGTGTCGCCTTCGGCACAGGAGACGGTGACGTTCTCATCGTCTTTCATGCGTTCGGTGGCATCACCGCAGCCAACAACCGCCGGAATACCCAGCTCACGGGCGATGATTGCCGCGTGACAGGTACGGCCGCCACGGTTGGTGACAATCGCTGCCGCCTTTTTCATGATCGGTTCCCAGTCCGGGTCGGTCATGTCGGTGACCAGCACGTCGCCCGGCTGGATGCGGTTCATTTCGCTGATGTCGTGGATCACTTTCACCGGACCTGCGCCGATGCGGTGACCGATGGCACGGCCTTCAGCGATGATTTTGCCCTGGGCATGCAGGGTGTAACGCTCCATCACCTGGCCGCGGGAGCGGACGGTTTCCGGACGCGCCTGGACGATAAACAGCTTGCCGGTGTTACCGTCTTTGGCCCATTCGATATCCATCGGACGGCCATAGTGCTTCTCAATCTGCACCGCCTGCTTCGCCAGCTCCTGCACTTCGGCATCGGTCAGCGAGAAGCGATCGCACTGTTCCTGCGGCACATCTTCAATCCGGACCTGCTTGCCGTGCTCCTGGGTCGGGGCGTAGATCATGCGGATTTTTTTCGAACCCATGGTGCGACGCACGATAGCCGGGCGATCCGCTGCCAGGGTTGGCTTGTGTACATAGAATTCGTCAGGGTTGACCGCACCCTGCACCACCATCTCGCCCAGACCCCAGGCGGAGGTGATAAAGACCACCTGATCGAAACCCGATTCGGTATCAATAGAGAACATCACGCCTGACGAGGCCAGATCCGAACGCACCATGCGCTGCACGCCCGCCGACAGCGCAACGCCGCGGTGGTCGTAACCCTGATGCACGCGATAGGAGATGGCGCGGTCGTTAAACAGGGAAGCAAACACGTGTTTAACCGCCACCAGAACCGCATCGTAGCCCTGTACGTTAAGGAAGGTCTCCTGCTGACCGGCAAAGGAGGCATCCGGCATATCTTCTGCGGTGGCGGAGGAGCGCACGGCAAAGGAGGCCTGAGCATCATCAGCGGAGAGCTGGTTATAGGCGTCGTGGATGGCTTTTTCCAGTTCAGGCTGGAAAGGTGTGTCGATGATCCACTGGCGGATCTGGGTCCCGGCTTTGGCAAGCTCGGAGACATCATCAATGTCCGTGTTATCCAGTAGTTCGTAAATGCGCTGGTTTACGCCGCTTTGATCCAGAAAATAGTTAAAAGCATCGGCGGTGGTAGCAAATCCATTCGGTACGGAGACACCCATACTGGACAGATTTGTAATCATTTCACCCAGGGAGGCATTTTTGCCTCCAACTCTGTCTACATCATTCATGCCGAGTTGGTTATACCAAAGCACCAGCGGTGACGAGCCATTGTTGGACATCGAAACAATCCTTTTATGATATATGAACGGGTTTTAAGAAACTCCTTACTGCGTATTTATACTGTCATATTTAATCGCGCTAAAAAAACGGTGAATCGTGTAAGCACTTTTATTTTTTCGCTTTTCAGACTGTTCCCGCTTAAATGCTAACCTGATGATTCCTATGGATTCCCACAAAAAAACTCAGACTTTAGGGTGATTTTTAAAAATGAAACACCCCTTTCATTAAAAATAAAAATAGCGTTTCATTTTGAATTTCCCGCGCCCGTTGACTGTTGTAATTTACTTTTTTAATTTATGCTTTCAGTCAATTACATCTGATATACCGAGTGTGCAAAATGGATAATGCTGTCGATCGCCACGTTTTTTATATTTCCGATGGTACGGCGATCACCGCCGAAGTGCTGGGCCATGCGGTGATGTCGCAATTCCCGGTTTCCATCAACAGCATCACCCTGCCGTTTGTGGAAAACGAGAGCCGCGCCAGAGCGGTGAAAGATCAAATTGATGCCATTTTCCAGCAGACCGGCGAGCGTCCGCTGGTGTTCTACTCGATTGTGATCCCGGAAATCCGCAATATCATTCTGCAAAGTGAAGGTTTCTGTCAGGACATCGTCCAGGCGCTGGTGGCCCCGCTGCAGCAGGAGTTGAAGCTGGACCCTACCCCGGTGGCGCACCGCACCCACGGTCTGAATCCGGCGAATATCATTAAGTACGACGCCCGTATCGCCGCCATCGACTACACCCTCGCCCACGATGACGGCATCTCGATGCGCAACCTCGATCAGGCCCAGGTCATTCTGCTCGGCGTTTCGCGCTGCGGCAAAACCCCCACCAGCCTCTATCTGGCGTTACAGTTCGGCATCCGCGCGGCAAACTACCCCTTTATTGCCGATGATATGGATAATCTGGTGCTGCCGGCGGCGCTGAAACCGCTCCAGCACAAGCTGTTTGGTCTGACCATTAACCCGGAACGTCTGGCGGCCATCCGCGAAGAGCGCCGGGAAAACAGCCGCTATGCGTCGATGCGCCAGTGCCGGATGGAGGTGGCTGAAGTGGAAGCCCTGTACCGGAAGAACAACATTCCCTGTCTCAACAGTACCAACTATTCGGTAGAAGAGATTGCCACCAAGATCCTCGACATAATGGGGCTGAACCGCCGCATGTACTAACAGGCTAGTACATTGGTTCGCAATCCTTTATACTCGCTACCCATAACAGGGCACGCTTGTGCCCTGCACTTGAAATCAGCGGGGATTGGTTTAAGGTGATGCCCATCACTTCCCGGTAAGTTACCGATGAAGCACTACATTCTGAGAAATACCATGAATAAAACCGATGAACTCCGCACAGCGCGTATCGACAGCCTGGTGACGCCAGCAGAACTGGCCCAGCGATACCCTGTTTCTGCGGCAGTGGCCGACCACGTGACAACGTCACGTAAGCGTATTGAAAAAATCCTGAACGGGGACGATCGCCGCCTGCTGGTGATCGTAGGTCCTTGCTCTATTCACGATCTTGATGCCGCGATGGATTACGCCCAGCGCCTGAAAGGGCTGCGGGATAAGCACCAGGCGCGGCTTGAGATCGTGATGCGCACCTACTTTGAGAAACCGCGCACCGTGGTGGGCTGGAAAGGGCTGATCTCCGATCCCGATTTAAACGGCAGCTACCGGGTCAATCACGGCATTCAGCTGGCGCGCAAACTGCTGTTGCAGGTTAACGAGCTGGGCGTGCCGACCGCCACCGAATTCCTGGATATGGTGACCGGACAGTTTATCGCCGATCTCATCAGCTGGGGGGCGATTGGCGCGCGCACTACGGAAAGCCAGATCCACCGTGAAATGGCTTCGGCGCTCTCCTGCCCGGTGGGCTTCAAAAACGGCACCGACGGCAATACCCGCATCGCGGTGGATGCCATCCGCGCCGCCCGCGCCAGCCATATGTTCCTCTCCCCGGACAAGAACGGCCAGATGACGATCTATCAGACCAGCGGCAACCCGTACGGCCACATCATTATGCGCGGCGGTAAACAGCCGAACTATCATCCGCAGGATATCGCCGAAGCCTGCGACACCCTGCGCGAGTTCGATCTGCCGGAGCAGCTGGTGATCGATTTCAGCCACGGCAACTGCCAGAAACAGCACCGCCGCCAGCTGGACGTCTGCGACGAGGTGTGCCAGCAGATCCGCAACGGCTCCAGCGCCATTGCCGGGATTATGGCCGAAAGTTTCCTGCGCGAAGGCACGCAAAAAGTGGTGGTCGGCCAGCCGATTACCTACGGTCAGTCGATTACCGACCCCTGCCTGAGCTGGGAAGATACCGAAGTGCTGCTGGATAAACTTGCGGTGGCGGTGGACTCTCGCTTCTGACATTTCGCCCGGTGGCGCTTCGCTTACCGGGCCTACGTACCACACTTTGTAGGCCGGGTAAGCGAAGCGCCACCCGGCTTTTTTCATCCCGCACAACCCTTTAACGTTTCATCCGTCACTGTTTTTTCATAAAACGCTTGCCGTTAAAAATGATTTGTTGATAATGATTATCATTGTTACATTGATTGCTATTTTGAAAAACATTATGTCACGTATGGATAACACCGCAGCAACGCTCACTCGTCCTGAAGACAAAACACAGCCTGCCCCGGACGCGAACGATCGTCGCATTAACAGTAAACAGCTGTTGGGCGAGGAAGGACGCGTCATTATCGAGCATGATGGCCAGCACTACCTCTTGCGCCAGACACATGCCGGAAAATTGATCCTCACAAAATAAGCACCTTCGCCAGCCACCCAGGTTTCCCCAGGCAGCCAGCGCTTTTCACTTTTAAATGGAGAGTGGCTCATGCCATACCTGAATACCGCGTCTTTACGCCCGTCGCTGCTGGCGCTGGCCATTACCACCGCCCTGCCGGGAATGGCCCTTGCCACCACCGACGACATGACGGTGACCGCCACCGGGAATGCCCGCAGCGCCTTTGAAGCGCCGATGATGGTGAGCGTCATTGACGCCACCGCCCCGGAAAACCAAACCGCCAGCTCTGCCGCCGATCTGCTGCGCCATGTTCCTGGCCTGACCCTCGACGGCACCGGGCGCACCAACGGTCAGGACGTCAATCTGCGCGGCTACGATCGTCGCGGCGTGCTGGTGCTGGTGGACGGCGTTCGTCAGGGCACCGATACCGGCCACCTGAACAGCACCTTCCTCGACCCGGCGCTGATCAAGCGCATTGAGATCGTGCGCGGCCCGTCCGCCCTGCTGTACGGCAGCGGTGCGATGGGCGGGGTGATCGCCTATGACACCGCCGATGCAAAAGACCTGCTCCAGCCCGGCCAGAGCAGCGGCTTCCGTGTGTTTGGCACCGCCGCTACCGGCGATCACAGCCTCGGCATGGGGGCCAGCGCCTTTGGCCGGACCGATACTCTCGATGGTCTGGTGGCCTGGTCGAGCCGGGATCGCGGGGATATCCGCCAGGGCGGCGGCGAGACCGCGCCGAACGACGAATCAATCAACAATATGCTGGCAAAAGGCAGCTGGCAGATGGATCAGGCCCAGTCCCTGAGCGGCTCGCTGCGCTATTACAACAACGCGGCGCAGGAGCCCAAAAACCCGCAGACCATCGATGCCGACGACAGCAGTAACCCGATGACCGACCGCTCCACCATCCAGCGTGACGTTCAGCTGGGGTATCACATCGCCCCGGAAGGCAACGACTGGCTGAACGCCGATGCCCGGATCTACTGGTCTGAAGCGCGGATTAATGCCCAGAACATTGATGGCACCGGGGAGTACCGCGAGCAGACCACCAAAGGCGGCAAAGTGGAAAACCGCACCCGCCTGTTCGCCGACTCTTTCGCCTCGCACCTGCTGACCTACGGCGGCGAGTATTACCGTCAGGAGCAGTCGCCTTCTGGTGCCACCACCGGCTTCCCGGATGCGAGCATCGACTTCAGCTCCGGCTGGCTGCAGGATGAGATCACCCTGCGCGATCTGCCCATCACCCTGCTGGGCGGCACCCGCTACGATAACTACCGCGGCAGCAGCGACGGCTACGAGGACGTGGACGCCGATAAGTGGTCATCCCGCGCCGGGATCACCGTCTCCCCGACCGACTGGCTGATGATGTTCGGCTCCTGGGCCCAGGCCTTCCGCGCCCCGACGATGGGCGAGATGTACAACGACGCGAAGCACTTCTCTATTGGCCGGTTCTACACCAACTACTGGGTGCCAAACCCAAATCTGCGCCCGGAAACCAACGAAACCCAGGAGTACGGATTTGGCCTGCGCTTTGACGATCTGATGCTCGCCAACGATGCGCTGGAGTTCAAAGCCAGCTACTTTGATACCAACGCCAAAGATTACATCTCCACCACCGTCGATTTCGCCGCCGCGACCACCATGTCGTACAACGTGCCGAACGCCAAAATCTGGGGCTGGGACATGATGGCGAAATACTCCGCCAGCCTGTTCAGCCTGGATGTGGCCTATAACCGCACCCGGGGCAAAGACACCGACACCGGGGAGTACATCTCCAGCATCAGCCCGGATACCGTCTCCAGCAAGCTGGACATTCCGCTGGCGCAGAGCGGCTTCAACGTGGGCTGGATTGGCACCTTCGCCGATCGCTCCACCCACGTGAGCAGCAGCTACAGCCACCAGCCGGGCTACGCGGTGAACGATTTCTACGTCAGCTATCAGGGCCAGCAGGCGCTGAAGGGCGTCACCACCACCCTGGTGCTGGGCAACGCCTTCGACAAAGAGTACTGGTCGCCGCAGGGCATCCCGCAGGATGGGCGCAACGGCAAGATTTTCGTAAGTTATCAGTGGTAATCCCCTTGCCCCGGCTGCGGGGCATTTATCCGGAAGGAAGAGACAATGAATCACTACACACGCTGGCTTGAACTAAAAGAAGAAAACCCGGGGAAATACGCGCGTGATATCGCCGCGCTGATGAACATCAGCGAAGCCGAACTGACCTATGCGCGGGTGGGCCACGATGCCTGGCGTCTGCATGGCGACATTCGTGAGATCCTCGGCGCGCTGGAAGCGGCGGGTGAAACCAAATGCATCTGCCGCAACGACTATGCGGTTCACGAGCAGGTGGGCACCTTTACCAACCAGCACCTGAACGGCCATGCCGGGCTGGTGCTCAACCCGCGCGCACTGGATCTGCGCCTGTTCCTCAACCAGTGGGCGAGCGTGTTCCATATCAGCGAAACCACTGCCCGCGGCGAACGTCAGAGCATCCAGTTTTTTGACCATCAGGGCGATGCGCTGCTGAAGGTTTACACTACCGACAACACCGATATCTCCGCCTGGGGCGACGTGCTGACCCGCTTTATCTTTGCCGATAACCCGCCGCTGGCGCTGAAGGCTGCCGAGGTGAGCGCAGAGGTGGCAAACGCCGATGCCGCAACGGTAGACAGCGAGTGGCGCGCCATGACCGACGTCCACCAGTTCTTCGGCCTGCTTAAGCGCCACGGCCTGACCCGTCAGCAGGCGTTCCGCCTGGTGGGTGACGACCTGGCCTGTCAGGTGGATAACCGCGCCCTGGCGCAGCTGCTGGACACCGCCCGTCAGGACGCCAACGAGATCATGATCTTCGTCGGCAACCGCGGCTGCGTGCAGATCTTCACCGGCAAGGTGGAGAAAGTGGTGCCGATGAAAGGCTGGCTGAACATCTTTAACCCGGCCTTCACCCTGCATCTGCTGGAAGAGACCATCGCCGAGACCTGGGTGACGCGTAAACCGACCGCCGACGGCCACGTTACCAGCCTTGAGCTGTTTGCCGCTGACGGAACGCAGATCGCCCAGCTGTACGGTCAGCGCACGGAAGGCGAGCCCGAGCAGCGCCAGTGGCGTGCCCAGATTGACGCCCTGACGGTGAAAGGGCTGGCCGCATGAGAAAACTGCTTGCCCTGATCGCCGCGCTGCCGCTGGCCGCTTTTGCCGCCCCGCAGGAGAAGATCGTTGCCCTTGGCGGGGACGTCACGGAGATTGTCTACGCTCTGGGGGCCGGGGATTCACTGGTTGCGCGCGACAGCACCAGCCAGTGGCCGGAGCAGGCCAACTCGCTGCCGGACGTGGGCTACCTGCGCCAGCTCAATGCCGAGGGGATCCTGGCGATGCGCCCGACGGTGGTGTTAGCCAGCGCCCAGGCGCAGCCTTCCCTGGCGCTCAAACAGGTCGGGCAAAACAACATCAGGGTGGTGACGGTGCCGGGCAGCAATGCGCTCAGCGTCATCGACGAGAAAGTGCGCGTGATAGCGCAGGCGACGCACCGCGTCTCCGAAGGGGAAGCCCTGCGCCAGCGTCTGAATCAGGAGCTGGCCGCGATGCCCTCCTCCCCGCTTAACAAGCGGGTGCTGTTCATTCTCAATCACGGCGGGATGACCGCCATGGCTGCCGGGCAGAATACCGGCGCCGATGCGGCGATCCGCGCCGCGGGTCTGCAAAACGCCATGCAGGGCTTCTCCCGTTACCAGCCGCTCTCTCAGGAGGGCGTGATCGCCAGCCAGCCCGATTTAGTGGTGATTTCGCAGGACGGGGTAAAAGCGATGGGCGGAGAAGAGAATCTGTGGAAGCTGCCAGGTCTGGCGCAAACCCCTGCCGGGCGTAATAAGCAGGTGTTACAGATTGACGATATGGCGCTGCTCGGGTTCAGCGTGCGTACCCCGCAGGCGATTGGCCAGCTGCGCAGCAAAGCTGAGCAACTGCCCTGATGCCTCGCCGTATTCTCTGCTCGCTGTGGGGGCTGGCGCTGGCGCTGGCCCTGATGACGCTGCTGGCCACCGGTTTTGGCGCGTTGCGCCTGCCGGTGAACCTGCTCTGGAGCGGCACCGACGAGGCGCTACGCCAGATCTGGCTCACCATTCGCCTGCCGCGGGTGCTGCTGGCGCTGGTGATTGGCGGCTCGCTGGCGCTGGCGGGCTGCGTGATGCAGGGCCTGTTTCGTAATCCCCTCGCCGACCCCGGGTTGCTTGGGATCAGCAGCGGTGCCGCCTGCGCCGTCGCCCTGTGGGTGGTGCTGCCCATCACCCTGCCCGCCCTGCTGATGCTCTATGCCCCGATGCTGGCGGCCTTTCTTGGCGCGCTGGCGGCAACGGTCGTCATTTTTCTGCTCAGCCAGCAGCGGGAGAGTTCCCTCTCGCGCCTGCTGCTGGTGGGGATCGCCATCAACGCCCTGTGCGGCGCGGCGGTGGGCGTGCTCTCCTGGGTAAGTAACGACGCCCAGCTGCGCCAGCTCTCCCTGTGGGGAATGGGCAGCCTCGGCCAGGCCCAGTGGTCCACCCTGGTGGCGGTGACCTCGCTGATGATCCCGACGGTGCTGGTTATCTGGCGGCTGGCGGCTGCCCTGAATCTGCTCCAGCTTGGCGAGGAAGAGGCGCACTATCTGGGCGTCGATGTGCGGAACGTTCAGCGCATCCTGCTTTTATGCAGCGCCCTGCTGGTGGCCGCCGCGGTGGCGGTCAGCGGCGTGATCGGCTTTATTGGCCTGGTAGTGCCGCACCTGATACGCATGTGGCTGGGGTCGGATCACCGGGCGGTGATCCCCGGCTCGGTGCTGGCGGGGGCGTTTTTGCTGCTGATCGCTGATACCGCCGCGCGCACGCTGGTGGCTCCGGCTGAGATGCCGGTGGGATTGCTGACCAGCATTCTCGGCGCGCCCTGGTTCCTGTGGCTTATTTTTCGTCGTGGAGGCCAGCATGGCTGAACCCCTGTTTGCCGAAGGTTTGACCTACAGCGTGGCAGGCCGGACGGTGGTGCGCGACGTCTCGCTGTCCCTCTCGCCGGGAGAGCTGATGGCGCTGATCGGCCCTAACGGCGCGGGGAAATCCACCCTGCTGCGCCTGTTAACCGGTTTTCTCAAGCCGGATTCAGGGCGCTGCCTGCTGGACGGTAAAGCGCTGGACGGCTGGAGTACGCAGAGTTTATCCCGGTTGCGGGCGGTGATGCGCCAGCAAACCCAGCTCGGTTTTGACTGGCCGGTTGAGGCGGTGATCGGCATGGGTCGCTCGCCGTGGACGCAACGGCCCGAGCCGCAGATCGTCAGCGAGGTGATGCAGCTGACCGGCTGCCAGCCGCTTGCCGGTCGCCAGTATGCGGCCCTGTCGGGGGGAGAGCAGCAGCGGGTGCAGCTGGCCCGGGCGCTGGCTCAGCTTTGGCATGACGCCTCGCCGCGCGGCTGGTTGTTTCTCGATGAGCCCACCTCGGCGCTGGATCTCTATCACCAGCAGCATCTGCTGCGCCTGCTAAAGGCTCTCGTTCAGGAGGGAAAACTGCACGTCTGCGTGGTGCTGCACGATCTCAATCTGGCGGCCTTATGGGCAGATCGGATCGTGCTCCTGCACGACGGCAGAATCGTGTCGCAGGGGACACCACAGCAGGTGTTACAGGCTGACGACCTGACGCGCTGGTACGGCGCGCAGGTGCAGGTGGGGCAGCATCCGCTTAATGCCAGCCCCCAGGTTTTTCTCGCTCCTTAACTTGAGCAACTCACTTCCAGCCGCTTCCCCCAGTCCGGTGGGCGGCTGATGTAGTCGTCATTACGATCGGCAAACGGCGTACGCAGGGCTTCGTGCAAGCGGTGAAGCTCGGCGTAATCGCCTTTTTCCGCCTGCTCGATCGCCCGCTGCGCCAGCCAGTTGCGTAATACCATGGCCGGGTTGACGGCGTTCATCTGCGCCTGACGCACCTCGTCCGCCACGTTCTCCTGCTGCAGACGCGCGCGGTAGGTTGTAAACCAGTCATCAAACGCCTGACGATCGATAAACTCATCGCGCAGCGGTGAGGCAGCGCTGTGCTGCTCTGTTTGTCCCAGCATGCGCAACGTACGGGTATAGTCGCTGCCTTCCCGGGCCATCAGCGCAAACAGGTTATTCAGCAGCTCGTTATCGCCCTTCTCCTGAGTCATCAGCCCCAGCTTGCGGCGCATCAGCTTGCCGTACTGCTGGAGCAAGACGTCCTGATAGCTGTCCAGCGCGTCGTTAAGCGCGTCAACGTCGATAAAGGGTGAGAGCGATTGCGCCAGACGCTGCAGGTTCCACAGGCCCACCGCAGGCTGGTTATCAAAGCTGTAACGCCCCTGATAGTCGGAGTGGTTGCAGATATAACCCGGCTGGTAGTCGTCGAGGAAACCGTAGGGACCGTAATCGATGGTCAGGCCGAGGATCGACATGTTGTCGGTATTCATCACGCCATGAGCAAAGCCCACCGTCTGCCAGCAGGCGATCAGCGACGCGGTACGTGCCACCACGTCGCGGAACCAGAGGATGTACTTATCGGCCTCGTCCTGCCACTGGGGCCAGTGATGGCGAATGACAAAGTCCGCCAGCTGGCGCACTTTCTCCGGCTCGCGGCGATAGTAAAAGTGTTCGAAATGGCCGAAACGGGCGTGGCTCTGAGCTACGCGGATCAGCATCGCGCCCTGCTCCATGCTCTCACGCGCCACCGGGGTGTCGCTGGTGACAATCGACAGCGCGCGGGTGGTGGGAATTCCCAGGGCGTGCATCGCCTCCGAGGCCAGGCTTTCGCGGATGGTGGAGCGCAGAACGGCGCGACCATCGCCCATACGTGAGTACGGCGTGAGCCCGGCGCCCTTCAGGTGCCAGTCCATGGTTTGTCCGTTGGCGAGCTGCTGTTCGCCGAGCAGGATCCCTCGCCCGTCACCTAATTGACCGGCCCAGACGCCAAACTGATGTCCGCTGTACACCTGCGCCAGCGGCTGCATGCCGGGCAGCAGCGTTTCGCCGCCAAAAACGCCGGCACCCTGCTCCGGCCTGAACAGCGATTCCGGGATCGCCAGTTCGGCGGCCAGCGCCGTGTTATGCCAGATCAGGCGGGCATTATTCAGGGGAGTGGGTTTCAGAGCCGTATAAAAACCGGGTAATTCATCATGCCAGTGCGCGGTAAAAGACAGGGTCATAGGTCCTCCTGCTTTTAGTGTAGTGGGTTTGTCAGCGGTTAAACACCGGGTAAGACAAGGGTTATACCTGCACCAGTGAGGTTATACGCTCAAGGGGAACGGCAGGCCACAGGCTGCCCTGCATGGCGCTAAAGCCGTACACCGACAGCCGCTGTAGCGCAACGTCATCATCCACGCCCGCTACCATCAGTGACTGACAGTATGGCGATATCTGGATAAAGATCGCCCGTAAGAAAGGATCGAAGGTATTTTGAGTGAGCTGTTGCTGAATGAAGTTTTTATCCAGCGCCACGCGTTTAAACATGCCGTCAAAAATGGCTTTGGTTGAGGCATCCCCGGCACCAAAATTGCCTAACACCAGCGGAAAACGCAGTGCGAAATTCATTAGCGAGGTATTCAAATTGCCTTTATTGAGATCCGGATAGTTTTCATAAATGGTGAACTCCAGCCACGGATGACGTTCACATATTGAAACACCTTCTTCTTCTGTTAGCAGATATTCAACAATCACCGGGGAGATATTTATCCACGCCAGGAGCTGTTGCTGAATAAAAAAGAGTTTGCAGGTTTCGAGCAGCGCAAGTTGCTCCTGAAAAAGCATCAACTCTTGCGCAGGCGTTAACAACGGGCGCACCAGTTCAGTAGGAATGCGCACAGGGCTGTTAACACCAACAAAATTGACGTTTATTTCAAGACCTTTAAGCGCCCCTGAATCATGGCGCGCGGGGACTAATAAAAATTCTGTTTGATAAGCAATATCCAGCATCACAATCATGGCGTCCGTCCTGATTTAAAGACGATACAAGACATCCTGAAACATATGCTGAAGTAATTCAACCATTTGGATTTTATAAAGAATAATCTCATTCGTTCCATTTAATTTTCGGATTTTCCTTAGTCCTGAAAATAATCTTATCCTGGATAAAGCTTAATAGCCAGTTTTCCCTAACTGCCAGAATTGATTCAAATTAATTCCGCCTGCTGGAGATCCAGAATTAATGTCCTGAAACGAATCTCATTTAAACAAAGGATCGGCGTCGCGCCAGGCCGGCGCGACGAGATTAAATGCGTCGGGCTTGCCAGAAGTTTTTGCGCCAGTAAACATTATTGAGAGAGGAGCGCATCACGCCGCGACTGGTCGAGGCATGAATAAATTGATTATCGGTATCGTATATCCCGACGTGCAGGCCGCTTTCGCCAGAGCCGGTTTTAAAGAACACCAGATCGCCAGGCAACAGATCTTCTTTATCAATCTCGGTGCCTATTGTCGCCTGCTGTCGCGTTTCTCGCGGCAACTGCAACGCAAACTGGTCGCGAAACGTCAACAAGACAAACCCCGAACAATCAATACCGCCGCGCGTCATGCCACCGTAGCGGTAAGGCGTACCGCCCCAGTTGTGCAGTTGATCGTTGAGACCCGCAATCACCGCGATAGAATCAGACAGCCGCGCGTTCGGCGGCGGTGCGCGATGGCTGCTGCATCCTGCAAGAAATAGCGCGGCTACCAATAGAAAACAGAATCGCATTCCCGACGAATCCTCTGATTTTTTGGATTTTCCGTAATTTAGCCTGTGAATATGTCGCTGTGCAACAAGCGGTTATTCCTGAGACGTCGAAATGATCATTCTGTGACCTTCGATGTCCAGACGGCGGAAAGACATATCATAAGCTTTAGCCAGATTGGGCGGCGTCAAAACGCTGTCACGCGCCCCGCTGGCAATCAGCTGGCCCCGCTTCAGCAGCCAGACGCGATGCGCATGACGCAGGGTATGGTTGAGGTCATGACTGCTCATCACCACCGCAATACCCTGCTGCGACAGAGCGCTTAACGCTCTGTCCAGCGCCACCTGCTGGGCAACATCGAGACTGCTCATCGGCTCGTCCAGCAACAGCAACTGACCGTGCGGATTGCCCTGGGGATGAATTTGCAGGATCACCGCCGCCAGCCGCACGCGTTGCCACTCTCCGCCGGAGAGCTGGCTGACGTGCCGGGACAGTTTATCCTCAATACCCAACATGGCCGCGACCTCACTTAACAGCGCTTTTTGCTGACTATGGTGCTGATGCAGCGTCAGATAGTGCCAGACCGGCATGGCGAACGGCGCAGTTTGCTGCTGCGCCAGATACGCCCTGCGACTCGCCAGCGACGCGGAGGACCAACGGGATAGCGATTCCCCCTGCAACAGGATTTCGCCCTGCCCGCTACTCAGCCCGGCCATACGGGCAAGCAATGTGCTCTTACCTGCCCCGTTCGGGCCGACCAGGTGCAGGATCTCCCCCGCATTAACCTGTGCGGAAAGCGGCTGCAGACGTCCGGCTTCCGACACCCCATTGAGCTGCATCAGGATCGACATTACTTCGCGAGCGCCAGCTTGATCGCTTCCATCAGGATCGGATCTTCAGGCGTCATATCCGGCGCAAAACGCTGAACCACTTCGCCATCGCGACCGATCAGGAATTTTTCAAAATTCCATAAAATGTCATCAGGATAGAGCGGCGCACGGCCTTTGCTCGCCAGACGCTCATAAAAACCGCTGCTTTCAGGCGCAACAGCCACCGGGGCTGCGGCAATCAGCTTTTGATACAGCGGATGACGCGCTTCGCCGTTGACCTCGACTTTGCTGAACATCGGGAAGGTGATGCCATAGGTGGTGCTGCAGAAAGTTTTGATCTCTTCTTCGCTACCGGGTTCCTGGCCGAGGAACTGGTTGCACGGGAAACCGAGCACGGTAAAACCGTCTTTTTCCCATGCTTTGTGAATGTTTTCGAGCTGCTCATACTGCGGCGTCAGACCGCATTTCGATGCCACGTTTACCACCAGCAGAACCTTGCCCTTATAGCCTTCCAGGGTGGTCTTTTCTCCATCGATGGTCGTCACTTCGGTGTTCAGAATATCGTTCGGCATAGCATTCCCTCAGGTTGTGGTTCAGACTGGCAGCCTTAGCGGCCAGCTTTTAATAATAGCCAGATAAATACCGGTGCACCCAGCGTAGCGGTGACAACGCCGATCGGCAACTCTGCCGCCGTTAACGCCAGGCGCGCGATGATGTCGGCGATAAGCAGCGTCGCGCCGCCCGTCACGGCCGCAGCAGGCAGCAGCAGCCGGTGATCGGTTATGCCGCATAAACGCAGCATATGGGGGATAACGAGGCCAACAAAGCCGATGGCACCGGCCAGCGCCACGCTTACGCCCACCATCCAGCCGATAGCGACCACCAGGATGTTGCGCCAGAAGGTGAGCGGCAGTCCGAGCTGGCGGGCCGAAATCTCACCCAGCACCAGGACGTTCAGGGGTGCGGCCTGAAAACAGGCCCAGACAATAACCGGTACCAGCAGCAGCATCAGCCAGCCCTGCCCCCAGTCCACGCCGCCGAAGCCGCCCATCATCCAGTACATCAGCTGGCGCAGATCAAAGGAGGTGGAAAAGTAGACCGCCCAGGTCATCAGGGCGCTGCAGATAATTCCCAGCGCCACCCCGGCGAGCAGCAGGCGACTGACCGAGAGATGACGGCGGGCAAAGCGCAACAGAATAAGGGTAACGATCAGCGCCCCGGCAATGGCGCAGAGGCTCAGTTCCCAGCCGGACAGCACGCCTCCGCCCAGCATAACGGCGGCAATCAGCCCGACGCCGGCCCCGTTTGATACGCCTAATAAGCCCGGCTCGGCGAGTGGGTTATCAAACAGCGCCTGCATGATGGTGCCGCTCAGCGCCAGCGCCGCTCCCACCAGCACCACGGCCAGGGTGCGCGGCAGACGGATCTGCCAGATAAACAGTTCCCCCTGCGGGCTAAACCACGACGGCGGCCCGATCCATTGATCGCCCGCGCACAGGCTCAGCCCCAGCGCGAGAACCAGCGCCAGCAGCAGGAAGAGCACTTTACGCAGGTCGGAACGGTACTGCAGACGGGCAAATTCAGGCATTGGAATCATTTTGCGGGTGAATGATGTGATTGATTTTACGGTGGGTTCAGAGCAGCGCAAAGAAAAAAGGCCGCAAATGCGGCCTTTTTGGTTAGATCATCTCACTCTGCTTTGGGTGAAGCGTTTTCGACACGGCTTTTTAACTTCTGTCCGGGTCTGAAGGTCACCACGCGGCGAGCTGTAATGGGAATATCCTCACCCGTCTTCGGGTTACGACCCGGACGTTGATTTTTGTCGCGCAAATCAAAGTTACCAAAGCCGGAGAGTTTTACCTGCTCACCATTTTCCAGAGCGCGACGGATCTCTTCGAAAAACAGCTCAACCAGCTCTTTGGCATCCCGTTTGCTAAGCCCAAGCTTATCAAACAGATATTCGGACATTTCAGCTTTTGTAAGCGCCATAGGTTCAATCCCTCAATGATGCCTGGAATCGCTCTTTTAATGCCTCTACACATTTGGCGACGGTAGCGGCAATCTCCTCTTCTTCGAGTGTACGGCTGGTATCCTGAAGGATCAGGCTGATAGCCAGGCTCTTAAAGCCCTCTGCTACGCCCTTGCCGCGGTACACGTCAAATAAGTTTACGCCAACTACCTGATTTACGCCAACTTTCTTACATTCGGCCAAAATATCTGCGGCAGGCACATTTTCGGCCACCACGACGGCGATATCACGACGGTTTGCCGGGAAGCGAGAAACCTCCTGAGCCTGAGGAATGACGCGGTCTGCGACCTTGTTCCACTCCAGCTCAAACGCCAGCGTGCGGCCATTGAGATCGAGCTTGCGCTCCAGTTCCGGATGCACAACACCAATGAAACCAACGCGTTCACCTTTCAGATAAATCGCGGCGCTCTGGCCCGGATGCAGGGCCGAAATGGCTTCTGCGCGGAACTCAATTTCAGACAATTTACCGGTCAGATCGAGGACTGATTCCAGATCGCCTTTCAGATCGTAGAAATCAACGCTGTTTTTGCTCAGATCCCAGTGCTCTTCATAGCGGTTGCCGCAGATTGCGCCCGCCAGCATCAGATCCTGACGGATGCCGAGGTTTGCCTGGGTATCCGGAACAAAGCGCAGACCGGTTTCGAAGATGCGCACGCGGCTCTGCTGACGGTTCTGGTTGTAGACGATGGTGCCCAGCAGGCCGGTCAGCAGCGACAGGCGCATGGCGGACATCTCGCTGGAGATCGGGCTTGGCAGGATCAGCGCTTCCTGACCTGGATGGATCAGCTGCTGCACCTTCGGGTCAACGAAGCTGTAGGTGATCACTTCCTGGTAGCCTTTGTCGTTCAGCATGGTTTTCACACGCTTCAGGGAGAGGTCGGCTTCGCGATGGGAACCCATCACCAGGCCTGCCTGTACCGGCTCATCAGGAATGTTGTTGTAGCCGTATACGCGGGCCACTTCTTCCACCAGATCTTCTTCGATCGAAATGTCGAAACGCCAGCTCGGCGCGACAGCGGTCCACTCATCCTGACCTTCGGTCACGTCGCAGCCCAGACGGCGCAGAATGTCGCTCACCTGCGCATCGGCAATGTGATGACCAATCAAGCGGTCCAGTTTGCTGCGGCGCAGGGTGATGGTCGCAGGCTTCGGCAGATGCGCCTCGCTGGTCACATCGATAACCGGACCGGCTTCGCCGCCGCAGATGTCGATCAGCAGGCGGGTAGCGCGCTCCATCGCTTTGTACTGCAGGGCTGGATCCACGCCGCGCTCATAGCGGTGAGAGGCATCGGTATGCAGGCCGTGACGGCGCGCGCGACCGGTAATGGACAGCGGGCTGAAGAAGGCGCACTCCAGCAGCACGTTCTGGGTTTCATCATTCACGCCAGAGTGGTCGCCACCGAAGATACCGCCCATGGCCAGCGCCTGGCCTTGATCGGCAATAACCAGGGTATCGGCATCAAGTTTGGCTTCGCTACCGTCGAGCAGAACCAGGGTTTCGCCCTCTTTCGCCATACGCACCACAATGCCGCCTTCGATACGATCTTTATCGAACGCGTGCATCGGCTGACCCAGCTCCAGCAGGACGTAGTTAGTCACGTCAACCACCGCATCGATAGAGCGGATGCCGCAGCGGCGCAGCTTCTCTTTCATCCACAGCGGAGTGGGCGCCTTAACGTTGATGCCTTTGACCACACGGCCGAGGTAGCGCGGACAGGCGTCTGGCGCATCAACCTGAATCGGCAGCGTGTCGTTGATGGTGGCGGCAACCGGGGCAATCTCTGGCGCGTTCAGTTCGGTCTGATTCAGGACCGCCACGTCGCGGGCCACGCCGATAATGCCTAAGCAGTCAGCACGGTTCGGGGTCACGCTGATTTCGATGGTGTTGTCATTGAGATTCAGGTATTCACGCAGATCGGTACCAATTGGCGCATCCGCTGGCAGCTCAATGATGCCGGAGTGGTCGTCGGAAATACCCAGCTCAGAGAAAGAGCACAGCATGCCTTCAGACGGCTCGCCGCGCAGTTTCGCCGCTTTGATTTTGAAATCGCCTGGCAGCACCGCGCCCACGGTCGCCACGGCCACTTTCAGGCCCTGACGGCAGTTTGCCGCGCCGCAGACGATATCCAGCAGGCGTTCGCCGCCCACGTTCACTTTCGTCACACGCAGTTTGTCGGCGTTGGGGTGCTGGCCGCACTCCACGACTTCGCCGATAACAACGCCATTAAACGCGCCCGCAACCGGCTCAACGCCGTCCACTTCCAGGCCTGCCATGGTGATCTGGTTAGAGAGCGCCTCGCTGTCGAGCGCGGTGTTCACCCATTCGCGTAACCACAGTTCACTGAATTTCATTGTTCTGTCCTGCCCTTATTTAAACTGTTTGAGGAAACGCAGATCGTTTTCGAAGAAAGCGCGTAAGTCGGTTACGCCGTAACGCAGCATGGTCAGACGCTCCATGCCCATACCGAATGCAAAGCCGGAGTACACTTCCGGATCAATGCCAACGTTACGCAGGACGTTCGGGTGCACCATGCCGCAGCCCAGCACTTCCAGCCACTTGCCGTTTTTACCCATCACGTCAACTTCGGCAGAAGGTTCTGTGAACGGGAAGTAGGACGGACGGAAACGAATCTGCAGATCTTCTTCAAAGAAGTTGCTCAGGAAGTCGTGCAGGGTACCTTTCAGGTTGGTAAAGCTGATGTTTTTATCAACGATCAGCCCTTCCATCTGATGGAACATTGGGGTGTGGGTCTGATCGTAGTCGTTACGATAGACGCGGCCCGGGGCAATAATGCGGATTGGCGGCTGCTTCTCTTTCATGGTACGGATCTGCACGCCAGAGGTCTGGGTACGCAGCAGACGGGTAGCATCGAACCAGAAAGTGTCGTGGTCAGCACGCGCCGGGTGGTGGCCTGGGATATTCAGGGCATCGAAGTTATGGTAATCGTCTTCGATTTCCGGGCCGGTCGCCACGGTAAAGCCGAGCTCACCGAAGAAACTTTCAATGCGGTCGATAGTGCGCGTAACTGGGTGCAGGCCACCGTTTTCAATGCGACGACCCGGCAGGGAGACGTCGATGGTTTCTGCAGCCAGACGCGCATTCAGCGCGGCGCTTTCCAGCGCGTTTTTACGCTCGTTCAGCACCTGCTGAACCTGCTCTTTGGCTTCGTTAATTACCGCACCTGCAGCCGGGCGCTCTTCTGGCGGCAATTCACGCAGGGTAGTCATTTGAAGGGTCAGGTGCCCTTTCTTGCCCAGATATTCGACGCGGACGTTGTCTAACGCGGCAACATCTGAGGCCTGGTTAATGGCGGCCGTTGCACTGGCAACCAGCTCTGCGAGATGTGACATGGTTTTCCTCGTTATGTAGCGATATTTACAAGCGGCAGATACGAAAAAAGCCTCCATCAGGAGGCTTTCTGGCGCTGTTTTCCGTTTCGTCTTTCACGCGCTAGCCTCCTGATGTCAGGTGCTAAAGTAAAAGAAGAAGCGGAAAATAGCAGCATTCATGCTTGCGTTACCTTGTGTGATACGGAACCTGTCGCCTTATTGAAAAGGGTCGCCAGAAAATTGTCAATGTTTTGATGCTGTTGAAACGAAAAGAGGGAGCAAAGCTCCCTCTTCCAACTGGCTTATGCCAGTGCTGCTTTCGCTTTTTCGACCAGAGCGGTGAACGCTACTTTGTCGAATACTGCGATGTCAGCCAGGATCTTACGGTCGATTTCAACAGAGGCTTTTTTCAGGCCGTTGATGAATTTGCTGTAAGAAATACCGTTCTGACGTGCTGCCGCATTGATACGTGCAATCCACAGCTGACGGAACTGACGTTTACGTTGACGACGGTCACGGTAAGCGTACTGACCAGCTTTGATAACAGCCTGGAAGGCAACGCGGTATACGCGAGAACGCGCACCGTAGTAGCCTTTAGCTTGTTTCAGAATTTTTTTGTGACGTGCACGAGCAATTACACCACGTTTTACGCGAGCCATGTGAGCTCTCCTGTATCTATATTCTTAGTAAAAAAAATTAAACGTTAACGGCTTATGCGTACGGCAGGCACGCGATAACCAGACCCAGATCGCCTTTAGACACGAGGCCTTTTGGACGCAGGTGACGTTTACGTTTAGTAGATTTTTTGGTCAGAATATGACGCAGGTTTGCGTGCTTACGCTTAAATCCACCACCACCGGTTTTTTTGAAGCGCTTAGCAGCACCGCGTACGGTCTTAATTTTAGGCATCTTAATAACTTCCACTTCGCATTGTTAAATAAACGAAACGTAGGCGAACAAAACCTGCGAAGCCTGTAGGCTCCACAGGAATTGCTACTTGAAGGCCTTACTGTTTCTTCTTAGGAGCGAGCACCATGATCATCTGGCGGCCTTCGATCTTCGTAGGGAAGGATTCGACTACTGCCAGTTCACTCAGATCGTCACGGACGCGGTTAAGCACTTCCATGCCGATCTGTTGGTGGGCCATCTCACGACCGCGGAAACGCAGTGTGATCTTGGCCTTATCGCCATCTTCCAGAAAGCGAATCAGGCTGCGGAGTTTTACCTGATAATCGCCATCGTCGGTACCAGGACGGAATTTAATTTCCTTAACCTGGATAACTTTTTGCTTCTTCTTCTGTTCCTTAGAAGACTTACTCTTTTCATAAAGGAACTTGCCGTAGTCCATGATACGACAAACTGGCGGTTCGGCGTTAGGGCTGATTTCAACTAAATCTACTCCAGCTTCTTCAGCCTTTTCGATTGCTTCTCTCAGACTCACAATCCCCAGCTGCTCGCCTTCCAGACCTGTTAAGCGAACTTCCTGGGCGCGAATCTCGCCATTGATACGATTCGGACGTGCCGTTTGAACTCGTTTTCCGCCTTTAATACCTTATTCCTCCAGTTGTTGAAGACTGCGGCTGCGAATCTCTTGTTGCAGCTTCTCAATCACTTCATTTACGTCCAGGCTGCCCAGGTCTTTACCACGGCGGGTGCGAACGGCAACTTTGCCTGCTTCCACCTCTTTATCACCACAGACCAGCATATACGGGACACGACGTAAAGTGTGCTCGCGGATTTTAAAGCCAATCTTCTCATTTCTCAAGTCCGCTTTTACGCGAATGCCCGCATTTTGTAGTTTCTGCGTCAATTCTTTAACGTATTCAGACTGAGAATCGGTAATGTTCATCACCACTACCTGCACCGGCGCAAGCCAGGTTGGGAAGAATCCAGCGAACTCTTCGGTCAGGATGCCGATGAAGCGCTCCAGTGAACCGAGAATCGCACGGTGAATCATTACCGGAACCTGACGCTCGTTGTCTTCGCCAACGTAAGAGGCGCTTAAACGCTGCGGCAGGGAGAAGTCCAGCTGTACCGTTCCGCACTGCCATGCACGATCGAGGCAGTCATACAGGGTAAATTCAATTTTCGGACCGTAGAATGCACCTTCGCCCAACTGGTATTCAAACGGGATACCGTTCTCTTCCAGGGCGACGGCCAGGTCCGCCTCAGCACGATCCCAGGTCTCGTCGCTGCCGATACGTTTTTCAGGACGAGTTGAGAGTTTGACCACGATCTTCTCGAAGCCAAAGGTGCTGTACATATCGTAGACCATACGAATACAGGCGTTAACTTCATCACGCACCTGATCTTCAGTACAGAAGATGTGCGCGTCATCCTGCGTAAAGCCACGAACACGCATCAGGCCATGCAGCGCGCCTGACGGCTCGTTACGGTGGCAGCTACCGAACTCCGCCATACGCAGCGGCAGGTCGCGGTAGGATTTCAGACCCTGGTTGAAGATCTGAACGTGACCCGGGCAGTTCATCGGCTTGATGCAGTATTCACGGTTCTCGGAAGAGGTGGTGAACATCGCATCTTTGTAGTTGTCCCAGTGGCCGGTTTTTTCCCACAGCACACGGTCCATCATGAACGGGCCTTTCACTTCCTGATACTGGTACGCTTTCAGCTTGGAACGCACGAAGGTTTCCAGTTCACGGAAGATTGTCCAGCCGTCGTTATGCCAGAACACCATACCCGGCGCTTCTTCCTGCATGTGATACAGGTCGAGCTGTTTACCGATTTTACGGTGGTCACGCTTCGCCGCTTCTTCCAGACGCTGCAGGTACGCGCTCAGGGCTTTTTTGTCGGCCCAGGCAGTACCGTAAATACGCTGCAGCATCTTGTTGTTGCTGTCGCCACGCCAGTAAGCGCCTGCGGTTTTCATCAGCTTGAAGTGATGGCAGAAGCGCATATTCGGCACGTGCGGTCCACGGCACATGTCGACGTATTCTTCATGGTGATACAAGCCAGGCTTGTCATCATGAGCAATGTTTTCATCAAGAATAGTGACCTTGTAGCTTTCGCCACGCTTCACGAAGGTTTCACGCGCTTCGTGCCAGCTCACTTTCTTCTTGATGACGTCATAGTTGCTCTCAGCCAGCTCGTGCATACGCTTTTCGAGGGCTTCGATATCTTCCTGGGTCAGCGTGTGGTCAAGGTCAACGTCGTAGTAGAAACCGTTGTCGATAACCGGGCCGATAGCCATTTTGGTGTTAGGCCACAGCTGTTTGATCGCATGACCGAGCAGGTGTGCGCATGAGTGACGAATGATCTCCAGACCTTCTTCGTCTTTCGCGGTGATGATCGACAGCTTCGCATCGTTTTCAATTAAATCGGAAGCATCAACCAGCTCACCGTTTACGCGGCCAGCGATAGTGGCTTTCGCCAGACCCGGGCCGATATCCAGCGCAACATCCATTGGGCTGACGGCACGGTCAAAATGGCGTTGGCTGCCATCAGGAAGAGTAATAACAGGCATTTTATGTCCTTATTTGCAGTGATGCCCCACACATAAGAGCATATGCAAAGAAAATAATCTTTAATTTACAGTGAATTGCAAAACCATCTGACCAACAATCGTCAAATTGGCTCGCAACCATGCACAGGATCGAAATCAGATAAATGACAATTTACGATCAGCCTGTAGATGGTAACACTAACAAAAGGGTGAAAACACCCTCCACAGGCAGATTGCATGTGTTAGTACTTTTGCATGACTTTGATGTGGAATTTCAGACAGTTTCTCGCAATACCGGGTTGCTGAGCTATTCTTGAACAGGTCCTTCAACACTTTATTGGGGCGAATTATGAACGTATCAAGCAGAACAGTCGTTATCCTTAACATTCTTTCTGCCACCGCACTACTCGTGATTCTGGCAGATAAGTTTCACTGGTTCTGAAGCGCGTTGTTGCAAGCACCTGAAGCTGTAGCATTCCGGCGATGCGCAATTATCATTGCTCTTTGGTAAACTGCTTTCACCAAAGAACAAGGATGACGTGATGCCGACGAAACGCTTTTCAAAAAAACACTGGAAGATGGTGATTGTCTTAATCGCCATATGTGCCGCTATGCTGTTATTACGCTGGGCGGCGATGCTTTGGGGTTAATCTCATCTTCCCTGCCCCTGCAGATCAGGATATTTATCGACTGGTTTGCACAATCAGCACAAATATAAACTTACGTTTTATTTATCTTTACACAAATTACAGAAATAAAAAAACCGGTACATCAGGATCCGGTTTTTTTTAGCGGCAATAAACGGCCGAAAATGCATTTATCACATCTGACAAATCAATCAGGACCATTCACCGGCAACCAGTTTATGCACGTCGAACGCGTCATCCATGGATTGCCCGGTCGATTGTGAGCCCGGGGCGATGTTCGAACCGGCTTCTACATCAGAGGCTTTGGTAATGCCAATTTGTGTAGAGGTGTCACTGGCAGAGTTATATACAGAGTCAGCGGCAAAGACACCGAATGACAATGCAGAAAGGACTAATGCTGCAGATGCAGTTGTGATTTTATTCATAATGTTTTTCTCTTACTGAATTAATACAGACCAACTTAGGCAATATCTAGCCTGTATTTACAGTTTAGATCTGGATCACACTTTTGCATAGTCAAAATATTTATCAATTCGTGTCAAATAAACTGAATGGTTAACAAAAGGAGGGATTATGGAGAGAATATGGAGATATCGGCTACCGCTATATTTTAAAACAGTGTTTATTATTTATCAGCACAAAAATTAAAAACGGGCCAATATATTATTGGCCCGCGGTAATTACATTTTGTAGCCCAGAGAGACGACGGTTCTGCGATCGGTGTGTTCCGGTGCAGACGCTGGCGGCTCGGAGTTCCAGGTCACGTTATATGCAACTTTCAGCCCGAAATGCGCGTTGATCGCCACGTTGAGGGCGGTCTCGGAGTTGACGGTGGTATCGTCAGCGCCAAAGACGGAGACGCCCTGGCTGAACTTCGCGTTATCGGTCATCTGCCAGGCGTAGGTTCCGGATGCGTAACCCAGCGGCTGGGTTTCGGTATCACCGTCGGTGTATTCGTCATAGCGAACACCCGGACCAAATTCAAAGCGGAAGCTGTGTACCGGACCATTCAGGAACTGGCGACCGTAACCGGCGGTTGCCACATCACGCTCGCGGTAGCCGTTGTAGCGATCCGTTAACCAGCTCGCCTGACCAAACAGATAGTCATAGTCAGTCATGTTGTAACGGCTACGTCCGCCCACCGCATATTTCTCGGAAGAGCGCTCATCGTTAGAAGAGGTGTTGCTGGCGTTACCCCACAGCGACCAGGCTGTGGTGTTGCCGTACCATGTCAGGGTGGTGTCGGCGGTCAGGGAAGAGCTTTTCGTATTGCCCGATTGCGCCAGATAACCTGCGTTAAGGGTGCCTTCGAAGGGTTTCTGTGCAGTGGAGGGATCGTCCATGACAGTAAAAACGGAATCATCGGCTGCCGCATTCAGTGACGCAAGCAGGCCTCCCGCCAACATCATCGCGGCGGGTACTGTCTTTAAGAGCTTCATTTATAAAGAGTCCGTACAACAAAAAAAGAGACCATTACGGTCCCGGAAACTTTCTTGCGGATCAATGCCATGGGATCCTTAGAAAGGTTACAAATTATAAAAAGGCTCAAATAACATAGCAATGATTTCTTGTTTCATTTTTGGAATAAGAACGATCTTAAACCAGCCCGATATTTATAAATAAAAGTCAGGGTACGTAAAGGTATTTATATTGAAAATCATATTGTTAATACTTTCGCTTCTGTGGGTTCGGTGCCAGGCTTAATGCGAACCTCACTGACAGGAGATAAGCATGGATCGTATCTTTACGTTGACGCTCTCCCCTTCTCTGGACAGCGCAACCCTGACGGCACAACTCTATCCTGAGGGTAAACTCCGCTGTAGCGTGCCGGTTTTCGAGCCCGGCGGCGGCGGCATTAACGTCGCCCGCGCTATTACCCACCTTGGCGGCAAAGCCACCGCCATCTTTCCCGCAGGCGGCGCGACGGGGGAACATCTGGTCTCGCTTCTTGCTGACGAGCAGGTCGCCGTCGATACGGTCGAGGCCCAGGACTGGACCCGGCAAAACCTGCACGTCCACGTTGAATCCACCCACGAGCAGTACCGCTTTGTCATGCCAGGCGCGACGCTGAGTGATGATGAGTTCCGCCAGCTCGAAGAGAAAGTGCTGGCTATCGAGAGCGGCGCTTTGCTGGTTATCAGCGGCAGTCTGCCGCCCGGGGTGAAAACCGAAAAACTGACGCAGCTGATCCGCGCCGCCCAGCAGAACGGCATTCGTTGCATTGTCGACAGCTCCGGCGAGGCGCTCAGCGCCGCGCTGACGCTCGGCAACATCGAGCTGGTCAAACCCAACCAGAAAGAGCTGAGTGCGCTGGTCAATCGCGATCTTAGCCAGCCTGATGACGTGCGTAAGGCCGCCGAGGAGCTGGTGAAAAGCGGTAAAGCGCGGCGGGTGGTGGTCTCCCTGGGTCCGCAGGGTGCGCTGGCCGTTGATGAGACCGGCTCGGTGCAGGTTGTGCCCCCGCCAATGAAAAGCCAGAGCACCGTCGGCGCGGGCGACAGCATGGTGGGCGCAATGACCCTGAAGCTGGCGCAGGGGGCCTCATTACGGGAGATGACCCAGTACGGCGTGGCAGCAGGCAGCGCGGCGACCATCAATCATGGCACCCGCCTGTGCTCGCTGGAGGACACGCAGAAGATATTCACCTATCTGGCCAGTGTGTAATGACTGCCCTCCCGGTTACCCGGTGAGGGCGACAAATGGTATGAATCAACTATGCTAAAAAAACTTTTGGGATAACAACGAGGTGAATTATGAGCAGCGGAGATATCGCGCGCTATGTGGTAACCATCAAAGTTCATGAAGACACGCTGACAGAGCTCAATGAAATCAACAACAACCTTACCCGCGGTGGTTTTTTAATGACCATGACCGACGATGAGGGCAATCTGCACGAGCTGGGCAGCCATACCTATGGCCTGGTCAGCCCGCTGAGTGAAGATGAGGTTAAAGCGCTGGCGTCAGGGCTCGTGGAGAGCGCAACCGGAAAAGAGCCGCAGGTTGAGGTGACGCGCTGGGAAACCTGGCAAAAAGCGCAACAATAAGTGCCCCCGGGCCAGCCAAACGGCCCAACTGTGCGTTAGCTCGTATTTTTTAACCATAGTTTCACGCTAACTTTATGATCTGGCAGACAACATGGGAGAGCGATCATGTGGCAGGCTATCAGTCATCTTTTAAGTGAACAACTGGGCGAAGGTGAAATTGAACTGCGTAACGAGCTGCCAGGGGGTGAGATCCACGCCGCGTGGCATCTGCGCTATGCGGGTCGTGAACTTTTCGTAAAGTGTGACGAACGCGAGCTGTTACCTATCTTCACGGCAGAAGCTGACCAGCTGGAACTGCTCTCCCGCAGCAAAACCGTACATGTTCCCCAGGTCCGGGCCGTCGGCAGCGATCGCGACTACAGCTTTCTGGTGATGGACTATCTCCCGCCCCGCCCGCTGGATGCCCATAACGCCTTTATTCTGGGGCAGCAGATCGCCCGCCTGCACCAGTGGAGCGATCAGCCGCAGTTTGGCCTCGATTTTGACAACGATCTCTCCACCACCCCGCAGCCCAACGCCTGGCAACGACGCTGGTCGACCTTCTTTGCCGAGCAGCGTATTGGCTGGCAGCTGGAGCTGGCGGCGGAAAAAGGGCTGGAGTTCGGCAATATCGACGCCATTGTCGATCATATTCAGCAGCGTCTGGCCTCGCACCAGCCGCAGCCTTCCCTGCTGCACGGCGATTTATGGTCAGACAACTGCGCGCTGGGTCCGAACGGTCCCTATATCTTCGACCCGGCCTGCTACTGGGGAGACAGAGAGTGCGACCTCGCCATGCTGCCGCTGCATCCTGAGCAGCCGCCGCAGATTTACGACGGCTATCAGTCGATATCCCCGCTCCCGGCTGATTTCCTGGAAAGACAACCGGTTTATCAGCTCTATACACTGATGAACCGAGCCATTCTGTTTGGCGGCGAGCATCTGGTGAAGGCGCAGAGAGCGCTGGAGAGAGTGCTGGCGGCATAGCGCGCAGGCTGCCGGGCGTCCTGACCCGGCAGCAAACGCTTACAGCAGGCCGAGCAGGGTAAACAGGAAATACCCGGCGACAATCATCAGCACCGGCAGGACGTAAAGCGTAAAGATTTGCAGGAAAATGGTGTTATTCGGCACCACAATGCGTGATTCGATCTGCTCGCGGGTTAACCCCTCTTCCCCTCTTGCGTTCTCCAGAATCAATTGAGCTTCTAACCCTTCGCGGATCATACGGGTCTGACGGCGCATCTTCGCGCCAGAGGCCTGCAGCGCCAGGGCAATGAAGACCAGAGCAAAAATAATCCAGAAGGCGACGTTCATCCCCTGACGGAAGTCGGGCGTCGGCGAGTTGTACCAGAAGAAATTCAGGAACGGGGTATTGAATCGCATCATCTCAATCATGACATGGGCAAAATCAAGCATCACGGCGTTGATGCCCGCCTGTTTCTCGCTGTGGTCATAGATAAATTTCAGGACGGAAATAATGGTCGAGATCACTGACGGAATAAAAATCACCCATCCAGCGACCTGTTTCAGTATCGCGATACGTCCAGCTTGTTGATATGTCATTGATTCCTCATTTTCAAATTACATCCTTTGAGGCTAAGTCTACCTGCTGGTTGTCATTTTCGCCCGCTCTTTACGGGTGATATGCTAAATTGCCAGGGTGAGGTAGCGCTTACCCCCTGCTAAAACCAACGAAAGGAGAGGTTGCATGTCGACGCCGCGTCAAATTGTTGCTGCCATTTTTGATATGGATGGATTACTGATTGATTCCGAGCCGCTGTGGGATCGGGCTGAACTGGATGTGATGGCCAGCCTGGGCGTGGATATCACCCGCCGCCACGAGTTGCCGGATACGCTCGGCCTGCGCATCGATATGGTGGTTGAGCTCTGGTACGCCCACCAGCCGTGGGTCGGCCCGGGGCGTGATGAGGTGACCGATCGCATCATTAACCGCGCCATTACCCTGGTGGAAGAGAATCGCCCGCTGCTCAAAGGCGCGCGTGAAGCCGTGGCGCTGTGCAAAGAACAGGGACTGAAGGTCGGTCTGGCTTCCGCTTCGCCGCTACATATGCTGGAAAAGGTGCTGATCATGTTCGATCTGCGCGACAGTTTCGATGCCATGGCCTCGGCTGAAAAGCTGCCCTACAGCAAGCCGCACCCGCAGGTGTATATGGACTGCGCCGCGAAGCTGGGCGTTGACCCGACAACCTGCGTGGCGCTGGAAGACTCGGTGAATGGCATGATCGCCAGCAAGGCGGCGCGGATGCGTTCTATCGTCGTCCCTGCCGAAGAGAACCAGCACGACGCCCGTTACGCGCTGGCGGATGTAAAACTGACCTCCCTGCAGGAACTCACTGTGGCGCATCTGCGCGGGTGAGTGTCAATGGCGGGCAGCGCACCGTTGCCCGCAAATACGATCGCATTTCAAATTTTTAAAACGCCATTTCATTTTAGTTTGATCTTATTTCCAACTGCTTCTATGCTTATCTCAGAACAATAATACCCCCCCTACACTCTGAGGTCCGTATGATACTGGATGCCTTTAATCTTTCAGGAAAAGTTGCCATCGTTACCGGCTGTGATACCGGCCTCGGCCAGGGCATGGCGCTGGGTCTGGCGCAGGCTGGCTGCGACATCGTCAGCGTCAACCGTCGCATCCCCGAAGAGACCGCCGCAGGCGTTAAGGCGCTGGGACGTCGGTTTCTGGCTATTCAGGCCGACCTCAGCAAGCAGGATGCCATCGACGGTATTGTCGAACAGACGGTTGCCGGAATGGGACGCGTGGATATTCTGGTGAACAACGCCGGGACCATTCGTCGGGAAGACGCGCTGACCTTCAGCGAAAAGGACTGGGATGACGTGATGAACCTCAACCTGAAATCGGTCTTTTTCCTCTCGCAGGCCGTGGCCCGCCAGTTCATTGCCCAGGGTCAGGGCGGCAAAATCATTAATATCGCTTCCATGCTGTCGTTCCAGGGCGGGATCCGCGTTCCCTCTTATACCGCCTCCAAAAGCGGCGTGCTGGGGATCACCCGCCTGCTCGCCAACGAGTGGGCGCACCACGGCATCAACGTCAACGCCATCGCGCCGGGCTATATGGCGACCAATAACACCCAGCAGCTGCGCGACGACGAACAGCGCAGCAAAGAGATCCTCGACCGCATCCCCGCGGGGCGCTGGGGTAAACCGGACGATCTGCAGGGCCCGGCGGTCTTTCTGGCCTCTTCGGCGTCGGACTATGTGAACGGCTACACCCTGGCCGTCGATGGTGGCTGGCTGGCGCGTTAACAGCTTTGTGACAAAGAGTTACACCGTCACTACTTCCGTATACTGTATAAAATCCCTATACTGGATGCATCGACAGTTTAGTGGGTTTTATCATGACGGCGGAAGGTCATCTGCTCTTTTCTCTCGCCTGCGCAGTGTTTGCCAAAAATGCGGAGCTTACACCGGTGCTGGCGCAGGGTGACTGGTGGCATATCGTGCCATCGGCGGTTTTGACCTGCCTGTTGCCGGATATCGATCATCCCAAGTCGCTGCTCGGGCAGCGGCTGAAGTGGATCTCCAAACCCATTGCCCGCGCCTGCGGGCATCGCGGCTTTACCCACAGCCTGCTGGCGGTGTTCGCTGCCCTGACCCTTTTCTACTTAAAAGTGCCGGACAGCTGGCTGATCCCGGCGGACGCTATCCAGGGAATGGTATTGGGCTATCTGAGCCATATTCTGGCCGACATGCTTACCCCGGCGGGCGTTCCCCTGCTGTGGCCCTGCCGCTGGCGTTTTCGCCTGCCGATCCTCCGCCCACAAAAAGGTAACCAGCTGGAGCGCGCCCTGTGCATGGCGCTGTTCGCCTGGGCGGTGTGGATGCCGCAGACGTTACCGGAAAACGGTGCCGTGCGCTGGTCCTCGCACATGATCAATTCCCTGCAATTTCAGTTCAACCGCTTTATCCATCATCAGATTGAGCGCTAATTCGACAAAGTTAGCGAGTTTGGAATAAACCATTCCATTTGGATATAAGCGACGGGATCACACTTCTGCTAACCTTGCGCCAACAAGGTCGG
Source organism: Leclercia barmai (assembly GCF_049312895.1). Taxonomy (NCBI): domain Bacteria; kingdom Pseudomonadati; phylum Pseudomonadota; class Gammaproteobacteria; order Enterobacterales; family Enterobacteriaceae; genus Leclercia; species Leclercia barmai. The sequence continues at coordinate 1,071,467 of NZ_JBMNWZ010000001.1, read as the reverse complement.
ACTGATACCGATCTGATATTAAATCAGGAGAACGGGGATGAATTTTCCATTAATCGCGAACATCGTGGTGTTCGTCGGCTTACTGCTGTTGCTGGCGCAGGCGCGTCATAAACAGTGGAGCCTGGCCAAAAAAGTGCTGGTCGGTCTGGTGATGGGCGTGGTCTTTGGCCTGGCGCTGCAGGCCATTTACGGCTCCAGCAACCCGGTGCTGAAAGAGTCTATCCAGTGGTTTAACGTAGTCGGCAACGGCTATGTGCAGCTGCTGCAGATGATCGTCATGCCGCTGGTCTTCGCCTCTATTCTGAGCGCGGTGGCCCGTCTGCATAACGCCTCACAGCTGGGTAAAATCAGCTTCCTGACCATCGGTACGCTGCTGTTTACCACGCTTATCGCGGCGCTGGTCGGCGTGCTGGTGACCAACCTGTTTGGCCTGACGGCAGAAGGCCTGGTGCAGGGCACCGCGGAAACCGCGCGTCTGACCGCCATCGAGACCAACTATGCGGGTAAAGTGGCGGATCTCACCGTTCCGCAGATGCTGCTCTCCTTTATCCCGAAAAACCCGTTTGCGGATCTGACCGGTGCCAACCCGACGTCCATCATCAGCGTGGTGATCTTCGCCGCCTTCCTCGGCGTGGCTGCACTGAAGCTGCTGAAAGATGACGCCCCGAAAGGCCAGCGCGTGCTGACCGCCATCGACACCCTGCAGAGCTGGGTGATGAAGCTGGTGCGTCTGGTGATGCAGCTGACCCCGTACGGCGTCCTGGCGCTGATGACCAAAGTGGTTGCCGGCTCTAACCTGCAGGACATCATCAAGCTGGGCAGCTTCGTGGTTGCCTCTTACCTCGGTCTGGGCATCATGTTTGTGGTTCACGCCATTCTGCTGACTGTGAACGGCGTAAGCCCGCTGAAATACTTCCGCAAAGTGTGGCCGGTGCTGACCTTCGCCTTTACCAGCCGCTCCAGCGCAGCCTCCATTCCGCTGAACGTGGAAGCGCAGACCCGTCGTCTGGGCGTGCCGGAATCCATCGCCAGCTTCTCCGCCTCCTTCGGCGCGACCATTGGTCAGAACGGTTGTGCCGGTCTCTACCCGGCCATGCTGGCGGTAATGGTTGCCCCAACGGTAGGCATTAACCCGCTGGATCCGGTGTGGATTGCGACTCTGGTCGGGATTGTGACCGTGAGCTCTGCCGGTGTAGCCGGTGTGGGCGGCGGCGCAACCTTCGCGGCGCTGATTGTCCTGCCTGCGCTGGGTCTGCCGGTAACGCTGGTGGCGCTGCTGATCTCCGTTGAACCGCTGATCGACATGGGCCGTACCGCGCTGAACGTCAGCGGCTCCATGACCGCCGGGACGCTGACCAGCCAGTGGCTGAAGCAGACCGACAAAGCCGTTCTGGAAAGCGAAGACGACGCGGAACTCGCGCACCGTTAATCGCCTCCTCTGTTAAAAAAAACCGCCTTCAGCAATGACGGCGGTTTTTTTATATCTGTTAATCCTCAACGTCTTCGTCCTGCCGGACCTGAACCGCCCAGCGCTGGGCAGACTCCGGCACAGTAAACGCCGGGGAACGACGAAAACGTTCGCCGATCAGTACAAAAGCCACATATTTACCGCGTAACAGCCAGACGTCACGAAAGCCATCCATCTTTGTGGCGTGGTCGGGCGGCGCGGGTTCAACGCGAGGCTGATAGCTGATTACAGGACGATTTTGTTGGCGAAGAGGTTTCATAAGCAGCGGGTTCACTAAACAAACTTAAAAATCAGTAAATTCCTATCATAGCCGATTGCCCCTTCTGCGTCGCGCCCCACGTGCCAGCTGAAGCGTAAGCGGTAGTCCGAAATTGGGTATTCACCCAGCTTATAACCCTTAATGTTCTATAGTTATTGGGTTTTAAGGCAAATACGACCGCGTTTCAGCAATGAAAACAGGAGACGAGTGCAATGTCGCAAAATGATAAGACACATAAACCCGAACAATCCCCGCTTCACGACGCCCATGAAGCGCAGCCCGGAATGGACTCGCTGGCCCCGGCGGACGGTTCTCACCTCGCCAGCCCGGTCCCTACGCCACCGGGCCAGGAGCCCACAGCGCCCGGCAGCCTGAAGGCACCCGATACCGGCAACCAGAAACTGAATGCGCTGGATGAAGTCCGCAAAGGCGGCGAGAACTTTCCGCTGACCACTAACCAGGGGGTGCGCATCGCGGACGATCAGAACTCCCTGCGCGCCGGAACCCGCGGTCCGACCCTGCTGGAAGATTTTATCCTGCGGGAGAAGATCACCCACTTTGACCATGAGCGCATCCCGGAGCGTATTGTGCACGCCCGTGGTTCGGCCGCGCACGGCTATTTTCAGCCGTATAAAAACCTGAGCGATTTAACTAAAGCCGATTTCCTCTCCGACCCGGATAAAATTACCCCGGTCTTTGTCCGTTTCTCTACGGTGCAGGGCGGCGCAGGCTCCGCCGATACGGTGCGTGATATTCGCGGCTTCGCCACCAAGTTTTACACCGAAGAGGGCGTTTTTGATCTGGTGGGCAACAACACGCCGATCTTCTTTATTCAGGACGCACACAAGTTCCCCGATTTTGTACACGCGGTAAAACCAGAGCCGCACTGGGCGATCCCGCAGGGTCAGAGCGCGCACGACACCTTCTGGGATTATGTCTCCCTGCAGCCGGAAACCCTGCACAACGTGATGTGGGCGATGTCTGACCGCGGTATTCCGCGCAGCTATCGCACCATGGAAGGCTTTGGCATCCACACCTTCCGCCTGATCAATGCCGAAGGCAAAGCCACCTTTGTGCGCTTCCACTGGAAGCCGGTGGCCGGTAAAGCCTCGCTGGTGTGGGATGAGGCGCAGAAGCTTACCGGGCGCGATCCGGACTTCCACCGCCGCGACCTCTGGGAATCCATTGAAGCGGGCGACTTCCCGGAATTTGAGCTCGGTTTTCAGCTGATCCCGGAAGAGGACGAGTTCAAATTCGATTTTGACCTTCTCGACCCCACCAAGCTGATCCCCGAGGAGCTGGTGCCGGTGCAGCTGGTGGGCAAAATGGTGCTCAACCGTAACCCGGACAACTTCTTTGCCGAGAACGAACAGGCCGCCTTCCACCCGGGGCATATCGTTCCGGGGCTGGACTTCACTAACGACCCGCTGCTGCAGGGGCGTCTGTTCTCCTACACCGATACGCAGATCAGCCGCCTCGGCGGGCCAAACTTCCACGAAATCCCGATCAACAAACCAACCTGCCCCTACCATAACTTCCAGCGGGACGGGATGCACCGCATGGAGATCGACACCAACCCGGCCAACTACGAGCCGAACTCGATCAACGACAACTGGCCGCGCGAAACACCGCCGGGGCCAAAACGCGGCGGCTTTGAGTCGTATCAGGAGCGCGTGGAAGGGACCAAAATCCGCGAGCGCAGCCCCTCCTTCGCCGAATACTACGCCCACCCACGCCTGTTCTGGCACAGCCAGACGCCGGTGGAGCAGGAGCATATTATCGGTGCCTTCAGCTTTGAGCTGAGCAAGGTGGTGCGCACCTACATCCGCGAGCGGGTGGTGGATCAGCTGGCACATATTGATATCACCCTGGCCCAGGGCGTGGCGGACAATCTGGGTATCACCCTGACCGACGAGCAGCGCAACCTTGTTCCGCCGCAGGATGTGAACGGCTTGAAAAAGGATCCGTCCCTCAGCCTGTATGCCGTTCCCGGCGGCGATATCAAAGGTCGCGTGGTGGCCGTGTTGCTGAACGATAAGCCTCGCGCCAGCGATGTGCTGGCGGTGCTGCAGGCGCTGAAGGCCAAAGGCGTGCATGCGAAGCTGCTCTACTCGCGAATGGGTGAAGTCATTGCCGACGACGGCTCGGTGCTGCCGGTGGCCGGAACCTTCGCCGGTTCTCCGTCGCTGACCGTGGATGCGGTGGTGGTGCCGTGCGGGGATATTCAGAGCCTTCTCACTAACGGCGATGCGGCCTATTACCTGCTGGAAGCCTATAAGCACCTCAAGCCGATTGCGCTGGCAGGCGATGCCCGTCAGTTCAAGCCGCTGCTGAAGGTGGCGGATCAGGGCGAAGAAGGGATTATCGAAGGCGATACGGCGGCAGGCGCGTTTATGGATGAACTGACGCTGCTGATGGCGGCGCACCGGGTGTGGTCCCGCAGCAGTAAAATCGCGGCCATTCCGGCGTAAAAAAAGCCGGGTGGCGGCTACGCCTTACCCGGCCTACGTTTCGGTGCTTTTGTAGACATTGTAGGCCGGGTAAGCGCAAGCGCCACCCGGCGTTTCCTCACAGATCCCTGAACGTTCCCAACCGGTACCCGCGCTCGGCAATGGCATATTTCAGCGATGTCGAGGTGAGCACGTCCAGCTCCGTCAGTCGCGGCCAGCAGTAGGCGCTTTTACGAATGGTGTTATCGATAAACGCCGGATGTGCCATCACCTCCAGCGAGCGCTCTCCCTTCTGCACTGACTCATCCAGCACGCGTAAAAACAGCGCTTCACTGATGTCATCGCCATAGAACGCGCTGCTGAAACCGTCCGTGGTAGGCGGCAGGCCGGCATCCCGTTCGATCCCTTCAACCTGAGGATCCACCCGTAATGCCACCCCTTTGCGGCGGGCAAATTCGGCCACCAGCGGGAAGATGGCCGGGATCATGTGCACATGGTGATGGCTGTCGATATGGGTCGGTTCGCGCCCGAAGAGATCGACGAAGCGATTGAACTGACAGTCCAGCTCGCGGGCAATCTCCTCCAGCGGCAGCGTCCCCTGCTCTGCCATCTCCCAGATCCACTTGCCGAGCACGCCGTCCCGGGTCAGCCCCGGCATGGAGGTCAGCGGCATGCCGAGGGTCAGCACAAAGTGCATGCCTACCCCCAACTCAGGCAGATCACGGCTGAGCGCCGCAGCATGCTCAACGGCATCGCCATTAACCATCGCGGTGGTGGAGGTCACCACCCCGTTCCGACAGGCGTCCAGGATGCCGTAGTTCTGCCCTTTTGAGAGGCCAAAATCATCGGCATTGACGATCAGCAGATATTCCATAGCGATCCCTCTCAGTGCTGCTCGCTTTTCAGTTTATCGACGGTAGCAGCGAAGTTCGGCAGCCATTTTTCATGGGCCAGAATCAGGTCGCGCGCCAGCTTCTCGGCATCGCGATCGGATTGCACCAGCGGGCTCAGGTTCAGGGCCAGCAGCACGTCGTTCAGCTCGCCGCTGATGGCCGCCTGGCTTGCCGCCACCTCAAAGCCCTTGATGGTGTGGATAAGCCCCATCACCTTGTCATCGAAATGGGTCAGGCGAGGATGCGGCTTCGCGCCGTCGCGTCCCAGAATACAGGTCATCTCCACCGCCCAGTCCGCCGGAATGTTATCAATGTGGCCGTGGTGCGGCACGTTGACGTAGTGTTCCGCCTGCTTGTCGTTGTAGATGGCGTTGATCACTTCGCAGGCGGCATCAGAGTAGTAAGCTCCGCCGCGCTGCTCCAGCTCTTTCGGCTTCACGTTCAGATCCGGGTTCTTATACAGATCGAACAGCTGTTTTTCTACCTTCTGTACAACCTGCGCGCGGGCGCCGCCTTTGTAGTACTCGCCCATCTCAATCGCCAGCATCTCTTTCAGCTTAAAGTAGTAAAGCAGATAGGAGCACGGGAGCAGGTTCAGGGAGCGGATCAGCCCTTCGCTGAACGGCAGGTCGAAAATGTTCTTCACCGAGCTGGCTTTCAGGGCGCCGCTCGCCACGCCGTCCAGCAGCTCCGCGAAGCGTGACTTGCCGTTAACCAGCACGTCTTTGATGAACACCATGTGGTTCAGGCCAAACAGGTCGATGGAAAGCTCGTCGCTGTCGGTCAGGGCCAGCACGTCGCGAATAAACATCTTCATGCCGATAGGAATGTTGCAGACGCCGATAAAGCGTTTGAAATCCGTGTGGCGATAAACCGCTTCGGTCACCATTCCGGCCGGGTTGGTGAAGTTGATCACCCACGCCTGCGGGCAGATCTCCTGCACGTCTTTAATGATGTCGAACACCACCGGAATGGTACGCAGCCCTTTGAACAGGCCGCCTGCCCCGTTGGTCTCCTGGCCCAGATAGCCGTAGCTCAGCGGGATGCGCTCATCCAGCTCGCGGGCCTTCAGCTGGCCGACGCGTAGCTGGGTGGTGACAAAATCGGCATCCTTTAGCGCCTGGCGGCGGTCGAGGGTTTTATGCACGGTCATCGGCACGCCCGCTTTTTTCACCATGCGCTGGCAGAGGTCAAAAATAATATCCAGCTTCTCCTGGCCCTCGGCCACGTCAACCAGCCACAATTCGCTGACCGGCAGTTCATGGTAACGCTTGAGGAAGCCTTCCAGTAATTCCGGGGTATAGCTGCTTCCGCCGCCGATGGTCACTACTTTAAGTTTCTTTTGCATAATATTCTCCCTGGGCGATCCGCCTTTTGAGTATAGCGGTCCCTTCCCATCTATTTTGGGCAATCATTTAAATCAATATTCCCGGCGGTAACACCGCCGGACGTTAATTAATAACCGTGAGGTTTTTCCGGTAGCTGTTAGGTGTAAATGAGGTCAATTTCTTAAAGGTCTTAATAAACAGACTCGGACTGCTGTAACCGGATTCGTAAGCAATATCCGTCACCGAATAGTTGGTAATTTCCAGCTGTTTTCTGGCGAAATTGATCCGTATTTCATTAATAATCTGCACCGGCGTTTTCTGATAATAACGCTGGGTCGCACGGGTCAGGTATTCCTGCGATTTACCCGACAGCGCCACCATATTTTCCAGCGCGTTTTCACCAAAACGCAGCTTGTCGTGCATCATTTCAACGGTGGTGCGCAGCCATTGGGGGATATCGTCAGTTGCCTGCTGCTCTTCGCGATAGTGGCGAAGGCGGTTGACGACGTAAAAGGTCACCGTTTCAATAAATTCATCGAACTCATTGTCACGGAAGTTAAGCGAGGCAATCACGGTGTCGATCCAGTTCAGGAATTCACTTTTAACGTGATAAACCTGCGAGGCCACAAAGCAGAACGGCAACAGCGGCGAGTAGTGGGTTTCGAAGAAGCGTTTACTGATGCCGACGTTGAGAATGCGCGTGGCGCCAAAATCGTAAAAGCTCTGATGATGCGACCCCATCGGGATAAAGACAAAGTCCCCGCGCTCCAGCAGCACCCGCTTGCCGTTGATCTCCTGGAAATAGCGGCCGGTCAGCACAATGGTGAACTCATAGTAGTCATGCTGATGCAGACCGCTGATGCTCTCCACTTTGTTGTAAATAAACACATGAAAATTTTTACCATTGAACAGCTGTTGTTCCCGGGCGGTAGTGATTTCCATGGCGCTGACCTCCTGCTATCAGACTGATTTACTGCATTTTCTCGTGAAGTTCGATGAGTTCCGCCACCAGCTCACGGGCCAGCATGGAGGTCATCAGATGGTCCTGGGCGTGTACCAGCACCAGGCTCACCTTCATTTTACCTTCACCCTGATCGCTTTCGATCAGTTTTGTTTGCACCAGATGGGCTTCATTCAGCGCGGTGCGCGACTGGGCCATCATCTCTTTGGCGGAGTCGAAATCGCCCTGCTTGGCTTTTTTCAGCGCCGCGTACGCCAGGCTGCGCGCCTGTCCGGAGTTGATGATAAGCCCCATCACCACTTCTTCAAGATCGTTCTCTGCTACGTCTTCTGGCTCTGCTACAACATTCTCTAAATCAAACATCTCTTGTTCTCCTGTACTGACGCGGGTTGCCCCGCGTCATACGACATCAGAATTTCAGTGCGAGGGCGATATCTTCTTCGCTCTCTTCTTCATCAATGGTGGTCTGGGCCTTGTTGGCGATGGCGACAAACGGCATGTAGAGCAGGGTTGCCACACCAAGGTTGAATATCGCCAGCAGGAAGGCCGCAACGCTGCCGTTGGTGTTGAAGAAGGCGCCCAGACCGGCAGGCATGGTCCACGGTGCGATGTTAGTGATCGGCGGGATAATGCCCAGGTAGTACGCCGTCAGGGTAATGGCGGCCAGCAGCGGCTGCACCAGGATGAACGGAATGAACATAACCGGGTTCATGATGATCGGCATACCGAACAGGATGGGCTCGTTAATCTGGAAGATGCCTGACGGCAGGGCCAGCTTCGCCACCTGGCGGTGATCCGCACGGCGGGAGGTGATAAACACCGCGATGATCAGACCTAACGTCGCCCCGGTACCGCCCAGGAAGATATAGGAGTCGAGCATCGGTTTCGCCCAGACGTGGAAGGTCTTGCCTGCCGCCAGCGCCGCGTCAACGGAGCCGTACTGCTGGTAGAGTGCCACGTTTTCCAGCGCCCATGGGGTCATGATGCCGCTGTCCAGCGCGGCCAGCGCCAGAGAGCCGTGAACACCGAAGAACCACAGCAGGGAGGTGAAGATGACGTAAGCCCAGCCCACGACCCCACCCATGGATGCCAGCGGTGTGGAGATGGTGTCCATGATGATCTGGTGGAAGTTGGTGCCCCAGTGAGAGAGCGCCCAGGCGATGGTCCCCATGATGGAGAGAATAATGAAGCCTGGGATCAGCGCCGAGAAGGAGCGCGACACCGATGCCGGGACGCTGTCCGGCAAGCGGATCACCCAGTTGCGACGAATAATAAAGGTAAACATTTCCGCCACGACCAGACCGATCACAATACCGGAAATAATGTTCGCCCCGCCCAGCCAGTTGGCACCCACCGCGTAAGCTTCACCGACGCTGTAAGGGGTCACGGTCATAAAGGCAGCGACAGATAATAAACCGGCGGCCAGCGAGTCGACTTTACGCTCTTCCGCCAGCGCCATCCCGATAAAGAAAGGCGCCATCAGCGACATAATACCCAGCGTACCGTTGTACACATTGCCGCCGATGGCCTTGAAACCATTTAACGTTTCAATAGTTGAGGGATCTAAACGAACACCTAATGAATAGAAAAATGAACCATCACCGAAGCTCAGAAAAACGTTGTTAATTAAAACGAACATGGCACCGGCCAGGGTTAACGGCATTACCTTAATAAAACCGTTTTTAATGGCGTTGACATGCGGTTGCTTTCCTATTTTAACTGCAAAAGGAAGGAGTACCTTTTCAAGCGCAGCAATAAATCTACTCATAGAAAATGCCCTTAAATGCCGCAATAATATTGCGGCGTAAGTGTGTGTGAAATTGCTCTTTGACGGGAAAAATAAAAAATTAAATTAATTAGCAGCTTTTTTAATCGCCGCTACAGCAGCTTTAAGAACACCCAAACCATCCACTTTGCCGTACAGCACAGAGTCGATCACTTCCACCGGTTTATTCGGTAACAGACGTTGAATTTCCGGCAACATATACGCAATTTGCGGACCCAGCAGCACGACGTCTGCGCTGGTGCCCTTCTCACCCGCCAGGGTTTCCGGGAAGGCTTCAATCACAACCGGCACTTCGTACTTCTCTGCCTGCGCGCGCATCTTTGACACCAGCAGTGACGTTGACATGCCCGCTGAGCAAAACAGATAGATATGTTTCTTTTCCATAATGACTTCCCTCTTATATGGCCACCGCGTTAGCCGCGATATCAGCGCCGTTACCTGGCGTCTCGTCTCGCTGGCCTGTCTGATGGGATGAGTATACGGCAAGGGAATTGCTGGGGATAATCCAGAATGTTTTGGAATTGTCTCTCATTGACCTGCGGTTATGACTGCCTTCACATTTCAGGCAAATAATTCGCGATAAGAAATAAGATTGCGGGGCGGCAAAAAGAAAACCGGCCAGAGGGCCGGTTTGTCTGTCTGCTCAGGAAGGAGCCTGATTAGGCTTTAGGCGCCTGTGGATCGGTGTCGTATTCGGCACAGGTCTGATAGCCGGAGTTCATAACGTGACCTGTGTCATCTAATGCAACAAAATAGGTCTCGGTTTTACCATCCCGTTGACCCAGGATGTAGGTCTGGCAGGTACCGCGAGCGTGGATCATCGTCACCTCTGATGACGGCTTGCCGGCCAGTTGCTCAACCTGAGCACGGGTCATCCCTTTTTTAACGTCTTTTACTACTGGCTCTTTAAACTGATCTGTTGTGCGGTCATAGGCGGTACAGCCCGCCAGTAAAGTCAGTACAGCCGCTGCGCCTAACATTCCTGCTACGTTCTTGTTCATATTCCGTCCTCTTGTTTATCAGCGTGTTAAGTAAGCCTGGAATAGAAAACCACATTTTTCAACCCTAAGCGTGACGGCAGAGTTTTTTAGGAAAATTCCTGTAAAACCAATATAACCTGCTGAATCGCTCTAATTCGCTGCATTCAAATCTGTGATCCTTGTCGTTTTCCGCATGACAGGTTAGCTTTAACAGAACATTCATCAGGCAAATTTGTGTAACGGAGGGGCCAGATGGCTCTACAACAAGAGATTATCCAGGCGCTGGGTGCCAAACCCACCATCAATGCGGAAGACGAGATCCGCCGCAGCGTTGATTTTTTGAAATCCTATCTAACCCGCTTCCCGTTCCTGAAGACGCTGGTGCTGGGCATCAGCGGCGGACAGGACTCCACGCTCGCCGGTAAACTGAGCCAGATGGCTATCAGTGAACTGCGTGCAGAGACAGGCAACAACGACCTGCAGTTTATCGCCGTGCGCCTGCCTTACGGCGTACAGTTCGACGAGCAGGACTGTCAGGATGCCATCGCCTTTATTCAGCCCGATCGCGTATTGACCGTAAACATTAAAGAAGCGGTGCTGGCCAGCGAAAAAGCGCTGCGTGAAGCCGGCATTGAGCTGAGCGATTTTGTCCGCGGCAACGAAAAAGCCCGCGAGCGTATGAAAGCCCAGTACAGCATCGCCGGGATGACCAGCGGCGTGGTGGTGGGTACCGACCATGCCGCAGAGGCGCTGACCGGCTTCTTCACCAAATATGGCGACGGCGGCACCGACATCAACCCGCTGTTCCGTCTCAACAAGCGCCAGGGCAAACAGCTGCTGGCCGCGCTGGGCTGCCCGGAGCATCTCTATAAGAAAGCCCCAACCGCGGACCTGGAAGACGATCGCCCTTCCCTGCCAGACGAAGCCGCGCTGGGCGTGACCTATGAAAACATTGATGATTATCTGGAAGGCAAGACCCTGGACGAAGGCACCGCCCGCATTATTGAAGGCTGGTACCTGAAGACTGAGCACAAACGTCGTCCGCCGATCACGGTATTCGACGACTTCTGGAAACAGTAATTCTGCAGGGGCGGCGTCTGCCGCCTCTTTTTTAACCACATAACTGCTGCTACACTGTATGCCTGAACAGTATCAGGAGTATGTTGTGAGCAGGCGTCAATCGGCACCGCGGCTTGAATTCGAAGCGGCCGCCATCTATGAATATCCCGAACATCTTCGCCCGTGGCTTGAGGCTCTGCCCAAACAGCCTGGCGTCTACTTCTTTCATGGCGAAAGCGACGCCATGCCCCTGTATATAGGCAAGAGCGTCAATATTCGCAGCCGGGTGCTGTCGCATCTGCGCACCCCGGACGAGGCCGCCATGCTGCGCCAGTCCCGGCGGATCACCTGGACGCAAACCGCCGGTGAGCTGGGCGCGCTGCTGCTGGAAGCGCGTTTAATCAAGGAGCAGCAGCCGCTGTTCAATAAACGGTTACGCCGCAATCGCCAGCTCTGCTCGCTGCAGATCACCGAGGGAAAACCGCAGATTGTGTATGCCCGGGAGGTGGATTTCTCCCACACGCCGAACCTGTTTGGCCTGTTTGCTAATCGCCGGGCGGCGCTGCAAACCCTGCAGGCGCTGGCCGATGAGCGCCAGCTCTGTTATGGCCTGCTCGGGCTGGAGTCGTTAACCCGCGGGCGGGCCTGTTTCCGTTCGGCGCTGAAGCGTTGTGCGGGGGCGTGCTGCGGAAAAGAGAGCGTTGAGGATCACCAGCAGCGACTGGTTGAAGGGTTGCAGGCGATTGGCGTCACCTGCTGGCCGTGGGACTGCGCCGTGGCGCTGAAAGAGTCGCGCCCGGAGATGACCCATTACCATATCATCCATAACTGGCTCTGGCTGGGCGCGGTGGACAGCCTCGACGAGGCGGCGGAACTGCTGCGCGCCCCCGCCGGTTTTGATCAGGATGGGTATAAAATTCTCTGCAAGCCGCTGCTGGCGGGCAACTATGAGATCATTCCGCTCAGTGACCCGGAAGCCAGAAAATCTCGCTGAACAGCAGCGTGCCCTCTGCCTTGAGCAGCCGCAGGGTATGGTCGCCGTCATGCCAGTACGCGCCCTGGTCGGCGGTGAGCAGCTTGTCGCCCAGCTGCCAGGCCCCGCTCAGCACAAAGACCACCCCGCCGCGTGACGCAAAGGTGGTGAAGGTGCGATCCGCCACCCGCACCTTCGCCCGACAGATGTCCCGGCGGGTCATGATGTTAAAGTCCATCGACATCTGTCCTTCCAGCAGCTGCGCCTTGACCGGCAACTCTCCGGCAAAGCTGAAGGGCTGATGACGTCGCAGGGTGTGGTTAAACGCCTGCCCGCCATCCAGCTTCACTTCTCCCCCTTCCAGCAGGGTAATCACCCGGTCGATGCCGGGCGAAACGGAAAAATCGCCGTTGCTGGCAAGGGACGCAATACTGGCGCGCCAGGTAAAGTCCCGGGTTGCAGGAGGGAAACAACATATTTCGCGCGTCTCGCCTGCGCCGTTGCGCCAGAGGTTAACCGGCATTTTGCGGATATCAAAAAAGTCCATCACCACTCCAAATGGCGCAATGCGCGCCAGAGCACCCCGCCGGGGGCGGTTGCTTATTGTTTGTTATCATTAGGTCGCTGCGGATCAATATCGGCAGATGTGCGGGTGGGCCTTAGTCCGACGATGAAAAAAAGTAACGTCAGACATTTCAAACACATTCTGCAGATCGATAACAGGAGAATACCGGGATGGCGGCGGCTGGCAAGAGGCAGGAAAAGAAAAAACCGCCGGACCTGTCCACAGCGAATATGCTTGGGTGAACAGGACTCCGGCGGTCTTGAATGGCTGAACCGATTATTCGGCTGGTGGGGTCATTTTACCTTCCGGCGCTGAACGTTCTGTCAGACGCTTCTCAAAATTGGCATTAAACTGCTTTTTCTGTTCCGGGGTAAGAATGTTGTAGATCTTGTTCTGGGTTTCCATGTGCGCCAGCATGCGGGCTTTATGCTGCTCGGCCATCTTATCTACCTGCGCCTCGGCTTTCGCTTTATCGAAGCTGTCGCTGGCGATGATGTCATGCATTGCGCGACGCTCTTCTACCGGCGGACGCTTCATCTGGTCACGCTGGCTTTTCATGATGTCGCGAACCTGCTGTTTCTGCGCATCGGTCAGGTTCAGGTCTTTAAACATCATGTCGTGATGCATACCCGGCTTACCTTTATGATGCATCATTTTGCCTTCGGTCGGTGCTGCCGTGGTGGTGGCGGTATCTGCGGCGAACGCCGCGCTGGTAGCGCCCAGAGCCAGGGTAGAGGCAACAAACAGTGCAGTTAATTTACGCATAATTTTGTCCTTCCTTTCAGTTATTCTTCGGCGCTATGCCGTGTTGACGAGATTCACTTTACGGGGTTTATCGTCAATTAGTCAGAGCAACAGTAAAACAATGAAAGTGTAAAAAACAAATTATCGTCAAATATGGAGAAAATAAGGATAAAGCGTGGAGAGTTGAAACAGAAATATGCAATAACATGATTTTAAAGAGATTGTGAAGGAGTATACCGACAAACAGATTAATAATAAAGCAAACAGCCAGGAATAATCTGTAATAAAAGCAGTGATAATGAAATGAGTGCGTGAATAACCGGCCCCGCCGCGTTGCGCTTATTGGGGCCAGGTATTTATCAGCCGATTTTTTCCAGCATCAGCCCGGCGCGTAAGCCAAAGGCCACTGCCGGATTGGGGAACAGCACGTACTCGGTCGGCTTTTGCACCTCGTAGCGCTCGTCCCCATCCTCTGCCAGTAAAACGCCCTGGCGGAAAGGGGTAAAGTTGAGGGTATGCCCGGCCATATGCAGGACAAAGGCCTCGCTGCGCCGGGTGATCTGCTGCACCACACGATACTGCTCCACTGGCTCAGCGTGCGGCGTCGAGGCCACACCGCTCAGCAACGCCCGCAGCGCCTGATGGGTGGTGGCAAAGCGCGTCAGATCGTTATGCCCGAACGGCAGCGCTTTCCCCAGCTCCAGCGTGCAGGCCAGCGCGCCAAAACGCTCGCAGGTGAAATGGGTAAAGGTACCGCCAGGTGCCTGATGAAACACCAGCGCTTCAAGCCCGGCATCCCCCAGCCACTCAATAAAGGCCTCGTCCCAGGGCTGACTGCGCTGGGGCAGCACGCCAAATCGCTCATGATAAGAGGCACGAATGGCGGTATGCAGATCGAGATGCCAGCGATCGGCCCCCGCCTGCTGGTAAAAGGCTTCAACCAGCGTCTCCAGCAACACCGCCCGTTCGGTCTCATTGCAGGCCGGGAACTGCGCTCCGCGCCCGCTGAACAGGCGATTGATGTCGCAGGTCAGGTAGCGCTTGTCGGCCCGCAGCGCCGGAGGATTGCCGTAGATGACCAGCAGACGGCAGCGCAAGGTCAGTTCACCGCGAAACAGTGCCCTGACCAGCAGGTCGACAATCTCCACCGGGGCCGTTTCGTTGCCGTGGATCCCGGCAGAGAGCACCAGGGCGCGCTCGCTTGCCGCCTCCGGGGTTAGCTCCAGCACGCCGCGTGCCAGCCAGCGCCAGTGAAACGACGCCCCGTTGCCTTCGCGCTGGGCGGGGGGTTCATCGGCCATCGTCAGCGCCAGAAAGTTTTCCATAACGCCTCCTTTATTGCTGGAACGGATAGACGGAGCCGAGCTGCAAAATGCGCGTCAGGGCATCCAGCGCCTCGCGCCCTTCCCGCAGGAGCAGCGGGTCGATCAGATCGGCCTGGGTCAGACGGTCGCGATAGTAGCGATCCACCCAGTCGTTAAGCGTGTTGAACAGGGTATCGTTCATCATCACCGCCGGGTTCACCGCCCGCTGCTCTTCGGCGGTCAGCACCACGCGCAGGCGCAGACACGCCGGACCGCCGCCGTTGGCCATGCTTTCACGCAGATCGAACACCCGCAGTTCGCTGATGGGGTTATCCTCTGCCACCAGCTGGCTCAGGTAGCGCCAGACGCCCGGGTGGTTCTGCGACTCCTGGGGCAGGACCAGCATCATGCTGCCGTCGTCGCGGCTCAAAAGCTGGCTGTTAAACAGGTAGGTTGCCACCGCGTCCTGCACCGGGACCGCCCCGGTCGGCACCACAATAGGCATAAAGCCGGGCACGCGATCGCGCAGGGACTGCAACAACGCGGGCTGATCGACAAACGCCTGCTCGTGGCAGAACAGCACCTGACGATTTGATACCGCAATCACGTCGTTATGGAACACACCCTGGTCAATCACCAGCGGGTTTTGCTGGGCAAACATCAGTTGCCCCGGATTGACCTGATTCAGGCGGGCCACGGCCTGGCTTGCGGCCAGAGTCTGACGGGCCGGGTAGCGGGCAGGCGCGCGGCCAGCCCCCTCGTCACGGCCATAGATAAACAGCTGCAGGCCCGGCTCGCCGTAATCGCCGCCGAGACGGTTATGGTTGGCCGCCCCTTCGTCGCCGAACATCGCCACCTGCGGCAGCGCCGTATGCACGCTGAAGCGGGATTCATCGCGGAAGATGGCGCGCAGCACCTGTTCCGTAGTGCCGGCCTCACTGGCGCGGTGAAACTTGTTATTCAGATTCGCCACCGTCAGATGCACTTTCCCGTCGAGGGTATCCGCAGACGGGGCCACCGTGGCGGCGTTGGCCACCCACATAGAGGAAGCGGAGCTGGCGGCGGAGAGCAGCTGCGGCATCTGGGTGCCTGCCTTTTCCACTACCTGCTCGTCCGTGCCGGTAAAGCCAAGCTGACGCAGCACGCCGACGTTGGGCCGCTCCTGGGGCGGGATCACCGCCTGAGGGAAGCCCGCATCGGCCAGCGCCTTCATCTTTAACAGACCCTGCTTTGCCGCCAGCCGTGGGTTGGAGATCTGAAAGCGGTGCTTTGTAGAGGCCTCATTGCCGAACGACAGCCCGGCGTAGTGGTGGGTCAGCCCCACCAGCCCGTCGAAGTTAACTTCACGCGCTTTCATGACGCTTCTCCCGTGTGAAATCGAGACCCGGATTCAGCTGCTCCGGCAGGACGACGGCGGCTGTCTCGAGGCTCGCCATCGGCCAGGCGCAATAATCTGCCGCATACCAGGCGCTGGCGCGATGGTTGCCGGAGGCCCCCACCCCGCCAAAGGGTGCGGTACTGGCCGCGCCGGTGAGCGGTTTATTCCAGTTAACGATCCCGGCGCGGG
The DNA here is from genome assembly GCF_049312895.1 of Leclercia barmai. Taxonomy (NCBI): domain Bacteria; kingdom Pseudomonadati; phylum Pseudomonadota; class Gammaproteobacteria; order Enterobacterales; family Enterobacteriaceae; genus Leclercia; species Leclercia barmai. Next base: position 1,055,130 of record NZ_JBMNWZ010000001.1, on the reverse strand, counting down.
CCTCCAGCAGCAGCTGGTCAAAGCGCTCGCGATCCGGGGAGATCAGCCCGCACGACAGGCCGTAGCGCGTGGCGTTCGCCATGGCGATGGCCTGGTCAAAATCGTCGTAGCGCCAGACGCACAGCAGTGGGCCAAAGACCTCTTCATCCGGCACGTCGCGCGCGTTGGTCATCTCAACAATGGCCGGGGTGAGTAAAGAGGTGCCCGCTTTCACCAGACGCGGTTCCAGCAGCGACTGGCCGCCACGGGCAACATGCTCCCGCCAGGCGTGATAGACATTTTTTGCCGCCTGCTCGGAGATCAGCCCGCCGATAAACGGCTGGTCGCTGGCATCCCACTCGCCCGGCAGCAGGCGTCCGCTCACTTCGACCAGACGGGCCAGGAAGGCATCGCCTTCTGCCCCGCTTTTTACCAGCAGGCGACGGGCGCAGGTGCAGCGCTGCCCGGCGGTAATAAAGGCTGACTGGATCGTCAGGTGAACCGCGGCGTCGATATCCGACGGGTCATCGACGATCAGGGCATTGTTGCCGCCCATCTCAAGGGCCAGAATTTTTTCCGGCTGACCGGCGAGCTGGCGGTGCAGCTGATAGCCGGTCCCGGCGCTGCCGGTAAACAGCAGCCCGTCGATGTCGCCGAGGGCGCTCAGGGCCTGGCCGGTTTCGCGTCCGCCCTGCACCAGATTAAGCACGCCCGGCGGCAGCCCGGCCTGCTCCCACAGTTTGACTACCGCCTCACCGCTCCACGGCGTCAGCTCGCTCGGCTTGAAGATCAGAGTGTTGCCCGCCAGCAGCGCGGGCACGATGTGGCCGTTCGGCAGATGGCCGGGGAAGTTATAGGGGCCAAACACGGCCAGCACGCCGTGCGGGCGATGGCGCAGCGTGGCGGCACCGTCTGCCATCTCGGTGCGCTGCTCGCCGGTGCGGGTGTGGTAGGCCTTTATCGAAATGGCGACCTTGTTGATCATGGCGGTGATTTCGGTCGCCGCCTCCCAGCGCGGCTTGCCGGTTTCGCGGGCAATAATGCTGGTCAGCTCCTGTTTATTCGCCTCCAGCAGGGCAGCAAATTTCTCAACAATCGCCTGGCGGGCGCTGAACGGCAGCTTCGCCCAGCCGGGGAACGCGCCGCGCGCCGCGCGGCAGGCCTGTTCAACCTGCGCCGGGCTGGCGTCCGCCCCCTGCCAGAGCAACTCCTGGCCTACCGGGTTGTGTTTGCTGCGTTGTTCACCTTCGCCGGTGACCCAGTCGCCGTTAATCCATAAGTTCATACCGTTTTCTCCTCGGGGCACAGGCGCACCATGCGAATACGATCGCCAGCGCGGCATTTCAGGGCATCCAGCTGCGCAGGGGTCAGCACCAGACGTTCACAATCAGGATCCACGCGGATCAGCGTGGCGCGGAAATGGTCATACTGCTCGTTTGCCACCAGGCAGGCCGGAAATTCCCCCGGCGCAGGCTGGCCCTCGGCCACCTCCACCAGACGGCTTTTACGGATCGCCCGCACCCGGTCAATATCGCACTCCAGGGTCGGGCCGCCGTCGAAGATGTCGACATAGTTGCGGTAGCGGAAGCCCTCTTTTTCCAGCACCGCGCGCGCCGGGGCAGTGTGCGGATGCACTTCGCCAATCACCGCCTGCGCCTCGGGGCTGAGGAAATGGGTATAGATGGGGTGTTTCGGCATCAGTTCGGCGATAAAGGCTTTCTGCCCGGTGCCGCACAGGTAGTCCGCCTTGCTGAACTCCATGGAGAAGAAGCGTTCGCCCAGGCTTTTCCAGAACGGCGAGAAGCCGGTTTCGTCGATCACGCCGCGCATCTCGGCGACCACTTTTTCATTAAAGCGATCGCGGAAAGCGGCCATAAACAGAAAGCGCGATTTGGAAAGCAGATAGCCGTTGCCCTCCTTGCGCCATGACGGGTCGAGAAACAGCGAGCACAGTTCGCTGCTGCCGGTGTGATCGTTACTGAGAAACAGCGTCGGCAGCGCGTTGTAGACGTTCAGCTCTTTCGAGGCATGCACCAGCGTGCCCACGCGGTAGTTGTACCAGGGATCGTTCAGGCCCACCGCCACCTCAATGGCGCAGATCCCCGCTACGGTGCCGGTGTCGGTATCTTCCAGCACAAACACATAACCCTGTTCGCCTTTCGGCAGCGTCCCTTGCCAGGTCTCGATGGAGCGCTCGATGCGCGCCGAGAGCGTATTTTCATCAACGGGAAGCGAGGTCAGCCCGCCTCCCGTCTTACCGGCAAGCTGCATGAGGGCGGGTAAATCACCGCGCTCAATGGGACGGATGACCATCATGATGACACCCCGGACTTCACCTGTTCACAGGCAAGCGCAAAGCGATCTAACCCGGTCCGCACCTCTTCTTCGCTGACAATCAGCGCAGGCGCAAACCGCACCACGTTAGCCCCGGCGATCAATACCATCACGCCCGCTTTTGCCGCTTCCTGTGAAATAAGTTTAGCTTTTCCGGCGAATTCGTCCGTGAGTACACAACCGATCAGCAGCCCCAGACCGCGAATCTCTTTGAACAGGCCGGTTTTGTTGTTAATGGCCTGCAGACGCTCGACAAACCAGTCGTGACGCTGTTTCACGCCGTTCAGCACTTCTGGGGTGTTAATGATATCCAGCACCTGACCTGCCACCGCCGACGCCAGCGGGTTGCCGCCGTAGGTGGTGCCGTGGGTGCCGACGGTCATCACGCGGGCAAATTTGTCGGTGGTCAGCATCGCCCCGACCGGGAAGCCGCCGCCCAGCGCCTTGGCGGTGGAGAGCACATCCGGCGTGACGCCATAGTGCATATAGGCATACAGCTCGCCGGTGCGCCCGACGCCGGTCTGCACTTCGTCAAAAATCAGCACCGCGTTGTGACGATCGCACAGCTCGCGCAGCCCCTGCAGGAAGGCTTTATCCCCGGGCAGCACGCCGCCTTCACCCTGCATCGGCTCGACGATCACCGCGCAGGTGGTATCGTCAATCAACTCGCTGGCAGACTGCAGATCGTTATAGACCGCGTGGCGGATATCCGGCGGCAACGGCGCGAAGTCCTGGGAATAGGAAGGCTGCCCGCCGGCGCTGACGGTAAACAGGGTGCGGCCGTGGAAGGCATTTTTGAAGGCGACGATGCCGCTTTTCTGGCTGCCGAAGTTATCGTGAGCATATTTGCGCGCCAGTTTCAGCGCGGCTTCGTTGGCCTCCGCGCCCGAGTTACAGAAGAACACTTTTTCCGCAAAGGTGGCGTCGATCAGTTTTTTCGCCAGACGCAGCGCGGGTTCGTTGGTGTAGCCGTTGCCGGTATGCCAGAACTTCGCCGCCTGATCGTTCAGCGCCTGACGCAGGGCCGGATGGGCGTGTCCCAGGGCATTGACCGCAATACCGCCGGCGAAGTCGATATACTCTTTACCCTGTTGATCCCACAGGCGCGAGCCCTCTCCCCGTACCGGAATAAAAGCCGCCGGGGCGTAAACCGGCATCATCCATTCATCAAAGTTTTCACGCGTAATTGACAGAGACATAGCGACCTCACCCGGTAAATAAAAGGTTGATAAAATGTTAAATATTTATGTGTTTGCCCTGTGAATGTAGATTGCAGCGTTCGTGCCAGCCAGCGATAAAAATGCATAAACGGGATGAGTTAACGAAATATCAACAGGTTACAATATGGAGTTATTCACTGTTATTGCATAAAAAGTGAATATTTTTACAACAAGCGGCGCTTTACCGAAGGAAAAACAGAAATATTATGCATAGGCCAAATATAATTCTGGAATTGTGATCGCTCGCGAAATTTGTATAGCTTTTACGCGCCATCAGAGGGCGTTACGCGCCAGAACGGTGCAGAAATTGCACCGTTGATACAAGCTGTCGCAGTAATTGGCCGAACATACGCAGCGGCGGGAGTCAGCCGTCGGAAATTCTGCTACCATCCTTGCACTATTCACCTTGCACTGGCAGCGACTATGAAATTTGTCTCTTTTAATATCAACGGCCTGCGCGCCCGTCCTCATCAACTGCAAGCCCTCGTCGACCAGCATCAGCCTGACGTGATCGGCCTGCAGGAGACAAAAGTTCACGACGATATGTTCCCCCTCGAAGAGGTGGCAAAACTGGGTTACAACGTCTTCTATCACGGCCAGAAAGGCCATTACGGCGTGGCGCTGCTCACCAAAGAGACGCCGGTCTCGGTGCGCCGCGGCTTCCCGGGTGACGGTGAAGATTCCCAGCGCCGCATCATCATGGCGGAAATTCCCTCGCCGCTGGGCAACATCACCGTGATCAACGGTTACTTCCCGCAGGGCGAGAGCCGCGACCATCCCCTGAAGTTCCCGGCGAAAGAGAAGTTCTACCAGGATCTGCAGTCCTTCCTCGAAACCGAGCTGAAAAAAGAGAATCCGGTGCTGATCATGGGCGACATGAACATCAGCTATACCGATCTGGATATCGGCATCGGCGAAGACAGCCGCAAGCGCTGGCTGCGCACCGGGAAGTGCTCCTTCCTGCCGGAAGAGCGCGAGTGGATGGGACGCCTGCTGGACTGGGGTCTGGTGGATACTTTCCGCACCGCCAACCCGGAAACCCAGGATCGCTTCTCGTGGTTTGATTACCGCTCTAAGGGCTTTGATGACAACCGTGGCCTGCGCATCGACCTGCTGCTGGCAAGCGCCCCGCTGGCGGAGCGCTGCATCGAAACCGGGATCGACTACGAGATCCGCAGCATGGAAAAACCCTCTGACCATGCCCCGGTATGGGCAACCTTCGACGTGAAGTAAATGCGGATACATCGCGGTAAATTTCTGCTTATATGCGCCCTTCTGGGCGCTTTTAGCATCATCTTTACGCAACTGCCTCCCGGCATGCTGACGCTGGAAAATCTCCAGGCGCAGCATCAGGCCCTGCTGCTTTACTGCCAGCAGACACCGTTAAAAAGCGCCGCACTCTTTTTTATCGTCTATGTGCTGGTCACCACCCTGTCGCTGCCGGGCGCAGCGCTACTGACCCTGCTCGGCGGGGCGCTGTTCGGCCTGTGGCCGGGGATTGTGCTGGTCTCGTTCGCCTCGACGCTTGGCGCGACGCTGGCAATGCTTACCAGCCGCTACCTGCTGCGTGACTGGGTGCAGCGCCGCTTTGCCGGGCCGATGCGTACCGTCAACCAAGGCGTCTCCCGCGACGGGGCGTTTTATCTCTTTGCCCTGCGCCTGGTGCCGCTGTTTCCGTTCTTTGTGGTCAACCTGCTGGCCGGAGTGACTACACTTGGCGTGAGACGCTACTGGTGGGTCAGCCAGCTCGGCATGCTGCCGGGGGCGATTGTCTATCTGAATGCCGGGCACCAGTTGGGGCAGATCGCCTCGCTGCGTGATATCCTCTCGCCCGGCGTGGTTTTAGCCTTCACGCTACTGGGGCTGCTGCCGCTCATCACCCGCTGGCTGCTGGCCCGTTTTTCCCGCACTTCTCCATAACAGGGAGGCATTATGCGCCGTGTGCGTTTTTGCATGTTGTTAACGGGCCTGCTGATGGCAGGACAGGCGCTGGCCGATGACGGCTGGCAGAAAATCAAACAGGACGCCCGGGGCCAGACCGTCTGGTTTAACGCCTGGGGCGGCGATGAGGCGGTGAACCGCTACCTGGACTGGGTGAGCGGCGAAATGAAAAGCCACTACGCCATCAACCTGAAGATTGTCCGTCTGGCGGATGCCGCCGACGCGGTGAAGCGGATCCAGACCGAGGCCAGCGCCGGGCGCAAAACTAACGGCTCGGTGGATCTGCTGTGGGTGAACGGGGAGAACTTCCGCACCCTGAAAACCGCCGGGCTGCTGCAGACCGGCTGGGCAAAAACCCTCCCCAACTGGCGCTATGTGGATACAACCAAACCGGTCAGCGAAGATTTCGCCATTCCGACCGAAGGGGCTGAATCCCCCTGGGGCAGCGCCCAGCTCACCTTTATTGCCCGTCGCGAACAGCTTGCTGAGCCGCTGGCGGACGCCGGGGCGCTGCTGGAATACGCCAGCAAACATCCCGGCACCGTCACCTACCCCCGCCCGCCCGACTTTACCGGCACCGCGTTCCTGGAACAGCTCCTGCTGACGCAGACCACCCAGCCGGAGGCGCTGAAACAGCCGCCGGACAACGCCAACTTTGCCCGCATTACCGCCCCCCTGTGGGCCTATCTGGATAAGCTGCATCCTTATCTGTGGCGCGAGGGCAAAGACTTCCCGCCGTCTCCGGCGCGGATGGATGCTTTGCTGGCGAGCGGAAATTTACGCCTGTCGATCACCTTTAACCCGGCCCACGCCCGGCAGAAAGTCGCCAGCAAGGAGCTGCCAGCGGACAGCTACAGCTTTGGCTTCCGCCAGGGAATGCTCGGCAACGTCCATTTTGTGGCGATCCCGGCTAACGCCTCCGCCAGCGCGGGGGCAAAGGTCGTCGCGAACTTCTTACTCTCGCCAGAGGCGCAGATCCGCAAGGCGGACCCGGCCAACTGGGGCGACCCAAGCGTGCTTGACCCGCAGAAACTGCCTGCCCCCCAGGCAGAAAAGCTGCGCCAGTTTATTCCGGCGGATCTTCCACCGACCCTTGGTGAGCCGCATGCCGCCTGGGTTAACGCGCTGGAGCAGGAATGGCTTCGTCGCTACGGCACCCACTAAGCGCCCTGGCCTGGCTGCTGCTGGGCGCGGTGTATCTGCCGCTACTGCCCGCCTTCGGCCTGCTGCTGCCGCCGATTTTTTCTGCGGATAGCTGGCGGGCGCTGGCGGCCGATCCGCAGTTGCCGCAGGCGCTGATCGCCACTCTGGTTTCTACGCTGATTGCCGCCGCCGGGGCGCTGATGCTGGCCCTCGCGGTGGTGGCCGCGCTGTGGCCCGGCAGCCACTGGCGGCGGCTGTGCAACCATCTCCCGTGGCTGCTGGCGATCCCGCACGTGGCGTTTGCCGTCAGCATATTGCTGGTTTTTGCCGAAGGGGGCGCGCTCTATCGCGTCTGTACGATCTGCTCCCCAATGATGGATCGCTACGGGATCGGGCTGGGCCTGACCCTCGCCGTCAAGGAGAGCGCCTTCGTGATGTGGGCGATTTATGCCTCGCTGCCGGAGAAGGAGCTGGCGCAAAAAGTGACGATCCTGCGCTCGCTGGGATACGGCCGCTGGCAGGCGCTGCGCTGGCTGATCCTGCCCGCCATCGCCCCGGCGCTGGGGGCGGTAATGCTGGCGGTGATCGCCTGGTCGCTGTCGGTGGTGGACGTCGCCCTGATCCTCGGGCCCGGTAATCCCCCCACCCTGGCGGTGCTGGCCTGGCAGTGGCTGACGCAGGGCGACAGCGTCCAGCAGGCCAAAGGGATGCTGGTATGCGCGATCCTGCTGGTGCTGCTGGAACTGATTGCCATCGCGGTGTTTATCGGCTGGCGGCGCTGGCGGCGCACCATCCCGGCGGTGTCCGGGGAGCGCCCGACGCCGCGACCGCTTGTGATGGGACAAGCCTGCGGGGTGCTGCTCCCCCTGGCCGGTCTCGCCAGCATCGCGGTGCTGGTGCTGGTGGCGGGCAATGCCAGCGTCACGCGCGAGACGGCCGGGCTGAGCCTGATGCTGGGGCTGCTCTCTGCGGGTATTGCGCTGGGAATGATTCTGCTGTGGCTCGAGTGGGGCCCGCAGCGCGGCGCGTTCTGGGTCTGGCTGCCGCTGGCCCTTCCCGCCCTGCCGCTGGTGGCCGGGCAGTATCGGCTGGCGCTGCTGTTACAGCTGGACGGACAGTTTATCGCCGTGCTGTGGGGGCATCTGCTGTGGGTGCTGCCGTGGATGCTGCTGGTGATGCAACCGGCCTGGCGCAGGCTCGATCCGCGCCTAATCCTGACCGCCCGCACGCTCGGCTGGGGATCGCTTAAAATTTTCTGGCTGATCAAATGCCCGCAGATGATCCGCCCGGCGCTGACGGCGTTCGCGGTCGGCTTTTCCGTCAGCGTGGCGCAGTATCTGCCCACCCTGTGGCTGGGGAGCGGACGGTTTGCTACCCTCACCACCGACGCCGTCGCGCTCAGCAGCGGCGGGAGCAGCGCGGTGCTGGCGGCGCAGGCGCTGTGGCAGCTGCTGCTGCCGATGCTGGTTTTCGCCGTCTGCATTGTACTTTCCAGGCTGATTGGCCGTTTTCGACAGGGGTTACGTTAATGCTGATGGTCAAGGATGTTTCGCTCTCGCTGCGCCAGACAACGCTGCTGCATAACGTCAGTTTTACCGTGCAGCCAGGGGAGATCCTCACCCTGATGGGCCCCTCCGGCAGCGGGAAATCCTCGCTGTTTGCCTGGATGGTGGGGGCCCTGCCCGCGGATTTTCGCGCCGAAGGGGAGCTGTGGATCAACGCCCGGCGCTGCGACACCCTGCCCACCGAGCAGCGGAGCCTGGGGCTGCTGTTCCAGGATGCGCTATTGTTCGATCACTTCAGCGTCGGGCAGAACCTGCTGCTGGCGCTCCCGGCGTCGGTCAAAGGCGCGGCGCGCAAACAGCAGGTCAACGACGCGCTGGACGCCGCCGATTTGAGCGGGTTTTTTCATCGCGATCCGGCCACGCTTTCCGGCGGGCAGCGCGCACGGGTCAGCCTGCTGCGCGCCCTGCTGGCCCAGCCGCAGGCGCTGCTGCTTGATGAGCCGTTCAGTCGTCTGGATAAAACGCTCCGCGATCAGTTTCGCCGCTGGGTGTTTGCCGAAGTGCGCAGCCTGGGCATTCCGGTCGTACAGGTGACCCACGACGAGGACGATGTACCGTCCGGCGGTCGGGTGCTGGCGATGGAGAAGTGGCAATGAATCGAAGGGCAACCTGCGCAAACGCAACGTTTTTAGTCGGGAGGGTTGCCACAATCACGGCTCTTTTCTCTTACGACGGGCATTTCGATGAAACGTGTTTCTCAACTGACCGCGCTGACCGCCGCTTTAGGTCTCGCCGCTTTCTCTTCTTTCGCCGCTGATATGGCGCATTCCCTCACCCTGGCTGAGCTTCAACAGCAAAAAGGCGCGGTGATTGATACCCGCGTCAGCGCCTTTTACAACGGCTGGCCGCAGGCACTGAACGGGACCTCCGGGCATGAACCTTCGGCTCTTAATCTTTCTGCCAGCTGGCTTGGCGCGATGAACGAGGCGCAGCTGAAAGCCTGGGCCACGCAGCATCAGTTGATCCCGACAACCCCCATCGCGTTATACGGTAGCGACAGCGATAACCAGGCCGTAAAGGCGCGGCTGAGCGAGGCGGGCTTCAGCCACATCGCTTTGCTCGGTGACGCCCTGCAAACCCCGGCGCGCCTGCAGCGCCTCGCCCACTTCGAACAGCTGGTTTATCCCCAATGGCTCAGTCAGCTTCAGCAGGGTAAAGCCGTGACCGCCGCCCCTGCCGGGGAGTGGAAAGTGATTGAGGCCGCCTGGGGCGCGCCGAAATTTTATCTGCTGAGCCACATTCCCGGTGCGGACTATATCGACACCAACGAGGTAGAGAGCGAACCGCTGTGGAACAAGGTCTCCGATGACGCGCTCAAAGCCATGCTGGCGAAACATGGCATTCGCCATGACACCACGGTGATCCTTTACGGCCGCGACGTCTATGCCGCCGCGCGCGTGGCGCAGATCATGCTGTATGCCGGGGTGAAAGATGTCCGCCTGCTGGATGGCGGCTGGAAAGCGTGGGACGACGCTGGCCTGCCGGTTGAACGCGGCACGCCGGGCAAAGTGATCCCCGCCGCCGATTTTGGCGCGCCAGTTCCCGGGCAGCCGCAGCTGATGCTGAATACCGAACAGGCTCGCGGCCTGCTGCATCGTAAGGACGCCTCGCTGGTGAGCATCCGCTCGTGGCCGGAGTTTACCGGCGTCACCAGCGGCTACAGCTACATCAAGCCAAAAGGTGAGATTCAGGGCGCACGCTGGGGCCACGCGGGGAGCGATGCCACCCATATGGAAGATTTCAAGAACCCGGACGGCACCATGCGCAGCGCGGACGATATCGCGGCCATGTGGAAGCAGTGGCATATCGTGGCGGATCAGCAGGTGGCGTTTTACTGCGGCACCGGCTGGCGGGCATCTGAAACCTTTATGTACGCCCGGGCGATGGGCTGGAAAAACGTCGGCGTCTACGACGGAGGCTGGTACGAGTGGAGCAGCAACCCGCAGAACCCTGTGGCAACCGGTGAACGCGGGCCAGACAGTTCACTGTGATCACGGCTGGCGCTGAACGTTTTTCAGCGTCAGATACCCACTCCAGATGCGCGTTGCGGTGGTGAGCCAGCACAACGCGCCAAACACCCACGCCATCCAGCCGAAATGGGCCGGAAACAGGCAAAAAAGCACAAACAGCAGCAGCGTTTCCGTCCCCTCCGTCAGGCCCCCCAGATAGTAAAACGACTTATGGGCATAGCCCGGATTATCAATCTCATGCTTCGCGGCCAGCGCCGCAAACGCCAGAAAACTGCTCCCGGTGCCGATAAAGGCAAACAGCAGCCAGGCGGCGGGCAGCGCGTTCTGAATGGGATCGGCTAGGGCAAAACCAAAGGGCACCAGGGCGTAGAACAGGAAGTCGAGAGAGATATCGAGAAAACCGCCGGCATCGGTCAGCCCGCGCCGCCGGGCCAGCGCCCCGTCCAGCCCGTCAAGCAGACGGTTTAGCACAATGGCCACCAGCGCCGCCAGATACCAGCCCAGCGCCAGAAACGGCAGCGCCAGCACCCCGATGGCAAAGCCAATCAACGTAATACCGTCCGGGGTGATGCCCGGTTTATCAAGGGTGTTCACCAGCCGGTTAAGCAGCGGCTTGATGCGCGGGTGAAGGTGACGGTCAAGCATCGCGTTTCTCTCCTGCCACTGCACACAATCCCTGCGAGGGGATCTCCAGCGCCGCGTTAAAGCGGGCCGACAAATTCTGGAAAGCGATCAGGGCCGTCATCTCGGTGATCGCCTCATCGTCAAAGTGACGGCGCAGCGCCGCTTTGGTGGTCTCATCAACCCTCGGCGGCGTGGCGGTCACCGCCTCCGCATAGGCCAGCGCGGCGCGCTCTTTATCGTTGAACAGGCTGCTGTCGCGCCATGTTGCCACCGCCTGCACCTTGTCCAGCCCACCGCTGCGTTCTGCCAGGCGCAGCGCGTTGGCGTCGATGCAAAAGGCGCAGTGGCAGATCTGCGAGATACGGGTCATCAGCAGCGATCGCAGTACCGGCTCGAGCGGCGATTTTTTACGCTCCAGAAAGCCGACAAACAGCGCCACCAGCCAGAAGAGCCGGGGCATGCGTCCCCACCAGCGCAGGGGATTAAGCACCGCGCCATAATGTTTTTTCTGCATCGAGGCGACTGGCGTTAGAATGGCGGGGATGGATTCGATGGGTTTAACCCAGACTGGCGGTATCTCTTTCACAGGATGCTCCCTGGCGTGTTAAGTGCGCAGATCCTAACTCTTTTTCTCTCAACCATTATTGACGATCATGCTAAAAACACTCGATGTTGTCTGCGCTATTCTCGAACGGGATGGCAAAATTTTACTGGCGCAACGCCCTGAGCATGCGGATCAGCCGGGTTTGTGGGAGTTTGCCGGGGGTAAAGTGGAAACCGGGGAGACGCAGCCCGACGCGCTGGTGCGTGAGTTGCGCGAGGAGCTTGGCATTGAAGCCCGCCCTGCCCACTACGTCGCCAGCCATCAGCGGGAAGTGTCGCAGCGACTCATCAATCTGCACGCCTGGCACGTACCGGAATTTACCGGCGCACCCCAAACGCACTACCACAGCCAGCTGGTGTGGTGTTCACCGCGCGAGGCGCTGGATTACGATCTCGCCCCGGCGGATATCCCTTTGCTTGAAGCGTTTATTCTCTTACGCGACGCCACACCAGCGGATTTGTGCTCAGGGCATTAGGATCGCGCTGGCACTGCAACAACACGCCTTCGGCTTTTACCACCGCCCCTTCTGAATAGTTTTGATCCTGATAGATGCAGCACTGGTTGCACGGCGGCGGACGCTGACCGCTGGAGCTGAAGATCTCCGGCGGGATATTCACATCCACCCCGGTGCCAAACCGCTGGTCGGCCTGACTGCCGGCCGAGAAAACCCCAAGCAAAACAGCCATCACAATACGCTTCATAGACGTCTCTTCCTGTTGTGTCCTGATAATCACTATAACGGTAAAAAGTGGCCGAAGCTTTAATCCCGCCGGTCATCGTTTTTTGTTATGACCCGGCGCGTTTAATGAATTTATCTGGACGGCGAAATTTCGCTTGCATTCAAAAGGCCATCGGGTGGTATAGTCGAAAAACACAACAACATGTATATATTTGTAACAAATAGAACAATCTTTAATATAAGAGGAACTTATAGTTATGGACCAGGCTTGCTCCCTTGAATCCTTTTTGAATCGTGTTCAACAGCGTGACCCGCACCAGAGCGAATTTGCTCAGGCCGTACGTGAAGTAATGACCACCCTCTGGCCATTCCTGGAACAAAATCCCCGCTATCGTCAGATGTCCCTGCTTGAGCGCCTGGTTGAACCTGAACGCGTGATCCAGTTCCGCGTGGTGTGGGTCGATGACCGCAATCAGGTGCAGGTCAACCGTGCCTGGCGCGTGCAGTTCAGCTCCGCGATTGGCCCGTTCAAGGGCGGGATGCGTTTCCACCCGTCGGTAAACCTGTCGATCCTGAAGTTCCTCGGCTTTGAGCAGACCTTTAAAAATGCTCTGACCACCCTGCCTATGGGCGGCGGTAAAGGCGGCAGCGATTTTGATCCGAAAGGCAAAAGCGAAGGCGAAGTGATGCGTTTCTGCCAGGCGCTGATGACTGAACTCTACCGTCACCTGGGCGCGGATACCGACGTACCGGCCGGGGATATCGGCGTGGGCGGTCGCGAAGTGGGCTTTATGGCCGGGATGATGAAAAAACTCTCCAACAACAGCGCCTGCGTCTTTACCGGGAAAGGCCTCTCCTTCGGCGGCAGCCTGATCCGCCCGGAAGCCACCGGCTACGGTCTGGTCTACTTCACGGAAGCGATGCTGAAGCGTCACGGGATGAGCTTTGACGGGATGCGGGTTGCGGTTTCCGGCTCCGGCAACGTGGCCCAGTACGCAATCGAGAAAGCGATGGAGCTGGGCGCGCGGGTGATTACCGCCTCTGACTCCAGCGGTACCGTGGTTGACGAAGCGGGCTTCACTACCGAAAAACTGGCGCGCCTGTGCGAGATCAAAGCCAGCCGCGACGGCCGCGTGGCCGATTATGCCCGTGAGTTCGGGCTGGTCTATCTGGAAGGCAAACAGCCGTGGGCCGTACCGGTGGATATCGCCCTGCCGTGCGCCACCCAGAACGAACTGGACGTGGATGCCGCGCACCAGCTGATCGCCAACGGCGTGAAAGCGGTGGCCGAAGGGGCCAACATGCCAACCACCATCGAAGCCACCGACCTGTTCCTGCAGGCTGGCGTGCTGTTCGCACCGGGTAAAGCGGCGAACGCCGGCGGTGTGGCAACCTCAGGTCTGGAGATGGCGCAGAACGCCGCGCGTATGGGCTGGAAAGCGGAGAAAGTGGATGCGCGTCTGCATCACATCATGCTGGATATTCACCACGCCTGCGTCGAGTACGGCGGCGAGGAGAAGCAGACCAACTACGTTCGCGGCGCGAACATTGCCGGGTTTGTGAAAGTGGCGGATGCGATGTTGGGTCAGGGTGTGATCTGATTCTGTGGCTGTGCCGGGTGGCGCTGCGCTTACCCGGCCTACGGTTCGTGCTTTTGTAGGCCGGGTAAGGCGTAGCCGCCACCCGGCAATTCCTCAGGCCGCACTCTTCTTCTTAAACTTTTTCTTCTTGTCGCCGCCCGGCGCCACCATGCCGCGAAAATCCCTCACCGAGGTGTTGCGCGCCTGGTTGATCAAATCAAATAAGGTGCCCACCAGCGGCTGCATAAAGTCCTGATAGCGACACTGCTTCTCGCTGATCTGGGTCAGCACCGACTCCCAGTGCGCGGTCATGTCCGGTCTGGCGGCCATCTCCGGTAGAGAGTGGATCAGCGCCCGGCCCGCATCCGTCGAGTGGATATAGCGCCCTTTCTTGTGCAGAAAACCGCGTTTGAACAACAGCTCGATAATCCCGGCGCGGGTCGCTTCCGTTCCCAGCCCGTCGGTGGCGCGCAGGATCTTCTTCAGATCTTTATCCTGCACAAAGCGGGCGATCCCGGTCATGGCTGAGAGGATTGTGGCGTCGGTGAAGTGGCGCGGTGGCTGGGTCTGTCGCTCCACCACTTCGCCTTTCTCGCACAGCAGCTCGTCGTTTTTCGCCACCACCGGCAGCGGCGTACCGTCGTTCTCCTCGTCCCGCTCTTTACTGCCCAGCAGCGTGCGCCACCCGGCTTCCGCGAGGAATCGGGCTTTAGCGATGAACTTGCCTTTGGCGATCTCCAGCTCAATAACGCACTTGCGGAACACCGCATCCGGGCAGAACTGCATCAGATACTGGCGGGCCACGAGGTTATAGACCTTCGCTTCGTTATCCGTCAGGTTGACGGAACTGCTGCGCGCCGTCGGAATGATGGCGTGGTGAGCATCCACCTTTTTATCGTCCCAGCAGCGGTTGCGGGTGTCCGGGTTGACCACCGGCTGCGGCACCAAATCGGGAGCGTGCGCGGCAATGGCGTTCAGTACCGCGTGACGCCCGGCGAAATGCTCTTCCGGCAGGTAGCGGCTGTCGGAACGCGGATAGGTAATCAGCTTGTGCGTCTCATACAGCTTCTGGCAGATATCGAGCACGTTTTGCGCGCTCAGGCCATAGCGTTTTGCCGCTTCTATCTGCAAAGCAGAAAGCGAGAACGGCAGCGGCGCAGGTTCTGATTCCCGTTTATCGTTATAGCTGGTGACCACAGCGGGCTGACCCTGGATGCGGGTCACCACGTGATCGGCCAGCGGTCGATGCAGCAGACGCCCCTCTTCATCCTGATAGGGTTCGCAGGCCTCGCTCGGCTGCCACACCGCGGTAAAGCGTTCGTCTTTCGGGGTGACGATATGGGCTTTCACCTCGAAGTAGTCTTTGGCGACAAAGTTCTCGATCTCCTCATCGCGGCGCACCACCAGCCCCAGCACCGGGGTCTGCACCCGGCCCACCGAGAGCACACCCTGATACCCGGCGTTACGCCCGAGAATGGTATAGGCGCGGGTCATGTTGATGCCGTACAGCCAGTCGGCGCGGGCACGGGCGAGCGCCGAGACGCACAGCGGGACAAACTCGCTGTTGGATCGCAGACGCGAAATGGCCCGCTCGACCGCCTGCGGGTTGAGATCGTTAATCAGACAGCGCTGCACCTGCTGGCGTTTTTCCGGGGCCAGACTCAGGTAATCCAGCACTTCGTCCACCAGCAGCTGACCTTCACGGTCCGGGTCACCGGCGTGGATCACTTCCGTCGCCTCATTCAGCAGCCGCTTAATCACGTTCAGCTGTTTAGTCACCGACGGGCGCGGCTGCAGCTGCCACTTTTCCGGCACGATGGGGAGATCGTTTAGATTCCAGCGCGCGTAGCGGCTGTCGTAGGCGTCCGGCTGGGCCTGCTCCAGCAGGTGGCCAATACACCAGGTCACCACCTGCCCGTTTCCGCACTCAATATAGCCATCGCCCTTGCGATGCGGTTTGGGTAAAACATCCGCAATCGCCCTGGCGAGGCTCGGTTTTTCGGCAATAAATAACCGCATTGAATTAACGGATCTCAATCATCGGACGGCCGCCGCGGGCGGTCACCAGCTCGCCAATGGCGGTGAGGGTGATGCCGTACTCGGCGGCTGTCGCGCGGACGTCGTCTTCGGCGTCTGGGGTTACTGCCAGCAGCAGGCCGCCGGAGGTCTGCGGATCGCACAGCAGATCGCGCCACTCGGCAGGCATCTCGCCCATCAGATGGCCGTAGCTGGCGAAGTTACGCTGCGTGCCGCCCGGGACAGCGCCCTGGGTAATGTAGGCTTCGACGCCCGGCAGTTTAGGTATGTCCTGATACCAGAGCTGCGCCTGCACGCCCGCGCCCTGACACACTTCGCTGAGGTGGCCCAGCAGCCCGAAGCCCGTCACGTCGGTCATCGCCTTCACGCCGTCGATATTGGCAAAGGCGGCACCGGCCAGGTTCATCTGACACATCACTTCCGTCGCCAGCCCTTTGTGCTCTGGCAGCAGCAGTGATTTTTTCTCGGCGGTGGTGAGCACGCCGATACCCAGCGGCTTGGTGAGGAACAGCTTGCAGCCCGCTTCAGCGGTGCTGTTGCGTTTGACGCGTTCCGTGGGTACCACGCCCGTGACCGCCAGGCCGAAAATCGGCTCCGGGGCATCAATGGAGTGGCCACCCGCCAGGGCGATCCCCGCCTGCTGGCAGGCAAAACGCCCACCCTCGATCACCTCGCGGGCGATCTCCGGGGCCAGGGTATTGATCGGCCAGCCGAGGATCGCAATCGCCATGATCGGCTTGCCGCCCATGGCAAAAATATCGCTGATGGCGTTGGTGGCCGCGATGCGTCCGAAGTCGTACGGGTTGTCGACGATCGGCATGAAGAAATCGGTGGTGCTGATGATGCTGGTGCCGTTGCCCAGATCGTAGACGGCGGCATCGTCGCGGGTTTCGTTGCCCACAAGCAGGTTCGGGTCGACAAACTTCGCCTGCTCGCTGTGCAGGATGGTCTCCAGCACTTTAGGTGAAATTTTACAACCGCAACCGGCTCCATGGCTGTATTGCGTTAAACGAATGGCTTGCTCGCTCATGACAATCTCCTTTCATTACAATTGCACTATGTTAGCGCTCATTCCATTAAGTGATAAGTATGACTGTCTGAATTCTGCTGCGCTTGCTCAGGATCCAGACAGTTTTTATGAGGATGTTCAGAATCGGGTGACGAAAGGCGCGGTGTCAGGCACGGAAACGGTGGTCGAGGCTTTAAGCTGCGGGGTGCCCAGATAGAGGAAACCGACGATTTTATCGTCTGCGCCGCAGTCGAGGCCTTCACGCACCACCGGGCTGTCGGTTAACGCGCCGCTGCGCCAGATACCGTTGTAGCCTTGTGCAACCGCCGCCATCTGCATCGCCATCACCGCGCAACCGGCAGACATCTCCTGCTCCCATACCGGCACTTTGTGCTGCGGCTGGCATTTGGCGACCACGGCGATGATCATCGGGGCGCGGAACGGTGCGTTGCGGGCTTTCTCAATGGCCTTCTCATCCTGGCCGGCAGCGATGGCGCCTTTTTCCAGCAGGGTGCTGAAGCGATCGCGTCCGTCACCCTCGATGATAAAGAAGTGCCACGGCTGTAAGGTGCCGTGATCAGGGGCGCGCATCCCGGCGCGAAGAATGTTGTCCAGCTGTTCGCCAGCCGGAGCAGGCTCCGCCAGGCGCGAGGCGCTACGACGGTTAACAAGCAGTTCGAGTGCATCCATTGGGTTAACTCCTGTCTTGAAATTTACTCAAAATTAACACGACGGCAGATTTTGTTACAGCGTAGCAGGCGATTCCTGCTGACAAGTGACGGTCGGGTCATTACGATAGCCCGACAACACCGTCCAGCGTGGACGGACAGGTAATTATCTGGACAGGGAGAATACATGCGAACCCTCTGGCGACTGCTTGCCGGTTTTTTTAAATGGACGTGGCGACTGCTTAATTTCGTCCGCAACCTGGTGATGAACCTCTTTTTCATCCTTATTGTGATGGTTTGCGTCGGTGTCTGGATGCACCTCAGCGCCACCAGCCAGAGCCAGAACGCCGGGCGCGGCGCGCTGCTGCTGGATATTACCGGCGTGGTGGTGGATAAACCGTCCACCAGCAATCGACTTGGCGTACTGGGCCGCCAGCTATTTGGCGCTACCAGCGACCGTCTGCAGGAAAACTCGCTGTTCGATATCGTCGACGCCATTCGTCAGGCGAAAGACGATCGCAACATTACCGGCATCGTGCTGGATCTGAAAAACTTTGCCGGGGCGGATCAGCCTTCAATGCAGTACATCGGTAAAGCGCTGCGCGAGTTCCGCGACAGCGGCAAACCGGTGATTGCGGTGGGCGATAACTACAGCCAGGGGCAGTACTATCTGGCGAGCTTTGCCAACAAAGTATGGCTTTCGCCGCAGGGCAGCGTGGATCTGCACGGCTTTGCCACCAATGGCCTCTATTACAAATCGCTGCTCGATAAGCTGAAGGTCACCACCCACGTCTTCCGCGTCGGGACCTATAAATCCGCCGTTGAGCCGTTTATCCGCGACGATATGTCCCCTGCCGCCCGTGAAGCGGACAGCCGCTGGATTGGCGAGCTGTGGCAGAACTACCTGAGCACCGTTGCCGCGAACCGTCAGATCACCGCTGAGCAGGTGTTCCCGGGCGCGCAGGGCGTGCTGGACGGGCTGCGTAAGGTGGATGGCGATACCGCGAAATATGCTCTGGACAACAAACTGGTGGATGCTCTGGGCTCCAGCGCCGAGGTTGAAAAATCCCTGACCAAACAGTTCGGCTGGAGCAAAGAGGAGAAGAACTTCAGCGCCATCAGCTTCTACGATTATCAGGCGAAAAAACCGGCCGATACCGGGGACAGCATCGCCGTGGTCTTTGCTAACGGGGCGATTATGGATGGCGAAGAGACGCCGGGTAACGTCGGGGGTGATACCACCGCCGCACAGATCCGCGACGCGCGTCTCGATCCGAAAGTGAAAGCCATCGTCCTGCGGGTCAACAGCCCGGGCGGCAGCGTCAGCGCATCAGAAGTGATCCGTGCTGAACTGGCAGCCGCGCGCGCCGCCGGTAAGCCGGTGGTGGTTTCGATGGGCGGTATGGCGGCATCCGGTGGCTACTGGATCTCCACCCCGGCGAACTACATCGTGGCGAACCCGAGCACCCTCACCGGCTCGATTGGCATCTTCGGGGTGATTAACACCGTCGAAAACAGCCTTGACTATCTGGGCGTGCACACCGACGGCGTCGCCACATCACCGCTGGCCGACATCTCCGTAACCAAGGCGCTGCCGCCGGAAGTGTCGCAGATGATGCAGCTCAGCATTGAGAACGGCTATAAGCGTTTTATCACCCTGGTGGCCGACTCCCGTAAGCGAACCCCGGAGCAGATCGACCAGATTGCGCAGGGTCACGTCTGGACCGGCCAGGATGCGAAGAACAACGGTCTGGTGGATAACCTGGGCGACTTCGACGATGCCGTGGCGAAGGCCGCTGAGCTGGCGAAACTGAAGCAGTGGCACATCGATTTCTATCAGGATGAGCCGACCTTTATGGATCTGGTGATGGACAGCTTCTCCGGCTCGGTAAAAGCCATGCTGCCGGACGCGATGCAGGCTTACCTGCCTGCTCCGGTCGCCACGGCGGCGAAAGCGGTCAAAGCGGAGGGCGACAAGCTGGCCGCCTTTAACGATCCGCAAAACCGCTACGCGTTCTGCCTCACCTGCGCTAACGTACGATAATCCTCATCCCCTCTTCTGCGAAGAGGGGATTTTTCTTTGAAGCAAACGAACATAACATCATGCAAAAGAAATCAATTTATGTGGCCTATACCGGCGGTACCATCGGTATGCAGCGCTCGGAAAATGGCTACATTCCGGTATCCGGCCACCTGCAACGCCAGCTGGCGTTAATGCCCGAATTCCATCGCCCGGAGATGCCGGACTTCACCATCCACGAATACGATCCGCTGATGGACTCTTCCGACATGACCCCGGAAGACTGGCAACATATCGCTGACGACATCAAGGCGCACTACGACGACTACGATGGCTTCGTGATCCTGCACGGCACCGACACCATGGCGTTTACCGCCTCGGCGCTGTCGTTCATGCTGGAAAACCTCAGCAAGCCGGTGATCGTCACCGGGTCGCAGATCCCGCTGGCGGAGCTGCGCTCCGACGGGCAGATCAACCTGCTCAACTCCCTGTACGTGGCGGCCAACTTCCCGATTAACGAAGTGAGCCTGTTCTTCAACAACCGGCTCTATCGCGGGAACCGCACCACCAAAGCCCACGCCGACGGCTTTGACGCCTTTGCCTCGCCGAACCTTACGCCGCTGCTGGAAGCGGGGATCCATATCCGCCGCCTCGGCACGCCGCCAGCGCCGCACACCTCCGGCGAGCTGGTGGTGCATCCCATTACCCCACAGCCTATCGGCGTGGTGACGATCTATCCGGGCATCTCCGCCGAGGTGGTGCGTAACTTCCTGCGCCAGCCGGTGAAAGCGCTGATCCTGCGCTCCTACGGCGTGGGCAATGCGCCGCAGAATGGCGAATTCCTGAAAGAGCTGCAGGAGGCGAGCAGCCGGGGGATTGTGGTGGTGAACCTGACCCAGTGCATGTCCGGCAAGGTAAATATGGGAGGCTATGCCACCGGTAACGCCCTGGCCCATGCGGGGGTGATCAGCGGGTTCGATATGACGGTCGAGGCGACGCTGACTAAACTTCACTACTTACTCAGTCAGGATCTGGATGTGCAGGCGATCCGCACCGCAATGATGCAAAACCTGCGTGGCGAACTGACGCCAGACGAATAAGGAGCCCCTATGAAGCAACGAGCCCTGTTACTGGTCGATTTACAAAATGATTTTTGCGCCGGCGGCGCGCTGGCGGTAGCCGAAGGCGACAGCACGGTAGATGTTGCCAACGCGCTGATCGGGTGGTGTAAAGCACGCGGCGAAGCGGTGGTTGCCAGCCAGGACTGGCATCCGGCGGATCACGGCAGCTTTGCCAGCCAGCATAACGTTGAGCCCTTTACCCAGGGCGAGCTGGACGGCCTGCCGCAAACCTTCTGGCCCGATCACTGCGTGCAGCACAGCGAAGGCGCAGAGCTGCATCCCCTGCTCAACAGCAAAGCCATTGACGCGGTGTTTCAGAAGGGAGAAAACCCGAACATCGACAGCTACAGCGCCTTTTTTGATAACGGGCACCGACAGAAAACCGGGCTGGATCAGTGGCTGCGTCATCACGAGATCGTGGAGCTGATCGTAATGGGGCTGGCGACGGATTACTGCGTGAAGTTTACCGTGCTGGACGCGTTGCAGCTGGGGTACCGGGTGAATGTGATCACCGACGGCTGTCGCGGGGTGAACATTCAGCGTCAGGACAGCGCCCAGGCGTTTATGGACATGGCGGCGGAAGGCGCCACGCTGTATACCCTGGCAGACTGGCAGGAAACGCAGGCGTAGCGTGCCTGTTCGCCGGGTGGCGCTGACGCTTACCCGGCCTACGAAACCCCAGGCCCGTGCAAGCGCAGCGCCGCCGGGCAATCCGGCAACCCGCACGATCTCCCATAAAGTGAACTCCCTCCCACTCTCAGCGCAGCGGTAATGCTATTCTTTTTCGGCTGTTTTTTCGCCACGCCTTTCCGTGGCGTGGTTATTTTTATTCAGTCAAAGAGGAACTTGTATGAAACTTTTGCCATTGCTGGCAGCTTTACCCCTGCTCTGCGCCTCGGTTGCTTCCGCCAGTTCGATGATGTCCGTCGGCTATTTCAACGGCGGCGGCGATGTCACTGCCGGACCGGGCGGGGATATCAATAAACTGGACGTGCGCCAGATAACCCACCTGAACTACTCCTTTGGCCTGATCTATAACGACGAAAAAGACGAAACTAACCCGGCGTTAAAAGATCCAGCCAGGCTGCACCAGATCTGGTTATCTCCTAAGGTGGAAACCGATCTGGCTCTGCTCCCTGTCCTGCGTAAGCAGAACCCCAACCTTAAGGTGCTGCTCTCCGTCGGCGGCTGGGGCGCTCGTGGCTTCTCGGGCGCGGCATCAACCCCGGAGACCCGGGCGGTGTTCATCCGCTCCGCCGACGCTATCGTTGAGAAATACGGACTTGATGGGATCGATCTGGACTGGGAGTATCCGGTCAACGGCGCGTGGGGACTGGTCGCCAGCAAGCCTGAAGATCGGGCTAACTTTACCGCACTGCTGAAAGAGCTGCGTGCCGCGTTCGGCGATAAAAAACTGGTGACCATCGCCGTTGGTGCCAATGCAGAAAGTCCGAAAAGCTGGGTGGACGTGAAAGCGGTGGCCCCGCTGCTCGATTACATCAACCTGATGACCTACGACATGGCGTACGGCACTCAGTACTTCAACGCCAACCTGTATGACTCCAGCGCCTGGCCGACCGTTGCCGCCGCGGATAAATACAGCGTCGATTTTGTGGTGAACAACTATCTGGCCGCCGGGCTGAAACCGCAGCAGATGAACCTGGGCATCGGTTTTTATGGTCGCGTGCCGAAGCGCGCCGTTGAGCCGGGCATCGACTGGAGCAAACCGGATGCGCAGAAAAATCCCGCAACGCAGCCTTACTTCAGCGCACAGCAGATCGAACTGTTCAAATCCCTGGGCTACGATCTGACCAAAGATACCTACGTGAAGTACAACGACATCGTGAAGACTTTTTTAAACGATCCGCAGAAACGCTTTACGGAACAGTGGGACGATGAGGCCAAAGTGCCGTGGTTATCGGTGAAGTCTGATGACGGCAAGCCGCTGTTCGCCCTGTCGTATGAAAACCCACGCTCGGTGGCGATCAAAGCGGACTACATCAAAGAGAAAGGACTGGCAGGCGCCATGTTCTGGGAGTACGGCGCGGATGATAATAACCAGCTGGCGAAGCAGTTAGCTGACTCGCTGGGGATCAAACACTAACGGCATCAAAAAGGCCCGGTGAGAGGATCGCCGGGCCGCAGTCGCCATCAATGCATTTTCAGCGTCGCGATGGATTTCGGCGCAATACCAAAATCTTCTTTCAGCTGCTGTTTGCTCTTCATCACCATCTGACCCTGGGTGTCGATGGTCATGTGCTGCGCGTCGGTGTTATTGCGCGCCTGCCACAGCATCACCAGCTGCAGGCAGTTCTCTTTCTGCTCCGGGGTCAGCGCCACGCCATCGGCCCATTTGCCCAGCTCAACCGCCGTGACCAGACGCTGATAAACTTCCGGCGTCATGCCGTTAATCATCTCTTCAATGTTCATGTTTTATCCTGAGGTGAAGGAATAATTTGCTGAATCGATTTTTCAACCTTTGGTCTGGTCGCCGTTCTGGTCATCGGTGAAGCTTAATGAGGCGGAATTGACGCAAAAACGCTCCCCTGTCGGCTGAGGGCCATCCGGGAAGACGTGACCGAGATGGGCATCACAGTTTCCACAGCGGATCTCAATGCGCTCCATCCCGTGGCTGGTGTCCTTCAGATAGTGAATCGCCTCTTCACTGACCGGTTCATAGAAGCTCGGCCAGCCGCAGCCAGAATCGTATTTGCTCTGGGAGTTAAACAGGGCGGCGTCACACACCAGGCAGTGGTATACACCATCCCGCTTATTATGCAGCAGACGCCCGGTAAACGGGGGTTCCGTACCGTGGTGCTGGGTTACGTAGAACTGCATTTCTGTGAGGTTTTTTTTCAGTTCATCGGAGTTATGTTGATTCGACATAGGCTTACATCTCGCAGTTGAAACAGACTACTTTTACCGTCGATTCTAACAAAACATTAACACTGAAGTATGAACTTTTGTTCTAAACTTACTCGTTGCGCAGAGGTGCTCAGACAAATGTGATCCAGTCCACTTTTTTATGTGGGCAGCCCTTTAAAATTCCGTGCGCAGGCCCCATATGGGTGCTAGCTCCAAGGGAATGTGAGGTAGGTCAATCGAGCAAAGCTAGTGCGAAGGATTGATTTGTCGCAATGATTGACACGATTCCGCTTGACGCTGCGTAAGGTTTTTGTAATTTTACACGCAACCTTTTATTCACTAACAAATAGCTGGTGGAATATATGACTATCAAAGTAGGTATCAACGGTTTTGGCCGTATCGGCCGTATTGTTTTCCGTGCTGCTCAGGAACGTTCTGACATCGAAATCGTTGGTATCAACGATCTGTTAGACGCTGAATACATGGCGTACATGCTGAAGTACGACTCAACTCACGGTCGTTTCAACGGCACCGTTGAAGTGAAAGACGGCCACCTGGTTGTCAACGGCAAAACCATCCGTGTTACTGCTGAAAAAGATCCAGCTAACCTGAAGTGGGGCGAAATCGGTGTTGACGTTGTTGCTGAAGCAACCGGTATCTTCCTGACTGACGAAACTGCGCGTAAGCACATCACCGCTGGCGCGAAAAAAGTTGTTCTGACTGGTCCATCCAAAGACAACACCCCAATGTTCGTTAAAGGCGCTAACTTCGAGAAGTATGCTGGCCAGGACATCGTTTCCAACGCATCCTGCACCACCAACTGCCTGGCGCCACTGGCTAAAGTTATCAACGACAACTTCGGTATCGTTGAAGGCCTGATGACCACCGTTCACGCTACCACCGCAACTCAGAAAACCGTTGATGGCCCGTCTCACAAAGACTGGCGCGGCGGCCGCGGCGCAGCTCAGAACATCATCCCTTCTTCTACCGGTGCTGCTAAAGCAGTAGGCGTAGTTCTGCCAGAACTGAACGGCAAACTGACTGGTATGGCGTTCCGCGTTCCTACTCCAAACGTATCTGTTGTTGACCTGACCGTTCGTCTGGAAAAAGCAGCAAGCTACGAAGAAATCAAGAAAGCAATCAAAGCGGCTTCTGAAGGCGCAATGAAAGGCGTTCTGGGTTACACCGAAGACGACGTTGTTTCTACCGATTTCAACGGCGAAATCTGCACTTCCGTGTTCGATGCTAAAGCAGGTATCGCACTGAACGACAACTTCGTGAAACTGGTTTCCTGGTACGACAACGAAACCGGCTACTCTAACAAAGTTCTGGACCTGATCGCTCACATCTCCAAATAAGTGAGATGAGAAACTGATCCAAAAAGGCGACCTCGGTCGCCTTTTTTTATGGCATTAAAGACAGAGGATTGCGTAATGATTAAAACAATTTTTGCACTTCCGGTAGTCGAACAGCTTACCCCTGTGCTTTCCCGCCGTCAGATTGACGATGTTGAAGTGATTGTGGTCGAACATCCACAGGTTCAGGCTTCCGTTGCCCTGCAGGGCGCGCACCTGCTCTCCTGGCAGCCGGAGGGCGAAGTGGAAGCCCTGTGGCTGAGCGATATCACCTCGTTCAAAAAAGGCGCCGCTATTCGCGGTGGCGTGCCGATCTGCTGGCCGTGGTTTGGCCCGGCCGCTCAGCAGGGGCTGCCGTCACACGGTTTTGCCCGCAACCTGCCGTGGACGCTGAAAGCGCACAATGAAGATGAATCCGGCGTGGTGTTGACCTTTGAACTGCAAAGCGATGACGAGACGCGTAAACTCTGGCCGCACGACTTCACCCTGTACGCGCGCTTTAAGCTGGGTAAAACCTGTGAGATCGAACTGGAAGCGCACGGTGAATTTGAAACCACCTCTGCCCTGCACACCTACTTCAACGTCGGCGACATCGCTGCCGTTACCGTGAACGGCCTTGGCGATACCTTTATCGACAAGGTGGATAACGCGAAAGAGGGCCGACTGACCGACGGCGCGCAGACCTTCCCGGATCGTACCGACCGCGTCTATCTGAACCCGGAAGCCTGTAGCGTTATCGAAGATACCGCCCTGAACCGCGCGATTGAAGTTATCCATCACCATCACAGCAACGTGGTTGGCTGGAACCCTGGTCCGGCGCTCTCCGTCAGCATGGGTGATGTTCCGGATGACGGGTATAAAACCTTCGTCTGCGTGGAAACCGCCTGCGTCAGCGAACCGCAAAAAGCGACGGAAGAGAAACCTACCCGTCTGGGACAAACCATTCACATCGTGAAGCGTTAATCCCTGCTCTTGCCCTCTCATGCTGAGAGGGCATTTCGTTGTCACACCACGTCCAACGGTGTTTTCTGCTGCGGTGCCGGGAAGGCCGCATCCAGCTGCTGCAAGGCTTCTGCTGAGAGCGAAATCTCCAGCGCCCCCGCATTCTCCTCCACGTGCGCTATCGTCGACGCTTTCGGGATGGCAATCACCCCGCGGTGACGAAGAACCCACGCCAGCAGAACCTGCGCCGCCGTGGCGTTGTACTCTCGGGCAATCGCATTGACCACCGGGTGATTCATCAGCCCGGTGCGCAGCCGCCCGGCCTGCGCCAGCGGGCAGTAGGCCATCACCGGCATATTCTGCTGCTGACACCAGGGCAGCAGGTCATATTCGATCCCGCGTGAGGCCAGATGGTACAGCACCTGATTGGTGGCGCACGCCTGGCCGCCCGGCGTCTGCCAGAGTTCATGCATATCCGCATAGTCAAGATTAGAGACGCCCCAGCGGCCAATTTTGCCCTGCTGTTGCAGCGTCTCCATCAGCCCGACGGTCTCTTCCAGAGGGTAATTTCCGCGCCAGTGCAGCAGATAAAGGTCAATATGATCGGTTCCCAGACGGCGCAGGCTGGCTTCGCAGGCGGCGATGCCTTTTTGTTCCCCGGCATTCCACGGGTACACTTTGGAGACCAGAAAAACCTTATCGCGCTGGCCTTTGATCGCCTCCCCCACCACCTCTTCCGCGCCGCCCTCGGCATACATCTCGGCGGTATCAATTAGCGATAGTCCCCGCTCGATACCTGCCCGCAGGGCATCGCTCTCCTGGCGGCGTTGACTCGCCTTTTCACCCATATACCATGTGCCCTGGCCGATGGCTGGCAGCACTCTGTTGTCGCCAAAGGTGACGGTTTTTTCGCTCATATCAGGCTCCTCGTTGTCTGCACCACCCTAAAACAAACGGGGCCCGAAGGCCCCGTTATGATGCACAGATTGCACAGTGAAAATGCACAATCAGAAACTGTAGGTTACACCCACCGACATCAGCCCGGTCCAGGACTTGTCCACCATTGGGCTGTCTTTCACCTCATCGCTAAGACGGGCATAGCGGCCGGTGCCGTAGACGTTCCAGTCAGTCGCGAACTTGTAGCTGGCGGTCAGCTCCAGGTACGGCTTCCAGCTGTCGTCTGCATCATAGCTGTGCAGCCCGCTGCGACGTGCTTCGTCACGGGACACGCCATAATAGTAGTCGTTGTAGTTGTCGCTGTTGTACTCCACGCCGATGCCCGGCGTCAGCGTCAGACCGCCGTTGGTGTAGCGGTACAGCCACGCCAGATCCCAGATATAACCGTTGCTGTTGTCGAGCGTGTCGCCCGCCAGCGCGGTACGCAGGAAACCGTACTCGGTGTTATGTACCCAGGAAATCCCGGCCATCATGGTGCTCTTACGCTTGTCGAGCTGACGCAGCTGACGGTTGTCGCTGTCGCCAGGTTTGAAGTGCGTCGGGTCGTAATAGGCCATGATGGAGAGTTTGTCGGTCTGGTCGTTCCACAGATAGTAGCCGCCGCCCAGTCCGCGGAACCAGAAGTTATCCCCTTCATAAGTGATAACCGGAACCGGGTAGAAATCGCGATCGTACTGTTTGTAAGGGCTATTGATTACGCCGACACCAGCACCAACAGACCACTGATTCTCCGCATATGCTGTACTCACTGAGGTGGCAACGATAATCCCCAGTGCCAGAAGTTTGAGTTTGGTCACAATCCATTCTTTCCTGTAGTCAAATAATCAGCGGGTGAAGTGTAACCGTCATTCCCCCTTTTGCTCAAAATTTTTTGTCTGCTAATCAATTCGATTAACCGATTATTGTGCGTGCGGCAGATGACGAAACGCTGTCACCCGGATTACCGTTCAGTGAAGGAAGTGTGTTTGGCGTTAAAGATTTGGCTGAATTTCTGGATGAGTTATTGATATGTCATTGAAATTGGTTTTGGCATACATGCAAGTTTTGCAAATGCCATCTACGCTTAATTTTAAGAAGCTGAATACCCGATCACCCCGCAGTTTCGGCCGCCCGACCTGGCACACGGGTTGCTGCTCTGGCAGTGAGGTGCAACGGATCCTGCTTCCGGGAGCCTCTACTATTCATATGAACGGCTCTTTTCCTGTGCTAAAAAACGAAAGGACGGCATGCCATGAATATATTCGATCACTATCGCCAGCGTTATGAAGCTGCCAAGGACGAAGAGTTCACACTGCAGGAGTTTCTTACCATCTGCCGGCAAGATCGCAGTGCTTATGCCAATGCGGCGGAACGACTATTGATGGCTATCGGTGAGCCTAATATGGTTGATACCGCCCAGGAGCCACGGCTTTCCCGTCTGTTTTCGAATCGGGTCGTCGCCCGATATCCTGCGTTTGAAGAATTTTACGGCATGGAAGATGCCATCGAGCAGATTGTTTCCTATCTGAAGCATGCTGCTCAGGGTCTGGAAGAGAAGAAACAGATCCTCTATCTGCTGGGTCCCGTCGGCGGCGGTAAATCGTCCCTGGCCGAGCGGCTGAAATCGTTGATGCAGCGCGTACCGATTTACGTACTTAGCGCCAACGGCGAACGCAGCCCGGTTAACGATCATCCGCTGTGCCTGTTTAACCCGCAGGAAGATGCGCAGATTCTGGATAAAGAGTACGGCATTCCCCGCCGCTATCTCGGCACGATCATGTCGCCGTGGGCAGCGAAACGCCTGAACGAATTTGGCGGGGATATCACCAAATTCCGCGTGGTGAAGGTGTGGCCATCCATTCTGGAGCAGATTGCGATTGCCAAAACCGAACCGGGTGATGAGAACAACCAGGACATCTCGGCGCTGGTGGGTAAAGTGGACATCCGTAAACTGGAAAACCACGCCCAGAACGATCCTGACGCCTACGGCTATTCCGGTGCGCTATGCCGCGCCAACCAGGGGATTATGGAGTTCGTCGAGATGTTCAAAGCGCCTATCAAGGTGCTGCATCCGCTGCTGACGGCAACCCAGGAAGGGAACTACAACGGGACGGAAGGTATCTCCGCCCTGCCGTTTAACGGCATTATCCTGGCGCACTCCAACGAATCGGAATGGGTCACCTTCCGCAATAACAAAAACAACGAGGCCTTCCTTGACCGTGTTTACATCGTCAAAGTGCCTTACTGCCTGCGGATCTCCGAAGAGATCAAGATTTACGAAAAACTGCTGAACCACAGTGAGCTGGTTCATGCGCCGTGCGCCCCGGGAACCCTGGAAACGCTGTCGCGCTTCTCGATCCTGTCGCGCCTGAAAGAGCCAGAAAACTCAAGCATCTACTCGAAGATGCGCGTGTACGACGGTGAAAGCCTGAAAGATACCGACCCGAAAGCGAAATCCTACCAGGAGTATCGCGACTACGCCGGTGTCGATGAGGGGATGAACGGTCTCTCCACGCGCTTCGCGTTCAAAATCCTCTCCCGCGTGTTCAACTTTGACCACGCCGAAGTGGCCGCCAACCCGGTGCATCTGTTCTACGTGCTGGAGCAGCAGATTGAGCGTGAACAGTTCCCCCAAGAGCAGGCTGAACGTTATCTGGAGTTCCTGAAAGGTTATCTGATCCCGAAATACGCCGAGTTTATCGGCAAAGAGATCCAGACCGCCTATCTTGAATCTTACTCTGAGTACGGCCAGAACATTTTTGACCGCTATGTCACCTACGCCGATTTCTGGATCCAGGATCAGGAGTACCGCGACCCGGATACCGGCCAGCTGTTTGACCGCGAGTCACTGAATGCGGAGCTGGAAAAAATCGAGAAGCCTGCCGGGATCAGTAACCCGAAAGACTTCCGTAATGAGATCGTCAACTTCGTGCTGCGCGCCAGAGCGAACTTCAGCGGACGCAATCCGAACTGGACCAGCTACGAAAAACTGCGCACCGTTATTGAGAAGAAAATGTTCTCCAATACCGAAGAGCTGTTGCCGGTCATTTCGTTTAATGCCAAAACCTCTACCGACGAGCAGAAAAAGCACGACGATTTTGTGGATCGCATGATGGAGAAAGGCTACACCCGCAAACAGGTTCGCCTGCTCTGCGAATGGTACCTGCGCGTGCGTAAATCGTCTTAACACTAAGCCCGGTGGCGCTGCCGCTTACCGGGCCTACAACTATGTTCCGCAGGCCGGATAGCGTTAACGCCATCCGGCACTTGCGGACAATGCAAGTTGGCAAATGCAGTACGGGGGGCATATGACCTGGTTTATTGACCGGCGTCTTAACGGCAAAAACAAGAGCACGGTGAACCGCCAGCGCTTCTTGCGTCGTTATAAAGCGCAAATCAAACAGTCGATCTCCGAGGCCATTAACAAGCGTTCGGTGACCGACGTAGACAGCGGGGAGTCCGTCTCTATCCCGACGGACGACATTAGCGAACCGATGTTCCATCAGGGACGCGGCGGTTTGCGCCATCGCGTTCATCCGGGTAATGACCATTTTGTCCAGAACGACCGTATCGAGCGTCCTCAGGGCGGCGGCGGTGGCGGCGGGAGTGGTCAGGGCCAGGCCAGCCAGGACGGTGAAGGACAGGACGAATTTGTCTTCCAGATCTCGAAAGATGAGTACCTGGATCTGCTGTTCGAAGATCTGGCTCTGCCAAATCTGAAGAAGAACCAGCATCGTCAGTTGAACGAATATAAAACGCACCGGGCCGGTTTCACCGCTAACGGCGTTCCGGCCAACATCAGCGTGGTGCGTTCGCTACAGAACTCTCTGGCGCGCCGTACCGCCATGACGGCGGGCAAAAAGCGTGAACTGCGCGAGCTGGAAGCCACCCTGGATAGCGTGGCAAACAGCGAACCCGCGCAGCTGCTGGAAGAGGAGCGTTTACGCAAAGAGATTGCCGAACTGCGCGCCAAAATCGAGCGCGTGCCCTTTATCGACACCTTTGACCTGCGTTACAAGAACTATGAAAAACGTGCCGAGCCTTCAAGCCAGGCGGTGATGTTCTGCCTGATGGACGTCTCGGGCTCGATGGATCAGGCCACCAAGGACATGGCGAAGCGCTTTTATATTCTGCTCTATCTGTTCCTGAGCCGAACCTATAAGAACGTGGAGGTAGTCTATATTCGCCACCACACTCAGGCCAAAGAGGTGGATGAACACGAGTTCTTCTACTCGCAGGAGACCGGCGGGACGATTGTTTCCAGCGCCCTGAAGCTGATGGATGAAGTGGTGAAAGAGCGTTACGACCCGGCGCAGTGGAACATCTATGCCGCGCAGGCGTCGGATGGTGATAACTGGGCAGACGATTCGCCGCTGTGTCATGAAATTCTGGCGAAAAAACTGCTGCCCGTGGTGCGTTACTACAGCTATATCGAGATCACCCGCCGCGCCCACCAGACGCTATGGCGTGAGTATGAACATCTGCAAACCACGTTTGATAACTTCGCGATGCAGCACATTCGCGACCAGGAAGATATCTATCCGGTATTCAGAGAGCTTTTCCACAAGCAATCTGCCACCAGCAACAGTTAACGCCACCGCCGGTCACTGACCGGCGGTTTTACGTTGGCTGTCACGCCTCAGAACGTCACGTTCATCTTCGCCCACACCGTGCGGCCCGGCTCATTCACCGGGGTGTCCGAGGAGTAACCAAAGCTACTGTTCCCCGCCAGGTTCAGGTGTTCGCTGTAGTTCTTGTCCAGCAGGTTATCGACGCCGGTACTGAGCTTCAGGTACTTATTCACCTTGTACGCCGCATTAGCGGAGAGGATCGCGAACCCGGCGCTCTGATCGAAATCTTTCCCGACCACGTTACCTTCGTTCATCGCCACCCGATGCTGCGGGCTGACCATACGGAGCAGCCCGGTTGAGCTCAGATCGCCCTTCTCCCACGTCAGTCCAAGACGCGCCTCCAGCGGCGGCATCTGCGGCAGCGGCTGGTGATCGTCGGTGTTCTGGCCCCAGGAGTAGTTCAGGGTCGCGTCGGTTTTCCATTGATCGCTCAGCTGATACGACGCGCCCATCTCACCGCCCATAATGGTGGCATCGACGTTGTCGGCCTGGCTGACGTGGGAGTCGTCCGGATCGTAGATGAACAGGATGTAGTCATTGATGCGCCCGACATAGGCGGAAACCCATCCGGTGGTGCGCTCGCCTTTGTACTGGGCTCCGATATCAAGCTGGGTGGTTTGCTCTGGCTTCAGATTATCAAACACGTCCGAGGTGCCGTCCGGACCATAGGTGGGCGAGAACAGCTCCCAGTAATCCGGGAAGCGTTCGGTATACCCCAGCCCGGCGTAAACCATCGCCGGCATAGTGCCCAGATTGTGCTCCACGCGCAGGAAGCCCGCCGGGAGCGTATCTTCCCGGCTGTCGCTGCCGATGCCGGTGTAGTTATCCACTTCGACTTTATCCAGGCGCGCGCCGCCGATCACTTTACTCAGATCGGTCGCATTCCACGTCAGCTCGCTGAAGGCACCGTAATCGTGAAAACGCGCGTCCTCCTGCCAGCCTTTATTCTCGTCATCTTCATTGCTGCGGTGGGTGTTGGTTTGCATATCCAGCCCGCTCTGTAGCTGGAAATCTGACCACAGCCAGGTGCCCATCATTCTGCCGCCGACGGTGCGGCGATCGACCTGTTTCTCCATCGGCATCGACATATTCATCGACCCCATTGGCATCCCGTTCATGGAACCGGAGTCCGGAGAACGCATGGAGTAGTTGTCCATGATGTGGTTGGCATAGTTGTAGTAGACGCTCATATCCAGCGAGTCGAAGACCTCGCCGATATTCTCTTTCTTAAAGCGCAGGCCCAGGCTTTCGCGTTTGAACTGAGAGCCATCCATGCCGCGACCGGCATAGCTGGCATCGCCGTTACCCTGCCCGGCGGTCAGTTCCAGCAGCGTATCGGCGTCCGGCGTCCAGCCAACCGCCAGATCGGTGTTCCACTTGTCCCACTTCGACGCCACGCGATCGCCGTTGCCGTCTTTGTAGTCGCCCGATTTCGATTTATTGCCGTTAAGGCGAACATAGCCCGTGTCATTACCGAAGCTGACGTCTGCGTTCTCGTCGAAGCGATCGTTAGAGGCGGCGAGGAAGCTGGCGTCACCCTTGATGCCTGCGCTGTCAAAGCGCGGCGGTTCGCGATCAAAACGTACCGTCCCGGCAGAGTTACCCGGTCCCCAGAGCACCGTTTCCGGCCCTTTGGTGACCGTAAGCAGATCGTAACTTTCAGGCGAAATGTACGAGCTGGGGGCATCCATTCGTGCCGGGCAGGCACCGAGCATCTCGCTGTCGTTAGTCAGCAGGCGCAGGCGGGAGCCAAACATGCCGCGAAATACGGGATCGCCATTGCTGCCGCCGTTACGGATCTGGCTAAAGCCGGGGATGGTTTTGAGGTAGTCCGAGCCGTCGCTGGCCGGGACCGGCTGGCGTGGCGTTTTTGGCGATGTCACCACTTCCAGAGGAGAAAGCACCGGTGCCGTCACGGTGATCACATCCTGATCGTCTACCGGCGCCGTGCGGCTATTCTCTGCCGCCAGGCTGGTGCCGGAGATAGCGATCAGCAGCCCCACGGCCAGCGGATGGGGGGTAAATTTTACTTTTTTCATTTCTGTGCCTGAGCTAAGGATGGCGTGGTGTACCGCTGCAAACCGAATCCTTTCGCTACCGAAAGCGCTTAACGAGCAGGCACATAAACTGGAGTAAAATTTTGCCGAAGGGTAAGCGCCATAACAACGCCGGGTGAAGAGAATAAGAGGTACAGAAAAGAGTTGAAAAAATTAATACTGCCATTACATGCTGAACGAGCGCACAAATAAACAGGCCAGTTAATTAATAACTGGCCTGTTCGTTAATCGCAATACTTCTGGGTTTGCAGTTCCCTGTTAATTAAATGGGTGCAATTACGCCCGCTTTTTTTGCCGGTATATAACGCAATATCTGCTCGCTCAAGTACTTCCCTGAGCGTCTCCTCCTGATGAATACGCGTTAAGCCGCCGGTAAAAGTGATGCGAATAATATGCTCTCCGGCGAAAGTTTCCAGACGAGCAATATCACGACGAAGCCGTTCGGCGATGGTAACCGCTTCCCGGTCGTTGGTGGCATGCAGAACAACAATAAACTCTTCGCCACCGTAGCGATACATTGACTCAGAGCGGCGAATATTATTGCTGACATTCATCGCCAGCGAACGCAGAACAATATCCCCGTTCAGATGGCCGTAATTATCATTCACTTTTTTAAAGTGATCGATATCCAGTAATAGCAGGTATAGCCCCTCGGCACCCAGCTCTTTATTCATGCTGCAGAACGACTCATCAAGAATGCGTCGCAGCGGCAGACCGGTCAGGGCATCGTAGCTGGTACGCAGCTGCAGCAGATGTACTTTATAAGTGGTCAGGGCATCGGTAAAAGCCAGCAACGATTGTTCGAAAAGATCGAAATCTTCACTTTTTTGCCGTCGATGCTCAATGGCGGTAATGAGATTCCGACAGGTTTGATGCACGCAAATATGCTTTTTGTTAATATCCAGTAAAAAATTTGTGTCTTCCCGCTCCTCCAGTAAGCGAGTATTTAACCAGTGTCCAAACTCGCAATGCAGATGGGCATCGTCACTGCATATTTCGGGTATATCGACATCACCGCTATCAATAAAGCGCAATAACTTTACCAACCACTTAAAGTGCGCATCCGTTGACTGGTTCAGCCCGCGAACGGTTTCATCAATCTCTTTGAATTTCCGGTTCATTGGACCTCGCAATTAACAAATTAATAACGAAAAAGATCATATCAAATTAAATCTCAATATTTGTAATGGCATTTAAAGATTATATAGCCCGCTACTAATAAAGATACGAAATGAATGTTTCCAAATATCTGTAAATAACCTTCTGTAGTAGAAAGGGCTTATCGTCAACGAAACGGGTTCCCGCCGCGTTGCCCGGCCCCTTTCAGGCAATCGCCCAAATCAATACTTTTTTTTCACATAACCCTTTTTACAGGCGTGCGAGGGCGTAAAGTAAGCAGGCTTACTTTTTTATTTTTGGCAAGGAATACAACATGTTTGACCCTACCCTGCTCATTCTTCTGGCTCTGGCCGCGCTGGGCTTCGTCAGCCATAACACCACGGTGGCGATCTCGATTCTGGTGCTGATCATTGTCCGGGTGACGCCGCTTAACACCTTTTTCCCGTGGATTGAAAAACAGGGGCTGACCATCGGGATTATCATCCTCACCATCGGCGTGATGGCACCCATTGCCAGCGGTACCTTACCGGCCTCGACGCTGATCCACGCCTTTATGAACTGGAAATCGCTTATCGCCATTGCCGTAGGGGTATTTGTCTCCTGGCTCGGCGGGCGCGGCGTCACGCTGATGAGCTCCCAGCCTACGCTGGTGGCCGGACTGCTGGTAGGTACGGTACTGGGCGTGGCGCTGTTTCGCGGCGTCCCGGTCGGGCCGCTTATTGCCGCCGGACTGGTGTCGCTGTTTATCGGAAAGTCGTAGCGAGGCTGGCGATATACCGGGCCGGGGTCTGGCCCAGCCCCTTTTTGAACATGGTGATAAACGCCGTGGTGGAGTCATAACCCAGATGATGCGCCACCTGCTGCACCGACTGCCCGCTAATCAGCCCCTGCAGGGCGACAATCAGCTGAAGCTGATGCCGCCAGCGGCGAAAACTGAGCCCGGTTTCGCTGACCACCAGCCGGGCGAGGTTGCGCTCGCTCATCGCAAAATGGCGCGCCCACTGGTGCAGCGTCTGCCATTCGGCAGGGGATTGCGCCATGGTGTCGCTCATCAGGCGAATTTTGGGGTGCGTGGATACCGGGAGCTGCAGCTGCTCCTGGGGCTGGCGGGGCAGTTCATCAAACAGCACCTCCACCAGCCGCCGGGTCGCCGGCTCCTGCACGTCCGGGCTGCGCTCGGCCAGGGTGAGGATCAGCTCCCGCACCAGGGGGGAAATTTTTAGCGTGCAGCAGCGATCCGGCAGCGACACGGCGTCGGGTTCGATAAATAAAAAGCAGAGTCGGGCGCTGGGTGTCGCCTTGTTACTGTGCGGTAGCTGGCCGGGGATCCAGACGGCAAACTGCGGCGGCACCATCCACATGGCATTTTCCACTTCGCAGGTGATTGCGCCGTGCAGGGCCAGAATGAGCTGTCCTTTGCGGTGCTGGTGGCGCGGGATGCGCTGCTCGTCTGCCACCACGCGCACATGAAACGCCACCGCCGGGTCGTGCTGGCTGTCGGGATCGTATCCCTCAAGGCCGAGGCCAATCATAATCTTGTCCGATATTAGCGATAATCTGTCATTTTAGCCTGATTTCAGCCAGCGTGAAAATGCGTATCCTGTAGGCTCATTTCGACGTAAGAGAAACTCATGACCCTTGCCCTTTCTGCCACCGGCAAACAGCGAGCGCTGTTGATTGCCGGAATTTTGCTGATTGCCACCTCGCTGCGGGTGACCTTTACCGGGGCCGCGCCGCTGCTGGACGCTATTCGCGCCGATTACGCCCTGACCACCGCCCAGACCGGGCTGCTCACCACCCTGCCCCTGCTGGCCTTTGCCCTGATCTCCCCGCTGGCGGCCGGGCTCGCCCGGCGTATCGGGATGGAGCGCAGCCTGTTTATCGCCCTGCTGCTGATTATTGCCGGGATCGCCCTGCGTTCGTTGCCCTCAGCAGCGCTGCTGTTTGGCGGCACCGCCGTCATTGGCTGCGGCATTGCGCTGGGCAACGTGCTGCTGCCAGGGCTTATCAAGCGCGATTTTCCCGGCCAGGTGGCAAAACTGACCGGGGCGTACTCTCTGACCATGGGGGCCGCCGCCGCGTTGGGCTCGGCGCTGGTGGTGCCCGTCGCCCTGAGCGGCGCGGGCTGGCACGGGGCGCTGTTGATGCTGATGGCGTTTCCTTTGCTGGCGCTGTTGCTGTGGCTGCCGCAGTGGCGTCAGCGCCCCGCCGGCTC
The DNA here is from genome assembly GCF_049312895.1 of Leclercia barmai. NCBI lineage: Bacteria > Pseudomonadati > Pseudomonadota > Gammaproteobacteria > Enterobacterales > Enterobacteriaceae > Leclercia > Leclercia barmai. The sequence continues at coordinate 1,018,516 of NZ_JBMNWZ010000001.1, read as the reverse complement.
CCTGAGCGGCGCCCGCGCGCTGCAAAACCGGGGGATCTGGCGCTCTGCGCTCGCCTGGCAGGTGACGCTGTTTCTGGGGATCAACTCGCTGATTTACTATGTGATTATCGGCTGGCTTCCGGCGATCCTGCAGAGTCATGGCTACAGCGAAACCGAGGCGGGCTCCCTGCACGGGCTGTTACAGCTGGCGACCGCCGCGCCGGGAATTGTGGTGCCGTTAATTCTGCTTCGCCTGAAGGATCAGCGCGGTGTCGCCGGGCTGGCGGCAATGATGTGCGCGGTGAGCGCGGCCGGGCTGTGGTTTATGCCGGATATGGCGGTGATGTGGACGCTAATATTTGGCTTTGGCTCCGGTGCCACCATGATCCTCGGCCTGACCTTTATCGGCCTGCGTGCCAGCTCGGCTCATCAGGCGGCGGCGCTTTCCGGGATGGCGCAGTCGGTCGGTTATCTGCTTGCCGCCTGTGGTCCACCGTTAATGGGTAAAATCCATGATGTCAACGGCGACTGGCGGATCCCACTGCTTGCCTGCGCGCTGGTGTCAGTCATCATGGCGGTGTGCGGTATGCTTGCCGGGCGTGACCGGGAGATCACACCGGGCTAAGTTGTCTTCAGTAATTTTGCGCCGCGCGAAGCAGAGCCCGCACCAGCGGCGCAGGACGCCCGGCAAGGGCGGCGCGCTCGTGCTGGAACAGCGTCGCCACGAAGAACGGATGCGTTACCAGCTCAACGGCGCGGATCTCGCCCTGCGCGTCCCAGCCGGTGACGCGCATATCGCCTTTCTCCAGTTCCTGCGCGAACTCAGGCGAAACGCCGTAGTTGCAGTGATAGCCCTCCTCGATCTCTTCCTGACCATAGGCTTTAGCGATCAGGGTGTTGGCGCGCAGTTCGATGGTATCGGCGACCTCCACCAGCGAGCAGGTCAGCGGGGCAATCACCATCCGGCCTTCGGTATCGGTTTCCGCATGAGCGGCATCTTCCCAGCCCAGCACGTTACGCGCATATTCTATGAGCGCATGCTGGAATCCACCGCAGGTGCCCAGAAACGGCACGCTGTTTTCACGGGCATAGCGCGCGGCAATGAACGCGGCTTCGGTGTTTTTATACGGACTTGCAGGAACCAGCCAGAGTGCGTCGTAGCCGACCAGGTCTTCCGGGCTGGTTAATTCGGTGGTCGCCAGCCAGTCGTAGTCGGCGGTAATGTCCAGCACCGCAGCGGCATCGTCAATGGCCAGAGGGATCGCCTGGTGAGCCAGCACGTCATGATTGTAGTCGCCGACCAGTGCAATTCGGAGGGTATCTTTTACCGGAGAGAGTTCCATAGAGTGATCCTTATGCCAGATAAATATCAGATAACATAAGGCGCGTCAGACTACCGATCTTTCGTTGTTATCACAACACCTTAAATTGAGGGGCAAGAGAATGGTTCATTGCAAACGTCTTTATGACCAGGCCAGCCAGGGGGATGGTTACCGGATCCTGGTGGATCGGCTCTGGCCGCGGGGTATGAAAAAAGAGGCGCTGGCGTGTGATGAGTGGTGTAAGACGCTGGCGCCGTCAAATGAACTGCGCAAGGCATTTCACAGCGAGACGATCGACTTTGCCAGCTTCAGCGAAGCCTATCGTCAGGAGCTGGCATTACATGAGGATGAGGGACGGCGCATTGCCCGCCTGGCGGACAAGCAGACCGTAACGCTGCTCTACGGCGCAAAAGATCCGCAGCAGAATCACGCGCGGGTGTTAGCCGCCTGGCTGCGCGAGCTGTAAGTCACTCCAGCATCAGGGCGTCGAGGGTCTCCGGCGCCTCTTCAGGCGTGAGCGGCATCAGGTATTCCGGGCGCACAAACGCAAAGCCGTGTTGATTATCCACCGACCAGACATCCCCGGTCACCAGCCACAGGGGGCGCTGTGCAGATGGCGGCAGCTCTGTCATCACGCCGTTAACCGGGTTCAAAAAACGCTCTCCCGGATGGCAAAGGCTGAACAGCTCAACGGATTTGCCAATATTGCGACGCCCTGCTGGCGTGCGGGCACCAATAATCATCGCCAGGCTGCCCGGATTTAACTGAAACATGCTTCCTCGTGTCTGAATATTGTATATAAGAATTTTCTTAGTGCGGATTTTATCTCAGCCAAAAGGCTCTGTCACCAGGGTGAACAGGTGAATTTTTCTCCATGATTTCTTCATTATGCCGACATGTTTCATCGCTATAGTGAGGTTGTTCTCGCCTTGACCAGAGAACATCATTCCGTAATCAAGATGTTACTTTCCCCGGCCCTGCGCCGGGGCTTTTTTCCCTGCCAGAATTTGTCGTTCCTCGCCTGAATATATGAAATGTTTTCAATTCATGTTTTACTATCCGCCGTCGAATCTTTCAGCAAAACAGTCAGGTACAGAGGTCATCTGTAGGGGAGTTGAGCAGCGTCATGTCGGATATTATTCTTGCCCGTGTTTCAGAAACGCTCAGCACTGAGCAATCACTTGAAAGCCTGGTGCGTCAGCTGCTCGAAATGCTGGAGGTGGTGACGGATATGGAGTCCACCTACCTCACCAAAATTGATATCAACGCCCGTCTGCAGCACATTCTCTACGCCAGAAACAGCAAGCAGATGCACATTCCGGAAGGGCTAAGCGTTCCCTGGGACGAGACGCTGTGTAAACGGGCGATCGATTCCGACTGCTTCTACAGCGATAGCGTTCCCGAACGTTTTGCCGACTGCGACGCCGCAAAAGCGCTGGGTATCACTACCTACATGAGCATCCCCATTCATCTGACCGATGGTTCGCTCTACGGCACCCTGTGCGCCACCAGCACCCGCAAACAGGAGTTGAGCGAACGCGGTGAGCATGTCTTAAAGCTCTTCGCCGGACTCATCGCCCAGTACATTGAGAAAGAGTCGCTGGTGAATCAGCTGCGTGAAGCGAACGCCGCCCTGATTGCGTACTCCTATACCGATGCCCTTACCGGGCTGCCTAACCGCCGCGCCATCTTTGACAATCTCACCACTCTCTTTTCGCTGGCGCGCCATCTGAACCGTAACGCCATCATCGCGTACATCGATCTGGATGATTTTAAGCTCATCAACGATCGCTTTGGTCACGAGGCGGGCGACCGCTTTCTGGTTGAGGTGGGTAAACGGCTGAACGACGGACGCGACGACGATGATATCGTCGGCAGGCTGGGCGGGGATGAATTCCTGGTGGCCTGTCTGAGTCAGGACCGCGACACCGGGGAGCAGATCCCGTTAAAGGTAATGAAAACGCAGCTGAGCGCGCAGATTGCCGGTGAATACTGGCTCGGGGATGTGCATATCGTTTATCCGGGCGCAAGTATTGGCGTGATTGAGGTGGATCCGGCCCAACTGGATGCCGACAGCGCCCTGCGGGCAGCCGATGCGGCCATGTACAGCGATAAAAAAGGGAAAATGAAAACGCCCTTTCTCAATATCGATTAACCCCGTACACTCAACGGGTTTCGCATTTCAGGACAGGTGATAGCATGCGGCTTGGTATTCTGTTCCCGATCGTAATCTTTATTACGGCGGTGATTTTTTTAACGTGGTTTTTTGTCGGCGGCTACGCTGCGCCCGGGGGATAAATGAGAAAAACGACGATTATTATGCTGATTGTCGCCATTGTGGCCGTTGCCGGTAGCCAGCTAGGCTGGTGGTAAATCGCGTAAAAAGACCGCCCACTTGGCGGTCTTTTTTTTGCAATGTCGGGTTAGCTTCTCACCTTACGGTAAATGAACAGTACAACCAGCGCACCAATTACCGCGACCATAAAGCTGCCGAAGTTAAAGCCATCGACCCTGCCGAAACCGAAGAGGGTACTGATCCAGCCGCCGACCACGGCACCGATGATCCCCAGAATGACCGTAACGATGAATCCACCGCCATCTTTGCCCGGCATGATCCACTTAGCCAGAATACCCGCGATAAGCCCAAAGATAATCCAGGATATGATTCCCATAACTGCTTTCCTCTCTGTATGGTTTTTGTCGTCAAATCAAGTACACAGAAAGCTTAGCACAGGATTCAGAAATGCAAGTTTGTGATTACCATCACGCGAAAAAATTAAGAATTAGTCGGCAAACCTGTGTTCCGCACAAAAATTGGGGTTGCAATCGTTAATGAGAAACATTATCTTTCTCAACACTGAATAGTTGAGCAAAATACTCAGGTATTCAGTACGACATTGCTCACATTGCTTCCAGTATTTCTTGCCCACTTTATGTGGGCTTTTTTTTGTCCTTCATTCTGCCATTTGACGTTCTGGATTTTGCTATTACGCTTATTAACACAATCCCAGAACAGCCTTAATGGTATTGATAACATGAATGTTTCCAGCAGATTCGTGATTTGTATTAACCTTGTTTGTGCCAGTTCGTTGTTACTGATACTCTCTGACAAATTTAACTGGTTTTAATGTGAGCAGACCCGGCATCCCGCCGGGTTTCATCTTTTAATTATCCCCTTCGATGAAGAACCCTGCCCGACGTATCGCCTCTTTGCTGTCCGTGACGCCTGCCGCGTACCCTGCCTCGATATCGCATACCGGGCTTGCGCTGACGTAAGGGAGCTTTACTTCCGTCGCGAGAAGCTGTTTCAGGCGGGTATTTTCCTGGCGCAGTGAGAGCAGTTCTGTGGCAAGCTCTGCTGCGGTTATTTTGGAAAGATCGCCTGCAGCGATGCGGCGCAGTTCAGTGTCATCAAGCATCATCCCTCCTCCGTATCCCAAAAAAAACGGGAGCCCATCGGCTCCCGTTCTTGTTTAACCCGATACCGGATTACATGTTTTCGATGATCGCGTCACCAAACTCTGAACATTTCAGCAGCTTAGCGCCTTCCATCAGACGTTCGAAGTCATAGGTCACGGTCTTGTTGTTGATCGCGCCTTCCATACCTTTAACGATCAGGTCTGCGGCTTCGAACCACTCCATGTGACGGAGCATCATTTCTGCGGACAGGATGATAGAACCTGGGTTCACTTTGTCCTGGCCCGCGTACTTAGGTGCAGTACCGTGGGTCGCTTCGAACAGCGCGCACTCGTCGCCGATATTCGCGCCTGGTGCGATACCGATACCGCCAACCTGCGCCGCCAGGGCGTCAGAGATGTAGTCACCGTTCAGGTTCATACAGGCAATAACGTCGTACTCAGCCGGACGCAGCAGGATCTGCTGCAGGAACGCATCGGCGATCACATCTTTAATGATGATCTCTTTGCCGGTGTTCGGGTTCTTGATCTTCTGCCATGGGCCGCCGTCGATCAGTTCACCACCGAACTCTTCCGCCGCCAGCTGGTAACCCCAGTCTTTGAACGAGCCTTCGGTGAACTTCATGATGTTGCCTTTGTGAACGATGGTCACAGAGTCACGGTCGTTGGTGATTGCGTATTCGATCGCTGCACGAACCAGGCGCTTGGTGCCTTCTTCGGAGCACGGCTTGATGCCGATACCGCAATGTTCAGGGAAGCGAATTTTCTTCACGCCCATCTCTTCGCGCAGGAACTTGATCACTTTCTCTGCTTCTGCGGAGTCCGCTTTCCACTCGATACCTGCATAGATATCTTCGGAGTTCTCACGGAAGATAACCATGTCGGTCAGTTCAGGGTGTTTAACCGGGCTAGGCGTACCCTGGTAGTAACGTACCGGGCGCAGACAGACGTACAGGTCGAGTTCCTGACGCAGAGCAACGTTCAGGGAGCGAATACCGCCACCGACTGGCGTAGTCAGCGGGCCTTTGATGGCAACGCGGTAGTCACGGATCAGGTCAAGAGTTTCAGTTGGCAGCCAGACGTCCTGGCCGTAAACGTGGGTAGATTTTTCACCGGTGTAAATTTCCATCCAGGAAATTTTACGCTCGCCTTTATAGGCTTTCTCAACAGCGGCATCCACCACTTTCAGCATCGCTGGGGTTACGTCAACACCGATACCGTCACCTTCGATGAACGGGATAATCGGATTGTGTGGGACGTTCAGCTTACCGTCTTGCAGGGTGATCTTTTTACCTTCCGCCGGAACAACTACTTTGCTTTCCATTAACCTCTCCTTCGAGCGCTTCTGGTTGTTACTGATCTTATGTTAATAATTTGTAATGAGCCCATCGATAGTACCTGAATGTCTGGCGCCATGAAAGGCATTCGTTATTAGGCTATAATGCGGCAATTGATAACGTCTGAAAATACCATGCAGAAAACTTCTTTTAGAAATCACCGGGTTGAACGATTCAGCAAACGACAAGCGTCCAGACCGCGCAAGCAAAGCGCGCCGACACGCGTTATTTTGTTCAATAAACCTTACGATGTCCTGCCGCAGTTTACCGACGAAGCCGGACGCAGCACCTTGAAAGACTACATCCCTGTCCAGGGAGTCTATGCCGCAGGCCGGCTCGATCGCGACAGCGAAGGGCTGATGGTGCTCACCAATGATGGTGAACTGCAGGCCAGGCTGACCCAGCCCGGTAAGCGCACCGGCAAAATCTACTATGTGCAGGTTGAAGGCGTGCCGGACGAAGCAGCGCTGGCGGCGTTGCGTCACGGGGTGACGCTCAACGACGGTCCTACCCTGCCCGCAGGTATTGAGCTGGTCAATGAACCAGAGTGGCTCTGGCCGCGCAACCCACCGATCCGCGAGCGTAAATCCATTCCCGTTTCGTGGATCAAAGTGACCCTTTATGAAGGCCGTAACCGCCAGGTGCGTCGCATGACGGCCCATGTCGGCCATCCGACATTGCGCCTTATCCGCTACGCCATGGGCAGTTATACGCTGGATAGCCTCGCCAACGGTGACTGGCGGGACGTAACTCAACAAGGAGAGCCTCATGTTTAAACCGCACGTCACGGTGGCGACCATTGTGCACGCCCAGGGCAAATTTTTAGTGGTGGAAGAAACCATCAATGGCAAGGCGCTGTGGAACCAGCCTGCGGGCCATCTTGAAGCCGACGAGACGCTGGTTCAGGCAGCTGAGCGCGAGCTGTGGGAAGAGACCGGCATTCAGGCTAAGCCCCAGCATTTCATCCGTTTGCATCAGTGGATTGCCCCGGACAAAACGCCGTTTATCCGTTTTCTGTTCGCCATCGAGCTTAGCGAAACGTGCGCCACTGAGCCCCATGACAGCGACATCGACCGCTGCCTGTGGGTGGATGCCGACACCATTCTCAACGCGACAAATCTGCGCTCGCCGCTAGTTGCGGAGAGTATTCGCAGCTACCTCTCCGGCCAGCGTCTGCCGCTGGAGACCATCGGGGAATTTAACTGGCCGTTTACAGAGGGTGTCAATGCCGGGGGCGCGTGATAGAATACGCCGCCTTGAAGTTCAATGTCGTGAGTATTCCAATGTCTGAAAGCCAAAAAAAAGTGATCGTCGGCATGTCCGGCGGCGTCGATTCTTCCGTCTCTGCCTGGCTGTTGCTGCAACAGGGCTATAAGGTTGAAGGCCTGTTCATGAAGAACTGGGAAGAGGACGATGGCGAGGAATACTGTACGGCTGCTGCGGATCTGGCTGATGCCCAGGCGGTCTGCGACAAGCTTGGCATTGAACTGCACACCGTCAACTTTGCCGCAGAGTACTGGGATAACGTCTTCGAGCATTTCCTGGAAGAGTACAAAGCCGGCCGCACGCCGAACCCGGATATTCTGTGCAACAAAGAGATCAAATTTAAAGCCTTCCTCGAGTTCGCCGCTGAAGATCTGGGTGCTGACTACATCGCCACCGGCCACTACGTGCGCCGCGCCGATGTCGACGGCAAAAGCCAGCTGCTGCGCGGTCTCGACGGCAACAAAGATCAGAGCTACTTCCTCTATACCCTCGGCCACGAACAGATTGCCCAAAGCCTGTTCCCGGTGGGCGAGCTGGAAAAACCGGAAGTGCGTAAAATCGCCGAAGAGCTGGATCTGATCACCGCGAAGAAAAAAGACTCCACCGGTATCTGCTTTATCGGTGAGCGCAAATTCCGTGAATTCCTTGGCCGCTACCTCCCTGCCCAGCCGGGTAAAATCATCAGCGTGGATGGCGATACCATCGGCGAGCACCAGGGTCTGATGTATCACACCCTCGGCCAGCGTAAGGGCCTGGGTATCGGCGGTATCAAAGAGGGTAGCGAAGATCCGTGGTACGTCGTCGATAAAGACGTCGAAAACAATATTCTGATTGTGGCGCAGGGTCATGACCATCCGCGTCTGATGTCCGTCGGCCTGATTGCCCAACAGCTGCACTGGGTCGACCGCGAGCCGCTGAAAGGCACGCTGCGCTGCACGGTGAAAACCCGCTACCGCCAGACCGATATTCCCTGCACCGTGACCGCGCTGGACGACGAACGCATTGAAGTGCGTTTCGACGAGCCGGTTGCCGCCGTGACCCCGGGTCAGTCTGCCGTCTTTTACAGCGGCGAGATCTGCCTTGGCGGCGGCATCATCGAACAACGCCTGCCGCTGACCGCGGTTTAATGCGATAACACACAGAAAGGAGCAAGTGTGGCGAAGAACTTTTATGACATCACCCTGGCGCTGGCGGGAATTTGCCAGTCAGCCCGTCTGGTGCAACAGCTGGCGCATCAGGGTCACTGCGATGCTGACGCGCTGCACGTTTCGCTCAACAGCGTTGTGGATCTGAACCCCAGTTCAACCCTCGGCGTGTTTGGTGGTAGCGAAGCGAATCTTCGCCTCGGTCTGGAAACCTTGCTCGGTGTATTAAATGCCAGCAGCCGTCAAGGGCTGAACGCTGAACTGACGCGTTATACCCTCAGCATGATGGTGCTCGAGCGCAAGCTGCATGCCGCCAAAGGGGCGATGGACACCCTCGGTGACCGCATTAGCGGCCTGCAGCGCCAGCTCGACCATTTCGAGCTGCAATCCGATACGTTACTCAGCGCCATGGCGGGCATTTATGTGGATGTCATCAGTCCACTGGGGCCACGTATCCAGGTCACCGGCTCCCCTGCCGTGCTGCAAAGCCCACAGGTGCAGGCCAAAGTGCGCGCCTCCCTGCTGGCAGGTATTCGTGCCGCTGTGCTGTGGCATCAGGTCGGCGGTGGCCGCCTGCAGTTAATGTTTTATCGTAATCGCCTGACGACTCAGGCAAAACAAATTCTTGCTCATTGTTAACCTCCCGGAGTTGCGAACTATGGAATTATCCTCACTGACCGCCGTTTCCCCTGTCGATGGACGCTACGGCGATAAAGTCAGCGCGCTGCGCGGGATCTTCAGCGAATATGGTCTGCTGAAATTCCGTGTACAGGTTGAAGTACGCTGGCTGCAAAAGCTGGCCGCGCAGGCAGCAATCAAGGAAGTTCCTGCTTTTGACAGCCAGGCAAACGATTACCTCGATAAAATCGTCGCAGAATTCAATGAAGAAGATGCCGCGCGCATCAAAACCATTGAGCGCACCACCAACCACGACGTAAAAGCCGTTGAATATTTCCTGAAAGAGAAAGTCGCCAGCGTCCCGGCGCTGCACGCGGTGTCTGAATTCATTCACTTCGCCTGCACCTCAGAAGATATCAACAACCTCTCCCACGCGCTGATGCTCTCTACCGCGCGTGAAGAAGTGGTGCTGCCGTACTGGCGCAAAATCATCGACGCGGTCAAAGCGCTGGCGGTCGAGTATCGCGATATCCCGCTGCTTTCCCGTACCCACGGTCAGCCAGCGACCCCATCCACCATCGGTAAAGAGATGGCCAACGTCGCCTACCGTATGGAGCGTCAGTACCGCCAGCTGGAGCAGGTGGAGATCCTCGGTAAAATCAACGGCGCTGTGGGTAACTACAACGCGCACATCGCCGCCTATCCGGAAGTGGACTGGCACCAGTTCAGCGAAGAGTTTGTGACCTCTCTGGGTATCCAGTGGAACCCGTACACCACGCAGATTGAGCCGCACGACTACATCGCCGAACTGTTCGACTGCATCGCGCGTTTCAACACCATCCTGATCGACTTCGACCGCGATGTGTGGGGTTACATCGCCCTGAACCACTTCAAGCAGAAGACCATCGCCGGTGAAATCGGTTCGTCCACCATGCCGCACAAGGTTAACCCAATCGACTTCGAAAACTCCGAAGGCAACCTGGGTCTGGCGAACGCGCTGCTGCAGCACATGGCCAGCAAACTGCCAGTTTCCCGCTGGCAGCGTGACCTGACCGACTCCACCGTACTGCGTAACCTGGGCGTGGGCATTGGCTACGCGCTGATCGCCTATCAATCCACCCTGAAAGGCGTGAGCAAGCTGGAAGTGAACCGCGAGCGTCTGCTGGACGAACTGGATCACAACTGGGAAGTGCTGGCGGAGCCAATCCAGACCGTGATGCGCCGCTATGGCATCGAGAAGCCGTACGAAAAACTGAAAGAGCTGACCCGCGGCAAGCGCGTTGACGCCGAAGGCATGAAGCAGTTTATCGACGGTCTGGCCCTGCCAGAAGAAGAGAAAACCCGTCTGAAAGCGATGACCCCGGCAAACTACATCGGTCGCGCGATTGCGATGGTTGATGAGCTGAAATAACGCTTTTAACCCTCTTTCCGCCCGGAAAGAGGGTTCCTCCCCTTCGGTTTACGAAATGTTTATCCCCGCCGCAACATAATCAGCGTTAAACTACTCTGACCATTCATATTAGGGAGAAGCGATGATGCGCGTTCTGGTTGTTGAGGATAATGCGTTGCTACGCCATCACCTGAAAGTTCAGCTTCAGGAAATGGGACATCAGGTGGATGATGCCGAAGATGCAAAAGAAGCCGATTACTATCTCAATGAACACCTTCCCGATATCGCCATCGTTGACCTGGGTCTGCCTGATGAAGATGGCCTGTCGCTGATCCGCCGCTGGCGCAGCCACGATGTCTCTTTGCCGGTACTGGTCTTAACTGCCCGCGAAGGCTGGCAGGATAAGGTTGAAGTGCTCAGCGCCGGTGCCGACGATTACGTCACTAAACCTTTCCATATCGAAGAGGTCGCCGCCCGCATGCAGGCCTTGATGCGCCGCAACAGCGGTCTGGCCTCGCAGGTGATCTCCATCCCGCCGTTTCAGGTCGATCTCTCCCGCCGCGAGCTGGCGATTAATGACGAGGTCATTAAGCTGACGGCCTTTGAGTACACCATTATGGAGACGCTAATCCGCAACAGCGGCAAGGTGGTGAGCAAAGATTCCCTGATGCTCCAGCTCTACCCTGACGCAGAGCTGCGCGAAAGCCACACCATCGACGTGCTGATGGGGCGTCTGCGCAAGAAAATTCAGGCGCAGTACCCGGAGGATGTCATCACCACCGTGCGCGGCCAGGGCTATCTTTTCGAATTACGCTAAATGAAAAATCTCTTTCGTCACTTTCTGCCTCTGTCGCTGCGGTTTCGTTTTCTGCTGGCGACAGCGGTAGTGGTGCTGGTGCTCTCGCTGGCCTACGGGATGGTGGCGCTGGTGGGCTACAGCGTCAGCTTCGACAAAACCACCTTTCGCCTGCTGCGCGGGGAGAGCAATCTGTTCTATACCCTTGCTCGATGGGAAGACAATAAAATCAGCATTGATATGCCGGACCATCTGGATCGCCAGAGCCCGACCATGTCTCTGATTTACGATGAAAAAGGCAAACTGCTGTGGGCCCAGCGCGACGTCCCCTGGCTGATAAAAAGCATCCGCCCGGAGTGGTTACGCACCAACGGTTTTCATGAGCTGGAAGCGAATGTCGATGCCACCAGCGTGCTGGTGGGTGACAATCACAATATGCAGCAGGAGCTGGCCGAGATCCGCGAGGACGACGACGACAGCGAGCTGACCCACTCGGTAGCGGTAAACATCTACCCCGCCACGATCGCGATGCCCCAGCTGACGATTGTGGTCATCGACACCATTCCGGTAGAGCTAAAACGCTCTTATATGGTGTGGAACTGGTTCGTGTACGTGCTGGCCGCCAACCTGCTGCTGGTGATCCCCCTGCTCTGGCTGGCCGCCTGGTGGAGCCTGCGGCCCATCGAGTCGCTGGCGAAAGAGGTGCGCGAGCTGGAAGAGCATCACCGGGAGAAGCTCAATCCGAATACCACCCGGGAACTCACCAGCCTGGTGCGTAACCTGAACCGTCTGCTGAAAAGCGAGCGCGAACGTTACGATAAGTACCGCACCACCCTCACCGATCTGACCCACAGCCTGAAAACGCCGCTGGCGGTGATGCAGAGCACCATGCGATCCCTGCGCAGCGCCAGACTGAGCGCCGATGAAGCGGAGCCGGTAATGCTGGAGCAGATCAGCCGTATCTCCCAGCAGATCGGGTACTACCTGCACCGCGCCAGTATGCGAACCGGCAGTACCCTCCTGAGCCGGGAGCTGCACCCTGTTGCCCCGCTGCTCGACAGCCTGACCTCGGCCCTGAACAAGGTATATCAGCGCAAGGGGGTGAACATTACCCTCGATATCTCGCCGGAAATCAGCTTTGTGGGCGAGAAAAACGACTTTATGGAAGTGATGGGCAACCTGCTCGATAACGCCTGTAAATACTGCCTGGAGTTTGTCGAAGTCTCTGCCCGGCAGGGAGAGGATCAGCTGCACATTATTGTTGAGGATGATGGCCCCGGGATCCCGCAGGGTAAACGCGATCAGGTCTTCGATCGCGGCCAGCGCGCCGATACGTTGCGTCCCGGCCAGGGTGTTGGTTTGTCGGTCGCCCGCGACATTGTGGAGCAGTACGACGGCAGGATCGAGACCAGCGACAGTCTGCTGGGCGGTGCCCGAATGGAGGCAATTTTTGGCCGCCAACACCTGACCAGCGACGATAGTTGAGCATCCGGGTGAAAAAAGCGTGATTCTCACACGCAGGCTGCCGTGCTTCCGTTATAATCCGAGCAAGTAAAAGCCTGCGGAATATAAATATGGATTATCAATTAGCCCTTAACTGGCCCGACTTTATCGAACGTTACTGGCAAAAGCGTCCGGTTGTTCTGAAACGCGGCATCGCCAACTTCGTCGATCCCATCTCTCCTGACGAACTGGCCGGCCTGGCCATGGAGAGCGAAGTCGACAGCCGTCTCGTCAGCCATCAGGACGGGAAATGGCAGGTCAGCCACGGTCCGTTTGAAAGCTATGACCATCTGGGCGAGAGCAACTGGTCCCTACTGGTGCAGGCGGTTAACCACTGGCATCAGCCCGCCGCAGCCCTGATGCTGCCGTTCCGCGCCCTGCCCGACTGGCGCATGGACGATCTGATGATCTCCTTCTCCGTGCCCGGCGGCGGCGTTGGCCCGCATCTGGATCAGTACGATGTGTTCATTATTCAGGGTACCGGCCGCCGCCGCTGGCGCGTGGGTGAGAAGGTGCCGATGAAACAGCACTGTCCGCACCCTGACCTGCTGCAGGTCGATCCCTTTGTCGGCATCATCGACGAAGAGATGGAGCCGGGCGATATCCTCTATATTCCACCGGGCTTCCCGCACGAAGGTTACTCTCTTGAGAACTCGATGAACTATTCGGTGGGCTTCCGTGCGCCAAGCGGCCGGGAGATGATCAGCGGGTTTGCCGATTACGTTCTGCAACGCGAGCTGGGCAGCCATCGTTTCAGCGATCCGGCGGTGCCTTCCCGGGAACATCCGGCGGATATTCTGCCCCAGGAGCTGGATCAGCTGCGCGGGATGATGCTGGATATGATCAACAAGCCTGAGCATTTCAACCAGTGGTTCGGGGAGTTTATCAGCCAGTCCCGCCACGAGCTGGACGTCTCCCTGCCGGAGCCGCCGTATCAGCCGGATGAAATTTACGATGCGCTGCAGCAGGGCGACAAGCTGGCGCGTCTGGGTGGATTACGCGTGTTGCGCATTGGCGAAGATGTTTTCGTCAACGGCGAACAGCTGGATTCCCCGCACCGTCCGGCGCTGGAAGCCCTTGCCAGCCATATGGTGCTGACCGCCGAGCATTTCGGTGATGCACTTGAAGATCCGTCGTTCCTCGCGATGCTGGCGGCGCTGGTCAACAGCGGGTACTGGTTCTTCGAGGACTGAGTGGTTTTTACGTTGCCGGGTGGCGGCTACGCCTTACCCGGCCTACGAATGGGCCCGGTGAACCGGGCAATTCTCTACTGCTGCTTCGCCGTTAACTCGGCAATGCGCACAATCACCTGCACGGCTTTCTCCATTCCCTCGAGCGTCACAAACTCATGCTTGCCGTGGTAGTTATAGCCGCCGGTAAAGAGGTTCGGGCACGGCAGTCCCATAAAGGAAAGCTGGGCGCCATCGGTGCCACCGCGGATCGGTTTGAGCTGGGGTTCGACGTCGCAGTCGCGCATCGCCTGCTGCGCCACCTCGAGGATATAGGGATGCTCGATCACCTTTTCGTGCATATTGTAGTAGCTGTCTTCAATGACCAGCTCAATGTAGCAGTCCGGGTGCAGCCCTTTACCCACCTTTTTGGCAATGTCCATCATCTTGCGTTTACGCGCTTCAAACCCTTCGCGATTGAAATCGCGGATGATGTAGTGCATGTCCGCGCGATCTACCGTTCCTTTGATGCTGGTGAGATGGTAGAAGCCTTCATAGCCGTCGGTTTTTTCCGGGCTTTCCTCCGTCGGGACTTCGGCATGAATGCGGGCCGCCAGCGACAGCGCGTTGACCATCACCCCTTTTGCGGTACCCGGGTGAACGTTATTGCCAACGATGCGGATATTCACCGAAGCGGCATTGAAGTTTTCAAACTCCAGTTCGCCCACTCCGCCGCCGTCGACGGTATAGGCCCAGCGGGCATCAAACGCCGCAACGTCAAAATGCTTCGCCCCTTTCCCCACCTCTTCATCGGGGGTGAAGGCGACGCGGATATCGCCGTGCGGGACGTTATTATTTTTCAGTACCGCCAGCGCGGTCATGATCTCGGCCACGCCCGCCTTATCATCGGCACCCAGCAGCGTTTTGCCGTCGGTGGTGATCAGGGTCTGGCCGAGCAGCTGGTGTAACACCGGGAACATCACCGGCGACAGCACTTCATCGCCGATACCGAGGGCGATATCACCGCCCCGATAATTCTCAACAATCTGCGGATTGACGTTTTTACCGCTAAAATCCGGTGAGGTATCGACATGGGAAATAAAGCCGATGGCAGGAATATCACCGCTGACATTCGCAGGTAGCGTGCCCATCACCGTCCCCTTTTCGCTTAAGGTCACGTTGATGAGGCCCATCTCCTCCAGCTGGTTTTTTAACAGCTGTAACAGTTTCCACTGGCCTTCGGTGCTCGGCACCTGGCGGACACCCGGCTTAGATTGGGTATCCAGCGATACGTACTGTAAAAAACGCTCAAGTAATTTATCCATGCAGTCACCCTCACTTTTTGTGACAACATTATCAATAAGCATCAAAACCCAAATATTGCGTCAGGTCACTATTATCCCGTAAACGAGAATATTTCCGTTTATCTCGCCGTTTGCTAATAAATGTAGCTTATCAATGGGTAACAAGGATTGGCGATTGCAGAGGTTTCCCGTAGAATGTCCGCCCTCATTACGTTTCACCAAGGTGGTTAACCACAAACCCCGCTGCGATAAGTATTTGCAGCGTCGATATGGGACTGAATCAAAAATTGAATACACAACCAGCTTCACTGTCACCGTTGGTGCAACTGGCCGGAATTCGTAAGAGCTTTGATGGAAAAACCGTCATTTCCGGCCTCGATTTAACCATCAACAACGGCGAATTTCTTACGCTACTTGGCCCATCGGGCTGTGGTAAAACGACAGTGCTTCGCCTTATCGCCGGGCTGGAAAACGTCGACCGCGGTCATATCCATCTGGAAAATCAGGACATTACTCAGGTTCCTGCTGAACACCGCCACGTTAATACCGTCTTTCAAAGTTACGCGCTTTTTCCGCACATGACGGTTTTCGAAAACGTCGCCTTTGGTCTGCGGATGCAAAAAACCCCCGCCAGTGAAATCACCCCACGCGTTACCGATGCCCTGCGCATGGTGCAGCTGGAGGAGTTTGCCCAGCGTAAACCGCACCAGCTTTCAGGCGGTCAGCAACAGCGTGTCGCCATCGCCCGCGCCGTGGTCAATAAGCCGCGCCTGCTGCTGCTGGATGAGTCCCTCTCCGCGCTGGACTACAAGCTGCGCAAGCAGATGCAGAACGAATTAAAAGCACTGCAGCGTAAGCTCGGGATCACCTTTGTCTTTGTCACCCACGATCAGGAAGAGGCCCTGACCATGTCCGATCGCATCGTGGTGATGCGCGACGGCAAGATCGAGCAGGACGGCACCCCGCGCGAGATCTACGAAGAGCCAAAAAACCTGTTTGTTGCCAGCTTTATTGGCGAAATCAACATCTTCAGTGCTACCGTTATTGAACGTCTCGACGACCAGCGCGTGCTGGCTAACGTCGAAGGCCGCGCCTGCAATATCTTCGTTAACTTTGCCGTAGAGCCGGGACAGCAGCTGAACGTCCTGCTGCGTCCGGAAGATCTGCGCGTTGATGAGATCCACGACGAAACCGAAGTTGAAGGGTTAATCGGCTATATTCGCGAGCGCAACTACAAAGGGATGACGCTGGAGTCGGTCGTTGAGCTGGAAAACGGCAAGATGGTGATGGTCAGCGAATTCTTTAACGAAGACGATCCTGATTTCGACCACTCGCTCAATCAAAAAATGGTCATTAACTGGGTAGAGAGCTGGGAGGTTGTGCTGGCTGATGAAGAACACAAGTAAATTCCAGAATGTGGTGATCGCCACTATCGTCGGTTGGCTTGTGTTGTTTGTCTTTTTACCCAACCTGATGATCATCGCCACCAGCTTCCTGACCCGTGACGACGCGCATTTCGTCTCGCTGGTCTTTACGCTGGATAACTACGCGCGCCTGCTCGATCCGCTCTATTTCCAGGTGCTGCTGCATTCGCTCAACATGGCGCTGATTGCCACCCTGGCATGCCTGATACTCGGCTATCCCTTCGCCTGGTTCCTGGCGAAGCTGCCGACGAAGGTGCGCCCGCTGCTGCTGTTCCTGCTGATTGTGCCGTTCTGGACCAACTCGCTGATCCGCATTTACGGCCTGAAGATCTTTCTCAGCACCAAAGGCTACCTGAACGAGTTCCTGCTGTGGCTGGGGGTGATTGATACCCCGATCCGCATCATGTTCACCCCCAGCGCGGTGATCGTCGGGCTGGTCTATATCCTGCTGCCGTTTATGGTGATGCCGCTCTACTCCAGCATTGAGAAGCTGGATAAACCCTTACTGGAAGCGGCAAGGGATCTGGGTGCCAGCAAAATGCAGACCTTTATCCGCATCATCGTTCCGCTGACCATGCCGGGGATCATTGCCGGCTGCCTGCTGGTGATGCTGCCGGCGATGGGTCTGTTCTACGTCTCCGACCTGATGGGCGGCGCCAAAAACCTGCTGATCGGTAACGTCATCAAGAGCCAGTTCCTGAATATTCGCGACTGGCCGTTCGGCTCGGCCACCAGCATCACCCTGACTCTGGTAATGGGCCTGATGCTGCTGATCTACTGGCGTGCGTCTCGCCTGCTTAACAGTAAAGGTGATCTTGAATGATCGGTCGACTGCTCCGGGGCGGTTTTATGACCGCCATATATGCGTATCTCTACATTCCGATCATTATTCTGATCGTGAACTCGTTCAACAGCTCGCGCTTTGGCATCAACTGGCAGGGTTTCACCACCCAGTGGTACAGCCTGCTGATGAATAACGACAGCCTGCTGCAGGCGGCGCAACACTCCCTGACGATGGCGATCTTCTCGGCCACTCTTGCCACCCTGATTGGCTCGCTGACCGCGGTGGCGCTCTACCGCTACCGTTTTCGCGGCAAGCCCTTCGTCAGCGGCATGCTGTTCGTGGTGATGATGTCTCCGGACATCGTGATGGCCATTTCGCTGCTGGTGCTGTTTATGCTGCTGGGAGTGCAGTTGGGCTTCTGGTCCCTGCTCTTCTCGCACATCACCTTCTGCCTGCCGTTTGTGGTGGTGACGGTTTACTCCCGTCTGAAAGGCTTTGACGTGCGGATGCTGGAGGCGGCAAAGGATCTCGGTGCCAGCGAGATGACCATCCTGCGCAAAATAATCCTGCCGCTGGCGATGCCCGCCGTGGCGGCGGGATGGCTGCTCAGCTTTACTCTGTCGATGGATGACGTGGTGGTTTCGTCGTTTGTCACCGGGCCGAGCTATGAAATTCTGCCGTTGAAGATCTATTCAATGGTGAAAGTCGGCGTCTCACCGGAGGTGAATGCGCTGGCGACCATTCTGTTGATGTTATCGCTGGTTCTGGTGATCGCCAGCCAGCTTATTGCTCGTGATAAAACAAAATCTCAGGGGACGTTAAAATGAAAAAATGGTCACGCCACCTGCTCGCGGCAGGCGCTCTGGTAATGGGTATAAGCGCTGCGCACGCGGACGACAGTAAAACGATCTATTTCTATAACTGGACCGAGTATGTGCCGCCAGGCCTGCTGGAGCAGTTCACCAAAGAGACCGGCATCAAGGTGATTTACTCGACCTACGAGTCGAATGAAACCATGTACGCCAAGCTCAAAACCTATAAAGAGGGCGCCTACGATCTGGTGGTCCCGTCGACCTATTTTGTCGACAAGATGCGCAAAGAGGGCATGATCCAGAAGATCGACAAAACGAAGCTGACCAATTTTTCAAACCTCGATCCGGAGATGCTCAACAAGCCGTTTGACCCGAATAACGACTACTCCATTCCGTACATCTGGGGTGCGACGGCTATCGGGATCAACAGCGAGGCGATGGATCCGAAATCGGTAACGAGCTGGGCCGACCTGTGGAAACCGGAGTATAAGGGCGGGCTGCTGCTGACCGACGACGCCCGCGAAGTGTTCCAGATTGCCCTGCGTAAGCTGGGTTACTCCGGTAACACCACCGATCCGAAAGAGATTGAAGCAGCCTATCACGAGCTGCAAAAACTGATGCCTAACGTCGCCGCCTTCAACTCCGATAACCCGGCTAACCCGTACATGGAAGGGGAAGTGAACGTGGGGATGGTGTGGAACGGTTCAGCGTACGTAGCGCGCCAGGCCGGTACGCCGCTTGAAGTGGTGTGGCCTGCCGAAGGTGGGATCTTCTGGATGGACAGCCTCTCTATTCCGGCCAATGCCAAAAACGTGGACGGGGCGCTGAAGCTGATTAACTTCCTGCTGCGTCCGGATGTGGCAAAACAGGTGGCAGAGACTATTGGTTACCCGACGCCAAACCTCGCCGCCCGCAAGCTGCTGAGCCCGGAGGTGGCAAATGACAAGTCGCTCTATCCGGATGCGCAAACCATCAGCAAAGGCGAGTGGCAGAACGATGTCGGCGACGCGAGCCGCCTGTATGAAGAGTATTATCAGAAGTTAAAGGCGGGACGTTAATTTCGTGCGGTCTGGGCCCCTCACCCTAACCCTCTCCCCATAGGGGAGAGGGAACTTTACACCCTCTCCCCTATGGGGAGAGGGCCGGGGTGAGGGGAAATATGCCTACAATCCCTTCAATAATTTATCCACGAATTCCGGCACCACAACGCTTGCCAGTCCGTAGGTTTTCTCTTCAAATTCGCTGCCCACCTGGCTCGGCTCAAGGTTTAACTCCACCGTGTGCGCCCCGTGCAGTTTCGCTTCGTGAACAAATCCTGCTGCCGGATAGACATGCCCGGAGGTGCCGATGGCGATAAACACGTCCGCCATCGCCAGCGCGCTGTAGATATCGTCCATCCCCAGCGGCATTTCGCCAAACCAGACCACGTGTGGGCGCAGCGTAGAGGGGAACTGGCAGCAGTGGCATTTGTCATCGCTGGTCACGTCGCCGGTCCAGTTAAAGACCTGCCCGCTGCTGGAACAACGCACCTTCAGCAGTTCACCGTGCATATGAATCACGTTGCGGTTGCCCGCGCGTTCATGCAGGTTATCGATGTTCTGCGTCACCAGCAGAAAGCGGTCGCCCAGCGCCTCTTCCAGCTTCGCCAGCGCCAGATGCGCCGCGTTAGGGGCGATCTCCGGCGACTGAAGCTGACGGCGGCGGGCGTTGTAGAACGCCTGCACCAGCTCAGGATCGCGGGCAAAACCTTCCGGCGTCGCCACGTCTTCAACCCGATGCTCTTCCCACAACCCGTCGGTCGCGCGAAACGTTCGAATGCCCGACTCGGCGGAGATCCCCGCCCCGGTCAGGACCAACACTCTTGGTTTTTCCATCAGTTCTGGCAGTGCCCCATCCTGGAAGAAGATTCGCTGGCGTAAGCGCTCACGCAAGCGGCGTTTGTTTTTGCGAAAACGGCTGAGTCGAAGTGACCGACGCGACAGCATAAAAACCTCGTATGGCTAACGGGTGAGATGGAGGAACGCGGCGCCGCGCATTCCCCCGGCATCGCCATGTCGCGCGCGCTCAATGCGCGGGACGCGGGCAACCGGCAACAGATGACGCGGCAACCGGCCGGACAATCGCTCGGCGATAGCCGTAAAGTTCGACAATCCTCCGCCGATCACCAGCAGGTCTGGATCGACAATGGTCAGGATGTTACCCAGACAGACCGCCAGCAGATCGAGATAGCGCTCGACGTGTGCAACGGCCTGTTCATCGCCCTGCTCCCACAGCGCAATGATTTCTGGTGCCTCACGTTTTTGATGATAGAAGTGTTCATAAAGCCATGCAAATCCACGGCCGGAGAGGTAATTTTCGATGCAGCCGTGCTGGCCGCAGCCGCAGCGGGTTAACGGGAAATCGCGCCCGACCACCTCCAGCGCGTCCACCGGGAGACGAATATGGCCAAACTCGCCGGTGATATAGCTGCGCCCGGTCACCGGTTTGCCGTCGACCACAATCCCCCCGCCAACGCCGGTCCCGAGGATCAGACCCATCACCAGCGGATACTGCTGGAACTCATCGTCCCAGGCTTCGGAGAGGGCAAAACAGTTGGCGTCATTGTCGAGGCGCACGTCGCGCTCAAGAAGACGTGTCAGGTCGGCGCGCAGCGGCTTGCCGCTGGCAGCAGGGACGTTGGCGGCATACAGCGTACCGTCGTCGGTTTCCGGCATCCCGGGAATGCCAATCCCGACAGTGCCCTTCACGCCGAAGAGCTCATCGGCCTGGGCCACCAGCGCGGCAATGGCGGTTAAAAATTCATCGTAGCTTTCGCGCGGCGTGGGAACACGGGTTTCCCACTGCAGCTTCAGGTTGGTATCAAATACGCCCAGCGCGATTTTGGTGCCGCCAATATCAAATCCGTAATACATAGTGCATTCCTCTTTCTGATTCAGCGGCCTCGCGACCACTAAATCATGACGTAATTACTGGCCACTTAATACCCTCGCCGGATCAATTCGGCTAGCGCGACGCGCCGGATACCAGCTTGCCAGCAGACTCAGTAAAAGTGCCGTTACCAGCACATAAAAAACGTCCAGCCAGTGCAATTCAGACGGCAGGAAGTCAATAAAATAAATATCGCCCGACAGGAACTGATGGCCGATCAGAGCCTCAATACCGTTGATAATCGGCGTCAGCTGCAGGGAAACCACCACGCCGATGACCACGCCGCACAGGCTGCCCAGCAGCCCCGCCAGCAGACCATACCAGACGAAGATGGCACGAATAAGACCGTCTTTTGCTCCAAGAGTACGCAGGACCGCAATGTCGCCGCTCTTGTCTTTCACCGCCATCACCAGCGTAGAGACGATGTTAAAGCAGGCCACACCAATCACCAGCACCATCGCCAGGTACATGATGGCGCGGATCATCTGGATATCGCGGTACATATAGCCGTAGGTGCCGATCCAGCTCTTGATGTAGACGTAGCTGTCGGTCACTTCTCCGGCGTCGCGCACCAGTTTGTTGGCGTTAAAGACGTCGTTCACCTTGATGGCGATGCCGGTGACGCTGCTGCCCATATCCAGATACTGACGGGCATCTTCCAGCGGCACCATGGCGAAGCTGTGATCCAGCTGGCCGCTCAGCTGCAGAATGCCGGTGACGTGCAGACGCACGCGCTTCGGCTGCTGCAGCTTATGATCGGCGCTGGCGTTTGGGATCATGATCGACACCCAGTCGCCCTGCTTCACCTTCAGCGCGTCGGCGACGCCCTTGCCGATAATGATCTGCTGATCGCCAGCCTTAAAGTTCGCCCAGGCCTCTTTCTGGATAAACTGCGGCAGCGCGCTGAGCTTCTCTTCCTGGCGCGGGTTGACTCCTTTCACCTGAATGGCGCGCAGGTTTGCGCCGCTCTCCACCAGCCCGGTGAAGTTGATGTACGGCGCAGCCGCGGCAATGCCCGGCACTTTTTCCACCTTGTTAAGGGCGTCGTTCCAGTTATTCCACGGCTGGTTAACCGGCTCGATTTCACCGTGCGGCACCACCGCCAGTATGCGGTTGTTCAGCTCACGCTCGAAACCGTTCATGGCGCTGAGGCCAACGATCAACACCGCCACGCCCAGCGCGATACCGATGGTGGAGATAACAGAGATCAGCGACACCATGCCGCTGCGACGGCGGCCCCGGCTGAAACGCAGACCAATAAGTAACGATAACGGTGAAGCCATCAATCTGCCCCCATCAGGGTCAGCTCGGTATTCAGATGCCCGTCACGCATCTCCAGCTGGCGGGACATGCGTTTCGCCAGCTGCAGATCGTGGGTCACCACCAGAAACGCGGTGCCCTGGGAGGCATTCAGCTCGCCGAGGAGCTGGAAAATGCTGTCGGCGTTGCGGGCGTCCAGGTTACCGGTCGGTTCATCTGCCAGCACCAGGCGCGGGTTGTTCACCAGCGCACGGGCAATTGCCACGCGCTGGCGCTCGCCGCCGGAGAGTTCCGAAGGACGGTGGTTGCCGCGATGGCCCAGCCCGACCGCCTTCAGCATATCGCTGGCGCGGGCGTTGATTTCAGCCGGTTTCTTTTTGCCGATCAGCAGCGGCATCGCCACGTTTTCCAGCGCCGTAAAATCAGGCAGCAGGTGGTGGAACTGGTAGATAAAGCCCAGCTCGCGGTTACGCAGGTCGGCTTTGGCGCTCGATGACATCGTACTCAGCGGGGTGCCGGAGAAGACTACGTCGCCAGAGGTTGGCGTATCCAGCCCGCCGAGCAGGTGCAGCAGAGTACTTTTGCCGGAGCCGGAGGTGCCGACGATCGCCATCATCTCCCCAACGCCTACGCTGAAACTGACATTGTGCAGGACATCCGTCTGCACCGTGCCTTCCTGATAGCGTTTGCACAGGTTGTCGCATTGCAACAGGATCTTATTCATAACGTAAAGCCTCAGCGGGTTGAGTGGCGGCAGCGCGCCATGAAGGATAAAGCGTGGAGAGTAAGGCAATGGCCATCGCAGCCAGCGCAATGCCCACCACCTGCAGCGGCTCAATGGCCACCGGCAGCGCCGCGCCGTCGAGCAGCGCGCCGATAATCGGCATTAAATTATTCAGCTGGCTGGCAAGCAGCGTACCGAGCACGGCGCCCAGCAGCGCTCCGACAATCCCGGCGCTGGCGCCCTGCACCATAAAGACCGCCATGATCTGCCGCGGCGTCAGCCCCTGGGTTTGCAGGATCGCCACCTCGCCCTGTTTCTCCATCACCATCAGGCCAAGGGAGGTAATAATGTTAAACGCGGCGACCGCCACAATCAGGCTCAGCAGCAGGCCCATCATGTTTTTTTCCATCCGCACGGCCTGGAACAGCTCGCCCTTGCGTTCGCGCCAGTCCTGCCATTTTGTCCCTTCCGGCAGCGTTTGCTGGCTTAAGACATCCACCTTCAGCGGCTCATTGAGCCACAGACGCCAGCCGGTGATATTACCGAGCGGATAGCGCATCAGACGCGACGCGTCCTGGATATTCACCAGCATCTGGTAGCCGTCCACTTCGCTGTTGGCGGCGAAGGTGCCGATCACGTTAAACAGGCGCTGGCTCGGCAGACGTCCCATCGGGGTGAACTGGCTGGCAGACGGCACCATCACCCGCAGCTGGTCGCCCCGATTGACGCCCAGCTGTCCGGCAAGCTGTTCGCCGAGGATGACGTTGTACTGGCCGGGAGCCAGATCGGTCTGTTTGACGTTAACCAGGTATGGCGTCAGGGGATCTTTTTGCGCCGGGTCGATGCCCAGCATCACACCCACCGCCACGCTGCGGGCGCTTTGCAGCACCACGTCACCGGAGGTGATCGGTGCCACGCGGCTGACGCCCTGCAGCTTCACGGCGCTTTCGGGCAGCTGCTGCGGATTAACCGACCCGTTGCTGGATGAGAGGATGGCCTGCGGCATCAGCCCCAGAATATTATTTTGCAGCTCGCGCTCAAAGCCGTTCATGACGGAGAGAACCGTCACCAGCGCCATCACGCCAAGCGTAATGCCAATGGTTGAAAGCCAGGAGACAAAGCGACCGAAGCGGTCCGCGGCGCGCCCACGCATATAACGCAGGCCTATGAATAGTGCGACAGGTTGGTACATGAAATCCGTCTGTTTGCTGATAGCAGACCCACGAGTATATAAGCGAATCCGCAAAGGGTAAATGACTGAAACCCTAAGCTTTGCTTACCGGTTGTCTGAAAAAGCACGATAAATCAGCGTAATAACCGCATCTGCCCGCAAGCCTGACGCCCGGGGTTGTTTGCAGCTTTTCTGAAAATCGTACGGATACAGACTCTTACCCATTACATCCTGCCCGCCGCCCAACACACTTACCCGTTCGAACAAGGTAACAACAGGACCCGGTAAGCGATGAAACAAAAAACACTATGGATTAACCAGATAAAGGGGCTCTGCATCTGCCTGGTGGTGATCTACCACTCGGTCATCACCTTTTATCCCCATCTGAACGCGCTGCACTCGCCGCTGTCGGCGCTGCTTGCCAAATGCTGGGTCTATTTCAATCTCTATCTCGCCCCGTTTCGCATGCCGGTGTTCTTCTTTATTTCAGGCTATCTGATCCGCCGCTATATCGACGAGGTGGACTGGAAAAACAGCCTCGATAAGCGGCTCTGGAGCATTGTCTGGGTTCTGATGCTGTGGGGCGTGTTGCAGTGGCAGGCGCTGACCCACCTCAACGCCTGGCTGGCACCGGAGCGCGAGCTTAACACCACCTCAAACGCCGCCTACGCCGACTCGCTGACCGGCTTTATCACCGGTATGCTCACCGCCAGCACCAGCCTGTGGTATCTCTATGCCCTGGTGGTCTATTTCACCCTTTGCAAGCTGCTGAGCCGCTGGAAAGTGCCGCTGGTCGGGCTGCTGGCCCTGGCGAGCATCGCCATTAACTTTATGCCGCTGCCGTGGTGGGGGATGAACAGCGTGGTGCGCAATATGATCTATTACAGCCTGGGAGCCTGGTACGGCGTGCAGCTGATGACCTGGATGCAGGCCAGGGTGTGGCGACGCGACTGGCTGGCGGTGGCGGCTTTTGCGGTGGTCTCCGTCGTGCTGTGGTTCGCGAACGTGCCCCTGCCGCTGTCGCTGCTCTCTATTTTACTGATCATGACCCTGTTCTCGCGCCTTGAGCAGCGCTTCGCCGTCGGGCCTGACAATCTGCTGAACGTGATTGGCTCGAACACCATTGCGATTTACACCACCCACCGCATTCTTATCGAAGGGATGAGCCTGTTTTTGATTCACGAGCTGAATGGCGGCGCGTGGCCGGTATGGGCAGAGCTGACCCTGGTGCTGTTCTACCCGTTTGCCAGCCTGCTGCTCTGCACGCTGGTGGGCCTGGCTGCCCGCAAACTCTCCACTGCGCTGACAGGGGATTTCTTCTTTACCCCGCCTGCCCGCCTGACGCCGGTTCAGGCCGCGCGCTAACGCCCCTCAGGGGGCGTCTTCACCCTGTGTGCGGTTACGGTTTGCTAATGTAAAACGATCAAGGATAATAAAGACATTGTGTATCAGTGATATGCCCATAAGAGATCCTGACAAAGCCATGCCTGAACAAAATCGTTTTTCCCTGCCCGGCAAAGCGGGCGACCAACGCCAGTTGGGTGAACTGACCGGGGCTGCCTGCGCCACGCTGGTTGCGGAAATTGCAGAGCGTCATCAGGGGCCGGTGGTGCTGGTCGCGCCTGACATGCAAAACGCCCTGCGTCTGCATGATGAGATCCGCCAGTTCACCGATCAGCTGGTCACCAGCCTTGCCGACTGGGAGACGCTGCCTTACGACAGCTTCTCGCCGCACCAGGAGATCATCTCCTCGCGCCTCTCCACGCTGTATCAGCTGCCCACCATGCAGCGCGGCGTGCTGATTGTGCCGGTTAATACGTTGATGCAGCGCGTCTGCCCGCACAGCTATCTGCACGGTCACGCCCTGGTGATGAAAAAAGGCCAGCGCCTCTCAAGGGATGGCCTGCGCGTGCAGCTCGACAGCGCCGGCTATCGCCATGTCGATCAGGTGATGGAGCATGGGGAGTACGCCACCCGCGGCGCGCTGCTTGACCTCTTCCCGATGGGCAGCGCACAGCCTTATCGTCTGGACTTTTTCGATGACGAAATCGACAGCCTGCGCCTGTTTGATGCCGACACCCAGCGCACGCTGGAGGAAGTGGAATCCATCAACCTGCTGCCGGCCCATGAATTCCCCACCGACAAAACCGCCATCGAGCTGTTCCGCAGCCAGTGGCGCGATAAGTTTGACGTCAAGCGTGACGCCGAGCATATCTACCAGCAGGTGAGCAAAGGCACCCTGCCGTCGGGGATCGAATACTGGCAGCCGCTGTTCTTCAGCGAGCCGCTGCCTCCCCTGTTCAGCTATTTCCCGGCGAATACCCTGGTGCTGAACACCGGCGATCTGGAGGCCAGCGCCAACCGCTTTGAGAGTGAAACCCGCGCCCGTTTTGAGAATCGCGGTGTCGATCCGATGCGTCCGCTGCTGGAGCCCGAGCTGCTGTGGCTGCGCACTGACGAACTGTTCAGCGAGCTGAAACGCTGGCCGCGCGTGCAGCTCAAAACCGAAAGCCTGCCGGATAAAGCCGCCAACACCAACCTCGCCTATCAGCCGCTGCCGGACCTCGCGGTGCAGGCGCAGAATAAATCGCCGCTGGATAACCTGCGTAAATTTCTCGAATCCTTTACCGGGCCGGTGATCTTCTCTGTGGAGAGCGAAGGCCGTCGTGAGGCGCTGGGCGAACTGCTCGGCCGCATCAAGGTGGCTCCGAAACGGATCCTGCGTCTGGACGAAGCCAGCGGGACCGGGCGCTACCTGATGATCGGTGCCGCCGAACATGGGTTTATTGATACCATCAATAATCTGGCGCTGATCTGCGAAAGCGATCTGCTGGGTGAGCGCGTGGCGCGCCGTCGGCAGGACAGTCGTCGCACCATCAATCCCGACACGCTGATCCGCAACCTGGCGGAGCTGCATACCGGCCAGCCGATTGTCCATCTGGAGCATGGCGTAGGCCGTTACGCGGGGATGACGACCCTGGAGGCCGGTGGCATCAAGGGCGAATACCTGATGCTGATGTACGCTAACGACGCCAAACTCTACGTGCCGGTCTCCTCCCTGCATCTGATCAGCCGCTACGCGGGCGGTGCGGAAGAGAACGCGCCGCTGCATAAGCTCGGCGGTGACGCCTGGGCCAGAGCACGGCAGAAAGCGGCGGAAAAAGTGCGCGACGTGGCGGCGGAGCTGCTGGATATCTACGCCCAGCGTGCGGCGAAAGCGGGCTATGCCTTCAAGCACGATAAAGAGCAGTACCAGCTGTTCTGCGACAGCTTCCCGTTTGAAACCACCCCGGATCAGGCCCAGGCCATTAACGCCGTCCTCAGCGACATGTGTCAGCCGCTGGCGATGGACCGGCTGGTCTGCGGCGACGTGGGCTTTGGTAAAACCGAAGTGGCGATGCGCGCCACCTTCCTGGCGGTGGAGAACAACAAGCAGGTGGCGGTGCTGGTTCCGACCACCCTGCTGGCGCAGCAGCACTACGATAACTTCCGCGACCGCTTTGCCAACTGGCCGGTGCGCATCGAGATGATGTCGCGTTTTCGCAGCGCCAAAGAGCAGGCGCAGATCCTGGAGCAGGCAAGCGAAGGCAAGATCGACATTCTGATCGGCACCCATAAGCTGCTGCAGAGCGACGTGAAGTGGAAAGATCTGGGGCTATTGATTGTCGATGAGGAGCACCGCTTCGGCGTTCGCCACAAGGAGCGCATCAAAGCGATGCGTGCCGACGTGGACATTCTGACCCTCACCGCCACGCCGATCCCGCGTACGCTGAACATGGCGATGAGCGGCATGCGCGATCTGTCGATTATCGCCACCCCGCCTGCCCGTCGTCTGGCGGTGAAAACCTTTGTCCGCGAATACGACAATCTGGTGGTGCGTGAGGCGATCCTTCGTGAAGTGCTGCGCGGCGGCCAGGTCTACTATCTCTATAACGATGTGGAGAATATCCAGAAAGCGGCCGACCGGCTGGCGGAGCTGGTGCCGGAAGCGCGTATCGCCATCGGCCACGGCCAGATGCGCGAGCGCGAGCTGGAGCGGGTGATGAACGACTTCCACCACCAGCGTTTTAACGTGCTGGTGTGTACCACGATCATTGAAACCGGTATCGATATTCCTACCGCCAACACCATCATCATCGAGCGGGCAGATCACTTCGGCCTGGCGCAGCTCCACCAGCTGCGCGGTCGCGTCGGGCGCTCGCACCATCAGGCCTATGCCTGGCTGATGACCCCGCACCCGAAAGCGATGACCACCGATGCGCAGAAGCGCCTGGAAGCTATCGCCTCGCTGGAAGATCTGGGTGCCGGTTTTGCGCTGGCCACCCACGACCTGGAGATCCGCGGGGCGGGTGAGCTGCTCGGGGAAGATCAGAGCGGCTCGATGGAGACCATCGGCTTCTCGCTCTATATGGAGTTGCTGGAAAACGCCGTCGATGCGCTGAAGGCAGGGCGCGAGCCGTCGCTGGAAGATCTCACCAGCCAGCAAACGGAAGTGGAGCTGCGCATGCCAGCCCTGCTGCCGGATGATTTTATCCCGGACGTCAACACCCGCCTGTCGTTCTACAAGCGTATTGCCAGCGCCAAAGACGAGGCCGGTCTCGACGAAATTAAGGTAGAGCTGATCGACCGCTTTGGCCTGCTGCCGGATGCAGCGCGTAACCTGCTGGATATCGCCCGGTTACGCCAGCAGGCGCAGAAACTGGGGATCCGCAAGCTGGAAGGGAATGAAAAAGGCGGCATGATTGAGTTTGCCGAGAAGAACCATGTCGATCCGATGTGGCTGATCGGCCTGCTGCAGAAACAGCCCCAGCACTACCGGCTTGATGGCCCGACGCGCCTGAAGTTCACCCAGGATCTGGCGGAGCGCAAAACCCGCATGGAGTGGGTGTGCAACTTTATGCGTCAGTTGGAAGAGAACGCCGTAGCCTGACCCCGTGCCGGGCGATGTTGATATCGCCCGGCATGATTTCCCCCGCGCAATTTACAACTCTTTGCAATCCACCTGGACTTCCCGACACACTCATTCGCCATAATTATCGATTAACGTTCAGATAATAATAATCTTTATTGCTATGGATTCTGGTGATGAAAAAAACGTCGCGTTTTACCCGTTGGATACCCTTGGTTGCGCTCCTCGCGACCCTGGCGCTTGCCCTGCCCGCCCGGGCCAATACCTGGCCCTTGCCCCCGGCGGGCAGTCGGCTGGTGGGCGAAAATCGTTTTCATGTGGTCGAGAACGATGGTGGCTCGCTGGAAGCCATTGCCAAAAAATATAACGTCGGTTTCCTGGCCCTGTTGCAGGCAAATCCGGGCGTTGACCCCTACGTTCCCCGCGCGGGCAGCGTGCTGACTATCCCGCTGCAAACCCTGCTCCCCGACGCGCCGCGGGAAGGAATTGTGATCAACCTGGCCGAGCTGCGGCTCTACTATTACCCGCCGGGTAAAAATGAGGTCACGGTTTACCCCATCGGCATTGGTCAGCTGGGGGGCGATACCCTGACGCCAACGATGGTGACTACGGTGTCGGACAAACGCGCCAATCCGACCTGGACCCCAACCGCCAACATCCGCGCCCGCTATAAAGCCCAGGGTATCGATCTGCCTGCGGTGGTGCCCGCTGGGCCGGAAAACCCGATGGGACATCACGCCATTCGCCTCGCGGCCTACGGTGGGGTGTATCTGCTGCATGGCACCAATGCCGATTTTGGCATCGGCATGCGCGTGAGTTCCGGCTGTATTCGCCTGCGGGACAATGACATCGAGACGCTGTTCCGTGTCATCCAGCCCGGCACTAAAGTGAATATCATGAATACGCCGATCAAGGTGTCGGAAGAGCCAGGCGGCGTGCGTCTGGTGGAGGTACACCAGCCGCTGTCGAAGCAGCTGAATGACGATCCGCAAACCCTGCCGATTATCCTCAATGCCGCCCAGCAGGGTTTTAAGGCCAGCGCTGACGAGGTGGTGATGGAGCGCGCCATGGAAGCGCGTTCGGGTATGCCGGTGGACGTGACGCCACATCCTGTAACCCAGTCGATGTAAACTGCACAAACAAAAAACGCTCTGCACAGGCAGAGCGTTTTTTTTCGCAGTGGCATTAATGAGGGTTAAGCCATGCTTATTTGTAGATCACCGCAGTACCGTGCAGGGTGTTCGGGCCGGTAACGGAAGTGATACGGTAAGATTTTGCACCCATTTCATCCGCTTTTTGCGCTAACTGGCTTTCCAGTGAATCCAGGTTAGTCCCACCCGTCGCGGCGATAGTGCCCACTTTTTGTTGATCGGCAGGGGTAGACTGCACCTGAACGGCTGCAAAGCTGGCAAATGAGAGTGAGCTAAGTACGGCGGCGGCGATCAGTGTTTTTACGTTTTTCATGATAAAGACCTTTTGCAAGTGAAGGGATGTCGCAAGCATTAACTTAACGATCGATAACAAAATGATAGATGTGATCTGCGTCACACGTCAATTAATTTTTATAACGATCATTAAAATAATTTTAAAAGCTTTTAAATTCATATTGATAGGATGAATAAATTTTTATCCATTCAGCGCTGGTCGCAGAAAGGGATTATTTTTATAATGGTCGTTCAACAAACCAACAGAGGTACAACGGCTATGACAACCGATGACACGCGTTGCGAAAAGAAAAGCCGTGGCCGACCAAAAGTGTTCGACAGGGAAGCGGCGCTGGATAAGGCCATGACGCTGTTCTGGCAGCATGGGTATGAAGCCACATCGCTGGCAGACCTGGTTGCCGCGACGGGGGCGAAAGCGCCTACGCTGTATGCAGAATTTACCAATAAAGAGGGGCTGTTCCGCGCGGTGCTGGATCGCTATATCAGCCGCTTCGCCGCACGCCATGAAGCGCAGCTGTTCTGCGAAGAGAAGCGCGTCGAACAGGCGCTGGAAGACTACTTCACCGCAGTGGCGACCTGCTTTACCAGCAAAGATACGCCTGCGGGCTGCTTTATGATTAATACCTCGGCGACGCTTGCGGCCTCTTCGGAAGAGATTGCGCACACGGTGAAATCACGCCATGCCATGCAGGAAGAGACGCTGTGCCGGTTTTTACAGCAGCGTCAGCAGCGCGATGAGATCCCGGCCCAGAGCGATCCCCATAAACTTGCCCAATATCTCAACTGCGTTTTACAGGGTATGTCCATCAGCGCCCGGGAAGGCGCCAGCCTGGAAAAATTGCTGACCATAACGCAAATTACCTTGCGTCTGTGGCCCGAACTTCTGAAAGCCTGATCGTCAGGGCGGCCTGCCGCCCTGATCCCCTCCTCTCAACTATACTTTCTCAAAGCCTGGCAAAAATTACTCCCCTAGCTCTGCTGTTTGCTATTCTTTATTGTGTGATTATTGATGTGCTAATGATTAGGCGCATGAGTTGTGGCGGAGAAGTTCTGGCTATACACATTCAGAAGGAGAATATAAATGATTTTGCTATTACCTTTATTCAAGGTGTTAATAGTAATTACATTGTTATTCGGTCTCTGGGTTTTATGTGGTGGGTCAGTTTTATTTGCTTTTCTTTCCGTACTGATAACGGGATTTTTGCTGCTACGCCAGTATCACGAATTCGACCTCTAACCACTCTTACCCTGCTGTATCCCTGAGAAAGACCTTAGTCATCGCGCAACCGGCGCAGGTGTTAAGGTCTTTTTTTTGCGCAAAAAAAGCTCCCCAGCCTGAGCGAATGGGGAGCTAAATGCAGAGAACAGATTTTTTTATGCTTTGTTATTCAGTACCAGCTGACCGTCGCCGTTAAGCGGGATCTGGGTGCCGGGATCTTTATCCATACGGATCTTGCCCTGCTGATCGCCAATTTTATAGGTCACATCATAGCCGAGCATTTTCTCTGATTTGTCATAGACCGTCTTACAACGCTGTTGGGTCGTGGTGTAGGTATCGCGCTCCTGCAGGGCACCCTGCGCCTGATTCCCGGCGTAACCACCACCTAAGGCACCCACTACCGTTGCGACATCTTTACCGCGGCCGCCACCAAACTGGTGACCAATCACCCCGCCTGCTACCGCGCCAAGAACGGAACCGGCGATACGGTTTTCATCCTGCACAGGGCGGCGATGCGTTACGGTCACGTTGCGGCACTCCTGGCGCGGTGTTTTTACCGTCTCTTTGATAGGTGTAGCCGAAACCACCTGCGCATATTGTGGGCCACGATCAAAAACATTAAGACTGGCAACGGCCGCCACACCTAATGCGGCAACCACGCCAATCCCTATACCTGCCACCATGGATTTATTCATGTGACGTTCTCCTTTTTATTGCTATTAGTAACAATTTTGCAACGAAAGGTGTACGCAGGCAAATCAGAGAAAGGATTAAAAATGCGGCGACAAGCGCAAAACTGGCTGGTTTAGGAGGACTCTTAGACCCTGAGAGGGCGTTTTGCAGAACGATATGCTAAAAAAGCCCCACCGCGGATGCGGAGGGGCTTAGAACTCAGTGCAGTTTCAGTCGCGGACGGATCACGCGGTTGATGCTGCCAACCACCATCATCAGCCCGGTTTTGAAGTAACCGTGCAGCGCAACCTGGTGCATACGGTACAGGGAGATGTAGACGAAGCGGGCAATGCGCCCCTCGACCATCATTGAACCGCGCATCAGGTTACCCATCAGGCTGCCCACGGTGGAGAAGTTCGAAAGCGAAACCAGGGAACCGTGATCTTTATAGACATAGCTCTTCAGGGTTTTGCCCTTCGCCTGGGCCAGGATGTTGTGCAGCGCCAGGCTTGCCATCTGGTGAGCAGCCTGAGCGCGCGGTGGTACGAATCCACCTTCCGGGCGGGCGCAGGAAGCGCAGTCGCCAATGGCGTAGATGTCCGGATCGCGGGTGGTTTGCAGCGTTGGCTCAACCACCAGCTGGTTGATGCGGTTGGTTTCAAGGCCGCCGATCTCTTTCATGAAATCAGGCGCTTTGATCCCTGCCGCCCAGACCATCAGATCGGCTTTGATGTGCTCGCCGTCTTTGGTGTTCAGGCCGTGCTCATCGGCACTGGTCACCATTGTCTGGGTCAGAACACGCACGCCCAGCTTGGTCAGTTCGCTATGTGCAGCGCCGGAGATACGCGGCGGCAGCGCAGGCAGAATACGTTCGCCCGCTTCCACCAGCGTCACGTTCAGCGCGTCGTTGGTTAAGCCTTTATAGCCGTAGCTGTGCAGCTGTTTCACCGCATTGTGCAACTCCGCAGAGAGCTCAACGCCCGTCGCGCCACCGCCGACAATAGCAATATTTACCTTGCCGCTTGCGCCGAGGTTATTGGAATATTTCAGGAACAGGTTCAGCATTTCCTGATGGAAACGACGCGCCTGATGCGGGTTGTCGAGGAAGATGCAGTTCTCTTTTACGCCCGGGGTGTTGAAGTCGTTGGAGGTGCTGCCCAGCGCCATCACCAGCGTGTCATACGCCAGCTTGCGCTCCGGCACCAGCAGCTCGCCCTTCTCGTCACGCAGCTCTGCCAGCGTAATAGTTTTGCTTTCACGGTTGATATCGACCACTGAACCCAGCTGGAACTGGAACCCGTGGTTGCGCGCATGCGCCAGATAGCTCAGCGCGTCCACGCCCTCATCCAGAGAACCGGTGGCGACTTCGTGCAGCAGCGGTTTCCACAGGTGGCTGTGGTTGCGATCGACGAGCGTAACTTTGGCTTTTTTACCGCGGCCGAGCTTCTTACCCAGCTGCGTAGCCAGCTCCAGCCCGCCTGCGCCGCCGCCCACAATCACTATCTTTTTCAATGGTGTAGTCAACGTGACCCCCTAAATTATTAACCAATTGTTAACTAAAAGTTATTAAAATAACCTTTAATTAACAACAGGTTACAGCACTGAAACCATTCAAGCGTCATGAGAATAACATGTTCGGTGCATTGGTCATACCAAAATTGATGTGCATCAAGTTTTGCCGCTTAAAATTCACCCAAGCTTAGCAAAAAGAAAGCCCGGCTCACGAAAGTGGCCGGGCTTAGTTGGAAAAATGAGCCTTATCCTAAGGTCTTGAACGCTTTGATACGCTGCAGATGGGGGGCAATATTCTTGAACTTGTGCGTCTGCTCTTCATCCCAGACAATTTCGTAATAGTGGTGCAACAGCTCCGCGGCGCGCGGGCTGTTCAGCGCCTCATCGTTGCGGGAGAGGATCACCAGACAGCGATCGCGGTTTTTCTCACGAAAATTGCTCACGCACTTGGTGGCGATATCAACATACTCTTCCGGCCTGTCGATTTTGCCTTCCATGTTCTCGTTCGGGAACAGGTTAGGATTGAACACCACCTGGCGAATATCACACAGGAACCCAATGCGCTCAGCCCAGTACCCTCCCAGGCCGACGCCACAAATCAACGGACGGTCGTCAACGTTCAGCTGCAGCATTTTGTCCACTTCTTTCAGCAGATGCTGCATATCATGCTTCGGATGGCGCGTGCTGTAGCTAATCAGACGCACATCCGGATCGATAAACTGCAGCTGCAGTACTTTCTCGTGATTACCGGGACTGTTCGAATCAAAACCGTGCAAATAGATGATCATCGTATCCTCGCCACACTACGCTTGTCAGGAGGGATTACTGCCCCGCTTTATGCGCTTCCCAGCGCTCATGAAGCGCCTGTAACTGCGCGTTCACGGTTTTCCAGCGTGCGGAATCCCGCAGCTCCTGACGGCTAAAAGAACCTTTATGATACAATTGTGTAACACGTTCAGCCTTGATCGGCGACAGGTTATCCAACACGCTCACTGCGCCTTTACGATTATTGCAGACCAGGATCATATCGCAACCCGCGTCCAGCGATGCCTGACCCCGTTCAGCGTAGCTGCCCATGATCGCCGCCCCTTCCATCGACAGATCGTCGGAAAAAATCACCCCGTTGAAACCCAGCTCCTGACGCAGAACGGTTTTGAGCCAGTGCGGCGAGCCGCTGGCCGGACGGGGATCGACATCGGGGTAGATCACATGCGCAGGCATGATGGCGTCGAGCTTGTTGTCGCTGATAAGCGATTTGAAAATCGACATATCCCGGGCGCGGATCTCCGCCTGTGGCCGTGGATCGCGCGGAGTCTCTTTATGGGAATCCGCCGTGACGGCACCATGTCCCGGGAAGTGTTTACCCGTGGTTTTCATCCCCGCTTCATGCATTCCGTCGATAAAGCGGGTCGCCACCTGCAGCGCCTTCTGCGGTTCATCATGGTAAGAACGCTCGCCGATGGCAGCGCTGATATGGCCCACGTCCAGTACCGGGGCGAAGCTGATATCAATATCCATGGCGATCATCTCGCTGGCCATCAGCCAGCCCGCCTCCTGCGCCAGCTTGCCGCCCTCTTCCAGGCCGAGCAGCGCCACAAAGGACTGGGCAGCCGGCAGACGGGTAAAGCCGTCGCGGAAACGCTGCACGCGGCCCCCCTCCTGATCCACCGCCACCACCAGCCGGTGATGGGAAGCGTCGCGGATCTGGCGAACCAGCTCGCGCAGCTGCGCCGGATCGTGATAATTACGGGTAAACAGGATCAGGCCACCCACCAGCGGGTGCGCCAGGATCTCGCGCTCCTCCGCATCCAGCTCATAACCTTCCACATCCAACATGACCGGACCCACACGAACCTCTCTTATTCTCTCGTTGCTAACTGGCGCCAGACTTCATCGGCCAGGGTTATAAATTGTTTGTTTTGTGATTGCTGCCAGCGCAGCTCAAACCAGCCCGCCATCAGCATCAGCACCCAGGGGCGCCAGCGCTTCACCTGTCGTTGCAGCTGCGTCAGGTCAAGCTGTGCGGCCTCTGCATAGGCGGCGAGCAATGCCTGACGCCCGGCGTCACCATCGGTCCAGACGCTGGCAAGCTCCAGCGCCACGTCACCATCACCGGCGTACTCCCAGTCCAGCAGCCGACTGCCGAGGTCGGTATGCACGATATTACCCGCATGAACGTCCATATGCAGCGGCGCCAGGCGCAGCGGGCGCGGCTCTCCTCGTTTTAGCAGGCGCTTGTGCCATCTCAGCCATAGCGGCGTGCGTCGGGAGGGCGAGGCCTGTAGCCAGTACTGTTCCAGCAGCGGCGTCAGGGTGATGCTCCAGCCGAACGTCGGCTGTTGATGGAGATGATACAGCATTGCGGCCAGCGCAGGTGCGGCGGGCAACGTGGTTTTGATATCGCCCGCCAGATAATCCACCGCCATCCAGCCAGGACTGTAAAAACGCGGTTGAGGAGCAATGTCGGCGGGAAGATGGCGCAGGGCATGGTACTGACGGCGAAAATGGGCAGGCGTTGCCAGCCCGGCATGGCACTGGCGCAGCACCAGACGGTGCCCTGCATGTTCGATAATGCAGCTCGCGCCGCTCAACCCGGCGTGGGCTGGCGGCGCGATGATGCGATACTGCGGGAAAAAGCGCGACAGCAGCGTGTCGCGCGTCAGGTTACTGTTGCTGAACTGCACCTTTACCCGACCAGATAATTTCACCTGTCTGAACCAGCATCAGCTGCATTTGCAGCGCCGGGGAGTTAACGTTACCGGTCGCGCTGGAATAGAGCACGTACTGGGCGCCCACGTTACGGGCAATACCGATAGCTTTGCTGCGCGAGCCCAGGCTGTCCTGCGCAGAGAGGCCCAGTTGCTGTTTGGCCACCGCAAGCTGCTGCGCGGATACCAGCGTGAACTTCCCGTTATTCGCCAGCGCATTACGCAGCGTTTCGGTGGCTTCACCCGCATTCAGGCTGCCGTTAGTGCGGTTGTTGACGCTGTCCACCAGCAGCACGCTGCCCGCTGTCACGCCCTGCGCCTGTAGCATCTTGCCGACCATCGGTTGCATTGCCCCGTTCCAGTCGTAGTGACGTTCACGCGGTGTGGGCTGAGCAGGCTGCTCCTGATGCTCGATCGGGCCTGGCTGCTCCGGTACTGACGGCACGGTCGGTACGGTTGGGACTGGCTGGGTTGGCTCAACCGGCTGCTCAACGCCCGGTTTAACTTCTTCCACCGGTGCCGGTGGTTGCTCAGTGCGGCTAATACAGCCCGACAGGAACAGTGCAAAAGCCGTGACAAGCGCGTAACGACTGAAGTTATTAATCAAAATTCACCCCTCAGAGATATAAATAAAGTCTGACCTTATGCGCACCCAGGTAGTTTGCGCTGCCGTAAAGCTTAACCGACGATTTTGCCGGAATAATTACGCTGCGCGGCGCTTCCAGTGGATGCATTTCCAGGCCACGGTTGTCATACCAGAAAAAGCGGTAGTGAACGGTAACCGGCTCATCTCTTTCATTAAACAGCACAGAGGAGGCGGACGGTTGAATTTCGCTAGTGGTAAGCGAAGGCTGATCCGCGGTGATCCCTGCAGCCAGCACCGATGACTCCATTACCAGCGTCTGATCGTCATTGACGGGTATCGAGGGTTGCGAGCTGCATCCCGCTAACACCGTCGCCATGACCAGAGCCGCCATCCATCCTCTTTGCATCTTAGAGACCTTTATGCGCCAGCATCGGGCCCAGCGGACGTCCGCCCAGCAGATGCATATGAATGTGATAAACTTCCTGCCCACCGTGGCGGTTGCAGTTCATGATCAAACGGTAACCCTCCTCGGCAATCCCTTCCTGCTCAGCGATTTTCGCTGCTACTGTCAGCATACGGCCTAATGCCAGTTCATGCTCAGTTTTCACGTCATTTACCGTAGGAATCAGAATATTGGGGATAATAAGAATGTGGGTAGGCGCCTGCGGGGAAATGTCGCGAAAAGCAGTAACCAGTTCATCCTGATAGATGATATCTGCCGGGATCTCGCGGCGGATAATTTTACTGAAAATGGTTTCTTCAGCCATGAGGTTTTCCTTATTCATTTAATCTGGCGACGTGACCGGAGACAACCCGCCCGGTACAGGCGCATTATTTTGTGACACGACTCAAGAGTATGAGCGACTTTCTCCAGTCCTTTCAACCTTATCCCACGATTTCTTTGCTGGTTCGTCCCGATCTGCTCGCTGAATGACCATCTCTTCCCTGCTCCGTCTGAAACATTATTTCACTTACCACCGCAACATCTGTTTACAGTGATAAACCGAATGCGTATATTTCGCATTTGCATTTTCATGCGCAATTAATACCTAGAAAACTATTTCAGCTCGCTTAAGAGACTGATGCACACCATTCACCGTTCATTAAGGGTTTGATGATGTCTTTCACCATTCAATCCAGGGAAGGGCAATCTCAGTCTGTCGCAACACCTTCGTTGCTGGCAGCCTGCATTGCTATGGCATTGATGCCTACCGCCAGTTTTGCTGCTCCTTCAGAGGAAACCGTCATTGTCGATGGTACCTCACAGTCCGATGCATCTGGCGATGACAGCCAGGACTACAGCGTAAAAACCACAACCGTCGGCACCAAAATGCAGATGGTCCAGCGTGACATTCCGCAGTCGGTCACTATCGTCAGCGAGCAGCGCATGGAAGACCAGCAGTTGCAGACGCTGGGCGACGTGATGGACAACACGATGGGGATCAGCAAAAGCACCACCGATTCCGATCGCAGCAACTTCTACTCCCGTGGGTTTGAAATCGACAACTACATGGTCGATGGCATCCCAACCTACTTCGAATCGCGCTGGAATCTGGGTGATTCTCAGTCTGACACTGCCCTGTTTGAGCGGGTTGAAGTGGTGCGCGGCGCCAACGGTCTGATGACCGGAACAGGCAACCCCTCTGCGGCGATCAATATGGTGCGTAAGCATGCCACCAGCCGCGAATTTAAGGCCAATCTGTCTGCGGAATACGGTAGCTGGAACAAACAGCGCTACGTGATGGACATGCAAAGCCCGCTGACGGATGACGGCAATCTGCGCGGCCGCATCGTGGCGGGTTATCAGGACAGCGACTCCTGGCTCGACAACTACAACCAGAAGCGGACCTTCTTCTCCGGAATTCTTGACGCCGACCTGGGCACCAGCACCGCGCTGTCGGCGGGCTACGAATATCAGCGTATCGACATCAACAACCAGACGTGGGGTGGTTTACCGCGCTGGAACACCGATGGCAGCGTCAGACACTACGATCGCGCACACAGCACGTCGCCAGACTGGGCCTACAACGACAAAGAGTTCAATAAGGTCTTCTTTACGCTGAAGCAGCGTTTTGCCGACGACTGGCAGGCCACGTTAAATGCGACCCATACCGAAGCGAAATTCGACAGTAAAGCGATGTACCTTGATGCCTATGTCAACAAGAGCACCGGAATGCTGGAAGGTCCTTACGTGAACTACGGTCCGGATTACGGCTACATTGGCGGTACCGGCTGGAACAGCGGCAAGCGTAAAGTGGATGCAGTGGATCTCTTTGCTGACGGTGGTTACGAGCTGTTAGGTCGTCAGCACACCGTGATGATCGGCGGCAGCTTCAGCCGTCAGACTAACCGTTACACCAACTCCTGGGCCAACGTCTTCCCGGATGAGTTCGGCAGTTTCTACGACTATGACGGTAACTTCCCGGAAACCAACTGGGGATCGCAGTCCCTCGCCCAGGACGATACCAC
The DNA here is from genome assembly GCF_049312895.1 of Leclercia barmai. Taxonomy (NCBI): domain Bacteria; kingdom Pseudomonadati; phylum Pseudomonadota; class Gammaproteobacteria; order Enterobacterales; family Enterobacteriaceae; genus Leclercia; species Leclercia barmai. Next base: position 978,648 of record NZ_JBMNWZ010000001.1, on the reverse strand, counting down.
CAACATGAAATCGCTGTATGCGGCAACCCGTATCTCGCTGGCCGATCCGCTGCACCTGATCCTCGGCGCGCGCTATACCAACTGGAGCATTGACACCCTGACCTACGGCATGGAGAAGAACCACACCACGCCTTACGCGGGTCTGGTCTACGACATCAACGACAACTGGTCTGCCTACGCCAGCTATACCTCTATCTTCCAGCCGCAGAACTACCGCGACAGCTCGGGCAAATATCTCGACCCGATCACCGGTAATAACTACGAAGCGGGTCTGAAATCCGACTGGATGAACAGCCGTCTGACGACCACCCTCTCCGTCTTCCGCATTGAGCAGGATAATCTGGGACAAAGCACCGGCCGGACCATTCAGGGCTCGACGGATACGGCTTACGAGAGCGTAGACGGTACCGTGAGTAAAGGCGTTGAGTTTGAAATCAACGGCGCGCTGACGGATAACTGGCAGATGACCTTCGGTGCGACGCGTTACGTTGCAGAAGATAACCAGGGCAAGGCGGTTAACCCGCAGCTGCCGCGTACCACGGTGAAACTGTTTACCAGCTATCGTCTGCCGGTCATGCCTGAGCTGACCGTAGGTGGCGGCGTTAACTGGCAAAACAGCGTGTATACCTATCAGGACACGCCGTACGGCACATGGCGAGCGTCACAGGGCAGCTACGCGCTGGTTGACCTCTTCACCCGTTATCAGGTCACGAAGAACTTCTCTCTGCAGGGTAATGTGAATAACCTGTTTGATAAGACTTACGACACGAATATTGAAGGCGCGATTGTCTATGGCGAACCGCGTAACGTCAGCGTGACCGCAAGCTATCAGTTCTGATACAGCATCCGTTACCAAAGGGAGCCAGAAGGCTCCCTTTTTTGTACGCGCGGTTTGCCTGTGGCCCAGGATATGTAGGCCCGTGCAAGCGCAGCGCCGCCGGTCATTTCCCAAATCTCAGGCAATAAAAAAGGCAGCCATTTGGCTGCCTTAGTCTCCCCAGGTCACAACTTAGTTGCCGCGGATGTACTCATCCATTTCGGTTTTCAGGTTATCGGATTTAGTACCGAAGATAGCCTGTACACCGGAACCTGCAACAACTACGCCAGCTGCGCCCAGTTTTTTCAGACCTGGCTGGTCAACTTTCGCGACATCGGCGACGCTAACACGCAGACGAGTGATACATGCGTCCAGGTTAGTGATGTTCTCTTTACCGCCGAAGGCTGCAACCAGTGCTGGAGCCATTTCGCTGGTCGCACCCGCTTTGCTGTCTTCTGTTGCATCTTCACGACCTGGTGTTTTCAGGTCCAGTGCTTTGATCAGCACGCGGAAGATGGTGTAGTACAGCACTGCGTAGCCCGCACCAACGATTGGGAACAGCCACAGTTTGCTGCTGTTACCGGACAGTACGATGAAGTCGATCAGACCGTGTGAGAAGGACGTACCGTCACGCATACCCAGCAGGATACAGATTGGGAACGCCAGGCCAGCCAGAATCGCGTGGATAATGTACAGGATCGGCGCAACGAACATGAAGGAGAACTCGATCGGCTCGGTGATACCGGTCAGGAACGAGGTCAGCGCTGCGGAGATCATGATACCGCCCACTTTTGCACGGTTCTCTGGTTTAGCAGAGTGCCAGATTGCAATCGCAGCAGCCGGCAGGCCGTACATTTTGAACAGGAAGCCGCCAGACAGTTTGCCTGCAGTTGGGTCACCTGCCATGTAGCGTGGGATATCGCCGTGGAATACCTGGCCCGCTGCGTTGGTGAATTCGCCGATCTGCATCTGGAAAGGAACGTTCCAGATATGGTGCAGACCAAACGGCACCAGGCAACGCTCGATGAAGCCATAGATACCGAATGCCAGTACCGGATTCTGGTAAGCAGCCCACTGAGAGAAGGTCTGGATAGCGGAACCAATCGGTGGCCAGATGAAGGAGAGGATCACACCTGTGAAGATCGCCGCCAGACCAGAGATGATTGGAACAAAACGCTTACCAGCAAAGAAGCCCAGATACTCAGGGAGCTTGATGCGATAGAAGCGGTTAAACATATACGCCGCAATAGCACCCGAGATGATACCGCCCAGAACACCGGTGTCAGCCAGGTGTTTTGCTGCGATCTCTTCCGGTGGCAAGTGCAGCACCAGAGGTGCAACCACAGCCATGGTTTTAACCATGATGCCGTAGGCAACAACAGAGGCCAGCGCAGATACGCCGTCGTTATTAGTGAAGCCAAGCGCAACGCCGATAGCGAAGATCAGTGGCATGTTACCGAAAACAGAACCGCCTGCTTCGGCCATCACGTGGGAAACTACGGCTGGCAGCCAGCTGAAGTTTGCAGAACCGACGCCCAGCAGGATACCTGCGATAGGCAGTACGGATACCGGCAGCATCAGCGATTTACCGACCTTCTGCAGGTTAGCAAATGCATTCTTAAACATAATTGAGAGTGCTCCTGAGTATTTGTGCTTTTTTTACGTTTTCACGCATTGGCCCGGGGGGAGAACCGTGCCGTGGACAGGACATCTAAGCGCCCTTTATTTATTACGCAGAGTAAAATAAATCTGCGGATCTTTGTTTGACGGCTATCACGTTTCAGCGCTCGGCAGCTGAAAAACTTTCAGATTTTTACAAAATAGATTGCCAGATGTTACCAGAAACGCATTCACCGCCCCCATTTGGGCGGTGAACTTTACTCGCTTTAGCTATTAATTACGAGCCCAAAAAAAACTGACTAATCAGGCAGATTGCAGGCGGGAGGAATCGATGTGAAACAGACTGGCGAAGTTGTGGGTGGTAATGCGTGCCAGTTCTTCAACGTCGACGCCTTTCAAAACGGCCATGTACTCGGCCACATCCCGTACCATCGCGGGTTGGTTCTCTTTACCGCGATGCGGCACCGGTGCCAGATAAGGGGAATCTGTTTCCACCAGCAGGCGATCGAGCGGCACGTACCGCGCAGCGTCACGAAGCTGCTCGGCGTTACGGAACGTTACGATCCCGGAAAACGAGATATAAAAACCCAGATCCAGCAGCTTGCCCGCTGTTTCTCTGTCTTCTGTGAAACAGTGTAGTACGCCACCACAATCCGTCACCTTTTCTTCTTTCAGGATCGCCAGCGTATCGGCCCGGGCATCGCGGGTATGGACAATCACCGGCTTGTTCAGCTCCCGGCCAACACGGATATGGTCGCGGAATGACGTCTGCTGGCGGTCTTTCGTTTCCGGGGTGTAAAAATAATCCAGCCCGGTTTCGCCCATCGCCACCACACCCTCTTCCGCCGCCAGACGGCGTAAATCCTCGACGTCATAGGCTTCATCCTGGTTCAGGGGATGCACGCCGCAGGAGAAAACCACGTTGTCGCGCACGCCCACCAGTTCGCGCATGGTGCGGTAGCCGGGTAAAGTCGTGGCGACCGCCAGACAAAATTTCACATCGCGGGTGGCCGCTTTTTCCAGCACGTCATCGACGTTTTTATGCAGGGATTGATAATCCAGGCCATCGAGATGGCAGTGTGAGTCGACTAAAAACATAATGTCTCTCTCAGAGATGGGATACAGGCAGCGTCGTGCCCGGTTGCAGGTAATGCTCGATAGTGAGTAACAGGTCGGTCAGCACAAGCTCCCGGTTCAGCCCCGTTACGCTGAGTAATTGTTCGCGACACTGGCATACGTCATGAAGAATAGCCCGCAGTGCCACGCCTGGCAGGCTATGGGCGAGATTATTCACAAGTTGCCAGACGTCAGCATTGCTGAGCAGGGTCGCGCCCTGCTGAATTTTAAGCGCATCCAGCAACAACGCTGCCAGCCAGTGCAGGCGATCTGCCGCCTGCTCATGATTAAGTACCGGCAGCAGGCTCATCCAGTCGCCGCTGTCGGACACCGCCCCGAGCGCCAGGCAAAGCTGTTCGCGTTGGGTCCAGACTTTAGGCTGCAACAAGGCCAGCGCCGCGGCGGGCGCCCCACCGCACAGGCGCAGCGCACTCAGCGCCGCTTCTTGTGACGTTGTCACTTCTCTTGCGAGCCAGCTGATAGCCCACGCCTCTTGCGGAACGCTGAGATGATGCAAACGACAGCGGCTGCGCAGAGTCGGCAGCAATCGCCCCGGTTCACGGCAGGCCATCAGAAACCAGGTATTTTCCGGCGGCTCTTCCAGGGTTTTTAACAGCGCGTTGGCGGCGGCTTCGGTCAGCTGGGCGGCATCTTTCAGCCAGACAACCTTCGCCCCGCCGAGGCGCGCGCGTTCGTACAGCTTCTCACTGACCCCGCGCACCGCATCAATGCCAAGGGTCGTTTTGCCCTTTTCGGGCTCCAGGGCGTAATAGTCCGGGTGGGTTTGCGCCTGCATCAGCTGACAGCTACGGCACTGGCCGCAGCTCTTATGCCCCTGCGGCTGCTGGCACATCAGGAAACGGCTGATGGCGTAGATAAGCGCATCATCCCCCATCCCCGGCAGCGACTGGATCAGTAACGCATGATGCCCCCGACCGGACTGATAGCCGTTCACCAGCTGTTCAAAGTGCGGGCGCAACCATGGATACCATTTCATGCCTGTTGTTCCTTCAGCCAGTCAGTAACGGTGGCACGAATGTCCCCCATTACCGCTTCCAGAGGCTGCGTCGCGTCGATGGTGCGGATTGAACTGTCCTGTGCCGCCAGCTCCAGGTAACGGGCGCGGGTACGGTTGAAGAAGTCCAGCGACTCCTGTTCAATACGATCCAGTTCCCCACGGGCGCGGGCCCGCTTCAGGCCCACTTCCGGCGTCACGTCTAAATAGAGCGTCAGGTTCGGGCGGAAATCACCCAGCACCGCGTCGCGCAGCGTGGCGAGCATATTCTGGTCAATGCCGCGACCTCCACCCTGGTAAGCCTGGGTGGAGAGATCGTGGCGGTCGCCGATGACCCAGCAACCGCGCGCCAGCGCAGGTTTAATCACGGTTTCAACCAGCTGAACACGGGCAGCGTAAAACATCATGACTTCGGCTTTGTCGGTAATCACTTCGTCGCCAACCGATTTGATGTCCAGCACCAGGCTACGCAGTTTTTCCGCCAGCTGTGTGCCGCCCGGTTCGCGGGTGAAGATCATCTCTTCGATGCCACACTGTTTCAGCGTCTCAACCACCGCGTTGCGTGCGGTGGTTTTCCCGGCGCCTTCCAGCCCCTCAATGACGATGTAGTTACTGCGCATTTTTTTCCTTAAGTGCCTTCAGATAGTCCTGAACCGAACGATTATGACCGGCAAGATTGGTGTTAAAAGTATGTCCACCCTTTCCGTCAGCGACGAAATAGAGATACGGCGTTTTTGCCGGATGCGCGGCGGCATTCAGCGATGCCTGGCCCGGTGTGGCAATCGGTCCCGGGGGTAATCCGCTAATGACGTAGGTATTATAATCGGTTGGGGTTTCGAGGTCTTTACGTGAGATCTTGCCCTTGTAGTTCTCACCCATCCCGTAAATCACCGTTGGGTCGGTCTGCAAGCGCATGCCGATACGCAGGCGGTTAATAAACACCGACGCCACCTGATCGCGCTCGCTGGCCACCGCCGTCTCTTTCTCGACGATAGACGCCATGGTCACGAACTGGTTTTGATCTTTATACGGCAGGTTTTCCATCCGCCCTTCCCAGGCTTTCTCCACCGCCTCGACCATCTTTTTATGCGCACGCTGCAGCAGCGCCACATCGGTGGTGCCCGCCGTGTACATCCAGGTATCCGGCCAGAACCAGCCTTCGACCCATTCAGGATGCTCAAACTTCAGGGCTTCAGCGACGGCGGCATAGCTGTCGTCCGACAACGTGTGCTTGATGTATGGCGCATCGCGTAACTGTTTCAGGTAATCGCTCAGGCGCATCCCTTCAACCAAACGCAGCGGGAACTGGGCCTCTTTACCGCTTTCGAGCAGCTCCAGCATCTCCTTAACGGTCATGCCTGGCGTAAAACGGTAAGTACCGGCTTTGAAATGCGACAGCTCCGGCTGCACGCGTAATAACCACTGGAACACCCGCGGGCGATTAATGACCTTTTCGCCATACAGCTGCTCGCCCAGCGCCAGTCGTCCGGTGCCTGGCTTCAGGGTAAATATCGTCTCATCCGCGATGAGGATTTTGCTGTCCGCCAGCTGGCGAACCTTCCATATCCCCACGCCAGCGGCAATGCCCAGCACGACAACGACGAGGAGAATAAAGCGCAACATTTTCTTCATGACTATCTGGTTTGCTCACACAGAGGGGCTAAAAACAGGTGCAACTCACGCGATGAAAAATGGTGAGGACCATACTGGCGCACCGGCACCACAGGCATCAACGCATTGCACACGACGATTTCGTCGGCATCCTTCAGCGCAGCCTCGCGGGCCTGCACTTCGACAACGCGAAAGGCGGAGTGTGCCAGCTGTCGCAGACAAAACTGGCGCATCAGGCCATTGACGCCCGCCTGATCCAGACGGGGGGTAAACACGTCCTTACCCTGCCGCCAGAATAAATTCGCCGCACAGCATTCCGTAATGAACCCTTCGCTGTCAAGGACCAGCGCCTCGTCGGCGTCCGTCTGTTCAAGATGGGAGCGGATCAACACCTGTTCAAGCCGGTTAAGGTGTTTTATCCCCGCCAGATGCGGATTACGGCCAAGACGCACCGGACTCAATACCAGGGCGATCCCCTCGGTCCGCCAGCGATCGTAATGGGCCGGATACGCCGACACGGAAAGAATGCGAACCGGCTGCAGACAGCCAGCTGCGCTGTATCCCCTGCCGCCGCTTCCCCGGCTGATAATCACCTTCAGTACGCCACGATCGATGCCCAGCGCCTGCTCTGCCATTTCCTTTTCTAACTCTGCCCACTGGGCAAAGGGAATAAACAATCTTTCACAGGCCGTCTGCAAACGTTGCACATGCGCGTTAAGCAAACAGACTTTGCCTTCGACAATGCGCGCCGTAGTAAAGCATCCGTCACCAAACTGGATAGCCCGGTCATTTGCCGGAAGCAGTGCCTGCTTTATGCCATTTATCAAGAACATGGTGGCTCCTTTAAGATGGTCAAATAGTCTGGCAGGAAGGTGAGCCCGGGACAAGGGAAGAAAACCGAATAAAAAAGGCCCGACAAGCGGACCTTTTTTATCAGTGTGCCGGGAAGCAAGACTATCGCCCCGGCGATTAGCCTCAGACCTTTTTGAAGATCAGAGAGCCGTTGGTGCCGCCAAAGCCGAAGGAGTTACACAGGGTGTACTCCATTCCGCTGACCTGGCGTGCTTCGTGTGGAACGAAGTCCAGATCGCAACCTTCATCCGGGTTATCCAGGTTGATGGTTGGCGGAACGGCCTGGTCGCGCAGTGCCAGGATGGAGTAGATAGACTCTACTGCACCCGCCGCACCCAGCAGGTGGCCGGTCATGGATTTGGTGGAGCTGACCATTACGCGGCTGGCTGCCTCGCCAAACACAGACTTAACCGCCTGCGCTTCTGCGATATCGCCCGCAGGCGTAGAGGTGCCGTGCGCATTCACATAGCCAATCTGACCCGGCTCGATACCCGCGTCACGGATAGCGTTAACCATCGCCAGCGCAGCACCTGCACCGTTTTCCGGTGGAGAGGTCATGTGATAGGCATCGCTGCTCATGCCGAAGCCGACAACTTCTGCATAAATTTTCGCGCCGCGTTTCTTCGCATGTTCGTACTCTTCCAGTACGACCATACCTGCACCGTCACCCAGCACAAAGCCATCACGGTCTTTATCCCACGGACGGCTTGCCGCCTGCGGATTATCGTTGCGGGTAGACAGGGCACGCGCTGCGCCGAAACCGCCCACGCCCAATGGGGTGCTGGCTTTTTCTGCGCCACCGGCGACCATCGCATCAGCATCGCCATAGGCAATCATACGCGCTGCCTGACCGATGTTATGCACACCTGAAGTACAGGCCGTGGCAATCGAAATGCTTGGGCCACGCAGGCCGAACATGATGGTCAGATGACCTGCCACCATGTTAACAATCGTTGACGGAACGAAGAACGGGCTGATTTTACGCGGACCACCATTCACCAGAGAGGTGTGGTTTTCCTCAATCAGGCCAAGACCGCCAATCCCGGAGCCGATAGCGGCGCCGATACGGGTTGCGTTCTCTTCCGTAATTTCAAGGCCAGAATCCTGCATGGCCTGAACGCCAGCGACAATTCCATATTGAATGAAGGCATCCATCTTGCGCTGTTCTTTGCGCGAGATGATCTCTTCACAGTTAAAATCCTTTACTAAGCCAGCAAATTTCGTTGCATAGGCGCTAGTATCGAAATGGTCGATTAGGCTGATGCCACTCTGACCGGCAAGGAGAGCGTTCCAGGTGGACTCTACGGTATTGCCGACAGGAGATAACATGCCAAGTCCGGTCACAACTACACGACGCTTAGACACGCTTGTCCTCCAGGGAGGGATAAAAAAAGAAAATCGAGGGACTACAAAAGAAAAAACACAGGCGGTCGAATGACCGCCTGGAGATGCTCACTTACGCCTGGTGACCGTTGATGTAATCAATGGCAGCCTGAACGGTGGTGATTTTCTCAGCTTCTTCGTCCGGAATCTCAGTATCAAACTCTTCTTCCAGAGCCATTACCAGCTCAACGGTGTCAAGAGAATCTGCGCCCAGGTCTTCAACGAAAGAAGCATTGTTGGTCACTTCTTCCTGCTTAACGCCCAGCTGTTCGCCGATAATTTTCTTAACGCGTTCTTCGATAGTGCTCATACTCTTAAATTTCCTATCAAAACTCGCTTTCGCGATGGTTTTCGTAGTGTATAAAATGTTGAAAAATTTGCAACTAAATCCCGGCAGGTCTTACCACGATTTTACGTTATTTTGAGGCCATTCCCCCTCATAACGCAAATATTTTCTATCGTGGTTAAACCATATACATCCCGCCATTGACGTGGAGAGTCTCACCAGTGATGTAACTCGCTTCGTCAGAGGCTAAAAATGCAACCGCGCTGGCGATTTCTTTAGGGTCGCCTAAACGACCCGCTGGAACTGCCGCCAGCGTACCCGCACGCTGCTCATCGGTCAGCGCACGCGTCATGTCCGTTTCAATAAAGCCCGGAGCAACAACGTTTACAGTAATTCCGCGGGACGCAACTTCACGTGCCAGCGACTTACTGAAACCGATCAGGCCTGCTTTCGCCGCAGCGTAGTTTGCCTGACCAGCATTTCCCATGGTACCAACCACAGAACCGACAGTGATAATACGTCCATGACGCTTCTTCATCATAGCTCGCATTACCGCTTTTGACAGACGGAACACAGATGACAAATTGGTTTCGATAATATCGTTCCACTCATCATCTTTCATTCGCATCAGTAAGTTGTCACGAGTGATTCCGGCATTATTGACCAGAATATCCACTTCGCCAAATTCTGCGCGAATATTTCCCAGAACAGATTCGATAGATGCAGGATCGGTCACATTCAACATCAGACCTTTACCGTTCGCACCCAGGTATTCACTGATGGCCTGCGCACCGTTTTCGCTGGTCGCGGTACCGATCACTGTCGCGCCGCGCGCGACGAGGGTTTCAGCGATGGCACGGCCAATACCACGACTTGCGCCAGTGACCAGTGCGATTTTTCCTTCAAAGCTCATGATATTCCTCTTCTTACTGCGCAAGTGCCGCTGACAGTGCTTCAGGCTCGTTAATCGCCGATGCGGTCAGGGTATCAACAATACGTTTGGTCAGACCGGTGAGGACTTTACCCGGGCCCACTTCATACAGGTGCTCAACGCCCTGTGCTGCCATGAATTCAACGGTCTTCGTCCACTGAACCGGGCTATACAGCTGGCGAACCAGCGCATGGCGGATGGCCTCTGGTGCGGTTTCACACTTCACATCAACGTTATTCACCACCGGAATAGCCGGTGCGCTGAAGGTGATTTTTTCCAGCTCAACAGCCAGTTTATCCGCAGCAGGCTTCATCAGCGCGCAGTGGGACGGAACGCTCACCGGCAGCGGCAGCGCACGTTTCGCGCCAGCGGCTTTACAGGCTGCGCCTGCACGCTCAACCGCTTCTTTATGGCCGGCGATAACCACCTGGCCCGGCGAGTTGAAGTTTACCGGCGAAACGACCTGGCCTTCTGCGGACTCTTCGCACGCTTTCGCAATGGCAGCATCATCCAGACCAATAATCGCTGACATACCGCCGGTACCTTCCGGCACCGCTTCCTGCATGAATTTGCCGCGCAGCTCAACCAGGCGCACAGCATCAGCAAACGCAATCACACCCGCGCAAACCAGCGCTGAGTATTCACCCAGGCTGTGACCGGCCAACAGCGCTGGGGTTTTGCCACCCTGCTGCTGCCACACGCGCCACAGTGCGACCGATGCGGTCAGCAGTGCTGGCTGCGTCTGCCAGGTTTTATTCAGCTCTTCGGCTGGCCCTTGCTGGGTCAGCGCCCACAGATCGTAGCCCAGCGCATCAGAAGCTTCACGAAAAGTCTCTTCGATAACCGGATACTGTTCCGCTAATACAGACAACATTCCAACGGCCTGAGAACCCTGACCTGGGAATACAAAAGCAAATTGCGTCATTTTTTATCCTTTTTCTAGAAACGAACCAGCGCAGAGCCCCAGGTGAAACCGCCACCGAAGGCTTCGAGCAAGACCAGTTGGCCTCGTTGAATTCGTCCATCGCGCACCGCTTCGTCAAACGCGCACGGTACTGATGCTGCAGACGTATTGCCATGACGATCGAGCGTCACCACAACGTTATCCATAGACATGCCGAGCTTTTTAGCTGTGGCGCTGATAATGCGCAGGTTAGCCTGATGCGGCACCAGCCAGTCGAGAGCGGAGCGCTCCAGATTATTGGCTTCCAGCGTCTCGTCAACGATGTGCGCGAGCTCGGTCACGGCCACTTTAAAGACTTCGTTACCGGCCATGGTCAGGTAAATAGAGCTGTCCGGGTTAACACGATCCGCGTTTGGCAGCGTTAACAGCTCACCGTAGCGGCCGTCCGCGTGGAGATGCGTGGAGATGATGCCCGGCTCTTCAGATTGTCCTAACAGGACCGCACCCGCGCCATCACCAAAAATAATGATCGTCCCGCGATCGTTTGGATCGCAGGTGCGAGCCAGCACGTCAGCACCGATAACCAGCGCATGCTTCACGGCACCAGATTTCACGTATTGATCGGCAATGCTCAGCGCATAGGTAAAGCCTGCGCATGCAGCGGCAACGTCAAACGCCGGGCAGCCTTTGATCCCCAGCATGTTCTGAACCTGGCACGCGGCGCTTGGGAAAGCATGCGTGGCTGAGGTGGTCGCAACGATAATCAGGCCGATGTCATCTTTATCGACACCCGCCATCTCCAGCGCGCGCTGGGCGGCTTCATAGCCCATGGTGGAAACTGTTTCATCTGGCGCGGCAATACGACGTTCGCGGATACCTGTACGTGTGACGATCCACTCGTCAGAGGTATCGACCATTTTTTCCAGATCGGCGTTGGTTCGCACTTGCTTTGGCAGATAGCTGCCGGTACCTAAAATCTTCGTATACATGTACGCTCAGTCACTTTTTGCTAATACAGATCCCAGGCGAGCGGCAATCCGCTGTGGGACTTGTCGCTGCACCGCCTGCACTGCCTGTTCAATCGCGACGGTAAAGGCTCGCTGATTGGCCGCACCGTGACTCTTAATCACAATGCCGCGCAATCCTAACAGACAGGCGCCATTATACTGGTCGGGGTTGAGGTGACTGAATCGCCGCGCCAGGCTCTTTTGTAACCAACGCTTCAATATAATCAGCCACCATGACCGTTTTTTACCCTCTCCCTGCGATTTAAGCAGAGAAAGAAACATTCTCACCACCCCTTCCATGGTTTTTAATGTAACGTTTCCAGTAAACCCGTCACACACCAGGACATCCGTTTTTCCGGTCAATAATTCGTTGGCTTCGAGATATCCAATATAGTTTATGGATGGCTCATTTTTTAGCCTCTCGGACGCCTCGCGGATGCTGTCGAGACCTTTAGTCTCTTCCTCGCCAATATTCAGCAAGGCAACGCGGGGATGCGAAATCCCGACGACCTCTTCTGCCAGCACCGAGCCCATAACGGCAAACTGCGCAAGCATAACACTGTCGCAGTCAACGTTAGCGCCTAAATCCAGCACCACCGTTTTGCCCTTTTGCTGATGCGGCAGAACCGTCACCAGCGCCGGGCGCTCAATACCATCAATCGGTTTGAGCAGTAATTTTGCCAGCCCCATCAGCGCGCCGGTATTTCCGGCGCTGACGCACGCTTGCGCGCGTCCTTCTTTTACCAGCTCCAGCGCAATGCGCATCGAGCTTCCGCGACTGCTGCGGATCGCCTGTGAGGCCCGGACATCACTGGCAATAACTGACTGCGCAGGAATAATCTGCAGACGCGAACGTTGTTCGAAGTCAGCTTTTGCGAGTAATGGCGTGATAGCGTCGGGATTGCCGACTAAAAGGAGAGTGAGTTGCGAATTAGAGTTCAGTGCCTGCAATGCTGCAGGCACTGTCACGGAAGGGCCAAAATCTCCCCCCATGACATCTAACGCCAGGGTTAGACGTGTCAAGGTATCGTCGCAGCCTGGTTCGGTATATCCCCGTTTGCACGGGGAAACCCTCACTAAGCCTAATCACGCAAACGCGTGATTACTTAGTGATAACCTTGCGGCCGCGGTAGAAACCGTCAGCAGTGATGTGGTGACGCAGGTGTTTCTCACCAGAAGTCTTGTCTACAGACAGGCTGGTAACTGCAGTCAGCGCGTCATGGGAACGACGCATGCCACGTTTGGAACGGGTTGGTTTATTCTGTTGTACGGCCATGGACCTTACTCCTTAATTACTTACGCTTTAAGCTGGCTAATACGGCAAATGGGTTTGGTTTTTGCGCTTCATCAGGCAGTTCCCCAAAGACCATGTCCGCCTCGGACACTTCACAGTGTTCAGAATCATGCACCGGAACTACAGGCAAGGTGAGGATGATTTCATCTTCAACCAGCGCCAGCAGATCGATTTCACCGAATTCGTTAACCTCAATCGGCTCATACGCTTCCGGTAGTGCTTCAGCCTGTTCGTCTGAACGAACCGGACTGAAACAATATGTTGTGTGAACATGAAGTGGGAACGGTTTCCCGCAACGCTGACACTCGAGCGTGACCGACACCTTTGCATCACCGGTAATAACGGCAAGGCGCTGGGGATCGATTTCGAACGACATGGAGCATTCCACATCACTGTCCACACTGACTACGGATTCGGCGATACGCTCAGCCTGATCACGAGTATAGATACCTTCGTAATCAAGGCGTTTTTGAGCCGTACGAACCGGATCAAGAGTCAGGGGTAATTTTACCTTTTGCATAGGGCGCGCATATTAACTTTGTAACGTCATAGAGTCAAAGAAAAAGGCAACCTCAGGCTGCCTTTTGCCAATTATTCGCACACATTGCGGCCCGTAGTTTAAAATGGCTGGCATCGATACGCTATATCTGGTGAAAAAAATATGCCAAATCTGATCCTCGCCTCGACTTCGCCCTACCGCCGCATGCTGCTGGAAAAACTTGGCGTACCCTTTGAATGCGCCGCGCCGGACGTGGATGAAAGCCCACAACCCGGTGAATCGCCACGGCATCTGGTGGTACGTCTGGCGCAGGAAAAAGCGAAAAGCCTGGCAGCGCGATTTCCTGACCATCTTATTATAGGTTCCGATCAGGTTTGCGTCCTTGATGGGATTATCACCGGAAAACCGCACACCCAAGAGAATGCGCGCCAGCAGCTGCTGAAAGCCCGCGGCACTATTGTGACCTTCTATACTGGCCTCGCCCTCTATAACAGCGCTACGGGCCATCTGCAGACGGAATGCGAGCCCTTTGATGTTCATTTCCGCCATCTTAGTGAACAGGAGATTGAAGATTACGTCCGTAAAGAGCGTCCGTTAAACTGCGCGGGCAGCTTTAAGAGCGAAGGACTGGGGATTGCGTTATTCGACAGGCTGGACGGGCGTGACCCGAACACGCTGGTGGGATTACCGCTGATTGCGCTGTGTCAGATGCTGCGTCGCGAGCACTGCAACCCGTTGATAGCGTAATTTACGCCGGGTGGCGCTGCGCTTACCCGGCCTACAAAACCGTAGGCCCGTGCAAGCGCAGCGCCGCCGGGCAATCAACCGCGCAGAACTTTAAGACAGCGTTTCAGCTGCTCGTCCATCGGGGCTTCGATACGTATGACCTCGCCGGTACCCGGATGGGTAAACTTCAGCGCGGCGGCATGCAGGAACAGACGAGATAACCCCGTACCGGCCAGCTGCTTATCAAATTCCCGGTCGCCATAGCGATCGTCGAAAGCGATAGGATGACCCGCATGCAGAGTATGAACACGGATCTGATGGGTACGACCGGTGACCGGGCTGCAGCGTACCAGGGTGGCGAATTCATAACGCTCTTCAACTTTGAAGCGTGTTTCTGACGGCTTGCCTTCCTGGCTCACGCGGACAATTCGCTCGCCGCTCTGCAGAATGTTTTTCAGCAGCGGTGCCTGCACTACTTTGACATGGGATTGCCACTGGCCGCGCACCAGCGCGAGGTAATCCTTCTGCATCCCTTTCTCACGCAGCTGTTCATGCAGCGAACGCAGCGCCGAACGCTTTTTCGCCACCAGCAGTACGCCAGAGGTGTCGCGGTCAAGGCGATGAACCAGCTCAAGGAAGCGGGCTTCCGGACGCAGCGCGCGCAGGCCTTCAATGACGCCGAAGCTCAGTCCGCTGCCGCCGTGTACTGCGGTACCGGACGGTTTGTTGAGCACCAGGATATGATCGTCTTCATATAAAATCACATCCGCAAGCGCAGCAACTTTATTCAGATGCGGCGATACCGCCTCTTCTTCCCGCTCGGCGACGCGAACGGGTGGAATGCGGACTTCATCACCTGCTTCAAGTTTGTATTCAGGTTTGATGCGCTTCTTATTCACACGCACTTCACCCTTACGCAGGATGCGATAAATCATACTCTTCGGCACGCCCTTCAATTGGGTGCGCAAAAAGTTGTCGATGCGTTGCCCCGCTTCATCATCGGTAATGGCAACCATTTTTACGGCTGGAGTCTCTGTTTTCATGGGGGGCGATTCTAATTATCGGCAGCCAATAGCGCCACTCATTTTTCTGTGCTTATATTTACCTTTACCCGGACGGTGTTTCATTCACGCAATCGATTTGATGGTTATTAAACCAATCACGTCAGAGAAGTGAAAAAACTGTGAGTAACCGGGTGATAATTGGTAAAAGTCATCTTGCTATAACCCGGTTAGCAATGGAATAATGCTGCTGTTTTCCGCGTTAAATCCGGGTTTTGTAAGGATATCGACGGAATGACCAATTTTGTCTGACCGATCATCCACGCAGCAATGGCGTAAGACGTATTGATCTTTCAGACAGTTAGCGGGCTGCGGGTTGCAGTACTTACCGGTAAATGGAATCTTCTCTGGAGAGTTTTACCCAGGCTATTCCCCTGATAATCGCGCTGTATTTCCGTATGAAATACAGGCAACCGACACTTTGCGCCTCTTAAGCGAGCGACAACCGTGAGGTTGGCGACGTGAATAGACACGAGGCCATCGGTTCATACCCCGGAAAGCGTCACCTTGCCCGCAGCTTAGTCGTCAATGTAAGAATAATGAGTAAGTTACGATGAAAAGAATGTTAATCAACGCAACTCAGCAAGAAGAGTTGCGTGTCGCCCTTGTGGATGGGCAGCGTCTGTACGATCTGGATATCGAAAGTCCTGGACACGAACAGAAAAAAGCGAACATTTACAAAGGCAAAATCACCCGCATTGAACCCAGCCTTGAAGCCGCATTTGTCGATTACGGTGCCGAGCGTCATGGTTTCCTCCCGCTGAAAGAGATCGCTCGCGAGTATTTCCCTTCCAACTATAACGCCCATGGCCGTCCAAACATCAAAGATGTTCTGCGTGAAGGTCAGGAAGTTATTGTCCAGATTGATAAAGAAGAGCGCGGCAACAAAGGCGCGGCACTAACAACCTTTATCAGCCTGGCAGGCAGCTACCTCGTTCTGATGCCTAACAACCCGCGCGCGGGTGGTATCTCTCGCCGTATCGAAGGCGACGACCGTACCGAGCTGAAAGAAGCGCTGGCAAGCCTTGAGCTGCCGGACGGCATGGGCCTGATTGTCCGTACCGCAGGCGTTGGCAAATCTGCCGAAGCCCTGCAGTGGGACCTGGGCTTCCGCCTGAAGCACTGGGAAGCGATCCAGAAAGCCGCTGAAAGTCGCCCTGCTCCGTTCCTGATCCACCAGGAAAGTAACGTTATTGTACGTGCCTTCCGCGACTATCTGCGTCAGGACATCGGCGAAATTCTGATTGATAATCCGAAAGTGCTTGAGCTGGCTCGCCAGCACATCGCAGCCCTGGGTCGTCCGGATTTCACCAGCAAAATCAAACTGTACACCGGTGAGATCCCGCTGTTCAGCCACTACCAGATCGAATCGCAGATTGAATCCGCCTTCCAGCGTGAAGTCCGTCTGCCATCCGGCGGCTCTATCGTTATCGACAGCACCGAAGCGCTGACCGCCATCGATATCAACTCCGCACGTGCAACCCGCGGCGGCGATATCGAAGAGACGGCGTTCAACACCAACCTGGAAGCGGCAGATGAGATTGCGCGTCAGCTGCGCCTGCGTGACCTCGGCGGCCTGATCGTTATCGACTTCATCGACATGACGCCAGTACGTCACCAACGCGCGGTGGAAAACCGCCTGCGTGAAGCGGTGCGTCAGGATCGTGCCCGTATCCAGATCAGCCATATCTCCCGTTTTGGCCTGCTGGAGATGTCCCGTCAGCGTCTGAGCCCGTCGCTCGGCGAATCCAGCCATCACGTCTGCCCACGCTGTAGCGGCACCGGTACCGTGCGTGACAACGAATCGCTGGCGCTCTCTATCCTGCGTCTCATCGAAGAAGAAGCGCTGAAAGAGAATACCAAAGAAGTTCACGCCATTGTGCCTGTGCCGGTTGCCTCCTACCTGCTGAACGAAAAACGTGCAGCGGTAAGCGCAATCGAATCCCGTCTGAGCGGCGTACGCTGCGTGATCGTCCCTAACGACCAGATGCAAACCCCGCACTATTCCGTGCTGCGCGTGCGCAAAGGTGAAGAGACGTCCACCCTGAGCTACATGCTGCCGAAGCTGCATGAAGAAGAGATGGCGCTGCCGTCTGAGGAAGAGTACTCAGAGCGTAAGCTGCCTGAGCAACCTGCTCTTGCGGCATTCGTGATGCCTGAAGCGCCACCTGCGCCAGCGCAGGAGACCGTTGCGGCTAAGCCTGCTGCAGCCAAACCGGCGGCAGAAGCCAGCCAGCCGACTGAGCAGCCAGGCCTGCTGAGCCGCTTCTTCAGCGCGCTGAAAAAAATGTTTGCAGGCGAAGAGCCGCAGCCAGCCCCGGCGCCGGTTGAGAAGAAAGAAGAGAAACAGGAGCGTTCACCGGATCGTCGTAAACGTCAGAACAACCGTCGAGACCGCACCGAGCGCCGCGATAACCGTTCAGACAGCAATGAAGGTCGTGACAATCGCGATAATCGCGACAACCGTGAGGGTCGTGAGCGCCGTGAAGGGCGTGACGACAACCGTCGCAACCGCCGTGAGAAGCCGCAGCAGAACGCGGAAGATCGTGAAATTCGCCAGCCGGTCAGCGAAGAGTCTGATAAAGGCAGACAGCGTGATGAGCAGCAGCCGCGCCGTGAGCGTAACCGTCGTCGTAATGATGACAAGCGCCAGGCCCAGCAGGAAGTCAAAGCGCTGAATCGCGAAGAAGAGACCGTGCAGGATGCTGAGCAGGAAGAACGCGTTCAGGTCATGCCACGCCGTAAGCAGCGTCAGCTGAACCAGAAAGTGCGCTTCGAGTCTCAGACTGAAGAGGCAGCGGTTGAAGCGGTTGCACCTCCGGCTGAACCAGCCCAGAGCACCGAACTGGCAAAAGTTGACCTGCCTGCCGTTATCGAAAACGCACCTGAGCAGGAAGAGAACGTCGAAGGCCGTGAAAACGCCGGCATGCCGCGTCGTTCACGTCGCTCCCCGCGTCACCTGCGCGTGAGCGGTCAGCGTCGTCGCCGTTATCGTGACGAGCGTTATCCGCTGCAGTCTCCAATGCCGCTGGCTATTGCCTGTGCGTCACCAGAGATGGCATCAGGTAAAGCCTGGATCCGTTATCCGGTTGCCCGTCCTCAGGAGCCACAGTTTGAAGAGCAGAACGTTGCTGCAGAAACGGTAGCCCCTGTTGCGCCAGCCGCCGTTGAGGCGATTACTGAGGCCGCTGCCGTTGCGATCCCTGAGCCGCAGGTTGCTGAAGTTGAAACGTCACATCCGGAAGTGATTGCTGCGCCTGTGACTGAACAACCGCAGATCGTCACCCCTGAAGACGCGGTTGTCGCAGAGCAGGTTGTGGAAGAAGCTGCCGCTGCTGAACCGGCTGAAACCACCGAGGTTGCAGCCGAACCACAGCCGGTCGTGGAAGTTGAAGTGGAAACTGAAGTTCAACCTGAAATCGAAATCGATGTTGAACCGGTTGAGGTTGCTGAAGTGGAACCTGAAGACACTGAAGTCGCGGAAGTAAAAGCGCCAGAAGTGAAACCAGAACCTGAGGTGAAACCGGCGCCAGCCGCGCAGGTTCACGCTAAAGCGCATCACGCCACTGCCCCAATGACCCGTGCTCCGGCACCGGAATATGTTGCGGAAGCACCGCGTCACAGCGACTGGGTACGTCCGGCATTTGAGTTTGACGGTAAAGGCTCTGCAGGCGGTCACAGCGCCACGCATCAGGCCACTGCGCCAGCCACGCGCCCACAGCCGGCTGAATAAGCCCGCTTAAGCGTAAAAGCCGACCTTCGGGTCGGCTTTTTTATTGCATCTGCTCAGGCCTGCGCATTCCCGCAATTTCAGGCATCACCTCTCTCATCATCTCCAGAAAACGACGCAGTCGCGCCGGATAATAGCGTGACCACGGGTAGACCAGATGAACCGGCAGCGCGGCCGGCTGCCAGTCCGGCAGGAGATGCACCAGCCTGCCCTCGCGGATATCCGCTTCGACCGTCCAGCTCGAGACCACAGCAACGCCCAGCCCGGTGAGTGCGCTTTTACGCGCCACGTACAGGCTGTCGGTACTTAATCGCGGCGAGATAGCCACCCGCAGCGGTTGTGATGTCCCCGCGCTGAACAGCTCAATATGCTGACGATAAAACGTATTGAGTGCCACCCAGGGCAACGCGGAGAGATCTTCGGGCTTCTCCACAGGGGTAAAGCGTGCAAGCAATTCCGGGGATGCCACAATGCAGCGCGGCACTTCGGCCAGCAGGACCGACACCGTGGCCGGGTCGATCTCCGCCCCGACCCGAATAGCGCAGTCGATATTGTCGCTTAAAAAATCAGCCGAGCGATCGTTGAGCATCCACTCCACGTTCAGCCGGGGATAACGCAGCAAAAACTGCGTGAGTGGTTCAAGCAACTGCTCCTGACCGAAGGCATGCGGTGCCCTCACCCGGAGCACCCCCACCGGTTCATCTTCCGTCTGCCCCACTTCATCTTCCAGCGCATGCCAGCTGTCGATCACCCGCCGGGCATGTTGATAGCAGCGTTCGCCGTCATCGGTCAGCTTCATGGCATGGGTTGTTCGCAGGATCAGGCGCGCGCCGAGCAGCATCTCCAGCGACTGCAGTCGGCGGCTGACTGTGGCCTGGCTGGTAGCCATCTGCACGGCGGCAGCGGAGAGAGAGCCGGTTTCGACGATGCGTACAAAGGTCCGCATTAACTCTACTCTGTCTATACGTTCTGAACGTTTCATTATCGTCACGGTTATACGTTACACGTATAAGTGTTTTATCACTGGGCTGGCTACCACCGCAAGGCGGGCTGATAAAGAATAGCGACACACCCGAAATGAGGAATCGCATATGAACACCAGCTCCTTAACCCCAGCCGTCAGCCGCTGGGTCATTTTTATCCTCGCCATCGGCGCAGGATTTAGCGTCGCCGCCATCTATTATGCTCAGCCGCTGCTGCCGCTGATGGGCTCGGATTTGCATCTCAGCGTTGAAGGGATGGGAATGGTGCCAACTCTCACCCAGGCCGGTTATGCACTTGGGATCCTGTTCCTGCTGCCGCTCGGCGATCGCTACGACCGTCGCACCCTGATAGTGGTGAAAAGCGTCGCCCTGGCGCTGCTGCTTCTGGCCTGTAGCCTGACGGGGCAGATCCACTCCCTGCTGCTGGTCAGCCTGCTGATTGGTATGACCGCCACCATGGCGCAGGATATCGTCCCGGCTGCGGCAATTCTTGCGCCTCAGGGCAAACAGGGCAAAACCGTCGGTACGGTGATGACCGGCCTGTTGCTGGGGATCCTGCTCTCCCGTACGGTGAGCGGCGTGGTAGGGGAAGCCTTTGGCTGGCGCGTGATGTATCAGCTGGCTGCGGGCAGCATTGCGATCCTCGCCGCCGTGATGTGGTTCATTCTGCCCCGTTTCGCGGTGCCGTCGAACCTGCGTTATCCGGAACTGATGCGTTCCATGGCGCACCTGTGGCGCCGCTACCCGGCCCTGCGCCGCGCCGCGCTGGCTCAGGGTTTCCTCTCCATTGCCTTTAGCGCCTTCTGGTCGACCCTGGCGGTCATGCTGATGGAACATTATGGGCTTGGCAGTGCGGTAGCCGGAGGATACGGTATTGCCGGTGCCGCAGGTGCCCTGGCCGCGCCGCTGGCGGGTGGTCTGGCGGATAAACTGGGTGCGGGTAAAGTCACCCAACTGGGTGCCGCCCTGGTGACTGTCTCCTTCGCCCTGATGTTTTTAATGCCTGCTTTAGGCGTACTTGGCCAGCTGATCCTGATTGCCGTTGCCGCCGTGGGCTTTGATCTCGGTCTGCAGTCAAGCCTGGTGGCCCACCAGAACCTGGTTTACAGCCTCGAGCCGCAGGCGCGTGGTCGCCTGAACGCCCTGCTCTTCACCGGCGTGTTTATCGGCATGGCGTTGGGTTCAGCGCTGGGTAGTCAGCTGTATACCCTGGCCGGTTGGCCGGGCGTGATTGCCCTGGCGACGATGACAGCCGGTGTGGCGCTGGTTATCCGTATGACCGGGAACGTCCGCTCAACCCCATCAGCCGTGCAGAATTCCTGAAAAAAAATGCCCAATCCGCAAAACGGATTGGGCACAGAGAACATAACCAGTTTCAAGCCATGCTCTAAAGGTCAAGTCAGTTATTTATTCATCTGGAACAGCGACATACCCTGCATATCGCTGAACGCTTTATAGGATGCCTGAAGCGCCGCCTGCTGCATGGTGTAGGACGAAATTGCAGCGTTCCAGTCTACGTCAATAAGATCGCTCATCTGCTGGGTCTGGCCTAACGCACGATCGCTGCCCAGCGTATCCAGTGCATCGAGTTCGGTCAGCTTAGTCCCCAGGTCAGCGCGCACGGTCAGCACGTTATCAAGGGAGTTACGCAGACCGCGGTTGGCCTTATCGATATCCAGATTCAGCTGATCCGTCTTGTCCTGATCGCCGCTGACCGGCGTTTTCAGGGCTGCAATCGCATTATCCAGGATCTTGAACAGATTGGTTTCCGGGGTTGAGCCGTCCGGCTCTGGCGCTGCGTTACTGGTGAAGGATTCAAACACTTCACTGCCGGTATGGCTGATCTGCATGTTACGCGCGGAATCAACCTGCTGCCGGATAGGCGTGTCACCGCCGTTATAGGTACCCGTGGCCTGGTCGAAAGCTGCAGCGTCCGTTTTATAACCGGCGAAAATATAGCGTCCGTTACCGTCGGTGCTGTTTGCCAGGTTCACCAACTGATCGCGGATACCCTGCAGGTCGGTAGCAATGGAGCTACGGTCGTTGTCACTCAGGGAGCCGTTACCGGCATAGACAATTTTATCCTGCGCTGATTGCAGCGCCGTGGTCACCTGACCCAAAACGCTCTCCTCCAGCCCTACTCGCTGGGAGGCAAAAGAGCGGGCCAGCGTAAACTGGCTGTTCTGCGCCTGGGCCTGCGACAGCACCACCGCCTGCGACGCGGCAATGGGGTCGTCAGACGGACGGTTAACGCGTTTGCCGGTGGACATCTGCTCACCGTAACTCAGCCACTTGCTCTGGGAATCGGTGATCCCGCGCATGTTCTGCTGGTACATCATCTGGGTGCTAATACGCATCGTTCACCTCAGCCTTAGCGAATATTAATTAACGCGTCGAAGAGCGTGCTGGCGGTTTGCAGCACCTGGGCATTGGCCAGGTAGTACTGCTGGTAGCGCTGCAGGTTGCCGTACTCTTCGTCGAGGTTAACGCCGGAGATCGACTGCTGCTGGTTGCTCAGCTGCGTCGTCACGTTTGCCTGGGTAGTGCTGCTGGTTTTCAGCGTCGCGGTTTTGCTGCCGACGGTACTGACCAGCGAGGCATAGGCATCGTTAAAGGTTTTGTTGCCGCCGACCACTTTGCTGTTCTGCAGATCCAGCAGCGCCTGGCCGTTGCGGTTATCACTTTCACCGCCATCAGGGTCAGAGGCCAGCGCCAGTTTTCCCTCTTCGCTGATCGCCACGTCCATATTCACGATGGCATTAGCAACAGGCTTGATGGTAAAGCTGTCTTTGTTTTTCGCCGCGCCGGATACGTTAACCTTCAGGCCATCGAAGGAGAGATTTCCGTTACCGTCATCGGTGGCAGTGACCGTCGTTTTATCGGAAAGGCGGGTGATTTTCCAGTTGGAGCCATCAAACTCCATTTTGTAATCAGTCGCCTGCACTTTGGAAAAGTTGTCCATATCGACCGTCGCGGACACGGCAGCCGTACCGGTATTTTTGCTGTTGGCCAACACCGCTGGCGCGCCGATATCAAATAATTTACCGCCGGCTTTGCCTTCTACGTCATAACCCTTTTCATGCTGGGTATTCATTGCGTTAGCGAAGGAGAGCGCCAGCTGGTTGAGGGTATTGCGTGCCGCGTCGAGCTCTTCGGTGCGGAAGGTCATCATGCCGCCCAGAGAACCGCTGGTCAGCAGTTTTTCCGGGATCTCGACCGGGCCCGAGGTACCGTCAACAAAGGCTACCGTAGTACGGGACGGATCGGCGCTGGATTTCACGGCCGCCAGCTGGTTGGCGGTGCTGCCCTGAACCAGATTGTAGCCGTTACCGAAGGAGACGTTATAGGTGCCGCTGTCCTGAACGGAGACTTCAACGCCCACGATCTGGTTCAGCTCGCTCACCAGCTGGTCGCGCTGATCGAGCAGGTTGTTCGGGGACGCGCCCGCGCCCACGCCGGTCAGACGGGAAATCTGATCGTTGAGGTTGGCAATTTGTTTGGCGTAATTGTTGATCTGCTCAACGCTGGTGCCGATCGCGGTGTTGATCTGCTTATCCTGATCGCGCAGATACTGATCGTTCACCTTGAACTGGTTCACCAGGCCATCGGCCTTGCCCAGCACCGTCTGGCGCGCAGCCGGATCTTCGGCGTTGCTGACCAGAGTCTGCAGGCTGCTGAAGAAGTCCTGCATGGTGGTGGCCAGGCTGTTGCTGCTGCCAGACAGAATGTCGTCGATTTTGGACATCTGCTGGTAGCGGGTGGTCAGGGCGCTGCTCTGGTTCTGCGCGGTGCGCAGCTGGTTGGTAATGAATGCATCATATTCGCGCTGTACCCCGGAGACATACACGCCGTTGCCAACCCAACCGCCGCCCGTCAGCGTGCTGTTTGAGGCACTCAGCACCGTCGTCTGACGGGTATAGCCCGTCACGTTGTAGCTCGAAATGTTATTACTGGCGGTATTCAGCGCAGCCTGTGCCGCACTGAGGCCACTCATGGCGCTGTTGATCAAACTGGACATGGGGGTTCCTTTTATACTTTCAGACACGAGTCCTGCTGGAGATTATCGGCAGTCTCCAGCCGGACTTGAGAACTTTCAGAACAGATTTTCGATATCGTTGCTGTAGGCTTTGCTGACTTTCTCACCCATCGATTTCAGCTGTTGAATCATGCTGGTCAGCTTGCGGGCATACTGCGGGTCGGTGGCGTAGCCCGCATTCTGCAACGCCTGCGCCCCCTGCTCTGCCGTCGCGGCCTGGGTCACTGCCGCATAGCGCGGGTTACGACTCAGCAGGCCGACATAGTCTGAAAGCGCCTCCAGATACGAGCTGTACACGCGGAATTTGGCTTTGACCTTTTTCGCCTCGCCATTTTCATATTCGGTGGTGGTGATCTCGGTGGTTGGCCCCTTCCAGCTTCCCGACGCCTTGACGCCGAAGATGTTAAAGCTCGGTTCGCCGTTCTCGCGGCGGATCTGACGTTGCCCCCAGCCCGACTCCAGCGCCGCCTGGGCGAGGATCAGGTGATGCGGCACCCCGCTCTGCTGGCTGGCAAGACGCGCCGGCAGCGAGAGCTGCGCCAGGAAGTCTTTGCTGTCGCCGGTGAGGGGTTCATCGTTACTTTCAGGCGCCTTCGGTACCGCTTTACGCACCATCTGGGTCAGGGCCTGATTTTGATAGCTGGTCACCTTTTCCAGATCGAACTTCATCGGCACCTGCTGCGGCGCATCTTCCGGCGGCACGCCCTGGGCGGCCGCCATCTGCTTGACGATCACGTCCGCAAGCCCGAGCCCTTTACCGGCGGTCATCTGCTGCGCAATCTGCTGGTCATACATGCTGGTGTACAGACGCGTTGAGTCGCTGCTGAAGATGCCGTCTTTCGGCAGGGCTTCACGCATGCTTTTCAGCATCATCTGGACAAACATTCCCTCGACCTGGCGGGCCACCGGACGGATATTCCCCGCCGGATCTTTACCCGCTTTGGACTTCAGTTCGTTGAGCGACTGGGTATCCCAGGCCGCGCTGCTCAGCAGTTTGCTATCGGTCAGCATCAGATGATTTCCAGTTTGGCGCGCAGACAGCCCGCGCTCTGCATGGACTGCAGAATCGACATCAGATCCATCGGGGTGGCGCCCAGGGCGTTGAGGGCACGTACCACGTTGTTCAGGTTGGCGCTGGAGCGCACGCTCTGCAACGAGCCGCCGCTCTGGCGTAAATCAATCTGGGTCTGCGGCGTCACCACCGTTTCACCGCCGCCAAACGGAGTATCCGGCTGGCTGACGTTCGCCGAGCGGTTAACGGTAACGGAGAGGTTGCCCTGCGCCACGGCACAGCTGTCCAGCGTCACCTCGCGGTTCATGACCACCGAGCCGGTACGGGAATTGATGATCACTTTGGCGTCCTGCGGCGTGACGTTCACTTCCATATTCTGGATATCTGCCAGCAGACGTACCTGGTTGCTGCCGCCGCTGGAGACGCGGATCTGCACGGTGCGGGCATCCAGCGCGGTGGCGCTGCCGAAGCCGCGGCCGCGGTTGATGGTGTCCGCAATCTGCTGCGCCATGGTGAAGTCATCCTGGTTCAGTTGCAGGTTGATGGTGTTGCCGGTGCCGAACTGGGTCGGCAGCTCACGCTCGATGACGGCCCCGTTAGTAATACGCCCACCGTTAAGCTGGTTTACCTGCACGCTGCTGCCGCCCGCGGAGGCTCCTGCCCCGCCGACGAGGATATTCCCCTGCGCCAGGGCATAGACCTGGCTGTCCACCCCTTTCAGGGGGGTCATCAGCAGGGTACCGCCACGCAGGCTTTTGGCGTTACCCATGGAGGAGACCACCACGTCGATGGTCTGCCCCTGGCGCGCGAATGCCGGGAAGGAGGCGGTGACCATAACCGCCGCCACGTTTTTCAGCTGCATGTTGGTCCCTGCCGGCACGGTAATGCCGAGCTGGGAGAGCATGTTGTTCAGACTCTGGGTGGTGAACGGCGTCTGGGTGGTCTGGTCACCCGTACCGTCCAGCCCCACCACCAGACCGTAACCGATCAGTGAGTTTTCCCGCACGCCCTGTACGCTTGTGAGATCGCGAATACGGTCGGCCTGGGCACAGGTTGCCACCAGCACCAGCAGGAATCCGAAGAGGGATTTAAACATAGGTCACCTCGATTACATCGGTGAGAGGTTAAGGAAGAAGCGCTGCAACCAGCCCATATTCTGCGCTTCGTTGATGTAGCCGTTGCCGACATACTCAATGCGCGCATCGGCCACCTGAGTGGACGGTACGGTGTTGGAGCCGCTGATGGTGCGAGGGTTAACCACACCGGAGAAGCGAATGAACTCAGTGCCCTGGTTGATGGCGATCTGTTTTTCACCCACGACATGTAAATTGCCGTTCGCCAGCACCTGGTCGACGGTGACCGTCAGGGTGCCGCTAAAGGTGTTGCTGGCATTGGCGCCGCCTTTTCCGTTAAAGGAGTTGCCGCCAGACGCCTCGGCATCGGCACGCGCGTTACCGAAGAGGCCTTCGAGGTAGCGTGGCACGGTGTCGAAGCCAAAATTAGTCTTCCCGTCGCGGCTGGCATTCGCCGACGAGCTCTTACTGGCGCTGACGTTTTCCTGCAGCTGGATGGTCAGCGTATCGCCGATATTACGTGGGCGACGGTCTTCAAACAGCGGCTGATAACCGTAGTTAATCGGCTGCGCGGTCTGGAAAATTGAGCCATTCACTACCGGGGTCGGGCCAGGAATGGGTTGGGCGGAAGTCGCACCCTGCACCAACGGTTGAGACGGAACCCAGGCGCAACCGCTGAGGGTAACGGCCAGGAGAGTCACTATCGGATAACGAATCGCCGCGTGTTTTTGCATTGCCTTCATCTTCGAAAACAGGGAGCCGGTGCGGCGCGAACCGCACCGGACTACACCTTAGAGTTGCGTCAGTTTCTGCAGCATCTGGTCGGTCGTCGACACTGCTTTACTGTTAATTTCGTACGCGCGTTGCACCTGGATCATATTTACCAGCTCTTCCGCGACGTTGACGTTTGAGGTTTCCACATACCCCTGATACAGCAGACCTGAACCGTTCAGACCCGGCGTGCTCTCGTTCGGCGCACCGGAGGACTGGGTTTCGATGTACAGGTTCTCACCGATGCTTTCCAGACCGGTGTCGTTCATGAAGGTGGTCAGGTTAAGCTGGCCAACCTGCACCGGCGCGGCCTGGCCCTGCTGGGTCACGCTCACGATCCCGTCACGCCCGATGGTGATGCTCAGGGCGTTCGCCGGAATGGTGATCGCCGGTTGCACCTGGAAACCGCCTGCGGTCACCAGTTGGCCGTTCTGATCCACCTGGAACGAACCGTCACGGGTGTAGCCAGAGGTGCCGTCCGGGAGCTGAACCTGGAAGAAGCCCTGGCCTTTGATCGCCACGTCTTTGCTGTTGTTGGTCTGGGACAGGTTGCCCTGGCTGTGCAGACGCTCGGTCGCCACCGGGCGAACACCGGTACCGATCTGCAGGCCGGAAGGCAGCGTGGTCTGTTCAGACGACTGCGCCCCTGGCTGGCGGATGGTTTGATAAAGCAAATCTTCGAAAACGGCACGCTGGCGCTTAAACCCGTTGGTGCTGACGTTCGCCAGGTTGTTGGCGATGACGTCCATATTGGTTTGCTGCGCGTCGAGACCCGTTTTCGCGATCCATAAAGAACTGATCATAAGAAGTCCTGTTAACTCATTGACAGCAGTTGGTTGGCGCGACCGGCGTTTTCATCAACGCTGGAGATCACCTTCATCTGCATTTCAAAACGGCGTGCGCTGGCGATCATGTCGGTCATCGCGGCCACCGGCTTAACGTTACTGCCTTCCAGCACGCCAGACATGACGCGAATGCTCGGGTCGGCCTGCAACGTCGGGCCACGGGTAGCCTGCGCCGCCTGGGTCAGACGGAACATGCCGTCGTCGCCACGCTGCACTTCGAAACCTTCGGCTTTTACCAGCTTCAGGCGGCCAACCGGGGCCACGGTGTTCGGCGGATCGCCCGGGTTCAGGGCGGAGATGGTGCCGTCTGCCGCGATGGTGATCTCCGAGCCTTCCGGCACGGTGATCGGGCCGCCTTCACCAATAACCGGACGCCCCTGGATGGTCAGTTGCCCGACCGAATCCACCTGGATGTTCCCGTTACGGGTGTAGCCTTCGCCGCCGTCGGCGGTCTCAACCGCCAGCCAGCCGTCCTGCTGCAGCGCCACGTCGAGCGGGCGCGAGGTGTAATCCATCTGCCCCGGCGTCATATCGGCGCCAGGAGTGGACGCCGTCACCAGCGTACGCGTTGGCAGGGAGAGCCCTTCCACCGGCACGGCGCGCATGGCGTTCAGCTGCGCACGAAAACCCGGCGTGGAGGCGTTCGCCAGGTTACTGGCGGTCACGGCCTGCTGATTAAGCGTCTGACTGGCCGCGCCCATCGCGGTATATATTGCGTGATCCATTAAGCTATCCCGTCAGCCACTTAGCGGAGGTTAACCAGCGTGTTGAGGATCTGATCCTGGGTTTTGATGGTCTGCGCGTTCGACTGGTAGTTACGCTGCGCGACGATCATATTGACCAGCTCTTTACTCAGGTCGACGTTGGAGGCTTCCAGCGCGCCGTTGGTCAGGGTACCGAAGTTACCGGAACCGGCGGTGCCCAGCAGCGCCACGCCTGAGGACTGCGTGGCAGACCAGACGTTGTTACCTTCGGACTGCAGACCTTCGTTGTTGGCGAAGTTCGCCAGCACGATCTGACCCAGAACCTGGTTCTGTTCGTTGGAGTAGTTGCCCACAACAGTGCCGTCATCGTTGATCTGATAGCTCACCAGATCGCCCGGCTTGTAGCCGTTCTGGTTGGTGGCCACGATGTTGTTCGCCCCGGTGTTCTGCTGCATGGAGTTCAGGAAGCTCAGGGAGAAGGTCACCGGCAGCGCGCCGCTCAGCGGATCGGTAGTCACGTTGATAGACGCGTTGGCATTTGCCGTGGCGCTCATCGTCCAGGTTTCCGGCGTGGTGCCCATGGCGGTGTAGTTATAAACGCCTTCCAGGTTACCGTTGCTGTCGAAGCTCATCTGGGCAGATTTGGTGATCTTGCCGTTCGCCACGCTGCCATCCTGTGAATAGACATCCCACTTGTTGTCTGCCGTTTTCACGTAGTAGACATACATGTTGTGGGCATTACCCTGGTTGTCATAAACGGTGATGGTGCCTTTCTTGTTGTAGCTGTCTGAATCCGGGTTGGCGTTGGTCACGTCAAACGCAATGGTCGGCACGCTGTCCGTAGAGTTCAGGTTGATCTGCTGGGCCGCGGTGCTGGTCGCTTTTGCCGACATCAGGTTGTTTGGAATGGTGATCGGCTGCGGGTTCGCGCCGGTCTGTACCGTTGGCGGGGTGCCGCCAGCCGGATAACCCGTTACCTGCAGACCCTGCATGTTCACCAGGTTGCGGTTTTCGTCCAGG
The DNA here is from genome assembly GCF_049312895.1 of Leclercia barmai. Classification (NCBI taxonomy): domain Bacteria; kingdom Pseudomonadati; phylum Pseudomonadota; class Gammaproteobacteria; order Enterobacterales; family Enterobacteriaceae; genus Leclercia; species Leclercia barmai. The sequence goes on along the minus strand of NZ_JBMNWZ010000001.1, from coordinate 949,352 downwards.
CTGAACTGGCCGTTACGGCTGTAATAGACGGAACCGTTGCTGTCGAGCATACGGAAGAAACCGTTCTGGCTGATCGCGACGTCCAGACCACGGCCGGTGTTGGTGGTGGTACCATCAGCGAAGTCCTGGGTGATACCAGCAACTTTTACGCCCAGACCCACTTTGGAGCCGGCGAACATGTCTGCGAACGACGCGCTACCGGACTTAAAGCCATAGGTCGCGGAGTTGGCAATGTTGTTACCAATGACGTCGAGGTTAGTGGCTGCAGCATTCAGGCCGCTGACCGCTTGTGAAAAGGCCATTTGTTACTCCTGATAAGGGTTAAGGCTTAAATAATCTGCCGAACTTCGTCGAGCGTAGTTGTACCGTAAGTCCCGAGATCCAGCGTGTTACCGCTGCTGCTGCGGATCACGCCCTGCACCATTGCGAACTGCAGCGGCTGGGCCACCAGCTGCGTGCTGCCGCTGCTGGCGGAAATTGCCACGTTATAAGAACCGTTTGGCGCACTGCTGCCATCGGTCATCGTGCCGTCCCAGGTAAAGGTGTGAACACCGGCTTTCAGTTCGCCGATATCAATAGTGCGAACCACCGCACCGTTCTTGTCGGTGATGGTGGCGGTCACTTTGTCGGCGCTCTGCTGCAGCTCAACGCCAAACGGCGTGGTGGAGGTGGTGCTGGTGCCGTCGGTGGTGCTGCTGCCCGCCAGAACGGTGGTTCCCGGGATCATCACGCCATGACCAATCAGGGTGCTGGCCTGCATCGACTGGCTGCTGTCGATCTGCCCGGAAATGGAACCCAGGGTGGTGTTGAGCTTCTCGATGCCGCTTACCGTACTGATCTGCGCAAGCTGCGTGGTCAGTTCGTTGTTCTGCATCGGGTTGGTCGGGTCCTGGTTTTTCAGCTGCGCAACCAGCAGCGTCAGAAAGCTGCTTTGCAGATCGGAAGCGTTGCTTCCGGTCAGTGAGCTGCTGCCCGTGGTGCCGGAGACACCCGTAGTCGCTGACCTGTCATTTACATTAACGGCAATAGACATTGATCTCTCCTTTACTGGCCCAGAGTGAGCGTTTTAAGCATCATGCTCTTCACGGTGTTCAGCACTTCAACGTTGGCCTGGTAGCTGCGGGACGCTGACATGGTGTTCACCATCTCGCCGACCACATCCACGTTCGGCATCTTGACGTAGCCATTGGCGTCAGCCAGCGGATTGCCCGGCTCGTACACCAGTTTGTCCGGTGCCTGGCTCTCAATCACACTGGCGACTTTTACCCCGCCGGTTTGTGCACCCGGTGCAGCATCCACCTGAAACACAACCTGTTTGGCGCGGTAGGGTTGCCCGTCCGGGCCGGCCACGCTGTCGGCGTTCGCCATGTTACTGGCGGCCACGTTCAGACGTTTGGATTGCGCGGTCAGCGCTGAACCCGCGATATCAAAGATATTGAGTAAGGCCATTATTAGTTGCCTCCTTGCAGTACATTCATCATGCCTTTAATCTGCCCGCCGAGAACGGTCAGTCCCATCTGGTACTTCAGGCTGTTATCGGCGAACTGCGTACGCTCGCGGTCCATATCAACAGTGTTGCCGTCCAGGGATGGCTGATCGGGAACGCGATAAAGTAAATCGATATTCGGGGTGGTCACGGTCTCTGCGGGAATGTGGCGTGCAGAGGTCAGCGCGAGGGCGACACCGCTATTTTCGGCCCGGCCGCGCTCCATCACTTTCTTTAATTCACTGGAAAAATCGATATCACGCGCCTGAAACCCGGGGGTATCAGCGTTTGCGATATTGGCGGCCAGAATCTCCTGACGCTGGGCGCGTAAGTTGAGCGCTTCCTGCTGAAAACGTAGCGCGGCGTCGAGTTTATCGAGCATGTCTCCTCCGCTGATGGCAAAATTTCAGTGGATAGCTTAAATCTCACCCCATCTCCTTCATCGACGGAATAAGCGCAAAATGCGTCGCTATTTATTGCGTTGATGCCAATGCGCTACAGGTAGAATTCTGCTCATCATTAAACCGACGGTAACTGGCGATATGGCATTCAAACGTGGTGTGACCGCAACCCTGCTCCTGTGGAGCGCCCTTTCGCAGGCACAGGATCTCGATGCCCAACTGACGGCGTTCTTTGCCCAGCGGCTGGCGGGATTTAGCGATGAGGTTTCGGTGCAGGTCCGCACGCCAGACAACATGCGTCCCTCCTGCGAGACGCCTGAATTCAGCGCCCCCGGCAACACAAAGCTGTGGGGCAACGTCAGCGTCAGGGCACAATGTGGCAATGAAAAACGGTTTATTCAGGTTGCAGTTCAGGCGACGGGCGATTATGTTGTCGCGTCCCGGAGCATCCCCCGGGGGGCCGCCCTGCAGCCGGGCAGCGTTACGCTGAAGCGCGGCAGGCTGGATCAGCTTCCACCGCGGGCTATTCTGGATATAAACCAGGTGCAAAATGCCGTCACGCTGCGGGATCTGGTGCCAGGACAGCCGTTACAGCTGTCGATGCTGCGCCAGTCCTGGCGAATCAAAGCCGGGCAGCGGGTGATGGTGATTGCCAGCGGCGACGGCTTTAGCGTCAACGGTGAAGGCCAGGCGCTGAACAATGCCGCGGTCGCGCAGAATGCACGGGTCAGGATGACATCGGGCCAGGTGGTAAGCGGAACCGTCGATACGGATGGGAATATTCTGATTAACCTATAATCTTTTTAAAGATTATGCGGCGGCTGCCGATAAATAAGTAACAAATGATGATGTCAGGCGCCAACGCCGCGAACCCTCGATGAGGACAACATAATGAGCATTGATCGTACATCGCCCCTGAAGCCGGTTAGCCCTGTACAACCGCGCGAGCTGAATGACACTGCCACTGCAAAGACTCGCCCGCAGAAATCGGCGACCGCCAACAGCACCAGCGTCACGCTGAGCGATGCCCAGGCGAAACTGATGCAGCCTGGTAGCAACGATATCAACATGGAACGCGTTGAAGCGCTGAAAACCGCCATCCGTAATGGCGAGCTAAAAATGGATACCAGTAAAATCGCTGATGCGCTGATCCAGGATGCGCAAAGTTTCTTAGAGTAATCACCGTATGAGTCGTCTGACGGAAATAATGGATCAAATGACGGTCGTGCTGAACGACCTGAAAACGGTGATGGACGCCGAACAACAGCAGCTCTCTGCCGGGAATGTTCACGGCAGCGCGCTGCAGCGCATTACAGAAGACAAAAGCTCTTTGCTGGCCACGCTGGACTACCTTGAACAGCAGCGACGCGGCGAGCAATCCGCGCGCCACAGTGCAAATGATGATGTCGTCGATCGCTGGCAAACTATTACTGAAAAAACGCAGCATCTGCGCGATCTGAATCAGCACAACGGATGGTTACTTGAGGGTCAAATCCTTCGCAACCAGCAGGCGCTTGAGGTGCTTAAGCCGCATCAGGAGACAGGACTGTATGGCGCCGATGGCCAGACAGCCAGCTCACGCACCGGCGGGAAGAAATTTTCGATTTAATCAGGCGATAGCCAAAAAAAGGGGAGCACCGACAGGCGCTCCCCTTTTTTTACGCCGTGCGGCGGGCGAACTCTTTAACCTTAAAGCCTAGCACCGCGAGGGTGGCGAAGTACGCCACCACACCCACCACGACCACCGCCATCAGGCGCAGCAGACGGTACGGCATGGTGCCCAGCGCCCAGTCCGGCATAACGTACAGCATCCCCACCAGCGCCGCCGCCATCACCAGCACGGCAATCACCAGACGCAACAGGAAGCTCGCCCAGCCCGGCTGCGGGGTGAAGATCTGCTGCTTGCGCAGCTGCCAGTAGAGCAGCCCGGCATTGAGACAGGCTGCGAGACCGATGGACAACGACAGACCGGCATGCTTCAGCGGGCCGATAAACGCCAGGTTCATCACCTGGGTCATGATCAGCGTCACGATGGCGATTTTCACCGGCGTTTTGATGTCCTGACGTGAGTAGAAGCCCGGGGCCAGCACTTTCACCACGATCAGTCCCATCAAGCCCACCGAATAGGCGACCAGCGCCCGCTGGGTCATCGCTGCATCAAAAGCGGTAAATTTTCCGTACTGGAACAGGGAGACGGTGAGCGGTTTGGCGAGGATCCCCAGCGCCACCGCGCTTGGCAGCGCCAGCAGGAAGCAGAGGCGTAACCCCCAGTCCATCAGGCGGCAGTACTCATCATGGTTGCCGCTGGCGAAACTGCGGGAGAGCGAAGGCAGCAAAATGGTCCCCAGCGCCACACCCAGCACCCCGGACGGAAACTCCATCAGGCGGTCGGCGTAGTACATCCAGGAAACCGACCCGGAGACGAGGAACGAGGCAAAGATGGTGTTGATGATCAGCGAGATCTGGCTTACCGACACGCCGAGGATCGCCGGTCCCATCTGCTTAACCACCCGCATCGCCCCGGCATCGCGCAGGTTAATGCGCGGCAGCACCAGCATGCCGATTTTCTTCAGGTGCGGCAGCTGATACGCCAGCTGCAGAACCCCACCCACCGTCACCGCCCACGCCAGCGCCAGGACCGGCGGATGGAAGTGCGGCGCGGCAAAGAGCGCAAAGCCGATCATGCTGACGTTCAGAAACGTCGGCGCAAACGCCGGGGCCGAGAAGCGGTTCCAGGTGTTGAGAATGGCCCCAACCAGCGACGCCAGCGAGATCAGCAGAATATAAGGAAAGGTGATGCGCAGCAGCTGCGAGGTCAGGGCGAACTTGTCGGCGGTATCGGCAAAGCCGGGGGCGGTGACCATGATCACCCAGGGCGCCGCCAGCATCCCGATCACCGTAACGATCGCCAGGGCGAGGGTCAACAGTCCTGAGACGTAGGAGACAAACACCTTAGTCGCATCTTCCCCTTGCTTGCTTTTGTACTCCGCCAGAATGGGAACGAAAGCCTGAGAAAACGCCCCTTCAGCAAAGATACGGCGCAGCAGGTTAGGCAGTTTAAAAGCAACAAAAAAGGCGTCAGTCGCCATTCCTGCGCCAAACACCCGCGCCACAATGGCGTCGCGCGCAAAGCCCAGCACGCGCGAAAACATGGTCATCGAGCTGACGGCGGCCAGCGATTTTAATAGGTTCATTAACGTGAATTTCCACTACCAGACGGCAAAACGCCTGCAAAGCAGGCGTGATTCTCGCCGGGAGGCGCTGCGCTTACCCGGCCTGCAAGACAATAAACGCGCCTAGTCTACTCGTAAAAACGCGAATTGCTATGGGCAGATGTTACAGCGGGTTATTCGCTCATGGCATCGCGCCAGAGCTTCTCCACGATGCGCTGGGCGCGGATCGCCTGTTCGCCCGAGGTTTCAGGAACCGTCTGATTTTGCACGCATTCGATAAAGTGACGCGCGCAGCCGGCAAAACCGCGCTGCTCCAGGGTGCTTTGCCAGCCCGGTATCGCCGGCGTGACAACGCCCGCTCCCCGCTCTTCGCGCCATTCGCGCATGTCGGTCACGTCCAGCAGCGCCCCGTCCGTTACCGCCTGGATCCACTCCCGCTGGCTCCCTGCCCGGCGGTGCATGGAGGTGGTTACCTGCAGCGTGCCCGTACTGAAATGGTGCTCGGCATAGACCATCTCCCCCTGCTCATTGGTTAGCAGGGTACCGCCGGTCAGTTGCGCGTTATCCCCCGCCAGCCACAGGGCGGTGTCCACCACGTGCAGATAGTCATCGAGAAGGGTAAAACGCAGATCGTTGGGCCCGATGCTGTCGGCGCGATGCTTGTCCATCCGCAGCGATGCCGCACCGTTCAGCTGGGTTTTGAGCTGCTGGTAGAGAGGCGCAAAGCGGCGGTTAAAGCCGACCATCAGGGTCAGTTTTTTCTGCGCGGCGAGGTCGATCAGCCGCTCGGCGTCGGCCAGATTGTCCGCCAGCGGTTTATCGACACAGACATGTACCCCGGCATGCAGCAGCTCGCTGACCACCTGATAGTGGGTGGCGGTGGAGGTATGGACAAAGACCGCATCACAGGCGCGGGCCAGCTCCTGCAACGATTCGTAGTAAGGCATGCGTACCGACTCGCAGATCCGCAAAGCCTTATCCCGGGACGGCGACCAGGCGCCCTGCAACGTCCAGTCTGACGCGGCGCTCAGCACCGGCAGCCAGGCTTTCTGGGCGATACCGCCCAGCCCTACCACGCCCACTCGTAATTTTGTCACCGTTAATCTCCCAGATGTGCCAGCAGCGAATCGAGGCGCTGCTTAAGTTCTTCAACTTCATTTTCCAGCGCTTCCACGCGGGCCAGTAAGGTTTCGTCGGTTGCCGGCGCCACGGCTTCCACCGCCGCGACGACGGTTTCAACCTCACCGCTGAAGAGATGCATATAGCGGCTTTCACGCTTGCCGGGCTCGCGCGCCAGACGCAGGACAAACGGGCCATCCTCCCGGGCGGCCAGCCCTTCGAGAGTCTGCTCCACTTCCTGCATATCGGCGAACTCATGCATGCGCGCGGCGCGGGTGCGCAGCTCACCCGGCGTCTGGGCGCCCCGCAGCAGCAGGGCCGCGACGATCGCCACTTCGGCGGCGCTCAGCTTCAGGGCACCAAACTCGGAGTTGCAAAAACGCTGTTCATATTTGGTCACGCGATTGCCAAAACCGCTGACGGTGCGCAGGTAGTGGCGTTTGACCAGCGCATCGAGCTGATCCTGCACCTCATGCTCGGCCAGGTTCATCACCGGTTCACGGTTGGTCTTCTGGTTGCAGGCCAGGGTGACGGCATTCACCGAGAGCGGATACTGTTCCGGGGTGGTGACCTGCTTCTCCAGCAGGCAGCCGATGACGCGCGCTTCTGTGGCGGTTAATTGATATTTCATCTCTGTTCCTTAGCGCCCCGCGCTCCACTCTTTGGTTGTCAGCGCCGTCAGGACATGATCGCGCCATTCGCCGTCAATCAGCAGGTAGTCTTTGGCGTAGCCCTCTTTCTCAAATCCGAGGCGCGCCAGCAGATCGCCGCTGCGCTGATTGTGCGGCATATAGTTGGCCATAATGCGGTGCATATGTTGGGTGCGTTGCATATAGCGGATCGCCGAGGTCAGCGCCTCGAACATCAGCCCCTGCCCCTGCCATTTTTGTCCGATGGAGTAGCCCAGATAGCAGGCGTGAAACGAGCCCCGCACCACGTTAGAGAAGTTGGCGATACCGATAATCTCTTTTTCATCGGGATCCAGCAGGGCAAAATAGAACGCCGAGCCCTGCTTGTGAAACTCGGCAATCATGCTCAGCCGGGCCTGCCAGCCGGAGGGATAGCAGTGGCTCTCATCCCGTACGGGTTCCCAGGGTTTTAAAAACTGACGATTCTCAGCGTAGTAGTCCGCCAGCCGCCAGGCATCACGCTCATGCACGAGGCGAACCACCAGCCGGTCGGTCGTCAGGCGCACTTTCGGCACATTACTGCGATAGCCAAACATGGATACAACTCCTTCATGTTACAACCTTGACCCGTTAGCTTTACTATACCTGCGCCGCTGCCTTTCGGGAAAACAGTGACATACCATTTTGAAGACTTTTCACATTTTTCGATGAAAACCCTCAATCAAAGTACCCTTTTGATAAAAAAATATCGTCGCCTGCGCAGTGGGAAAAAACCGGCCGACACCGCAGAATATTAGCGCGCTCATTATCTTGATACCCTAAATAATTCGAGTTGCAGGAAGGCGGCGACGCAGCGAATCCCCAGGAGCTTACTCCGGTAAGTGACAGGGGTGAGCGAGGAGGCCAACGCACCGGCAACTTGAAGTATGACGGGTATCTTTCCCTGGAGGGGAAATGTCTCGTATATCACAGGCCCGGAGCCTGGGTAAATATTTCCTGCTTGTCGATAACATGCTGGTTGTCCTCGGCTTTTTCGTCGTTTTTCCGCTTATTTCGATTCGCTTTGTCGATCAGATGGGCTGGGCGGCATTAATGGTCGGCATTGCGCTGGGTCTGCGCCAGTTCGTACAGCAGGGGCTGGGGGTGTTTGGTGGGGCGATTGCCGACCGCTTTGGCGCTAAACCGATGATTGTTACCGGCATGCTGCTGCGGGCGGCGGGCTTTGCCACCATGGCGATCGCTCACGAGCCCTGGCTGCTGTGGGTCTCCTGTATCGTCTCAGGGCTTGGCGGCACCCTGTTCGACCCGCCGCGCACGGCGTTAGTTGTCAAACTGATCCGCCCTCAGCATCGCGGGCGCTTTTTCTCGCTGCTGATGATGCAGGACAGCGCCGGTGCGGTGGTGGGTGCGCTGCTGGGAAGCTGGCTGCTGCAGTATGATTTCCGTCTGGTCTGCGCCACCGGCGCGGTGCTGTTTATCCTTTGCGCGGCGTTCAATGCGTGGCTGCTGCCCGCGTGGAAACTCTCTACCGTCAAAGCACCGGTGCGGGAAGGGCTCGACCGCGTCTGGCGTGACAAACGCTTTATCACCTACGTCCTGACGCTGGCGGGCTATTACATGCTGGCGGTGCAGGTGATGCTGATGCTGCCGATCATGGTCAACGATATCGCTGGTTCTCCGGCGGCGGTAAAGTGGATGTACGCCATTGAGGCCTGCCTTTCCCTCACCCTGCTCTACCCTATCGCCCGCTGGAGCGAAAAACGCTTCCGCCTTGAGCACCGCCTGATGGCGGGGCTGCTGATCATGTCCCTGAGCATGTTGCCTGTCGGGATGGTGGGCTCGCTGCAGCAGCTGTTTATCCTGATCTGCACCTTCTACATCGGCTCAATCATTGCTGAGCCCGCCCGCGAAACCCTGAGCGCGCAGCTGGCGGACGCCCGTGCGCGGGGCAGCTATATGGGCTTTAGCCGTCTCGGGCTGGCGATTGGCGGCGCGCTGGGCTATGCCGGCGGCGGCTGGCTATTCGACGCCGGGAAGGCCTTCAACCAGCCTGAGCTGCCGTGGGTGATGCTGGCCCTTATCGGGGTGATGACCTTCTTCGCGCTGGGCTGGCAGTTCAGCCACAGACGCACAGCCCCAGGCATGCTGGAGCCCGGTGCCTGACCGAGTCTCAGGCACTATTCCTGTTCTTCGCCGTTATCAGTTTTTTCTGCTGGTCTGGCTGGCTGTCCCCTGACATACTTGCGCGTCAGGATTGAAGCGCTGACATCATGTCGAGGAAAACCATGAAAAAATTTGTTATTGCCACTGCGTTGATCGTCAGCGGCCTGCTGGTTGGTTGTAATCAGCTTACCCAGTACACCGTCAGTGAGCAGGAGATCAACCAGGCCCTGCAGAAGCGCAATAACTTTGCGAAAGATATTGGCGTTCCGGGCGTGGCCGATGCGCATATCGTCCTGACCAATCTTACCAGCCAGATTGGGCGTGAAGAGCCGAATAAAGTGATGCTCTCCGGCGATGCCAGCCTGGACATGACCTCGCTGTTCGGCAGCCAGAAAGCCAATATCAAGCTGAAGTTAAAAGCGCTGCCGGTCTTCAATAAAGAACAGGGCGCGATCTACCTGCAGCAGATGGAGATCGCCGACGCCGTCGTGTCGCCGGACAAGATGAAACCGGTCCTGCAAACGCTGATGCCGTACCTGAACCAGTCCCTGCAGAACTACTTTAATCGCCAGCCCGCTTACATTCTGAAAGAAGATAACAGCAAGGGTGAAGCGCTGGCGAAAAAATACGCGAAAGGCATCGAGGTGAAGCCGGGTGAGATTGTTATCCCCTTCGTCGATTAACCTCTGAGGCGCTCCGGCGCCTTTTTTTACAGAAAAGAGTGCAAACGAAAACGTTTCCCTCTATTCTTTGTGTCCGGCAAAAATCATCTCACCCAGCCGGAGCCTATCCATGACTGTACAATCCCAGGTTTTGAAAATCCGCCGCCCAGACGACTGGCATATCCATCTTCGCGATGGCGATATGCTGAAAACCGTCGTGCCGTATACCAGTGAAATTTATGGCCGCGCGATTGTCATGCCAAACCTGGTGCCGCCAGTCACCACGGTCGACGCGGCGATTGCCTATCGCCAGCGCATTCTTGATGCCGTGCCTGCCGGTCACGATTTTACCCCGCTGATGACCTGTTATCTGACCGACACGCTCGATCCTAATGAGATTGAACGCGGCTTTAACGAAGGGGTCTTTACCGCCGCCAAGCTCTATCCGGCCAACGCCACCACCAACTCCAGCCACGGTGTCACCAGCACTGATGCGATTATGCCGGTGCTGGAGCGCATGGAAAAACTGGGCATGCCGCTGCTGGTGCACGGCGAAGTGACCCATGCCGAGATCGACATTTTCGACCGCGAAGCGCGTTTTATTGAAACCGTGATGGAGCCGCTGCGCCAGCGTCTGCCGGGCCTGAAAGTGGTGTTTGAGCACATTACCACCAAAGACGCCGCGGAATACGTGCGCGATGGCAATGAGCTTCTGGCTGCCACCATCACCCCGCAGCACCTGATGTTCAACCGCAACCACATGCTGGTGGGCGGCGTGCGTCCTCACCTGTACTGCCTGCCGATCCTCAAACGCAACATTCACCAGCAGGCCCTGCGTGAGCTGGTCGCCAGCGGCTTTGAGCGCGCTTTCCTCGGTACAGACTCTGCGCCGCACGCCCGTCATCGCAAAGAGGCCAGCTGTGGCTGTGCAGGCTGCTTTAACGCCCCGACGGCCCTTGCCAGCTACGCCCAGGTGTTCGACGAGATGAACGCCCTGCAGCACTTTGAGGCGTTCTGTTCCCTGAACGGGCCGCGCTTCTACGGTCTGCCGGTGAACGAAACCTTCGTTGAACTGGTGCGCGAAGAGAGCAGTGTGGTGGAGTCGATCGCCCTGACCGACGACACGCTGATCCCGTTCCTCGCGGGCGAAACCGTTCAGTGGACGGTGAAACGTTAAAAATTGTTTGTCCCCTGTTGTAAGTTCAACGATATAACTGTATAAATAAACAGTATATTACACAGGGGGCAACTATGCGTATCGAAGTGACCATTGCCAGAACAACTGCTTTACCTGCCGGTGCGCTGGACGCGCTGGCGGGTGAACTCTCCCGCCGTATAAATCACTCCTTTCCCGAACGCGATGGTGCTGTCACCGTGCGTTATGCGGGGTCAAACAATCTGTCGGTAATCGGTGGCGCAAAAGAAGATAAAGAGCGCATCAGCGAAATTTTACAGGAAACCTGGGAGAGCGCTGACGACTGGTTTATTACCGATTAAATTTTCTCCTTCATTGTGTTTTTTTGCCGGGTCGCCCCGGCTTTTTTTCGTCTGATCAAGCCAGGCGCAAATAATCTGTTTGAGTCCATCAAAAATCATCAGCAAGGTGATGTTTTAATGTTCAAACAATCCTAAAAGCGATAAAAAAGTGGTGCTCCCTGTTTCTTTTTCCCTTCAGAAGCCTTATTTATTGATATACTGAAATTGCTTCAGAAAAACACGCATTGAACCTCACAGTCGTTGTCTTTTTAACACGTATTCAGGGGGTTATGATGGAAAAGAATAATGAAGTCATCCAGACACATCCACTTGTTGGCTGGGATATCAGCACTGTAGATAGCTACGACGCACTGATGCTGCGTTTGCATTACCAGACCCCAAATCACCCTGACACCGAAGAAGCGGAAGTTGGGCAGACCCTGTGGTTAACCACAGACGTCGCACGCCAGTTTATTTCTATTTTAGAAGCCGGTATTGCAAAAATAGAATCCAGTGACTACCAGGAAAATGAGTATAAGCGACATTAGTATAATGTCTGAATCTCACCCCAAAGGCACCTGACGGTGCCTCACTTATTTCTCCCTTGTATAACCGCCCTGTCTTAATTACCCTGCTAACCAACGAAACGCGTAAAGAGATCCCCATGAAATACGACCTTATTATTATTGGCAGCGGATCTGTCGGTGCAGCGGCAGGTTATTACGCAACCCGGGCAGGCCAGAATGTGCTGATGATCGATGCTCATATGCCGCCCCACACCGAAGGCAGCCATCACGGTGATACCCGTCTGATGCGCCACGCGTACGGTGAAGGTGAGCGCTATGTGCCGCTGGTTTTACGCGCGCAGGCGCTGTGGGATGAACTGGCGGAAATCAGCGGTGAGCCGGTCTTTGAACGCACGGGCGTGGTCAACCTCGGGCCGTCGGATTCACAGTTTCTGGCCACCGTGGAGCAAAGCGCCCGTCAGTTCAGCCTCAATCTCGAGCGCCTGGACGCCGCAGCCATCATGAAGCGCTGGCCTGAGATTAACGTCCCTGAGGATTACATCGGCCTGTTTGAAGCCGAATCGGGCGTACTGCGCAGCGAACTGGCGATTAAAACCTGGATTGCGCTGGCGAAAGAGGCCGGTTGCGCCCAGCTGTTTAACTGCCCGGTGACCGCCATTACCCACCATGACGACGGCGTCACCGTCGAAACGCCGGATGGCCCGTACAGCGCAAATCGCCTGCTGGTGAGCGCGGGGACCTGGGTTTCGCGTCTGGTGCCGGGTCTGCCGGTGCAGCCGGTGCGCAAAGTCTTCTCCTGGTTCCAGGCCGACGGCCGTTACAGCCACCAGAACCACTTCCCTGCTTTTACCGGCGAACTGCCGGACGGCGATCAGTTTTACGGCTTCCCGTCCGAGAAAGATGCCCTGAAGATTGGCAAACACAACGGCGGCCAGGTCATCAACTCGCCGGAAGAGCGCAAGCCGTTTGGCGCTTACCCTGGCGATGGTTCAGAAGCCTTTAAATTCCTGCGTAACGTCCTTCCCGGCATCGGCGGCCTGCTGCACGGCGCAGCCTGCACCTACGACAACACCCCGGATGAAGATTTCATCATTGATACCCTGCCAGGCCATGACAACACGCTGCTGATCACCGGTCTGAGCGGACACGGTTTCAAATTTGCCAGCGTGCTGGGTGAGATTGCGGCGCAATTCTCTTTGCAGATCGACGCGCCGTTTGATCTCACGCCTTTCTCCCTGTCGCGCTTTAGCCGATAATGCTGTCAGGCTTCGGGTTTCCGAAGCCTTTCATTCATCCTCTCATCGGTATCCTCATGCGTCGTATCGTTAATTATCTGGTCAATAATATTCGCGAGCATCTGATGCTCTATATTTTGCTGTGGTCGCTGCTGGCACTGCTGGATATTCTCTACATTGTCTTTTTCTGATGAAAAATACTGACAAAAATTGACATTTCTTCAGAAAACTATAATTTCACAATAAATTATTTGAACATAATAAAATCGTCACAGCCCGCCAAAATCAACCAAAACCATTAGCCATTAACAACAACATTGACTATAAACGTCAATTTTACTTCAAAATAACTGAACGAATAAAATTAATAATAAATATCTGTAAATATCATTTGCATTAATGTTTCCCCCACGCCATTTTTAGCGCTTGCTAATTAATAACGGTACTCACAATGCAGGTGCGTAATTCCCCCACACGCTATGGCGTTATTTCCATGAGTTTGCACTGGCTGATGGCTATTGCGGTTTATGGCATGTTTGGCCTGGGCCTCTGGATGGTGACCCTCAGCTATTACGACGGCTGGTATCACCAGGCACCGGAGCTGCATAAAAGCATCGGGTTTATGCTGATGCTGGCGCTGGTGGTGCGACTGCTGTGGCGCCGTTTCTCCCCTGTTCCTCCGGCGCTGAAGAGCCAGTCGCGCCTCACGCGTCTCAGCGCCGCCGCCGCCCATATCGCGCTGTACGCAATCTTGTTCGCCATTCTGATCAGCGGGTATTTGATTTCTACCGCCGACGGCAAACCGATCAGCGTCTTTGGCCTGTTTGACGTGCCCGCCCTGCTGGCCGATGCCGGCGCACAGGCCGATCTGGCCGGCACCGTGCATTTGTGGCTGGCATGGGGCGTGGTGAGCCTTTCCGTACTGCATGGTCTTGCCGCCATGAAACATCACTTTATCGACAAAGACGCCACCCTGACACGTATGTTGGGCAAAGCGTCACCTGACTCTGGAGCTTAAAATGAAGAAAAGCCTGCTGGGATTAACCTTAGCGTCTCTGCTGTTCACCACCGGTACCGCCGTGGCAGCGGACTACAAAATTGATAAACAAGGCCAGCACGCCTTTGTGAACTTCCGTATTCAGCATCTGGGTTACAGCTGGCTGTACGGCACCTTCAAGGATTTCGATGGCTCCTTCACCTTCGATGAGAGCAACCCAGCGAACGATAAGGTCAATGTGACCCTGAACACCAATAGCCTCGATACCAACCATGCCGAGCGCGACAAGCACCTGCGCAGCGCGGATTTCCTCAACGTAGCGAAATACCCGCAGGCAACCTTCACCTCAACGGAAGTGAAAAAGGATGGCGACGGTCTGGATATTACCGGCAACCTGACGCTGAACGGCGTGACGAAGCCGGTAACGCTGGATGCAAAACTGATTGGCCAGGGTGACGATCCGTGGGGCGGCAAGCGCGCAGGGTTTGAAGCATCAGGCAAAATTCACCTGAAAGACTTCAATATCACTACCGATCTGGGCCCGGCGTCGCAGGACGTTGAGCTGATCATTTCGGTGGAAGGGGTTCAGCAGAAGTAATGCCCTCGCCCGGTCACAGGACCGGGCAAGGTTTCAGGATCATTCCGGGTCAGGAATGCCGAGGCGGGTGTTCAGACGACCACGCGACTTATTGAAGATCTTATTGCCATTCTCGCGTCCGGCACGACGGCGGCGCTGCTCCTCTTCAGGCAACACGCTCTCCTCGCTGCACAGCTCGCTACAGCAGCCGTTAAACTTCTCCGCACAGGCCGGACACTGAATAAACAGCAGATGACAGCCGTCATTTTTGCAGTTGGTATGGCTGTCGCACGGTGTGCCGCACTGGTGGCAATGGGCAATCACATCATCAGAGATACGCTCGCCCATGCGCTCGTCAAAGACAAAGTTCTTGCCGATAAAACGCACCGGCAGCCCCTGCTCGCGCGCGCGACGGGCATACTCGATGATCCCGCCCTCGATATGCCAGACTTTGTTAAAGCCGTTGTGCTTCATGAATGCGCTGGCTTTTTCGCAGCGGATCCCGCCGGTGCAGTACATGACAATTTTCTTGTCCTTGTGCTCCTGCATCATCTCGACGGCTTTCGGCAGTTGTTCACGGAAAGTGTCCGCCGGGATCTCAAGCGCGTTTTCAAAATGGCCCACTTCATATTCGTAGTGGTTGCGCATATCGATAAACACCGTATCGGGATCGTCCAGCATGGCGTTCACTTCCGCCGCTTTCAGGTAATCACCCACGTCGCTGGCGTCAAAGGTCGGGTCGTCAATGCCGTCCGCCACAATGCGCTCGCGCACTTTCAGACGCAGCACCCAGAAGGATTTACCATCATCGTCCAGAGCGATGTTCAGGCGCAGGCCGTCCAGCGCCGGATCGAAACCGTACAGGAAGGTGCGCAGCTCATCGACCTTGCTTTCAGGCACGCTGATTTGGGCATTGATACCTTCATGGGCCAGATAAATACGGCCAAAGACATTCATCGCGGTTAAGGCTTTATACAGCGCGTCGCGGGTTGCCTGCGGATTAACGATGGTGAAATATTTATAGAACGAGATCGTCGTGCGCGGCTCGGTTTCAGCCAACATGCGCGCTTTCAGCTCTTCGTTCGAAATGAGGTTGTGTAACACTGGCATGGTGTACGGTTCCTGCAATCGTAGTGAGAATGAAAATCGGTCGGCATGATATAGCAAACATTGGCAATTTACATCCCTTCATTTTGCGCTACATTTCACAGGTTAAATTATCCGGGAAATAACATCTGCTGTAATAATGACCAATCCATTGGCATGCGTTTTGGTTATGAATGGAAAAATGCGACACTAGGACAACAGGACGTATCAAAAACAGGAACGACATGACTCAACTACCTAAATTTTCCATTGCACTATTACATCCTCGTTACTGGCTGACCTGGGCTGGCATCGGTTTATTGTGGTTACTGGTGCAACTGCCCTACCCGCTGATCTACCGCATTGGCTGCGGCCTGGGTCGACTGGCGATGCGCTTTATGTCACGCCGCGCCCGCATTGCCCGCCGCAATCTGGAACTCTGCTTCCCGGAGATGAGCGAGCAGGAGCGCCACGACATGGTGGTGAAAAATTTTGAATCCGTCGGCATGGGCCTGATGGAAACCGGAATGGCCTGGTTCTGGTCTGATAAGCGCATGGCGCGCTGGTCGGAAGTGACCGGCACCGGCATGGATCCGGTACACAATCTGCAGGAAAATAAAACCGGCGTGCTGCTGATTGGCGTCCATTTTCTGACGCTGGAGATCGGCGCGCGGATGTTTGGCATGCAGGCACCTGGCATTGGGGTTTACCGTCCGAACGACAACCCGGTGATCGACTGGCTGCAAACCTGGGGCCGGATGCGCTCCAACAAGAGCATGATCGATCGTAAAGATCTCAAGGGGATGATCCGCGCCCTGAAGTCCGGGGAAGTGATCTGGTACGCGCCCGACCATGACTACGGCCCAACCGCCAGCGTCTTTGTGCCCTTCTTTGCGGTAGACGAGGCGGCCACCACCACCGGCACCTGGACCCTGGCCCGTCTGTCGAATGCGGCCATTGTGCCGTTCGTGCCGCGCCGTAAATCCAACGGCAAAGGTTATGAGCTGATGATGCTGGAACCGGAGTGCGCCCCGCCGCTGGACGATGCCAGAACCACGGCGGCGTGGATGAATGAGGTGGTGGAAAAATGCATCCTGCTGGCTCCGGAACAGTATATGTGGCTGCATCGCCGCTTTAAAACCCGCCCGGAAGGCGTCCCTTCCCGCTATTAATTCCCCCTGCGGCCTCCCCGGCCGCAGCCTCCCTTGAGCTTATAATGCTCTCCGCCATTGCAGCAATCATCACCCCGGCGCATAATTAGCAGGCTTATTACCTTCTTTTATAATGATGCCGCAGCGCATCATAACGCGGATAGCTATGTCTCCCTCAGAAACGCCAATAAACTGGAAGCGGAACCTTACGGTTGCCTGGCTGGGCTGCTTTCTCACGGGTGCCGCCTTTAGCCTGGTGATGCCTTTCCTGCCCCTCTACGTCGAGCAGCTCGGCGTCAGCGGCCACAGCGCGCTCAACATGTGGTCCGGGCTGGTATTCAGCATCACCTTTCTCTTCTCCGCTATCGCCTCCCCCTTCTGGGGCGGACTGGCCGACCGCAAAGGCCGCAAAATCATGCTGTTGCGCTCGGCGCTGGGGATGGCCATCATCATGCTGCTGATGGGGATGGCGCAAAATATCTGGCAGTTTCTGATTTTGCGCGCGGTGCTGGGGCTGCTGGGCGGCTTTGTGCCCAACGCCAACGCACTTATCGCCACGCAGATACCCCG
The DNA here is from genome assembly GCF_049312895.1 of Leclercia barmai. Taxonomy (NCBI): domain Bacteria; kingdom Pseudomonadati; phylum Pseudomonadota; class Gammaproteobacteria; order Enterobacterales; family Enterobacteriaceae; genus Leclercia; species Leclercia barmai. The sequence goes on along the minus strand of NZ_JBMNWZ010000001.1, from coordinate 932,100 downwards.
CCATAAAAGCGGCTGGGCGCTGGGAACCCTCTCCACCGGCGCGGTAAGCGGCGCCCTGCTCGGCCCGCTGGCGGGCGGTTTACTGGCGGACAGCTACGGTCTGCGCCCGGTCTTCTTCATTACCGCAGGCGTGCTGTTTGCCTGCTTCCTGCTGACCTTTTTCTGCATCCGTGAAAATTTCACCCCGGTGCCGAAAAAAGAGATGCTTCACGCCCGCCAGGTCTTCGCTTCGCTGAAGAATCCCCGGCTGGTCATCAGCCTGTTTGTCACCACCATGATCATTCAGGTGGCTACCGGCTCTATCGCGCCAATCCTGACGCTGTACGTGCGCGATCTGGCCGGACACGTCGGCAATATCGCCTTTATCAGCGGCATGATTGCCTCGGTGCCCGGCGTGGCGGCCCTGATCAGCGCTCCGCGTCTGGGGAAACTGGGGGATCGGATTGGTCCGGAAAGGATCCTGATTGTCGCCCTGATGATCTCCGTCCTGCTGCTCATTCCGATGTCCTTTGTGCAGTCGCCGTGGCAGCTGGGCGTGCTGCGCTTTTTACTCGGTGCAGCCGATGGTGCCCTGCTGCCTGCGGTGCAGACCCTGCTGGTCTATAACTCCACCAACCAGATTGCCGGGCGCATCTTCAGCTACAACCAGTCATTTCGCGATATCGGCAACGTCACCGGCCCTCTCCTCGGGGCGGGTATTGCTGCCAGCTACGGTTTTCGCGCGGTGTTTATCGTCACCGCCTGCGTGGTGATGTTTAACGCGGTTTACTCGTGGTTCAGTTTGTCGCGGGCGGTGCGTCGGCCAGCGGTTATTTCTGAGTCAGATAAGGTCTCATTGTCCGAATAAGACAACCTCGTGACGGCTTTTGCCGCTTTCATACTTGCAATTATGGAGAATCAGCTATTCTTTCCCTGAATACCACGTCAATTCACAGGGAGACGCCGATGACTATGTTTGCCACTTTAGAGGAAGCGATTGATGCCGCGCGCGAAGAGTTTCTCGCCGATAATCCAGGCATTGAGGAAGATGACGCGAATATTGAACAACTCAATATTCAAAAATATGTCATGCAGGATGGGGACATTATGTGGCAGGCCGAATTTTTTGCCGATGACGGTGAAGATGGCGAATGCCTGCCCGTACTGAGCGGCGAAGCGGCTCAGGCGGTGTTTGATGGCGATTATGACGAGATTGAGCTGCGTCAGGAGTGGCTGGAAGAAAACACCCTGCACGAATGGGATGAGGGTGAATTTCAGCTCGAGCCGCCGCTGGATACCGAAGAGGGTCAAACCGCAGCGGATGAGTGGGACGAGCGTTAATTATTCATAGGGCCCATGCTGAGCGTCGATGGGCAGCAGTAACGTATCAAAGACCAGCGAGAACGGCAGATCCAGTATCGTCAGGTAGCGCCATGCGGAGTCGCGGACATCCCATTGCACGCCCGGGTAATATTGATTGCCGTGCCCCTGTCCCGGGACCGCCCGGCTGATAATGCTGCCGCAGCCGCTCAGTAATAACGCCATTGTGATGACGATCAAAAATCTCATCCCGTACCTCAAAAGATAAAAATACCGGCTCCAGGGCCGGTATTTATTTGCCCGGCGGCGCTGCGCTTGCACGGGCCTACAGGTTTTGTAGGCCGGGTAAGCGCAGCGCCACCCGGCGCATCACTTCCCTTTCAACGCCAGCGGATTCAGCTTCAGCGTCTGATAATGGTTCACCCATGAAGAGTATTTCTCCGGAGCGGACCACACACGATGATGCAAACGCGCCATGGTCACAGGGTCGCTCAGCAGCACCAGACGGCGATCGCGGTTCAGCTTCTCCGGCGTCTCGTTCAGCGCCTGCTCAACGTGACGATCGCGGGCGATCTCCAGCACACGGCTGGCACGGTGACGGGCTGTCGCCATCGCGATAGCCAGGGCGTTGAATGACGGGTTAAACACCGCGTGCATAAAGCCATCTTCCAGCGAACGACTGCGGTTGAGCTCCAGATAGCGATCGGTATCCACCAGCACCTGCGGCGGGGAGTACTCTTCCGGGATCAGGAACAGCTTCCAGCGTTTGGTGCGCAAACCCACCGTCGAGCGGCTGGAGATCACCGACACGAACGGCGACAGGATCAGCGAGAAGACAATCGGTGCCAGCCAGAACAGGAAGCGCAGATCCAGCCACGCCATGCCCACCGCCCAGACCAGACCCAACAGCATCTGGGAACCGTGACGCATAAAGGCTTCGCTCCACGGGGTGGAGTCGTCGTCACGCTGCGGCGAGTTCCAGACCACTTCCCAGCCGAGGAACGCGCTGACCACGAAGACGGTGTGGAACAGCATACGCACCGGTGCCAGCAGCACGGAGAACAGCACTTCCAGCAGCAGGGAGAGGGTCACGCGGAAGAAACCGCCGTACTCCTTCGAGCCCTTGCACCAGATCAGCACGATACTCAGCAGCTTCGGCAGGAACAGCAGCACCATCGTCGAGGCAAAGAGCGCTATCGCCAGCTCAGGACGCCACTGCGGCCACACCGGGAACAGCTGGCGCGGCTGCAGGAAGTACTGCGGCTCGGTCAGGGCGTGAACCACCTGCAACGCGGTCGACAAGGCCAGGAACATAAACCACAGCGGCGCGGAGAGGTAGGACATCACGCCGGTCAGGAACACGGCACGGTGTACCGGGTGCATCCCTTTCACGAGGAACAGACGGAAGTTCATCAGGTTCCCGTGACACCAGCGGCGGTCACGCTTCAGTTCATCCAGCAGGTTCGGCGGCAGCTCTTCATAGGAGCCCGGCAGGTCGTAGGCGATCCACACCCCCCAACCGGCACGACGCATCAGCGCGGCTTCCACGAAGTCGTGCGACAGGATCGAGCCCGCAAACGAGCCCTCGCCCGGCAGCGGCGCCAGCGCACAGTGCTCAATGAACGGCTGGACGCGGATAATGGCGTTATGACCCCAGTAGTGCGACTCACCCAGCTGCCAGAAGTGCAGACCGGCGGTAAACAGCGGTCCGTACACGCGGGTAGCAAACTGCTGGCAACGGGCGTACAGCGTGTCCATGCCCGACGCTTTTGGCGACGACTGGATGATCCCGGCATTCGGGTTAGCTTCCATCAGGCGCACAAGGCCCGTCAGACACTCACCGGTCATCACCGAGTCGGCATCCAGCACCACCATATAGCTGTACTGATTGCCCCAGCGACGGCAGAAGTCATCGATGTTGCCGCTTTTACGCTTCACGCGACGGCGACGACGGCGGTAGAAGATCTGCCCTTCGCCCTGCACTTCGGCGATCAGCTCCATCCACGCCTTCTGTTCTGCCACGCAGATGTCCGGGTCGTAGCTGTCACTCAGGATGTAAACATCGAAATGTTCGGCGTTACCGGTAGCTTTCACCGACTCCCAGGTGGCGCGCAGGCCGGCGAAGACACGATCAACGTCTTCGTTACAGATAGGCATGATCAGCGCCGTACGGTGTTCAGGATTAAGGGGTTCATCCCCCACCGTCGAGTGGGAAATGCTGTACTTATCCCGGCCTATCAACAGCTGCAGGAAGCCCATCAGCGCGGTCCAGAAACCGGCCGATACCCAGCAGAAGAGAATGGCGAACAGCAGCAGGATGCCGCTTTGCAGAATGTACGGCAGCAGCTGCATAAACGACACCAGCAGATCCTGGTCGAACATATCGGCAGGATTGATCAGCGCCCAGCCCTGGTAAGGCAGAATGGTCTTCATATACCAGGTGGCGACGACGGTCTGCGCGATGGTCAGCAGCAGCAGGATGTAGCGGCGAATACTCCCGACGGTACGCCATTTTTCCTCGCTGGCCTGCTGCTCTTTAGACAGGCGAGAGAGGTAGCGCGGATTAGTGTCGCGGCCACGCAGGCGATCCCAGAAACGGCCCACCGGGTTGGTGCGCCACGGATCCGGGAACATCGACGAGCGCGTCGCTTTCGGCATCGCCTCAAGCTGGGCGCGCCCTTCGTCATCGCTAATCAGCTGGCCTTCGGCCAGTGAATTGGGCCAGGCCTGCTCGAGACGGCTTTTCACCGAGCCCAGCGGGGTATCATCTTCACGGGTAAACGGATGATGATCGGCATCCAGCGCGGTGTGAACCGCACTGATGTCACCCTTCGGCAGTGCCGCCTTCTCGATATCGGTCAGCGGCATGGCATCGATATACTCAGTTATCTTATTCATTGGCAGGTAGCTGATAGCTCCAGGTTTCACTCAACGGCTGGTCTGCGTTCACCAGAGCGGCGCGCATCTCAGTCGGCTGTTTCGCGTCTTTTACCTTCACGCGCAGGGTTAAACGCCAGCCTTTGGTGACCGGGTTATAACGCACGCTGTTCTCAACGATTTCGCCGTTATCACCAATGCTCGCCTGAGCGGTGACCGGGGTTTCCGGTGCCAGTTTTTTCATATCCTGGCCGGTGAAATCGACAACAAACGCGATGGTGCCATCAGGCTGGCGAATCAGATTAGACTGTTTCACATCACCCGTTGAACGGCGGGTCTGCAGCACATACGCGCTTTCTGGCGCATGCAGCTTGTCTTCATCGCGGCTCATGGTGATGCTGTAGTTGAAGTTCATCTCTTTGCCGGCTTCCGGCAGCTGGTCCGGCGTCCAGTAGGCGACGATGTTGTCGTTGGTTTCGTCGTTGGTCGGGATCTCTACCAGCTCAACTTTACCTTTGCCCCAGTCGCCTTTCGGAGTGATCCAGGCGCTCGGGCGCAGATCGTAACGATCGTCCAGATCTTCAAAGCGGGAGAACTGACGACCGCGCTGCAGCAGACCAAACCCCTGCGGGTTTTCCATGCTGAAGCTGCTTACCGCCAGGTGTTTCGGGTTGTTCAGCGGACGCCAGATCCACTCGCCGTTTCCGGCCAGGATCGACAGACCGTTAGAGTCGTGCAGTTCCGGGCGGAAGTTGCTGACTGAAGACGGCTGGTTTGGCCCGAACAGGAACATACTGGTCAGCGGCGCTACGCCCAGTTTGCCAACCTTGTCGCGCAGATAGACTTTAGACTGCACGTCGACCACGGTATCGCGGCCCGGAATAATCACAAAGCGATAGGCACCGGTTGCGCGCGGGGAATCCAGCAGCGCATAGATGGTCAGGCGTTTGTCCGTTGGTTTTGGACGCTCGATCCAGAACTCGCGAAAGCGCGGGAACTCTTCCCCGGAAGGCAGGGCGGTATCAATCGCCAGACCACGCGCAGAGAGGCCGTAAACCTGGCCGCCGCCGATTACACGGAAATAGCTTGCCCCCAACATGCTGACAATTTCGTCGTTTTTATCTTTACTGTTGATGGGATAAAGCACTTTAAAGCCCGCGAAGCCCAGATCTTTCACGGTGTCTTTGTCGTGTTGTACGTTGCCGAAATTGAAATAGTCCGGGCTATACTTGATTTTGCGTACCGCGTTAGAGGTCACTTCATTAATGGTGACCGGCGTGTCGAAGTACATCCCCTGATGATAAAACTCAAGCTTGAACGGGGTCTTAATTTTATTCCAGTACGCTTTATCGTGATTAAACTGGATCTGCTGATAGTCCGCATATTTCATGTCGCGGAAAACGGAGGGTAAGTTACTTTTTGGCGCTTCGTACCCTTTACCGGCCATCGATTTTGCCTGTTTTGCGACGTCGTCGATGGTAAAGGCCAGGGCCGATGAGGTATACAGAGACAACAGGACTGCCGCTCCTAACCAACGCATTTTCATCATTTGTGGTTTATGTTTCATAATAAGTAAGCACTTCCCCCTTTGTGTGCTTATATCGATCCGATCCATTTTAATGGAAAATCAGGCATTCCGACAACATAATCACCGCTTTGTTCAGCGTGCTGGCTCATGGATTAAGCAAGTGAAAGTAACCCGTTTTCACTTTGCGTGCTTATCCTGGAGACAGTGTGTCAGACTTCGTGTAGGGTTGGCACCGAATGTAAACACTATTGGTCTTAGGGATAAGACGAAAAGTCTGAGAATGCGCAACGTTATATGAGTACCGTACCCGCACAACGCGAATATTTCCTTGATTCTATCCGGGCCTGGCTCATGCTGCTGGGGATCCCGTTTCACATTTCCTTGATTTATTCGAGCCACGTCTGGCACGTCAATAGTGCGGAGTCGTCATGGTGGCTGACGCTGTTTAACGATTTTATCCACTCCTTCCGGATGCAGGTCTTTTTCGTTATTTCGGGCTACTTCTCTTACATGCTTTTTTTGCGCTACCCGCTTAAGCGCTGGTGGAAAGTGCGCGTGGAGCGCGTCGGCATTCCGATGCTTACCGCCATTCCCCTGTTGACGCTGCCGCAATTTATTATGCTGCAGTATGTCAAAGGCAAAGCCGACACCTGGCACAGCCTGTCGCTGTACGATAAATACAACACGCTGGCCTGGGAGCTGGTCTCGCACCTGTGGTTCCTGCTGGTGCTGGTGGTGATGACCACCGTCAGCCTGTGGCTGTTCAGCCGTATGCGCCATCATCTGAGCGCCCGCTCGGACGCGTTTTTTGCCGATATCAGCTGGGGCAAACTGTCAGTGCTGTTTCTGGTGCTGGGTATTGCCTATGCCGCGCTGCGCCGCACGCTGCTCATCGTCTGTTCGCCGATCCTCAGCGATGGCCTGTTCAATTTTGTGGTGATGCAGACCCTGTTCTACCTGCCGTTCTTCCTGATCGGCGCGCTGGCGTTTGTCCATCCGAAGCTGAAAGCCCTGTTCACCACGCCGTCGCGTGGCTGCACTCTCGGGGCGCTGCTGGCGTTTATCGCCTATCTGCTCAACCAGCGTTATGGCAGCGGCGATGCGTGGATGTATGAAACCGAAAGCGTGATCACCATGCTGCTGGGTCTGTGGATGGTCAACGTGGTCTTTGCCCTGGGTCACCGCCTGCTGAACTTTAAATCCGCGCGCGTCACCTATTTCGTTAACGCCTCGCTGTTCATCTATCTGGTGCACCATCCGTTGACGCTGTTCTTTGGCGCGTACATCACGCCGCATATCAGCTCAAACCTGCTCGGCTTTATCTGCGGCCTGGTCTTTGTGGTAGGGATTGCGATTGTGCTGTATGAAATCCATCTGCGTATTCCGCTGCTGCGCTTCCTGTTTTCGGGCAAACCGGCCACGAAAGCGAATAACACCCCGCAGGCCACCAGCTAAGCATTTTTGCGCCGGTCGCTGAACCGGCGCGTCATCACAGCAGCCACTCGACCGGCAGCCAGTAAACCAGACGCACCAGAACCCGCTGCCAGAAGCGGGTTTTGGGCTCCTTTTTATGCACGATCTCCTGCCCGTCCTTGCGCTCGATCCAGTTCAGACGCCCGAGCTTATCCAGCCGAATTTGCCAGGCTTCGTGACGCTGGCTGCGCACGAACCGGGTATGGATCAGTCTCGCCAGCTTCTCGCTCTCGATGACAAAACCCATCTCGGTATTGAGCATGGTGGAGCGGGGATCAAAGTTGAGCGAACCAATAAACACTTTCTCGCCGTCGACGCTGAACGTCTTGGCATGCAGGCTGGAGCCGGAGTTCCCGGTGATCCCGCGGTCGTGCGCCGGCGGGACACCGTCCTGGGTGGGCTTCAGCTCATAAAGCTCGATGCCGTGACGAAGCAATTTTTTGCGCCAGCGGGCGTAGCCGGCATGAACCACAGAGACGTCGTTGGCGGCCAGCGAATTGGTCATGATGGCAACCTTAACCCCTTTGCGCACCATCTGCAGCAGCAGCGCCACCCCGGCCCGGGTCGGCACAAAATAGGCCGAGATAATCGTAATTTGCTCCACCGGTGAGCCCATCACGTCCAGTAAGCGCTGCGGCAACAGGGAGTGGCGTTTCGCCCTGCCCTGCCCTTTGCGCGGATCGTCGCTAAGCAGCCGGGTTTTTGCCCAGATCAGCGGTAAATTGCCCGCTTCAAGATTGGTAATAAAGTCGCTGGACTGGAGTTTATCCAGATAGCGCCGGGTAATATCGTCCCGGTACCACTCCTCCGGCGGATGAATTTTATCCTCGATTTCGGCTTCAGAGAGTTCCAGAACCTGCTGGAGCGTGGAGACCGACGCGCAGTTCCAGTAACGCTCAAAATCATCCGCGACGTCCTGCACCACCGGACCGGTCGCCATCACATCCAGATCGGAAAAGAGCGGCTCTTCGCCCGCGCCAAAATAGGCATCGCCGACGTTGCGCCCGCCAATGATGGTGACCTCGCCGTCGACGGTAAAACTCTTGTTGTGCATCCGGCGGTTAAGTCGCGCGAAATCGGTGAGATAACCCAGCGCGCGCAGGGTGCGGAAGGAGAAAGGATTGAACAGCCGGACCGAGAAATTGGGATGGGCGTCCAGCAGGCGCAGGATGCTGTCCAGCCCCTGGGTGTTGTTATCATCGAGCAACAGGCGCACGCGTACCCCGCGCATGGCGGCGGACAACAGTACGGAAAACAACAGCCGTCCTGACATGTCGTCTTCCCAGATGTAGTACTGAACATCTAACGTCTTTTCCGCCATCTCCGCCAACCGGTAGCGGCAGGCGAAGGCGTCAAGACTGTTATCAAGGGGAAGAAGGCCGCAAAGTCCAGGGTGAGCGGAGCTGACCGGCGCGATAGCACGCCCCAGTCGCGTATTATGCGTCGGTTTCCTGTCCTCGTTGGGTAAGCAGTCGCTGGTATAGCCGGGCATTTTCTTCATCATAACAGACAAAGTATACCCGCTCCGGCAGAGGCTTGCGGGTGAGATAATCCGAAACCGTGTTTACGGCGATTTCTGCTGCTGCCGCACGGGGATAACCGTAGACGCCAGTGCTTATTGCGGGGAATGCCAGGGTGCGGTAACCGTTGGCTGCCGCCAGATTCAGGCTGTTGAGGTAGGCCTCTTCAAGGATACGTGCTTCATGCTGCTCTCCCCCATGCCAGACGGGTCCGACGGTGTGGATCACCGCTTTGGCGGGCAGATCGCCTGCGAGGGTAATCACCGCGTGCCCCGGGGCGCACTCGCCCTGCTGCTGGCGCACCAGCTTGCAGGCCTCAAGCAGTGCGGGTCCCGCCGCCCGGTGGATGGCGCCGTCCACGCCGCCCCCGCCCATTAAGGAAGGATTGGCAGCATTGACCACCACATCAACATGCAGCGTGGTGATATCACCATGAAAGACTTCAATTCGGGAGTACATAAGCAACCTCTGGATACCGCTTTTTTCTTAAGTGTATCGCAGAGGTTGGGTTGTGGCAGCCAGGTTGACAGAAAACGGCTCCGCCTTAGCGGTAATCAACCTGCACGATGGCGAGAGATTTTTGCGGGTTAATGTACTTCATGCTGACGGTCGCGCGGTCTGCAGCGGGAACATTGCCGTTGATCGCCTCCTGATAGCTTACCTGTTGGGTCGTCATCTTTTTATCCTGCGGGCAGGTAATGGACAACCTGTGTGAATCAGGCGTGATATTGCACGGGTCTTCAACAATCTGTCCGGTGAAATGAATAACATTGGCGAAAGCGGGAGCGAGCGTTACGGCAAAGAAAGACGCTGCGGCAAGGGCATTACGGAACGTGACCATCGGTATACTCCTCAATGACAATCGTCCCTGATCCTTAAACAACGAGCCCTCACAGGGGGCTATCGGCTGGCATCGACGACGCCAGCAACATGAGAATAACAATGGAATAACATTTTCGCCACATCAATTAATGTATTGATTTTATGAATATTTCAAACATTAGCCTTTAGACGGCGGCCACTGCTGTGATAAGTGCAGCGATTTCCCATCCGACACCGTCACAATGACGTTGACCTTGTCATTGGGCCCGGAATTGAGGGTCATGCGGGAAAGGTTGACCGTTTTATTAGCTGGCAATGAGACGGTGTTTTGCTGGCGCGAGGTGCTCTGCCCACCGGGGCCACTGCGCGAAGTGAGGATCTGCACCTGACATAAGCAGGGTTCCGTGACGGTCACCTGAGGAATAATAGTGACCATCTCACCTTCGGTGGAGGTCTGAAAGGTAATCTGACTGGTTAGCGCGGCAAGCAATAAAAGTGTATTCATCATTTTCTCCCAAAAAAAAACAGGGCCTCAGCCCTGTTTTTCGACGTTCAGCGGCAGTATTAGTACTGGCCAGCAGTCACGGTGTTGCCGAAGCCAACCTGAGTAATGTTAGCAGTAGCGCCGTTCATAGTTTGACGAAGATCGACTTCGTTACGGCCACCAGACTGGCTAACAGTCGCAGAGAGGTCACGACCGCTCCACTGGCTGATGGTCGCTTCGTTACCCTGGCCACGCTGGGTCAGGCTGATTTCGCTGCTGTCAGCGCCCTGAGACAGGTCAGCATCGTTACCGAAACCATTCTGACGAACAGTAATTTCAGACCCACGTGCATCGCTTTGCAAAGCGTCCACATTGTTACGGCCACCGTATTGATAAACGGTCAGCGATTCTGGGCTGACGTTGTTATTTCCGCCACCACCATGGTTATTACCCCATTGTGGAATAGAACCAGCCATAGCACTGCCAGAAACCACGATTGCTGCAATTACTGCCACTTTTAAAAGTTTCATTGTAAAGCCCCCATCGGATTGATTAATTATCGCCCAATAGCTAGCGTTGAATAACGCGAATCGCCATCTGCGACTGTCTCTGCACTACAACTGCCGTTTTTTGCGTACCATACTGCGTAATATTCGCTTTATTACCAGAACCTTTCTGAATAATCACTGCGGTATTACCATATGCACCTTGATTAATACTCGCATTGTTCGAGTTCCCTTTTTGATCTATATAGGCAAGGTTGTAACTGCCTGATTGATCAATGTTCGCCCGATTATTCCCGCCCTCCTGAGAAACGACAGATAACAATTTCTGACCTTGCTGTTGAACGTTGGCATTGTTATTCACGCCAGTTTGTCCAATGATAGCTGCCTGGTTATATGAGGATCTGCTTAGCTCATTAACCGCGAAATTGTATTCTGACGCTGCTAAATCAGTCGTTGCGAAAACAAATCCAGGTGCACCCAGTAATGTCAACATCAATAACAACTTGTTCTTCATGTTATCACCCTGGACCTGGTGGTATAATAACTGCGTTAACAAGAACAAATATTTTGTTAACCCGGCGTTACGATGAAGAGTATGTCTGCCGAAACAATTTTAATATCTCACCCGCCAGTTGTATTTTTATTCTTTCGTTCACCCCAAAGTATTAAATAAAATTAAATACTGTGGCGATACAACGATTTTAGAGGGGTGCAAAAAGCGTCTTTTTCAGTTTGCAAAAATCAAAATCGTCAATTCGGCAGATTTGCCGTTTCGTCTGCTCTGCAGAAGGGAAAACGGGATATATCCATGATTGCGTGACAAACCTCGTGATTTCTTAAGACGTTTACACATTGTAAAAATAGACTTAGCTTTTTGAACAAGCTCATACCTGACTACACATATTTACAAAATAATATACCCTATAAAAATCATAAACATATCGTTATTTGTATGATTTTTAAAATGTGTGCATCAATAACAATGTGTACAACTTTTTAATGATTCCTAAGCAATTCATGAACTCATTTTTTACAAAGTAATATTGATTTTTACATCTTGTTACACGTTTAACACTTGCTTTAAAAATCGTAATAGCTAGATTGAAAACAGAAGTTCGGCATTGTTAATTTTATTTTCCCTTCTCTCAAGGGATATGGTCTTTCTTCTACACACAGCAGTGCACATCTGTCAGTACTTCTGGTGCCCCCAATATATATTGGGGGCAGCTGCCAGATGTTCAAAAAAGGGGTTTCATCATGTTTAATGAAGTCCAAAGCTTGCATGGTCAGACTTTATTGTTAGTCACCAAACCTTCTTTACAGGCGACAGCTCTACTACAGCATTTAAAGCATAGCTTAACGTTGAGCGGAAAATTGCATAGCATTCAACGCTCTTTCGATGACATTGCTCCTGGCAGCATTATTCTTTTCGATATGATGGAAGCGGATAAAAAGCTTATCCAATACTGGCAAGATATTTTAAGCAGGAAAAACAACAATATCCGTGTATTGTTGTTAAATACTCCCGAAGAATACCCATTCAGGGATATTGAAAGTTGGCCACATATCAACGGTGTCTTTTATGTCAACGAGGACGAGACACGCGTGGTGGATGGCCTGCAGGGAGTACTGCGTGGGGAATGCTATTTTTCGCAGAAACTTGCCAGCTACCTCATCACGCATTCCGGAAATTATCGCTATAACAGTTCAGAGTCCGCTTTGCTGACCCATCGCGAAAAAGAGATTCTGAATAAATTACGTATAGGTGCTTCAAATATTGAAATCGCCCGTTCGTTATTTATCAGCGAAAATACGGTTAAGACCCATCTTTATAATCTTTTCAAGAAGATAGCTGTCAAAAACCGGACTCAGGCGGTTTCATGGGCGAATGATAACCTCAGGCGTTAACAGTATGAAACGCACAATGAGTTGGATTACCGCAGCAGGCCTGTGGCTTGCTGCCGGGAATCTTCATGCGGTTGAAGTTGAGATACCTGGATTGTTAACTGACCACACCGTCTCGGCTGTCGGCCATGCTTTCTATCGTGGCTTTAGCGACAAATGGGAAAGTGACTATCCCGGTAACTTAACGATCAATGAACGGCCCAGTGCACGATGGGGAAGCTGGATCACAATAACGGTCAATCAGGACGTTATTTTCCAGACCTTCTTATACCCCTCGAAAACTGACCTGGATAAAAACGTGGTCTTTGCTCTGGCTCAAACCGAAGAGGCATTAAATCGTCTGCAGATCGATAAAGCTCTGCTGAGTACCGGCGATTTAGCGCAAGACGAATTTTAATTCGGAGGCATTCATGCGTGTTGTCCATGCAGTTGTAGCTTTAATGCTAATTCCATCTCTGAGTTGGGCCGGAAATATGACCTTCCAGTTCCGCAACCCGAACTTTGGTGGAAACCCAAATAACGGCTCTTTCCTTTTAAACTCGGCGCAGGCGCAAAACTCCTATACGGATCCAAGCTCCGATGATTTTGGTATTGAAACCCCGAGCGCGCTGGATAACTTTACCCAGGCAATTCAGGCCCAGGTTCTGGGCGGACTGCTGACCAATATTAATACCGGCACACCCGGCCGTATGGTGACCAGCGACTTTATTGTCGACATCGCCAATGCGGACGGTCAAATGCAGCTGAACGTGACAGACCGGAAAACGGGGAAAACCTCCACCATTCAGGTTGCGGGCTTGCAAAACAATTCTACCGACTTTTAAAAAATGTCGAGATAAGGACAATAATCATGCAGCGCTTTCTCCTCCTTGTTGCAGTGTGCTTATTGAGCGGTTGTTTAACTGCTCCGCCGAAAGAAGCAGCGAAACCGACATTAATGCCTCGCGCCCAGAGCTATCGTGATTTAACCAAATTGCCTTTGCCAACGGGTAAGATTTACGTGTCGGTTTATAATATTCAGGATGAAACCGGGCAATTTAAACCGTATCCGGCAAGTAACTTCTCAACGGCTGTACCGCAAAGCGCCACCGCCATGCTGGTCACTGCGTTAAAAGACTCACGCTGGTTTATTCCTCTGGAACGTCAGGGGCTGCAAAACCTGCTTAACGAACGTAAGATCATTCGTGCTGCGCAGGATAACGGCACCGTAGCGATGAACAACCGCATTCCGTTGCATTCGCTTACGGCCGCGAACGTCATGGTCGAAGGCTCAATTATCGGCTACGAAAGTAACGTCAAATCGGGCGGTGTGGGGGCCCGTTACTTCGGTATCGGCGGCGATACGCAGTACCAGCTTGACCAGATTGCGGTGAACCTGCGTGTGGTTAACGTCAGTACCGGCGAAATCCTGTCGTCCGTTACCACCAGCAAAACGATTCTCTCGTACGAAGTGCAGGCCGGGGTGTTCCGCTTCATCGACTACCAGCGTCTGCTGGAAGGCGAAATCGGCTATACCTCTAACGAGCCGGTCATGCTCTGCCTGATGTCGGCAATAGAAACCGGGGTGATCTTCCTGATTAACGACGGTATCGATCGCGGACTGTGGGACCTGCAAAACAAAAACGAAGTGAAAAACGATATTCTGGTGAAATACCGCGAGATGTCGACGCCGCCAGAATCCTGACAGAAAGCGCATTAAAAAGGCGAGACCCGGGTCTCGCCTTTTTTTATTTGCTCAGCGCCGTGACGTTGCGCGTTCGTTCCCGTCGCGCCGCCAGCCAAAGTCCGCTGTTTTTCATGGCGTAACCAAACACCAGCCCCAACGCCAGCGAAGGCACCACCAGCTTCCAGTCCCCCTGCCCTGCAAAGGTGGCGCAGGCTCCCATAAAGGTGCCAGGGACAAATGACAGCAGCAGATGTTTTGCCTGAATGCACATCAGAAACGCCACCACGCCGGTCATGACGTAGCCCAGGATTTCCAGATGCGGTGCCAGCGCGCTGCCGTGGATGATAATCATCGCCCAGGCCACGCCGCTCATTAGGGTACATGCCGAGATAAACAGCCCCTTCACGCCGCCCTGCGGGCAGGCAAAGTAGGCCGTGCAGCCGAGGAAGCCCGCCCAGCTCAGGAGTCCGAGAGAGACGGCAACCCAACCCCATATCCCGGAGAGGATGCCTGTCGTGATTGCGATAGAGAGTAGTATGTTCATGGCGCGCATCTTAGCAGATACGCGGCCATGAAATGCGATCAGGAACACATAATATGCAAATTGAGATTTGCTGTTACATGTAAAGAGTGATCTAAATCACTCTTCATTCTCTTCCTGCAGTTCGTCCCACATAGCGGCAATGGCGTCACGGGTGAGTGGCGCCATGGTGCGCCAGAATGGAGTGGTGGCATGCGCTTCGACCTTACCGAGAAACGCCCCGCACCACGGCAGGATGTACTCCCCAAACAGGGTTTCCAGCGCCTCGTTTTCATCTTCCGCCGCATGATCTTCAATCCACGAGGCCGCCAGCAGCAGCGTACCGATATGATCGGCCGGGGTATCGGTCAACGGCATCCCGCGTGCAGAGAGAAACGCGCGCACTTCGGCTTCGGTTGCGCCCTCTTCCCATGCGGAGCGATACGGCGACACGCGGCACTCTTCGCCCACAAACAGCGCATTGTAATCAGCGGCCACCTGCTGCATATCACAGCTGTTCTGCAGACGCTGCAACAGCTCATCCTGCTCAAGCGGCCAGTTCTGGGCCAGCTTGCCTTCGCGGATCAAGGTTAACAGCGGCACCAGCAGCGGATCCTGCGGCTGGCGATAGTAAAGAGAACCCAGTACGCGACAGAGGATGGAAAACTCGTTCATTTATTTAGTCCATTACACAGTTAAAATTCGGCAAATTCAGCAATTGGCGCCATGCCGCGCGACTCGAGGAAATCCAGCATCCGGCGCGGCGTGACGTTCAGAATGCGATCTTCCGGGAAGTCTACATCGTCGAGGACTTTGCGGCATTCGCTAAAATCACCCAGCGTGAAG
The DNA here is from genome assembly GCF_049312895.1 of Leclercia barmai. Taxonomy (NCBI): domain Bacteria; kingdom Pseudomonadati; phylum Pseudomonadota; class Gammaproteobacteria; order Enterobacterales; family Enterobacteriaceae; genus Leclercia; species Leclercia barmai. Next base: position 916,654 of record NZ_JBMNWZ010000001.1, on the reverse strand, counting down.
GCAGTGTGGGAATCCGATCCCAGCGCCACATAGCCACCGGCCTCCTTCACCGCCGCCGCTACTGCCCGGCAGTTCGCTTCACTGCCCTTGCGGGAGTGAATAAAGGAGGAGTTGTTGATCTCCAGCGCCACGCGATGCTCTGCCGCCGCCCGGGCGACAGCCTGAATGTCGATGGGATATTTCGGGTTACCCGGATGGCTGATGATATGTACGTTACCGCTGGCGATAGTGGCGATCATCGCCTCGGTGTTGGTCGCCCGATCCTGAGGTGCGAAAACCGGCTCGTGAAAACCGGCGAGGATCAGATCCAGAGAGGTGAGCATCGGGCCGGTACAGTCAATTTCACCCTGGGTGTTTTTGATATTGGCTTCAATGCCGCGCAGGATCCCGACGCCGTCCACCACCCGTGGCCAGATGCGCATATTCACAAAGTGCCAGTAGTGCGGCGCATCAGCCATATCCGGGCCATGATCGGTGATCGCAAAGAGTTTGATGTGCTTTTGTTTAGCCTGGGCGATGTAGTCATGAAGGTTGCTGTAGGCGTGGGTACTGGCGACGGTGTGCATATGCAGGTCAACGGGGTACATCGTTCTCTCCTCTCGTGTTTCCCAAAGGATAGCAGTTATCCCGGGCGTTTATTAGCAAAAACCCGGCTATCGCCGGGTTTGACTCAGTAACCGCGCTGTCTGTCGACCTGCCCGGTGACCTGCTCGCCCTTCTCCAGTTGGGAGATGGTGCGGGCAATATAGTCGATGGCTTCTGCCGGACGCGTCACTGCTGCAATGTGCGGCGTCATCGCCACGCGCGGGTGCGCCCACAGGGCATTGTCAGCGGGTAACGGCTCTTTGCTGTAGACATCCAGCATCGCGCCTTTCAGCTTGCCGCTCTCAAGCGCCGCCAGCAGATCGGCCTCCACCACGTGTACGCCGCGCGCCAGGTTCATCAGATAGCTGTTATCCGCCAACTGGCTGATAAGGTCCTTATTGATGATGCCGACGGTTTCAGCCGTATTCGGCAGCAGGTTAATCAGCACCCGCGTGCCCTGTAAAAACTGCGGCAGTTCTTCTTTCCCGGCAAAGCTGGTGACGCCAGGGTAGCTCTTGCGGGTACGGCTCCAGCAGCGCAGCGGGAAGCCCCAGGGAGCCAGCGCCTCGGCCACTTTCGATCCCAATACCCCGGCGCCGAGGATGCCGATGGTAAATTCTTCGCGCGGGTAATCGGCCAGCGGTTCCCAGCGGGCCTGCTGTTTCAGCGCCTGATAGTCGTCGAACCGGCGGAACCAGTGCAGCACCTGGCTTACGGCATACTCCTGCATCTGCTGGCCCATACCTGTGTCTTCGAGGCGGAACAGAGGGATCGACTCCGCCAGCATTTCCGGGTGCGCCTTGAGCTTGCTGAGGATCGAGTCCACCCCGGCCCCGAGGGCAAATACCGCTTTCAGGTTACGGCCCTGCAGCATTTCAACTGGCGGATGCCACACCAGAGCGTAATCTGCCGGTTCATTATCGCCGCGCTTCCACTCCCGTACCCGCGCGCCCGGCAGCGCCGCCGAGAGTGTTTTTATCCAGTAAGCGTTATCAAATGTCGGGTGGTAAAAAATAATGTCCATTGCGATTGCCTTCTGTTGCGCTGTTTTACGTTCATTTTCAACTGCATTGCAGCATAACAAAATTTGCGACCGGGGTGTTGTTGATAAAAAAGGCGCTTTCAGCGCAATTAAAAATCATGTTGGTTGAAGTTTGTCTTAACGCGCTAATTTACTGAAAAAGTTGATTGACGTCAGTCAGGCTTTTCCTTACATTAGCGCCCGTCCCGGCAGCAACGGGATAACAATATGGTGAGGTGTCCGAGTGGCTGAAGGAGCACGCCTGGAAAGTGTGTATACGGCAACGTATCGGGGGTTCGAATCCCCCCCTCACCGCCATATTCGAGATGAGAGCTCGTACGCAAGTACGGGCTCTTTTCTTTTATATTCTCCCGGAGCCAGATGCGGCACCGTGCGGGCTGGGCCCCTCACCCTGACCCTCTCCCCAAAGGGGAGAGGGAAAAAAGCGACGGGTGGCGCTTCGCTTACCTGACCTACAAAATCAAAACCTGACCCCCAATCATTCCTCCACCATCCTCGCATACTCCTCCGTCAAAAAATCCACCAACGTTCTGACTGACGGCAACAGCCCGCGGCGGGAGGGATAAACCGCGTGAATAACTTCCCGCCGCGGCTCCCATGCCTCCAGCACTTTTATTAACGCCCCGGACGCCAGCTGGTCTTTGACCATCAAAATGGGTAACTGCACCAGCCCTACCCCCGCTATCGCCGCTTCCCGCAGCGCCAGCATGTCGGTGGTAATAAGGCGCGGATGAAAATGAACCTCGGCCTTTGCCCCTTCGGGCCCGCTTAATGCCCACTTATGGATCTGCCTCCCCTCCCCCAGACTCAAGCCGGGCCAGGCACTGAGCTCCGACGGCGTTGTCGGCACGCCCAGGCGCTGAATCAGCGCTGGCCCCGCCACCAGGCAATGCCCCCTGTCGGCCAGTACCCGCAGGACCAGATCGCTGTCGTCAAACGGGCGAGGACGCACCCGGATAGCAATATCAATGCCCTCTGCCACCAGGTCCACCCGCCGGTTAGTCGCTTCCAGCTGCAGATTAATGCCGGGATAGCGCGCCATAAACCTTGCCAGCATCGGCCCGACGTGAACGTGCAGCAGCGTGACCGGGCAGGTGATCCGCACCATGCCGCGCGGTTCAGCCTGCAACGCCGCAACCGCCTCTTCCGCCGCCTCGGCCTCCACCAGCATCGCCTTGCAGTGCTGATAGAAGGTCTGCCCCACCTCCGTTACCGTAAACTGGCGCGTGGTCCGCTGGATCAGACGCACGCCAAGCCGCGCCTCAAGCTGGGCTATCCGTCGGCTGAGCCGGGATTTTGGCAGATCCAGCGCCCGACCCGCCGCCGCAAAGCCACCGTGATCGACCACCTTCACAAACCACACGAAATCATTGAGATCCTGCATCACGCCCTCATCGTTCCATAAACAGAACAGTGCAACTTATTTTCACTATCTACCGGGATATTAAACCTGAATATAAGCTAATTACATCAACAGAACATCAGGAGAACACCATGAAAAACGTTACAGGCATTTATACCGCACCCCGTCAGCACTGGGTTGGCGACGGTTTCCCGGTGCGTTCGATGTTTTCTTACCAGACACAGGGTGAGCCGCTGAGCCCGTTTTTACTGCTCGATTACGCCGGGCCTTATATCTTCCCGGCGGATGGCGCAAAACGCGGCGTGGGTGAGCATCCCCACCGTGGCTTTGAAACGGTCACCATCGTCTATTCCGGCGAAGTGGAGCATCGCGACTCAACCGGAAAAGGCGGCGTGATTGGCCCTGGGGACGTTCAGTGGATGACGGCGGGCGCCGGCATTCTGCATGAGGAGTTCCACTCCAGCGCCTTTGCGCAGAAAGGCGGCGAGCTAAAAATGATGCAGCTGTGGGTCAACCTGCCCGCAAAAGACAAGATGGCGGCGCCGGGCTATCAGAGCATCACCAAAAGCCAGATTCCGGTGGTGACGCTGCCCGACAACAGCGGCTCGCTGCGGGTGATCGCCGGTCGCTACGAAGAGACTACCGGCCCGGCGCACACTTACTCGCCGCTGAACGTCTGGGATCTCGCCCTGCGTCAGGGCAGCCATCTTACCCTCGCTCAGCCTGAAGGCTGGAGCACCGCGCTGGTGGTGCTGGAGGGCAACGTGACGGTGAACGGCACCGCAGAGGCAGGTGAAGCCCAGATGGCGGTGCTGAGCCAGCAGGGAGAGACGCTCCATCTGGAAGCCAGCAGCGACGCCAAAGTGCTGCTGATGGCCGGGGAGCCCCTGAATGAGCCGATTGTGGGCTATGGCCCGTTTGTGATGAACAGTAAAAGCGAAATCGCCGAAGCCATTCGCGATTTCAATTCAGGCCGCTTCGGTCAGATCTGAATGTAATAAAGGAGAGAATCATGTCTACCCCCGCTAACTTTAACGGCGCACGTCCGGCGATTGATGTGAATGATGCAGTGATGCTGCTTATCGATCACCAGAGCGGCCTGTTCCAGACCGTCGGCGACATGCCGATGCCGGAACTGCGCGCCCGCGCCGCGGCGCTGGCGAAAATCGCCAGCCTGGCGAATATCCCGGTGATCACCACGGCCTCCGTGCCGCAGGGGCCAAACGGGCCGCTGATCCCGGAGATCCACGCCAATGCGCCGCATGCGCAGTACGTGGCGCGTAAAGGTGAGATTAACGCCTGGGACAACCCGGAGTTCGTGGCCGCCGTGAAGGCGACCGGACGTAAAACGCTGATTATCGCCGGGACCATCACCAGCGTCTGCATGGCCTTCCCGTCAATCAGCGCGGTGGCCGACGGCTATAAGGTGTTTGCAGTGATCGACGCGTCGGGCACCTACAGCAAAATGGCCCAGGAGATCACCCTGGCGCGTGTGGTGCAGGCAGGCGTAGTGCCAATGGATACCGCCGCCGTCGCCTCGGAGATCCAGCGCACCTGGAATCGTGAAGATGCGGCGCAGTGGGCTGAAGTCTATACCCATATCTTCCCGGCGTATCAGCTGCTGATTGAAAGCTACGGCAAGGCGCAGGACGTTATTAAGAACGCTGAAGCCCTCGATTCACAGCGCTAATGGCTCGCTCCACGGCCTGAAAACCGTGGAGCTGCTTATTGCTTAACCGAACGCGCAGTAAAGCAGAAAATCTGCTTGACCGTTTTAGCCCGACTCCCTATAGTAGCGCCCCGTTGCCCCCGAGAGGAAAGGCAGCAAAACAATATGGTGAGGTGTCCGAGTGGCTGAAGGAGCACGCCTGGAAAGTGTGTATACGGCAACGTATCGAGGGTTCGAATCCCTCCCTCACCGCCATATTCGAGATGAGAGCTCGTACGAAAGTACGGGCTCTTTTCTTTTATATTCTCCCGAGAGGGAAGGATGAGAGCCCTCGACCGGGGTTCAACAACTGGCGACAGCCAGTTGGACAGACTGAGAGCGCAGCGAACAGGCTGCCCAAAGGGGCGAGGGAACAAAGCGTTACCCGGCCTCAATCCCGTAGGCCTGATAAGCGAAGCGCCATCAGGCATGTTCACGGAATCCAGCCCCCTAACCTTCTCACCGCCATATAAAAAAAGAGCCCGTACTTTCATACGGGCTCTTTTTGCACCATCAACTTAGTGTACGATTTCCCGACAGTGAAGATGTCTGACCCAGGCTCGCATCCTTTTCATCTTTACGGTCTTTAACCCAGTGATCGGCATTTTTAATCCCAAGTCGAATCGGATCAAATTGCGGATCGATACCTTGCGCCTTCTGGCTTTCATAATCTTTAAGACTGGCAAATGCTTTTTTATGTAAAAGAACAATTGCAATAATGTTAAGCCACGCCATCAGGCCGACCCCAATATCGCCCAACCCCCATGCCAGATCTGCAGTACGCACGGTGCCATATACCGTGGACGTTAACAGGCATATTTTCAGCAAGAACGTCAGCCACGGGCGGTGAATTTTACGGTTGATATACGCGATATTTGTTTCAGCAATATAGTAGTAGGCAATAATAGTGGTGAAAGCAAAGAAGAACAGCGCAATGGCAACGAAGTAATTACCAAAACCAGGCATCATGCTTTCCATGGCGGTCTGCACATAGCCAGGGCCCGCTGCCACGCCTGCAATCCCTGTATAGATTGCCGCGCCATCGACGCCCTGAACATTATACAACCCGGTAATCAACAGCATGAACCCGGTCGCGGAGCAGACGAACAGCGTGTCGATATAGACTGAGAAGGCCTGAACCAGGCCCTGTTTCGCCGGATGGCTCACTTCGGCCGCTGAGGAAGCATGTGGCCCTGTACCTTGCGCCGCCTCGTTGGAATATACCCCGCGCTTAACGCCCCACATTATTGCCTGCCCCAGAACAGCACCAAAGCCTGCTTCAAGGCCAAATGCGCTTTTCCAGATCAGCAGAATAACAGAAGGAAGTTGCTCAATATTAATGGCGATAATAACGCAGGCGACAATAATATAGCCGAGCGCCATAAAAGGAACGACCATACTGCTAAAGCTGGCGATCCTTTTCACACCACCAAAAATAATGAAACTTAATAATATAGCCAATAATGCGGCGGTGACATTTGGATCGAGGCCAAAGGCAATATCCAGGCTGGCGCCAATAGAGTTTGCCTGTACACCAGGAAGTAATAAGCCGCAGGAGAAAATAGTCACAATAGCAAATAACCATGCGTACCATTTCACGCCCAAACCTTTTTCAATATAGAAGGCAGGACCGCCACGATATTCGCCGTTAATTTTTTCTTTATAAACCTGACCCAGAGTGGATTCAACAAAAGCGGAGCTGGCACCCAAAAACGCCACCATCCACATCCAGAATAGCGCTCCCGGCCCGCCAAAGGTAATGGCGGTTGCCACACCCGCGATGTTACCGGTCCCCACGCGACCCGCCAGCGTCATTGTCAGTGCCTGAAACGACGATACGCCTGCATCCGTGGCACGCCCCTGGAACATCAGAGCCACCATATGTTTGACATGGCGTAATTGTAAAAAGCGACTACGCAGTGAGAAATAGAGGCCAACACCCAGGCATAAAAATATTAACGCCGGGCTCCAGATAACACCATTAATTGCACTAACCAGTTCGTTCATGTATGGCCCTCAGCGTGATGTTCCAGAGAAAAGTCTTCCCGGGAGTTTCTTTTTAGAATTGTGTTTGAATGACTACGAAACATAGATAATAGCCCGAAAGTTACCAACTTAATATTCGGCTGACAGTAGTGAATTGTGACAACATTCACGTTTAATTGATTATTTATAATTAGCCTGATCATGGTTTTAATACATATTTTGTGGGTATTACGAATGAATATCACACTTCTGTCATTTTTATTAAAAAGCCTGTTGAGTTAACAACAAGACTTATAAATACAGCAAAACACCGCGTAATACCCGGCATTTTCTATACGAAATAAATATGTCATCATCATAATATGATCTTGTGTAAGACAACCGCAGGTACATTTCAACGATCTTGTGTAAGACAACCGCAGGTACATTTCAACCGAGGAATCAGACGCAGCTTCCCGGCATTACGCCGGGAAGGGGTTACAGGAAGCAAGTAAAACGAGAAGGTTATGCTATGACCGGGAGTAGACCTGCAGCGTCCGCTGGCAGAGCGCCGAACGTACGCAATCGTCTTTATCGAACCGTACGATGCCCACCATCTCATCCTCTTCGAAACGTGCCAGCGCATCGCTCAGACCCGATTTGACGCCAGCCGGCAGGTCGCACTGGGTGATATCCCCGTTCACGATCACCGTCACGTTTTCCCCGAGGCGCGTTAAAAACATCTTCATTTGCGCAGCAGTTACGTTCTGAGCCTCGTCGAGAATCACAACTGCATTTTCAAATGTACGTCCGCGCATATAGGCGAACGGCGCAATTTCTACCTTACCAATTTCGGGACGCAGGCAGTACTGCATAAAAGATGCACCCAACCGTTTCACAAGCACGTCGTAGACGGGCCGGAAATAGGGGGCAAACTTCTCCGAAATATCGCCAGGTAAGAAGCCGAGATCTTCATCAGCCTGCAATACCGGACGGGTCACAATGATCTTATCGACGTCCTTATGAATCAGAGCCTCCGCCGCCTTGGCTGCACTTATCCAGGTTTTCCCGCAACCGGCTTCGCCGGTGGCGAAAATAAGCGACTTACTCTCAATAGCATTCAGGTACTGCGCCTGAGCGTCATTGCGCGCCACAATTGGGGTGGTATCACGGCTGTCCCGCGCCATGCCAATTGCTTCAACGCCACTCATCTGCACAAGCGAGGTGACCGACTCTTCTTCACGCTGTTTATGGCTACGTGAATCCCGTCTCAGCACACGTTTCGCTTCACGACGAGCTTTGATCACTGCTTTTTGTCTTCCCATGGATAGCACCTTGAGTTGTTGGTATTCATCACTCGCACCGGAATCAGTGCGATTAGGCGAACAAACATCTGAGGGTTGGCTTCCTTCTAAGCCATAGCTTGCTTGGTTAAATGACGCCGCCGGATCGCTATGCTCACCATTCGACGGGTCGGTAAAATCAGGATTTGCTGTGGAGGGGGAGAATTTTTCGGTGAAGAGATCGCTGCCGGAGTTTGAGCCTCCGCGCCGGGTGCTGCGGTTGTTACGTTTACCTTGTCCAGTACAGGACCCAACCATCGGCGATCTCCAGAGTGATTCATATTCACTGTAAGGTTTACCGCTTTCTTAAAGTAAGTACATCAGGATTTAGCATGAATGCAACATTTATTTTACCCGAATGCAACTTTTAAGACTCGACCTACAGTTTCACTTAGTCTGCTATCGGACTATTACAGAATTATAACAAGGAGATAGAGAGACGGAAAAAAATCATCCCGCTTAAGGGTTAAGCGGGGCGCTAATCAGGCTTCGAGCAGACCCTGTGCCAGCCAGCCGTTTTTATTCTGCACGCCCGGCAGGGCAAAGAAGTAGCCCCCGCCAATCGGCTTCACGTACTCTTCCAGCGCTTCGCCGTTCAGGCGCTTCTGGACGGTCAAAAAGCCCTTCTCCAGATCGTGCTGGAAGCAGACAAACAGCAGCCCCATATCCAGCTGACCGGAGTTGGTCACCCCCAGCGAGTAGCTGTATCCCCGGCGCATCATCAGGTTTTGCTCGGTCTCCTTCGTGCGCGGATTGGCAAGACGGATATGGCTGTCGAGGGCGATAACATTACCGTCCGGATCGCTGGCGTAATCCGGCACGTCGTGTTCGTTCTTCATGCCCAGCGGCGCACCGCTTTGCTTGTCGCGGCCAAAAATGGTCTGCTGCTCTTTGAGCGGCGTCCGGTCCCAGAACTCAACGCGAAACTGGATGATGCGCACCGCCTGATAGCTGCCGCCCACCGTCCAGGCCGGTTCGCCCTGATCCGCCGTCACCCATACCACGCGATCCATCAGCGGCGCATCCTGGCTGTCGGGGTTGGCAGTGCCATCCTTAAAGCCGAGCAGGTTCACCGGCGTCTCTTTGCCTTTGCTGCGCGCGGCGTGGTCAGAGATAAACCCTTCCCGCTTCCAGCGCACGCTCAGTAGATCCGGGGTGTGCTTGATCAGATCCCGCAGGGCGTGGATCACCGTGTCCTGGGTGTTGGCACAGATCTGGATCAGCAGATCGCCATGACACAGCGCCGCATCCAGCGAATCATTCGGGAAACGCACCATCTTCTGCAGTGATTTAGGTTTCAGCCCGGCAAGGCCGAAGCGATCGTCAAAAAGCGACGCCCCCAGCGACACCGTCATGGTCAGGTTATCCGGAGCGATAAAGGCCCCCAGGATCCCGGAGTCCATCGGCGGCAGACGCGGGTTCGGTGTGTCGGGTGCCGGGCCGCCGGTGGTGAGGAAGGTGATGCGCTGGGTCAGCAGGCGGAACAGGCGTTCCAGCTCGCTTTTATCGCTGGCCAGCACGTCAAAGGCCACCAGCATCATTGAGGCCTGCTGCGGGGTTAAGATCCCGGCCTGATGCAGGCCGTGAAACGGCTGGGTCTCCATCCCCGCATCCGGGGAGAGCGTGCCCGGCGCGCTCTGCGGTTTTGCCGCATGCGCCACCGGACAGCCACCTGCCAGAGCAAGAGCGCCGCCAAGCGCCCCTACCCCTTTTAACAACCGACGCCGTGAAGGTTCAGCGACGTCGTACTCATCATGCTTGTTCATCGAATTAATCCAGGCCCAGGACACCACGCAGCTGAGCCAGATCTTCTGCCAGAGTAGTAATCGGCCCTTTCAGGGCATTACGGTCGGCATCGGTCAGCTTGTCGTAGGTCTCAAAGCCGTCTTTGGTGCGGTATTTCGCCAGAATGGTGGTCACTTTCTTGAAGTTAGCATCCACTTTTGCCAGCAGTTCGCTGTTGTCTTTTTGCAGCTGCGGACGCAGCAGGTCAACAATCTTCTGAGCCCCCTCGACGTTGGCCTGGAAGTCCCACAGGTCGGTATGGCTGTAGCGATCTTCTTCCCCGCTGATCTTGCTGGCCGCCACTTCTTCAATCAGACCGGATGCGCCGCCCACCACTTTTGACGGCGGGAAGGCCAGCTCGCTGATGCGTTTTTGCAGATCCAGCACGTCGCTGTTCAGCTGCTCCGCGTACTGCTCCATCCCTTTGGTGGAGTTGTCGCCAAACAGCGCTTTTTCAAGACGGTGGAAGCCGGTGAATTTCGGATCGGCGGCTTTCTGCTCGTAGTCGTCTTCACGGGCGTCGATGCTGCCGTCGAGATCGGAGAACAGCTCGGCAATCGGCTCGATGCGCTCGTAGTGCTGACGGGTTGGCGCGTACAGCGATTTCGCTTTTTCGATATCGCCCGCCTTCACCGCGTCGGTAAAGGCTTTGGTGCCCGCAACCAGATCGGCGGTCTCTTTGGTGACATAAGCTTTATAGGCGGTAATGGCGTCGCCCAGGCTCAGCAGCGCTTCCCCTTTGGCGGCATCGGCGGTGGCGGCGCCTTTCACAATCAGCTTGCCTTTCGGGTTGGTCAGCAGGCCGCAGGTCATGTCGTATTCGCCCGGCTGCAGGTTGGCGGTCATCTTCTGGCTGAAGCCCGGCGCGATGTTTTCACGCTCTTCCACCACCATCACCCCTTTCAGGATCTCCCACTCCAGCGCTTTCTGGCTGTGGTTCTGGATAATGAACTGGGTTTTGCCGCTGTTGACCGTGATGGTCATCGGCTCACACTGCTTATCATTGACGGTGACTTTCACCTGCGGGACATCCGCGGCCTGGGCCGCAAATGCAGACGCAATCAGCGCTGCCACGCCAGCCTGTAACGCACTACGACGAAAATGGATTGCCATGACCTTTCCCTTTTAAAAGTATGTTGTAACTACATTGAGCACTTCAGGGCGCAGACCGCGACGGCTGCGTGCCTGCACGCGGGGGCATAAAGAACAGCGCCAGCGCCGGAATGAGATAGATGAAATACATCGCCACTTCGCTGACGTTCGGCGCTTCCTGATAACCGAAGATGCCTTCGAGCAGGGTGCCGGTCAGGGAATGGGTGGAGAGGACGTTACTGAGGTCGAACGCCATATCCTGGAAGTGGTTCCACAGGCCCGCCTCGTGGAAGGCGCGGATCGCGCCCGCGGCCAGCCCGGCGGCCACCAGCAGAATAAACAGGCTGGTCCATTTGAAGAAGACGCCCAGGTTGAGGCGAATGCCGCCCCAGTAGAGCAGAAAACCGAGCACCACCGCGGTCGCCAGGCCCAGCACCGCGCCCAGCGGCGGCCAGATCCCGACATCCTGCTGGAAAGCGGCGAGCAGGAAGAAGACCGACTCCAGCCCTTCCCGCGCCACGGCGAAAAAGACCATCATAATCAGCGCCCAGCCGTGGTGATTGCCCTTCGCCAGGGCGCTGTCCACCGCCTGCTCCAGCTGAACCTTCACGTTACGCGACACCTTGCGCATCCAGAACACCATCCAGGTGAGGATCACCACCGCAATCACCGCCACGATCCCTTCGAACAGCTCCTGCTCTTTCTGCGGGAATTCGCCGGTGGTTTCGTTGATGGCAATGCCAAGACACAGACACAGCGCGGCGGCAAGGAAGACGCCAATCCACATGACGCCGATCCAGCGGCCCCGCTGGGTGCGTTTCAGATAGCTGGCAATGAGGCTGACAATTAAGGCTGCTTCGAGCCCTTCACGTAACATAATGAGAAATGGAACAAACATGCGACACCTTAAATGTTTTTCGCCGTCAACTGATGCAAAGAAAGGTAAATTCTTGTGATAGTGATTATCATTACGGCAATAAGAAATACAAGCGAAATATGCTGCATTTTGATGACAGGATGTAAAACCATAACGTAAACATAATCACTTAAGTGATTAAAAGGTTTATAAGTTAAGACTTAAAAGTTCATTTACGGTTACGGCAGGCTGTGGCTAAATGTGCGCCTCACTAATCTGCTGAAAATCAACTATGTATCAATTCCTGCACTTCCTGCTGGCGCTGGTGGTTATCCTTGCGCTGGCCTGGCTGGTCAGCTTCGACCGCCGCAGCGTTCGCATTCGTTACGTCATTCAACTTATCGTTATTGAGATTGCGCTGGCGTTCTTTTTCCTTCACGCCGAAAGCGGCCTGTTTGTTATTCAGTACGTCTCGGGCTTCTTTGAGTCGTTACTGAAATATGCCGCCGAAGGCACCAACTTTGTATTTGGCGGGATGGGCGAAAAAGGGCTGGCGTTTATTTTCCTCGGCGTCCTGTGCCCGATTATCTTTATTTCCGCGCTGATCGGTATTCTTCAGCACTGGCGTATTCTGCCGGTGATTATTCGCGTTGTCGGCACCCTGCTGTCGAAAGTGAACGGCATGGGCAAGCTGGAATCCTTTAACGCCATCAGCTCCCTGACGCTCGGCCAGTCAGAAAACTTCATTGCTTACAAAGGGGTGCTGGGAGATCTCTCTTCCCGTCGTCTGTTCACCATGGCGGCCACCGCAATGTCCACCGTTTCCCTGTCCATCGTCGGCGCCTATATGACGATGCTGGAGGCAAAATATGTGGTGGCGGCGCTGATCCTGAATATGTTCAGCACCTTTATCATCCTGACGGTGATTAACCCGACCCGCCCGGAAGCGGAGCCGGAAATTAAGCTCGAGAAGATGCACGAATCCCAGAGTTTCTTTGAGATGCTGGGGGAATATATTCTGGCCGGGTTCAAAGTGGCGATGATTATTCTGGCGATGCTGATTGGCTTTATCGCCCTGATCAGCGCCGTCAACGCCCTCTTCTCAAGCCTGTTTGGTTTGAGCTTCCAGCAGATTCTGGGTTATGTCTTCTATCCGCTGGCCTGGCTGGTGGGGATCCCGCTGAGCGATGCCCTGCACGCGGGCGGCATTATGGCAACCAAGCTGGTGGCGAATGAATTTGTGGCGATGATCGAGCTGCAAAAAATTGCCGCTCAGATGACGCCGCGCGGGCTGGGGATCCTGTCGGTGTTCCTGGTTTCCTTCGCCAACTTTGCCTCTATCGGCATTGTCGCGGGGGCGATTAAGGGGCTGAACGAGCAGCAGGGTAACGTGGTGTCACGCTTTGGTCTGCGCCTGGTGTATGGCGCAACGCTGGTGAGCCTGTTGTCGGCGAGCTTTGCGGGGCTGGTGCTGTAGCTCTGGTGCGGTAAAACGCCCGGCGGCGAGGTAAATGCAAAACGGTAACTCAGGTTACCGTTTTTAATGTTTTCACCCTCTCCCTTTGGGAGAGGGCCGGGGTGAGGGGATCAGGCCGCACCCTACCGGGCGGGTTTAAAACTGCACGCACACCGGCTGGTCAACGCGCATCACCGACTCCTGGGCGAAGCGCTGTTTATAGATCCCCCGCAACGCCTCGATATTGCTCTCGCTCTGCGCATCTTTGCCGTGGATCAGCATCAGCGCCTTGCTCGACTCGCGCGCCACTTTCCCGTCGTTACCGAGCCACTGCCCGCGCGCATCAAACACCGTTAAGCCATCGCGAAAACGCGGCGTGACGTCCCGATCGACAAACTGCTGCCACTCCTGGCCGGTGATCGCCTCGCCTGCCGGACGGTTAAGGCCGAAATAGAGGGTGGTCTGCTGCATCTGATTATCGGCTTTGCAGGTGTTATCCGCGGGGGTGTGCGATGGGGCGTTGCAGCCTGCCAGCAGTAACATTGCGCCTGCCATCAGCCCTGTTTTGATTGTCATGCTTTGCTATCCTCATTGTTATAAGCACAAGGATATCAACGTAATTTTTGAATTTTGGCAAGAAAAAAGCCGGGTGGCGCTTGCGCTTACCCGGCCTACGTGAAGGGAGAAACTTTTTACTCAGCCTGTAACTTCGTTGGTGCAGTGGTGTGATACATCGCATCGGCGTCGGCAAAGCGTTTCTGCATCGTGGCAGACGGCGCTTTACCCAGCAGACTGAAGACCACAATCCCGATGCTGCCGAAGATAAAGCCCGGGATGATTTCGTACAGACCCAGCCACGCAAACTGTTTCCAGACGATTACCGTGACCGCACCGATAATCATCCCCGCCAGCGCGCCGTTACGTGTCATGCGTGACCACATCACCGAGAACAGCACCACCGGACCAAAGGCAGCACCAAAGCCTGCCCAGGCATAGCTCACCAGACCCAGCACGCGGTTTTCCGGGTTAGATGCCAGGGCGATAGCGACCAGGGCTACCACCAGCACCATCAGGCGACCGACCCATACCAGCTCTTTCTGGCTAGCGTTTTTACGCAGGAAGGCTTTGTACAGATCTTCGGTGATGGCACTGGAGCAGACCAGCAGCTGGCAGCTCAGGGTGGACATTACCGCCGCCAGGATGGCGGAGAGCAGAATACCGGCGATCCAAGGGTTGAAGAGGATCTGCGCCAGCTCGATAAACACGCGCTCGGCGTTCTGGTTTACCGCGCCCGCCAGAGACGGGTTGTTGCTGAAGTAGGCAATCCCGAAGAAGCCTACCGCACAGGCGCCGCACAGGCAGAGGATCATCCATGCCATGCTGATACGACGGGCATGAACGATGGTGTGGTGAGAGTCTGCCGCCATAAAGCGCGCCAGGATGTGCGGCTGACCGAAGTAACCCAGCCCCCAGCCCATCAGCGACACGATGGCGACAAAGTTCAGCCCTTTCAGCATATCGACGTTTTCAATGCTCTTCTGCTGGATAACCGCCAGCGAATCACCCAGACCGCCCACGGAGAGGATCACAATCACCGGGGTCAGGATCAGGGCAAAAATCATCAGGCTCGCCTGCACGGTGTCGGTCCAGCTTACCGCCAGGAACCCGCCCACGAAGGTGTAGAGGATGGTCGCCGCCGCGCCCGCCCAGAGTGCGGTTTCGTAGCTCATGCCGAAGGTGCTTTCGAACAGACGCGCGCCCGCCACGATGCCGGAGGCACAGTAGATGGTGAAGAACAGCAGAATAACCGCCGCTGAGATAATACGCAGGATGCGGCTCTTATCTTCGAAACGGCCGGTGAAGTAGTCCGGCAGGGTCAGGGCGTTGTTGTTGGCTTCGGTGTGCACGCGCAGACGCCCGGCCACCAGCTTCCAGTTAATCCATGCCCCCAGCGTCAGGCCGATGGCGATCCAGCTTTCCGAGATCCCGGAGAGAAAGATGGCGCCCGGCAGCCCCATCAGCAGCCAGCCGCTCATATCCGACGCACCCGCAGAGAGCGCGGTCACGAACGGCCCAAGGCTACGCCCGCCGAGGATGTAGTCGTCAAAGTTCTTAGTAGAACGCCATGCAAGGAACCCTATCAGGATCATGCCAAAAATATAGATAAGAAATGTCACCAGCATCGGTGTGCTAATTGCCATTTAAATACTCCGCAAAGATGTTCGACGGCCTTTCTGACCGTCTTTATTACACCCCCGGAACGAGGGGGTGATGATGTGTGTTTCTGTTGGCCGCGCGTATCCTGCCGTATGCGCCTCCATGACACAAACGATTTAACACTGCATTTACATCAATTTCATCCCCGGTTTCACACCAGATTCCTGGAGGTTGCACTCGCTCACGTTTTTCGCGGTTGCACCTTTAAAAAGTGTTAAGCGCCGCATGAAACCAAGCTTCACTCTTAAAATCCACACTTATTTTACGGTTAACCCCTTCGTAACATTCCATTCATTTTCCAGCTTGCAAACCGGGTCACATTTAACGTGGTTGCACAAAGTTGCAACATAGTGGATATTTCACGTTAACTACACTAGCGCTACTGAATCACAGGAGTTTTTGGCATGGGCATGACCACTATGGGGGTTAAGCTGGATGACGCGACCCGCGAACGGATTAAATCGGCCGCAACCCGAATTGACCGCACGCCACACTGGTTAATTAAGCAGGCAATCTTCAACTATCTGGAAAAACTGGAGAGCGACGACGCCCTGCCAGAGCTGCCTGCCCTGCTGGCCGGTGCCGCCAACGAGAGCGACGACAGCGCCGAGGCGAGCGATGAGATCCACCAGCCGTTCCTCGAATTTGCCGAGCAGATTTTGCCGCAGTCGGTGAGCCGTGCGGCCATTACCGCCGCTTACCGTCGTGCCGAGACCGACGCCGTACCGATGCTGCTGGAGCAGGCGCGTCTGCCGGAGCCGATTGCCTCCCAGGCCCACAGCCTGGCGTATCAGCTTGCTGAAAAACTGCGTAACCAGAAAAACGCCTCAGGCCGCGCCGGGATGGTGCAGAGCCTGCTGCAGGAGTTCTCCCTCTCCTCTCAGGAGGGCGTGGCCCTGATGTGTCTGGCGGAAGCGCTGCTGCGTATCCCGGACAAAGCCACCCGCGACGCCCTGATCCGCGACAAGATCAGCAACGGCAACTGGCACTCCCACATTGGCCGCAGCCCGTCGCTGTTCGTGAACGCCGCCACCTGGGGCCTGCTGTTTACCGGCAAGCTGGTCTCCACCCATAACGAAGCCAACCTCTCCCGCTCCCTGAACCGCATTATCGGCAAGAGCGGCGAGCCGCTGATCCGTAAAGGCGTGGACATGGCGATGCGCCTCATGGGCGAGCAGTTCGTGACCGGCGAAACCATCGCCGAAGCGCTGGCTAACGCCCGCAAGCTGGAAGACAAAGGCTTCCGCTACTCCTATGACATGCTGGGCGAAGCGGCGCTGACCGCCGCCGACGCGCAGGCCTATCTGGTCTCTTACCAGCAGGCGATCCACGCCATCGGTAAAGCCTCCAACGGCCGCGGCATCTATGAAGGCCCGGGGATCTCCATCAAGCTCTCCGCCCTGCACCCGCGCTACAGCCGCGCCCAGTACGATCGCGTGATGGAAGAGCTCTACCCGCGCCTGAAGTCCCTGACCCTGCTGGCGCGCCAGTATGACATCGGCATCAACATCGATGCCGAAGAGGCAGACCGCCTGGAGATCTCCCTCGATCTGCTGGAAAAACTGTGCTTCGAGCCAGAGCTGGCGGGCTGGAACGGGATTGGCTTTGTTATTCAGGCCTACCAGAAACGCTGTCCGTTCGTGATTGACTACCTGATTGACCTCGCCACCCGCAGCCGTCGCCGCCTGATGATCCGTCTGGTGAAGGGCGCCTACTGGGACAGCGAGATCAAACGCGCCCAGATGGACGGTCTGGAGGGCTATCCGGTCTACACCCGCAAGGTCTACACCGACGTCTCCTACCTCGCCTGCGCCAAAAAGCTGCTCGGCGTGCCGAACCTGATCTACCCGCAGTTCGCCACCCACAACGCCCACACCCTGGCGGCCATCTATCAGCTGGCCGGTCAGAACTACTATCCGGGCCAGTACGAGTTCCAGTGCCTGCACGGCATGGGTGAACCGCTGTACGAGCAGGTCACCGGTAAAGTGGCGGATGGCAAACTGAACCGTCCATGCCGCATCTACGCCCCGGTCGGCACCCACGAAACGCTGCTGGCGTACCTGGTGCGTCGTCTGCTGGAAAACGGGGCTAACACCTCCTTCGTTAACCGCATCGCCGATGCCACCCTGCCGCTGGACGAGCTGGTGGCGGATCCGGTCCAGGCGGTGGAGAAAATGGCCGCTCAGGAAGGTCAGGTCGGTCTGCCGCATCCGAAAATTGCCCTGCCGCGCGAGCTGTACGGCAATGGCCGCATCAACTCTGCAGGCCTGGATCTGGCGAACGAACACCGTCTGGCGTCCCTCTCCTCGTCGCTGCTCAACAGCGCCCTGCAGAAGTGGCAGGCAAAACCGATTCTGGAGCAGCCGGTCAGCGACGGCGAAATGCAGCCGGTGGTCAACCCGGCCGAGCCGAAAGACATCGTCGGATTTGCCCGGGAAGCTACCGAACAGGAAGTGGATCTGGCCCTCGACAGCGCGGTGAACAACGCCCCTATCTGGTTCGCCACCCCGCCGCAGGAGCGCGCGGCCATTCTGGAGCGTGCTGCGGTGCTGATGGAAGATCAGATGCAGCAGCTGATTGGCATTCTGGTGCGTGAAGCGGGTAAAACCTTCAGCAACGCCATCGCCGAAGTGCGCGAGGCCGTTGACTTCCTGCACTACTATGCCGGTCAGGTGCGTGACGATTTCGACAACGAAACCCACCGCCCGCTGGGCCCGGTGGTCTGTATCAGCCCGTGGAACTTCCCGCTGGCCATCTTCACCGGCCAGATTGCCGCCGCCCTTGCCGCCGGTAACAGCGTGCTGGCAAAACCGGCCGAACAGACGCCGCTGATTGCCGCCCAGGGGATCAATATCCTGCTGGAAGCGGGCGTTCCGGCGGGCGTGGTGCAGCTGCTGCCAGGCCGCGGCGAGACCGTTGGCGCGAAGCTGACCGCCGACAACCGCGTGCGCGGCGTGATGTTCACCGGCTCCACCGAAGTGGCCTCCCTGCTGCAACGCAACATCGCCACCCGTCTGGATGCGCAGGGCCGTCCGACGCCGCTGATCGCCGAAACCGGCGGTATGAACGCGATGATCGTCGACTCCTCCGCCCTCACCGAGCAGGTGGTGGTGGACGTGGTTGCCTCGGCCTTCGACAGCGCCGGACAGCGCTGCTCTGCCCTGCGCGTGCTCTGCGTGCAGGATGAAGTCGCCGACCATACCCTGAAAATGCTGCGCGGCGCGATGGCGGAATGCCGGATGGGCAATCCTGGCCGTCTGACCACCGACATCGGTCCGGTGATTGATGCCGAAGCGAAAGCCAACATCGAAAACCACATCCAGGCGATGCGTGCCAAAGGCCGTCCGGTTTACCAGGCGGTGCGTGAGAACAGCGAAGATGCCCGCGAGTGGACCAGCGGCACCTTTGTAGCCCCAACCCTGATTGAGCTGGCGAGCTTCGACGAGCTGAAGAAAGAGGTGTTTGGGCCGGTCCTGCACGTGGTGCGCTACAACCGTAACAATCTCGACCAGTTGATCGGGCAGATCAACGCCTCCGGCTACGGTCTGACCCTCGGCGTGCATACCCGTATCGACGAGACCATCGCCCAGGTGACCGGCAGCGCCAACGTCGGCAACCTGTACGTGAACCGCAATATGGTGGGCGCCGTGGTTGGCGTCCAGCCGTTCGGCGGCGAAGGGCTGTCGGGCACCGGTCCGAAAGCCGGTGGTCCAATGTACCTCTATCGCCTGCTGGCTAACCGTCCGGCGAAGGCGCTGGGCGTGACCCTGGCGCGTCAGGATGCGCAGTACGCGGTGGACACCCAGGTGAAAACGGTGCTGACCCAGCCGCTGGAAACCCTGAAAGCCTGGGCAGAAAAACGCCCTGAGCTGCGTGAGCTGTGCCAGGAGTATGGCGAGCTGGCGCAGGCCGGAACCCAGCGCGTGCTGCCAGGCCCAACGGGCGAGCGCAACACCTGGACGCTGATGCCGCGCGAGCGCGTGCTGTGCGTGGCGGATAACGAGCAGGATGCGCTTACCCAGCTGGCGGCCGCGCTGGCGACCGGGTGTGAAGTGCTTTGGCCGGAAGATGGCCTGCACCGCGACCTGGCCAAGCAGCTGCCGAAGGCGGTGACCGAGCGCATTCGCTTTGCCAAAGCCGATGTACTGACCAGCCAGCCGTTTGACGCGGTGATCTATCACGGTGACTCTGACCAGCTGCGCGAGCTGTGTGAGCAGGTTGCGGCCCGTAACGGCGCGATCGTCTCAGTGCAGGGCTTCGCCCGGGGTGAAACCAATCTCCAGCTGGAGCGCCTGTACGTGGAGCGTTCGCTTAGCGTCAACACCGCCGCAGCAGGGGGCAACGCCAGCCTGATGACCATCGGTTAAGCGTGCAATCCGTCCCCGGTGGCGCTACGCTTACCGGGGCTACGGGATTGTGCGGTCTGTGTTCCCCGGTGGCGCTGCGCTTACCGGGGCTACAGAGAATGACAATGTGATTTTCACAGGCCGGATAAGCGTAGCGCATCCGGCTTTTTTACAGGGAGCAAATAATGAAACGATTAATGATTGCCGCAGGCGCACTACTGCTTAGCAGCCTTGCCCAGGCGGACGAGTGCGCCAACGCCAGCACCCAGATGGAAATGAATACCTGCACCGCGCAGCAGTATCAAGCTGCGGATAAAACCCTGAACCAGACTTATCAGGCGGCCATCAAACGCGCCGAAGCGCCCCAGCGCGAGCTGCTGAAAAAGGCCCAGCAGGCGTGGATCGCCCTGCGTGATGCCGACTGCGCCTTTATCGGCTCCGGCACCGAAGGCGGCTCCATTCAGCCGATGATTGTGAACCAGTGTCTGGCAGATAAAACCAACGAACGTGAAGCGTATCTGGCCACGCTGATGCAGTGTGAAGAGGGCGACCTGAGCTGCCCTCTGCCACCGGCGAATTAACGCACCCGGATCCCTTCGATGATCATCCGCTCAACGTTTTCCACCGTACTGTGGAAGAAGTCATCATCCTTGAGCGTCTTGCCCGTCACCGCCTCGACCTGAGCGGAAAAGTCGGCGTAGTGCTGGGTGGCGGCCCAGATCATAAAGATCAGATGGTGCGGGTCCACCGGTGCCAGTTTGCCGGTGGCGACCCAGCCGGCAATGATCGCCGACTTCTCATCCACCAGCGATTTCAGATCGCCGCTCAGCGCCGCCTTCAGCAGCGGTGCCCCCTGCAGCATCTCCAGACAGAACAGCCTCGAGGCCTGAGGGTAGTCCCGTGAGACCTCCAGCTTCAGGCGGATATACTGCTGGATCGCCAGCAGCGGGGTGAGCTCCTCGCGAAACGCCTTCAGCGGTGCCAGCCAGATATCCAGAATCTGTTGCAGGACGGCAATGTACAGCGCCTCTTTCGAGGGGAAGTAGTAGAGCAGATTGGTTTTCGACACCCCGGCCAGTTCAGCCACCTGCTCCAGGCGCGTACCGTGAATGCCAAACTGCGAGAAGGTCTCCAGCGCCGCCGAGAGGATCGCCTGTTTTTTCGCGCTCACTGCCTGCGAACGTTTACCGCCTGTTTTCACTGCGCCTTGCGCCATGGGCTCACTCCTTGTTGATATGCCCCCAGCATAGCAAAAACCCCAGGCCTGCTACGACAATCTGCACCGCTACCGCGCACGACTGCCTGCTTTGTGTGCAACTATTTTGACCAGACAGTCCAGTTTTAACGCAAACAATTCATCAACCATTCGTTAACACCATAATAACATTACCAATTTCAAAACTGGCATCGCCTTTGCAAAACCGACCTCAGACTTTCCCCCATGCTGAGATGAAGAGAGGTTCGTGATGAAAATTGGCGTATTCGTTCCCATTGGCAACAACGGCTGGCTTATCTCTACCCACGCGCCGCAGTACATGCCGACCTTTGAGCTGAACAAGGCCATCGTGCAGAAGGCAGAGCACTATCACTTCGATTTCGCCCTGTCGATGATTAAGCTGCGCGGCTTCGGCGGTAAGACCGAATTCTGGGATCACAACCTGGAGTCCTTCACCCTGATGGCGGGGCTGGCGGCGGTTACCTCGCGCATCCAGATCTACGCTACCGCCGCCACCCTCACCCTGCCTCCGGCCATCGTGGCGCGGATGGCTTCCACCATCGATACCATCTCCGGCGGGCGCTTCGGCGTGAACCTCGTCACCGGCTGGCAGAAGCCGGAGTATGAGCAGATGGGGCTCTGGCCGGGGGATGACTATTTCGCGAAACGCTACGACTACCTCACCGAATACGTGCAGGTCCTGCGCGATCTATGGGGCACCGGCAAGAGCGACTTCAAAGGCGAGTTCTTCACCATGAACGACTGCCGCGTCAGCCCGCAGCCGTCGGTGCCGATGAAGGTGATCTGCGCCGGGCAGAGCGATGCCGGGATGGAGTTCTCGGCGAAATACGCCGACTTCAACTTCTGCTTCGGTAAAGGGGTTAACACCCCGGCGGCCTTTGCCCCTACCGCCGCCCGCATGAAGGCCGCCGCTGAAAAGACCGGGCGCGACGTCGGCTCCTACGTGCTGTTTATGGTGATCGCCGACGAAACCGACGAGGCGGCGCGGGCGAAGTGGGAGCACTACAAAGCCGGAGCCGACGACGAAGCCCTGAGCTGGCTCAGCGAGCAGAGCCAGAAGGACACCCGCTCCGGTTCAGACACCAACGTGCGCCAGATGGCCGACCCCACCTCGGCGGTGAATATCAACATGGGCACCTTGGTGGGCTCTTACGCCAGCGTCGCGCGGATGCTCGATGACGTCGCCAGCGTCCCGGGGGCAGAAGGCGTGCTCCTGACCTTTGATGATTTCCTTACCGGCATTGAGACCTTCGGCGAGCGCATCCAGCCGCTGATGCAGTGCCGCGCCCACATTCCGGCCATCACGAAGGAGGTGGCGTAATGACGACCCTGCCCGCACGCCCGGAAGCCATCACCTTTGACCCTCAGCAGAGCGCGCTGATCGTGGTGGATATGCAAAACGCCTACGCCAGCCCCGGCGGCTATCTCGATCTCGCCGGGTTTGACGTCTCCGCCACCCGCCCGGTGATCGAGAATATCCGCACCGCGGTGGCCGCCGCCCGCCGCGCCGGAATGCTGATCGTCTGGTTCCAGAACGGCTGGGACGACCAGTACGTGGAGGCAGGCGGCCCCGGCTCGCCTAACTTCCACAAATCGAACGCCCTGAAAACCATGCGCCAGCGCCCGGAATTGCAGGGCCAGCTGCTGGCGAAAGGCGGCTGGGACTATGAACTGGTGAACGAACTGGTGCCGGAGCCGGGCGACATCGTGCTGCCGAAACCGCGCTACAGCGGCTTCTTTAATACGCCGCTGGACAGCCTGCTGCGCAGCCGCGGCATCCGCCATCTGATCTTCACCGGCATTGCCACCAACGTCTGCGTGGAGTCCACCCTGCGCGACGGCTTCTTTCTCGAATATTTCGGCGTGGTGCTGGAAGATGCCACCCACCAGGCGGGACCGGCGTTTGCCCAGCAGGCCGCGCTGTTCAATATCGAAACCTTTTTTGGCTGGGTCAGCGACGTCGCCACCTTCTGCGACGCCCTCTCCCCCGCCGCGTATGCCCGTATAGCCTGAGGAGCAAGCCAATGCCGAAATCTGTGATTATCCCCCCGGGCACCAGCACCCCGATTGCCCCATTCGTTCCCGGTACCCTGGCGGACGGCGTGGTCTACGTCTCCGGCACCCTGCCGTTTGATGCGCAGAACAACGTGGTCTTCCCCGACGACCCAAAGGCACAAACCCGCCACGTGCTGCAGACCATTCAGCGCGTTATCGAAACGGCGGGTGGGACCATGGAGGACGTGACCTTCAACAGCATCTTTATCACCGACTGGAAAAACTACGCCGCGATTAACGAAATCTACGCCGAGTTTTTCCCCGGCGATAAACCGGCCCGCTTCTGCATTCAGTGCGGGCTGGTCAAACCCGAGGCGCTGGTGGAGATCGCCACCATCGCCCACATCACGCCGTGAGGTTGCCATGAATCTGTCCATTTCACCGCCCCCCTTTGCCGGTGCGCCGGTTGTGGTGCTGATCGCCGGATTAGGGGGCAGCGCCAGCTACTGGCTGCCCCAGCTTGCCGACCTGGAGCAGGGGTATCAGGTGGTGTGCTATGACCAGCGCGGCACCGGCAACAATCCCGGCGAGCTGCCGGAGGATTACACCCTGGCGCAGATGGCCGACGAGCTGTGGCAGGCGCTGGAGGCCGCCGGGATCGCGCAGTTCAGCGTGGTGGGCCATGCCCTGGGGGCGCTTGTCGGCCTGCAGCTGGCGGTGGATCACCCCGGCGCACTCAGCGCGCTGGTGTGCGTCAACGGCTGGCTGGCGCTGCATCCCCATACCCGGCGCTGCTTTCAGATCCGCGAGCGGCTGCTGCACGCAGGGGGCGCTCAGGCGTGGGTGGAAGCCCAGCCGCTGTTTCTCTATCCGGCGGACTGGATGGCGGCCCGCCAGCCGCGCATGGAGGCCGAAGAGGCGCTGGCCCTCGCCCACTTCCAGGGCAAAACCACCCTGCTGCGCAGGCTCAGCGCCCTGAAGCGGGCCGATTACAGTCGCCAGACGATGCGCATCCGCTGCCCGGTGCAAATCATCTGTTCCGCCGACGATCTGCTGGTGCCCGCGGTCTGCTCTTCGCAGCTGCACGCCGCCCTGCCCGACAGCATCTTCACCCGGATGCCCCAGGGCGGCCACGCCTGCAACGTGACCGAGCCGGAGGCGTTTAACGCCCTGCTGCAAAACGGGCTCGCCAGCCTGCTACACCGCCACGAACGTTTATCGAAGGAGTTACCATGAGTGAAGCCATCAACCCGACGGCGCAGAACGCACTGTTTACCGAGGCGCGAACCCACAACGGCTGGCTGGATCGCCCGGTCAGCGACGAGACGCTGCGCGAAATTTACGACCTGATGAAGTGGGGCCCGACCTCGGCCAACTGCTCCCCGGCGCGGATGGTGTTTATCCGCACCCCGGAAGGCAAAGAGAAGCTGCGCCCGGCGCTCTCCAGCGGCAATCTGCAAAAGACCCTCACCGCCCCGGTGACGGCGATTGTGGCCTGGGACAGCGTGTTTTATGAGCGTCTGCCGGAGCTGTTCCCCCACGGGGATGCCCGGAGCTGGTTTACCGCCAGCCCGCAGCTCGCCGAGGAGACCGCCTTTCGCAACAGCACGATGCAGGCGGCCTATCTGATCGTCGCCTGCCGGGCGCTGGGGCTGGATACCGGGCCGATGTCCGGCTTCGATCGGGAGAAAGTAGACGCGGCCTTCTTCACCGGCAGCAGCCTGAAAAGCAATCTGCTGATCAATATCGGCTACGGCGATACCAGCAAACTCTACGGGCGTCTGCCCCGTCTCAGCTTTGAAGACGCCTGCGGGCTGGCATAAGGAGCCACCATGAACATCGATAAACAAACTTTTCGGGATGCGATGGCCTGTCTCGGCGCGGCGGTCAATATCATCACCACCGACGGCCCGGCCGGTCAGGCGGGCTTTACCGCCAGCGCGGTGTGCAGCGTGACCGACTCGCCGCCGACCCTGCTGGTGTGCCTGAACCGCGGCGCGTCGGTATGGCCGGTGTTTAACGACAACCGCACCCTGTGCGTCAACACCCTGAGCGCGGGCCAGGAGGCGCTCTCGAATATGTTCGGAGGGAAAACCCCGATGGCCGACCGCTTTGCCGCCGCCGACTGGCAGACAGGGGCCACCGGCTGCCCGCGGCTGGACGACGCGCTGGCCTCGTTCGACTGCCGGATTAGCCAGGTGGTAAGCGTCGGCACTCACGACATTCTGTTTTGCGAGATCGTTGCAATTACCCGCCACCCGGTGCCGCAGGGCCTGGTGTGGTTTGACCGCGGCTACCACGCGCTGATGCGACCCGCCTGTTAACCCTCCTTAAGGAGCAGCTGATGGCACTATTCGGTTTTCCTCACTGGCAGTTGAAATCGACCTCAGAAAGCGGCGTGGTCGCGCCGGATGAACGTCTCCCGCTGGCGCAAACCGCGGTGATGGGCGTGCAGCACGCGGTGGCGATGTTCGGCGCCACGGTGCTGATGCCCATCCTGATGGGACTGGATCCTAACCTGTCGATTCTGATGTCGGGCATCGGCACCCTGCTGTTCTTCTTCATCACCGGGGGACGGGTGCCGAGCTACCTCGGCTCCAGCGCGGCCTTCGTCGGGGTGGTCATTGCCGCTACCGGCTTTAGCGGCCAGGGGATTAACCCGCAGCTGAGCGTCGCCCTGGGCGGGATCATCGCCTGCGGTGCGATCTATACCGTGATTGGGCTGGTGGTGATGAAGATGGGCACCCGCTGGATCGAACGGCTGATGCCGCCGGTGGTGACCGGGGCGGTGGTGATGGCGATAGGCCTGAACCTGGCCCCTATCGCCGTTAAAGGCGTTTCCGGTTCGGCCTTTGACAGCTGGATGGCGGTGATGACGGTGCTGTGCATCGGTCTGGTGGCGGTGTTTACCCGGGGAATGGTTCAGCGGCTGCTGATCCTGGTGGGGCTGATCGTCGCCTGCCTGCTCTACGCTCTGGTGACCAGCCTCTTTGGGCTCGGCAAACCGGTGGATTTTGCCCTTGTGCAGCAGGCGGCGTGGTTTGGCCTGCCGCAGCTGACCTCGCCCACCTTTAACGGCCAGGCGATGATGCTGATTGCTCCGGTGGCGGTGATCCTGGTGGCGGAGAACCTCGGCCACCTGAAGGCGGTGGCCGGAATGACCGGGCGCAACATGGACCCGTATATGGGCCGGGCGTTTGTGGGCGACGGGCTGGCGACCATGCTGTCGGGCTCGGTGGGCGGCAGCGGAGTGACCACCTATGCCGAGAATATCGGCGTGATGGCGGTGACCAAAGTCTACTCGACGCTGGTGTTCGTGGCGGCGGCGGTGATTGCCGTGCTGCTCGGTTTCTCACCGAAGTTTGGCGCGCTGATCCACACCATCCCCGCGCCGGTGATTGGCGGGGCATCGATAGTGGTGTTCGGGTTAATCGCGGTGGCCGGGGCGCGGATCTGGGTGCAGAACCATGTCGATTTGAGCCAGAACGGTAACCTGATTATGGTCGCCGTGACCCTGGTGCTGGGAGCGGGTGATTTTGCCCTTTCGCTGGGCGGCTTTACCCTCGGCGGTATCGGCACGGCCACTTTCGGCGCGATTGCCCTTAACGCCCTGCTCAGCCGCCGGATGGCCGGGGTGACGCAGGGCGAAGCGGTTCCTCAGGACTGATCCAGCGAGGCGCTGTCGGCTTCCGCCAGCGCCTTATTCTTTCTTTTGAGCTTTAGCTCGCTCACCAGCACGCCCGCAATGATAAAGGCGGCGCCCAGCAGAGCCAGCAACGGCAGACGCTCCCCGGCCAGACGGCCAAAGATCCCCGCCCACACAGGCTCGCCGGTATAGATAACCGTTGCCCGCGTCGGGGAGACGCTGCGCTGGGCCCAGTTCATGGTCACCTGAATAATGGCGCTGAAAATCCCAAGCCCGAGCGCCACGATCCACAGCCCGGCCGACATCGGCGGAACGGATTCCCCGGCCGGGATCATGGTCAGAAACGCCACCAGCGAGGCGGTGGCCAGCTGCACAACGGTGACGCGCTTGACATCCACCTTTCCGGCCCAGGCGCTGATGAGGATAATCTCGGCGGCAATCGCCACCGCGCCCACCAGGGTAATGATCTCACCTTTCCCGAGCGCCAGCAGATTATCTTCCGGCCCGGCCAGCAGGATCAGCCCGATAAAGGCCAGCACGATACCGATGCAGGACATCATCCCCGGCATCCGGCGCAGGCAGAGCCACTGCAGCAGCGGCACCAGCGGAACATACATGGCGGTAATAAAGGCCGATTTACTGCTGGGGATGGTCTGTAGTCCCCAGGTTTGCAGGCTGTAGCCCATCGCAATCGCCACCCCTATCGCCAGCCCCGCCTTCAGCTCGGTCATGGTCAGGCCGCGCAGGGTTTTGAGGGAAATCAGCGCCACCGCCAGCGCCGCCGTGGCAAAGCGCAGGCCGACAAAGAAGAAGGGATCGCTGAGCGTCACAGCGTACTGCACGGCCAGAAAGGTACCGCCCCAGAACATGGTGATAAGGATCAGGATCGCTTCCTGCGGCTTGATGGAGAAGGCATAACGAGAGGAGGACATGGGACACCAGGGTAAAGAGTGAATCCGCTAGTGTGGGAGGAATTTGATAACAGTTCAATAACAGGCACAAAAAAACCGCCGGGTATCCCGGCGGCGGGGGTGCCAGGGGTCATGAGACCCGTACTTCAGACAGCGACAACTTATTTACTCCTGTTACCGCCATGGCTATTTTTACCCCCTTTTTTGCCAGCTTCGGATGCGCGCTGAGGGTCATTCTTGAAGTTACCCCCGCTCTGCTGGCCACCTTTACGTCCTGCTGCTGATGCTCTTTCACGGTCTTCTGCAAAATTACCTGACCCACCACGATGGTTTGCCATGTCGGACCTCCAGAGTTAGAAACATAAGATTTCATTCTGCATTCAGTGAAAGCGGTTTCTTCCACCTGACGACGCTAAAAAAGTGGCTTTATCTGCGCCGCGTGAACCTAAGCTTAGTGGAGCATGGGCATTCAGCCAGCCAATCGTAATATCCTGCAATACGATATCAGCCTTTTGTATGAAGCCCGACGAAACGGAACCATAAACCTTTCTTATCATTCCAGAAATTCACAATAGGGAAAATGTGTCATTTTGCTACGAAGAAGGCCCGGCATTCTTTGTTGTTTAAAATCAAACAAATGGCCTTCAGATTTGCAGTCTCGCTGTCACGTCATATCTTTAAATGAGGACAGCATGCCGCTGGCCAAAAAAATCATGCGAGGAGTGAGGCGAAATGACGAGAATTCTGGTGCTCTACTATTCCATGTACGGACACATCGAAACCATGGCTCACGCAGTGGCGGACGGCGCCAGGAAAGTCGAGGGGGTTGAGGTAGTGATCAAACGCGTGCCGGAAACCATGCCGGCAGACGCTTTTGCCAAAGCAGGCGGCAAAGCGCAGGACGCGCCGGAGGCCTCTCCACAGGAGCTGGGCGATTACGACGCGATCATCTTTGGTACCCCGACGCGCTTCGGCAACATGGCCGGACAGATGCGCACCTTCCTCGATCAAACCGGCGGGCTGTGGGTTAAGAACGCGTTACACGGCAAGATTGCTAGCGTGTTCAGCTCAACCGGCACCGGTGGCGGACAGGAGCAGACCATCACCTCCACCTGGACCACCCTTGCCCACCACGGGATGGTCATTGTGCCGATCGGCTATGGTACACAGGAGCTGTTTGATATTTCACAGGTTCGCGGCGGAACGCCTTACGGCGCGACCACCATTGCCGGTGGCGACGGCTCGCGTCAGCCGTCAGAAGCAGAACTGAACATCGCCCGCTACCAGGGTGAATATGTCGCCGGCCTGGCTGCTAAACTGAAAGGTTAACTCTCAACTGGAGGATCACTATGCCAACACAAGAAGCCAAAGCACATCGCGTCGGGGAATTTGCGCGCTTACGTAATACGTCACCGGAGATCGCCGAGGCGATTTTTGAAGTCGCAAAATATGACGAAAAACTGGCAGAGAAAATCTGGGAAGAAGGTAATGATGAGGTGCTGATGTTAGCCTTCGAAAAAACCGACAAAGACTCGCTGTTCTGGGGCGAGCAGACCATCGAACGTAAAAACGTCTGACCGCTGATCTATCCCCTCTCCCTTATGGGGAGAGGGTTAGGGTGAGGGGTCTATATGGCACTGGTGGTTATTCCGTTCACTTCCAGAGCTATGCTTCTCTGTCACAACGGAACCGGTGAACGTGCCAGGGCGGCTCAATCGCCACCGCCCTGGCAACCCGGGCTCCCGGCAAGAAAATCGCCGCTTCGCGGATTGTTCGCCCCATCCCTGGGACTCACCCCTTCGGGGCCAGCGCAAGCGCTGTCCAAAATTGCTCCCGGCAATTTTGTCCTCAGCTTATTCCTTCAGGCTTTCGGGTCGGGCACCAGCCTGCATCCTTGCAGGCTATGCCCTCTCGGCGCATCCCTGCGCCTCGCCCCGGCCTTCCGGAAACGCTTCGGCGATTTTCTGCCGGACCATGACGTCGCTGTAGATATAAAGCCAGTCTGTACCACTGTAATCGCTATAAGCTCGATCGGTTCCCTCTCCTCTTTGGGGAGAGGGTTAGGGTGAGGGGCATCCCTTACTTCGCCGTCTTATTCAGCACCGTATTAAACGTCTCCACCGGGCAGAACCCATTCGCATCCACCGGACAGCCGTTCAGCTCCAGGGTGACGCGCTGCGCCGGGGCTTCTAACGTCAGCACCTGGGCATTTCGCAGCTGCTCTGTGCTCTGGTAAACATACTCAATTTTCATCAGGTCGCGGTTGCCGGTCTTGTCGTGCCAGCGCTGGAAGACGATCTTGCCGCCGATTGGCGTGCGCTCGTACTGGCCGTGCAGCTGATAGGGTTTAAAATCGAGGGCCTTCAGCAGAGAGGCAATGTTAGAGTCATGCCCGACCAGCACGGTAATTTTCGGCGCTTTCGCCCGGTCGGTGACCAGCGCGTTGTCGATGTATTTCACCAGCGGTTTCGCCACGTTACGCGCCACCTCTGCGGAGGTGAAGAGCGAATCCTGATAGCCATTTTTCAGCTGAGAGAGCACCCGCCACTGCTGGTCGGTTTTGATCTCGCCCCAGGCCACCTGATCCATCGGGAAGCCCTCGTAATACTGCAACGTGAAGGCGTCCACCAGCGAGTTCCCTACCTTCAGCGGACCGGAGACGCCGGGCTCTTTCTGGTATTCGGCGCTGTAGGTGTCTTTCGCCTCCGTCAGGGAGCAGACCTGTTTCTCTTTGCAGGACGGCGACTGGTCGTAGTCGGTCATCTGCTCCAGCAGCTTGTAGCTCTCATCAAGCTGCATTCCGGCGCGCTCTTTATTCATCGCCTGCAGCGCTTTCTCGCGGAATTCCGGCGAGTTGTCGGTGATCACCGGATTGAAGGTTGGGTCCATGGTGCCCATCTGTTCCTGATGGTGCACCGGCACATCGCAGCCCGGGAAGGCGCCGGTAATGAAGAATTGCGCGGTCGCCACCGTGCGCTGGAGGCTGTTGGCATAGGCATAGACGCTGTTCGCCGCCGGACACTCCCCGGCGTTCACCAGGCCCTGCTCAGCCAGCCACTCGCGCATGTAGTGGCCCATATAGACCTCCAGCACGCCCCCTTTGGTGGTGAGCTGCCCGCCGGGCACATCCCACTCCGGCCATTTTTCCGGCGTCGACTGTTCTAGCACGCTGCCGTTATTAGCCAGCGGCGCACGCAGGTTATGGCGGCTCATGATCAGAACCTGTTCCAGCTGATACCCTTCCGGCGCGGTTTGCGCCTGAACGCCACAAGACAATCCGATGCTGCCCGCCACGGCGACAGCGAGTAGTGCTTTTCTCATCCCTAATTCCTCACGTGTTTATTGTCGTTAACAGTGTGACAGATTTGTGACGAATTACCTGGAGCCTGCCCGCAAAGTGACGGCTTGCTTTGTACGTTAGGGCAGATTGGTTTTATAATTAAACTTACCGCTGATAAGGAGACACCATGAAACGTACCCGTCTGGAAGAGAGTCCCTGCCCTGTTGCCCGCTCGCTGGATATTATCGGCGACTGGTGGTCCCTGCTGATCGTGCGCGATGCCCTGAGCGGCGTTACGCGTTTTGGTGAGTTTCAGAAAAGCCTCGGCATTGCGAAGAACATGCTGGCAACCCGGTTGAAGTTGCTGGTGGACGAAGGCATCCTGGTGCTGCAACCCGCTTCCGACGGCAGCGCCTGGCAGGAGTATGTGCTGACCGAAAAAGGCCGCGATCTGCAAACCGTGCTGCTGGCGCTCTCGCAATGGGGGAACGCGCACCTGTTCGCCGAGGGCGATACGGGAACCGTGCTGGTAGACGCGCGGGATCGCCAGCCCCTGCGCAGGCTAACGATGATCGCGAGCGACGGGCGGGAACTGGGGCCGGATGAGGTGGTGGCGAAGTATCCGGCGCTGGAAGAATCCTCTCACTCAGCAGATTAGATATTTCGAAAATCATCTGCATAAAGCACGACAACGCTCAGACTACTGTCTGATATATCACTGCCGAACAAAGGTTAAAAATGAAAAAAATAACGCCAGAATATACACCTGTTGACTTATCAACCTGGGCAAGGAAAGAGCATTTTGAGGTATTCCAGTCCTTTGCTGAATGCTCAATTAACCAGACGGTTCTGGTGGACATTACCGCGTTGCTAAAACATATCAAAGAGGTTGGCTGGAAGTTTTATCCGACGATTATTTCTCTCCTCGCTAAAATTGTGAACAGGCATGCGGAGTTTCGCATGGCCATGAAAAACAATGAGCTTGTCATCTGGAATGAAGTGCATCCCAGCTATACCATTTTCCATAATGAAACGGAGACCTTTTCATCATTATGGAGTCAATATGATGGCAATCTTCAGCACTTCCAGAACACTTATTCAGAAGACGTCGCCCGCTATGGTAATAACCTTGCTTATTGGCCTAAGGGAGAATCACCGGAGAATATATTTTTTGTATCGTCGATTCCCTGGGTAACCTTTACCAACTTCAATATGAACATTGCGAAAATGCAGAACTTTTTCTCGCCGATGTTCACCTTTGGAAAATATTACAACCAGGATGGGAAAGTATTATTGCCTCTCGCTATTCAGATCCACCATTCGGTGTGCGACGGTTTTCATGCGGCAAGACTGTTTAATGAGTTGCAGGAGATGTGTGATGACTTACGGCACCAGTGAGCGTCACGCAATGCGTGATGCGCTTTAGGTCTTCAAGATCTTTATACGGGGAGTGAGCGGGAAAGATGGCTATTATGTGCTTTACTGCCCCGCTTTCTAGTGCAACGAACCCAGCACACATACTCGTTTTATTGACCAGCTTTTTGCTGCTGTGGCGCAGGCTTAGACCAGGCGTCAGAATATTTAATTACGCCGTCCAGATAATACCACTCAATGCTGTTATAACATAAACTAACAGTTTCAATCATATTGTGGCTATTGGTACCCGGGATATACGTATGATTGGCATTTACCGACATGATGACAACACCTTCCATAGTAACCCGGTAGATTTCCCGCTCGATACCCGCAGCGTTGATTTCATAATATTTGATTTCAGCTTTTTGCAGTCGCCGCCCCTCACAAATACAGATAGCGAGATAAGGAGACAGTTTATTCACCTGTTTATGGATGATGTATGGCGCATGCTGTCTGGTACCTGTCATTCTCCCGGTGTGCGTGTCAACCGGTTGGCTAACACCATAGCTGCTACTCATCACTTCAACCGCGCCTTCACGGCCCAGAGCAAGGCTTCCGCCGTTTAATAACATCCCATTTTCATCGTAAAGAAACAGGTAGGCAGGTAATGACATGGTTAGTTTTTCCTTAGGCTTAAGTTAGTTTTCCCAGTGTAGAATTTGGAGATTTCGTTGCCATTTAACATATTAACTGCATCGTTCATCACCACGGAACAGTACTCAAATAAGGACAGTCGATGCCCGACCATAAATATATGACATGGCCAGTATTATCCTTAATAAAAACGTTATAATATTTTTCATTATCCACTATATAATTTGCCCGGTAGATTACCCCATTTTCTAAAGGAACCATAAAACAACTGTCTGGATAGGAAAGATGTTTTGAACGTCCACTCAGTAAAGATGAGTAGACTTTACCAATTGCCGAAAACTCATAATGACTAAGCACTTGATTTTTATTAACGCTGAAACAGACCCGATTTCCGTCAATAAACACCCCCCCTCTTCTTACATGCTGTGAATCTTTACTCACGCATCCGAACAGTAACGCAATCAGAGTAAGCAACATGATTTTTCTCATCCTTGATAAGCCCCTCAATCCTTTTCTGCATGCGCAGAAGTTATTTCTGAAGCCTTACCCGGGAAAGGGCAAACTGCGTTCCAGCCTAAATCAATGACCTGACCGTGGTTATCAATAATGAAAGTGTAATAGTACATTTTTTGGTTGACCGTATAGCGTGTCCCGTAGACTACAGCCTTTTCTAAATTGACATGAAAACATGTGTCAGGATAGGTCAATTGCGCGGAATAATTTCTAAGTAACTTATCAATTACATCGTGGTTGGGTGATAAGCTATAACTTTCTAAAACATCATTTTTATCAAGAGTAAAGCAGACGCGGTTACCCTCAATGTGAATTGCTTTTCTTTCTCCATATTGTGCTCCTTCTTTACCTTTACCTGGACATCCTGTAAGCAGAACGACTAAAGAAGTTATTAATAGTTTTTTCATCCTGGGAAACTCCCTAGCACCCTCTCATATTTTCGCATTAACACCAGAAAAGGTTCAGAGGGATCATAATCCTTGTAATCATGTAGGCGTTCACTGCCTTCGAACCCATAATGTTTCAACAACCAGTAATCGCTCACAATAGACGCCTGCTGTTCCAGACCGTAATCAAGCAGGTTTGCTTTATCCAGGCTGTAGGTGTAATCCGCCATCCATGAAAATGCACCGCGCATCCGTACCCACATGCCACGCTGATGCTGCCAGACATGCGTCATTTCATGCAGAAAAAGATGTTGGGCGAACGGCGTGTCCTCTTTGCCCGGAATAGAAAAATCATCCTGATATGTGCCGGTTCGGAACCACATCTCACCATCAGGAGCCATAGCCCGGTTAGGATCCTGCAGATTAAAAGGAAGATAACTTTCACGATGGATCCAGACTTTATGATAATGAATGCTGTAACCATAAAGGGTACTGGCTAAGTTTATTTCACCAAGCCTTAACCGCCTTAACCCGCCTTCTTCAGTCTCTGCCCATTCAACAGAATTTGGATAATACATATCGTTATTCCCGGAGTGGTATTTGACGAAAAGCGTATCTCATTCACTCACGTACTTCCGGAGCAAAACATACATTAAATTAAAAATAAGAAATCATTCAGGAATGTATTTAAATAACACATTCAACCGTCTATCTTATATTCAAAATTTATGACACAAAAAAAACGCGCCAGTAAAACGGACGCGTAATAAAAAGCCTTAACAATGGCGGCAATTAATTCATAAATTCACTCGCCATGTAGTCGATGCGAAAACCCCTCCTCCGACAGCATTCGTCCCTGGCTGAAGCTCCACTCATCGGCGGTGTTGAACTGGATCATCACCATCACGTCATCCGGGTGAATATTCAGCGCCCGGTGCAGCCCTTCACACAGCCTGCGGCAGAGGTTCTGCTTCTGCGCAGACGAACGGGGCTTGCCCGCCAGAATGTGAAACTGAATAAAATTGTCGCTGCGCCCGCCGCTTTTATAGTGCCGGTCGAACAGGTGGCGCGTGGCCGGGATCTCCTCAAAAATCTGGAAGCGATCCCCAGGCGGAACCGCGAATTCTGCCTCCAGGCTCTGCTGGAGGATGTCGGAGATCTGCGCTATCTGCGCGTCGCTGTATCCGGGACGCAGGGAAATACGGATGAAGGGCATCGGGATCACTCCTCTTCCAGGCAGCCGAGGGCGGAGACCGCCGCAGGCCAGCCGGCGTAGAACGCCAGATGGGTAAAGACTTCGGTGATTTGCTCCCGGCTCAGGCCGTTTTGCTGCGCGAAACCGATATGCCAGGGCAACTGCTGCACCCGGCCCAGCGCCGTCAGGGCACCGAGAGTAATCAGGCTGCGATCGCGCGGGGAGAGCGCGTCGCGTTTCCAGATATCATTGAAAAGCACCTCCTGGCTCAGCTCGGCCAGTTTCGGCGCGACGCGGCTCAGGGTTTCAGAAGTGAGTGATTTCGCCATCGTGTTCTCTCCGCATTGACAGTAAGGCGATTCTGGCGTCATATTTTCATCCTGAAAATCAAATTATATGCGGCATACCATCCCGCATTTCAGGATGATTATGAACAAGCTTCCCCCGACGCTCGACCTCGACGCGCTGCGCAGTTTTGTCACCGGCATTGAGTATGGCAGCTTTGCCCTGGCCGCAACCCACCTCTGCCGCTCCACCTCGGCGGTAAGCGCCCAGCTCAAAAAGCTGGAGCAGCAGTGCGGCGCAGAGCTGGTGATGAAAAAAGGCCGTGGCCTGACGCTGACCCGCAACGGCGAAATCGTCATGGGGTACGCCCGCCGCATGCTGGCGCTGAACGACGAGGTGCAGTTCGCGTTGAAGGGCGAACGGTTGCAGGAGGAGATCCGCATCGGCATGCAGGAGGATTTTGGCGAGTCGTTGATGCCGGGGATCCTGGGGGAATTCAGACGCCACCATCCGGGGGTACGGATCGTTGCCCGGGTGGATCGCAACCGGGCGCTGCTCAACGCCTTTGATGATAACGCCCTTGATATGGTGCTGCTGTGGCAGAACGAGAGCGAACCGCGCAAGGGCACAGCGATCGGCCAGAGCCAGCTGGTGTGGATCCAGCCCCCGGAGATGGACATCGTCAGTCTGCTTGCCCGGGGCGAGCCTCTGCCGCTGGTGATGTTCGACAGCCCCTGCCTGATGCGCTCCCACGCCATCGACTGCCTGAACCGGGCGGGCATCCCCTGGCGGGTGGAGTTTGTCAGCCACAGCCTGAGCGGGATCTGGGCTGCGGTGCAGGCCGGGCTCGGCGTGACGCTGCGCACCCGGATCGGGATGCCGCCCAGGCTGCAGGTGACGGGAAGCGAGCTGCCCGCGCCGGGCAGGCTGGGGATTACGCTGGAGCAGCAGCACGGGAGCGAGTCACAGCAGCGCGCGCAGACGCTGCTGGCCCAGCTGATGGAGCAGGCCCTGCGTGCAGTGACGTAAATGGCGGATCCTCGCCACAGGTTGTCAGTTTTGCGCCAGTACCCTTCCCCGTTATTCGCCAGGATGAAAACACGACATCACCTGGAGAATCACTATGTTGCGCAATCCCTCGCAAAAGTACGCGGCCTATGCCCCGATTTCCTTACCCGATCGCCAGTGGCCGGATAAGACGCTGACCCACGCCCCGCGCTGGCTCTCTACCGATCTCCGCGACGGCAACCAGGCGCTGGCCGAGCCGATGGATATCCCCCGCAAGCTGCGCTTCTGGGAGCAGTTGCTCAAATGCGGCTTTAAGGAGATCGAGGTGGCTTTCCCCTCCGCCTCCGAAACGGACTTTCAGTTTGTGCGCCAGCTGATTGAGGAGCAGCGCATTCCGGATGATGTCACCATTCAGGTGCTCACCCAGGCCCGCAGGGATCTGATTGAGCGCACCTTCGCGTCGCTGGACGGCGTAAAACGCGCCACGGTGCATCTCTATAACGCCACCGCGCCGCTGTTCCGCGAGCTGGTGTTTCGCCAGAGCAAGGAGGAGATTGTCCAGCTGGCCGTCAGCGCCACGCGCCAGATACGCGCGCTGTGCGAGGCCAACCCGCAGACGCGCTGGACGTACGAGTACTCGCCGGAAACCTTTTGCTTCACCGAGCCGGAATTCGCCCTGCAAATCTGCGAGGCGGTAGCCGATGTCTGGGAGCCCTCTGCCGAACGGCCGATGATTATCAACCTGCCCGCGACGGTTGAGGTGAATACACCCAACGTGTATGCCGATCAGATCGAGTATTTCTGCCGTCACTTTTCCCGTCGGGAAGACGTCTGCATCAGCGTCCATCCCCATAACGATCGCGGCAGCGGCGTCGCCAGTGCCGAACTGGCCCTGCTGGCAGGCGCTGACCGGGTTGAAGGTTGCCTGTTCGGCAACGGGGAGCGCACCGGGAACGTCTGCCTGGTGACGCTGGCGATGAACCTTTACAGCCAGGGCGTCCCGCCTGAGCTGGATTTCAGCGACATGAAGCAGGTGGTGGAGCTGGTGGAGCAGTGCAACCAGCTGCCGGTGCATCCCCGCCATCCTTACGCCGGGAAGCTGGCCTTTACCGCCTTCTCTGGCTCACATCAGGACGCCATCAAAAAGGGCTTTCACGCCCGGGAACAGTCCACCTCTCCGCGCTGGGAGATGCCTTATCTTCCGGTCGACCCGGAGGATATCGGCTGTAGCTATGAGGCGGTGATCCGCGTCAACAGCCAGTCCGGGAAAAGCGGTGCGGCCTGGATGCTGGAGCAAAATCATGGCCTGGTGCTGCCCCGCGCCCTGCAGCAGGACTTTAGCCGCCACGTTCAGGCGCATACCGACCGGGAAGGCACCGAGATGACGCTGAGCGCCCTGTGGCAGCTGTATCGCGAGTTGTACGGGCCGCATCAGCTCGCCCCTCGGCAGCTGCTGGATTACCGCACCGAGAGCCAGGCTGATGGCGGGCTGGCGCTGTGGGCCCGCGTCCAGACTGCGGAAGGTATTGTGACTCTGGAGGGGAAAGGCAACGGCCTGCTCTCAGCCGCCGCCAGCGCGATGAAAACCTGCTTCAGTCTGACCTTCGCTATTGAGGATTATCACGAGCATACGCTTGGCCGATGCAGCGAAAGCCGCTCGGCGGCCTATATCCGCTGCAGCTTTAAGCAGGGTGAAAGCCGCTGGGGGACGGGCATCGACAACGACGTTTCCCGGGCGTCGCTTCAGGCCTTGCTGAACGCATTGCCGGAGAGCGCCCCGGGCGGGAAGTAGTCGCTCGGTGCCACCCCGAGCGTGCGGCGAAACATCGCGCTAAAGGCGCTGTGGCTCTCATAACCGAGGTCCAGCGCCACCCGAAGCACCGACTGACCCTGCGCCAGTCGGTTCAGCGCCTCCATCAGCCGCGCCCTGCGCAGCCATTCGCTGAACGCCAGCCCGGTCTGCTGGCGAAAGTGCCGCAGCAGGGTGCGTTCGCTGATATTGAGCGTTTTTGCTGCGAACATCGTTGTCCACTTTGTTCCCGGCTCGGCCTGGATCCGGCGGCAGAGTGCCAGCAGCGCGGGCGCCTGAGGTTCAGGAAGGTTAAACGGCAG
This sequence comes from Leclercia barmai, assembly GCF_049312895.1. Taxonomy (NCBI): domain Bacteria; kingdom Pseudomonadati; phylum Pseudomonadota; class Gammaproteobacteria; order Enterobacterales; family Enterobacteriaceae; genus Leclercia; species Leclercia barmai. Next base: position 878,318 of record NZ_JBMNWZ010000001.1, on the reverse strand, counting down.
CACGCTAATCCCCCGGATCTCATCGAGGATCAGCTCGTAGATGCGCTCCGCCCGACTGCCTGCACCGTAGCTTTCCGGCAGGTGCAGCGAGGCGATGATCAGCTCGCGAAGCAGGGTGGATATCTGCACCACCTGGCACACTGAAGGTAAATCCGCCCGGGCAAAGGGATCGATAAACAGCGTCCGCGCCGCCACGTTGCCGGTGATCAGCAGCCGATGCCGGGTCCCGGCAGGCAGCCAGACGCCCCGCCCCGGCGGCACAATCCAGAACCCCTGCCCGGTCTCCACCCGCACCACCCCGCTCAGGGTGTGCAGCAGCTGCGCGCAGTCGTGGCTGTGCCACGGCTCCGTTTCTCCATGGGTGTAATCGTGGGCAAACGGCACCAGCGGCCGGGTAGTAAAGCTGAATTGTGTTTGTGTGGTCACAGGTAACTCGCGGATGATTTATTTTGATGCTCGATGAGCGTGGCTTTTTTATACGTCAGCTTATGCATTCCTTTCCAGGAAAATAACACCCTGCTTCCTCATATGACATATTCAGAAAAACGCAAAAATATATCCAGAAGAAGAATAATCCGAATTACGTCCTGCATAAAGGTGCGTTGCGTCACAGTGGCTACGCTTTAAATTCATTGACTAAGGAGGTCGGGATGACATCAGGAAACACCACTTCAAAAAACTACCCACAACCCCCATTTGTGGAACAACCGCAACAAATGCCAGGACTGGCATCAGAGATGAAGCCAATCCCCGATCATGGCGAAACCAGTTATACCGGCTCGGGTCGACTCGCAGGTAAAAAAGCGCTTATTACCGGTGGTGATTCCGGTATTGGCCGCGCCGTGGCAATCGCCTATGCCCGTGAAGGTGCCGATGTGGCTATTGGCTATCTGCCCGAAGAAGAATCTGACGCCGCAGCGGTTATTGCCCTGATTCAGGCGGAAGGACGTAAGGCCGTAGCGATCCCGGGCGATATTCGCGTGGAATCGTTCTGTGAGACGCTGGTTGAGCGCGCCGTCACTGAACTGGGCGGCCTCGATATTTTAGTCAATAACGCGGGCAGACAGCAGTTCTGCGAGTCCATTGAAGATCTGACCACCGCCGCTTTCGACGCGACGTTCAAAACCAATGTGTATGCGCCGTTCTGGATCACCCGCGCGGCCGTGCGTCACCTGTCGGAAGGTGCCGTCATTATCAATACCTCTTCGGTTCAGGCGTTTAAGCCGAGCGAGATCCTGCTGGATTATGCCCAGACCAAAGCCTGTAACGTGGCCTTTACCAAATCACTGGCGAAACAGCTTGGACCCAAAGGTATTCGGGTGAATGCCGTGGCACCGGGCCCTTACTGGACCCCGTTGCAATCAAGCGGCGGTCAGCCGCAGGAGAAGGTGCAGCAGTTCGGGGAAGATACACCGCTGGGCAGACCGGGTCAGCCCGTGGAGATCGCGCCGCTTTATGTTCTGCTGGCGTCTGAAGAGTGCTCTTATGCCTCCGGTCAGGTCTGGTGCTCAGACGGTGGTACCGGCGTAGCCTGATTCTGTTGTCTTTATTTTTGACCTGCCTGACGGCTGGCGGACTTATTATAAATCCATTATTCGAAGCGGTAATGGATTTTAAAATTTCAAAAGCCGTCCGGCGGAAAATTATCAACTATTATTAGATCGTTAATTTTCGTTTTTTTATTCCTTTAAGCTTGAAAGTCTAATTTGTTAAAAATGACATCCTCTGGCTCTTAAAGGGCTTAAATGTTGAAGTTGATAATGTTTCCTGTTTTTCAATCGGTTCCTGTTTCCGAACGCATATTAATTAAAGGGCAACAGCTATGACTCACATTCACGAACACGCTACGGTTAACACTACGTATCCCGATACGCGTCTGCCCGTGCCTGCCGCGAGCAGTAGCGCCGTATCCTGGGGTGCCATCTTTGCCGGCGCGGCCGCCGCCGCATCCCTGTCGCTGATTTTGCTGATGCTGGGCGCAGGTCTGGGCCTGACGTCCATCTCGCCCTGGGAGAGCCGCGGACTCGACGCCGGGACGGTGGGCATCGCAGCCATAGCCTGGCTGACGTTCACCCAAATCGTGGCGTCGGGCATGGGGGGTTATTTAGCCGGGCGACTGCGCACCAAATGGGTCGATGTACACACGGATGAAGTTTATTTCCGCGATACGGCCCACGGATTTTTGACATGGGCGGTGGCTGCGCTGGTTTCGGCTGCGCTGTTAACCAGCACCGTAGGTGCCATTATTGGCGGCGGCGCTAAGGTTGTGGGTACCGTTGCCGGTGGTGCTGCGACGGCTACAGCGGCGGGCGCTGCGGGTATGGCGAACGCTTCGTCTGGCGCACCTGGTAATCCAATGGACTATTTCGTGAATTCGATGTTCAGAGGAAATGCGGCTCCAGCACCTGCGGCACCGACAGACCCTGCCGCGGCTCCGGCTCCGGCAGCGCCAGCCACGCCCGGCCAGGATCTGACCCCTGCCCAGCTAAGCGAAGTGACCGGTATTTTTGCTAACAGCATTAGCACCGGGGCGTTACCTGCAGAAGATCGTCAGTATGTCGCCCAGCTGATTGCGCAGAAGACCGGCATCAGTCAGCAAGAAGCTGAACAGCGTGTACAGGCCACCTATGACAAAGCTCAGGCCAAACTAAAAGAAACCAAGGAGAAAGCACAGCAAGCCGCTGATGCTGCACGTAAAGCCACAAGCTACCTGATGCTCTGGACATTCATCTCACTGCTGGCCGGTGCTTTCGTCGCCAGCCTGTGTGCGACCTACGGTGGCCGTCAACGTGACTTATAATTTTTAATTAAGCAGGAGGTTTAAAATGCGCTCACTATTACTGTTCTTTTTAGGCGTTCCTATCCCAATCATTATTCTGATTGCGCTGTTCTTCCACTAATAGCCGCCGCCTGAACATAAATGCCCGAAAGGGCATTTATGTTTTTAGCTACAAGCATCCTGTCTATTTTATCGTTTAACCGTTGCGGATCCTGCCGGCGATGCCCGGCTGAGGTTTCCCGAACAGATAGCCCTGGGCGAGATCGCAACCCAGCGCCTGAAGCCTTTCCAGCTGCTCCTGGGTTTCAACCCCTTCTGCAACCGCCTTCATATTGAGGGACTTCGCCATGCCGGTGATGAGCCTGATGATATTCAGGGCATCATCCTGGGTGGATATCGAATGTACGAAGGATTTATCTATTTTTATTTTATCGAAGGCAAGCTTACTCAGACGGGAAAGCGAAGAGTATCCGGTCCCAAAATCATCAATAGAAATTTGCACGCCCCGGGCTCTGAGCTTATTGAGCGTCTTCAGCGGCGTATCGTTCTCGGTAAAGAGAGAGGACTCGGTCACTTCCAGCTCAAGGCGATCTGCCGACAGCCCACTCTCTTCCAGAATAGAGAGCACGATCCCGGCAAAGGCTTTGCTGCTCAACTGGATTGGCGAGACATTCACGGAAATTTTTGCCGGCACCGCCCAGGTCGCCGCTTCCCGGCAGGCAATCTCCAGCACATATTTACCCATCTCGTTGATCATGCCAGTTTTTTCAGCGGCAGGAACAAAAGTGTCAGGCGACAGGAGCCCTTTTAACGGGTGTATCCAGCGAATAAGGGCTTCATAGCTGTAGATTTCCCGCGTGAACGAATCGACGATAGGCTGGTAATACACCACGAACTCTTTATTCGCTAACGCCATCGCCAGATCGTGTTCCAGGGTCCGGCTTTCCTGCAGCTTTTGCAGCATAAATGGCCGGAACACTTTTATCTTACCCGGGCCTTCACTTTTGGCCTCATACAGGGCCAGATCGGCGAATTTATACAGATAATCGGAGCGCCGTTCGGTGTCTGAGATAACAATACCCACGCAGGTGGCGATATTGATGATGGTGTTATAGATGGTGTACGGCTGGTTGATAGACGCGCAAATTTGTCGGGCTCGCGAAACGGCACTGCTCTCCGTCAGGCCACTTGAAAGAAACGCAAACTCATCGCCACCCAGGCGATAAAGGGTATCGGCGGTCAGGCTCATGGAAACCAGACGGTCGGATATCTGACGAAGTAACATATCGCCGACATCGTGACCATAGGTGTCATTGATCTCCTTGAAGCGATCCAAATCGAATAGCATCACCGCCACAGATTCACCGTTTTTCTCGGCGGTCTGGATGACTTTTTTAATGTTTTCCCAGAAAAGCTGACGGTTATTCATCCCGGTCAGGGAGTCATGGTAGACGTCATATTCCAGCTGCGTATTCTGGATTTGCAGTTTTTCTTTGGATTTCTGTAATTCTTCAGCAAGGCTTTTAACCTGAAGGTGCGCTTTAAGAATATTCCTGTTTTGAAAGAATATCATCACGCCCAGGATGCCGCTCAAAATTATCAGCAGTAATGAAGCAGCCGAATAAATATAGTAAAGCGTCTGTATTTTCAGGTTAGCTCTGTTTATCGAGTTAACGTCATTATCCAGTGCACTGGAGGAAAGGTGGCTAAGGGGGGCATCAAGCGTATGCATTTTGTCCAGATAGACCTGGATCTCTGAACGGTCCATCCTCTCAAGATGAGCATCAAGATATTTGAGGATGTTTTCGACATTTAAAGCGAGTTCATGGTGGGCCTTATTGCTGGCAATATAACGCCCAAGATCCCCTTCTTTCATCAAACCACTCTGGCTGAGCATAATGTCCAGACGCAGGCGCACATCATCGATGGTCAGGGCTTCACTTTGATTTGCATAAAGACCCAGCGTTGATTCGAAACGATAATACTCCGATACCAGCTGGGCCGCAGACCATGAATCCGTGTAGTGAGTCAGTTTTTGTAACTCTTGCTGCCTTTCATGTACAAGGAAAGAGATGTATCCAGTAGAGATAAATAGGAAAAAAATGATGCCCGCCAGTATCCTGTTCATGATGCGCGTCTGAACTCCTACTCAATATTCATTTTGCTGACCTGCCATGCTGATCTTGAATAAAAAATCTGACTATTCAGCTCGGGCATGCTGTCATATGGATACACAATGAATAACGGGCCTTTGTCACGGATACGCATATATTCGCCGTTGACTTTTAAGGCAAGAATAACATTGTATTTATTGAAGTCATTGAGAGGGATAACGGTAGTATAGTCATTAAGCGCAATGACCTTGACGATAGAACCTTTGGCGCCAACATACTCCATGAGCTTTCGTAGCGGAACGCCCGTAAAGGTTGTACGCCCATTGTACCAGGGAGAAGTGGTCTGGAAACTGACCAGGCCCAGTTTCTCAAGGCTGGCGATATCAAAAACGGCTTTCCCGTCTGCATTCGTATTTTGAATATTACCGGAGAGGGTTAAAAGGACTTTGCCTTCAGGTTTGGGAAGTTCACCCGCCCAGACCTGGGTGGCGACCACCAGGCTCAACAACATGACAATTAACCGCATACTGACCTCCCCTTTCTACCGGATTTTACGGAATTATAATTTAGTTAACATGCTATTTATATATGCGACCTGGCTATTATTGACGCACTAAGAACATTCACATTATAACTCATTAAAATCAATAGGTTAAATTTTTCTATTTTTTAAAACGATTAAGTAAAATCTGCACTGTTATTTGAATTACGCCAGATTTTATTCTGTCTGTACAAAAAATAAGCCACGCGCTTATTTAATGCAATTAAACACACAACAATATAAAGGTTTAATTTTTGTTTGTATGGGCCGGGAAGTTGGGGACTCTCTTCCTTATCTGAAATCATTTCGCTTAACCTTTTCGCGCTGTTTGCGATCGGCAGCGATAACCATCGCTATCCCCGCCAGCACCACCAGCGTGCAAATCACCATTCTTATATCCGGCACTTCCCCGAGAAATAACCCCCCGCCTGCGGCGGCAATACAGGGCACGCTCAGTTGCAATGTGCTGGCGGTGGCCGAAGAGAGGGTGGCGACCAGGGCATACCAGAGCACATAGGCTACGCCGGAAGCCAGCCCGCCTGACAGCAGCGCAAGAAGGATGCCGCTGGCGTCAATCTGCACGGGTGCCTGTCGTATCAGGCTCCAGACCAGAATGACCGGTAAGCCGAGAATGAAATTCCCCGCCGTCGTGCCTGCTGGCGCTTTGATATTTTTACCGCGCACGGAATAGGCTCCCCACGCCAGGCCAGAGGCCACCATGGTAATGGCGGCAAACAGAGGAGGCGCGGTGGCGCCGGGCAACAGAAGCGTAACGATCCCGCCAATGGCAATAAGAATGCCGCAGGCCTTAAACCCGCTCAGTTTCTCGCCTTTTATCATGCCCCAGCCAATCATGCAGACCTGAACTGCGCCAAACAGCAGCAATGCGCCTGTCGCCGTATTGAGCTGAACGTAAGCCAGCGAGAAGAACAAGACATAGGCGCACAGCAATACGGCGTCGATGATTTTCCAGCGTATCTCTTTCACCTTCCCGCGCGCCAGATGCCAGGCGAACAGCACCCCCGCTCCACCCAGCAATCTCAGCATGCTGAAGGTCTGCGGATCGGCATGGCCGTTTTTAAGGGCGATGCGGCAGAGAATCGAGTTAGCGGCAAAGGCAGTTAACACAAAAAGCACCAGCAACAGCTTTTTCATACGCTTCCTGACGAGGATCGCCAGCACCCGGCTGGCGTTTAGTTCTTTGTCTTTACTGTAATGCAAAACCGCACGAATGACTGTTTCACTTTTCCTCCGCAAAGATCAAAAAAAACCTGCATAGTGGTTGCATTATAAAACCAAATACTCCACCCTTTGTTTAGTTTCATTTTGAAACCAACCATCTTACAACCCAGAGGTATTACGATGACTACGCAACGTTCCACCGCTTTAATCACAGGTGCATCTTCCGGGATCGGCGCGGTCTACGCCGACCGTCTCGCCGCGCGCGGCTACGATCTGGTGCTGGTCGCCCGCCGGGAAGCGCGCCTGCTGGCGCTGGCGGAACAGCTTGAGCAACGTTATGGGGTGAAGGTCGCCACCCTGACGGCGGATCTTACCGATGAAACCGGGATCCGCGCCGTGGAAGAGCTCCTGCGCAGCAATACCGCTATCGACACCCTGATCAACAATGCCGGTACCGCCCAGATGGCCCCTTTCCTCGCGGGCGACATGGCGCAACATCAGGCGATCAACATGCTCAACACCACCGCCCTGATGCGCCTCACGTATGCTCTGCTGCCGCGACTGGCGCAAAATAATCGCGGCACGCTGATTAACATCGCCTCGGTACTGTCGATCCACGCCCGGGCGGGCAGCGCGCTCTACAGCGCCACCAAAGCCTGGGTGCTGAACTTTACCCGTGGATTGCAGGAGGAGTTTGCCGACAGCAAGGTGCGCATTCAGGCGGTATTACCGGCGGCAACGGCCACGGAGATCTGGGAGCTGTCCGGCATCACCGCCGACGATCTGCCCGCCGGGTCGGTGATGACCACCGACAACATGGTGGATGCGGCGCTGGCGGGGCTCGATCAAGGTGAGCTGATTACCATTCCGCCGATGCACGATGAAGCGCTGTGGACGCGCTATGAAGAGGCGAGGCTGGCGCTGTTTGCCAGCGCCCGGACCGGCGAACCGGCGCCGCGCTATCTGACGCGCTGAAATTTGCGGTATATTTTTTATTTCCCCACTCATCTTCACAACGGGATAAATAATGTCGGTCGACTGTATTATTACCGCCGCAGGACTCTCCTCCCGGATGGGGAAGTGGAAAATGATGCTGCCCTTACGGGATGGGACGATTCTCGATGCAAGCATTGAAAACGCACTGCAATTTTGCTCCCGAATCATCCTTGTCACCGGTTATCGCGCAGAAGCGTTGCAGGCCCGGTATCGCCATCAGGAAAGTGTGACGCTGGTTCATAATCCCGATTATGAAAAAGGGATGTTGGGTTCCGTTATTGCCGGTGCCCGGGCGGTAAAGACGGAGTACTGCTTTATCACCACAGGCGATCTACCCTGCCTGCACGGGGATGTTTACCGTGAGCTGTGGGCGTTACGTGCCGAGGGGGCGCTCCTGCCGCACTATCTGGGCACGCCGGGTCACCCTGTTCTGGTTGATAAAAACAGCCTGCTCCAGGCCATTGCCCGGCCGGATATCCGCACTATGCGCCAGGCGCTAATGCAGGGTAAACATCACAGCGTGTCTCTTGAACGCCCGGAAATCATTTTTGATATCGATACTCCGGACGATTTCAGGAAGCTGCAACTGCTGGTTAAAAAGAGCTCAGCGTGATTGTGGTCCATTTGAAATGTCCCTGCGACGCCCGCTGAGATCGGGGTGTCGCGGTTTTTTTTACTCTCTGTCATAGTGAAGAAGACGCAACTCACTGAACAGGATGAAAACCATGCTCGAGCTTCGCCCGAACTGCGAATGGTGTGACCGCGATCTGCACCCTGATGACCTGGACGCCCGAATCTGCTCCTTTGAGTGCACCTTCTGCGCGGCCTGCGCCAACACCCATCTCAACCACCGCTGCCCCAACTGCCAGGGCGAACTGGTGCGCCGCCCGGTGCGTCCGGCGACGAAGCTGGTGAACGCGCCTGCCTCCACCGTGCGGGTGCATACGCAAAAACGATCCTGACTCCCATGCCTTAACGAGGTAAATAATGATCCAGCTGCAGACCGTTCCTGCTCCGCGCACCTTCCCCGACGTAGCCCCGGTGTTGCTCACCGATGCCACCCTGCTTGAGCGTAAAAACAGGGTACTGACCCGCATCAACGAGGCGGGCTATGACGCCCTGGTGATCTATGCCGATAAGGAGCACGGAAGCAACTTTGAGTACCTGACCGGGTTTGTGCCGCGCTTCGAGGAGGGGCTGTTGATCCTGGATAAAACAGGTGCGGCGACGGTGATTCTGGGCAATGAGAACCTGAAGATGGCGAAGCATTCCCGCATTCCGGTTGAGCTCAAACACTGCCCGTTTTTCTCGCTGCCCAACCAGCCGATGGAAAATGAGGCCTCGCTGGAGAGGCTGTTTGGCGAAGCGGGCCTGAGCGCGTATGGCCGAATCGGGGTGGTGGGCTGGAAGATGTTTACCGCGTCCGGGACGGATAATAAGCAGCTTTTCGATCTGCCGTATTTTATCGTCGAGGCGCTGAAAAACAGCACCCCGGCAACGCTTGAAAACGCCACACACCTGTTTATCGGCGGTAATAGCGGGGCCCGTATCACCAACAACGCGAACGAAATTGCGCACTATGAATACGGCGCGAATCTGGCCTCAACCTGTATGCTGAAAGCCATGGACGCGGTGGTGCCGGGCATCCGCGAGACTGAGCTGGGTGCGCTGCTGGCGGCAGAGGGGCAGTATCAGACCGTGGTCACCATCGCCGCCGCCGGGCAGCGCTTTGAGAAGGCGAACTTTTATCCCACCTATAAAAAGCTGGAGCGCGGTCAGCCGCTGTCGATGACCACCGGGTTTAAGGGCGGGCTTTCCAGCCGGACCGGGTTTGTGATTGCCGACGAGAGCGAGTTGCCGGAGGGTCAGAACGATTATCTGGATCGGGTAGCGAAACCCTACTTTGCCGCCGTCGCCAGCTGGCTTGAAACTATCCATACCGGAATGCCGGGCGGTGAGATGTACGCCCATATCGAGCAGGTGCTTAATAAAGCGCTGTATGGCTGGCATCTGAATCCGGGCCACCTCAGCGCCGATGAGGAGTGGATGTCTTCGCCCATTTACCCCGGCTCTGCCGAGACGCTGAAGAGCGGGATGATCCTGCAGATCGATATTATCCCCTCCGTGCCGGGCTATACCGGGGTGAGCGCCGAGGAGAGCATCGCCCTGGCGGACGAGGATTTGCAGGAGAAGATCCAGGCGGCGTATCCGGAGCTGTGGGCGCGGATCGTCACCCGTAAGGCGTACATTCGTGACGTATTAAATATCAGGCTGGCGGACGAGGTGATCCCGCTGTCGAATACCGTGGCATATCTGCGACCGTTCCTGCTGGCGAAGGAGCAGGCATTTACCTGCTGAGCCGGTTTTTTGCCCGGCGGCGCTGCGCTTGCGCGGGCCTACAAGGTCAACGCAAAACGGCAACCTCCGGTTGCCGTTTTTAGTTTGTGCACCCTCTCCCCGTGGGGGAGGGCCGGGGTGAGGGCATCAGGCCGCACCGTTCTGTCACAGACAGGTATGGCTCTCATCCACCCAAATTCGCATCTCCCCTTCCCCGCGATTTGCCCAGCTAAACCACGGAATAAAGGTCAGCGTCTGAGGTTCCTTACAGGTCATCGGCCGATCAAACTGATACAGCGGCTTGTCCTGCGGGGCGCTGAGTCCCTGGCGATACCCTTGGGCCTGGATCAGGATCTTATTCGCCATCACCCCGCTGCCCGGCACTTCGACAAAGGTGCTGTTTTTATCGAGCGTCAGGTTGTGCAACTCGCTGCCGTTGTCCGCCTCTTCCAGGCAGTACACAATCGGACCCCGCTGGAGGGCAACTTTCCCGGCGAGATGGCGGACCAGCGGATTGCCATACACCCGACGCACCGGCATCGGCAGCGTCAGGGCGATTTTGTCGCCCGCCGCCCACGTGCGGCGAATGTGCAGATATCCTTTGTCGATCTCCCCGCAGTACCGCTCTCCGTTCAGTTCCACCTGCGCATCCTCGCACCAGCCGGGAATACGCAGGGCCAGGGTATGCTCCACCGGCTCCGCTGAGTCGATGGTTATCTCAACGTTGTCCTGCCACGGGTAGTTGCCGCTGAGGGTGAGATCGAGGTTTTTCTCCCCGACGGCAACCTGCATCCGGTTGCCGACATACAGGTTGATAAACAGGGCGTCCGCGCGCGGAGTATAAATATAGTGCCCCAGCGCCACCAGGGTGCGGGCAATGTTTGGCGGGCAGCAGGCGCAGCCAAACCAGCGCTGGCGGACCGGCTTGATGTGATCGTAGATATGGTTAAACGGGATCGCTTTCGGGTAGGTCTCCAGCGGGTTCACGTAGAAGAAGTGCTTTCCGTCCATCGACATGCCGCCCAGCACGGTGTTATAGAGCGCCCGCTCCATCACGTCGGCATAGTGGCCGTCGCCCTCCATCTCGACCATGCGGCGGGCAAACATCATCAGGCCAATCGAGGCGCAGCTCTCGGAATAGGCGGTATCGTTCGGCAGATCGTAGTCCGAGGTAAAAGCCTCGCCGATGCCCTGGGAGCCAATGCCTCCGGTAATATACATCCGGCGCTGGACCATGTTGTTCCAGATCCGCAGACAGGCCTGCCGCTTAGCCTCGTCGCCGCTGATGCGGGCCAGATGGGCCACGCCGGTCATCAGGTAGACCGAGCGCACCGCGTGCCCGACCGCTTCATCCTGCTCCACCAGCGGCTTATGGGCGTGGGTGTAGGCTTTGTCCTTGATCATCCAGGCTTCGCCCCAGTTATCCCAGTGGTATGTCCCGCCCCGCTTTTGATACTCAATATCGTAGAAGTGCGGCTGCGCCCCGCGCTCCTCGACAAAATAGTTTGCCAGTTGCAGATAGTTGCGGTTGCCGGTGACTTCATACAGGCGCATCAGCGCCAGCTCGATTTCAGGGTGGCCCGGATAGCCGTGGATCTGCCCCTCGCCGGGGCCGAACACTCTATGAATGTGGTCGGCGAAGCGGCAGGCAATCTCCAGCAGAGCGCGTTTGCCGGTGGCCTTAAAGAAGGCAACGGCGGCTTCGAAGAGATGGCCCGCGCAGTAGAGTTCATGGCACTCCGCCAGGTTGGTCCAGCGCTGGCCGGGCTCTTTGAGCATGTACCAGGTATTGAGGTAGCCATCTTCACACTGCGCCGCCGCCAGTAAATCGATCACCTCGTCGGCGGTTTTTTCGAGCTCCGCATCGGGTTTCTGGCACAGCGACCAGGCCACGGCTTCGAGCCATTTGGTGACGTCGCTGTCCTGAAAGACCATGCCGTAAAACTCCCCGTCCTGCTGACCGGCAGCGATACGGAAATTGTCAATGGCATGGCTGGGCTCGGCGTCGGGGATCCGGTTATTCAGCGCGTCCCACTGATAGGGAATAACCACGTTTCTGACCAGGCGCTGGTATTCGCCGAGAAAGGGATCGTTAACGGTTAATTTACGCAGGTCGGTTTCCATTACGTCAGACTGATACATCGTAAGTTCCTCAGGCTAATTGGGCATGGCGTTGACGCAGTTCAGCAGAAATTCGCGTCATCATGGGATTGTTAAGGCGACATCCGCGCAGGCATAGCGCCAGCGCCAGATGGAAAAGCGCAGGGATCACGCTTTGCAGCAGCGAAATGCCCTGAATGGAGGCGGCGGTCTGGTGTTCTAATCCCGGGCGATAGGCCACCAGGAACAGCACTAGGCTGATAATGCCGCCCGATGAGGCCCAGGATAATTTGATGCAAAAGAGGTTGAAGGCGAAGTTCATGCCGGATGAGCGCACCCCGTTTTTCCATTCACCGTAGTCATCGGCAAAGGCCATAATGGAAAAGTGCAGCGGCAGGGTGAATCCCAGCACCATGTTGTTGATAAAGATGATCGCCAGCCACAGGGTCTGGTATTCCGGGCCGGACGGCAGGAAATACATGCCAAAACCAAAGGCGGCGAGGATCAGGTTGGTGCCGGAGTAGAGCCTCACCATATCAAAACGTCGGGAGAGCTTATTGACGATCACCGCCCCCAGAATGGCGGCCAGAGTCACCATGCCGAAGAACAGCGACATATAAAAAGAGGAGCCCTGCAATACGTAGGAGATGAAGTACATGTACCCGCCGCCGCGAATACAGAGAATGTTCACCAGCAGGAAAGACATCAGCAGCATCAGAATCAGCTGATCGTTTTTACGCAGACCCGCCAGATGCTGGCGAATGGTGAACTGCCCCGCCACCGACAGCGGCACGCGCTCTTTCACCCACAGAAAGCAGAGCAGGAACATCACCATGCCAATGCCGCACAGCACCGTCACCCCGTACTGATAGCCTTTGGCTAAATCGCCGCCGCCAAACCACGTCACCATTAACGGCAGGCCGACGGAGACGAGGAAGCCAGCAATGCCGCTGAGCACAAAGCGCCAGGACTGACAGGCGATCACCTGGTCGTGGCGATCGGTCATGGCGTTGATCATCGCGCAGTACGGCACGTTATTGGCGGTGTAGCCGATGGAGAGCAGGAAATAGGTGCCGAAGGCCCAGGCGATTTTCATCTCCGGACTCAGGTCCGGCACGGTAAAGGTCAGAATACCGATGATGGCCAGGGGTGCCGCGGTCCAGAGTTGCCACGGGCGAAAACGTCCCCAGCGGCTACGGGTTTTATCCGCCAGAATGCCCATCACCGGATCGGATACGGCATCCACAACGCGCAAAATAATAAACATCACACCTACGATGGCCGGGCTTAAGCCAAACACGTCGGTGTAGAAAAAGAGCAGAAAACCGCTGATTAAATCGGAGATGCAGTGTCCTCCCGCATCTCCCAGACCATAACCAATCTTCTCGCGGGTAGAGATGTCATCGCTGGCATCCGCTACGGCGATGTCATCACTGCTTATCGGGGTAGAAGTCATACATAAATCCTCACGCTCAGGCTTTTTATCGGGTTGGTGCCTTTACTGCATTAGGCTTGTAGGTTTTTAGTAAAAAATCTTTCATAGCGAAGATAGTGCTCATAAAGCGATCACAAAAGGATGAAATTCAAGCAGTGTGAAGACGATCTATATTTTTAGTAAAAATATTGTCAACTAATGACAGCGAGACGGGAGATGGTTTATAACCGCCTGAAATATTTTTAGTAAAAACCGAGGTGAAGAATGTACCGGACAGGGCTGGATATTGGCGGCACAAAGATTGAAGCGGCGGTGATGGATGAACGAGGAGAGATTGTCTGGCGGCAACGTTTTCCAACGATTAAAAGCAGCTACGCGGACTTTTTTGACGCGGTAGTGGAGATAATTTCGCAGGCCCGGGCGGCGTTCTGCGGGCCGATGAGTATTGGGATTGGCATTCCTGGCAGCGTCGATGCCCGCAGCGGTCGGGTAAAGAATTCGAACATTCTGATCCTCAACGATCGGCCCTTTGCCGCGCAGATTACCGCTCACATGCAGCAGCCGATTACCGTCAGCAATGACGCTAACTGCTTTACACTCTCTGAAGCCATTGACGGCAGCGGGCAAGGGTCCGATGGGGTGTTTGGGGTCATTCTGGGTACCGGCTGCGGTGGCGGATTCGCCATCGGCAGGCGATTGATAACAGGCGTAAATTCATGTTCCGGCGAATGGGGTCATAACCCGCTCCCCCACTACCAACCCGAGCGCGATGGCCCCGCCGTTCGCTGTTACTGTGGTCAGCAAAATTGTGTAGAATCGTTCATCTCTGGCACCGGCCTTGAGCGGCAGTACCAGGCGCGCTATGGCGAAAAGCTTTCGGTGGCCGAGATTGTCAGCCGGGTAAAAGATAGCGATCCGCTCGCAATCGACATGTGGCAACGTTATCTCGACCAGGTCGCGCGATCCCTGGCTATTATAGTAAACATTGTCGACCCGGATGTGATTGTGCTGGGCGGCGGCGTCTCTAACGTTGACCTGCTTTACCCGGAACTCCAGAGCAGAGTCGCAGAGTATGTGTTTGGTAAACAGTGCTGGACGACGTTTCTTCAGGCGACACACGGCGACAGCAGCGGCGTAAGAGGCGCGGCGTGGCTGGGTGGTTAACGGCTTAACCGGCGCAAAACGCGGACATTCATCAGGAAAGGGTTGTGAAAAAAAACATAAGAATCAAAGATATTGCTGATGAAAGCGGGGTTTCCATTGGCGCGGTGTCCCGGGCGCTGAAAGGCCAGCCAGGCCTGAGTGATGAGACGCGCCAGCGCGTGCTGTCCATCGCCAAAGCGAAGGGGTATGACTTTACCCGGTTACGCACCAACAAAATTAAGCGCATTCTGTTTTTACTGCACCGCCAGCACGATCTCAGTAAGGCCCTGCCGTTCTACTCTCCGCTGATTCTGGAGATCGAAAACAACTGTCGTCAGAACGGTATTGCGATGAGTTTTCTGGCGATCCAGCCCGGCGATCCCATTCAGGAACAGCTCCAGGTGCATAATCCTGACGCCCTGATCTGCGCCGGTTTTTTTGAGCCCGAACTGTTGACCCTGCTGCAGCAGGCGAATATCCCCATCACCCTGGTGGACCTGTGGTTCCCGGGCCTGCCGTCGGTGAATCCGGACAACTATGAAGGGGGCTATCTGGCGACACGCCACCTGATTGAGCAGGGGCGCAAGCGCATTGCGTTTCTCGCCAGCAGCTCGGCGCATTACAGTATCCGCCAGCGTGAAAAGGGTTATCGCAAGGCGCTGTACGAGGCGCAGATTTTACTCCCGCCTGACTATGAGCTGGCCTCCCCGCCGCTGCTGGATATTGAGCAGTCCCTGATTGCCAATATGCATGAACTGCTGGCGCTGCCGGAGCCGCCGGATGCGATTTTTGCCTACAACGACGTAGCGGCCATGGTGTCGCTGCGGGTCTGTCAGCAAAAGGGTTTCCGCGTTCCGCAGGATATCGCCGTCGTCGGATTCGATAATATCGATTATTCCCTGTTAACCACCCCGCCCCTGACCACCATCTCGGTGGATAAGCAGCAGCTCGCACGCAAGACCTTTGAACTGGTGATGCAGGAGAGCGACGAAACGACCATTTTGTTGCCGGTGAAGCTGGTGGTGAGAGGGACTACGGTGGAAGGCGTTCAGGATCATCCGTGATGATATTTTCCCGGCACAGGGCCGGGAAAACAGACCTGTGCTACTGCAACGCCTCCAGGATCCGGTACGCCGCTTTCACCCGCTCGGCGTTGGGATAACTTTTGTTTGCCAGCATCACAATGCCAAGCTGCTTCTGCGGAATAAAAGCAATGTAGCTGCCAAACCCGCCGGTAGAGCCGGTTTTGTGAACCCACGAGGCCTGCACCGGCGGCTGTGCGGGGGTGGTTGCCGTGGCCTCCCGCGCGGCCAGGGCGTTTTTATTATCCGCGCCCTCCTCCAGCGTTGCTGAGGAGACCGGCCAGTTGAGCATCTCCCAGCCCAGCCCCTGATACATCTCCCCCACCTGCCAGTAGCGTGACTGGGCGATTTCCACCCCTTTCTTCAGCGAAGCGTCTTTGATGTTTTCCGGCTGCAGGTTGGCCCTGAGCCAGCCCGCCATATCCACGATGGACGTTTTCACGCCGTAGGCCTCGGCATCGAGCATGCCCGGCGAGACGTGCACCGCTTTGCCGTCGCGATAGCCCCAGGCGTAGTCCCCCTGCTCGCTGGCCGGGACGTTCACCCAGGTGTGGTTAAGATTCAGAGGCTTAAGCACCCGACTCGTCAGCGCCTGCTCAAAGCTCATCTTCGAGGGCTTGACCGCCAGGGCACCGAACAGCCCAATACTGGCGTTGGCGTACAGGCGTCGGGTGCCCGGGGCCCACTCCGGCTGCCAGGTCTGGTAGTATTTTTTCAGCGCGGCGGTATCGGTCACCTCTTCTGGCACCTGAAGCGGAAGACCGCCTGCGGTGTAGGTCGCCAGATGCAGAAGAGTGATGCCCTGCCACTGCCTGCCTGACAGCGCGTCCCAGTACTTGCTGGCCGGATCGCTGAGCGCTATCTCCCCCCGCGCCACCGCATCGCCGCCGAGCACCCCGGTGAAGGTTTTGCTCACCGAGCCCAGCTCAAACAGGGTTTGCCGGGTAACGGGCTTTTTCCCGGCGACATCCGCCACCCCTTGCGTAAAGTAATAGGCCTGGCCCTTATAGATGACCGCGACGGCCATCCCCGGGATCGCCTGGGCATTCATCAGCGCGGTCATGGTGGGGTTGACCGCCTGTGCGACCTGCGCCTCCTCCGGGATGGCGGCAAGGGCGGAAGCGGACAGGCAAACGAGGAGCGTACAGAGCAGGGATTTTTTCATCGTTATGATCTTTAGCGAAAAGTGAGAGCGCTATTTTGCAGACCTGACGGGGAGATGTAAAACGGGCGCGCGAACCGACGCCCGTGCTCACAGGGCTAGTTATACTCCAGCGCAAAGGTGGCGGTGGTGTTTGCCCAGCCCGCCGTCACGGTCGGCTCCGTCTGCACCAGTTGGGCAACGAAGTGGAAAGGCTGAGCGTTGGCCGCGTCCGTCGCGGTCACCTGTCCCAGCCCCGGCAGGTTTCCGGCTTCGTTGATGTGCAGGCTGCTGCCTGCCGACGGCGCACCGGAACCATTATTGCCGTAGCTCAGCTTGACCCCTACGCCGCTGGCGCTTGTTGGGCTTTGCGTGATGGCCAGGGTATCGGTGACACCGGTGTCGGCAGGCGTGCCGAAAAAGCCAATTTTGATCGTCGCGGGCTGGGAACAATAGACCGGAATGGTAAACGTTTTTGCCGTCCCCGCCGTTTGCCCCACCCCTTTAAAGTCGGCGCGGTTCACCTTGCCCAGATCGACAAAAATGCTCGGGGTGGTCACGTTGCAACTGCCCGCCGAGCCGATATCCACGTTCATCGCTGTCAGATCGGCGCTGATGGGGGTGCCGGTGGTGCCTGAACCCGGGAACTCGACATACAGTTTGCCGACGTTTCCCAGGGGCTGCGCGTTGGTGTGGTTGCCGCTGGTCAGGCTGACGTCGCCGGTTTTATAGAAGGTGATGAACGCTTTCACCACGATATGCTCCTGATTCAGCAGGGCATGATTTTCGCTGCTGCTACAGACTTCCTCGTCATGCACGCCGGAGCCGTCCAGGTAGTGAACTGGCCCGCCGTCACACTGGAAGCCCAGCGCGTAACCGATGCCGGGAATGGCCGACTCAAACACCATCCGCCCGTTGATAAAGGTCTCATTCCCGGTGCGCGTCTGGGCATAGTGGACGCTTAACGCACTCGCCTGCTGGGCCTGCTGGTCGCAGGTGAAGCGAAACCCGCTGCCGCTGTCGGCCATGATGCTGGTCATCTGGGTGTTATTACGCAGCGAAGGCAGATATTTGATGTTCTGAAAATTAATGGTCATCTGCCCGGTGTCGCCGTTGCAGGCTGCCGCCCACACGCCGGGGCTGAACAGCCCGGCCACTATCAGAAGTAAATACATTAAGCGCATGATTAATTTCCTCCGGGAGATAAACAGGCGGCATAGATACGTTTCACCGCGTCCTGCTGGTCGCCAGTAATGTGGAACGGCAGCGTGCACCGGTGGGCCACCCCGTCGTCATCCCAGTTCACCTCAAGGATGCCGTCATCCGGGATACCGCTCAGATAGACGGTTCCACCGTCGGCGACCATGCCGGTGGCGGCGGTATTATCACCCGCCAGCTGCGCGCTGGCGCCAAACGGCACCGGGCCCTGTTTGTCATGCAGGGTGAACAGCACGCGATGGCCGATATGGGTCTGGTAGTTGGCCTCGACCACCGCTCCACCGCCGGGGATCACCGTTGCGCCGAACTGATCGACGTCGGTATCGCTGGTCATCGATTCGGTATCAAGAGTGATGACGTTCTTGTGATACGCCGTCAGGGTGGGCACCACCGCGTAGCCCCGCCAGTCGGTGTGGACGTTGCTGCCGTTCTGGATAGCCACGTTAGCGGCCCCCGGTGCCCGCACGATGGCAAAGCTGTCGCCGAGATTTTGCCCCAGCGTGACGCCGTGCGGGTGCGCGACGATGGAGCCCGAGGCTCCCCAGGTGAGCTGGCTGCTGTCGCGGTCGCGTCGATAGCCGAGCTGCGCCTGACCGTAGCCGCCGTGGTAATCAAGGGAAGCGCCGCTGTTACTCCCCTGCCCCTGGCGGGCGTAGCCCTGCTGCACCGAGTAATAAAGGTTCGGGTTCTCTGGCACCGAGCCGTACATCGCCGCCTGGTGCGAGGTGTAGCCGCGGTTATCCGACGAGGTGGTGTAGCTGACGGAACTGCTGGCCAGCGCGCCGCCCAGCGGAATATTGACGTTGAACGACCAGGAGCGATCGGGATTGTTGTGGCTGCTGGATCGGGTGTAGTAGTAGCCGAGCCCCCAGGAGATGCCTTTCCAGGCGCTGTAAAACCCGGCATGGAGCGTTTTGTCGCTGCTCTGGCTGTGCCAGTAATCCTGGGACCAGGCGGAAAACGACAGGTTCCCCACATCGCCGAGGGTCTGGCTGATGGCTATTTCTTCCCGGCTGCGTTTGTTGTCAATCAGCCCGTCGCGACGCTCCAGCATCATCGCCTCGCTGAAATCATAAAACCCGCTGGAGGAGTAGCGATAGCTGGCGAGGCTGAAGGTGGTACCCGCCTGGGCAAAACTTTTCTGATACTGCACTCGCAGGGAATGGCCCTTGTAGCGCCTGCCGGACGGTGCGGCGGTGCCTGCCAGCGTCACGTCCGCGCCAAGAGACCCGAGCTCGCCTAAGCCGTGCCCCAACCCGAGGGCCAGGGCGTGATAATCGTCGGCAACCTGCGTGCCGCCATAGAGCGTGAACGCGGCCGGTAAACCGTAAAACAGCGTGCCCTGGATAAAAACAGGCGAGCGGCTCTCATCCTCACCGGAATGAAAGCGCCCGGCGCTGAGGCTGTATTTAACCCGGCCCTCGCGCAGCATAAACGGCACGGAGGAAAACGGCTGGGTGAAGGTGCGTTCCGACCCGTCACTCTCCTTCACTTTGACCTCAAGGTCGCCGCTCTGCGCCGTCGGGTAGAGATCCTTGATGGCAAACGCCCCGGGCGAGACATAGGTTTCGTAGATCACGTAGCCGTGCTGGGAGACGGTGACTTTGGCGTTGCTGTGGGCCACGCCTCGGATCACCGGGGCAAAACCGCGCTGGCTGTCCGGGAGCATCTCCTCATTCGACATCAGCTGGACGCCGCGAAACTGCACGCTGTCGAACACGTCGCCGCTGGTGTAAGTATCCCCCATCCGCAGCTGGCTTTTCAGCGCCGTGACGTCCCGTTGCAGCCAGGTGCTGAGCGAATTCCAGCGCCGGGTGGTGTCATACTGCATGGACGAGGTATTGCGTAACCGCCACGGGCCAAGGTTTACGCCGCTGCGCAGGCTCAGGAAGGTGGCGCGCCCGTCATGAGTGGACTGCCCGGTTTGCGATCCGCTAAGCGTGTAGTCGACAAACGCGGCCGGAATCCCCTCATCCCAGCGCGCCGGATCGACGTAGCCACGGCTCTGCACGTTCATCGCCGCCTGGGGAATGCTCAGATTGAGACGCTGGGTGGAGAAGTCGAACGCGCTGCTGGCATCCGGGATGTATTCCCCGATGCGGGTAAAGGTCTCCCCTTCATGCAGCCGTTCAAATGACGAGAACGCGCTGACGTTGACGCCATATTCCGCCAGCTGCGGGGCCGTCAGTACCGGCGTCAGTTTGTCGTTCTCTTCTACAAAGGTGATGTTGCCCTCGCTCACCTGCTGACCGTTGACCCAGATGCTGACCGGATACGTACCGGGCTGCTGCCCGCCCGCTGACGCAAAATAGTGCAGGTCGGCGGTTTTTTGCTGCGGGGAGCTTAGCTCCAGCGCCGCCGGATCGAAGTAATCCTCAGCCCGTACCAGCCCGGGCCGGCACAGCATAAACAGCGCCGTGGGAACCGTCGCCAGCAGTAACGCGCCGCCGGACGAGGCCGTCTGCGCGCGGTGACGGCGTGATGTCTGCTTTTTCACCCTCGCTCCCCGGTTTACTGCTGCGCGGCGTCAGTGATACCGCCCGAATCATTAATGGCGCGCCACGTCACCTGCCCGGTGCCGCTAACCGTCCACGTCTGGCTGCTCATCGGGGCGATCATCCCCGGCTCGAAGATCTCTTTTCCGCCAACCGCCAGACTGTAAAATGAGACGTAAAACGGCGTCGGGTTATGGGCCACCAGCCGGTTGCCGCTGCGGGTAAAGGTCAGCTTCTGCCAGGCCTCTTTTGCGTCGCCCAGCCCTTTCGGTCGCCAGAAGAGCTTGAATTTGGATTTGACGTTGATCTGCAGCTTGTTGGACTCCCCTTTTTGCGTCGGGGAGATATTTTTCACGCACAGCCAGAAAACCGATTCCCGGTCACCGGGCAGCGTCCCGCCGGTAAAGCTGATACGCAGGATGTTCTCCTGCTCGGGATCGAGGCGAAAGAGCGGCGGTGTCACCACAAAAGGCACCGGGCGTTTATCGTCCGCGGCCAGGTTTTCCACCCACGACTGCACCAGGTACGGAACGTGGGTATCCATATTGGTCACCGTAATGGCGGCCTCGCGTTTACCTTCCTGATAAATAACGCGGGTCCCCCCCATAACGATGCCGGCCTGCGCGCTGGCGCAGAACAGAAAAAAAGAGGCCATCACAGCGGCAAGAAGCTGTTTCATCGTGCAATTACCATCGAATTCAAAGAGATGAACAGGCGCGGGGCCTGCTCATGCGGAGATCAGTTGTAAACCATCAGGAAGTTTGCAACGCCGTTGGCCGCACCCGAGGTGACGGTTGCCACCGTGGAGGTGTAGTCAGCGAAAAACGGCACCGTGGCTTTACCGGAGGCCACCGGAACGCTGGCAGAGACGGTCCCCAGGTTGACCTGCGAGCTGGATGCGCCGCCGTTATACAATTTAATGCCCACGCCCTTCGCTCCGCCTGCTACCGCCAGCAGCGTGGCATCGTCGGCATCTTTTTGACCATCAAACAGCACCGCCACCGTCTTAACCGACGTCGGGCAGTTATCTATCTGAATTTTGAAGGGGGTTTTTGTTGTTTCGACATTGGCTGCGGTGAAATAGCTTGCGCTCCATTTCCCCAGATCCACCTTCACATCTTTGCTGGAGGTGGTGACATCGCAGGAGTTGTCGACGATTTCACCGCTGAACTCGACGACGCCGCCGGTGCTTTGCGTACCTGCGGCAGCGCCCGGGTTGGTGGTTATATTGTTAGAAAATGCCGCACCAGAAGCCAGAATGCCCATCAGGGCTGCGGCGACGCGAAAGTGATTTTTCATTATTACACTCAACTTTAATTGTTATTCATGATGACGTTGACCGAAGCCCTCCGGTCGTGACATTCATCCCTTATGCGTTTCCCTTTAAATTAAAATGCCTCGTCTGGTTAACCGGAGTGCATTATTCCCCTGATTAATCGCCCTTTATAAATGAATAAAATACGTTTAATTCTTTTACGCACAGAAAAATGATATTTCCCGTAACAATAAAACACAACCATTGCACGACGACGTAAAACTGCGCGCCCATCAATGTATACATGTCAACATTGATGCGCCTGATTAATATGGTTATTTTTGTATTGAGTTGCACCACAATGGTGAAATATAGCTACAGAAACATAACATTTAAGCGTTTAAAATGGCTACCCAAGAAATTATCCCCGACAGTAAAAATAGCAGTGAAATTAATATTAGGAAAAATCCTAAGGTGTAATTTAAATAAAAATCACAGCGTAAATGTTTACATTAAAATATTCATCGTGACGCGGGATGATTACGGAATTAATTTGTGATATTGATAATGACCGTGCGCAGAATACAAATTAAGCGCTGTATCTTCCCCTGTCCATGGTGGGCAGGGGATAATTTAAAAAGGTGAATCTGATGTGTACAGGTCTTTATGACAACGCCCGTCGCTATGCTGACGAGAAAAAATAGAGCATGCCAGCACCATCAGCGTGATGCTGATGGTGCTGTATCGTTTATGCCGCCAGGCTTAAATAACTTTACACTGACGCGCTTCTTGTCGGCCTCGGATAAGTCCATAAGCCCTAACCCGGATACGTTTGTAGCATAAAATGAACATTCATCTACCGGTATCCCTGCGTTATATTGCTGAGTATTCCAGCATTAAACACCCTGTTTCTAACGCTGCAATCTGGAGTGACATGTATGTCTCAACCCAAGCTGTTTACACCGTTACGTATCCGCAATCTTGAACTTGATAATCGCATCGTGATCGCCCCCATGTGTCAGTATTCCGCCGAAGAGGGCTGTATGAATGACTGGCACACTCTCCATCTTGGGCAACTGGCGCTGTCCGGCGCGGGCCTGCTGACCATCGAGGCGGCAGCGGTCTCCCCTGAAGGCCGCATTACGTACGCGGACGTCGGGCTCTATGATGATAAAACCGAAGAAGCCATGGGCCAGGTGCTTAACACGATTCGTAAGTGGTCAAATATTCCTGTAGGCATTCAGCTGGCTCATGCTGGCCGCAAAGCTTCAACGTACAAACCGTGGGAAAAACAGGGCCAGATCCCACCCGATCGGCAGGGTGGCTGGCAAACCCTGGCCCCTTCGGCGGTGCCCTACAACGAGGGTTATATCCCGCCGACGGCCCTCGACAGCAACGGCCTGGCCGAAATCCGCAATCAGTTCGTCGAGGCCGCCAAGCGTGCCGCCAGACTGAATTTTGATCTGATTCAGATCCACGCTGCCCACGGGTATCTGCTGCACCAGTTCTTATCGCCGCTCTCTAACCAGCGCACGGATAATTACGGTGGTTCGCTGGAAAACAGAGCCCGCTTCCCGCTGGAGATTGTCGATGCGGTGCGCGAAGTCTTCCCTGCGGACAAAGCCATCAGCGTGCGTATCTCTGCGACGGACTGGGTGGACGGCGGATTTGACCTCGAGGAAGCGGTCGCGTTCTCTGAGATGTTGGAAGCGCACGGCGTCGACGCGATTCACGTCTCCAGCGGCGGCCTGCATCCTGACCAGAAAATTGCTGTCTATCCTGGCTATCAGGTGCCGCTGGCAAGAGCGGTTAAAGCGGCGGTCAACATTCCGGTGGTGGCGGTGGGGTTAATCACCGAGCCGGAGCATGCGGAATCTATCGTGGCGAGCGGGGATGCGGATATCATCGCCATCGCCCGAGGGGCGCTCTACAACCCACGCTGGCCGTGGCATGCGGCGGCGGCACTGGGTGCGCAGGTGCATGCGCCGGAACAGTATCTGCGCTGTCAGCCCCACACCCTGAAGAACCTGTTTAAGTCCTGATCCTTCTTAGGGCAAGTACCCGTGGTCACACGGGTACGCTTTATGCCTCAGCCCCGAAAAACGCCGACAGCAGCTGAGCTAATGATGAAGAGCGTAAACAAAACAACAAAGATCCAGCTAAACAAATAAAATGCATTACTCGCTCCTAATCCTCTGCGAGAGAGAAATACATTATCACCTGAGATAAATAACCCGGACACCTTGCGAAACTGAACAATATAATAAACGCAATAACCCAGCATCAGGAATATGAACAGGACACCAACGACCTTATCAAAAACGATCGCAAGCAGCACGCTAGTGGCGATGATCGCTAAATAGACCACCGCTGCGATCGATTCCATTTTTTTTAGTTTGTTTCTGATAGCACCGTCGTGCAGCTCTTTCCAGCGTCGAAGCGTAGTGATACTGAAACCGTATTGTTCACACAACGCCTTATCAGGCATGCCTTCTTTAGCCTGTCGAAGAAAATCTGCGATTTGCTCCTCTTTAAAACGCTTTCTGCTCATAGAGTCTCTTCCTTCGCAGAACCTGGGCGGGCGTTGCCCTCACCTGAAAAATGAATAACTGAAAAGAGGCGGAGTGAGAAAGGTACAAATTTTAGATACAAAAAAGCCCGTTTTCACGGGCTTTTTTGCAGAATTTGGCGGAAGCGTAGAGATTCGAACTCTAGAACCCTTTCGGGTCGCCGGTTTTCAAGACCGGTGCCTTCA
The DNA here is from genome assembly GCF_049312895.1 of Leclercia barmai. NCBI lineage: Bacteria > Pseudomonadati > Pseudomonadota > Gammaproteobacteria > Enterobacterales > Enterobacteriaceae > Leclercia > Leclercia barmai. The sequence goes on along the minus strand of NZ_JBMNWZ010000001.1, from coordinate 853,745 downwards.
ACCGCTCGGCCACGCTTCCAAAGTGAGGCGCACTATAAACATCTCTGCGCGCTATGTAAAGGGGTGAATTGAAGAATTTGATAATGTGATGGTTTTTGCGTCTTTCGCATACCATTGCCGGGTGGCGCTACGCTTACCCGGCCTACAAAACCTTGTAGGCCGGGTAAGCGCAGCGCCGCCGGGCGCAATGGGGGTGTGCGGCCTGATGCCCTCACCCCGCCCCTCTCCCACCGGGAGAGGGCGCAAACACTAAAAACGGCAACCTGGTTGCCGTTTTGCTTTTACCTCAGAACCACGCCTCCCACATCGCGCCGACGTTGAAGTCGTCGAGGGTTTCGTCTTTGGTGTTGTTCACGCGGGCGGTGCGTTCGTTATCCACCTTGCCGCCGGTGACGTAGAAGCGCAGCATCGGGCGGAATTCCGGGCCCATGGCGATGGACATGTTCTGCGACAGGGTCAGCTTCCAGCCCTTGTTGTCGCCGCCGTTGTCGTAATCAACATGCTGCCAGCCCGCTTCCAGCCAGGTGGAGTGCACGTCGTTCCACCAGTGCATCGGGCGCACGATGGCGTTGTAGTTCTTGCGGTTGTCGGTCTTGTCGCGGCTGTTATCAAAGTCGTGGAAGGCCAGAATGTACTCCACCTGGGTCGCCTGGGTGAACTTGTGCAGCCCTTCGAAGCTGGCGTACACCGTGGTCAGATCCTCGGTTTTGTTGAACACGCTGTTGTCCGAGTTATCAGAGTAGCGGGCGATCACCTTGTTCACGCCGCTGTCGTTGGTGTGGCTCAGCACCACGCCGCCCTGCCAGGCGTTGGTCCGCTCTTCGGTGTCGATGGCCTTCGAGTCAAAGCCGTAGTTGGCGTACAGCTCGAGGTCGATCGGGCCGAGCTTCATGCCGTGAATTTTGGAGGTGGCCGCGTAGTTGCCCTTGTCCCCGGTGCCGGAGCCGCCGGTACAGGTGATGCGCGACGGGTTGGCCTCATCGTCCATCACTTCCGGGCTGCAGGATTCGACCGCCGCCACGGTGGCCACGTCAAACTGCACGCCGCCGATGTCGAAGTTCTTTACCCCGGCGCCCTGGCCGTCGTGGTTCATCCAGAAGTAGTCGTTGATGCCCTGCTGCGGACGCTGGTGGAAGTCACGCCCCGCCCAGATATAGGCGTTCGGGTTGGATTCCAGAATGTTGGTCACCCCCGCGTAGGCTTTTTTCAGGTTAACTTCGTCGCCCCAGTGGTCGATCATCACGTTGACGTCCCAGATGGCGCCGTTCTCGCCCTTGAAGGCCTTGGAGAGCTGGAACTCGCCGCCGTTGCCTTCGTTACCCAGACGGCCGATGGCCGAGGCTCCGTTGTAGGAGCCGTCCACCGCCACATACTTCTGATCCGCAGCCTGGAAGTGCGCCCCGTAACGGGCATAGCCGGTAAATTTAATCCCGAACGGGATAGCCATATCCGGGGACTGGGCGGCGCTCTGCGGCTCGTTAATAACGTCGGCTTTTTTCGCCACCGCGGCATCCATTTTCGCCTGGCGTTCTGCCAGGGCTTTATCCACCGCTTTGGCCACAATGGCGTCGATTTGCTCCTGAGTAAATTCTTGTGCGAGGACAGAAATCGGGCAAAGCGCGGCGATAACCGCCATTGTTAATGGAAGTTTTTTAATCATGTTCATGGTTATCTCAATATATTTAAATTTTATTCAGACAATAACCACCCCGTTCCGGATTGACAGAATATGTCGCTATCATCAGAACAAGTTGATTTTTATTTTTATAGGGCCAGAGGTTTTACACAATTATCGTAAGGCTATCTCCTTCTTTGAAACTTATAATGCGCGCTGACTGTTAAAGCGAGAGCGCTCTCAGGTAGCGGCAAGGATCGGCTGAGACATACCCTCTATTTTCCTGGCCTGTTGCTCAATTACGTTATTTCACTATCCGGGTAAGATAATGCTCAAACGTGAACTTCGTCGCAAAATCACCCTTATATTTCCAGCACATTTACACCGCTTCACCAGAGCTATTTTATGGCTTTATATAGAACCTGTGCTCGACGATCACAGAAATAAAAAAACATAATAAATTAATTTAAAAACGTAATGGATCCTCCCTGGCCTCCTGTGTCAGAAAGAGCTTCGCGTTCATAAAACAAATCGGAGATCGGATTAGAATGAGTAAAAACATAATGCATAGCCGGCATGATGAATATCACAAATTATCTCGTGGGGAGCGCATTGGCTATGGAATGGGCGACTTTGCGCAAAACCTGGTCTTTGGCACGATTGGTGGTTTTCTGGCGCTTCACATGTTGACGGTAAATACCATCGGTACCGCGACGGCGGGATTCATCTTTCTTTTTGTACGCATCCTCAATGTTTTTTGGGATCCGATGGTCGGAACCTATGTTGACAAAAGAAGTTCATCGGCAGGGAAATATCGTCCGTGGATTTTAAGAGCCGGCGTTCCGCTCGTTATTCTGTCCGCTTTACTTTTTGCACCTATTCCTGGCGTAAAAGGTTCAGCGCCTTTTGCCTTTATTGTTTATCTGGCTCTGGATCTGGTTTATTCCGTGGTGAACATTCCTTATGGTTCACTAAATGCCTCATTGACCCGGGATCCTGAATCTATCGATAAACTGACCAGTACGCGAATGATGCTGGCCAACAGCGCCAATCTTTTGGTCTATACCCTCTTCCCTATGTTTGTCCAGATGGCCTCGCCCAAGGATCGCAGCCTCAAGGACACCGGGTTCTTTGGCCTTGAGCTCAATATGGGCAACTATACCGATCCCTCAGCGAACTATGCCTGGTTTGGCGTTTACTCGATCTATATGGTCATCGGCGCAGTTGCCCTGTTCATTTGCTATAAATTCACCAAAGAACGCGTTGTGGCTTCAGCAGAGCAGACGGCCAACGTTAAAACCACCGACCTCTTCCTTGAACTCAAAAATAACCGTCCGTTGGTTATTCTTGGGCTGTTTTTCATGCTGGCATTCACATTTATGTTCTTCATGAACACCGTGAATGGCTTTTTCAATCAGTTTGTTGTCGGCCATTCCGAATGGATGGGCGCCGTCGGCCTTGTTGCCTCAATCCCCGGCATTCTGTTCCCCATTTTCTGGCCTAAGCTGAAGAAGATTTTTGGTAAAAAAGGATTCTTCCACATTTTCCTCGGCATGTTTATTGTCGGCGAATTACTGACCTACGTCTGGTCGCGCGAGGGTATGCATGATGCCCTCTGGCTCGCGTATATCGCCACCTTTATCAAGCAGTGGGGCTTAACCTCGGCGACCGGATTCATGTGGGCACTGGTGCCGGAAGTGATCGCTTATGGTGAATTAAAATCAGGCAAGCGCAATGCCGCCATCATCAATGCCATTATGGGGCTCTTTTTCAAAATTGGATTTACTATCGGCGGCGCAATTCCACTCTGGTTACTGGCGGCCTATGGATTTAGCGAAACCGGGGCGCAGCAAAGTGCGAGCGCAATCGACGGCATTATTATCACCGCAGTTTGGATCCCTATTGCTTTAGCTTTTATCTCGATGATCGTCATTCACATTTACCCCATCTCCGATAAACATGTCACCGATATCAATCGCCAGCTTGATGAGATCCGCGTGTAATTTCAAATATGAACTAAAAAGTATTTAAAAATAAAATTCAGAAAACGTTAAAAGGTAGAATGATATGTCGCTTATCCAGAACCCTGTACTGCCTGGTTTTAACCCGGACCCAAGTATTATTCGTGTAGAAGACACCTACTACATCGCCAACTCAACCTTTGAGTGGTTCCCTGGCGTGCGTCTGCATGAATCAAAAGACCTAAAAAACTGGGATCTTCTGCCCAGCCCATTATCAACGACAGCGCTTTTAGATATGAAAGGAAATCCCTCTTCCGGTGGGATTTGGGCACCGGCGCTCTCTTACGCCGATGGCAAATTCTGGCTGGTGTACACGGACGTGAAAATCACCGAAGGTGCCTTCAAGGACATGAAAAACTACCTGACCACCGCCACCGATATTCGGGGTCCCTGGTCCGATCCTGTCAAACTTAACGGTGTCGGTTTCGATGCCTCACTCTTCCACGACGACGATGGGCGTAAATATCTGGTTCAACAAACCTGGGACCATCGCGAGTACCATCATCCCTTCAACGGCATCACGTTAACTGAGCTGAATACCGAGACGCTAAAATTAAAACCAGAGACAGCGCGAACGATTTACCGGGGCACCGCCGTTGCACTGGTTGAGGGGCCACATCTTTATAAACTGAACGGCTATTACTATCTTTTCGCCGCTCAGGGGGGGACGGTGTTCACCCACCAGGAGGTGGTTGCCCGTTCAAAAACTTTAGAGGCCGATAGCTTTGAAACCGAGCCAGGAGAGGTCTTCCTGACGAACGTCGATACTCCGTACAGCTATATTCAGAAACAGGGTCATGGTGCGTTAGTTTCCACCCCTGGCGGTGAATGGTATTACGCCTCGCTCTGCGCACGGCCGTGGAATCGCCCGGGCGAGTCAGCCTACGATCCCCGGGGCTGGTCAACCCTGGGCCGTGAAACTTCGATTCAGAAAGTGTACTGGGATGAAGCGGGCTGGCCACGCATTGAAGGCGGCCATGGGGGTAAAACCTTTGTCGAAGGCCCTGCCGATGCTATTTACACCGAAAGCGCACAAGATCATAGCCAGCGCGATGATTTTAACACTGCGACGCTCGATATTAACTGGAATACGCTTCGCGTGCCGTTCACCGAAAAAATGGGCACAACGGGCGACGGAAAACTGACGTTAAACGGCCAGGGTTCTTTAGCCAATACTCACGATCTTTCGCTGATTGCCCGCCGCTGGCAAGCCTTCTATTTTGATGCTCAGGTTAAAGTTAAATTCAATCCATTTAGCTATCAGCAGATGGCTGGCCTAACGAATTATTATAACGATCGTCACTGGAGTTTCGTATTCATTACCTGGAATGAAATAAACGGTGCCGTTATCGAAATAGGGGAAAATAACCGCGGTAGATATACCTCTTACCTGAAAGATAACGCGATCAAAATTCCGCAGGGAACAGAATACGTCTGGTTCCGCTCGAAAGTTCGTAAGGAAACCTATACCTACGAATACAGCTTTGATGGCGTCACGTTCATCGAGATCCCCGTCAAACTGGATGCCGCCGTTCTCTCAGATGATTATGTCCTGCAAAGCTATGGCGGGTTCTTTACCGGGGCATTCGTGGGCCTCGCGGTCGTCGATTACTCGGGGTACGATGCCAGCGCAGATTTTTATGATTTCGTCTATCAGGAACTGGGCGATACGTTGACCGCAAACGGCGAGTATAGCTGGGACGCAAGCGAATCCCGGTTTAATTAAAGACTGACAAAAAAGGGGCCCGCGGGCCCCATTACAGTGATATTGCGCTTTGTGGAACTATTCAGGCAGCGCGTAAACCACAACCTGGTCGCCCACCTGATCCTTCAGGATAGTGTTCCCGCCCGCGACAAAAGCCACATACTGACGGCCTTTATATTCATAGACTGACGGGTTGGCAACCGCCGGGGCTTCAGCCTGATCGGACCACAGCTCTTCCCCGCTCTCCACCGAGTAAGCGCGTACTTTGGCATCCATAGAGGCACCGATGAAGATCACCCCACCCGCGGTGATCGCCGGGCCGCCGATGGTTGGCGAGCCCCAGCTTTCCGGCATAAAGAAGCCGTATTGCTGCGAAGCCCCCACCGGACGGCGCCACTTCACGTCACCGGTATGCATATCCAGCGCGACAATCTCACCAAAAGGTGGCTTCCAGCACGGCATGCCCAGCCAGTTATTGGCCACCAGGAGACGCATACCGTACGGCGCGCCTTCCTGCGGCGCAAAACCACTCTCGTTGCCGGAGTCTTTATCGGCCTTATCGTAATCTTCACGGCTGTAGAGCTTCACGTACTGCACGATATGTGAGGTATTGACGATAGCGATCTGCTTATTCGGATCGAACGCCACCCCGCCCCACTGCACGCCACCGGCGCTGTCGGGATAGGTCAGCGCGCCTTCGCCTTTGGTGGTCGGTGGGGTGTACATGCCCTCATAGGTCAGATTATCCCACAGGCGTGAGCACTGACCGGCCCCGACCATATCGGCCAGTTTCCAGATCTCCGGCTTTTTCGACTGATCGAGCAGCGGCGCAGGCTTCGTCGGGAACGGCTGGGTTGGCGAAAGTTTTTCACCCTGTACAGAACCGTCGCCCTGCGGGACCGGACGCTCTTCGATAGGCCAGACGTCCTCTCCGGTCAGGCGGTTAACCACAAACAGGAAGCCCTGCTTGGTGGCCTGAATCAGCGCCGGGATCTGCTTGCCATCAACGGTGATATCCATCAGCGTTGGCGCGGAGTTGATATCGTAATCCCAGACGTCATGATGCACCCACTGGCGGGACCAGACCACTTTACCGGTATTGATGTCCAGCGCGGTTGTCGAGGTGCCAAGCGGGATCGCGTCGACACGGTTACCGCCCCAGTAGTTAGGTGACGGAGAGGAAACAGGGAGATAGACCAGACCGTTGGCTTCGTCGGCGGACATGTGCGTCCAGACGTTAGCGGTCCCCGTGCGTTGGCGGATTTCGGCTGGAATCGCCTCAAAGGACCATTCCCGCTCGCCGGTCTGGGCGTTGATGGAAAATACGGTGCCCGGAGGCGCTTCGGCATAGGCCCAGTCTTTACCAGCCCAGCCCACCAGCAGATGGTTACCCACCACCGTCGGCGGCTGCAGGATGGAGAGCGGGAACTTGGCGTTCACCGTGTTCCACTGGTTTACGTTCAGCACGCCGTTATCCGCAAAGTTGCTGCACGGCTTGCCGGAGTCGGCGTCAAGGGCGAAGAGCTTACCGTCAACGGTGCCCATATAGACGATCTTCTGGCAGGCTTCGCCGGCGACCGGATTTTTAGCCTGCCAGTAAGAGACACCGCGGTTCTTCAGCACCGGTTGGGTCAGTGCCTTGCGCGGCGATTTGGTGTCATAGTGCCACTTCTCTTTCCCGGTGCCCGGGTCGAGCGCAATCAGGCGATCGAAAGGGGTGCCGATGTAGAGCGTGTCGTTGGCGAAGATGGGCGTGGCTGACCAGACGGTCGCCGGGGTATCGCCTTTACCATCCGATACATCGCCGGTATGAAACTCCCAGACTTTTTTTAATTTTCCGACGTTCTCTGCGGTGATCTGGGTCAGCGGGCTGTATTTCTGGGCATTAAGCTGCCCGTGGAAGCTGTCCCAGGTGGCGGTGGAAGGCACAAGCGGCGTCCCCGGATGCTCTGCCGAGGTCACGGACTGCCCTTCACTTTTTCCGCTTGCGGCGTCATCGGTGGTTTTGGTGGTGCCCGGCGCCTGCTGGTCGGCCGCATCCACGTTGAGCTCTTCCTGCGTTCCCTGAGAGGCCTCAGCGGCTTTATCCTGCGCATGCAGTGAGAGTGGCGCGATCAGCAGTGCCAGCGCTGTCATGCTGACTTTCATTAACGGGTAGTGTTTATCGTTATGCACGGGTGGCTCCTCAGGCTCTGACGCGGGGATGGTGGTGAACGGAAGTGCTGCTCAGCATAATCAGACCAATCAGGCCGACCACCATGGCTGCCGTTATGATGTACTGGTGCAGCAGCGCGGCTGCAAAACCCGTACCAGCCAGAACCACAAGAGTGACAATAATCAGGAATATACGCCCGCCGCGACCGGATGCGGCACGCAGTATAAAGGTCAGTACCGCCAGCACGGCGCAGGCTATGGCGACGCCCAGCGCACCAATGGTACCGGTGACGCCGGTAAGGGGCGTCAGCCAGGCGTATAACGCCACCGCGAAGCCAATGACCGCAGCCAGCAACAGCAAAATGCTGCCGGTACGGGAGGGATGAGAATGCAACATACCAGGAAGTCCCCTATCAAAAATAAAAATGAGCCAATATGTCCTGTTCCCGGATGGATGCGGCTGTTGTGTGCATGGGCAATAGCTAAAAACTCAGGCAGTTAAGGAAAACAGCGGCATAGATCACTGAACGTTACTGAGTATAGAAGAAGGTTTTTAAAGGGGACGCTCAAACGCCTGAAAGCCTGGCAGTAACCAGGCGTAAAGCACGCATTGTTAACCGGGGATGGCAGCAAGACGACGTTCAGCTCTGCACGTCACGAGGAGATCCCGCCTCCGGAAACAAAGCGTGACAGGCCGCTCTCAGCCGTTGTTTATCTGACGCAATATAGGGCGTGATTTCTATGCGCTCTTTCATCTCCTCGACCATGCCCGCTGCGGCTGAGCCAAAGCGTTCGGGCCAGCCGCAGCTCAGCATGCTGAGGCTTTTCAGCACTCTCAGCTGTATTTCCCGCATCGCCGCGCCGTCGCGCGCGATGGGTGAAAAAAAGTCTTCCATCAGGTCGCAGTCCCGCAGAGGTGCCACGTGAACGGCAGGGAATTTCACCTCGCTCCCGGTGCTGGCGTGGCGGGCATATTCAGATAGTACCCGCACCCCGCGGCCGATAACGTCAATGGCGGTTCCGGGATCGTTCACCGCGGGCGAAAGTGCGCGGCAGGCAATTTCCGCCAGCACGCAAAGGCAAAAACGGGGGTCCTGATTAAAGGAGCGCACGTCAGACACGCGAACTGCTGACAGGATCGCTGAACTGAGTGCCGCGTCTACGCTATCGGTCACGTAGATCAGGGGCCGGGAAGGATGAACGAAGCTGCCCGGTTGCGCCACCAGATAGACATGCAACGAACTGTCGGACAGCAGCGCCTGAAGCCTGTCGACGTCAATATATTCAACGTATCCAATATCCCGGGGAAAAAGAGCGGTGGTGCCTTTTGGCTGCGTGTCGCTTTCAGGCCAGGGAAAGCCGCCGAGACAGGGGTTTTTGGCGCGTTCAATAAAGGTTTCTAACGCCGCATCCTCCACTTTTTTGGTTGTCTCGCCGACGCGGCCAAGGGAAGTCAGATGCTGGATCCAGCGCAGCAGCGTTAACAGAATCAGCGCAATAACGATCAGGGTGACGAAAAATAGAATCACCCGCCCCCGTTCCCCGTATGCGCCCATATTCAGGGCGATGATCCCTACCAGGCTGAACAGAAACGAGCCGATAAAGGTGGCCAGTACGTTTTGGGTAGTGACATCTTCGACAACGAGGCGCGTGGCCCTGGGGGTAACATTTGTTGTCGCTGACCCGTAGGCGGAGACCATAATGCTGAGGGAAAAGGTGGTCACCGCCAGCATGCTTGAAGCGAGGATATTGAGGATGTTGTCTACCGCTTCGGCGCCCACCTTGACCGATAAGGACTCCGGGATCATCGCCTTAAAGACGATAGATAGCAGCGCGGTGATAATGGCTGCAATGGCGAACAGCGTTGCCCTGAACCAGAGTTTTTTAAAGACCTGTGCCAGTATCCACCGCCAGCGCGACATCATCGTTGACCTCTCTTCGTAAGTTGCAGGGCAAAAAAAATGCCGCCAGGGTTGGCGGCACCGGAAGATTAACGAACCAGATGCAGGAAGTGCAGATGCTTTTCGTACTGGTCCAGAATGTCGTTGATCAGCTGTTCCTGAGTCCAGCTCATGACATCGTAATCCTGTCCCCCCTCTTTGAGGTAGACTTCTGCACGGTAGTATCTGTGCTGCTCCGCTTGCTGTTCGTCGTTATCGATAGCCGCCAGGGCGAAAGTCGGCGAGTTATAGCCACGCAGCCTGACTTCATAGAGAAAGTTCAGCTCATTGCCTAAATCCACTTCCAGACGAAGACGATCGTCCGGCACATCGCTGATTCGGCTCACCGTGCCCTGCTTTTGCAACTCCTCCTGAACCAGCGTCATCGCCGGTTGGATCACCTCATCCATAAAGCGTTTCACCAGGGAGCGCTTCGGCAGATAGGCGATATTACGTAAACGCCGCTGCCACGGAATTGGATTGCGGGCTGCGGTGGGCGCGATAGTCGCCATACTCAGGCTTTCGCGCTTGGTTAAATCACGACGTAGCGCCTTCAACAGCCCGTAGATGGAGATAAGCAGGATGACGGAAAACGGTAACGCGCTGGCAATGGTGACCGTTTGCAGCGCGCTTAGCCCACCTGCAAGGAGCAGCGCAATCGCCACCACCCCCATCAGCGCGGCCCAGAAAATGCGCTGCCAGACGGGCGTATTCGGCTCGCCGCCGGACGCCAGCGTATCCACCACCATTGCACCCGAGTCGGCTGAGGTGACAAAGAAGACAATGACCATCGCCATGGCGATAAACGACAGTATGGATGAGAACGGGAAGTGCTCGAGGAAATTGAACAGCGCCAGCGCCACATCCTGCTGCACCGTGTTCGCCAGATCGGTTGCCCCCTGGCTCATGATGAGATAAATCGCGCTATTGCCGAAAACGGTCATCCACATCAGGGTGAAACCCGCAGGGACAAAGAGCACGCCGGTCACGAATTCACGAATGGTTCTGCCGCGGGAGACTCGGGCAATAAACATCCCGACAAAGGGCGACCAGGAGAGCCACCAGCCCCAGTACAGCAGCGTCCAGCCTCCCAGCCAGTTGCTGGATTTTGGCTCGTAGGCGTAAAGGTTGAACGTCTTACTTACCAGTTCAGAGAGATAGCCGCCCGTGTTTTCAACGAAAGATTTCAGCAGCAGGACGGTAGGCCCCAGGCACAACACCAGCGCCAACAGCAGCAAGGCCAGACCCAGATTAATCTCGGACAGGATGCGGATGCCTTTATCCAGCCCGGAGACCACGGAAATGGTCGCCATACCGGTGATGACGACGATCAGGATCACCTGCACCGTTTCATTGACCGGCACACCGAAGAGATGATTAAGCCCGGCATTCACCTGCAATACGCCATAGCCCAGCGAGGTCGCCACCCCAAAAACGGTGCCGATAACGGCAAAAATATCGACGGCGTGGCCTATCGGCCCATAAATTTTGTCACCGATGATAGGATAGAGCGCCGAGCGCAACGTCAGCGGCAGGCCGTGGCGGTAGCTGAAAAAGGCGAGGATCAACGCAACAATGGCATAGATAGCCCAGGCGTGAAGCCCCCAGTGGAAGAAGGTTAGCCGCATTGCTTCTTTGGCAGCGGCAACGGTCTCGGGGGTGCCTACCGGCGGAGAGAGATAGTGCATGACCGGCTCGGCGACGCCGAAGAACATCAGGCCTATCCCCATCCCTGCGGAAAACAGCATGGCAAACCAGGAGTGATAACTGAAATCGGGCTGGGCATGGTCGGGACCCAGCTTGATATCGCCGTAGCGAGACAAACCAAGAAACGTCACGCTCAGTAATATCAGCGCGACCGCCAGGATGTAGAACCAGCTGGCGTTAGTGAATATCTGCTGCTGCAGCAGTTTGAAATTTTTGTCGGCAACGTCAGGGAAAATCGCTGCAAATGCAACGAGAAGGAAAATTAACAAAGCAGATGTATAGAAGACCGCTTTGTTAATCTTGCTTGTGGACTGCTTTGGGATGGGGGTATTTTCACTCATATGTTATGTATTCCATTAAAACTGAAACCGCTCCGGATGAGAGGAATCATCTCTTTCAGCTTAGCAAAACGAGTCTGCTTGTGCAGTTGATGATGGCAGAGTTACTTTTTTATGCTCCTGAGTTTTCTGGGGTTAATTTTATTCAGTACGGGTCTGAATCTGGCTGACATTACGTTATTCTTTGGTAACAAAGATAAAAGAAAAAGCCCCGCGATATTGCTATCGCAGGGCTTTCAAATTTGGCGGAAGCGTAGAGATTCGAACTCTAGAACCCTTTCGGGTCGCCGGTTTTCAAGACCGGTGCCTTCAACCGCTCGGCCACGCTTCCTAAGTGAGGCGAACTATAAACACCTCCGTGTGCGCTGTAAAGTATGAACCCAATCGTTCGCCTGAAAAATAGCCAAAACCTGTTTAATCGGTTGAATAGACAACGCATTGGCCATTTTCTCAGCACCGGATCTCAGTAATGACCCTTAGTGCTTTTTGATGTACATATCCTTTGTGAAGTAGTACCCGAGCTTATCCGGCGTAAATCCGCCTACCCACGGCTTCACCAGGTGGGTACGCACGTAGTGATAGACCGGGATCGCCGGAACATCCCGCGCCAGCAGATCTTCCGCCTGCTGGTAGAATGCTCCGCGCTCGGCGGTGGTTTTGGCTTTGGCGGCGTTGACCAGCGCTTCGTCATAGGCCGGATTGCTGTACTGGCTGGTGTTCTCGCTGTCGCCGGTGCGGAAGTTGTTCAGGAAGGTCGCCGCATCGTCGTAATCGGCAATCCAGGCGTAGCGTACGGCATCAAAGTTGTGGGTGTGCATGGTATCCAGCATCGTTTTCCACTCCTGGTTTTGCAGCTTCGCCTCTACCCCAAGGTTTTTCTTCCACATTGAGCTGACGGCGATGGCAATACGCTGGTGTGATTCCGAGGTGTTATAGAGCAGATTAAAGCTCAGCGGATGGCCCTCGTTAAAGCCCGCTTCGGTCAGCAGCTTTTTCGCCTCAGCGATGCGTTTATCCATCGGCCAGCTGGCGTAATCCGGATTTTTTATTTGCACTCCGCCGATATCCGGCTGGCTAATGACCCACGCCGGACGCTGCCCCTGCCCCAGCACTTTCCCGGCAATAATGTCTTTATCCAGGGCCATGTTCAGCGCCTTACGCACGCGCGGATCGTTAAAAGGCGGACGGGTGGTGTTGAATTCGTAGTAGTAGGTTGCCAGCTGCGGTGAGACATCTACTTCTTTACCCAGCGTCTTTTGCAGCTGGGCAAACTGGTTGATCGGCAGGGTGTAGGCAATATCGATCTCCCCCGCCTTGTAGCGGTTAACATCGGCGGCTTCAGAAGTGATCGGCAGATACGTCACCTTGTTGATGATGGTATGGGCGTTGTCCCAGTAGCGCGGGTTGCGCTCGGCGATGATCCGCTCGTTGACCACCCACTGGCTGAGCTTATAGGCGCCGCTGCTGACAAAGTGCTCCGGTTTCGTCCACTTATCGCCATAGCGGCCAATCAGGACCTTATCCACCGGCACCAGCGACGGGTGCGCCAGCATGGCCAGGAACGCCGCGTTGGGCTGGGTCAGCGTCACTTCAAGCGTGGTGTCGTTCAGCGCCTTCACGCCCATGGTGTCGGGGGCCTTTTTGCCCTGGGCGATATCGGCGGCGTTAACCACGTGCATATTGCCCGGATAGCTGGCGTACGGCGAGGCGGTTTTCGGATCCACCAGCCGCTGCCAGCTCCAGACCACGTCCTGGGCGGTAATGGCCGTGCCGTCGCTCCAGGTAATGCCCGGGCGCAAATGGAAGGTCCAGACGGTGTTGTCCTTGTTCTCCCATTTCTCGGCCAGCCGCGGCTGGATCTCCCCCTGCGGCGAGACGCTGACCAGCCCGTCGAACAAATCGCTGATAATATTGAATTCGACATCGCTTTCGACTTTATGCGGATCGAGCGATGCCGGCTCATTGCCATTATTCCTGACCAGTTCCTGCTTCTCAGCCAGCTCGGTTCCTGCCGGCACGCTGGCTGCAAACGCCGTTGCGCTTGCGCACAGGATGCCTGCTGTCAGCAAAGAGAGGGTAAATGTTACTTGTGATGAGGGTTTCATGTCCTTCGCCTTATAGTTTAGTTTTGACGATGCAAAATAACTCTTAGCGCTGCGGCTGGAATAAGGCAATATATTTCAGTGACCTATAAGAGCTTGATCTGATTAATCCTGACAAACCGGGGTTCATTCTGCGTTAGAGGCGTTATGGAACACATCATGCTATATCGAGGCCTAAGACGTTGAGTAAAGATGGGTAAAATCACTTTGTAACCGGCGCGTCGTTTTCTATTCTTGCCGTTAATTACATCTGTCATAAGAGAGTGACTCATGGATCGTATTATTAGTTCTTCACGCGACCGCACATCGCTACTCAGCACCCACAAGGTGCTGCGCAATACTTACTTTATGCTCAGCCTGACGCTGGCCTTCTCCGCGCTGACGGCAACTGCCAGCACCGTGCTGATGCTGCCGTCACCGGGGCTGATCCTCACCCTGGTCGGCATGTATGGTCTGATGTTCCTGACCTACAAAACCGCGGATAAGCCGGTAGGCATTTTGTCCGCCTTCGCATTCACCGGTTTCCTGGGCTACATCCTGGGGCCAATGCTTAACACCTACCTGTCTGCCGGTATGGGCGACCTGATCGGCCTGGCGCTGGGTGGTACGGCTGCGGTGTTCTTCTGCTGTTCAGCCTACGTTCTGACCACCCGCAAAGACATGTCTTTCCTCGGCGGGATGCTGATGGCGGGCATCGTCGTGGTGCTGATCGGTATGGTTGCAAATATCTTCCTGCAGCTGCCAGCTCTGCACCTGGCTATCAGCGCCGTGTTCATCCTGATCTCCTCCGGGGCGATCCTGATGGAAACCAGCAACATCATTCATGGCGGCGAGACCAACTACATCCGCGCCACCGTGAGCCTGTATGTGTCGCTGTATAACATCTTCGTCAGCCTGCTGAGCATCCTGGGCTTTGCGAGCCGCGATTAACCGACAGTGCTGTATAACGAGCCCCGCTTATGCGGGGCTTTCTTTTTTGGTAAACTGCCGCGGTTTTCGATAAACCCGTGATGATTATGCTGAACTTTGAAGGTAAAGAGATTGAGACCGATAGCGAAGGCTATCTGAAAGAGACCAGCCAGTGGAGCGAAGGGCTGGCGGCTGTGATTGCCGAAAAAGAGTCTATCGCCCTGACGCCAGAGCACTGGGAAGTGGTGCGCTTCGTGCGTGATTTCTATCTGGAATTTAACACCTCCCCCGCCATCCGCATGCTGGTGAAAGCAATGGCCAATAAGTACGGCGAGGAGAAAGGCAACAGCCGCTATCTTTACCGCCTGTTCCCGAAAGGCCCGGCAAAACAGGCGACCAAAATCGCCGGTCTGCCTAAGCCCGTGAAGTGCATTTAATAGCGAATACCGAAATTCACGTATTCCCGGCCGGGTTGATGCGGTTCTGAGAGAACCTTTTCGACCCGGGCGATGCGTGGCCCGCCCGCCTTAAGCCAGTCGAGCAGTTTATCGACCTGCTCCGCCTCCCCGCACGCCACCACCTCGACGCTTCCGTCATCCATGTTGCGCGCGTAACCGGTCAGCCCCAGCTCAGTGGCTTCACGCTGCGTGCTGTATCGAAAGCCAACCCCCTGAACCGTGCCGTGAACCCACGCGATGATGCAGACTTTTGCCATACTCCTTCCCCTTATCCATGCCTGGCTCTGAACCCAAAGAATAGCAAATTATGGCCGGAGAATTAGCGCAGCGTTTTGGGTAAACAGCCGTAATGCTGACGAAAACGGGCCGTAAATCGGGAGCTGGAAAGATACCCGCACTGCATGGCGATCTCGCCAATGGGCAGACGGGTCGACTGCAGCTGAGAGAGCGCAACCGCCATACGCACCTCCTCCACGATCTGGCGAAAGCTTTGCGACTCTTCCCGTAAGCGTCGGCGTAAGGTCGGCACGCTTAAGGCCAGACGACTGGCCACATCATGAGCAGTCCATGCCCGGGCGGGCGCCAGCATAATGAAATGCCGCACCTGCTCGGTAAGATTGATATTTCGCTCGATCAACAGCGGACCGGCCACCCCATCATGCAGCAGCGCCAGCAGGAGCCCGAAGGCCTGGTATTTTTGCAGCTCATCCGAAAAATTATGCCGCACCGCATGCAGCAGGTTGCCCCACATGAAAGCGAGTCCTTCGCTGAGCGGAGCACAGAGTGAGTCCGTTTTTGCGCGCGGCCAGGATTGCAGATAACGCGTTTTAAACTCGGCGATGAGGTCGGGGGATAACAGCAGCAGATCGGAATGAAACACGTCCTGTGCAGGCTGATTGATAATCTCCATCGGGGTGTTCGCCGGAATGATAATGAGCTCATCCGGCGTCGCCACTAAGCGCCTCTCATCCTGGATAATCACCTTACTGCCGTGCGTAATGTGACAGATGGCCGGGTAGAAGAGCTTTACGTGGTGCAGGCGATGCATTTTGCTGGCATTGACCTCAGCCGCTGTCAGATGGTTATGTTGAAAATGAAACTCCTGCACCGGGCCACCTTTATCGTGCGTATGTTGCGGTTAATTGTGCTTTCGCGAGCATGTGGCTGTTGAGCATAAAGCCAACCAGTGCCCCGCTGGCGTTGCCGTCGAGCGGCAGTTTTTCCACATTCAGCGCCCAGACGGTGAACTGATAAGGGTGCGGTTTATCCCCTTCAGGCGGACATGCCCCGCCGAAGCCAGCATAACCGAAATCATTACGTCCCTGCACCGCTCCCGCCGGTAATTTATCGCTGTTCGTTTTCCCGGCACCTGAAGGCAGGCTCTGCGTCTTAGCGGGAATGTTGACCAGCGTCCAGTGCCACCAGCCGCTGCCGGTGGGTGCGTCAGGATCGTAGGCGGTAATGGCGAAGCTTTTTGTGCCTGCGGGTGGATTTTGCCAGGCCAACTGTGGCGAGGCATTGCCCCCCTGGCAGCCGAACCCGGCAAAGACCTGCTGTTGCGTTAAGGGGTGACCGTTGGCGATATCCTGGCTGCTGAGGCTAAACGGCAGGGCTGCAGAAACCGTAAAACTGATTGTCGCCAGGGCGCTGACGGCGATGGCAATATGCTTTTTCATTGTTGTCTCCTTTTGCTGAACCGGAAACCACACTGTAAAGCCTGCGACACACTCATAATGTGCCTGACCGATTTTAAAATGTGCCGAAACGCTCAATAGTGTCCGCAGATGATTGCCACTGGCCATCTGTGCTACTCTACGCGCCATTTCCCTGGAATCGACAGAACAGAAAATTATGAGTGTACGTTTAGTGTTAGCCAAAGGGCGCGAGAAGTCATTGCTGCGCCGCCATCCCTGGGTCTTCTCCGGCGCGGTTGCCCGCATAGAAGGCAAAGCCAGCCTCGGTGAAACCATCGATATCGTTGACCACCAGGGGAAATGGTTAGCGCGCGGCGCATACTCGCCTGCCTCGCAGATCCGTGCCCGCGTCTGGACGTTTGATAAAGATGAATCCATCGACATCGACTTCTTTGTCCGCCGCCTGCAGCAGGCGCAGCAGTGGCGCGACTGGCTGGCAAAACGCGACGGGCTGGACAGCTATCGTCTGATCGCCGGCGAATCCGACGGTCTGCCGGGCGTGACCATCGACCGTTTCGGCAGCTTCCTGGTGCTGCAGCTGTTAAGCGCGGGTGCTGAGTATCAGCGTGCGGCGTTAATTAGCGCCCTGCAGACGCTGTTCCCCGAGTGCGCCATTTACGATCGCAGCGACGTTGCGGTGCGTAAAAAAGAGGGGATGGAGCTGACCCAGGGTCCGGTGACGGGCGAACTGCCGCCTGCCCTGCTGCCTATCGAAGAGCACGGCATGAAGCTGCTGGTGGATATTCAGGGCGGCCATAAAACCGGTTACTACCTCGATCAGCGCGACAGCCGCCTGGCAACCCGCCAGTACGTTGCCGACAAACGCGTTCTGAACTGCTTCTCCTACACCGGCGGCTTTGCGGTTTCGGCCCTGATGGGCGGCTGCAGCCAGGTGGTGAGCGTCGATACCTCACAGGAAGCGCTGGACGTGGCGAAGCAGAACGTTGAGCTGAACCAGCTGGATCTGAGCAAAGCGGAATTTGTCCGCGACGACGTCTTCAAACTGCTGCGCAAATACCGCGACCAGGGTGAAAAGTTTGACGTGATTGTGATGGATCCGCCAAAGTTCGTGGAAAACAAGAACCAGCTGATGGGCGCCTGTCGTGGGTATAAAGACATCAACATGCTGGCGATCCAGCTGCTTAACCCGGGCGGCGTGCTGCTGACCTTCTCCTGCTCGGGCCTGATGACCACCGAATTATTCCAGAAAATTATCGCAGATGCCGCTGTAGATGCTGGGCGTGATGTACAATTTATAGAGCAGTTCCGTCAGGCGGCCGATCATCCGGTGATCGCTACCTATCCGGAAGGGCTGTATCTGAAAGGATTTGCCTGTCGCATCATGTAACTTGAAAAGTGGAATGTTGCCCACACCTATAGTGTAAGTAACGTTTCCCGGGAGGTGACTATGATTGCCAGCAAATTCGGTATCGGCCAGCAGGTCCGCCACTCCCTGTTAGGTTATCTGGGCGTGGTCGTGGATATCGACCCGGAATATTCCCTCGACGAACCGTCAGCGGATGAGCTGGCGGTGAACGCAGAACTCCGCGCCGCGCCCTGGTACCACGTGGTCATGGAAGATGACGACGGACAGGCCGTGCATACCTATCTTGCCGAAGCCCAGTTAAGTGGCGAACAGCAGGATGAACACCCAGAGCAGCCATCTATGGATGAACTGGCGCAAACGATCCGCAGACAGTTACAGGCTCCGCGCCTGCGCAACTAATGAAAACCCGGTAGCCGACGGCTGACCGGGTTTTTTATTACTTCGCCATCCCCAGGCGGGGGATCTCAATGGCCGGACAGCGGTCCATCACTACATTCATGCCCGCATCGCGCGCCAGAACCGCCGCCTGTTCATTAATCACCCCGAGCTGTAACCAAAGTGTTTTTGCCCCGACCGCAATTGCCTCCTGAGCAACACCCCAGGCCGCTTCGGAATTGCGGAACACGTCCACCATATCAATTTTTTCCGGCACTTCCGCCAGGGTGCCGTATCCCTGCTGGCCCAGCAACGTTTTACCTGCCACTTTTGGCGAAACCGGGATCACGTGGTAGCCCTGATCGAGCAGGTATTTCATCACCCTGTAGCTCGGGCGATCCGGCTTGTCGCTTGCCCCCACCAGCGCAATGGTACGGGTGGTAGTAAGGATGTCAGCGATATCGTTCTCTTTCATTTATGTCCTCCTGGCTCGTTCAATCTGGGTATCAATGCCGTTACAGCAACTGCCATCCCATACGTCTGCATGAGGGCAAATTGCCGGGATATGTCTATATGTTAGTAAATATGATTAGCGAAAAATTTTGATACATTATTCATGACGCATGTCTTTTAAGAGGGCTCTCTATGAAAACCGGCATTGCCTGGAGTCTGTTTGCGCTGCTCATGCCGGTTTGCGTTTTTGCCACAACGCTGCGGCTCTCTACGGACATCGACCTGCTGGTATTGGATGGCAAAAAAGTTTCCAGTTCCCTGCTGCGCGGTGCGGACAGTATTGAGCTGGATAACGGCCCGCATCAGATCGTCTTCCGGGTAGAAAAAACCATTCGCCTTGGCAATCACGAGGAGCGGGTCTATATCTCTCCTCCCCTTGTCGCCAGCTTCAACACCCAGCGCATCAGTCAGGTTAATTTTAGCCTTCCACGGCTGGAAACAGAAAAAGAGTCACAACTTTTTGATAAATCACCGCAAATCGAGTTGCTGGATGGCGACGCGACCCCGATCCCGGTGAAGCTGGATATTCTGGCGCTCACCGATACGCCGAACGGCGTGAATTACGAATATGATACCGAGCGCTATAACAAAGCAGGGCAGAGCGCCTCGCTGCCGCAGTTTTCAACCACCATGGCGGATGACAGTACGCTGTTATCCGGGGTGTCTGAGCTGGACATGCCGCCGCCGCAATCCCAGAGCATGACGGAGCAGCGTCTCAAATACTGGTTTGCCCAGGCCGATCCTGAAACCCGAAGCCGTTTCCTGCAATGGGCGAAGCAACAACCCTCGTCCTGAGCCGCATTTTTTCTCCCTTTCTCTTGCAGCGTCAGGTGCTTCCAGTAATCTGTAACCAGTTAACTAACGGATAGAGATTATGGAATCCACAACCCGCACACTGCCGGAACGAAAACATATCGCCCTGGTGGCGCACGATCACTGCAAACAGATGCTGCTCAACTGGGTTCAGCGTCATCAATCCCTGCTGGAAAAACATCAGCTGTCGGCCACCGGGACCACCGGCAACCTGATTCATCGCGAGACCGGACTTGAAGTGAATGCCATGCTGAGCGGTCCGATGGGCGGCGATCAGCAGGTCGGCGCACAGATTTCGGAAGGTAAGATTGATGTGCTGATCTTCTTCTGGGACCCGCTCAATGCGGTGCCGCACGATCCGGATGTAAAAGCCCTGCTGCGTCTGGCAACGGTGTGGAATATTCCGGTCGCCACTAACCTGTCTACGGCTGACTTTATTATCGAGTCTCCGCAGTTCAACTCTCCGGTCGAGATCCTGATCCCGGACTATCAGCGCTATCTGGCTGAACGTCTGAAGTAAAAGTGGGCATCGCCGGGTGGCGGCTCCGCCTTACCCGGCCTACAAAACCCCAAACCGCACGCCCCGTAGGCCCGGTAAGCAAAGCGCCACCGGGCAACAAACCGCACATCCCGTAGGCCCGGTAAGCGAAGCGCCACCGGGCAACAGACCGCACGCCCCGTAGGCCCGGTAAGCGAAGCGCCACCGGGCAAAACAACGCTAGGGTTTGCGTGCCACCGGAACATCAATTTCTTTGAGGATATCGACAAAGCGTGATGGCTGCTCTTTGTTGAACAGCAACCAGACCCGGTGACGAGCACGGGTGATAGCCACGTAGAGTAATCGCCGCTCCTCGGCGTCGGGAAAATCTTCCACCACTGGCAGCAGGGCCTGCTCCATGACCGATTCCCGGGCAGGTGCCGGGAAACCATCGCTCCCTTCCTGCAATCCCACCACAATGACATAGTCCGCCTGCTGGCCCTTGCTGGCGTGAATGGTCATAAAATCCAGCTGAAGTTTCGGCCAGCGGGTCGCGGCTTTCTCCAGGCTGGCGGGCTTCAGGTGGTGATAACGCGCCAGCACCAGAATACGCTCATCCGCCCGGGCGTAACCGCTCAGCTTATCCAGCAGGGCATCGAGCTGATCCTCTGCCAGCAGCGTAACCGCTTTCTTGTCGCCAGCCGACAGACTGTTCAGCGGTTTTGCCAGCTGATGCGGGTTCTGCTGGATAAACCGGTTGGCGATCTCACCGATCCGGTTATTGAAACGGTAGGTGGTGTCCAGATCGCAGCGATCCCCTTCGCCAAAGTAATGATGAAACGCCGTCGTCAGCGACAGTTGCGCACCACTGAAACGGTAGATCGCCTGCCAGTCATCCCCCACGGCAAACAAAGTGGTGTACTTGTTTTGCGCCCGCAGCGCCGCCAGCAACGCCGCGCGTTGAGGAGAGATATCCTGAAACTCATCCACCAGAATGTGTTTCCACGGGCTGATAAAGCGACCTTTCTCCAGAATAACGATCGCCTGATGGATCAACCCGGAAAAGTCGACGGCGTTCTCCGCCTTGAGGGCGGCTTTCCACGCCTTAAGCAGCGGAGCCATTAACTTGACCCGCTTTGAGAACAGGGCCCGCACCTCTTCCGGCGCGCCGGCAATCATCTCGGCCTGCGCGCCACCGTGCATACGCATCAGGCTCACCCAGCGATCGAGCCGGGGTGCCAGTCGGCGCGCCAGCTTTTCGTTTTGCCAGAAACTGCCCTCCGGCACGCTCCAGTCAAGCTCCTCTTCGAGCCACTGTCGCCAGCCTTTGGCCTGGGCTTTTTTCTCGCTGCACTGCTGCTGCCAGGCGTCGATGAAAATCTTCTGCCGCGCCACGGTGTCATTTTCAAGCTCGCTGACCACCGGCACCTTTTTGCTGCCCTGCTGGATGATATGCAGGGCCAGGGAGTGGAAGGTCCTCGCGGTGATGTCGCGGGTATGCAGTCGCGCCTCGATTCGCTCATCCATCTCCTGAGCCGCCTTACGCCCAAACGCCAGGAGCAATATTTGCTCGGGAGCGGCTTCATTGCGGGCCAGCAGCCAGCCTGCCCGCGCCACCAGCACCGAGGTTTTTCCGCTACCGGCCCCCGCCAGCACCAGCAGCGACTGTTCGCCATTGACCACCGCCCGGGCCTGGGCCGGGTTCAATGGGGATGACTCAATACTGGCAAAAAAATCGGCATACTGGCTGAGCATGGTGTCAGTCCACGCCTGATTGTGCGCCAGCCGGCTCTGGTCAATGTCCTGTAGCCAGGCCTGACACTGACGCCAGGCTTCACGGCAGTTATCAAACTCGTCGAGCCGCGAGACGGATAACGGCAAGGCCTGCAACGCCTGGCGGATTTTTTGCTGAAGGCCGAGCGTTTTTTCCCGCGTCAGCCAGCTGTTTTGCTCATTCGTGGCGGCAATGTCATTCAGCGCGTTTTGCAGCACCTGTGCCGCAACCTCACTCATTTCAGCACTCCATTGCTGCCAGAGCGTGTTCAGATGGCGGTGAAAACGCTGGGTTTCCGCCCACTCGGTGCCATGCAGCCGCACCACTTTTTCGTCTGTCAGCACAAACTCCAGCTCGCCCCAGACCAGGCCGCGCTTACAGTGAATTGCTAACAGCTGATTGAAGGGGATGAGATATTCGTGACGTTCACCCGAGACTTTAACCCCGGCATTGAGCAGAACGACTTTGTCGTACGGATGTTGTGCCAGGCGTTTGCCTAACGATGTTGCTTTCAGTTCCATGTCCAGCCTGATCCACGACGTGAATAATTGCATAACAGTTTAACTGCCAGTTTTCAGGTGCTCCAGCGCAAAAAAACGTTACAATCATCAGGGCTTCAACATTACGGAAAGAATTGAGGTTTTATGCGTACCATTCTGAATATTTTGAATTTTGTGTTGGGTGGTTTTGCCACCACTCTCTCCTGGCTGCTGGCGACGCTGGTCAGCGTGGTCCTGATATTCACCCTTCCGCTAACCCGCTCCTGCTGGGAAATTACCAAACTCTCGCTGGTCCCATACGGCAACGAAGCGGTTCACGTAGACGAACTGGAGCCTGGCAATAAAAGCGCGCTGATGAACACCGGCGGAACGCTGCTCAATATTCTGTGGCTGATCTTTTTCGGCTGGTGGCTGTGTCTGATGCACATTGCGGCGGGGATCGCCCAGTGCCTGACGCTTATCGGCATCCCCGTCGGGATCGCCAATTTCAAAATTGCCGCCATCGCCCTGTGGCCTGTCGGACGCCGGGTTGTCCCGGTGGAAGTGGCCCGCGCCGCGCGGGAAGCTAATGCCCGCCGTCGTTTTCCGTAACAAGGACCCCGCGCGCACATGCTAAGCCCACTGCTTCGCCGCTACACCCTGAACAGCGCCTGGCTCTACAATGTCAGGATCTTTATTGCCCTGTGTGGCAGTACCGCCCTGCCCTGGTGGTTGGGCGACGTGAAGCTGACCATCCCCCTGACGCTGGGGGTGGTTGCCGGCGCGCTGGCCGATCTGGATGACCGCCTTACCGGTCGGCTGCGCAATCTGGTCATCACCCTGATCTGCTTTTTTATCGCCTCGGCGTCGGTGGAGCTGCTCTTCCCATGGCCTTGGCTTTTTGCGATTGGGCTGATGCTCTCCACCAGCGTGTTTATTCTGCTCGGTGGGCTAGGCCAGCGCTACGCCACCATCGCTTTCGGCGCATTGCTTATTGCCATCTACACCATGCTGGGGGTATCGCTGTACGACCAGTGGTATCAACAGCCGTTGCTGCTGTTGCTGGGCGCGGTCTGGTATAACCTGCTGACGCTGGCCGGGCATCTCATATTTCCCATTCGCCCGCTGCAGGACAATCTGGCCCGCAGCTATGAGCAGTTGGCCCATTACCTTGAGTTAAAGTCCCGGCTGTTCGATCCGGATATCGAAGGTGACGGCCAGGGGCCGCTGTACGATCTGGCGCTGGCGAACGGGCAACTGGTGACAACCTTAAACCAGACCAAGGCCTCGTTACTTACCCGCCTGCGCGGCGATCGCGGTCAGCGCGGCACCCGCCGGACCCTGCACTATTACTTTGTGGCGCAGGATATCCACGAGCGCGCCAGCTCATCGCATATTCAGTACGCCGATCTTCGCGAGAAATTTCGCTACAGCGACGTAATGTTTCGCTTCCAGCGTCTGTTGTCCATGCAGTCGCAGGCCTGCCACCAGCTGTCGCGCTCTATCCTGCTGCGTACCCCTTATCAGCACGATCCGCGATTTGAACGGGCGTTTACCCATCTCGATGCGGCCCTCGACAGGGTTCAGGCCAGCGGTACCTCTGCCGAGCAGATGAAAGCGCTGGGCTTTTTGTTGAATAACCTGCGCGCCATTGATGCCCAGCTCGCCACCATCGAATCCGAACAGGCGCTGGCTACACCCGGTAATGATGTGGAAAATCAGCTTGCGGACGACAGCCTGCATGGTTTTAGCGATATGTGGCTGCGTTTGAGCCGCAACTTTTCCCCGGAATCGGCGCTGTTTCGCCATGCGGTAAGGATGTCCGTGGTGCTCTGCATTGGCTATGCTTTTATACAGATAACCGGCCTGGACCATGGCTACTGGATCCTGCTCACCAGCCTGTTTGTCTGTCAGCCCAACTACAACGCCACCCGGCATCGTCTGGCGCTGCGTATTATCGGCACTCTGGTGGGGGTCGCCATCGGGTTACCCATCCTTTACTTTGTCCCCTCGCTGGAAGGACAGCTGATCTTAATTGTGATCACCGGCGTGCTGTTCTTCGCCTTTCGCAACGTGCAGTATGCGCACGCCACGATGTTTATCACCCTGCTGGTGCTGCTCTGTTTCAACCTGCTCGGGGAAGGCTTTGAAGTTGCCCTGCCGCGCGTCATTGATACCCTGATTGGCTGCGCCATCGCCTGGGCTGCGGTAAGCTTTATCTGGCCGGACTGGCGGTTCCGTAATCTGCCCCGCGTGCTGGATCAGGCCATGAACGCCAACTGCCGTTATCTTGATGCTATCCTGGAGCAGTATCATCAGGGGCGTGATAACCGCCTGGCGTATCGTATCGCACGACGTGACGCCTATAACCGCGACGCGGAGCTGGCGTCTGTGGTGTCGAATATGTCTACGGAACCGAGGGCAACAGCGGAAACCCGGGAAGTCGCGTTCCGTCTGCTGTGCCTGAACCATACGTTTACCAGCTATATCGCCGCACTGGGCGCACACCGAGAGCGGCTCACCAGCCCCGCAATCCTCGGATTACTGGACGATGCTGTCTGCTACGTTGATGATGCGCTACATCAACGCCCCGCGGATGAGCCTCGTGTTCAGCAGGCCTTAACCGAACTGGCGCAACGCATTTCACATATCGAGCCGGGAGCCGAGAGCAAAGCGCCTCTGGTTCTGCAGCAAATCGGTCTGCTTATCGCGTTGCTGCCAGAAATTTGTCGATTACAGCAGCACGTTAATCAACTGCCGGAGTGAGCACTGCTCTCTGCCGGCAGTCTTTTGTACCACTCCACCAGCTCCCGGCGTCTTATCTCCGGGAGCGCTGCGACGTGTAATCCGGTGATTGCCCCCTCCAGCGCAAACAGCACCTTGTAACTCAGGTGCTTGTTGAGCGCCCTGATCTTGAGCCAGCACTGTTCAGCCCCCAGCGTGCGTAATGCCTCTTCGGTGGTGATACCCGCCTCAAACAGCAGGATTTCGAGTTGAAAGGTGAGATTGGGTAAATCTTTCAGGCGCTCGCGTTTGTAGCGTTCACAGCGTTCCCGCCGCGCAGCTTCCAGGGCAAACGAGGAGAGTTGCAGCAATTTCTCCTGATCCTGCCAGAGCCCTTCATCGACGCGATAATAATTCAACAAAACGGGCCGCCCCCGCTTCACCAGCGACAGAAAAGAAGAGGCATGCTTTACACAGTAAGACGCGCTCTCTTCGCAGGCACGCAGATACAACTCCCCCTCCGACACCATGGCAAAAACCGTGTCATCAACCGCCAGGGTGTATCCGCCAAACAGGGCGCGATAATGAACTTCGCCGAGGGGTGAAAGATATTTTGCAGATTGATAGATCCGTTCATAAGATAATTTTTTCATGATATTTCCCTTTTAAATCATGGCGTAATGGTTGAGTCGAGTATTAACGGATCCGTTAGCCAGAAAATAGGTAACTTACGATCGAACGGCAAGGTGAATTTTCAATACGCCTGAATTACAAACCAAATTTGCGAGGAGCTTTCCGAAAATGAGGTTGATCTTTAGTCGCACAGGGGTTACTGTATATCCATACAGTAACTACAGGGCTGGATTGATTATGTACTCTTCAGGCTATGCAAACCGTTCAACAACTTTCTCTACTTCCGCTGGCAAAAGCGCGATGAACTCCGCGGCGCAAATGTCCATCGGGCTGATTAGTGAAGTGCTCTACCGTGAAGACCAGCCCATGATGACACAGCTGTTATTGCTGCCACTGTTGCAACAGCTTGGTCAGCAGTCGCGCTGGCAGTTGTGGCTCACGCCACAGCAGAAATTAAGTCGGGAATGGGTGCAATCCGTAGGCTTGCCGCTAACGAAAGTGATGCAGATTAGTCAGATGGATCCATGCCATACTGTAGACTCAATGGCGAGGGCGCTGCGTACCGGAAATTACAGCGTAGTGATTGGCTGGTTTACGCATGAGTTGACGGAATCGGAACAACACCGTCTGGCTGAAGCTGCCGAAGAAGGGAATGCACTCGGCTTCATTATGCGTCCCATTCGAATGAACACTTTGAGCAACGGACACCTTTCTGGGCTAAAAATTCACTCGAATTTGTATCATTGAGTAAAAATAAGAGTTTTCCTGGAATTTTTTTTGCCGTCTCTGTACGCCGTTGGTTCCCTGTGTAAAAGCCGCGAAAAGTCTTGTCTGCCGCGGCTTCCTCCATTTTAGCACGCCTCAAATTGCGCAATAAATGTTAAATATTGTGTATACAAAACTTTTTTTTTCATATGCCTGACGGAGTTCACACTTGTAAGTTTTCAGGTACGTTGTAGACTTTACATCGCCAGGGGTGCTCGGCCTAAACCGAAGATATCGGTAAGTTTTACTCTTTGTCCCCGCCCCCCGGTGAAGGATTTAACCGTGACTCTCATTGAGATTCTCATGGCGATTTTTGGATGATAACGAGGCGCAAAAAATGAAAAAGACAGCTATCGCGATTGCAGTGGCACTGGCAGGTTTCGCTACCGTAGCGCAGGCCGCTCCAAAAGATAATACCTGGTACGCAGGTGGTAAACTGGGCTGGTCTCAGTTCCACGACACCGGCTGGTATAACGACGCTCTGAACAACGACGGCCCAACTCACGAAAGCCAGCTGGGCGCAGGCGCGTTCGGTGGTTATCAGGTTAACCCGTACGTTGGTTTCGAAATGGGTTACGACTGGCTGGGCCGTATGCCTTACAAAGGCGACAACGTTAACGGCGCATTCAAAGCTCAAGGCGTTCAGCTGACTGCTAAACTGGGCTACCCAGTAAATGACGCTGTAGACATCTACACCCGTCTGGGCGGCATGGTATGGCGTGCAGACTCCAGCAACAGCATCGCTGGCGACGACCACGACACTGGCGTATCCCCAGTATTCGCTGGTGGCGTTGAGTGGGCTATGACCCGTGACATCGCTACCCGTCTGGAATACCAGTGGGTTAACAACATCGGCGACGGCAACACCGTTGGTGTTCGTCCAGACAACGGCATGCTGAGCGTAGGTGTTTCTTACCGCTTCGGTCAGGCTGAGCCAGCACCAGTTGTTGCTCCAGCTCCAGCACCAGCTCCAGAAGTACAGACCAAGCACTTCACTCTGAAGTCTGACGTTCTGTTCAACTTCAACAAAGCAACTCTGAAACCAGAAGGCCAGCAGGCACTGGATCAGCTGTACACCCAGCTGAGCAACCTGGATCCGAAAGACGGTTCCGTAGTGGTTCTGGGCTTCACCGACCGTATCGGTTCTGACGCTTACAACCAGGGTCTGTCTGAGAAACGTGCTCAGTCCGTTGTTGATTACCTGATCTCTAAAGGTATCCCGGCTAACAAGATCTCCCCACGTGGTATGGGCGAATCTAACCCAGTTACCGGTTCTACCTGTGACAACGTGAAACCTCGCGCTGCACTGATCGACTGCCT
This sequence comes from Leclercia barmai, assembly GCF_049312895.1. Lineage (NCBI taxonomy): Bacteria > Pseudomonadati > Pseudomonadota > Gammaproteobacteria > Enterobacterales > Enterobacteriaceae > Leclercia > Leclercia barmai. Next base: position 825,901 of record NZ_JBMNWZ010000001.1, on the reverse strand, counting down.
GGCTCCAGATCGTCGCGTAGAGATCGAAGTTAAAGGCATCAAAGACGTTGTAACTCAGCCAGCGGCATAAGTTATCGTCTGACAAAAAACCCCGCCATGTTGCGGGGTTTTTTATTGCCTGAAGAAAAGGAGAACGCTACTTCTTTCCGGCCAGCAGCGCCTGGAGATCGGTTTTCAGGGTCGACATCTGACTGGCGTACTTCTCTTTATGTTCCGCATCTTCAATCAGCTGCACGATGGTTTCTGACAGGGTTTTCCCGCGTCGCTGGGCAAGGCCAGCCAGACGCTGCCAGACCATAAACTCCAGATCGATCGACTTCTTACGGGTATGCTGGTGCTCAGCGTTGAAATGCCGCTTACGCCGCGCACGGATAGTCTGCTTCATTCGGTTCAGTAATGCAGGATTGATATGCTTTTCAATCCAGCTATTGACCAGAATGGGTTCATTTTCGAGGGTCAGCAATAAATCTACAGCTTCTTTTGCAGCACTGGCTTCGAGGTAGCACGTGATCAACTCCCCTTCACGGTGTTTTTTGACCAGATACTTCCATTTCCAGCCGCTTTCGAGATTTTCCAGTTGTTGGTATTTCATTGCGATCTCAGTGTGACCGTGTAACTGTGTTCAGAATATCAGTTTTTTGGCAATCTGCTGAAAAGAAATCATATCCTGTGACGCGCGGTAACGCATTCATGCCCGGAAACTCCCATTCCCTCATGTGCAGAGCCTGCGCCTTACGGTATACTCCATCGTTTTACATCTGACTAAAAAACATCAACTTTGACCATTACGAAACTTGCATGGCGTGACCTTGTTCCGGATACAGATAGCTATCAGGAACTGTTTGCACAGCCAGATCTCGCGAAAGAACACGAATACATCCTCAGCGACACTCAGCCCCGTTTGCATTACGCGCTGGAGCAGATGTTAAGCCCATGGACAACCTCACCATTCATGTTGTTGAAAGCGCCAGACGAAGCGGAGTATCTGAGTCTTCTGGCGGATGCCGTACGGCAGTTGCAGCCAGAAGCCGGAACGGTCTTTGGTGGTGAATACAGCATTAAAGGGCACACCGTTACCTTTGCACCCGCTACCGTACCCGATGGCCGTTTTGCTGTCACCGGCAACGTCATCCAGGCGGGCTGGACAGAAGCAGAGCAGTTGTTCGGCTGCTTGCGCCAGTTTAACGGTGAGTTGACCCTGCATCCTGGTCTGGTTCATCAGGCCAACGGCGGCGTGCTGATCATCTCCCTGCGTTCGCTGCTTGCACAGCCCCTGCTGTGGATGCGCCTGAAAAATATCGTTAGCCAGCAGCGCTTTGACTGGGTTGGCTGGGATGAGTCGCGCCCTCTTCCGGTCGCCGTGCCGTCGATGCCGCTCTCCCTGAAAGTCGTCCTGACAGGCGATCGCGAAGCGCTGGCTGATTTCCAGGAGATGGAGCCCGAGCTGGCTGATCAGGTGGTCTACAGCGAATTTGAAGAGAGCACCCAAATTGCGGATGCCGAAGACATGCAGCAGTGGCTGCAGTGGGTTTACGCCGTCTGCCAACGCGCGCAGCTGCCAACGCCTGCTGCGGATGCATGGCCGGTGCTGATTCGCGAAGCGGTCCGCTATACCGGCGATCAGGAGACACTGCCGCTTTGCCCTCTCTGGCTTGGCAAGCAGCTGCGTGAAGCCGCTGCCATGACCGAAGACGATACGGTGAACGGCGAGCAGCTCTCCCAAATGCTGGTGCAGCGCGAGTGGCGCGAAGGCTATCTCGCCGATCGTATGCAGGATGAGATCCTGCTCGAGCAGATCCTGGTCGAAACCGAAGGCGAATGCGTGGGACAGATTAACGCCCTTTCGGTGATTGAATTCCCTGGCCATCCGCGCGCCTTTGGCGAGCCGTCGCGTATCAGTTGCGTGGTGCACATTGGTGACGGTGAATTTATCGATGTCGAACGTAAAGCAGAGCTGGGCGGGAACATTCATGCCAAGGGCATGATGATCATGCAGGCTTTCCTGATGTCGGAGCTACAGCTTGAGCAGCAGCTCCCGTTTACCGCCTCGCTGACCTTTGAGCAGTCCTACAGCGAAGTGGATGGCGACAGTGCGTCAATGGCTGAACTGTGCGCACTTATCAGCGCCCTGGCCGATGTGCCGGTGAATCAAAGCATTGCTATTACCGGCTCTGTAGACCAGTTTGGCCGCGCGCAGCCGGTCGGCGGGCTGAATGAGAAGATCGAAGGCTTCTTTAATATTTGCCAGCAGCGTGGGCTGAGCGGTAAACAGGGCGTGATCATTCCACTGGCGAACGTGCGCCACCTCAGCCTGAGTCAGGAGCTGCTGAAAGCGGTCGAAGAGGAACAATTCAGCCTCTGGGCCATCGAAGATATTGCTGATGCGCTACCCTTACTGACAAACCTGGTGTGGGGTGCCGAAGGGCAGACATCACTGATGCAAACCATCCAGGAACGCATTGCGCAGGCAACGCAGCAGGAAGCACGTCATCGTTATCCCTGGCCGTTACGCTGGTTGAACTGGTTCACGCCAAACTGATCGGACTTGTTCAGCGTACACGTGTTAGCTATCCTGCGTCCTTCACTAAAATAAGGCTTACTGAGAACATGGTAGATAAACGCGAATCCTATACAAAAGAAGATCTTCTTGCCTCTGGTCGCGGTGAACTGTTTGGCGCTAAAGGCCCACAGTTACCGGCCCCGAACATGCTGATGATGGACCGTGTCGTGAAGATGACGGAAACCGGCGGCAACTTCGATAAGGGTTACGTAGAAGCAGAGCTCGATATCAACCCGGACCTGTGGTTCTTCGGTTGCCACTTTATTGGCGATCCGGTAATGCCAGGCTGTCTGGGTCTGGACGCGATGTGGCAGCTGGTTGGTTTCTACCTCGGCTGGCTGGGCGGCGAAGGCAAAGGCCGCGCCCTGGGCGTGGGCGAAGTGAAATTCACCGGTCAGGTTCTGCCGACCGCGAAGAAAGTCACCTACCGTATTCACTTCAAACGCATTGTTAACCGTCGCCTGATCATGGGCCTGGCGGATGGCGAAGTGCTGGTTGATGGTCGTCTGATCTACTCCGCAACTGACCTGAAAGTGGGTCTGTTCCAGGATACCTCCGCATTCTGATTTTTACTTTTCTCAAAGCATAAAACAGCGAAACCTCCGCACTGCGGAGGTTTCTTTTCTTAAAGAGACGCTATCAAGCAAGTACTGCCCTGTCTCCGATGGCTTCTCGCCAGCCCCCTAACCATTGCGACCTTTGATTGATGGTCTGATAGGGACACATTTCTTTAGAACGTCCGGCGATGCCAGCCTGATAACCACGTTGATGAGCCCTTTCAAGGCGATCTCGTTTCTGTCTCTTCATGCCTCGTTTCCCTCATTATTTGATCTGGTGGAAAAGAAAACAGTGATTACAAAACATGCAATCACGACTAACGAATACCGCGAATCCCGCTTAGCGTCAATGCGCAAAATTCACGCCAGTGTCATAAATGTGACCTATACAAAAGTTCATTTGTACAAAAACTGTGATGCGGCACAAGTAACCGCCTGAGCTTCAAACGAAAAAAAAGCCGCAATTAGCATGACGCTAAATGCGGCCCGGTGCGATGAATTTTACTTATGGCTGACGGGAGATCTCCCTGGCAATACTGGCGGATTCCTGCGCCCAGCCCTGTGCCAGGACTTTCACCATCTCATCATAACCATCTTTCTGCTGTACCAGTTCCAGATGGAAAGGCCGCTTGATCAGCTGACCCTGATGGTTCAACAGCCACTCCCCGCTGATGATAACTCTGCCATCGTAACGCCCGTGGAAATTGGTCACGTTGACGTTGAGCGTATCCTGGTCGCTGCCCAACGGCTGCGATGCCACCACCCACCCCGGCAGCTGGCTGCCCAGATTGGCGACCAGCGTATTACGCAGCTGCTGATCCAGCGGGCTGGCCCACAGGTTGTTGTTGGCGATGACATACTGCACATCGCTGGTTTGATAGACCACGCCATTGCCGGCAAGGTAGTCAGGCACGGCCACCTGCTCTACCCACAGCAGGCGATTCCCCTGGCTGGCGATACTCTGCCCGCCCGCCTGCGCTGCCACCGGCAGCTGGTAGTAGCTCTTGTTCTCGGAAGAGCTACAGGCGGACAGGAGCGCCACTGCGGTGATAATTAGCCATTTTTTCATTATTTAGCCCCCTTCGGCTCAGGGTCCTTTTTGTCTTTTGCTTCGAATACCAGCGCATTGCTCTTCGTATTCAGCGTTTTCAGCACCGGCTGGAGTTCGCGCAGAACCTGATCGAGGCGCTGCATATCCGCCACCATCTTGTTGTACGCGGCGGAGCCCGGCTGGAAGCCCTGCATACTGCGGTTCAACTCACGCAGGGTTTTCTGCATGTCCTGCGGCAGTTGCTGCATCGACTGGCTGGCGGTCAGCTTGTTCAGGTTATCCAGCGTGGCCTGCAGACGGCGCATCGTCGCCTGGCTTTCGCTAAGCGTATTGGTTGCCTGCTGAATCATCGGATTGAGCGGCAGGCTGTTGATCTTATCCAGCGTCTCCATCAGACGCTGCTGGATCTGCGCCAGGCCACTGCTCACGGTCGGGATGATTTTATAGCCGCCAAACTCGCGGATCTCTTTAACCGGTGGCTCTTTCGGGAAGAAGTCCATATCCACGTACAGCGCTCCGGTCACCAGGTTACCGGTTTTGAGCGAGCCGCGCAGGCCACGCTTCATCAACCCGTCGATATGCTCAGCGATATCAGGCGTATCACCAACCTGATTAATCAGGCGCTCTGGCTCGATGCGGATCAGCACAGGAATACGGTAATCGTCATCGAGCACCTGACGCAGGCCCGGCGCGAAGAACGGCACCTTACCGACGGTTCCGAGACGGATACCACGGAATTCAACCGGCGCGCCCGGCTGCAGGCCGCGGACCGAATCCTTGAAGAACATCAGGTAGTCGATATGGTCGGTATAGAGCGAATCCTGAATGCTCTTCTGATCGTCATAGAGCCTGAACGCGGTCTGTTGCGCCACCGGCTGGCCCTGATCCATGCCTTCCGGCACGTCAAAGCTCACTCCGCCGCCGAACAGCGTGGAGAGGGAACCCATCTCGACGCGCATGCCTGCGGAGGTTAAGTCAACGGCGATGCCGCTATCCTTCCAGAAGCGTACATTGCCGGTGACCAGGCGATCGTTTGGCGCACTAATAAACAGCTGATAGCTGATGGTGCGCTTCTGGGCGTCGAAGGTGCTGGTTTCCACCGATCCCACACGATAACCGCGGAACAGCACCGGATCGCCCGGGCTGAGCTGGCCCGCTTTTTTACTGTCGAGGGTTATACGGATGCCCTTCGCATCCGGCGGCGCCAGCGGCGGAGAGTCCAGCAGCTGATAATTCTCCGGCTGCGAGCCCTTTTTCCCCGGTTGAAGTTCGATGTAGGCCCCGGATAGCAGGGTTCCCAGACCACTAATGCCTTCACGGCCCACCTGCGGTTTCACCACCCAGAATACCGAGTCGCCATGGAGCAGCTTTTCCATGCCAGCATTGAGGCGGGCTTTAATTTCTACATGCGTCAGATCGTCGGTCAGGGTGGCGCTTTCGACAACGCCCACATCCACGCTGCGGCTTTTGATGGTGGTTTTACCGCCCTCAATGCCCTCGGCGTTGGTGGTGATGAGCGTCACTTCCGGGCCCTGATGGCTGTAATGATAAAACAGGATCCATGCACCGATCAGCGCCGTCACGATGGGAAAAATCCACACCGGCGACCAGTTTCTGACCTTCTGCACTTTCGCCTCTCCACTCTTATTTTCCATGCTTTTATTCATCCTCATGGCTCGGCTCTGACTCACGATCCCACGATAACCGCGGATCGAAGGTCATGGCCGCAAACATGGTCATAATAACGACCAATGCAAACATCACCGCTCCGATGGCGGGATAGATGCTCATTAATCCTCCCATACGCACCAGCGCAGAGAGTACGGCAATCACAAACACGTCAATCATTGACCAGCGTCCGACAAACTCCACAACCTCATAAATCAGATGCATGCGCTCGCTGTCGCGCTTGCCGTGCCCTTTGGCATCCCAGCAGAGCCAGGCAATGGCAATCATTTTGAGCGTCGGTACCATGATGCTGGCGATAAAGATCACCAGCGCCACCGGATAGGAGCCTTCCCCCCACAGCAACACCACCCCGGCCATGATGGTCGACGGCATTTTGTCGCCCAGTAGATCGGTGATCATAATCGGCAGAATGTTGGCGGGAAGATAGAGAATCATCGACGTGATAAGCAGCGCCATCGTCCACTGCAGGCTGTTTTTACGCCGCACGTGCCCTTTGGTTTCGCAGCGCGGGCAGATCTCCTGGTTGGCCGGGAGGATAGCCGTGCAGCACGGACACAGGCGCAGATTCTGATTAATACCCGGTACCCCGGCTTTCAGCGTCTGATGCAGTACGGGCGCAGGGGCGATGTCGTCCCACGCCCAGCGGCGATCAACGCACTGAAAAGCGCGTAACTGGAGGATGCAATACAGGCACCAGGGGATAAAGCTGAGGCCCACTCCGACATCACCGTAGGCCATTAGCTTAACGAAGCTCACCAGAATACCGGCGAGGAAGATCTCCGCCATTCCCCAGCTTTTTAACTGGAAGAGGATCCGCGCCAGCCTGATTTTCAGCGCCATAGGCATCACGACGCGGTTGACGAGCAGCAGGATCACCACCAGGCAAAATGCCGGGACGATCTGAACGAAGAGCATAAAGAACGTGCCGAGGCTGGCGTAATCTTCTGAGAACATCACGCCGGGTATCTCCAGCAAATGCACTTCGCTGGTGATGCCCCCCACTTTCATATAAATGAAAGGAAAGAGGTTGGAGAGTAACAGCATGAACAGCGCAGCAAAAGCATACGCGGTGGGACGCTGCCGCGGCGCGTCCCACTCAGTTGTCAGCGTTGTCCCGCAGCGCGGGCATGCCGCTTTGTGCCCATGCTCGAGCGCGGGAAGCGCCACGAGCATGTCGCACTGTGAGCATAAAATATGCCGATCGGCATGGTGATGTTCACACATACTGGCTCCATGGTTAACTTATGCGCCGTTTTTCAGAGCCTCAAGATATTCCCAGCGTTCAAATGCTTCTTCCAGCGCCTGCTCAACCTGGGCCATATCGGCCAGGACTTTTTGAGTATAGTCATGCGGCTGGCTAAAGAATGACGCGTCGGCCACCTGAGCCTGCAAACTTTCCAGACTGGCTTCGAGCTCTTCCAGACGCAGCGGCAGGCCTTCCAGTTCGCGCTGAAGGTTATAGCTTAATTTATTACTGCCGCGTTTGATGTTTTCTGCTTTTGTAACAGCAACTTCCGCTTCAACCTTCGCTTTTGACTGTTTTGTCGCCTGCGATTGCGCCTGCTGTCCGCGGGCATCATGGTAGCCGCCCACATACTGACCAATGCGGCCCTGGCCTTCAAAGATCCAGCACTCGGTGACGGTGTTATCCACGAACTGACGATCGTGGCTCACCAACATCACGGTTCCCTGATAACTATCAATCAGTTCTTCCAGAAGTTCCAGCGTTTCGACATCAAGATCGTTGGTCGGTTCGTCAAGGATCAGCAGGTTGCTGGGTTTCAGGAACAAACGCGCCAGTAACAGGCGGTTACGCTCCCCGCCGGAGAGGGCGCGCACCGGCGTCATTGCCCGTTTCGGATGGAACAGGAAGTCCTGCAGATAGCCCAGCACGTGGCGCGGCTTACCGTTCACCATCACTTCCTGCTTACCTTCGGCAAGGTTGTCCATCACCGTTCTGTCCGGGTCCAGCTCTGCGCGGTGCTGGTCGAAGTAGGCGACTTCCAGCTTGGTTCCGCAGTGGATGCGGCCGCTGTCGGCCTTAAGTTGATCCAGCATCAGCTTCAGCAGCGTGGTTTTACCGCAGCCGTTCGGGCCGATAAGGGCGATTTTGTCCCCGCGCTGCACCTGGGCGGAGAAGTCCTTCACCAGCACTTTGCCATCAACCTGGTAGTTGACGTGTTCCATCTCGAAGACGATTTTGCCTGAGCGGCTCGCCTCTTCGACCTGCATCTTCGCGCTGCCCATCACTTCGCGGCGTTCACTGCGCTCGCGGCGCATCGCTTTCAGGGCGCGAACGCGACCTTCGTTACGGGTACGACGTGCTTTAATACCCTGACGGATCCACACCTCTTCCTGGGCGAGTTTGCGGTCGAACTCGGCATTTTGCAGCTCCTCAACGCGCAGGTTTTCCTCTTTCTCCAGCAGGTAGGTGTCGTAGTCGCCGGGATAGGTCACCAGCTTGCCGCGATCGAGATCGACAATGCGGGTCGCCATGTTGCGAATAAACGAACGGTCGTGCGAGATAAAGATGATGGTGCCGTTGAAGGTTTTCAGGAACCCTTCCAGCCAGTCGATGGTTTCGATATCCAGGTGGTTCGTCGGTTCATCGAGCAGCAGCACTTTCGGCCCGCTGACCAGCGCCCGGCCCAGCGCGGCCTTACGCAGCCAGCCGCCGGAGAGCGAGCCCAGCGGCATGTCCGCTTCCAGACCTAATTGCGCCAGCACTTCGTTGATGCGGTTTTCCAGCTGCCACAGGCCGTGGTGATCCAGCAGCTCCTGCAGGCGCGCCATCTCATTGAGGTTTTTGGTGCTCGGGTCGGTCATGACCAGATGCGAGATCTCGTGATAGCTCTTCAGATACTCGGCCTGCTCTTCGATGCCTTCGGCAACAAAGTCGTAGACGCTGCCCTGAACGTTACGCGGCGGATCCTGTTGCAGACGCGCCACAATCAGATCCTGTTCATAGATAATGCGCCCGTCGTCCAGCCCCTGCTCGCGATTCAGGATCTTCATCAGCGTCGATTTACCGGCGCCGTTACGGCCTACCAGACAGACACGTTCGTTATCTTCGATATGCAGTTCAGCATTATCGAGAAGCGGCGCGTCGCTGAACGACAGCCACGCCCCATGCATACTAATTAATGACATTTACTTTTCCTTTCAGGCCGCGGTAATCAGCCAGCAGTTGTGGATCTGACGGTTACGGGCAAAATCCTGGGACAGGGTTTTTTGACTGATCTCTTGTGCTTTCAGCCCCAGTTTTTCCAGCCCTTCGTGATCCATGCGGAATCCGCGTTTGTTGTTCGAGAACATGATGGTGCCGCCTTTACGCAGCATACGTTTCAGGTCTTTCATCAGCGTTAAATGGTCGCGCTGGACATCAAAAGACTCTTCCATGCGTTTGGAGTTGGAGAAGGTTGGCGGATCGATAAAGATCAGATCGAACTGCTCTTCAGATTCACGCAGCCAGCCCAGCACATCGGCCTGCAGCAGACGGTGCGCGCGGCCGGTCAGGCCGTTGAGGCGCAGGTTGCGCTCTGCCCACTCCAGATAGGTGCGGGACATGTCCACGGTAGTGGTGGTACGCGCGCCGCCCAGACCCGCGTGCACGCTGGCGCTGCCGGTATAGGAGAAGAGGTTCAGGAAGTCCTTGCCTTTGCTCATCTGACCCAGCATACGACGGGCGATGCGGTGGTCGAGGAACAGGCCGGTATCGAGATAGTCGGTGAGGTTCACCCACAGGCGCGCGTTGTATTCGCCCACTTCGATAAACTCGCCCTTGCTGTTCATTTTCTCGTACTGGTTTTTGCCTTTCTGACGCTCACGGGTTTTGAGGATCAGCTTGTTCGGGGCAATATTCAGCACGCTGATGGTCGCGGCAATAATATCCAGCATACGCTGACGGGCTTTCTGCGGATCGATGGTTTTTGGCGGAGCATACTCCTGCACCACCACCCAGTCGCCGTAACGGTCGACCGCCACGTTGTACTCCGGCAGATCGGCGTCATACAGGCGATAGCATTCGATGCCTTCCTGCTTCGCCCATTTTTCAAATTTCTTCAGATTCTTACGCAGACGGTTAGCGTAATCTTCCGCGATGCTGGACGGCTTGCTGTCGGCCTCTTTCTCGGCCAGATGGTAGTTCTTCTGCACGCAGTCCAGCGGGCCGTTTTTGGCTTTGAACTGGCGCTCGGCGCGCAGCTGCAGGCAGCTCAGCAGCTCTGGCGAGGCGCTGAACAGGGAGAGATTCCAGCCGCCAAACAGATCCTTCATGGTGCGCCCCAGCAGGCTGTGCAGGGCAATCAGCGCTGGCTCGCTGTCCAGACGTTCGCCGTAAGGCGGGTTGCTGATCACCGTGCCGTACGGGCCTTTTGGCAGCGGGTTAGTGAGCTGAGAAACGTCTTTTACCTCGAAGGCAATCAGATCGCCGATCCCGGCGCGACGGGCGTTGCTGCGCGCGCGTTCAATCACGCGGGCGTCGCTGTCAGAGCCGTAGAAGCGGGATTCATAGACCGCCAGCCCGGCACGGGCGCGGGTCTGGGCTTCGGCTTTCACTTCCTGCCAGACTGCTTCGTCGTGATGTGCCCAGCCTTTGAAACCCCACGCGCCACGATGCAGGCCCGGCGCACGGTCGGTCGCCAGCATCGCCGCTTCGATCAGCAGCGTGCCGGAACCACACATGGGATCCAGCAGCGGCGTGCCCGGCTGCCAGCCGGAACGCATCACGATGGCGGCCGCCAGGTTCTCTTTGATTGGCGCGATACCGGCACGATCGCGGTAGCCGCGCTGGTGCAGGCCTTCGCCACAGAGATCCAGCGCAATGCTGGCAATCTCTTTATTCAGGCGAACGTTGATACGCAGATCCGGGTTTTCACGATCGACGTTCGGACGCTCCAGATTTTTACGGGTGAAGCAGTCGACGATGGCATCTTTGACCTTCAGCGCGCCGTACTGGCTGTTGCGGATCTCGTCATTCAGGCCGCTGAAGTGGACGGCAAAAGTGGCACCCGGCGCAAAAATCTCTGTCCAGTCGATAGTCTGCACGCCCAGGTAAAGATCGAGATCGCTGTAAACCTTGCACTCTCTCATCGGCAACATGATGCGTGAGGCCAGGCGACTCCACATCAGGCTCTGGTAAATAAGCCGTGTGTCGCCCTGAAAATGGACACCACCCTGAACCACCTGGCACTCTTGTGCACCCAGGCTTTCCAGTTCAGTTTTTAACAGCTCTTCCAGCCCACGGGCCGTACTGGCAAACAGAGAATTCATATCGTCACTTTTACTCTAAGAAAATTGCTGCGCATTATAGCCAATCTGGGCTCTATGTCATAAAGTTGAGGGCTTATTTTCATTTTAGGGGGCGGTGCCGTGGCGACGTTATCCAGGCTTTTCATTCATCCGGTTAAATCCATGCGCGGTATTGGGCTCACTCATGCCCTCGCAGACATGAGCGGCTTTGCCTTTGACCGCATTTTTATGGTCACCGAACCGGACGGCACGTTCATTACCGCACGCCAGTTCCCGCAAATGGTTCGCTTCACGCCGGTGCCGGTGCATGACGGTCTGCATCTCACCGCGCCGGATGGTTCCAGTAGTATCGTCCGCTTCAGCGACTTTGCGCCAGCAGACGCCCCCACCGAAGTCTGGGGCAACCACTTTACCGCCCGCATTGCCCCGGACGAGATTAACCGCTGGCTGAGCGAGTTCTTTTCGCGCCCGGTCCAGCTCCGTTGGGTGGGGCCTGAGCTGACGCGCCGCGTGGAGAAGTTTGCCGCAGTGCCGCTGTCGTTTGCCGACGGGTTCCCCTTCCTGCTGACCAACGAGGCCTCGCTGCGCGATCTGCAACAGCGCTGCCCGGCCAGCGTGCAGATGGAGCAGTTCCGCCCTAACCTGGTGGTGACCGGCGCGGCCGCGTGGGAAGAAGACACCTGGAAAACGATCCGCATCGGCGACGTGATTTTCGATGTGGTGAAACCGTGCAGCCGCTGCATCTTTACCACCGTCAGCCCGGAAAAGGGGCAGAAGCACCCGGCCGGCGAACCGCTGAAGACCCTGCAATCCTTCCGCACCGCGCAGGATAACGGCGATGTCGATTTTGGGCAGAACCTGATCCCACGCTCCAGCGGGGTGATCCGCGTGGGCGATGAGGTGGAGATCCTCTCGACCGGGCCGGGCCGTATTTACGGTGCTGGCGCCGAGGAAGAGCCCACTGAAGTGGAAACCCAGCCCGCAACGGCGGTGACTATCCAGTGGCAAGGGCAGACCATTCGGGGCAACAATCAGCAGGTATTACTGGAGCAGCTTGAACAGGCCGGTATTCGCGTGCCCTATTCCTGTCGTGCGGGGATCTGCGGATGCTGTCGCATCACGCTGGTAGAAGGTGAAGTGAGTGCACTGAAGAAATCAGCCATTGGCAGCGACGGCACCATTCTGTGCTGCAGCTGCGTACCTAAAACGTCGTTACAGCTCGAAGCCTAAACGGCCTGCTCGAGGCTGAAGCTGACCGGTTGCGGTTTCAGCCTGTCGTTCATCACTTTAATCGGGTCCCCCAGCTGCATGGTGCGCCCGGCGATAGTTACCGCCGGCTGCGCCAGTAAACAGAGCGCGGCGTTGTCGCCTGGCTCCACTACCAGCAAATTCACCTGCTCGGCATTCTCGCTCAGGCTGACGCACGCGGCATCACCGGTGACCGGCGTCCAGCGCCCACCGTGAGCAAGAAAGTGCCAGCTTTTTGGCATCTGAGGTTTAAGGAAGCGGATCGCCACCAGCGCATTGAGCACCAGTTCGGCGCGTTGTTCTTTAGAGAGGTCCAGATCCCGACATTTCTCTTCAAAAGAGAAATAGAGCGCGGCATCGTCGACGCAAAAACCGGTATCGGCAAAGGCGTCCGGGGTTAACATCCGGCGGGCAAAACGCGAGCGGAACAGCATACCATTAGCCAGATCGAGCATCATACGATCGTGCTCTTCGCAGAAATACCATCGCCAGTTATCGTCAGGTTTAATTCGCATCTGTCTCTCCCGTTCCCGAAACGTCCTGTAGTAAGAAAGTCCTTATTGCCGCTTCGCTTTTTAACTTCAATAATAAAAGACTACAATGTCTAATAAAGCAACAGTCCGGGAATATAAAACAACCAGAGCTGGAAATAAAGCCCTGGTTGTCAATAGCGATAAAAGATTAGATATGATTAACGATTTCTTTAATCAGCGGCGGGCCTTTAAAAATAAAGCCTGAATATATCTGAACAAGCGAAGCGCCAGCGGCCATTTTTTCCCGGGCAGCCATCACCGAATCAATCCCGCCCACGCCAATAATCGGCAGGCGACCCATTAACTCCTGCGACAGGCGACGGATAATTTCGGTGCTTTTTAACTGTACCGGACGTCCGCTCAACCCACCCATTTCGTCGCAATGTTTCATCCCCTGAACCAGAGAACGATCGAGCGTAGTATTGGTGGCAATAACGCCATCAATATTATGGCGAACTAAACTGTCGGCTACCTGAATCAGCTCTTCTTCTGTCAGATCCGGGGCAATTTTAACGGCCACCGGGACATATTTATGGTGCGTCGCCTGCAGTTCATTTTGCTTATTTTTGATGGCGACCAATAAGTCATCCAGCGCTTCACCGTATTGCAGAGTGCGCAGACCCGGGGTGTTAGGCGATGAGATATTCACCGCAATATACCCGGCGTAAGCATAGACTTTCTCCATACAGATCAGATAGTCATCTTTGCCCTGCTCTACCGGCGTGTCTTTATTTTTGCCGATATTAATGCCTAATACGCCGTCGAAATGGGCTTTCTTCACATTCTCGACCAGGTGATCGACGCCGAGATTATTGAACCCCATGCGGTTGATCAGCCCTTCGGCCTCGACCAGGCGGAACAGGCGTGGCTTGTCGTTACCCGGCTGCGGACGCGGCGTGACTGTGCCAATTTCAATGGAGCCGAAGCCCATCGCACCCAGCGCATCAATACATTCGCCATTTTTATCCAGACCTGCCGCCAGACCCAGAGGGTTTTTAAAAGTTAACCCCATGCAGGTGACCGGCTTCTCCATCACTTTCTGGCGCACCAGCGCTTCGAGCGGGGTTCCCGTAATACGGCGTAATTGCTGGAATGTAAATTCATGAGCGCGCTCAGGATCGAGCTGGAAAAGGGCTTTACGAACGAAGGGGTAGTACATGAACTCTCCTGGATTCCCGGTGTGCAAACCGGGGGCGTATTATCTGCGATCGCAGCGGGAAAGGGAATTGACCTGAGGCAAAAAAAGCCGCATGCCGCGCAATCGTTTACTTTTCATCCCTCCTTTATTCATTTTCTGGCATTTCACTTGCGGATAAATCATTTAGTGGAATAAGCCAGCGGTGCCACACTGCCAACAAATGTTATCAATGTTAGATAAAAGCAAACAATTGGTTATAAGGAGCATGTATGCGCGTCATTACGTTGGCCGGCAGTCCGCGATTCCCTTCCCGCTCCAGCGCGCTGCTGGAGTATGCCCGGGAGCAGCTTACCTCTCTGGATGTGGAGGTGTTCCACTGGAACCTGCATAATTTTGCCCCGGAAGATCTGCTCTATGCCCGCTTCGACAGCCCGGCGCTGAAGACCCTCAATGAACAACTGAAGGATGCCGATGGGCTGATTGTCGCCACCCCGGTGTATAAAGCCTCGTTTTCCGGTGCGCTGAAAACCCTGCTGGACCTGCTCCCGGAGCGCGCGCTGGAGGGCAAAATCGTGCTGCCGCTGGCGACAGGCGGCACCGTAGCCCATCTGCTGGCGGTGGATTACGCCCTGAAGCCGGTGCTCAACGCCCTGAAAGCCCAGGAGATCCTCCACGGCGTGTTTGCCGACGATTCTCAGGTGATCGACTACCAGCACAAGCCGCACTTTACCCCGAACCTGCAAACCCGCCTCGACAGCGCGCTGGAGACCTTCTGGCAGGCGCTGCATCGCCGCGACGTCGAGGTTCCTGCCTTTGGCCTTCAGAAAGGAGTCGCCCATGTTTAAATCTCTTGCCCGCCTTAGCCTGGCAGGCCTGGTGGCCCTCTCTGGCCTGGCGCACGCCGCAGAGCCCGCCCCTGAAAGCCTGCGTATTGGTTACCAGAAAGGCAGCGTCAGCATGGTGCTGGCGAAAAGCCATCAGCTGCTGGAAAAACGCTACCCGGACACCAGATTCTCCTGGGTGGAGTTCCCGGCAGGCCCGCAGATGCTCGAGGCGCTGAACGTGGGCAGTATCGATCTGGGCAGTACCGGTGACATCCCGCCGATCTTCGCTCAGGCCGCCGGGGCGGATCTGGTCTACGTTGGCGTTGAGCCGCCAAAGCCCAAAGCCGAAGTGATCCTGGTGCCTGAAAACAGCCCGATTAAAACCGTGGCGGATCTTAAAGGCCACAAGGTGGCTTTCCAGAAGGGTTCCAGCTCGCACAATCTTTTATTGCGTGCCCTGCAGCAGGCGGGACTGACCTTTAAAGATATTCAGCCGGTTTATCTTTCCCCGGCGGATGCCCGCGCCGCCTTCCAGCAAAATAATGTCGACGCCTGGGCTATCTGGGATCCCTACTACTCTGCCGCCCTGCTGCAGGGTGGCGTGAAGGTGCTGAAGGACGGTGAAACCCTGAAACAGACCGGCTCCTTCTACCTTGCCGCGCGTCCTTATGCGGAGAAAAACGGCGCATTTGTTCAGGGCGTACTGAATACCTTCAGCGAGGCAGACGCCCTTACCCAGAGTCAGCGTCAGGCCAGTATCGCACTGCTGGCAAAAACGATGGGTCTTCCGGAGCCGGTCATTGCCTCCTACCTTGACCATCGCCCGCCAACCGTCATCAAACCGGTGGATGCCAAAACCGCCGTGTTACAGCAGCAAACCGCCGACCTGTTTTACGAGAACCGCCTGGTACCGAAAAAAATCGATATTCGCGACCGCATCTGGCACCCCACTTCCTCTAAAGGAGATAAGTCATGAGTCTGAATCTGTTCTGGTTTTTACCTACCCACGGTGATGGTCACTATCTTGGCACCGAAGAGGGCGCCCGCCCGGTGGATCATGCTTATCTTCAGCAGATCGCCCAGGCCGCAGATCGGATTGGCTTTACCGGGGTGCTGATCCCCACCGGGCGCTCCTGCGAGGATGCGTGGCTGGTGGCGGCGTCGATGATCCCGGTGACCCAGCGCCTGAAGTTTCTGGTGGCCCTGCGTCCAAGCGTGACCTCCCCGACGGTGGCCGCACGTCAGGCCGCGACGCTGGATCGTCTGTCGAACGGACGCGCTCTGTTTAACCTGGTCACCGGCAGCGATCCGCAGGAGCTGGCGGGCGACGGCGTCTTCCTGGATCACACCGAGCGGTATGAAGCCTCTTCTGAGTTCACCCACGTCTGGCGTCGTCTGCTGGAGGGGGAGAACGTGACCTTCGAGGGCAAGCATATTCATGTCCGTGATGCTCAACTCTTCTTCCCGCCGGTTCAGCAGCCGCGTCCACCGCTCTATTTTGGTGGTTCGTCCGACGTTGCCCAGGACCTGGCTGCCGAACAGGTGGATCTCTACCTCACCTGGGGCGAGCCGCCGGCGCTGGTAAAAGAGAAGATTGAGCAGGTGCGCGCCAAAGCCGCGGCCCACGGTCGTAAGGTCCGGTTCGGGATCCGCCTGCACGTGATTGTCCGCGAAACCAACGAAGAGGCGTGGCAGGCCGCCGACCGTCTGATCTCCCATCTGGACGATGCGACCATTGCCAAAGCGCAGGCCGCCTTTGCCCGCACCGATTCTGTCGGGCAGCACCGGATGGCCTCCCTGCACAACGGCAAGCGAGAAAACCTGGAGATCAGCCCGAACCTGTGGGCGGGCGTGGGGCTGGTGCGCGGCGGCGCGGGGACCGCGCTGGTGGGCGATGGCCCGACGGTGGCGGCGCGTATTAATGAATATGCAGACCTCGGTATCGACAGCTTTATTCTTTCCGGTTATCCGCATCTGGAAGAGGCCTGGAAGGTGGGGGAACTGCTGTTCCCGCATCTGGATGTCGCCATCCCGGAAATCCCGCAGCCGCAGCGGCTGTTGCAGCAGGGCGAAGCGGTCGCTAACGAATTTATCCCGCGTAAAGTCGCCCAGAGCTAAGGAGTCACTATGGCTAATCCTTCCCAAAAATGGCTGCTGCGCATTGCGCCCTGGCTGCTCCCTGTCGGTATTGTGCTTATCTGGCAGCTGGCCTCCTCCGTGGGCTGGCTCTCAAGCCGCATACTGCCCTCACCCGAAGGCGTTGTGGAGGCCTTCTGGTCGCTGAGTTCAAGCGGAGAGCTGTGGCAGCATCTGGCGATCAGCTCCTGGCGCGCGGTGATTGGCTTTTCCATCGGCGGGACGATTGGCCTGACGCTCGGCCTGGTCAGCGGCCTCTCCCGCTGGGGCGAGCGTCTGCTGGACACCTCAATCCAGATGCTGCGTAACGTGCCGCATCTGGCGCTGATCCCGCTGGTGATCCTGTGGTTTGGCATCGATGAGACGGCGAAGATCTTCCTCGTCGCCCTCGGCACCCTGTTCCCGATCTATATCAATACCTGGCACGGGATCCGTAATATCGATCGCGGGCTGGTGGAGATGGCGCGCAGCTACGGCTTGTCCGGCTTCGCCCTGTTCATCCACGTCATCCTGCCGGGTGCCCTGCCCTCGATTATGGTGGGCGTGCGCTTTGCCCTGGGTCTGATGTGGCTGACGCTGATCGTGGCGGAAACTATCTCCGCCAACTCCGGCATCGGCTATCTGGCGATGAACGCACGCGAATTCCTGCAAACCGACGTCGTTGTGGTGGCCATTATTCTCTATGCCCTGCTCGGTAAACTTGCAGATGTCAGCGCCCAGTGGCTGGAACGAAGCTGGCTGCGCTGGAATCCAGCCTACGTTAAGAAGGAGGCACACGCATGAACACGGCTCGCTTAAATCAGGGTACGCCGCTGCTGTTAAATGGCGTGACCAAACGCTACGGCAATAACACCATTCTGAACGAACTGGAACTGCATATTCCCGCCGGACAGTTTGTGGCGGTGGTGGGCCGCAGCGGCGGTGGGAAAAGCACCCTGCTGCGCCTGCTGGCCGGGCTGGAGGCGCCGAATGGCGGCGAACTGCTGGCCGGGAATACTCCGCTGGCTGACATCCAGGATGATACCCGCATGATGTTCCAGGACGCGCGACTGCTGCCGTGGAAAACGGTGATAGATAACGTCGGGCTGGGGCTGAAAGGCAACTGGAAAGCATCCGCCCGCCAGGCGCTGGCCGCCGTCGGGCTGGACCATCGCGCCGAAGAGTGGCCTGCCGCCCTGTCCGGCGGACAGAAACAGCGCGTGGCGCTGGCCAGAGCGTTGATCCATCGCCCGGGACTGTTGCTGCTGGATGAGCCGCTGGGGGCGCTGGATGCGCTGACGCGGATCGAGATGCAGGATCTGATCGTCTCGTTATGGCAGGAGCATGGCTTTACGGTACTGCTGGTGACCCATGACGTGAGCGAAGCCGTCGCCATGGCTGACCGGGTGTTGCTGATTGAAGAGGGCAAGATTGGCCTGGATCTGACGGTGGATCTGCCTCGCCCTCGCCGGGTGGGATCCGCGCGACTGGCGGAGCTGGAAGCAGAGGTGCTGGATCGGGTGATGAAGCGTGGTGCCAGCGAGGTACCCGCCAGAAAGCACGGATAAAAAAAGCCGGGTAACTGCCTACGGTTATTTTTTGTAGGCCGGGTAAGGCAAAGCCGCCACCCGGCACTGCTGTGCGGCCTGATGCCCGGTGGCGCTACGCTTACCGGGCCTACAGGATCACTGCCCGGTAAGCGTAGCGCCACCGGGCATTTCTTTTAAGCTAACGCCTTACTGATCTTCTCGTACAGATCCCCGGACAGGTTCTCCAGCCCTTTCAGCTGCTCCAGCGCGGCACGCATCTTCGCCTGACGTCTGGCGTCATAGCGTTTCAGACGGATCAGCGGCTCAATCAGACGCGACGCCACCTGCGGGTTACGGCTGTTAAGTTCGGTCAGCATCTCCACCATAAACTGGTAGCCGCTGCCATCTTCCGCATGGAAGGCAGCCGGGTTGCTGCTGGCAAACGCGCCAATCAGGGAACGGACGCGGTTCGGGTTGCTCATTGTGAATGAACGGTGGTTGAGCAGGCTGCGCACCTTGTTCACCACATCGGCCGCCGGGCTGGTGGACTGCAGAATAAACCACTTGTCCATCACCAGGCCGTCCTGATGCCACTTGTCGTCGTACTCCTGCATCAGGGCATCGCGGCAAGGCAGTTCAGCGGCGACGCTCGCGGCCAACGCAGCCAGGGCGTCGGTCATGTTGTCGGCCGTGTGATACTGCTTGCTCACCAGTTCGTCGGCGAGCGCCGTTTCCCCAAACGCCAGATAGCGCAGGCAGGTGTTACGCAGCGCACGCTTGCCGATGTCGGCATGCTCAACGCGATACGCATCCAGTTTGTGGTAGTTGTAAACCGCCAGGAACTCATCCGCCAGCTCAGCGGCCAGAGTACGGGTCAGGGCTTCACGCACGGCCACAATCGCAATCGGGTCGATAATGTCGAACAGCTCGGCGATTTCAGTCGCCGACGGCAGGGTCAGGATTTCAGCCGCCAGCGCCGGGTCAATCTTCTCATCCAGCAGGATCGCGCGGAAGGCATCAGCAACATGGGCCGGCAATGACAGCGGCTGCCCCTGCTGATGACGGTTCACGTTCAGCTTGATGTAGGTTGCCAGCAGGCTCTGGGCCGCATCCCAGCGGGAGAAGTCATTGCGCGCGTAACGCATCAGGAAGGTGAGCTGCTGATCGCTCCACTTGTACTCGAGCTTGACCGGCGCGGAGAACTCGCACAGCAGCGCAGGTACCGGCTGGAAGTAGACGTTATCGAAGACAAACGTCTGCTCGGCCTGCGTCACGTTGAGCACGTTGTGCACCGGGTGCCCGCCTTTCTTCAGCAGGATCACCTTGCCTTCGCTGTCATACAGCTCAATGGCGAACGGAATGTGCAGTGGGTGCTTCTCTTCCTGCTCGGCCGTTGGCGGCGTGCGCTGGCTGATGGTCAGCGTGTACTGCTCGGTTTCCGGGTTGTAGTCGTCTTTGACGGTAACAACTGGCGTACCGGCCTGGCTGTACCAGCGGCGGAAATGGGACAGATCGACGTTAGACGCATCTTCCATCGCCTGGACAAAATCGTCGCAGGTGGCGGCACTGCCGTCATGACGTTCGAAATAGAGCTGCATCCCTTTCTGGAAATTCACCTCGCCCAGCAGGGTGTGGATCATGCGGATGATTTCAGAACCCTTTTCATACACCGTCAGGGTGTAGAAGTTGTTCATCTCGATCACTTTGTCCGGACGGATCGGGTGCGCCATCGGGCTGGCGTCCTCAGCAAACTGCAGGCCACGCATGGTGCGTACGTTGTTGATGCGGTTAACCGCCCGCGAGCCGAGGTCGGAGCTGAACTCCTGATCGCGGAAGACGGTCAGGCCCTCTTTCAGGCTTAACTGGAACCAGTCGCGGCAGGTCACGCGGTTGCCGGTCCAGTTATGGAAATATTCGTGACCGATGACGCGCTCGATATCGAGGTAGTCTTTATCGGTGGCGGTATCGGTACGCGCCAGCACGTATTTGGAGTTAAAGACGTTGAGGCCTTTGTTTTCCATCGCGCCCATATTGAAGAAGTCGACGGCGACGATCATATAGATGTCGAGGTCGTACTCGAGACCGAAACGCTCTTCATCCCATTTCATGGAGTTGATAAGCGAGGTCATCGCCCATGGGGCACGGTCGAGGTTGCCGCGGTCGACAAACAGTTCCAGCGCCACTTCGCGGCCTGAACGGGTGGTGAAGGTGTCGCGCAGAACGTCAAAATCACCCGCCACCAGCGCAAACAGGTAGCAGGGTTTCGGGAACGGATCCTGCCACTGCACCCAGTGACGGCCATTCTCCAGCTCGCCCTCACCCACCCGGTTGCCGTTGGAAAGCAGGAACGGATAGGTAGCTTTATCGGCGATGATTTTAGTGGTGAAGCGGGCCAGCACGTCAGGGCGGTCGAGATACCAGGTGATGTGACGGAAACCTTCGGCTTCACACTGGGTACAGAGCGCTACGCCCGACTGGTACAGACCTTCCAGCGCGGTGTTGGACGCCGGACTGATCTCGTTAACGATGCGTAAGGTAAAACGCTCCGGCAGATTATCCAGCACCAGCTGGTTATCTTCTTCTTTATAGTCGGTCCATGGAGCGTCGTTCACATGCACCGACACTAAGGTCAGGTCTTCACCATCAAGACGCAGCGGCACCGCCGTGGCGTTATGGCGCGTTACCTGGCTGACCGCCGTGACAACGGTTTTTGTGGCATCCAGGTCAAAAGTCAGATCGATATCGCTAATCAGGTAATCCGGCGCACGGTAGTCGTGGCGGTATTTGGCTTGAGGCTGTTGTGTCATAGAAAACCTTTTGCATCGTTTGTCGAATAACGAGTCAGTCTATTCCTGTTGTGGAAATCGCGCTATGCAGAATGTTCATCTTTTCAGTCACAAACACTCTATTTGCTACATTTATATAACATGCGGCACGAAATGCACTCGACCCTGAACCAGGCTTATGGTGTGATCGGGGTTCAATAAATCGCTAAACAAGGTATACTCCAGCGGTTTCATTAGTCGTTTATTGTACTAAACGCTCCCGTGAGAGGATGCTACTGCGCACCTATGACTCAATTCGCTTCACCTGTTCTGCATACGCTGCTGGATACCGATGCGTACAAACTCCATATGCAGCAAGCCGTTTTCCACCAATACTACGACGTACAGGTCGCGGCTGAATTCCGCTGCCGCGGTGACGATTTGCTGGGGATCTATGCTGACGCCATTCGTGAGCAAGTCGACGCAATGCAGCATCTTCGTCTGCAGGATGATGAATTCCAGTGGCTTTCCGGCCTGCCCTTCTTTAAACAAGATTACCTTCAGTGGCTGCGCGATTTCCGCTACGACCCGAAACAGGTCAACATCAGCAACGACAATGGCAAACTGCATATTCGCCTTGAAGGTCCCTGGCGGGAAGTGATCATGTGGGAAGTGCCGCTGCTGGCCGTGATCAGCGAGCTGGTACACCGCTATCGCTCGCCGGAGGCCAGCGTTGAACAGGCTCTGGCGACACTGGAGCAGAAGCTGGTTGGGTTCGCTGAACTCACCGACTCGCTGGATATGTCGCGTTTCCGCCTGATGGATTTTGGTACCCGTCGCCGTTTCTCCCGCGAGGTGCAGCAGGCCATCGTTGAGCGCCTGCAGCAGGAGCCGTGGTTTGTCGGCACCAGCAATTACGATCTCGCCCGCCGCCTGAATCTGACGCCGATGGGCACCCAGGCACACGAGTGGTTCCAGGCACATCAGCAGATCAGCCCCGAGCTGGCGACCAGCCAACGTGCGGCGCTGGCGGCCTGGCTAACTGAATACCCGGACCAGCTCGGCATTGCCTTAACCGACTGCATTACCATGGACGCTTTCCTGCGCGATTTCGGGCCAGAGTTCGCGTCCGTCTATCAGGGGCTGCGCCATGACTCCGGGGATCCGCTGGAGTGGGGTGAGAAAGCGATCGCCCACTACCAAAAGCTGGGTATCGATCCGATGAGCAAAGTGCTGGTCTTCTCCGATAACCTCGACCTGCCAAAAGCGGTAGACCTGTACCGTCATTTCTCCTCGCGGGTGAACCTGAGTTTTGGGATTGGCACCCGGTTAACCTGCGATATTCCCCAGGTAAAACCGCTGAATATCGTTATTAAACTGGTGGAATGTAACGGCAAGCCGGTGGCGAAGCTCTCCGACAGCCCGGGCAAAACCATCTGCCATGACAAAGCCTTCGTCCGGGCGCTGCGCAAAGCGTTCGACCTGCCGCAGGTAAAAATCGCCAGCTAACGCACAGTAAAAAGGGCCCCTGCAGCGCTGCAGGGGCCCATTTTTTCTCTCAGATTACAGCGGCAGACGGGTTCTGACGACCTCCGCAAAATACTCCGCTCCGGTCAGTAAAATCTCATCGTTAAAGTCATAGCGGGCATTGTGCAGCGGCGTATTGCCCTGAGGGTCCGACGCATCGCCATTGCCTAAAAAGACAAAGCAGCCGGGAACCTGCTGCAGAAAAGCGCCGAAATCTTCTGAGATCATCATCGGCGCGATATTGCCATCCACCCTCTCCGCCCCTACAACGTTTATCGCCGCATTCACCGCCACCTCCACGCACTGTGGCCAGTTGACGGTCGGCGCGAACTCATGGGTGTAAGTGAACTCGCACTGTGCCCCGTGCATGGCGCAAATCGCTTCGCTGAGGGTGCGCATCCGCTCCTCAAGCAGGGCCTGCACCGCCGGGGCGTCGCTGCGGGTATCGCCTTTGATGATGACATGGGTCGGAATGGCATTGCGGATGCCATCGGTGTGCAGCTCCGTACAGGAGATCACCGCCGGTACGTTTGGATCGACGTTGCGTGAGACGATGGTTTGCAGCGCCAGAATAATCTCCGCCGCAATCACCAGCGGATCTTTGGCCATATGCGGTCTTGC
This sequence comes from Leclercia barmai, assembly GCF_049312895.1. Lineage (NCBI taxonomy): Bacteria > Pseudomonadati > Pseudomonadota > Gammaproteobacteria > Enterobacterales > Enterobacteriaceae > Leclercia > Leclercia barmai. The sequence continues at coordinate 802,494 of NZ_JBMNWZ010000001.1, read as the reverse complement.
GGCATGCGCCCCCTGGCCTGTGATACGAATGATAAAGTTATCTTCGCTGGCCATAATGCCGCCAACCCGGGTGGCTATCGTCCCGGCCTTCATGCCCGGCATATTGTGCAAGCCATACATCTCTTCAATACCAAAGCGTTCGATAACCCCGTCCGCCATCATCGCCTTCGCTCCGTAACCCGGCTCCTCGGCTGGCTGGAAGACAAAGCAGACGGTGCCGTTGAAGTTCTGGCGCTGTAACAGTAGCTGCGCCGCTCCCAGCGCAATGCAGGTGTGACCGTCATGCCCGCAGCCGTGCATGCGTTCTGGCGTGTCTGAGCGATAAGACATCTCGCCCTGTTCCGTCAGTTGTATGGCGTCGATATCGGCGCGGATCGCGATAACACCTTTACCTTCCCCGCATTTCAGCACCCCTACCAGCCCGGTTTTGCCGATGTCACGATGCACCTCAACCCCCATACTCTCGAGTTTTTCGGCAATAAACTGCGCGGTTTTCACCTCTTCAAAGGCGCTTTCCGGGTTGGCATGCAGGTGGTGACGCCATGCGATAAGCTGCTGTTTGAGCTGTTCCTGATCCATCATAATCTCCCGTAAAGTTAAGCCGGACGCTGAGCGCGCTGTAAGACCACCTGCAGCAGCACGTTGGCTCCGGCAACCAGGTCTTTGGGATCGCTGTGTTCGTTGACGTTATGGCTGACGCCGTCGACGCAGGGGACGAAGATCATCCCGGCCGGGCACACCGAGGCCATAAATTGCGCATCGTGGCCTGCGCCACTCGGCAGCCGCCGGAAGCTCAGGCTCTGACGCTTCGCTTCTTCCTCTACGGCGTTGACGATCTCATCGGCAAAAATGACCGGATTAAAACGCACCAGCGAACGGCTGGTGATCGCCACCCCTTCTTCCTGCGCAGTTGTGGCGACAAAATCCGCCAGCCGTTGTTCTGCCAGTTTTAAGACTGCATTATCGGTATTGCGTAGATCCACCGACATCACCACCTGGTTGGGGATGACGTTAATCAGATTGGGTTTGACGCTGATGTGCCCCACCGTTGAGACCTGATCGCCGCCGAGGCTCAGCGCCAGTTCACGGGCGAAGACGGCGATTCTGGCCGCCGCCAGACCGGCGTCGTGACGCATCGACATCGGCGTGGTACCGGCATGATTGGAGACACCGGTCAGGGTCAGCTCCTGCCAGGAGATCCCCTGAACACCGGTGACGACTCCGATATTGGTTCCCTCTTTATCGAGGATCGGTCCCTGTTCAATATGCAGTTCGACGTAGCTGTCCACCGGCATATCGCCAGGACTGCGTTCACCTTTGTAGCCAATCGCCCGCAGCGCCTCGTCAAGGGTAATGCCATTGCTGTCTTTCGCTGCCAGCGCTGTCTCCAGGGGATACTCCCCGGCAAACACCACGCTGCCCATCATGTCGGGCTGGAAGCGCACCCCCTCTTCATTGGTAAAGAAGGTAACCGCCAGCGGACGGCGGGGACGGATCCCCGCCTCCTGTAGCGTGGCAATCACTTCCAGCCCGGCCATGACGCCGTAGTTGCCGTCGTACAGGCCGCCGGTGCCGACGGTATCGATATGTGAACCCATCATCACCATGGGGAGAGCCTCTTCTCCGGCATACACGCCGGTGACGTTGCCGATCGCATCAATAGTGATATCCAGCCCCAGGGCCTTCATTCTGGCGAGAACAAAATCCCTGCCCGCTTTGTCCTCTGCGGTGGCCGCGAGGCGACAGACTCCCCCGCCCTCCAGCGCGCCGAGCTCGCCGAGAGCGAACAAAGAACCGATAAGCCGCTGGCCGTTAATCTGTAGATAGTGATGCATAAAGATCTCGCTATTGATCGTGGTTACTGGAACATGCCGTAAAAAATGGCAGATACGGTAATCAGCCCAATCAGGGTGACAAAAACGTTGCTGGCTTTGCCGCGATATGGTGCCAGCGCGGGTAATTTATGGATGGCGTACATGGGTAACAGCAGCAGGATCACCGCCCCGGTGGGGCCGCTGATGTATTCGATAATGCCGAGGATACTGGGGTTTTTGTAGGCGGCGAACCAGCAGGTCAGGACCATAAAAATCAGGATCGCCACGTCAACCGAGCGGATGGCGAATGTCTTCCCCCGCGCGGCGGCCGCTTCAAGGATCAGATCGCGCAACGATTCATAGGCGCCGATATAGTGGCCCAGGAAGGACTTGGTAATGGCAACAAAGGCGATAATCGGCGACAACCAGGCGATAACTGGCGTATCGAACTGGTTGGCAAGATACGACAGAATAGAAAGATTCTGCGCCTTCGCCTCTGCCAACTGCTGCGGTGACAGGCTTAACACGCAGCTGAGCACGAAAAAGAGCACCACCAGGGTCATCAGCAGGATGCCATACCGCTGAATCTGTTCGCATTTACGCTCGGCGAGCGCCAGGCCATAGCGCTGCTTCTGACGCACCACCATCGGGGAGATAATCGGATAGTGGTTAAAGGACATCACCAGCACCGGAAACGTCATCCACAGCGTCAATAACATGCCATGTCCGTTATCCGCCGCGTCGGGATTCAGAATGTGCAGAATCGCCACGTTCCAGTGTGGGATCAGAAACAGCGCCATAAAAACAAGTGAGAGAATAAAGGGATAGACCAGGGCGCTCATCACCCTCATGATCAGCCGCTGCCCGAAGCGGACGATAAACATCAGCCCGAGGATCAGCACGATAGCCACCAGCGCCCGCGGCGGCTCCACCATCCCGAGTTGGTGAGTGATAAAGCTCTGGGCGGTATTGGTGATCGCCACCGCGTACATAATCAGAATGGTATAGACGGCGAAAAAATAGATAAGGGTGAACACTTTTCCCGCCAGTGCGCCGAAATGTTCACCGATCGCATCGGTAATGGTGCTTTCTGGCGTATTGGACGAATAAATAAAGCGCGCCAGCCCGCGGTGCGCCAGATAGGTAATGGGAAAGGCCAGGACAAAAACGATTAGCAGCGGCCAGAAGCCGCCGATCCCGGCGTTTATCGGCAAAAACAGCACCCCGGCGCCAATCGCCGTCCCGAACAGGCCAAGTACCCAGACGGTATCTTCGCTATGCCATTTTGCAGGATTGCAGCATCCTCTTTCTGTAACAGCATTTTCACTATTCATTGGTCATGTTCTCTCTGTGCATTACGCGATACCGCGTATGTTTTATTGTCAGAACGCGTGCCATACCGAGAGCCTGGAGGGTAGGTAAGATGGCCCTCTTGTGATTACCGTGGGAAATTAACCGTTACGGCCAAACCAGACGATCTCCTCATAGATATCCGGGGAGGTGTCCCCTTCGGTGCTGATTAACAGGACGTGAGCTTCGGCATTAAGGCGTAGTGATTCGGCGAGTTCGCGGTACTCTGGTTGCGTCATCAGCGCATGAAGCACCCCGGCGCCGATTGCGCCAGATTCACCGGAGATAAAGGGCTCATCGGTACCGGGGCGCGGCGCGGCAAGCAGGCGCATGCCGTTGGCGGCAAGCTGGTCATCGGCGGAGATAAAACAGGTGGCGTAGTCGCGCAGCATCGGCCAGCTGGTAATATTGGGTTCGCCACAGGCCAGCCCGGCCATCAGGGTGGACATGTCGCCACCTACGCTGTGCGGCTGGCCGTCATTGACGACCGCCGAGCGGTACAGGCAGTTCGCTTTATGCGGTTCCACAATGACAATCGTCGGCGCCTGGTGCTGCATCTTCCCGACAAAATAGCCCATGATGCTGCCCGCGAATGACCCGACCCCGGCCTGTAAAAAGAGATGTGTCGGCAACGGCGCCCCGCTTTGCCGCAGCTGTTCCCAGATTTCAACGGCAAGGGTCATATAGCCCTGCATAATCCAGGTGGGGATCTGCTCATAGCCCTGCCAGGCCGTATCCTGCAGCAGCACCCAGCCCTGCTCGCGGGCCATTTTGTCGGCCAGCCGCACGGTATCGTCGTAGTTGAGATCGGTGATGGAGCACTCGGCGCCGTGCTGGCGAATATTCTGCGCCCGCACCGGCGATGAGCCTTTCGGCATGTAGACCACCGCCCGCAATCCGAGCTGCTCTGCAGCCCATGCGACGCCGCGTCCGTGATTGCCATCGGTAGCGGTGACAAAGACAATATCTTTGATACGCGCTTTAATTTCTGCAGAATTAAGGTCGGTGAAACTCAGGGTATTAATGTCGCGACCAAGCAGGCTGGCGAGATATTTCCCCATCGCATACGAGCCACCAAGACCTTTAAAGGCATTGAGGCCGAATCGCCGGGCTTCATCCTTAATATGTAACGACCCCAGCCCCAGACGCTGGCTTAAATGGTTTAACCTGCGCAGCGGCGTCACCTGGTATGCCGGGAATTTTTGATGGAAAGCCAGCACTTCATCGCTGACCTGCTTATTGAGTAGGCTGAGGTTCCCCCCCTGCTCATACCCTTTGCGTCGGGCGTTAAATTGATAATTAATCCTGTCCGTCATACGTGCACCTTTATCCTGTGAATTCGCGAGGGCTGACTCTTGAAAGCGAGTTAACGCTTTCCTGATGACTGTGATGGTACACTTGGCCCGATGCGAAAATGGCGCAAAATTGACCATGAATACGCAACTTCCACCCTTATTTGCCTCTGTAACGCAACAAAGTTGCATAAGTGAGGCCGATCACACTGTTTAAAGGCCGTCGACACGATGAAAATGGATACCTGGGATAAAAAAATCCTCACGCTTTTGCAGCAGACAAGTCGCCTTTCGCAGCGGGAAATCGCCGATCGCGTCAGCCTGTCAGCCTCGGCGGTCAATCGCCGGATCGCCGCGCTGGAGGAGGCTGGCATTATCAAGGGCAACGTCAGCCTGGTTGACGCCAGTAAGGTGGGTCGCCCGATAACCATCATGGTTCAGGTCACGATTGAGAACGAACGCCTGGACCTGCTGGAGGAAGATAAGCAGCGGTTCGTGAATTGTCCGCAGGTGCAGCAGGTCTATTACGTCACGGGCGATTTCGATTTTCTGCTGGTAGTTAACGTGCGTGATATGGCGGAATATGAGCTGCTGACGCGCGAGCTGTTCTTCGCTTCGGGGAATATTAAGTCCTTCCGTACTATTGTTTCGATGCAAAATGCCAAGCAAGAGATGACGGTGGTGATTGAGTAGTTCACCCGTAAGACAATGGCGAAAGGTTAGGAATCAGTCTGGGCCATTATTATTTCCGAAATCCCCCCTTTCATATGCGAATTCTACTTGTCTGATGGAAGATGACAGGTAACATAGATATCCCCCCATTGAAGGGGATACAGATTTTATTTTTGGACAACATAGAGAGACTATTATGAGCGTTGTGCCTGTAGCCGACGTACTCCAGGGCCGCGTAGCCGTTGACAGCGAAGTCACCGTGCGCGGATGGGTGCGTACCCGCCGAGATTCAAAAGCTGGCTTTTCATTCCTCGCCGTCTATGACGGTTCCTGCTTTGATCCTGTACAGGCCGTTATTAATAATTCTCTGCCCAATTACAATCAGGAAGTGCTGCGTCTGACCACGGGTTGCTCCGTTGTTGTCACCGGTAAAATCGTGGCCTCTCAGGGCCAGGGTCAGAGCTATGAACTGCAGGCCACCTCAATTGAAGTGACCGGCTGGGTTGAAGATCCAGACACCTACCCGATGGCGGCAAAACGCCACAGCATCGAGTATCTGCGTGAAGTAGCTCACCTGCGTCCGCGTACCAACATGATTGGGGCCGTCGCCCGTGTACGTCACACCCTGGCGCAGGCGCTGCACCGTTTCTTTGACGAGCAGGGTTACTTCTGGGTTTCCACGCCGCTGATCACCGCCTCCGATACCGAAGGCGCAGGCGAGATGTTCCGCGTTTCGACGCTGGACATGGAAAACCTGCCGCGCACGCCGGAAGGCAAAGTGGACTACGACAAAGACTTCTTTGGTAAAGAGTCCTTCCTGACCGTATCTGGCCAGCTGAACGGCGAAACCTACGCCTGCGCGCTGTCCAAAATCTACACCTTTGGTCCGACCTTCCGCGCCGAGAACTCCAACACCAGCCGCCACCTGGCGGAATTCTGGATGCTGGAGCCGGAAGTGGCTTTCGCTGACCTCGATGACGTTGCTGGTCTGGCAGAAGCGATGCTGAAGTACGTCTTTAACGCCGTACTGACCGAACGCGCCGATGACATGAAATTCTTCGCCGAGCGCGTCGACAGCGATGCTATCGCCCGTCTGGAACGTTTCGTCTCTGCTGATTTTGCTCAGGTGGATTACACCGATGCGGTGACCATCCTCGAAAACTGCGGTCAGCAGTTCGAGAACCCGGTTTACTGGGGCGTTGATCTCTCCTCCGAGCACGAACGCTACCTGGCCGAGAAGCACTTCAAGGCACCGGTTGTGGTGAAAAACTATCCGAAAGACATTAAGGCGTTCTACATGCGCCTTAACGAAGACGGCAAAACCGTTGCCGCGATGGACGTGCTCGCCCCGGGCATCGGTGAAATCATCGGTGGTTCTCAGCGTGAAGAGCGTCTGGACGTACTGGATGCGCGTATGGCTGAAATGGGCCTCAACAAAGAGGACTACTGGTGGTATCGCGACTTACGTCGTTACGGCACCGTGCCGCACTCCGGTTTCGGGCTCGGCTTTGAGCGTCTGATTGCCTATGTTACCGGTGTTCAGAACGTGCGTGATGTGATTCCATTCCCGCGCACCCCGCGCAACGCAACGTTCTAATCCCTCACTACACAATGGCCAGCTAATGCTGGCCATTATTTTATTCTGCACTGTCAACTTATGTCAGTTAAAAGTCAGCGTCTTTAAAGTGCAACCCCGCCAGATCCTCTCCAGTGTTACGCTATATTTCCATGAAACATCTTTGAACACAAAATAAACCCTATTCTTATTGCGCCTAATACTTATCTCAAGCATTAGCACACTTTTTGTGCAAAATCCCGGCTATCCAGATGTCTATTTCCAAAGATAAGAAAAATAGTGCGCTAATGCTTCGGATCATAAAAAAAGTCATTATCTAAAATTAAGATAAGCAATTCATATAGATAGAATTAGTGAAGCTTTAATTTTAGCCATTCAACTCTGAACTTTGAGGTCCCTCACAAAGTTCCTTAAAATTCACATTTAGTTACACATATTTTCTTATTGTAACCGATTCTTGATGTTTGTAGCACTTTCAGAGTAGCGAAACGTTTATTTGAATGGAAAGATGCCTGTCAGATACATAAAGACACCAAACTCTCATCAATAGTTCCGGAAATATTTATTGACAGAATTTATTGACGGCAGTGGCGAGTGTCATAAAAAAACCAATGAGGGTAATAAATAATGATGAAGCGCAATATCCTGGCAGTGGTTATCCCTGCCCTGCTGGTAGCCGGTGCAGCTAACGCAGCAGAAATCTATAACAAAAACGGTAACAAGCTGGACTTCTATGGTAAAGCAGTAGGCGAACACCAGTGGACCACCAACGGTGATTCCGATAACGGTGACACCACCTATGCGCGTATCGGCTTCAAAGGTGAAACTCAGATTAATGACCAACTGGCCGGTTATGGTCAGTGGGAATACAACATGGACGCTTCCGCTCAGGAAGGCGCTCAGGGTACTAAAACCCGTCTGGCATTCGCAGGCCTGAAAGCCGGTGAGATTGGTTCATTCGATTATGGTCGTAACTACGGCGTGTTCTATGATGCGCTGGCTTCAACCGATATGTTCGTTATCTGGGGCGGCGACTCCCTGGCTGCAACCGACAACTTCATGACTGGACGTAGCACCGGTCTGGCTACCTACCGTAACTCTGACTTCTTCGGTCTGGTTGATGGCCTGGCGCTGGGTCTGCAGTACCAGGGTAAAAACGAATCTGGCCACACCACCAGCCGTCAGAACGGCGACGGCGGCAGCTACTCTCTGGGCTATGACTTCGCTGAAGGTTTCAACGTAACCGCAGCCTACTCTAACTCAGACCGCTCTACTGCGCAGAGTGCAGACGGTAAAGGCGAACGTGCTGAAGGCTGGGCAACCTCCCTGAAGTATGATGCAAACAACCTGTACGCAGCGGTAATGTACGGCGAATCTCAGAACATGACCCGTGAAAATGACGGCGAATTCGCTAACAAAACTCAGAACTTCGAAGCTGTGGTTCAGTACCAGTTCGACTTCGGTCTGCGTCCATCCGTGGGCTACGTACAGTCCAAAGGTAAAGATCTGACCGCTCGTAACGGTTTCAGCGGCGGCGATGCTGACCTGGTTAAATACGTAGAAGTGGGTACCTGGTACTACTTCAACAAGAACATGAACGTGTACGCTGCGTACCGCTTCAACCTGCTGGATGGCAACAACTACGCTGAAGCAACTGGCCTGTCTACCGACGACCAGGCGGGTGTAGGTATCGTTTACCAGTTCTAATCAGTACACCACTTTGTTATATGTCTAAAAAACAGGGCTTCGGCCCTGTTTTTTTATGCCTGAAAGCTAAAAATGGCGACTTTTGAAAAGCCGCACGCTTTTTGTAGCAAACGGTTGGCATTTTGTAGAACTATCGTTAACCTGATAGCGGATTTCACTTCCGTAACCACAATGGAACTTCGTCATGTTTGAGAACATTACCGCCGCCCCTGCCGACCCTATTCTGGGCCTGGCCGATCTGTTTCGTGCCGATGACCGCCCTGGAAAAATTAACCTGGGTATTGGTGTCTATAAAGATGAGACCGGCAAGACCCCGGTACTGACCAGCGTTAAAAAGGCTGAGCAGTATCTGCTGGAAAATGAAAATACCAAAAACTACCTCGGCATCGATGGTATTCCGGAATTTGGCCGTTGCACGCAGGAACTGCTGTTCGGCAAAGGCAGTGCGATTGTCAGCGATAAACGTGCCCGCACGGCGCAGACCCCTGGCGGTACTGGCGCACTGCGTGTGGCGGCGGATTTCCTCGCTAAAAATACCGGTGTTAAAACCGTGTGGGTGAGCAACCCGAGCTGGCCGAACCACAAGAGCGTCTTTAACTCTGCGGGTCTGGAAGTGCGTGAATATGCTTATTACGATGCGGCGAACCACTCCCTGGATTTCGACGGCCTGCTGTCCAGCCTGAGCGAAGCCCAGGCGGGCGATGTGGTTCTGTTCCACGGCTGCTGCCATAACCCAACCGGCATCGATCCTACGCTTGAGCAGTGGGAACAGCTGGCGAAACTCTCCGTTGAAAAAGGCTGGCTGCCGCTGTTCGACTTCGCTTACCAGGGCTTTGCCCGTGGTCTGGAAGAGGATGCTGAAGGTCTGCGCGCCTTTGCAGCAGTCCATAAAGAGCTGATTGTTGCCAGCTCCTACTCCAAGAACTTCGGTCTGTACAACGAACGTGTAGGCGCCTGTACGCTGGTCGCTTCCGATGAGCAGACCGTTGACCGTGCGTTCAGCCAGATGAAATCCGTTATTCGTGCCAACTACTCTAACCCACCAGCTCACGGTGCGTCTGTGGTTGCGACCATCCTCAGCAATGACGCCCTGCGCGCCATCTGGGAACAGGAACTGAACGATATGCGTCAGCGCATCCAGCGCATGCGTCAGCTGTTCGTGAACACCCTGGCGGAAAAAGGCGCGGATCGCGACTTCAGCTTTATCATCAAGCAGAACGGCATGTTCTCATTCAGCGGCCTGACCAAAGAGCAGGTTCTGCGTCTGCGCGAAGAGTTTGGCGTGTACGCGGTGGCATCAGGTCGTGTGAACGTGGCGGGTATGACGCCAGATAACATGGCGCCACTGTGCGAAGCGATTGTCGCGGTGCTGTAAAAACTGTGTCGGGTGGCGCTATCGCTTACCCGACCTACAAAAGATCACCCTGGCCCGTGCAAAAGTTAGCGCCGCCGGGAAAAAAAAGCCTGCTCAAAGCAGGCTTTTTCAATTCTTCTTTACCAGACCGGCATTTCATCCTGCAGGAACGGGTTGTGCAGCCGTTCGTAGCCCAGCGTCGACATTGGGCCGTGGCCGGAGATAAAGGTGACATCATCGCCCAGCGGTAATAATTTCTCTTTAATTGAGCGAATCAGCTGACCATGATCCCCACGCGGGAAATCACTGCGCCCTACACCGCCTTTGAAGATCACGTCGCCGGAAATCAGCAGACGCGACTGGTCATCAAAGAAGACGATGTGGCCAGGCGTATGGCCCGGGCAATGCAAGACCTGTAGCGTCACATTACCTACGTTTACGCTCTCGCCTTCATTCAGCCAGCGATCCGGGGTCAGCGGCAGACATTCATCAAGACCAAACATGCGGCTTTGGGCCGGTAATCCCTGCAGCCAGAACTCATCTTCTTTTTCCGGGCCAATCACCGGCACGCCATAGTGCTGCGCCAGTTCAGCCGCTGCGCCTACGTGATCGAGATGGCCGTGGGTCAGCAGGATCTGCATTAAAGTCACGCCAGCGGCAGCGACTTCCTGTTTGATCTTCTCTGCATCGCCACCGGGATCGACCAGGGCTGCCAGTTTGGTTTGTTCACACCAGATAAGCGAACAGTTCTGGGAAAACGCGGTGACCGGAATAATACGATAGTTCATACTGCTCCTGATTTGTTATTACCAGTGCCGCAATGGCCCGGTATCAATATGCACAAAGTTGCTACGTGGGTAATATCCTACACCACCTGCGCGCATAGATAACGCAGCTTTGCGAACATTGGCTAACGAAACGCCTTCAATATGAAAATCCATCGCCTGCCCTTTGGTGTGATAGCTTTTTTTCGCTACACCGCGGCTGTGGGCGCGTAATTCATTATTGGTATCAAGAGAGCGATAACCGGAAATGAGCTGTACGGGTTTGCGGGTGCCCAGCAAACCCTGCAGGCGGTAAAGCTGATCGAATAATCCTGGATCGATGGCTTTGACTTTATTAGCGCGGAAATCACGGAAGAAATGATTCAGCTTGGCTAATTCGTCCTGAATATAGCCCCGACCATCAAAAAACTCGGCTTTTATTGACTCACCTGTATGCAGGTTATTTAGCGTCAAAATGCGTGGTCGAGGGGTAGAGAGCGTGGCAAATGATGGCGTGGGTAAGATGGCCGCGCCCAGCGCAAGGCCACCTAACGCCAATAACTTACGGCGATTTGCGTCGAATTTGTCCATGGTAATCAGGTCTACAGGTCAATGTTATCGTATAGATGCTTTACAGCGCACGAAGGGCACATTACCGGGCAAACCTGTCATCGTCAAGGCACCACAACCCAGGAAATACGGGGCTTGCAGCCGCAATGCCCCGTTTATTTTTTCACTCAGGCTACCAGAATTGTCCGAACTTCTTCATTTACCTGATTAATTGTTCTGCTTTGGTCAGGATTTGTGTGTTAGACCGGGCAGTCTCATCATAATTGTAAATATCTGTACGATACTGGGTCCGGCCATCCTTGCCGACGAAGGCGGTCAGATAGTACAGATTAACCGGAATATTCTGGCGGATATTCACATATCGCGTGTCGCCCTGCTTCAGCGCGTCGGAGATACGTGTGTCGTTCCAGCCCGCATCCTGTAACAACATATTTGCCAGCTCTGACGCCTTATTGACGCGCACGCAGCCGGAACTCAGCGCGCGAACATCCTTCTGGAACAGGTTGTGGTTAGGGGTATCGTGCAGATAGATCGCATCCGAGCTGGGCATATTGAACTTATACCGGCCCAGGGAGTTGTGCGCCCCGGGTGCCTGCTGGAAGCGGAAAGGCAGATTCGCAGGCGTGATGGTCGCCCAGTCTACGCGCCACGGATCAATCGCCTCTTTACTGTTCCAGCCGCGCAGTACCGTATAGTTGTGGCGTTCAAGATAACCCGGATCGTTCCACACCTTCGGCAGGATATCTTTGCGCGCCAGCGTAGGCGGCACGTTCCACGGCGGGTTAACCACCACATTATTCAGGGCGCTGCTCATCATTGGCGTTTTGCGATCCGGACGACCGACAATCACCCGTGAGGCCAGCACCTCGCTGCCGTTCTGATAATAGACCAGCGAAAAGGCCGGAATATTTACCATGATGCCGGTAGACAAGGTTCCCGGCAGCAGACGCAGACGCTGGATATTCAGCGCCAGCACCCCGGCACGCTGTGCTGGGGTCATATTCAGCGCATCGCGCGTTCCCTGACCAATAACGCCATCAGCCCCCAGCCCCTGGCTGGTCTGGAAGGCTTTTACCGCCTCAACCAGACTCCGGTCGTAGGCGGCCGGCTTGCTGGAGAGAGATTTCTTTTTCTTCTCGACCGCCGGAGCCGACGGACTGACGACCACACTCTGGGGATCGTCACCCGGCAGGGCAATTTTTGGCCCGCCGTCAATCACGCCTGAGCGTTTGAGGATTTCACGCAATGCCGGCACGTCGCTGCTCCACTGCCCGGGGCTCAGTTTGGCCGTGCTCTGTAGCTGTGGCCAGGGCTGCGTGTCAGCCACCAGCTGCAGCAGCGACTGGTGCATAATCGCATACTGCGGGTGCGACGGGGCAAGCCCGGCAATGAAATGCGGCACCGTGCCGTTATCCAGCGCCAGCTGCCACTGGTTGATCACCGACAGCGGCGGCGTCGCCAGCTTGTAAGGTTTATTGCTGTAGAGCCAGCGGTTACCGTTGACCGGGATCCCTGCCACAAACTGCAGGTAGCCCATCATCGCATCGGAGAGCACCACGTCACGCGCCATCCCGGTGACGGCAGGCTGGGTCAGCAGCTCAACCCAGGCGGTAAACTGCGGCTGAAAACCGGCGATAGCGACTTCGGCAAGCTGCTGCTGGAACGCACGCACGGCTTCACGATCGTCCCACATGGGCTTCATGTCGCGTGCAGCATACAGCAGCGTCAGTTGATTGAGATAAGCCGGAGTGTAACCGGCAGGCAGGGCCGCGATCAGCTCCTGGCGGCGCTGTTCCGCGTTAACATCCGCTGGCAGCGGCTGGATACCGGCCATCATGGCGGTAGCAGGCGATTGTTCCAGCGGCTGCGACAGCGACGTAGGCTGTGCGCCCATAGTGGCGGAGCTGTCGACAGGAACCAGTTCGGGCTCATCGGCCCGGGCATTAAACAGTGGAGCAACTAAAACCGTCAGGCACAAACTCAGCGCCGACAGCCGACGACCATACATTTTATTCAGCAACATCCCTTGCCCCCTGTTTGCTGTACGTCACGCCCTCATCACCGGGGCTTCACTTCATTATAGGAAGGCAGAACGGCACCAGCCTTACCTTATGTAAAGAAGTTTAAAGTTAACGCAGCCGCCAGTACAAGCTCAAGGGATAAAAAAAGGGCGGCCCCGGGGCCGCCATGGTTAACTTTCAGAATCCTCAAATGGCATCAGCCGTGCCGGGAAGGGATTCCGGGGGCTGCGGGGCAAAACCGCGCAGACCAACAACGTGCACGTGCTCGCTGTTCTGGTAGACCTTACGCACCAGTTTGTAGGTGGTCCCTTTCTCCGGGCTAATGTTTTCCGGCGCCGCGATAATCAGCTGCATATCCAGACGATCGCACAGCTCAAACAGCGTGGCGATAGAGCGGGCATCCAGACGCGCTGCCTCATCGAGGAACAACAGGCGGCACGGCGAGATATCCTTGCCGCGCAGACGGCGGGATTCATCTTCCCAGCTCTGGACCACCATCACCAGAATCGACATCCCGGTACCGATCGCTTCCCCGGTGGAAAGGGCCCCGGATTCTGCGCGCAGCCAGCCGTCGGAGCCACGGTTAACTTCCACTTCCATCTCGAGATAGTTACGGTAGTCCAGCAGCTCCTCACCGATGGTTTGCGGCGTGCGCTGGCCCATGTCGATCTGCGGATTCAGACGCTGATACAGCTTCGCCAGCGCTTCGGAGAAGGTCAGGCGGTTGCTGTTGAACAGATCCTGGTGCTGCTCGTGCTGCTCGGCCAGCACGTCCAGCAGCGTGGCGTGGGCTTCACGCACGTTAACGTTCAGTCGCACGCTGTTAACCTGGCCGAACGACACGCTCTGCAGGCCCTGGTTGAGCTGGCGGATACGGTTCTGTTCGCGCTGGATCGTTTTACGGATGATATTCGCCACGCTGCGGGAGCTGATGGCCAGCTTCTGCTCGCGGGAGGTGAGCTCTTCCGTCAGACGGCCCAGCTCGATCTCCATCTGTTCAATGGCTTCAACCGGGTCATCGGTGCGGATGATATCCTGGCGAATGCGCTCGCGCAGATGCTGATACACCGCCACGAAGAACTGAATTTTACGTTCAGGACGCTTCGGATCTTCGGACATGCGCAGCACATCGCGCAGGTGTTCGTTATCCGCCACCGCCAGACGCAGCGCGCCCAGCGCCTTATCCGACATGGAACGCAGCTCATCGCCGGAGAGATAGGCCAGCTCGCGACGGTGCAGACGACGTTCAACTCCGTTGTCTTTCACCATCCGCATCACGGCACACCAGCCCGCTTTGGCGGTCACGACCTGCTCGCGCTTCTCGTGATAGTCACGCTCCAGCTTGCGCAGACGACGGGTCAGGTTGTCCATCTCCGCTTCGCAGAAGGTGAGCGCTTTTTCCAGCTGATTGCGACGCGCGCGGTTATTGCTGAGCTGGGCATGCAGTTCGTCACGACGAATGCGCGCCCGCTCCTCTGCCCCGCTGTCGGCACGCACGCCAATATCCTGCAGCTCTTTATGCAGGTCGGTCAGCAGCTCTTTCTTGGTGTCATAGGAGCTTTTCAGCGACGCCAGTACCTGGTTGTACTGGCTCAGCTGGGCGGCATGGCTACGCATCGCCTCACGGGCGCGGGTACGTTCCGTTTCCGCCTGCTCCAGACGCTGGCGCAGCTTCTCGTTCAGATCGCTGTTGCCGTTGAGCATCTCAGCCGAATCGGAGTAGCTGAAGTGCGCCCGGCGCTGGGAAACTTCGGTCAGGGCAAAGGCCTGCTGACGGGCTTCGCGCTGAACCTGCTGTGACCAGGCGTAATCTTCTTTCAACTGTTCGAACTGTTCCGGGTCACTCTGCAGAACGGAGAGCATCGGCTCGAGCTTCGCCAGCTGGTTGCCGTACTGCTGCACAAAGCGCGCGGCTTCCTGGGCTTCGTCGAGACGCTCCTGGATCTCATCCACGCGATCGGCGAGGGTGTCGTCCGCCAGCAGATTGAGGCGCGGCAGAATGCGGTTCAGGGCAGCGACGCCCTCTTTGGCCTGCTCGAACTGGACGCGGCTCTGCTGGTTGTCGTTTTCGTGGGCTGAAATCGCGCGTTCAAGCTCGCTACGGCGCGTGGTGAACTTGCGGATTTCGGCTTCCGGATCGGCTTCAAAGGCCACGGCAAGATGGCTGCCGATAAAGCGGCTGAACGCCTGGTGCAGACGCTGGGTTTTCTGGACGTCAAACGAGAGCGTGGCAAAGCGTTCAGACAGCGCTTCACGCTCGGTGTGCAGGCTCTCAATGCGGCTTTCACGCGCGGCGCGGCCAAACAGCGGCAGCGACGGGAAGCGCGAGTAACGCCACTGGCGATCGGCGATTTTCACCACCACCGCTTTTTCCAGCTCATCGACGCCAAACACACTGTCATCGAACGACTGCGGATCCCCTTCGATCAGATAGAGATCTTCCGGACAATCTTCCAGCCCTTCAAGCTGGTCGGCGATCAGCGACAGATCCGGCACCACGATAGCGTGGCGGGACGGACCGTAGAGCGCAGAGTAATACGGCGCATCTTCCAGGCTGACGTCGTCATAAATTTCTGACAGCAGCACGCCGCCAAAGCGTTCTGCCAGGGTGTTCAGACGGGCGTCTTCTGCCCCGCCCGGCTGGCTTAAACGTTCGATCTCTTCATCGACCGCCCGCTTGCGCGCGCCCACTTCATCACGTTCAACAATGGCTTCGCGCTCGCGCTCCAGCAACTGCTGCAGATATTCCGTCACGTCCTGGCTGGATTCGAACTCTTCGCCGCACTGCTCGCTCAGCTGGCTGAGGCTGCTCTGGGCCGCCAGCCAGACTGGGGCGCGCTGCATCAGCGTCTGAATACGCGACTGCAGCTGCTCCAGCTCCTGACGCAGCGCCATGCGCTGTTCGCTGGCGCTGGAGACGCTGTCGGACAGCGACGCGATGCGGGCTTCCAGCTCCTGATGTAAGCCTTCCAGATCGTCAATATCGACCCGTTTGCCGTGACGCTTACAGAACTCGGCCAGCAGGCGTTCCGCCTCCTGCTGTTCACGCAGACGTTGTTCCAGCTCGTTCAGACGCATACGCAGCGGCTGAACCTGCTCAGCCTGGTGACGCTGGTTCACGCCATCACGCAGCAGCTCGCGGGCCACTTCCCACGCCTCAGCGCGCGCCAGCGGACCGTTAATCGCCGCCACCAGCTGGTAAGCCTGTTCAAACTGGCTGTGCGCGGTTTGCGCCACGCTCATTTTCTGATCGAGATTCAGCAGCTTTTCAGTTGCTTCCTGCTCTTTGGCCTGGAAAGTTTCCAGCCACTGATCCGCGCTCTCAGGCGTCAGATCCGGCAGATGACAGAGCGCTTTCGCGCGCTCCAGCGCCTGCAGCGCCTGGTTGTACTGAATGGCGCGGGTTTGCTGGACGTCCAGCGCCTGCTGATAGTCGGCGAGCTGGCTTTTCAGCTCATCCACTTCCAGCTCGGCGGCTTCGGCCCGGGCTTCGTTCTCTTCCTGCTTGTCGGCAGCTTCCGCCACCACTTCGTTCTGCTCTTCGAGACGAATTTGCAGCTCATCGAGGTCCGCTTCATAGCGCTCGATTTTTTCCTGCTGACGCAGCGCGGTCTGGACCAGGTTCAGGTGATCGCTGGCGGCCTGGTAATCGGCCTCCAGATCCCCTTCCGCCCCGTTATGCTCGGAGAGCTCACGGGCCATCTCAACGTGTTTGTACTGCTCGGACGCCAGCTGCTGACGTGAGGTAAACAGCTCGCGGCGATACTCAAGGGCCTGATCGAGATGAATGCGGCGCTCGTTGGCGTGGCGCATATAGTCGGCGGCCACGTAGTTGGTGGCTTCGCTGATCAGGTGCTTGAACAGATCGCGGTCCGACTGGGTCACGCGGATCGCTTCCAGCGTCATGCGGTTCTCACGCAGCGCCGCTTCCATATCCTGGAAGGCCTTACGCACGCCGCTGTTTTCCGGTAACAGGTAGTCACGCAGGGAGCGGGTAATGGCGCTGGAGATCCCGCCGTAGAGCGAGGCCTCAATCAGGCGATAGTATTTGCTGCGGTCCGATGCGGAGCGCAGACGGCGCGCGACGATGCCCAGATCGAACATCAGCGAGTGGTAATCGGTAATGGAGTTGAACTGCTTGAACTGTACGCCCTCTATGGCTTCCAGCTTGTCTTTCAGCTCCTGGAGCGTGAGCACGCGCGCCTGGCGTTCGTTCAGGGTTTCCGTCAGCAGCGCGGTTGGCTGGACGGAGGTTGGCAGCCCCTGAATGGCAAAGGGTTTGATGTCCACTTTACGGTCGCGACCGGCGACCTGCTGTAAACGGACGCCAACCACCACGCGCTGATGACGGGAGTTGATCACGTCCAGCACGGAATAACAGACACCCGCTTTCAGCTTACCGTGCAGACCCTTATCGCGCGAACCGCTGGTGGCACCGGCCTCGGTGGTGTTACGGAAGTGCAGCAGGGTTAAGTCAGGGATCAGCGCCGTGACGAATGCCGCCATGGTGGTGGATTTCCCTGCCCCGTTACCGCCCGAGAGCGTGGTCACCAGCTCATCGAGATCAAAGGTGCGGGCAAAGAAACCGTTCCAGTTAACCAGCGTCAGTGAGCGAAATTTACCGCGTTCAATCATTACTCTTCCTCCCCGCTATCCGGCTGAGTGTCTTCATGCTCGTCATTGAGCTGCAGATGGTTTTCCACCGGCATCGCTTCGCCATCACGGATCATGCGCAGCTGGGCTTCACGGGCGTCATCGCCTGCACGTACGTCGGCACCGAAGCGGAACACCGATTCGGTGATGCGGAATTTGCTGCTGTCATGGCCCATAAACCACACCATCCCCAGACGGCGCAGACGGTTCAGGGAGGAGCGCACTTTTTCCTGTAATTTCTGACGGTCTACGTCAGAGCCGGTGGAGCGGTTGTTCACCAGCTTCAGCAGCTTGCCTTCGTCAGCCAGGGTCAACAGCTCGTCATAGAGCTCCTGCTGGGTGAAGATGCCTTCGTTAGCCAGACGCTCAGGGCTGAGATAGAGGTAGCAGAGGATCTTCCCGACCATCATGTCCAGCTCGGAAAGCACCGAGCGCGGAATCAGCGTGGTGGAGCGTGGGCGCAGATAGAAGAACCCTTCCGGGGCGCGGATCAGCTCCACGTTATAGCGGGCGTAAAACTCTTCCAGGTATTCCTGAAAATCCATCAAAAAAGCGTGATTATCCAGCTCGTCGAGACCAATGTGACGACCGGCACGCAGCTGGCTGTCCAGCGCCGGAAAGATCGGATTTGCCAGCGCCTGGGCCAGTTTAACTGGCATCACGTGTTCAATATTTGTCAATGACATGCGCCTGTACCTTGGCTCCGTAATCGTTAATCGGCTGCCACTTCGGCGGCAGGCCGGTGAAATCTGCTTGCGCGACGCCCAGGCGAACCGCCTGATCGACCACGATGCGGGCGATATCGAAATGGCGGGCGCGCGGGTATTGTGCGAGGTAGTCACGCACCACCAGACCGAGATCCAGCGGTGTGTTTTTGGCTTTGAAGATCGCCAGCTGCTCCTCGATCATTGCCGCAAGTTGTTCCCGAATTTCGTTAAATTCTTCATATTCCAGATCGGCTGGCAGCTCGCCGGTAACCTCTTCGTCGCGCAGGCTCATCTCTTCGTCACGCATATCGAGCAGACGGTCGGCGCTGGCGTAGGTCAATGCCCACGGCGCATCGAAATAGGTCTGTACCGACTGACGAAGACGCTGGGCGAACACGCGGTTTTTATCCATATCGATAGCGGTACGGATAAATTTATGCACGTGACGGTCGTAGCCGATCCACAGGTCAATCGCCTGCTGGCCCCAGCTGATGATGCGGTCCAGCTTGCTTTGCAGGTCGAAGACCAGACGATCAACAAAATGCAGGTTGTCATGGGCCAGGGTGGCGTCCTGGATGCGCAGCAGGTTGGCCTGCAGCTTGTCGCCCGCCGCCTCCAGCGTATCCTGCAGTTCACGCAGGGTGCCGGAGGTTTCTGACAGCAGCATTTCACAGCTGGATATCGCCGCGCGCCAGTCTTTGTTCAGCAGTTGGGCGATATCGTCTTTCACCAGCTGCTGCTGTTCGTCCATGATGCGCTGGGTCAGATCGATGCTGTCGAAAATCTCGGCCACGGAATATTTCAGCGGCGCGTAGACGTTGCGGTGCCAGTGGAACTCGTCGCCGTCTTCGTCGGCGGCATCGGCCGCACGCTTCAGTTCGCCCGCCACGATGGAGAGCTGCATCGAGAGGCGCAGGGTCGAGAATTCGCGCTGGCGAATGTAGTAGTCGGTAATGCCGATGCCCAGTGGCGTCAGGCGATAAATGGCATTCCCTTCCGCCAGTTCGCTGGTAAAGCGGTTCAGCAGACGTTGACGCACCATATCGTTAATCGCGTTATTGGCACGCACATTAATGGTTTCGCTGGTTTGCTCAAACGCATCACTGACGTGGCGGAACGCGTCCACCAGTTCGCCCTCGCTCATTTCTCCATCCAGCCGTTCGCTGTTCAGCGTGGCGACCGCCAGCAGAAAAGAGAGTCTGTCTACCGGCAGCGAGAGGGAGAAATCGTTTTTTCGGGCCCAGGCAACCAGTTCGGGGACTGTCTGGGAAAATTCACTCATAAGTTATCCTTGCTCTGCGGCTTGTGCGCGGTGACATGTATATAACGGCCAAGGCTAAGGTAAGGCTCCTGGCGACAGTACCGCGTCTCTAATTCTGTCAGGGCGTCGAAACAGTCATGCTGCTTCTGTTTATCGCGAAGATAATCATGAAACACCCTTATGCCGGTTTTCCCGGTAATCTGCCAGCCGGCGGTTTCCAGCCAGCTATAAACCTGCTGCGGGTCGCGCGGAAAGTCCGGTGACAGCGTGCGGCGTTTCTTTTTGTACATGCCCTGCTGCACATAACCGAAATTACCCACCAGCACGTTACGCATCAACAGGCCGTTGGCGTTGTAGAACATCAACGACAGCGCGCCGCCGGGGCGCAGTATCGACCACAGCGTCTTCAGCAGCGCCTGGGGGTCGGCGACCCATTCCAGCACCGCATGAGACAATATCAGATCAACCGGGGTTTCCAAATGTTGTGCGATGTCCTGAGCGGCGCAATGTATAAATTGCATGTTATCGCTCACACCTTTTTCCGCCGCGGCGCTTTCGGCGCGGGCGATCATCTCCGCCGAGAGATCGCAAAGGATGACGTGATGTCCACGTTCAGCCATCTTTATCGCCGTCTGGCCTTCACCACCTCCGGCGTCGAGGACACGCAGTTTCTTCTCGCCAAAACTGGCCAGCAGGATGTCCAGATCCTGCCAGAGGATCGTCTGCCGCAGCCGGCCTTTGGTCGTGCCGTATATGTTGCGGGCAAACTTTTCCGCGATGTCATCAAAATTGCGATCCCGCATTGGGAGAGCTCCACCCGCTAACTGCAAAACCGCTATTTTGTCACAGCCGGGCGGAGAATGAACCTCTCTGGTGTAATATCGCTGACAATCATCGGCTATATGGTCAAAAAAGGAGCCAGAAAGGATGCTTTTTACCCTAAAAAAATATATTGGCGGCATGATGCTTCCCCTCCCTCTTCTTCTGCTGTGCATCGCGCTGGGCCTGGGGTTGCTGTGGGTCAGCCGCTATCAAAAAACCGGCAAAATTTTGATTACGGCAGGCTGGCTGGTGCTCACGCTGCTGAGCCTGCAGCCGGTGGCTGACGGGCTGTTACGTCCGGTGGAAGACAAATACCCTACATGGCAGGGAGATCAAAAAGTTAAGTACATCGTGGTGCTCGGCGGGGGCTATACCTGGGATCCTGACTGGGCCCCGAGCTCGAATCTGATCAACAACAGCCTGCCGCGCCTCAACGAGGGGATGCGGCTGTGGCTGGCTAATCCGGGGTCGAAGATGATCTTTACCGGGGCAGCGGCGCAGAGCAATCCGGTGAGTACCGCCGAAGCGGGGGCGCGCGTGGCGCAGTCGCTGGGCGTGCCGCGCGAGGCGATTATCACCCTCGACAGCCCGAAAGATACCGAGGAGGAGGCCGCGGCGGTTAAGCAAGCGATTGGCGATGCCCCGTTCCTGCTGGTGACGTCGGCCTCCCATCTGCCGCGGGCGATGATCTTCTTTGAGCGTCAGGGACTGCATCCGCTGCCCGCGCCCGCGAACCAGCTGGCCATCAGCGCCCCGCTCAACCCGTGGGAACGGATTATTCCGTCCCCGGTATGGCTGATGCACAGCGATCGCGTGGGCTATGAGACCCTCGGGCGCGTCTGGCAGTGGCTGAAAGGCGCGTCAGGCGAGCCAGGGGAGCAGTGATTTCGAGGCCAGGTCGAAGCTGGCGCGGCTAAAGCGCCCGGTATTCACCAGTTGCGCCACTTCGTCCCACAGCATATACAGCCAGCGCCGCCAGACGAACGCCTCTGATACCGGCGCGCGCTGCAGATAGTGCCAGAGTAAATCCTCCGCCTGTCCGCTCTCGCTCAGGCGAAACAGCTCATACTCCCGGGGGGCCCACAGCATCACCCCGGGGCCGACCATCGCCAGCAGCTGATCGCTGCGCGGATCCTTGAGCATGCTGCGCAGGGTAAAATTACCGTGGATCAGCACGCTGTTGTCGTTGAACCCCTCAAACAGGGCGGGCAGGCACTCCCGGGTGCGAAACAGGATCCGTTTATCCTGCATGGTCAGTCCGGTGTTGTGGTACTGATTCAGCGTTCCCCACAGCACCTCGACCCGCTGGCGATACCAGAGCGGCCAGAGGTTTTCCTGGGTGCTGTCCACCGCACCGACCAGCCCGCCGCTGTCCATCCGGTGCCAGGCAAGCAGCGCTTCGACAATCTGATCCTTAAGCTGCTCCCAGCGTTGCGGCGTGCGCGCGGGGGCTTCTACCGGAACGCCGCGCAGGCGTTCAATCAGCAGGACGTCAGGACCGGGATGCTCCTCATGGGTCATCACGCCATACACCGTTGGCATTCTGACCGTGCCGCTGCGGGCCAGCATGGAGATTTTCCATGCCAGCTGGCGGGCAACGTCCGGCGTAGAGAAGCTTCGCGCCAGAAGCGGCATGGGGTTTCCCTGACTGTCGTACAACGACCACAGCGTGGTATCCGCCTTTTCATGCACGCATTCCACACGGCTCAGTTTTTCACCCAGCAGATGGCTGAGTTCGGCTCGCAGCTGTTCCATTTTGAGATTACCCCCATTAAGACTACTGCTTTTATAATGAGCGCCTGACGGGCGGATGTCACTCTTATGAGACGATTCTGTAGCAGAAATTCAGAAAAACGAGGCAAAAAAATCCCCTCAGAAGAGGGGATAGCGGGGATTAACGCAGCTCAGCGCGAACGCGGGCCAGATCTTCCGGCGTATCAACGCCTGTACCCGGCACTTCGTGCGCGACGGCGACGTGGATCTTCTCGCCGTACCACAGCACACGCAGCTGCTCGAGCATTTCGATGTTTTCCAGCGGGCTCGGCTGCCAGGTGACGTATCGGCGGATAAAGCCGGCACGATAGCCATAAATGCCCAGATGACGCAGGATAGTGTCGCCAATGTTATCCCGGGATTCAGCAAAACGATCGCGATCCCAGGGAATGGTGGCGCGGGAGAAATAGAGCGCATAGCCTTCGGCGTCCAGCACCACCTTCACGGCGTTCGGGTTGAAAGCTTCTTCCGCACTGTGAACCCGCACGGCCAGCGTCGCCATACCCACCTGACGCTGGGCCAGGTTTTCAGCTACCTGACGAATAATGACCGCCGGGATCATCGGCTCATCGCCCTGCACGTTAACAATCACCGTGTCGTCGCTGAAGCCGCATTTTTCAACCACTTCAGCCAGACGCTCGGTACCGGACTGGTGATCGGCGCGGGTCATGCACACTTCGCCGCCCGCGGCTTCCACCGCACGCGCCACGTCTTCATGATCGGTGGCGACAATGATCCGCTCCGCGCCGGACTCACGCGCACGTTCAAGCACATGCACGATCATCGGCTTGCCGTTGATATCGACCAGCGGTTTACCCGGCAGACGCGTGGAGGCAAAGCGAGCCGGAATAATGACAACAAAACTCATGGTTTGCTCTCTTCAGCCGCCAGCGAACGGGCTTCGGTTTCCAGCAGGACGGGAATGCCGTCGCGCAGGGGAAAGGCCAGGTTATCCAGTTTGCAGATTAACTCCTGCTTATCCTGGCTGTAGTAGAGTTTGCCGTTGCACACCGGGCAGGCAATAATTTCCAGTAAACGGTGATCCATAGTTCCTCCGTATCAATAATCGGTAAAGCTTACCATATTCCTTTTTCAGACCGCGTCTATTTCCCAGCCACTTCGACAGGCCTGAAAAAGGCCGTCAGGAAGATGGCCTGTCACGATGCGTGTTGCCCCCTGCCAGCCCGCAAAATCACTGATTGCCGTGATGAGCCCTTTTTCCAGCCCAGCGCTGATCCTAACGCCCTCTTCCAGATAAAGCGCGATGACCTCAAGCTCGCTGGCTTTGCGGTGCATTTTGGCATCCATCCGTCCCACCAGTTGCCCTTTATGCAGCAGCGGCAGGACGAAATATCCATACTGACGTTTCGGAGCCGGGGTGTAGCACTCCAGCCGATAGCTGAAATTAAACAGCTGCTCCGCGCGCTTGCGATCCCAGACCACCGGATCAAACGGCGACAGGACAGCGCTGTGGGTCGCGGTGAGTTTCCCCTCCAGGGCGAGGGGAAGCAGCGGCAGCAGATCGCTATGCAGCCACATCTCGCCCAGGGTCTCAACCTCGACGCGAACGACCTGCTGCTGCGCCTGCCAGCGCTCAAGCAGTGGCGCCAGCACCGGCTGGCGCAGGCGGTAATAGTCGGCTAACCACTGAGCGCGGAAAAGACCTAAGCTACGGGCGCTGTTTTCCAGCATCACGGCTTCTGCCGCTGCCTGGGTCAGCATATCCCGGCGGTCATCCCACTGTGGCATCACCCGGTGGGTGAGATCGTAAACGCGCTGGAAGTTGCGCCTTTCGACCACCATCACCTTTCCGGCGGTAAACAAGCCTTCAAGATGGCGCTTGTGCGGTTTCCACTCCCACCATCCGCTCGTCCCTTTGCGGGGATGTTCAAAATCGGCGGAACGAACCGGGCCCTTCTCCTGAATATGCGCGATCAGTTGTTCAATTTCATCCGCATGTTCCTGCATCCAGGCCTGACGGTATTTCCAGCCCATTTTATCGGGGGCGAGCATTCTGTGACGCACCAGCGCAAAGTCACTGCGCGGCAGGAAGCACGCCTCATGCGCCCAGTACTCCATCAACTCTCCCTGACGCAGGGCGTTATCCAGCCAGTCGGGTGAATAACGGCCGAGGCGGCTGAACAGCACCAGATAAGGGCTGCGAGCGACGATATTGATGGTGTCGATCTGCAGGAGCGACATGCGCTGGATGGTAGTAAGAATATCGGCGGGCCGGGCGCGGCGACGGGGCTTTTTCAAAAGCCCCTGGGCGGCAAGATGGAGATGACGTGCGGCTGAAAGCGTGAGTTGCGGTAAAGCCATGCTTTTTCCTGTCAGTTAGTGCACGGGCGAAACCTCATTTGTCTGCCCTGCGAGGGCAATCAGTTCCTGAAGCAGTCGCTCAGGCTTTTCGCCCTGCAGTTGTGCATCAACCGGTAAATACCACCAGTTATCCCGGGCAAAGGCGCGGCATTTCACCGCATCTTTTTCGGTCATGATCAGCGTCTGGCCGGGCGCGGTAAAGGCCGCAACCTGCTCCAGGCTCAGCGCCTGGTGGTCGGCCAGCGGCACCGTACTCTGAAGCGTCGCGCCGCAGGCTTCCAGGGTGGAGAAAAAGCGCGGGGGATGCCCGATACCGGCCATCGCAACCAGATTGTTAAGCTCAGCTACATCGCGCCGCTCACCGGTCTGCAGGTTCACGGCAAGCCCCGGGCGCAGCTGCATGGGGATCTCGCCCGCCTGCGCCGTGCCGCCGTTAACGATAACCGCATCCACCGTTTGTAAACGCGACGCGCGCTCGCGCATTGGCCCGGCAGGTAGCCACCAGCCGTTACCAAAGCGGCGCACGCCATCGATGACCACAATCTCTTTATCCCGGGCCAGGGCGTAGTGCTGCAGGCCATCGTCGGTAATGACGATCTGGATATTTTCATGAGCCAGCAGAGCCTGCACCGCTTCGCTGCGCACCGGCGAAACCGCGACGGGCGCGCCGGTGCGCTGAAAGATCAGCACCGGCTCATCGCCCGCTTGCGCCGTGGTTGTTTGCGCGGTCAGCAGCAGCGGATAGCGCTCCGCCTTGCCGCCGTATCCCCGGGAGACAACGCCCACGTGAATTCCGCGCTTAGTAAGCTCTTCCACCAGCCAGATCACTACCGGCGTTTTACCGTTGCCACCAGCGGTGAGGTTCCCCACCACCACCACCGGCACCGGCGCACGCCAGGCCCTTTTGAGCCCCACTTTATAACTCAGGCGGATGAGGCCGCTGACCAGGCCATACAGCCAGGAGAGCGGCAACAGCAGCAGCCAGAGTAGAGACTCACCGGACCAGATGCGAGCAATCATGCGCCAAACTGCATCTTATGAAGCTGAGCATATACGCCCTGATGGGCCAGCAGGTCGGCATGACTGCCCCGCTCGACGATGTAGCCATCTTCCACCACCACGATTTCATCGGCTTTTTCGATGGTCGACAGGCGGTGAGCGATCACCAGCGAGGTACGGTTCTTCTGCAACTCATCCAGCGCAGACTGGATGGCGCGTTCGGACTCGGTATCCAGCGCCGAGGTAGCTTCATCGAGGATCAGTATTGGGCTGTCACGCAGCAGCGCACGCGCAATGGCGATACGCTGGCGCTGACCGCCGGAGAGCAGCACGCCGTTTTCGCCGATAATGGTATCCAGACCGTTATCCATCTTATTGATAAAGTCCATGGCATAGGCCATCCGCGCCGCCGCTTCGATCTGCTCGCGGCTGTACTCTTCAGTACGGGCGTAAGCGATGTTATTGGCTACGGTGTCGTTGAACAGATGCACATTCTGGGAGACCAGCGCGACCTGATTACGCAGCGACTGCAGGGTATATTCGCGCAGGTCGTGGCCATCAATCAGGATCTCACCTTCATCAATATCGTAGAAGCGGGTGATCAGGCTGGCGATGGTTGATTTACCCGAGCCAGAGCGGCCCACCAGCGCCACGGTCTTACCTGCCGGGATCTTCAGATTGATGTTGCGCAGCGCAGGCGTATCGCGACCCGGATAGGTAAAGGTCACGTTGCGGAATTCCACATCCCCGGTTGAGCGTTCGATCACGCGTTTGCCTTCGTCTTTTTCCTGTTCGGAATCAAGGATGGCGAACAGTGTCTGACAGGCTGCCATCCCGCGCTGGAACTGGGCGTTAACGTTGGTTAACGATTTCAGCGGGCGCATCAGGGCAATCATCGATGAGAAGACCACGGTGATGGTACCGGCGGTCAGGGTTTCCATTACGCTCGGGAAGCTGGCGGCATACAGCACGAATGCCAGCGCCAGGGAGGCAATCAACTGAATGATCGGATCGGAAATGGAAGAGGCAGAAACCATCTTCATCCCCTGCAGACGCATTTTATTGCTGACCTTATCGAAGCGCTTGGTTTCAACGTCCTGGCCGCCAAAGATCAGTACCTCTTTATGGCCTTTCAGCATCTGCTCTGCGCTGGTGGTCACCTGCCCCATCGTGTTTTGCATGTTCTTACTGATGCTGCGAAAACGCTTCGAGACGACGCGGATGGCAATCGACACAATCGGCGCCAGCACGATAAGGATCAGCGACAGCTGCCAGCTGTACCAGAACATCAGGGCGAACAGGCCAATGATCGAGGCCCCTTCACGCACCACGGTGATCAGCGCGCTGGAGGAGGAGGAAGCCACCTGCTCGGAATCGTAGGTAATGCGGGACAGCAGGGTACCGGTCGACTGCTTGTCAAAGAACGCTACCGGCATGCCCATCATGTGGCTGAACAGGCGGCGGCGCATGGTCATCACCACTTTGCCCGATACCCAGGAGAGGCAGTAGCTGGAGATATAGCTGGTGATGCCGCGTAAAATCATCAGGCCGATAACCACCAGCGGCATCCATAGCAACACTGAGCGATCCGTTTTACCAAAACCGTCGTCCAGTAACGGTTTGAGGAGCGATAACATGAAGGTATCGCTGGCTGCGTTGAGGATTAACGCTACGCCCGCCACGATAAGGCCCGTTCTGAAGGGTGCAATCACCGGCCAGAGTCGGCGGAAGGTCTGCCACGTGGAGAGATCTTTGTCGTTATGCATTCAAAAAACCAGCATTTGTTGAAATAGCCGCATATTCTACCCGTTATCTCCGGGCGCGCCAAACCACTGATGATACCAACGGGGCAAAATTTGATCCCGTAAGCTATGGATTTGCCAGCCATGTTGCGAAAACGAGACGGTAAGTTGTCCTGAACGGGGGGTTGTTAACCACATATACCCCTCCTTTCTGTAACGGCGAGCCACTTTGACTGAAGGCAGTCGCCACGCGTTATAGCGGGATGCAGACACCAGGGCGATCTGCCCACCAACCCGCTGCACCAGAGGAAGCGACGAAGAGGTATTGCTGCCATGGTGCGGCACCTGGATAAGTGTAGACGCAAGATATTGCCAGTGACGACTGAGCATCGCTTTTTCTCCCTGCGCCTCAATATCCCCTGTTAACAACAGGCTATGCGTCCCGTCCTCAACCTTAACCACGCAGGAACCGTTGTTACCACGCTGCGGTGTGCTGGCAATGGGCCAGTGTGCGCTGAAGGTCAAACCCCGCCACTGCCAGCGTTCCCCGCGCACGCAGGGGTCATGCCCGGCCCAGCCCAGCGGACTTCTTATCCACATTTCAGGCCACGCCTTGCGTAGCGATACCAGACCACCGATGTGGTCGAGGTGCTCATGGCTGACAATCACCCCCTCCGGGCGCAAATGGTGCCACCGTAGCCAGGGAATAATCAGCTGTTGCGCGCTGTCTCCACCCGGCCATGCAGGACCGGTGTCATAGAGAATCACCCTCCCCTGACGCTCGATCGCCATTGCCAGCCCTTGGCCGACATCCAGCATATGCACGGCCCAGCCCTCTGTTTTGTTCTCTCGCCATAGCGGACTGGTCGCCAGCACCAGTACTGATACACACACAACTGGATACGTTCGTGCGCCGCGCATTCGCCAGGCGACGATGGCCCCCCACGGCAGCAGGGTCAGCCACAGCCAGCGTTTATCGACCGTGATCCAGCCGTCGGGCAGCGTGGTTAAAAATCGAAACAGTAGCGACAGTGAGCCATCCGCCAGAGCCCAGACCATGTTTTCCACATTTGGCCAGGGCAGGAGATGCAGCCCCATCCCCAGTAAAATCAGCGGCACCGAGATAAAGGTCACCAGCGGCACCGCCACCAGATTCGCGACCAGGGACGAAAGGCTAAAACCATGAAACACGACGATCTGCACCGGCAGCAACAGTAAAAGCATGCCGAGCTGCAGGTGCAGCAGGTTAACCCCGGCCCGGACTGCCCATGGGGCAGACAAGCGTGGCGCAGGCACCCACTGATACCAGAAAATCAGCACCGCTACCGCAAAGGCAGACAACAACAGGCTGTGCGACAGTACGGCCAGCGGATCGGCCAGCAAAATGGCGGCGATGCAGACTCGCCAGATCTGCCAGGGAGACCAGAGGCGGCCGCTCAACTGCAGTGCCAGGCAAGCTCCCAGTGAGACGACGGTGCGCAACGCGGGTGGCTGCATTCCGGTAAGCCAGGCGTAAAAGGCGGCAAAGCAGAACCCTGCCACCAACGGGGCTCGCCAGCTCATCCAGCGTACCGGGATAAAAAATTGCATACCCCGCACCAGAAGCCAGATAACCGACGCTGCCAGCGCAATGTGCAAACCCGAAATCGCCATCAGATGCGCGGTACCGGTTTCCCGCATCAGGTCTTTGACGTCTGCCGAGACTGCCAGCCGCTCCCCCATGCCCAGCCCCATAAGAACCGGCCCCCAGCTATACGCTGAGAGCGTGGTTGTCAGCGAGGCGAGATAGCGGGCGCGTAAGCTACAGCGGGCATCTTTCACTTCAGCGTGGGTAAAACGCCCGGTCAGGGGTTGATGCTGCGCCAGGGCATAGCGTTGAGAATCGAACCCGCCATCGTTGAGTTGCCCGTGAACGGCGCGTAACGACAAAGTCATGCTCCAGCGCTGTCCGGCACATCTCGGCTGCGGCAATGTATTGCCATACAACGTAACGCCCACCGCAGGCACCACTGCTTTACCATCAAGCTGGATAATGCGGGCCCGATACGCCGTATCGCTCTCAACCGCGACGATCTCTACTCCGGCTTTCTGCGGACCTCCGGTCAGATTCTGCATCGGCCAGACCGTACTTTGTGCGGCAAGCGCCCCCCAGGCAAAAAACAGCAGCCAGAAGCCACTGTAGCGGGTAATGTCATGGCGAATTAAGGCGAGCAGACATCCGGCAATCGCTATGGCCTGTATTAACGGTAGTGCAGGCAGCGCGGGCAGCCAGAGCAGTGGCAGGATAGCCAGGATCAGACATGTCGCTAATGCAGTTAAACGCATTTACACCTCCCTGTGTCAGGGCAGTGTGCGGTCACAGAGTGGATATGTCAGGTGTGAAATTGCGCGATTGCGAGGCAGGCTGGCGTAAATCAACGGTTTGCAGCAAAGAGCTGCAAGATTTGCGGCGCGGGTTCCGGATCCGGAGTTGAGAAACGAAAAAAGCACCCGCAGGTGCTTTTCTGATGGTCACTCAGTTTCGCCCGCAGGCTAAACTCAGTTGCCGTAAATATTGGCGCGATCGCGCAGTTCTTTACCCGGCTTGAAGTGCGGAACGTATTTACCTTCCAGCTCTACTTTGTCGCCAGTCTTCGGGTTACGCCCGGTACGTGGAGCACGATAGTGCAGAGAAAAACTACCGAAACCGCGGATTTCAATGCGCTCACCCTGTGCAAGAGTGGTAGCCATATGCTCCAGCATCTCTTTTACAGCGTCTTCCACTGCTTTCGCAGGAATATGCGATTGCTGGCTGGCAAGTCTTTCAATCAATTCTGACTTGGTCATGATTCCTCCGGTTCCTTCAAACCAATTAGCTAAACAGCTTAAACAAGGGCGGCCGTAGCCGCCCTTTGTTATTGATTACAGGACGAATCCTGCAATCTGTCAAGTCACTCTACGAGTAACTTATTCGCCTTTAGCTGCTTTGAAAGCTTCAGCCATTGCGTTGTTGGAGAAGTTTGCATCTTCCTGTTTGTTAACAGTTGCGATTGCATCTTTCTCATCAGCTTCGTCTTTAGCACGAACAGACAGGCTGATTGCACGGTTCTTACGATCAACGCCGGTGAATTTAGCTTCAACGTCGTCGCCTACGCTCAGAACCAGAGTTGCATCTTCAACGCGGTCACGTGAAGCTTCAGAAGCGCGCAGGTAACCTTCAACGCCGTCAGCCAGTTCTACGGTTGCGCCTTTAGCGTCAACTGCAGTCACTTTACCGTTTACGATTGCGCCTTTCTTGTTCAGTGCAACCCAGTTGTTGAACGGATCTTCTGCGAGCTGTTTAACGCCCAGGGAGATACGCTCACGCTCTGCGTCAACCTGCAGAACAACTGCTGCGATTTCGTCGCCTTTTTTGTATTCACGTACTGCTTCTTCGCCTGCAACGTTCCAGGAGATGTCAGACAGGTGAACCAGGCCGTCGATGCCGCCGTCCAGGCCGATGAAGATACCGAAGTCAGTGATAGACTTGATTTTACCTTCAACACGGTCGCCCTTGTTGTGGGTTTCCGCGAACTGCTGCCATGGGTTGTTTTTGCACTGCTTCAGGCCCAAGGAGATACGACGACGTTCTTCGTCGATATCCAGAACCATAACTTCCACTACATCACCAACGTTAACAACTTTGGATGGGTGGATGTTTTTGTTGGTCCAGTCCATTTCGGAAACGTGAACCAGGCCTTCAACGCCTTCTTCGATTTCGACGAAGCAGCCGTAGTCGGTCAGGTTGGTAACGCGACCAGTCAGTTTAGTACCTTCTGGGTAACGTTTAGCGATAGCAACCCATGGATCTTCGCCCAGCTGTTTCAGGCCGAGGGATACACGAGTACGTTCGCGGTCGAACTTCAGCACTTTAACAGTGATTTCGTCGCCCACGTTCACGATTTCGCTTGGGTGCTTAACGCGTTTCCACGCCATGTCGGTGATGTGCAGCAGGCCATCAACGCCGCCCAGGTCAACGAATGCGCCGTAGTCAGTGAGGTTCTTAACGATACCTTTGACTTCCATGCCTTCCTGCAGGTTTTCCAGCAGCTGATCGCGTTCTGCGCTGTTTTCGGATTCGATAACGGCACGACGGGAAACAACAACGTTGTTACGCTTCTGGTCCAGCTTGATTACTTTGAACTCAAGCTCTTTGCCTTCCAGGTGCAGGGTGTCACGAACTGGACGAACGTCTACCAGTGAACCTGGCAGGAACGCACGAATACCATTCAGCTCAACAGTGAAGCCGCCTTTGACTTTGCCGTTGATAACACCGACTACAGTTTCAGCTTCTTCGTAAGCTTTTTCCAGCGTGATCCAAGCTTCGTGACGTTTAGCTTTCTCACGGGACAGCAGGGTTTCACCGAAGCCGTCTTCTACTGCATCCAGAGCAACGTCAACTTCGTCACCAACCTGGATTTCCAGCTCGCCCTGGGCGTTTTTGAACTGCTCTGCCGGAATGGCAGACTCAGATTTCAGACCGGCGTCAACCAGTACGATATCTTTGTCGATAGCAACAACAACACCACGAACGATGGAACCCGGACGGGTTTCGATTTCTTTTAAGGATTCTTCAAACAGTTGAGCAAAAGATTCAGTCATGTTTAATCTTCAGGTTAATATTAACGTCCACCTGGCTCCGTGCCGGATGGGGTTGTTTCACATACCCGCCGTCAATCCATTGCAGCGGGGGTACTGCTAAATCGGTCGCGATTACGCGATTGCCAGTTTTTGGCGCGCATATTGTAGCGCTTTTTCAATCACTTGCTCAATAGTTAAACTGGTAGAATCCAGAACTAATGCATCATCTGCGGGAACAAGCGGTGCAACGGCGCGATTACGGTCGCGATCGTCGCGCTCTTTTATCTCAGACAAAAGACGTTCAAAGTTAACACTAAAGCCCTTTTCCTGCAACTGTAGCATGCGGCGCTGCGCACGCTCTTCCGAGGAAGCGTCAAGGAAAATTTTCACCGGCGCGTCAGGGAAAACCACAGTTCCCATGTCGCGTCCGTCAGCGATCAGGCCAGGGGCATCGCGGAACGCGCGCTGGCGGCGTAAAAGCGCCTCGCGAACGCGTGGGAAAGCAGCGACCTGAGAGGCGGCGTTCGCCACTTCCTGAGTGCGGATCTCACCGCTCACGTCTTCCCCTTCAAGAATCACTTCCAGATTGCCGTTGGTGGAGACAAAACGCACATCCAGATGGGCGGCCAGCGGCACCAGAGCCTCTTCAGAAGCGACATCAACATGATGGTGCAACGCAGCCAGCGCC
Source organism: Leclercia barmai (assembly GCF_049312895.1). NCBI lineage: Bacteria > Pseudomonadati > Pseudomonadota > Gammaproteobacteria > Enterobacterales > Enterobacteriaceae > Leclercia > Leclercia barmai. Next base: position 769,808 of record NZ_JBMNWZ010000001.1, on the reverse strand, counting down.
AGCACACGATAGATTGCGCCCGAATCTAAAAGATGCCATTGCAGTGCTTCCGCCATCGCTTTGCACAGCGTGCCTTTACCTGCGCCACTTGGCCCGTCAATGGTGATAACCGGGGCAATTGCCGTCATCTTTTTCTCCTTAAATTAGGCATACCGTTGTGTGAACGCCGCGCATTATACGCGCCAATGTGCACAACTGTTACCTTTGCGTGCAAATTACGGAATGATTGAAGCTGAGTGTAGAAGAAATGGGCGATGGCAACGTCAGGAAGCGTAAGGAAATGCCGCACCGGGCGGTGCGGCATGGGTTTATCAGGCCAGGGTGCTGATGCGCGCCAGCTGCTCGAAATAGTCCGGGAAGGTTTTCGCGGTGCATTTCGGATCCAGAATGGTGACCGGCGTATCCGACAGCGCCACCAGCGAGAAGCACATCGCCATGCGGTGATCGTTATAGGTGCCAATCTCCGCAACCTGCAGTTTCGCCGGAGGGGTCACGCGAATGTAGTCTTCGCCCTCTTCCACTTCGGCACCCACTTTACGCAGCTCGGTCGCCATGGCAAACAGGCGATCGGTCTCTTTCACACGCCAGTTATAAATGTTGCGCAGCGTGGTGGTGCCTTTGGCAAACAGTGCCGCGGTGGCAATGGTCATCGCCGCATCGGGGATATGGTTCATGTCCATATCAATGGCGTTCAGTTCACCGCGGGTGCAGGAGATGTAGTCATCGCCCCAGGTGACCACCGCGCCCATCTTCTCCAGCACATCGGCAAAGCGAATATCACCCTGCACGCTGTTGCGGCCAATACCGGTCACTTTAACGGTACCGCCTTTAATGGCGCCTGCCGCCAGGAAGTAGGAGGCCGATGAAGCATCGCCTTCCACCAGGTAATTGCCCGGCGTCTGGTACTGCTGAGCCCCGCGCACCACGAAACGCTGGTAGTTCTGGTTTTCGACTTCAACGCCAAAGGTCTTCATCAGATGCAGCGTGATATCGATATAGGGTTTAGAAACCAGCTCACCTTTAATGGCGATGGTGGTGTCCTGCGGCGCCAGCGGCGCGGTCATCAGCAGTGCGGTCAGGAACTGGCTGGATACGCTGCCGTCCACCACCACTTCGCCGCCGGTAAAGCCACCGCGCAGACGCAGCGGCGGATAGTTTTCCTGCTCCAGATAATCGATCTGCGCGCCGCCCTGACGCAGCGCATCCACCAGATGGCCAATAGGGCGCTCTTTCATACGCGGTTCGCCGGTCAGCACGATGTCATTGCTGCCTAGACACAGGGCCGCAGCCAGCGGGCGCATTGCCGTGCCGGCATTGCCAAGGAAAAGTTCCAGCGCGTCGGCGGAGTGCAGCGCACCGGCGTTACCGGTGACTTCGCAACGGGTGCGATCGGCGGACAGAGTATAGTGGACTCCCAACGCTTTCAGCGCATTGAGCATATGGCGAACGTCATCGCTGTCCAGCAGGTTAGTGAGAACAGTGGTGCCGTTTGCCAGCGCTGCCAGCAGCAAGGCGCGGTTCGAGACACTTTTTGAACCAGGCAGATTGATGGTGCCATCTACCCGGGCAATAGGTTGTAACGTCAGGGATTCCATGAAATTTAATTCTCAATTCAACATAATAAAAACCCCGCAGCCAGGCCGCGGGGGTGAACACTGGCGCGATTAACCGTGACGACGTTCGAAGTCGGTCATGAAGTCGGTCAGGGCCTTAACCCCTTCGAGCGGCATGGCGTTATAGATAGACGCACGCATTCCGCCAACCACGCGGTGGCCTTTCAGCGCATGCAGACCGGCAGCGAAAGACTCTTCCAGGAACAGCTTATCGAGATTGCTGTCGGCGAGCTGGAACGGCACGTTCATGCGGGAACGGTTCGCTTTGGCCACGTCGTTGCGGTAGAAGTCGCTGCCGTCGATGACGCTGTAGAGCAGCTCAGCTTTCTGCTGGTTGATCTTATCCATGTGCGCCACGCCGCCGTTGTTTCTCAGCCACTTGAAAACCAGGCCAGAAAGGTACCAGGCGAAGGTCGGCGGGGTGTTGAACATGGAGTCGTTATCGTTCAGCACGCTGTAATCCAGAATTGACGGGCAGGATTTGTGGGCTTTACCCAGCAAATCTTCACGCACGATCACCAGCGTCAGACCGGCCGGGCCGATGTTTTTCTGTGCGCCTGCGTAGATCACGCCGTAACGGCTGACATCCAGCGGGGAAGAGAGAATAGTAGAGGAGAAGTCGGCGGTCACGACCACGTCATCGCCAAAGGCAGGCTCTTCGTGGATGGCAATACCGTCGATAGTTTCATTCGGGCAGTAATGCAGATAGGCCGCATCACGAGAAAGTTGCCATTCGCTCATCGGTTTCACCGCGCGCAAACCGTCAACGATGACTTTGGCATCAATGACGTTCGGGGTGCAGTATTTGTGCGCTTCTTTTACCGCGCTCGCCGCCCAGTAACCGGCATCTACGTAGTCTGCCTTGGTTTTGTCACCCAGCAGGTTCAGCGGGATGCCCGCAAACTGACCGCGCCCCCCGCCGTGGCAGAATAATACTTTGTAGTTTGAGGGGATATTCAGCAGGAAACGAAAATCTGCTTCTGCCTCTTCCGCCACCTGAATAAACTCTTTACCACGGTGGCTGACTTCCATCACCGACGTGCCAAGACCGTTCCAGTCACACAGCTCCTGTTGAGCCTGTTTGAGCACATCCGCCGGTAACATTGCCGGACCTGAACTAAAATTAAAGACCTGAGCCATTTCCCCTCACCACGCTAAAAGCCATAAGTTATAACTGTGGATATCGGTTTTATCATTCAGTGACACGCGCCGCAATGTCTAAAACTTATGACCAGGAAAATGTGCCCGCCGTCACACAATACATTCTGCCAGCGGGCTGTCACAAAACCGACAAAATGGCTGTCAGGTGATGCGTCTGGCCCGGCTAACCTTCGTCCATTCCGGATTCGTGCAGCGTGGGCATAATTGATGCGCCCCGGCCTGGAGAGTCTGAACATGGCCACAACGGCGGCAGGCATACTCGCCGACTTCCGGTATCGTCATAAAACGTTCCACAAATTCATCCGGCAATATGCACAGCCCGGGCTTGACCTCGTCATCGTCGTAAAAGTAGACGCTTATCTGTCCGTTAGTCTCCATGATGGCCAGCTTAACCTGTCCAAGCTGCTCAACGCTGCTCACCCGTAGTTCCATAAAGAACTCAAACTCGGTCATGTTGGCGCGCTTTACTTTTTCCCAGGCCAGCTGGCCCTCTTCGACAATGGCTACCGGTTTTCCCTCCAGCAGATCTTCCAGCTTTTCACTTTTCGACATCAGCCACATCACGAGCCGGTAGAGCAACGCCAGGGTGACGAAAACGACAAAGACGGGAACCATCGGCACATCGTCATAAAACGCCACGTCCCCTGCTGCCGACCCCAGCGTCAGGATAATTAACACTTCGAAGAGTGACATCTGACGCACGCCGCGTCGCCCGGTAAGCTTGAGGAACAGGAATACCAGTACAAAGGTATAGAGACTTCGCAGCGCGACCTCGCCTAAAAACTCGAGTGGAACTTTATCAAAGGCCATTCGGTGAAGATCGAATGCTTTCATTTTTATATTCCTTTACAGTAGGTTACTGAAGGTAAGCATAGCTCAGCCTTTTATTTTCGCCGAAACCGCCGGGAGGATAGCGCCAGTCATGTAAAACCCGTATCATTGCGCGCTTTCCGTACGATATAAGTGATCCCCATGACTCAAACGTTTATCCCCGGCAAAGACGCCGCTCTGGAAGACTCCATTGCTCGCTTCCAGCAAAAACTGACCGACCTGGGCTTTAACATCGAAGAGGCCTCCTGGCTTAATCCGGTTCCCCACGTCTGGTCTGTGCATATTCGCGATAAAGAGTGTGCGTTGTGCTTTACCAACGGTAAAGGCGCGACCAAAAAAGCGGCGCTGGCCTCTGCGCTGGGTGAGTATTTTGAACGTCTGTCTACTAACTACTTCTTTGCCGATTTCTGGCTGGGCGAAACCGTGGCTAATGGCCCGTTTGTTCACTACCCAAATGAGAAATGGTTCCCGCTGACCGAAGACGATGAACTGCCGGAAGGGATCCTCGACGATCGTCTGCGTGCGTTCTACGATCTGGATAATCAATTGACCGCCAGCATGCTGGTCGATCTGCAGTCAGGTAATGAAGATCGCGGGATCTGCGCCCTGCCGTTTACCCGTCAGTCTGACGAGCAAACCGTCTATATTCCGATGAACATCGTCGGCAACCTGTATGTCTCCAACGGCATGTCAGCCGGTAACACCCGCAACGAAGCGCGTGTTCAGGGTCTGTCAGAGGTCTTTGAGCGCCACATTAAAAACCGCATTATCGCCGAATCCATCAGCCTGCCGGAGATCCCGGCTGACGTGCTGGCCCGCTACCCGGGCGTGGTGGAGTCCATCGCCAAACTGGAAGCAGAAGGCTTCCCGATCTTCGCTTACGACGGCTCACTGGGCGGTAAGTACCCGGTCATCTGCGTGGTACTGTTCAACCCGGCGAACGGCACCTGCTTCGCCTCCTTCGGTGCTCACCCGGACTTCGGCGTGGCGCTGGAGCGTACCGTTACCGAACTTCTGCAGGGCCGCAGCCTGAAAGATCTCGACGTGTTTACACCGCCGACGTTCGATGATGAAGAAGTGGCGGAACATGCCAACCTGGAAACGCACTTCATCGACTCCAGCGGCTCTATCTCCTGGGATATGTTCAAGCAGGACGCGGATTATCCGTTTGTTGACTGGAGCTTCTCAGGCAGCACAGAAGAAGAGTTCGCCACGCTGATGGCCATCTTCACTGCTGAAAATCAGGAAGTGTATATCGCCGATTACGAGCACCTGGGCGTTTACGCCTGCCGTATTCTGGTGCCGGGCATGTCCGACATCTATCCGGTGGAAGATCTGTGGCTGGCGAACAACAGCATGGGTGCGCACCTGCGCGAAACTCTGCTGGCGTTGCCGGAGAGCGCATGGGAGAAAGAGGACTATCTGAACCTCATTACCCAACTGGACGACGAAGGTCACGACGACTTTACCCGCGTGCGTGAGCTGCTGGGTCTGGCGACGGGCAAAGACAATGGCTGGTACACCCTGCGTATCGGCGAACTGAAAGCGATGCTGGCGCTGGCGGGCGGCGACCTGGAACAGGCGCTGATCTGGACCGAGTGGACCATCGAGTTCAACGCCTCGGTGTTCAGCGCAGAGCGTGCGAACTACTACCGTTGCCTGCAGACCCTGCTGTTGCTGGCGCAGGAAGAAGATCGTCAGCCGCTGCAGTACCTGAACGCCTTTACCCGCATGTACGGTGCCGAGGCGGTAGAGAACGCCAGCGCAGCCCTGAGCGGTGAAGCGCCATTCTATGGCCTGCAGGCCGTGGACAGCGATCTGAAAGCCTTCCCTGCCCACCAGTCGTTACTGAAAGCCTATGAGAAATTGCAAAAGGCCAAAAGCGCATACTGGGCTAAATAAGGTTACATACCATTACAAACAGTAGGCGAATACAATCACCTACGTTATATTACGGGGCAATTTTATTGCCCCGTTTTTTATGTGCGGTAATAAATTTTTAATTGTAATAATTAAGTTAAATATTGGTAGCTATAATAATAGCGGCCTGACGGTTATTGTTACTTTTAATATGAAATACTCCATTCTAATTAACTGTCATCGACAGGGTCAGGAGAAAAAAATCAAATCATTTTGTAACTTTTAAAATTTATTTTCATTTGGATAATCAAACACTTACTCCGCATTTGCTGTAAAACCACGCACTTTGCGGGCCTATAAGCCAGGCGAGATATGATCTACATCAATTTCTCTTCTATAATGCTTTGTTAGTATCTCGTCGCCGACTTAATAAAGAGAGAGTTAGTGTGAAAGCTGACAACCCTTTTGATCTATTACTCCCAGCTGCTATGGCGAAAGTTGCCGAAGAAGCGGGTGTCTATAAAGCAACGAAACAACCGCTGACGACGTTCTTCCTGGCGATTACCGCTGGGGTGTTCATCTCCATCGCCTTTGTTTTCTATATTACTGCGACCACCGGTACAGCCGCGATGCCTTTCGGTATTTCTAAGCTGATTGGCGGCATCTGTTTTTCACTGGGTCTGATTCTGTGCGTGATTTGCGGCGCCGATCTCTTTACCTCGACGGTACTTATCGTCGTGGCGAAGGCCAGCGGCAGGATCACCTGGGGTCAACTGGCCAAAAACTGGCTCAACGTTTACGTTGGTAACCTGGTTGGCTGTTTGCTCTTTGTTCTGTTGATGTGGTTGTCGGGAGAATACATGACCGCCAACGGCGCGTGGGGGCTAAACGTCCTGCAAACCGCCGACCACAAAGTCCACCATACATTTATTGAAGCCGTTGCCCTTGGCATCCTCGCAAACCTGATGGTCTGCCTGGCGGTCTGGATGAGCTACTCCGGACGCAGCCTGATGGATAAAGCCATGATCATGGTTCTGCCTGTCGCGATGTTCGTCGCCAGCGGCTTTGAGCACAGCATTGCAAACATGTTTATGATCCCTTTCGGTATCGTAATCCGTGACTTTGCCAGCCCGGAGTTCTGGACCGCAATTGGTTCCAGCCCGGACAATTTCTCTCACCTGACCGTTATGAACTTCATTACTGATAACCTGATCCCAGTCACAATCGGGAACATTATCGGCGGTGGTCTGCTGGTTGGGTTGACATACTGGGTCATTTACCTGCGTGGCGATAACCATCATTAATGGTTTTCTCAGGCAGTAAATAAAAAATCCACTTAAGAAGGTAGGTGTTACATGTCCGAACTTAATGAAAAGTTAGCCACAGCATGGGAAGGTTTTGCCAAAGGTGATTGGCAGAATGAAGTCAACGTTCGTGACTTCATCCAGAAGAACTACACCCCATATGAAGGTGACGAATCCTTCCTGGCCGGTGCTACCGACGCGACCACTGCCCTGTGGGACAGCGTTATGGAAGGCGTTAAGCAGGAAAACCGCACTCACGCGCCTGTTGATTTCGACACCTCCATCGCGTCCACCATCACTTCACACGACGCGGGCTATATCAACAAGTCCCTCGAGAAGATCGTTGGTCTGCAGACTGAAGCGCCACTGAAACGTGCGATTATTCCGTTCGGTGGTATCAAAATGGTTGAAGGTTCATGCAAAGCGTACGATCGCGAGCTGGACCCAATGCTGAAAAAAATCTTCACCGAATACCGCAAAACCCATAACCAGGGTGTATTCGATGTTTATACCAAAGACATTCTGAACTGCCGTAAATCTGGCGTTCTGACCGGTCTGCCAGATGCGTATGGCCGTGGCCGTATCATCGGTGACTACCGTCGCGTTGCGCTGTACGGTATCGACTTCCTGCTGAAAGACAAATACTCCCAGTTCCTGTCTCTGCAGTCCGATCTGGAAAATGGCGTAAACCTGGAAGCCACTATCCGTCTGCGTGAAGAGATCGCTGAACAGCACCGTGCGCTGGGTCAGATCAAAGAGATGGCAGCGAAATACGGTTGCGATATCTCTGGTCCTGCGACCAACGCTCAGGAAGCTATCCAGTGGACCTACTTCGGCTACCTGGCCGCCGTTAAGTCTCAGAACGGCGCAGCAATGTCCTTTGGTCGCGTATCCACCTTCCTGGATGCATACATCGAACGTGACCTGAAAGCAGGCAAAATCACTGAACAAGACGCTCAGGAAATGATTGACCACCTGGTCATGAAACTGCGTATGGTTCGCTTCCTGCGTACCCCTGAGTATGATGAACTGTTCTCTGGTGACCCAATCTGGGCAACTGAATCCATCGCCGGTATGGGCGTTGATGGCCGTACCCTGGTAACCAAAAACAGCTTCCGTTTCCTGAACACTCTGTACACCATGGGGCCGTCTCCGGAGCCGAACATCACCGTTCTGTGGTCTGAAAAACTGCCACTGAACTTCAAAAAATATGCCGCTAAAGTGTCCATCGACACCTCTTCTCTGCAGTACGAGAACGATGACCTGATGCGCCCTGACTTTAACAACGATGACTACGCTATCGCTTGCTGCGTAAGCCCAATGGTCGTTGGTAAACAAATGCAGTTCTTCGGTGCGCGTGCAAACCTGGCGAAAACCATGCTGTACGCAATCAACGGCGGCGTTGATGAAAAACTGAAAATGCAGGTGGGTCCTAAGTCTGAGCCAATCAAAGGCGACGTGCTGAACTATGACGAAGTCATGGATCGTATGGATCACTTCATGGACTGGCTGGCTAAACAGTACGTCACCGCGCTGAACGTCATCCACTACATGCACGACAAATACAGCTACGAAGCTTCTCTGATGGCGCTGCACGACCGTGACGTGGTTCGCACCATGGCATGTGGTATCGCAGGTCTGTCCGTGGCAGCTGACTCACTGTCCGCTATCAAATATGCGAAAGTTAAACCGATTCGTGACGAAGACGGTCTGGCTATTGACTTCGAAATCGAAGGCGAATATCCGCAGTTTGGTAACAACGACGCTCGCGTTGATGACATGGCGGTTGACCTGGTAGAACGTTTCATGAAGAAAATTCAGAAACTGAATACCTACCGTAACGCTATCCCGACTCAGTCTGTTCTGACCATCACCTCTAACGTTGTGTATGGTAAGAAAACCGGTAACACCCCAGACGGACGTCGTGCTGGCGCGCCATTCGGACCAGGTGCTAACCCAATGCACGGCCGTGACCAGAAAGGTGCTGTTGCCTCTCTGACCTCCGTTGCAAAACTGCCGTTTGCTTACGCTAAAGATGGTATCTCTTACACCTTCTCTATCGTGCCAAATGCGCTGGGTAAAGACGACGAAGTGCGTAAAACTAACCTCGCGGGTCTGATGGACGGTTACTTCCATCACGAAGCGTCCATCGAAGGTGGTCAGCACCTGAACGTGAACGTCATGAACCGTGAAATGCTGCTCGACGCGATGGAACACCCTGAGAAATATCCTCAGCTGACCATCCGTGTATCTGGCTACGCAGTGCGTTTCAACTCACTGACTAAAGAGCAGCAGAAAGACGTTATTACCCGTACTTTCACTCAGTCCATGTAAGTGGATTTGACTGAAATCGCGCGGTAAAAGGCGTACAATAAAGGCTCCACGCAAGTGGGGCCTTTTTAACACCTCCCGCTCCGCAGTCTCTTTTGCCCGCTATCTATAATGAATGGATAACAGCCAAAACAGACTCGACACAGCCGCCTGAGCTGTGCACATAAACAGGCCCTGGACGGGCCGAACCTGGAGATATCACCGCAATGTCAACTATTGGTCGCATTCACTCCTTTGAGTCCTGTGGCACCGTCGATGGCCCGGGCATCCGCTTTATTACCTTCTTCCAGGGCTGCCTGATGCGCTGCATGTATTGCCATAACCGTGATACATGGGATACCCACGGCGGCAAAGAAGTCACCGTTGAAGAATTAATGAAAGAGGTGGTGACCTATCGCCACTTCATGAACGCCTCCGGCGGCGGCGTGACCGCATCCGGCGGGGAAGCAATCCTGCAGGCCGAGTTTGTGCGTGACTGGTTCCGTGCCTGTCATAAAGAGAGCATTCATACCTGCCTGGATACCAACGGCTTTGTTCGCCGCTACGATCCGGTGATCGACGAACTGCTGGAAGTCACCGACCTGGTGATGCTCGATCTCAAGCAGATGAATGACGAGATCCACCAGAACCTGGTGGGTGTTTCCAACCACCGCACGTTAGAGTTCGCGAAATACATTGCCGCCAAAGGCATCAAAACCTGGATCCGTTATGTGGTGGTGCCGGGCTGGTCAGATGATGACGACTCTGCCCACCGCCTGGGTGAGTTCACACGTGATATGGGTAACGTCGAAAAAATTGAATTGCTGCCGTATCACGAGCTGGGCAAACATAAATGGGTGGCAATGGGCGAAGAGTACAAACTGGATGGCGTGAAGCCACCGAAAAAAGAGACCATGGAGCGCGTAAAAGGTATTCTGGAGCAGTACGGTCACAAGGTCATGTATTAACAAAACGCCCGGTTTTCACCGGGCGTTTTATTTATTAGTCGAAGACACCATTAATAATGGTTGTCACAATCGCAGTACTCAGCGCAATTAATACCAGATCTTTCCCCACTACCCGCCATTCATAGCCAGGGTAAGAAGGCAATTGACCCAGCATCGAGGCCGGAACGGTTTTTTTCGCAATACCCGGAGGCAGTGGTTTACCGCGTGCCAGGTTTTTCGCAATCCCCGGCGGAAGCGAATCATAGCCTGTTAAGCCATAGTTCAGCGCCAGATGACGAGCATGATCGTAACTAACGCGGGCATTCACATCATCACTGACGCTTTTATTTGATTTGCCCGGATTTTGGTTGCCATTATTCTGTTTATTACCATGGTTATCGGAATTCCCTTTACCTGAATTCCCGTTACCATGATTGCCGCTATTACCTTGCCCACCGCCATTGCCATGGCCATTTCCATTGCCTGGATTAGCCATAACAGGTGCAGTTGCAAATGATAAAGATAACACTACGGCCAGCGCGGTAGTGGTAAAACGACGAGTAGACATGATCGCTGCCTTTTTGTGGTAGAACGCATCTGAATTATCGCCTGGCGCGATAAACAAACAATGCGTAAAACTCTTAGATGTGACAAAGACAAAAAAGCCTGTCATCGACAGGCTTTTATTTATTCAGGCATGTGCCACTGGGGTAGGATGTTCGCCCGCTTTACGCAGCAACATTAAGAGGTAAATAAACGACACGCTGGCGATCATGATAAACAGCAGATTGTCGGAATAGTTCTGCATCAGCATGGCGGTAAAGGTTGGTCCCAGCAGGCTGCCGATAGTATAGCTCAGCAGCAGCGCCTGGTTCATGGCCACCAGCTGATGGTGCTCCACCTTTTCACAGGCCCAGGCCATTGCAACCGGATAGAGCGTGAAGCCAGCAGCGCCGAGAATAAACAGAGCCGGTGCCATCGCGGCGTTGCTGAGCATGGCAAGACAACCCATGATCACCACGAAGACCTGGACGCGCAGCACCAGCAGACGCCCGAAGCGATCGGCAAGACGCCCCACCGGCCACTGGCCGACAATCCCCGCGCTGACCATCACCGCCATCCAGAAACCAATCCCGGAATCACTCACCCCCTGATGATTCAGGTAGAGCGGCATCAGGCCATACAGTGAGCCCAGCACAATCCCGGAGATGATGCAGCCGTTAACGCCCAGACGCGCCTGACGCAATCTCAGCATTGGCCAGACGTGAGTCGCTTCCTGATGCTCGCTGCTCTGGTTCACAATGCGCGTAAAGAGCAGCGGCAGGATCGCCGCCAGCACCATGCCCGTTACCCACGGCAGTACGCTCATCAGGTCGGTCGGGAGTTTGCTGACCATCAGCTGGCCAAGCACGGTACCCACGTAATAGACCATCATATAGGCCGCCAGCAGGCGACCGCGGTTGCGGGAGGTGCCGCTGCACATCAGGGCGCTTTCCACCACCACCCAGATCATGGCGCAGCCGACGCCGGCGATAAAGCGCCAGACCATCCAGCTCCAGAAGCCAACCATCAGCCCCAGCCCCGCACATCCGACGGCAAAAATAAGCGATGCCAGATAGTAGCTGCGGTTAAAACCGAAGCGTTTGATCAGGCTTCCTGTCAGCAATGTTCCCAGCAGGTTGCCGGTAAAAAAGGACGAGCTGACCATACCCACCTGCCAGGTCGGTAAGTTTTCATGGGCGAGCCACAGCGGGACGAGCGTATTTAACACCGCAATCGCCAGGGTCAGCAAAAGCAGGCCACAGAGCAACAGGAGCACTGGCCGGGTATAGGTCGACATGGATTAAAAACCGTGAGGAAGTTCAGATTTCGTGCGCATCATGCCACTGGCAAAAACAAAGTCAATCCACCTGTTTAGGCCGCACGCACGATATGTTCCTTGTCGATTGAAAAAACTCATCCTGCTAATGCAATGCCTGCTATCAATATTAATTATGTATTTGTTTCTATTTATGTCTGACTAAAATTGAAACCAAACGACAGTTGAAAAATTTCATGATTGAAAATAAAAAAGCCGGGCACTAAGTCCCGGCTTTATATAACGAAAATCAAAATTAACTGGCGACAGCCATTCCAACCGTCATATGCAGGCCATAGAACACCCCGCGGCCAATCAGTTCACCCGCCAGCACCAGCACAAATGCCAGTGACAACAGCGGGATCGCAGGCTGATAGCCTTTGAGCTGCGGCACTACCCAACAGACCAGCGCCGCCGCCAGGAGCACCACGCGCCAGGCCATCAGCGAACCGTAATCCGGCACGAGGGCAGAAGCCTGCTGAATGGAGCTGCTAATTGTTGCCAGCTCTGCGCCCTGCATCAAAGCAACAACCGCGCTCACCACCAGCGCCAGCAGCGACACGGCGGGCAGTAAACGCATCGCCCAACCGTCTACACCCGCAACGCGCAGCAACAGGAAGCCCAGCAGCGGCCCGCCGATAAACATCGTCAGGAAGAAACTCATCGGCGTCCAGACGCTGTACCAGGTCGGCACGGTATCGATAGTGTTATAGACCCGAACCATCATCCAGACGAACACCACGCCCAGCACCATAGTGACAATCAGCCACAGGCTACGCAGACCGGCAGGCAGCTTTTTCAGCGCAGCCAGCAGCCAGCCCAGACCACCGACAGCAAAGAAGAGCGCCCCGCTGGCGATCTCATTGCTGAGGGAAGAGGCTCCCACGCGGTTCAGGGAGTTGAATGCGCGCATCGGTGAACCCAGGTGCAGCGTAGAGGCGATAAAACCGATCCCCATGAGCACCCACAGGCCAAACATGCTGAGCACCAGACGCTGCTGTTGTCCGGCATTCAGATTGCCTTTTAACAGCGCCAGCGCGAGCACAATAAACCCGCCCGCCACGCACTGTCCGAAGACGGTAAAAATCATCAACGGCCATTCATGCCATCCGCTTCCCATCTCACACCTCCTTTGGATTGGCCAGGTAGCCGGTGGTGTCACCCGTTGGTCGGCTGTTGGCATTGGGTTTAATGACGATACTCGGCTTCGTAAAGTGCGCCGACGGCAGCGGTGCGACGGCAGCCAGCTTGCCGTATTTCTGGCGCAATTCGGCAATCGGACCGAAATCCAGCGCGCGCAGCGGGCAGGATTCAACGCAAATCGGCTTATGGCCTTCGGCTACGCGATCGTGGCAACCGTCGCACTTGGTCATATGCCCTTTGGCGGCGTTGTACTGCGGCGCACCGTACGGGCAGGCCATATGGCAGTAGCGACAGCCGATGCAGACATCTTCATTCACCACCACAAAGCCGTCGTCGCGCTTGTGCATCGCGCCGCTCGGACACACTTTGGTGCAGGCGGGATCTTCGCAGTGATTACAGGCAATGGACAGATAGTAGGCGAAGACGTTCTGGTGCCAGACGCCGTTGTCCTCCTGCCAGTCGCCGCCCGCGTATTCGTAGATACGGCGGAAGCTGACATCCGGCGTCAGGTCCTTGTAGTCCTTGCAGGCCAGCTCGCAGGTTTTACACCCGGTGCAGCGGCTGGAATCAATAAAAAATCCATACTGAGTGGTCATCGGCTACTCCTTACGCCTTTTCAACCTGAACGAGGTTACTGTGAGACGGATTACCTTTCGCCAGCGGCGACGGGCGTTGTGTGGTGAGCACATTAATGCAGCCAGCCTGATCGACGCGGTTGGCGTCCGGGTTGTACCAGGCGCCCTCACCTAACGCGACCACACCCGGCAGGATACGGGGCGTCACTTTGGCTTCGATATGCACTTCGCCGCGTCCGTTAAAGATCCGCACCCGGTCGCCGTTGGCGATCCCGCGCGATTTTGCATCCAGCGGATTGATCCACATCTCCTGACGACAGGCCGCCTTCAGGACGTCAACGTTGCCGTAGGTGGAGTGGGTACGCGCCTTATAGTGGAATCCGGTCAGCTGTAGCGGGAACGCTTTGCTCTGCGGATCGTCGTAGTTTTCAAAGCCAGGGCTGTAAACCGGCAGCGGATCGATCACGTCGTCTTTCTCCAGCTCCCACGTTGCGGCGATCTGCGCCAACTGGGCGGAGTAGATCTCAATCTTGCCTGACGGCGTGGTCAGCGGATTGGCGACAGGATCGGCGCGGAAAGCTTTATAGGCCACGTGATGCCCTTCCGGGTCACGCTTTTTAAACATGCCCTGCTGGCGGAATTCATCAAACGACGGCAGCTCCGGAATAGCTTCGCGGGACTGCTCATACAGGTGGCGCATCCACCCTTCCTGGGTACGCCCTTCGGTGAACTGCTGCTCAACGCCCATGCGTTTCGCAAGTTCGGTCGTCATCTCATAGATGGTTTTGCAGCCGAAGCGCGGTTTGATCGCCTGGTCGGCAAAAATCACGTACGACATGTTGCCGCAGGAGGCGTCCAGGGCGAAGTCCATCTGTTCAGATGCGGTGCAGTCCGGCAGCAGAATATCGGCATACGTCGCCGAAGAGGTCATATGGCAATCCACCACCACAATCAGCTCGCACTTCTTATCATCCTGCAGGATCTCGTGGGTGCGGTTGATCTGCGAATGCTGGTTGATCAGGCAGTTACCGGCATAGTTCCAGACCATCTTGATTGGCACGTCGAGTTTATCTTTGCCACGTACCCCGTCGCGGGTGGCGGTCATCTCCGGGCCACGCTCAATGGCATCGGTCCACATAAACATCGAGATACTGGTCTGAACCGGGTTTTCCAGGGTAGGCATACGCACAAACGGCAGCGAATACGAGCCTTCACGCGCGCCGCTGTTGCCGCCGTGGATCCCCACGTTGCCGGTTAAAATTGCCAGCATGGCGATGGCGCGGGAGACAAGTTCGCCGTTGGCATGGCGCTGCGGGCCCCAGCCCTGAGAGATAAATGCAGGCCTCGCCCCAGCGATTTCACGCGCCAGTTTGACGATGCGCGCCTCGGGAATGCCGGTGATAGCCGCGGCCCAGGCAGGGGTTTTGGCAATACCGTCATTACCCTGGCCGAGAATGTAGGCTTTGTAGTGGCCGTTTGCCGGCGCCCCTTCCGGCAGCGTTTTTTCGTCGTAGCCGACGCAATATTTGTCGAGGAAAGGCTGATCGACGAGGTTCTCATCGATCATCACCCACGCCAGGGCGGAGATCAGCGCCGCATCGGTTCCCGGGCGGATCGGGATCCACTCATCTTCGCGCCCTGCCCCGGTATCGGTATAACGTGGGTCAATGACGATCATCCGGGCGTTCGATTTTTGCCGCGCCTGTTCAATGTAATAAGTTACTCCCCCGCCGCTCATACGTGTTTCGCCAGGGTTATTGCCGAACAGCACTACCAGCTGGCTGTTCTCAATGTCCGATGGGCTGTTGCCATCGGCCCAGCCGCCATAGGTGTAATTCAGGCCAGCGGCAATCTGCGCGGTGGAGTAGTCACCGTAATGATTGAGATAGCCCCCGCAGCAGTTCATCAGGCGGGCAATGAGGGTTTTACCCGGCGGCCAGGAGCGGGTCATGGTTCCACCCAGAGTGCCGGTGCCGTAGTTCAGATAGATGGATTCGTTACCGTAATCCTTAATCAGACGCTGCATCGTCCCGGCGATAGTGTCAAAGGCCTCTTCCCAGCTAATGGGTTCGAATTTGCCTTCGCCGCGTTTACCCACTCGCTTCATCGGCTGTTTCAGGCGATCCGGGTTATAGACGCGACGGCGCATCGAGCGGCCACGCAGGCAGGCGCGAACCTGATGTAACCCCTCGTAGTTATCATCCCCGGTATTGTCGGTTTCAACGTATTTAATCACATCGTCCACGACATGCATGCGCAGCGGACAGCGACTGCCGCAGTTTACCGTACAGGCGCTCCAGACCACTTTCTCATCGGATTTTACTGCAGTTGCGGCTTCAGCCGCCGATGCCAGACGTGAAAAAGGCAATGTGAATGCGCTACTGGCAACAGCCAGGCCGCCAATCGCCGTGGTTTTCATCAACCCACGTCGACTCACCTCGGCAGCCAGCAGAGCTTCAGGCGTTTTCATTTTCATAGACTCTCACTTTGATTGCTCACAAAGTTCAAAGGTGCGACAAAGTCGCTATATAGTTTTTTATATAAGGAAAGCATGCGTTAGCAGACGTTTTCGCTAACCAACTGTTTGGCAAGTATTACTACTTTAGAGGGAGGGGATATTGCCTGACATCAAAAGCGGGACATAAAAAAAGCGCCCTGAGGCGCTTTTTTACTTAAAAACATGTTAACCGATGTACTGCTGGCCTTTCATGTACGGACGTAGCACTTCAGGGATTTCAATACGACCGTCAGCCTGCTGATAGTTTTCCAGCACCGCCACCAGGGTACGACCCACTGCCAGGCCGGAACCGTTCAGGGTATGCACCAGGCGGGTTTTCTTGTCGGATTTGGTGCGGCAACGAGCCTGCATGCGGCGAGCCTGGAAATCACCTACGTTGGAACAAGAGGAAATTTCGCGGTAGGTGTTCTGCGCCGGAACCCACACTTCGAGGTCGAAGGTTTTGCAGGCGCCAAAGCCCATATCCCCGGTACACAGCGCCACACGACGGTACGGCAGACCCAGCAGCTCCAGCACTTTCTCTGCGTGACCGGTCATCTCTTCCAGCGCCGCCATGGACTCTTCCGGGCGAACGATCTGAACCATTTCAACTTTGTCGAACTGGTGCATACGGATCAGACCGCGGGTATCACGACCATAAGAGCCCGCTTCAGAACGGAAGCACGGAGAGTGTGCAGTCAGTTTGATCGGCAGGTCATCTTCGTCGATGATTTCGTCACGCACGAGGTTGGTCAGCGGCACTTCTGCCGTTGGGATCAGCGCGTAGTTGCTGCTGTCTGCTTCTTCGTCCAGTGGACGGGTATGGAACAGATCGCCGGCAAATTTCGGCAGCTGGCCCGTGCCGTACAGCGTATCGTGGTTAACCAGGTAGGGTACGTAGGTTTCGCTGTAGCCGTGCTGCTCGGTGTGCAGATCCAGCATGAACTGGGCCAGCGCACGATGCAGATGGGCAATCTGACCTTTCATCACCACGAAACGGGAGCCGGTCAGCTTAACCGCAGCGGCAAAGTCCAGGCCCGCGTGCATTTCGCCCAGCGTCACGTGATCGCGAACCTCGAAGTCGAACTCGCGAGGCGTGCCCCAGCGTTTCACTTCGACGTTGTCGTTTTCGTCTTTGCCGACAGGGACGCTGTCGTCAGGGGTATTTGGGATCGCCAGGGCGATATCACGAATTTCGGCCTGAAGAACGTCCAGCTCAGCTTTTGCCTGATCCAGTTCTTCACCCAGCTTGTTCACTTCCAGGCGTAATGGCTCGATGTCTTCCCCGCGCGCTTTCGCCTGGCCGATGGATTTCGATCGAGAGTTACGCTCTGCCTGCAAGTTTTCTGTTTGTACCTGCAGAACTTTACGACGCTCTTCAAGAGCGCGCAGCTTATCTACATCCAGTTTAAAGCCCCGGCGTGCCAGTTTTTCAGCGACTGCGTCTGGCTCGTTACGCAGCAGATTGGGATCGAGCATGCTTATCCTGTGCTTATCGAATTAAAAAATAGGAGGAAATGACCGCAGCCTGCGGTCATCAGATACATTGCCAACATTACCGCAACGATAGCCCTAACGATAGCGTTTTATAGGGCTATTTTGATCCTGTCCGGTAAGCCAGGCGAGCTTTTCGCCAATCTTGCCCTCAAGGCCTCTGTTTGTGGGGTGATAGTAGCGTGTTTGTGCCATTTCCTGCGGGAAGTACTCCTCCCCGGCGGCATAAGCGTTGGGCTCGTCGTGGGCATAGCGATACTCCTGACCGTAACCCATCTCTTTCATCAGTTTGGTCGGGGCGTTACGCAGATGTACAGGGACATCGTAATCAGGACGCTCGCGGGCATCGGACATCGCCGCTTTGAAGGCGGTATAGACGGCATTACTTTTCGGCGCACAGGCCAGATAGACAATCGCCTGCGCAATGGCACGCTCGCCTTCGGCAGGCCCGACGCGGGTGAAGCAGTCCCATGCGGAGAGTGCCACCTGCATGGCGCGCGGATCGGCGTTACCCACATCTTCCGAGGCAATCGCCAGGCAGCGACGGGCCACGTACAGCGGATCGCCCCCGGCGGTGATAATGCGCGCATACCAGTAGAGCGCGGCATCGGGGGCGCTGCCGCGTACCGACTTGTGTAGTGCCGAGATCAGGTCGTAAAAACGATCGCCTTTATTATCGAAACGCGCGCTGCGTTCGCCGGCAATTTCGGTCAGCAGCGCCGGGAGCAGAACCCGCTTACCGCTGTCGTCGGCCTCGGCCATATCGGCCATCATCTCGAGCGTATTCAGCGCCCGGCGTGCATCGCCGTTTACCAGCTCAGCAATGGCAAGACGGGTTTCGTCCGGCAGGACGATATCCTGGCCGCCGTAGCCCCGGGCCTTATCGGTCATTGCCTGGGTCAGCACCTGCTCGATGTCTTCGGTGGTTAATGACTTCAGCAGATAGACGCGGGCGCGGGACAGCAGCGCGGAGTTCAGCTCAAACGAGGGGTTTTCGGTGGTGGCGCCGATAAAGGTGATGGTGCCATCTTCGATGTGCGGCAGGAAAGCATCCTGCTGGCTCTTGTTGAAGCGGTGCACCTCGTCGACAAACAAAATGGTGCGGCGCCCGGCATTGCGGTTCTGTCGCGCCCGTTCGATGGCTTCGCGGATCTCTTTCACCCCGGAGGTGACGGCGGAAATACGCTCGACGTCCGCATCGGCATAGCGGGCAATGACCTCGGCCAGCGTGGTTTTACCTGTGCCTGGCGGCCCCCAGAGGATCATCGAATGCAGATGCCCGGCTTCAATAGCGCGCGGCAACGGCTTGCCCGCAGCCAGCAGATGCTGCTGGCCGATATACTGCGCTAAATTTTCTGGCCGCATACGGGCGGCCAGAGGTTGAAACGCATTATCTGAAAAATCGAGCGACAGGTTGCTCACGCACGCCTCTTACTTATTACGTTGATCGTCCACCGTGACGCCCTTCGGCGGGGTAAAGGTGAATTTAGATGCATCAACCGCCCCGTTCTGCTGGGATTTCAGCTGATAGCTGCTGCGCTGATCGTCCTGCTCAACCGCACCGAACTGATTGATGGTCCCGTTGCTGCTCACGTTAATGGTGAACTGCTTCAGATTACCGCTGCCACTTTTCGGGGTCAGCACAAAGTCATCGCCGTTCTGTTTGATGTTGTACTGCTGCCAGTCGCTGCTCTGGTTACGGGCGATCAGCATAAACGGCGTGTTGCTGGCGGCATCCTTAAGCCAGGTAGCGGTCGCCTGCTCAACAAACGGGTTGAAGAACCACAGGGTTTTCCCGTCGGAAACCAGGATGCTCTCATCCGGCTGGGTCATATGCCAGTTGAACAGATTCGGACGTTTAACCCACAAGTCACCCTGACCTTCCTGCACCGCGTTGCCGCTGCCATCGGTCACTTTCTGCGTGAAGCTGGCGTGGAAGCTGCTCACTTTATCGAGGCGGCTTTTCAGGTCGCTGGCGGCATCAGCCCAGACGCTGCTTGCCACAAAGCCAGTCAGTAATGCACAGGTGATTGCGATTTTTTTCATTGTTCATCCTTACAAAGCGTCTTCCCGAAATGGGGGTTTCTGTCACTATTCTGGACCTGCCCGCAGGCAGGCGACAGAAGAAAATGCTTAAATTTTGCTGCTTTACCCATCTTTGCAATCGGGGGCATTACTCGAACGGCGGCGGTGCCAGCACTTCACGGTTGCCGTTGTGGCCCTGCTCGCTCACGATGCCCTGGGCTTCCATCTGCTCGATGATGCGCGCTGCGCGGTTGTAGCCGATGCGGAACTGGCGCTGAACCCCGGAAATCGAGGCTTTACGTTTTTCAGTGACGAAGTTGACCGCCTGATCGAACAGCGGATCCAGCTCTTCACCGCCGTCAAAGCCGCCGCCACCGCCGCCTTCGCTTTCGCTGTCAGAGGTGATGCCTTCGATATATTGCGGACGACCGCGCGCCTTCCAGTCTTGCACCACGGCATGCACTTCCTGGTCGCGAACAAACGCGCCGTGGACACGCACCGGCGAGGTCGAGTTAGGCCCGGAATAGAGCATATCACCCATGCCGAGCAGCGACTCTGCGCCGCCCTGGTCGAGAATGGTACGGGAGTCGATTTTGCTCGACACGGTAAAGGCGATACGGGTCGGGATATTGGCTTTAATCAGGCCGGTGATGACATCCACCGACGGACGCTGGGTCGCCAGCACCAGGTGAATACCTGCCGCACGCGCTTTCTGCGCCAGGCGAGCGATCAGCTCTTCCACTTTCTTGCCGACGGTCATCATCAGGTCGGCAAATTCATCCACCAGCACCACGATGTACGGCAGTTTTTCAAGCACCGGATGCTCAGCATCCATGCTGTCGCCCGGTTTCCAGTACGGATCCGGAATTGGACGGCCCATCTTCGCCGCTTCTGCGATGATCTCGTTATATCCGGCGAGGTTACGCACGCCGAGCGCAGACATCAGCTTGTAGCGACGCTCCATCTCGTTGACGCTCCAGCGCAGGGCGTTGGCGGCGTCCTTCATGTCGGTCACCACTTCGGTCAGCAGATGCGGAATACCTTCGTAAACCGAGAGCTCCAGCATTTTCGGGTCGATCATGATGAAACGCACATCTTCCGGCTGCGCTTTATACAGAATGCTGAGGATCATGGCGTTCACCCCAACAGACTTACCGGAACCGGTCGTACCCGCCACCAGCAGGTGTGGCATTTTCGCCAGATCGGCCACCACAGGCTCGCCGGCAATGTCTTTACCCAGCACCACGCTCAGCGGCGACGGGTTATCGCGGAATTTGGCGTTATCCAGGACTTCGCGCAGGTAAACGGTCTGACGTTTTTTATTCGGCAGCTCCAGGCCAACATAAGGTTTGCCCGGAATGACCTCAACCACGCGCACGGCCACGGTGGAGAGCGAACGCGCCAGGTCACGAGAGAGGTTGGAAATACGCGCGGCTTTCACGCCCGGCGCCAGGTTCAGCTCGAAACGAGTGATCACCGGGCCAGGCGAATAGTTCACCACATCCGCTTTAATACGGAAATCAGCCAGACGCAGTTCTACCAGGCGCGCCATTTGATCGAGGGCGAAGGTATCGACCGGTTCAACTTCCGTTGGCGGCGGTGTCAGCAGGTCAAATGACGGCAGCGGCGTGGTCGGTCTTTGCAGCGGACGGCTGTCACCGTTACGCATCAGCAGCGGGTGGATCAGGCTCTGTTGAGACTGAGGCGCTGGCTGCTGCGGCTGCACAGGCTGTTGAGGCTGTGCATAATGCTGCGGCGGCTGCTGAACAGGCTGTTGAGGCTGTGCGTACTGCTGCGGCGGCTGCTGAACAGGCTGTTGAGGCTGTGCATACTGCTGCGGCGGCTGCTGAACAGGCTGTTGAGGCTGTGCATACGGCTGTGATTGCGGCGGCGTGAATGCCTGACGCGGCGGCTCGGCTTCCGGCATCACGCCCGGCGTGAACAGCGGTTCGCTCGGCGTATCATCCACCAAATCTTTCATTGGCGAGAATTCAAAGTCCGCCAGCGAGAACGGGTTAGCCCCCGTCGGCTGCTCCCCGGAATAACGCTGCTGCTGCGTGGCGGCGAACTGGCGAGCCAGCTCCGCCTCGGCGGCATCATCTTCGTCATTTTGAGTGTCAAAGTGCTGCGGCTCAGCCTGATAATCCTCACCACCATACCGCTGATGTTGCTGCTGAGCGAACTGGCGGGCCAGCTCCTCCTGCTGCATTTCATCGGCATCCTCTTCGTACTGTTCATCTTCGTAATGCTGACGTCCGGCCTCACGCGCTTTCTCTTCCGCTATCCGCTGGGAAGGCAGCTTGATGCCATACGAGGCCAGCTCACGGCGGGTAGGAACACGCACGCGGTTAGGGCGCGGCAGCTGAGGACCAATCCCCTCTTTCACCTGTGGACGCGGTGCGCCACCGGTTGCCAGGCTGAATAACGGTGCTGCAGCGCTGGCCGCAGCGGCGCCTGCGCTTGTCGCCTGCTGTACGCTGGCGGCAACAGGTGCGACGGTAGAGACTGGCTCCACAACTGGAACAGCTGGAGTTTCAGCAGCTTTAACCGGGGCTGGCTCTTGTGCCGCCTCAGGCACCGGTTGATACCAGGCCGCGAGCTGCTCACGCTCGCGGGCACGTTTCTCTTCCACCTCTTCGAAATAGTAAAGCGGCGGACGGGACGGTTTCACCTCTTCGACCGGCGGCTCTTCAATAATCGGTTGAGCGATAACCGGCTCAGGCTGATAAACAGGCTCAGGCTGATAAACAGGTTCAGGTTGATAGACCGGCTCGGACTGATACACCGGTTCCGGCTGATACACGGGCTGCTGCGGCTCGTACTGCGGCTGGGCATAGACCGGCTCTGGTTGATAAGGCGGCTGCCACTGATCCTGCGGCGCAGTGGCGGCATAAAGGTCTGGCTCAGGAGCATACGCCGGGGCGGCAGGCGCGCCTGGCTCAGCCTGCCAGTCAACCGCAGGCGGCTGTAACGGCATCTCTGGTACAGAAGGAGTCGGGGTCACCGGATCCACCGGCGCAGCAAAAGCCTGGGTTGCCGTGGTGGCGGCAGCGGCGGCGGCAAGCGGCTCAGCCACTGAGTGGCCGTTGAGCAGCGGATCGTACTCATCATAATCGGATGTCAGGGCACGATTACCGGAGAACAGCACATCATCCGGATCGGCGGCTACGCCACGGGCGCTGTAAGCCACCTCTTCCTCGTCGTCCATCCGTTTGCCGGAGAACAACGCCGCATCGGTTTTGCGGCCTAATGGATTGGCGAATTTCTCAGCCACACGCTTACGACGCGCCAGCGCCCCGCGCATAATGCGGGCGCGGCGAGACTCCCGACGCTCGGCGCTCGGCTCGGCATCTTCGTAGTCGTCTTCATACTCTTCGTCGTTGACCCAGGTGTCGTCACGACGGGTGCGGTTGCTGGCAAAGGTCAGGACGTTGAGGATCACACTGCCGATTTTCTCGGCGATGCTGACCCAGGACCAGCCGGTAAAGAGGGTCAGCCCCGCGCCCCAGACGCAGAGCAGCGCCAGCGTGCCACCGCTGCTGTGCAGCATCGGCTGCAGCGCGGTGCTCAGCAGGCTGCCAATCACGCCACCGGAGGCAAAATACCAGATGTCGTCGGCGTTAATCGCCGCCAGACCGCAGGAGGTGAGGATCAGCGCCAGCGCGCCTATCAGACGCAGCGAGACGGCAAAATAGTCGATGTAGTCATCGTTCTGGCGATGGCGCCAGGCGAACCAGCAGCCGCCAATAATAATGACGGGGAGGGTGTACGCCATCACGCCAAAGATAAAGAACAGCGTATCCGCCAGCCATGCGCCCGGTACGCCGCCTAAATTATGAATAGGCTCGTGCCATGCGGTCTGTGACCAACTGGGATCGGAGGGGTTGAAACTGAGTAAGGCTGCCATCAACCAGACGGCAAAAAGAGCAACAAGGATCAGTAACGCCTCAAGGAGTCGGCGTCCACTGCTGAGCTTGGTTAAATTGACTTCTTTGTCTTCGGTATATTCCTGGCTCAAAACAGGCTCTCCAGGTATCAGGCAATTCCTGCCTGAGTGCTAAACGGACAACAGTGCCGGGAGGCCCGACACTGTTGCTGTATGGATTACCAGGAGTGTAATCAAAGTACGCTGATATTGCACCTGTTCCGTGTTAGCGCGTCTTAATAACCAGACGATTGCTCTGTTTGACTTCTTCCATTACCACGTAGGTACGGGTGTCGTTCACACCAGGCAGTCGCAGCAGGGTTTCGCCAAGCAGCTTACGGTATGCGGACATATCAGGTACGCGGGTTTTCAACAGGTAGTCGAAATCACCGGAAACCAGATGACACTCTTGAATTTCTTCAAGTTTTTGTACGGCGGCATTGAATTGCTCAAACACATCCGGCGCACCACGATTCAGAGTAATCTCAACAAATACCAGAAGTGAGGCATCCAGATAATGCGGGTTCAGCAGTGCTGTATAGCCCTGAATAAAACCCTGTCTTTCCAGTCGGCGCACACGCTCAAGGCATGGCGTCGGGGAAAGTCCCACACGTTTTGAAAGCTCGACGTTGGAAATACGCCCATCCTTTTGCAATTCATTAAGAATGTTACGATCGATACGGTCGAGATCTTTGCCAGGGCGCTTCTTGCTATCTACCATTATTATTGTCTCTCTGTATTCCTTCCCTAACTCCTGCCAGGACCCTGTGCACTTCACTGTTCAGAGTCTTTCCCCGCGGTTAACCGCATCGCCTGTTTTTTAGTTTACGCGATGCTGATTGGGGTTATGTGGTATGAAGACCGTTGCCCAGAGGCGGCCATCAACATCACGTATGGCATCTGTCCACACCATGCGTAGATTTCGCTGACCCGGTAAAAATGGTGATTTTGTGCATGACTATGCGAAACACAAAGACCGTTTTTTTTCTTCCTTGAATGTTTTCGCAAAAGCGCAGGGGATTGTCAAAGCAAAACATCGATTTTTAGTACAACATGCCGGATATTCATTACGTCCGGCGATTAATCCTCATTTTATCGCCGCAGTTTCGACCGATTACCTACCATTATTGTTATAAAATCACCTTTCCCGCGCGGCGGTTGATTGGCGCTTTCTATTACACACATCGTTAACAAAATCGCTGCGCCCTTTTTTTACGGCAACAAATTCCCTACAATCCGGGAAAATGTCTGCCAACAACAATGGGGATCTCATGGGCACGGCCAAACACAGCAAACTTCTAATTCTTGGTTCTGGACCTGCGGGATACACCGCAGCGGTCTACGCTGCACGCGCTAACCTGCAACCGGTACTGATCACGGGCATGGAAAAAGGCGGTCAGCTGACCACCACGACCGAAGTAGAAAACTGGCCAGGCGATCCTGAAGGCCTGACCGGGCCGTTGCTGATGGAACGCATGCACGAGCATGCCGCCAAATTTGATACCGAAATCATTTTTGACCACATCAACAAGGTCGATCTGCAAAACCGTCCGTTCCGCCTGATCGGTGATAACGCGGAATATACCTGCGACGCGCTGATCGTCGCGACCGGTGCTTCTGCCCGCTATCTGGGCCTCCCGTCTGAAGAGGCGTTTAAAGGCCGTGGCGTTTCTGCCTGCGCAACCTGCGACGGTTTCTTCTATCGCAACCAGAAGGTCGCGGTCATCGGCGGCGGCAACACCGCGGTTGAAGAGGCACTGTATCTGGCGAATATCGCCTCTGAAGTGCACCTCATTCACCGCCGTGATACTTTCCGCGCGGAAAAGATCCTGATCAAGCGTCTGATGGACAAAGTGGCCAGCGGCAATATCGTGCTGCATACCCACCGCACCCTTGAAGAAGTGACCGGCGATCAGATGGGCGTTGCAGGTCTGCGCATCCGTGATACGCAGAACACCGACAACGTCGAAACGCTGGAAGTGGCGGGTCTGTTCGTGGCCATCGGCCACAGCCCGAACACGGCGATCTTCGACGGTCAGCTGGAACTGGAGAACGGCTACATCAAAGTGCAGTCCGGTATTCATGGCAATGCCACCCAGACCAGCATCCCGGGCGTGTTCGCCGCGGGCGACGTGATGGACCACATTTATCGTCAGGCAATCACCTCTGCGGGCACCGGTTGTATGGCCGCGCTGGATGCAGAACGATATCTCGACGGACTGGCCGATCAGAGTAAATAATTTTTACAAATCAGCAACAAACGTAAAAAAGGCGGCGATAAGTCGCCTTTATTGTCTCTGCGATGTAACATTGCCGTGCCCAATACCTAATAACATCACCTGCAAAGCACGCAATGGAAAAAACCCGTCAACAAGAGTTAACACGCTGGCTTAAACAGCAAAGCGTTCTTTCCCGCCGCTGGCTGAATATTTCCCGTCTTTTAGGGTTTATCAGCGGACTGTTGATTGTTGGCCAGGCATGGCTGCTGGCCCGCATTCTTAACCATATGATCATGGAAAATATCCCGCGGGAGGCTCTGTTACTGCCTTTCATTGTGCTGATCCTTGTTTTTATCCTGCGTGCCTGGGTGGTATGGCTGCGTGAGCGCGTGGGTTTTCACGCCGGACAGAATATCCGCTATGAAATTCGCCGCCAGGTGCTCGACAGGCTGCAGGAGGCCGGGCCCGCCTGGATCCAGGGCAAGCCTGCCGGAAGCTGGGCGACGCTCATCCTCGAGCAAATCGATGATATGCACGACTACTATGCCCGCTATCTGCCCCAGATGGCGCTGGCCGCTTTTGTTCCCCTGCTGATTGTGCTCGCCATTTTCCCTTATAACTGGGTCGCCGCGCTGATCCTGCTGGGTACCGCCCCCCTGATCCCGCTGTTTATGGCGATGGTCGGTATGGGGGCCGCCGACGCCAACCGCCGCAACTTCCTGGCGCTCGGCCGTCTCAGCGGCCATTTCCTTGATCGCCTGCGCGGTATGGAAACGCTGCGTATTTTTGGTCGTGGCGAAGCCGAAACCGAAAACATTCGCCACGCCTCCCAGGATTTCCGCCAGCGCACCATGGAAGTGTTACGCCTGGCGTTTCTCTCCTCAGGGGTGCTGGAGTTCTTTACCTCCCTGTCGATTGCGCTGGTTGCCGTCTATTTTGGTTTCTCCTACCTCGGCGCCCTCGATTTCGGTCATTACGGTACCGCTGTGACCCTCTCCGCAGGCTTCCTGGCACTGATTCTGGCGCCGGAGTTTTTCCAGCCATTGCGCGATCTGGGCACTTTTTATCACGCGAAGGCCCAGGCAGTGGGCGCGGCCGACAGTCTGAAAACCTTCCTTGAAACGCCGCTTGCCCATCCGCAGCGCGGCGACGTGACCCTGAGCACCAGCAAACCGGTCAGCGTGGAGGCCGAAGATTTCTGCGTCCTCTCGCCGGAGGGCAAAGTGCTGGCAGGGCCATTAAACTTCACCCTGGCGGCAGGCCAGCGGGTGGTGCTGGTGGGTACCAGCGGCTCGGGCAAAAGCTCGCTGCTGAATGCGTTATCCGGCTTTATGGCCTACAGCGGCACGTTGCGAATCAACCAGGTTGAGCTCTCTGCGCTCGATCCTGACGAGTGGCGCACCCACTTAAGCTGGGTGGGTCAGAACCCGCAGCTTCCGGCAGCCACGCTGCGGGAAAACGTGCTGCTGGCGCGCCCGGACGCCAGCGAAGAAGAGTTGCAGTCGGTGCTCGATCGGGCGTGGGTCAGCGAGTTTCTCCCCCTTCTTCCGAATGGCGTGGACACGGTGGTGGGCGATCAGTCGGCGGGGCTCTCCGTCGGCCAGGCACAGCGTATTGCCGTGGCCCGCGCCCTGCTCAACCCGTGCCAGCTTTTACTGCTGGATGAGCCCGCCGCCAGCCTGGATGCGCACAGTGAACAGCGCGTGATGCTGGCCCTTGATGCCGCATCGCAGCAGCAGACCACGCTGATGGTGACCCACCAGCTGGAGGGCATTGCTCAGTGGGATCAGATTTGGGTCATGGAAAACGGCCAGCTTGTTGAGCAGGGCGATTACGCTACGCTCTCAGCGGCACAGGGCCCGTTTGCGGCCCTGCTGGCAAACCGTCAGGAGGAGATCTGATGCGCGCTTTACTGCCTTATCTGGCGCTGTATATGCGCCACAAATGGATGCTGACGCTGGGCGTAGTGCTGGCGATTGTCACCCTGCTGGCCAGCATCGGCCTGTTAACGCTCTCCGGCTGGTTCCTCTCTGCCTCGGCGGTAGCCGGGTTTGCCGGACTGTACAGCTTCAACTATATGCTGCCTGCCGCCGGGGTGCGCGGCACGGCCATCACCCGTACCGCCGGGCGCTACTTTGAACGTCTGGTCAGCCATGACGCGACCTTCCGCGTCCTGCAACACCTGCGCGTAACCACCTTCAGCAAGTTGCTCCCCCTCTCCCCTGCCGGACTGGCGCGCTATCGCCAGGGCGAACTGCTTAACCGCGTTGTCGCGGACGTGGATACTCTCGATCACCTCTACCTGCGCGTGATCTCCCCGCTGGTGGGTGCGCTGGTGGTGATTGTGGTTGTCACCCTCGGGCTGTGCCTGCTGGATGTTCACATTGCGCTGGTGCTCGGCGGGATCATGCTCGCGACGCTCTTTGTATTACCGCCCCTGTTTTACCGCGCCGGGAAACCGACCGGCGAAAACCTGACCCGTCTGCGCGGCGAGTATCGCCAGCAGCTGACCGGCTGGCTGCAGGGTCAGGCGGAGCTGACGATCTTTGGCGCCAGCCGCCGCTATCGCGCGCAGATGGAAAATACCGAGCTGAACTGGCACGAAGCCCAGCGCAAGCAGTCCGAGTTAACGGCCCTGTCACAGGCGTTGATGCTGTTGATTGGCGGAGGCGCAGTAATGGCGATGCTGTGGATGGCATCTGGCGGCGTGGGCGATAACACCCAGCCGGGCCCGCTCATTGCGCTGTTTGTCTTCTGTGCGCTGGCGGCGTTCGAAGCTCTAGCTCCTGTGACCGGTGCGTTTCAGCACCTGGGACAGGTGGTAGCCTCGGCGCTGCGCATCACGCAAATCACCGGTCAGGAGCCTGAGGTCCAGTTCAGCGCCACCGCGACTGAGGTGCCTGAGCAACTGGCCCTGCGTCTTGCGGATGTGAGCTTTGCCTACGACGGTCAGGCCCAGCCCGCGCTGGACCACATTAATCTGACGATCCCCGCAGGCGCTCGCGTTGCGGTGCTGGGACGCACGGGCTGCGGTAAATCCACGTTGCTGCAGCTCCTGACCCGCGCCTGGGATCCGGCGCAGGGAGAGATCCTGTTCAACGACACGCCCCTGATGCAGATGAGCGAGCCAGCCCTGCGCAAAACGATAAGCGTGGTGCCGCAGCGGGTCCATCTTTTCAGCGCCACCCTGCGGGACAACCTGCTGTTAGCGGCTCCCGGCACCGCCGATGAAGTTTTGGGTGCGATGCTGGAAAAAGTGGGTCTGCACAAGCTGCTGGAAGACGAAGGGCTCAACAGCTGGCTCGGCGAAGGCGGCCGTCAGCTTTCCGGTGGCGAGCTGCGCCGTCTGGCGATTGCCCGCGCGCTGCTGCACAATGCGCCGCTGATGTTGCTGGATGAACCGACCGAGGGGCTGGATGCCACAACCGAGCGGCAAATCCTTGATTTACTGAAAGAAGAGATGCAAGGCAAAACGGTGCTGATGGTGACGCACCGCCTGCGCGGCCTGGCGGATTTCGATCAAATTATTGTGATGGACAACGGACACATTATTGAGCAAGGTAATCACGCTGAACTGTTGGCAAAACAGGGCCGCTACTACCAGTTTAAACAACGTCTGTAGTCTATATTTGAACCGATCCCCACTTTGCGTACTGGAGTTTTGTTGTCATGCGCCTGGTCCAGCTTTCTCGTCACTCTCTTGCGTTCCCTTCTCCGGAAGGGGCGCTGCGCGAACCCAATGGTTTGCTGGCCCTGGGCGGCGATCTGAGCCCGTCGCGTTTACTGATGGCGTACCAGCGCGGGATTTTTCCGTGGTTTTCTCCCGGCGATCCGATCTTATGGTGGTCGCCCGACCCCCGCGCCGTTATGTGGCCTGCGGAATTTCATATCAGCCGCAGCATGAAACGCTTTCACGCGCGCTCCCCTTATCGCGTCACCCTCAACCACGCATTTGGCCAGGTGATCCAGGGGTGCGCCAACGATCGCTTCGAAGGAACCTGGATCACACCCGAGGTGATCGCCGCCTATCATCGCCTGCATGAGCTGGGTTATGCCCATTCAATTGAGGTGTGGGATGATAAAAACGAGCTGGTGGGCGGAATGTACGGTGTGGCGCAGGGTACGCTGTTCTGCGGCGAATCGATGTTCAGCCGGGCGGTTAACGCCTCGAAAACCGCACTGCTGGTTTTCTGCGAGCGTTTTGCCCGCAGCGGCGGGAAATTAGTTGATTGCCAGGTGCTGAACGAACATACCGCCTCTCTGGGCGCGGTCGAGATCTCCCGCCATGAATATCTGGCACAGCTGGCAACCCTGCGCATGCAAAAATTACCGCAGAACTTCTGGGTACCAGCGACGTTATTTATGCCCCAAAGATAAATGTTTTCCGCATATTTTTCCTCAAGGTGCTATAATTCTGCCGCAGAGTAGGTTCTGCCTGTTGCCCCGCCGCCGTTTGGGAATAGTTCGCATCCGATAACGCCCTATCGTTTATCCTGCCACCTCCCCTTTACGTATGCGCTTTTCGTACGGTTCATCCGTGACGTCCGGGTAATACGCTGAAACTGCTTTGCTGCGTTTTAAACGCGCAAATCTTTACTTAATTGATGAATTTCGGCATTATCTTGCCGGTTCAAAACTTGGTAGTGATACCCCAGAGGATTAGATGGCCAAAGAAGACAATATTGAAATGCAGGGTACCGTTCTCGAAACGTTGCCTAACACCATGTTTCGCGTAGAACTGGAAAACGGTCACGTCGTTACCGCGCATATCTCCGGTAAAATGCGTAAGAACTATATCCGTATTCTGACGGGCGACAAAGTGACTGTTGAGCTGACCCCGTACGACCTGAGCAAAGGCCGCATTGTCTTCCGTAGTCGCTAAGAGTTTTTCGCCGCGAATGGCGTAGTGTAGTAAAAATAATCAAGGCCGGGATATCCCGGCCTTTTTGTTGGCTGTTACGCGACGTTAAAACCAGATTTCGGTCTGCACACCAAAATTCCATGTCCCGCCCGCAGTGAACCCTGCGCTACCAAAGTCGTCGTTAATAGCATACCGATCCAGCTCTTTATCCCAGTTCATATATGTGGCAAACAGGCGGATCTCCGGACGCGCTTTGATATCAAACACGTTGCCTACTTTGAACGTCGGGGCAAAGGTCAGCTTGTAAAAGTCCCCTTTCACCGCCTGATACTGGTGTACGTCCCCATCCGATCGATAGGTGCGCCCGTTGGGATCCAGATCCATATACTGCCAGGACGCCTCATACAGCAGGGCAAAATGCGGGGTTAGCGCCTGTGAGGCACGAAGGTTAAAGGTCGCCCAGTCATAACGGTCGCCGTCACGATAACGATCTTCGCTGTGCTGAGCGATGACTGACGGCGCGATTTCCCAGTTTTTCGCCACCGGCAGAATACCGTAAGAGGCGAAGCGCAGAGAGGTGGCATTATCCGTGAGATCGCCGTCGCTGCCCGGCTGGCGCGCTTCGGCTCCTAACCCGCCGCCAAACTGCAGCGCTGTTTCCGATAACCCCTTCGTCAGGCCATAAAACTGCTGTTTGTCGTGATAAGCCAGCATCACGTAATAACCGTTTTGCGCAGTGTTGTCGCTGCGCAGGGCATAGCTTCCGGTCGAGGAGGTGTTGTCCTTGAGATCGTCGTTGCCCTGGGCCGTCATCCCGGTGAGCATCAGCTGCCAGTTACCGTAGAAGTGGTTGGCGGTCAGCATCAGGTTCTGGATGTCGTTGTCTTCATAGTGCGAGCTACCAAGATCGCCGAAATTGCGGCCATACAGGGAGTAATCACCTTTCAGGTTATTGGTCCACTGCACGTCGTAGATCCCGGCCCCGGTGCCACCGAGGAACATGATGTCGCTGTCGGTAAAGTGAATATCAAAGTTATCGCGATCGAAACGCTTCCCGGCCCACAGATAAGCGTTTTTCGCCGGCCCTGAAAATTCGGCGAAGTTGCCCATCTCCACATACATCTGGCGCACGTTGATATGGTGGCTGTCGTTGTCCTGCACCCAGGGATCGGGGTTGGTAGCCCCATCGGCAATCATGGTTTTAAAGTGAGCCCAGGAGCCATCGTCAAAAGTCATGCGCTTGCCAAAACTAAGCTCGATGTAATTGTCTTCCTCATTACCCAAACGCCCGACGTGCGCGTCGCCATTAAGCGAGCTGGCCGGTGACACGCCAGGACCGCCGCGCGCGCCTTTGCCGTGGTTATTGATTAGCAGACCGGAACGGGCGTATGCATTAAATTCGAATCCATCGCTGAGCGCGTTTTGCTTCTGCTTCTGGCTGACGGTCTCCACTTTCTTTTCGGTAGCCTGAGTTTGCTGGCTTAGTGTGGCTAATTTTGCCTCCGCCTGTGAGGCACGCTGTTCAGCCTCGGCAGTTCGTTGTTCCGCTGCGTTCAGGCGCTGCTCCAGCAGAGCCAGGCGTTGTTCCACACTTTGCGCGTCGGCAAAGACATATGAGGGCGAAAAAAGGGCGCAGCAAACCGCTGCGCTAATCACAGAGATACGCATAGATGTCCTGTTATCAGAAAGAGGTCAGATTAAATAACGGCGGATTTTTTGAGTTCTGGTGCGCCTTCCGGGGCGTAGATGCCAGCATCAAGGTCAGCGCGGATCGCCGCGAAGCTGTCGTCAAGCCGGTAGAAGCGCCCGATCCAGATCATCGACGCCACGATGAGCCCGGCGGGGATCCACAGGTAGCAGGCCTGGATCGCCAGCAGGGCTGACGAGGTCTGCGCCGCGTTTGCCACATAGCCGCCCGAGGAGAGCAAGAAACCGGTGATCGCCCCTGCCCCCGCCATCGCCACTTTACCGAGGAAGCCGTTGATGGAGGTCAGAATGCCTGCGGTGTTAATCCCGGTTTTCCAGACGCCGTAATCCACCGGATCGGCCTGCATGGAGAAGTAGATCGCGGTGCGTTGCCCTGCGCCGAGCGACAGGACGATAGCCCCGATAACCAGCCCCCAGTAGTTGATGCCCGCCGCCATCATGATCCCCATCCCGACAAGGTTAACCGTACTGGCGACCAGATAGACATGGCGTTTTTTCATTAAGCCTGCGAGGAACGGCACCGTCAGCGTTCCGAGCAGCGGCACGAAGGAGGAGATCCCGGCCACCAGGGCGGTCAGTTCGCTGCTGCCCACGTAGTAGTGGAAGAAATAGACCAGCGCCCCCGTCTGGAAGAAGAATGCCCCCCACATCAGGAAGATATTCAGCGCGAACACCTTCCACGGGGTGTTGGATTTCAGGCCGGTCCAGGCACGTTTCAACGTCATGCGCTCTTGGGTAATACTGATTTTCTCCTCCACGTTGCGGAAGCTGATCAGCAGGAAGAAAGTGGCGATTACCCCGAATACCACGGCGGTATAGAGGAAACCCTGGGCCTGATTGCCCTGTCCTAACGCCCCGACCAGTGGCAGCGTGGCCACCGCCACAATAGTGGATCCCAGCGAGCCGAGCAGAATACGCACTGCGGATAAGGTGGTGCGCTCCTGGGAATCCGCCGTCAGGAACGGCAGCATCGCGCAGAAGGGAATGTTGACGATGGTGTAGAGGAACGAGAGGCACAGGTAGGTGATAAATGCATACACCAGCTTGCCGGTGGTGCCAAAATCAGGCACGTAAAATGCCAGAATACACATCAGCCCGAAGGGTACCGCACCAAACAGCAGCCACGGACGGCAACGCCCCCAGCGGGTGGTGGTGTTGTCGATCATAAGACCCATCAACACATCCGCCACCCCGTCCACCAGCCGTGTCACCAGGAACATGATCCCCACCCAGTAGGCCGGGAGGTTCATTACGTCGGTATAGAAAAACATCAGGTATAGCGAAATTAACTGCCAGACCAGGTTACAGGAGAGATCGGCAATCCCGTAACCTAACCGTTGCCGCCATAGGGTAAAGAAGGTTTTAGCCATTTTGTTCACTTTATTGTTGTGTTATCAGAGGCCGAACTGGCGAATAAACCAGGCCGGGGTACAGCTCCATGCATGGCAGTAACTGTTGATGAGCTTACTGCCATACGGGGAGAAGTCAGGTCTTTGCGGATCAAATAATTCCCAAAAGGTGTCCGCCCCGTCATCTACCATCGCCCCCCAGTAAGCTTTTATCTCGGCCACGGCACGCTCACGCAAGCCGCATTTCAACAGCGCGGCGATAAAGTGGTGGCGTAGATAGGGGGTGTTCATGCCGATGGACGGCGGCGACTGTAGTAAATTCGTCATAACATTTAGCTGGTGTGCAGCATTGCCCACATCGGCCAGCACCAGCCAGATTTGCGAGGCGGCGCTGATCTGGCGCGCGGAACCGCTGATGTAGAAGCCGCTTGCTTCATCCCAGAGTTGATGCGCAGCACGTTTCACCCACGTCAGTTGATCGTGCAGGAAAGCAACCTGTTCAGGAGCGCAGACTTCCGCCAGCCGCACAGCTTTATCGATGCAGTAGATCAGCACTCCCTGGGAGGCCGCCTGCTTATTGAGCCGATCGTGCCAGTCGATAAACGACCACCATTCATCGCTGTCTGTTACCAGGCCTGCTTCGCAACGCGCCAACGCCAGCTCGGCCTGACGGAAGGCAATCGGCCACAGCTCACGGGCGGTGGAGATATCCCCGGTCACCTGCAGGTAGTTGTAGAGCGTATCGACAAAAAAGAGAGAATAATCAAACAGGAAGGTATCATCCGCCCTCACCTCGGGACGGACAAAAATATTGGCCGAGACCATCCCGTCCTCCCGGCGATGACCGGCAAACAGGTACAGGCAGCGGCGCACCAGATCGTGATTGGCAAAAGTGACGTCATTCACCAGGGCCTGTAACCGGAGGTCACCCAGCCATAAACGCCGATCCCGCTTCGGCCCGTCCTCAAACACCTCCTGCATGCAGTTACGCAGGGTTCTGACAGCCACTTCATCAATTTTCAGCAGCTGTGGATCGGTGGCGTTGCAGGGTGGATATTCATCTGGCGCCGAGCTGACGCTATTTAACGTGATTTGCTTAAAGCGCAGCTGATATTTGGGCGAAAGCGCTACAACCCGCACCTTCAGATAACGAAAACAGTAGCGACGTGCGAGGGTAATATCCGCTGGCAGGACGTCAATATATTCATGGTGTTGTTGCAACCAGCTGCTGCTTAACCATCCCTGATAGTCGCTGAAAGGCTCTGCCATTTCGCACAACGTTTCGCCAAAAATAAACTCCAGATGGGCGGGGGCATCCGGTGGGCTGCCCGCGGCTTCGCAGATGAAATTTAACCAGCCGACACCGTGGGTGCCAAAATCCAGAATAAAGGAATCTCCCGGGGAAAAGGGTTGCTTCAGCCAGGTGCAGGCATCGGCCACCTTTTCCGCACGCCAGCCGTGGAGGGCATGACTGTCGGGAACGGTGTTGATCACGCTGACGGGAGAAATCGCCTGCGAATGGAGCGTTGGCATCAATGCACTGGCGGTGGCCAGGAGCTGTTCGTCGCGATACATGGTGAGATTATGGTGTTGCTGAAGTGCCTGAGACATACTGCGCCCTCTGTAAGATTTCAGGCAGAATAGAGGCGATGGGGAGTTGGGAGCCACTCTCAGATTGCCAACTCCAAACGCAGTTTGGCAGTGTCAGTGAGGTCAGCCCGAGTATGTTCACATTTTGAAAAACAGGGCTTCTTAAGCGGTGAGAAATCAATTATCGTGCTCGCAGCTTTTCATGTGGCAGGATAATTTATGAACACTTTAACCGTTGCGCATTATTTCAAATCCACAGACGACAAACTCGCCCTTTATAAAAGCGACCCGGAAGATAACAGCTGCGAACATTGTCATGAATTTGATGAACTGGTTATTGTTGAGCAAGGACATGGCCTGCACATTATTAATGGACGCCCTCTCTATATTCAGCAAGGGGATATTTTTTACGTCCAGCGTGGCGACCACCATTTTTATGATGAGCTGGGTACACTCAAACTGATTAATATCCTGATAAACCCTGTGGCTGAATTTGTATTTTTACAGCACACCGGATCCCTGTTAGAACGTTTCTCGGTACGCGATGCCAGCTGCTACACCTGGCTGGCGCCGGAGATCCGCATGCAGTGCAATTCCCTGATCGATAAAATATTCAGTGCCCAGCCGCTGCAGGTTGAACAGCGGGAGTCACTCTTTTTCCAGCTGGTGAATACGCTGCTCCAGGCGCAGTCGGACGTTAACCACAATAACACCCGCTATAAACTGCATAAGCTGCTTAATCATCTCCAGGAAAACTGTTTTGAAGAGTATGACTGGAACGATCTGGCTAAGCAGTTTCATTTAACCCCGCGCACAGCATTCCGCCATATTAAAGCCGCGACGGGCATGACGCCGGAAAATTATATTAAGCACCTGCGACTGGTCTCTGCTCGGGTAAAAGTGCGCGAAACCGACATGACCATTACCGAGATTGCCTTCCTGTGCGGTTTCGCCAACAGCAGCCATTTCAGCACCCTGTATAAAAAGGTCTTTGCCATTACCCCGAGCGAAGAGCGTAAACGGGCTGAAATGGCCAGTTAATGCGCCCGAATTCGCCAGGCGCATATATTGACTCAGTGGATATGCACCACGGTCAGATCGGCCAGCATCGCATGGGAAATCTCGTGCAGTAACCCGGTGAGATGCGGGAGCATTTCGCGATCGAAGTGCGACACCAGCAGTACATGGTTTAAGGCCCGGCAGTAATCGCACTGGGCTTCGGTGCTGTCCAGCAGCCATTCTTGCTTGTGCGTGGGCGGGATCTCCGTCTCATCCAGCACGCGAAAATCTGTCATCGAATTTTCCAGCTCATTTTTGAATGCGTCCAGGTATGCCGCAAGGCAGCGGCAGACAGGCTGCGTTTGCGGTAGTGAGTCGCAATCGACGAGGATTTCGGTGAGCAGGTTGCAGCGCGCGGCGAGAGTGGAGAGATCGGGGGAGCTGTGTTCGAGTTCACTGTAAAGCTGGGTGATATGATTTTCTGTATTCACTAGGTAATTCCTTCACACACGTTGAATTTACCACCGCAGGAAACGCCAGATTCGCTGGCGGCGGACGAAAAGGAATTGGCGTACCAGCGTGTGTGTACTGGCGCTTCAAAAGAAGCTTCCGATTCGCCCGCCAGATGCAGAATATACCCTTTTCCTTAGGGCGAACGAAGCCTGCAGCTCATCATGCTGCTTACACACTTTCAGGACGCCAATCCTGGCACCAGATTTTGCAGGTGCATCGCCATTCTATTACTGTGGTTTTATCCAGCAATATCCGCCTTTTATTTTTGCGTAAAGCCTCGCAAATATTTATTTTTAATCCTGTTATTCATTTTGTAAGCTGATTAAAAGATTCATGCGAAAAATAGCATTTATTTACCCATTCACTACACTATGTGTGTTTTACAAATAAAATAACAAGTAAGGATTATATTTGAATCAGATCATATGACATTACCCTTAAAAATAGAAATAAATAATATTTTAGCAAAACAAATCATACAACCTATGTCTTAAAATATAATGTGAGTTCAAACCCCCTTAAACTCATACAAAAATGAGTATTATAAGATTATTATGATCCACTTAATGGATAAAAGGCATGATCATTATCGATGAAAACAATATAAAAAGTATTTTTATCATATACTATGCCAGTACCTTTATGTATTAGCCCATGATATTCATCTGGTATAACAAAACCTATCAATCTTTTATTTTGATCAAGTCTAAATCGTCCCCATCGGACTTGATGAGGAATACTTTTTGGTTGAACAAACCCACTGTTTTTTGGGAAGGAATCATATAAAGAGAGTAACCCATGTCTTCTTTTACCAATTCCTATTTGTTGTAGTTGGCCCAAGGACTTTGATGAATAATCAATAAGTTTTTCAAAAAAGTCACATATTATTTCTTTACTCCAGTCAGATATTTGACCTGAATGCTTTTGGCTCTTATCGAAATAGGAAAAATTAAACTTACTTCTCGATGAAAGATTACATTCTAATGAATCCAAACTAGCAAGATCTTCAAATGTCTTTAAAAAAGCTTTAGCTTTTGAGTTCCCAAATTTGTTTTTCATAAATTTGGCACCCCACCTATTTTCCCTTGATTATATGCAGGTATAATTGTCCGATCATTACGTAATATATCACTTGGTATCTCATCTAATCGATAACAATAACTCTCTGTATTATTTTTGTTTACAAGATAAGTTCTATGTTTCCCTAAAAAATCAAGTATTTCAGTGTTATGGGTTGTAAAGATTAACTGGGCATTAAACGGATTTGTTTGTTCATCAAGAAAAATCTCAAGTAGATGCGGCAATATGTGAGGATGAAGATTAATATCAAACTCATCTAGCACCAATAATCCACCGATAGATAGCACCGCCTTATAATTTCCTAGTTGCCTGTACAATGACTTTGTTCCGCTCGATTGCAAATTTAAACTAAGAATATCTTCTTGATCATCGAATTTAAAAACAAACCAAGGCCTGTAAATAGCCTTCCCTTCCTCATCAGTACTTTTCGCCATATAAATGTCGTTAATTGAAGGATCGAATTTTTTAATTATATCTTTCGTGAAATTGAACACCTCATCATTATGATAGAAAAATTCATTTATAAATTCCAGTTCATGTGTTTGCGCTTGCAGGCCTGTATAACTTACATTCGAAATTATTTTTTTAAATGAATTATAGATATTCTTAGTGCTTTCAATCTCATATTGAGCAGCCATGCTAAATAATGAAACATTTTTTCGCATTTTTATTTTTGTTAATTCGGCATACTCTTTTGTCGTAAAAACAACCGTATCAATAATTCTTTCGATTATTTTTGTTTCTCTCTTACTTTTCCTAAATAAAGCTTCTCTTTTTATTTCAGTTTCGGTCAATGTTGCTTCATATCTATAAATAACTTGTCCAAGTGAAAAAGTCACATAAAAATCAGAATCAGATGAACTTGTAAAATAGGGATCAAATTGAAGATAACTATCAGTTTTATTATCAAATGAATGTGTAACAAAATTTGATATAAAATTTATTGCTTTCAAAATGTTAGTTTTTCCAGATCCATTAGCTCCTTTTACACATAGAATATTAGAAACTCCTTTTCCTCTGGAAATCTCAGCAGGACATTTAGTTCCCAACTCAAAGGAAATGTCAAAGCCCTCTTTAAAACTAAAAAAGTTCCTAGCGCCAAAATTTAAAATCATATTGATCTCCGACTTGTTAGTTCAAGTAGTGTATCACATTATATGAAAATAATGTCAAAAATGTCATGATTTGCATATAAGCAAATCATGACACATGTTAATTTTTTCAAGAAAAAAACATGATGTTGATATCAAAATTTTAAAATCAATTTATGTAAAAAAAGCCAGCCATTAAAAATGGCTGGCTTTGAAAAGAAGTGTCAAAACTTAGCGTTAGTGAGCCGCTTCCGGCTTATGCTTCGCCGCACTCTGGAAATCATACGTCAGCTCATTCTTCGCCTGATCCAGGGCCACCGTCACCTGCCCACCATCCACAAGCGAACCAAACAGCAGCTCGTTAGCCAACGGTTTTTTCAGGTTGTCCTGAATCACACGCGCCATCGGACGTGCACCCATCGCACGATCGTAGCCTTTCTCTGCCAGCCAGTTGCGGGCTTCCTGACTCACTTCCAGGGAGACCCCTTTCTGATCCAGCTGAACCTGCAGCTCGACGATGAACTTATCCACCACCTGATGGATCACCTCAGTAGACAGATGATCGAACCAGATAATGTTGTCCAGACGGTTACGGAACTCCGGCGTAAAGACCTTTTTGATCTCTTCCATCGCATCGGTGCTGTTATCCTGGTGGATCAGGCCGATGGACTTACGCTCGGTCTCGCGCACCCCGGCGTTGGTGGTCATCACCATCACTACGTTGCGGAAGTCCGCCTTGCGCCCGTTGTTGTCGGTCAGCGTCCCGTTGTCCATCACCTGCAGCAGCAGGTTAAAGACGTCCGGGTGCGCTTTCTCGATTTCATCGAGGAGCAGAACCGCGTGCGGATGCTTGATCACCGCATCGGTGAGCAGGCCGCCCTGGTCAAAGCCCACGTATCCCGGAGGCGCACCGATCAGACGGCTGACGGTGTGACGCTCCATATACTCGGACATATCAAAGCGCAGCAGCTCAATGCCCAGCGCTTTGGAGAGCTGAACCGTCACCTCGGTTTTCCCCACCCCGGTCGGACCGGCGAACAGGAAGGAACCGACAGGCTTATGATCGTGCCCCAGTCCGGCGCGGGCCATCTTGATGGCTTCGGTTAAGGCCTCAATGGCTTTGTCCTGCCCAAAGACCAGCATTTTCAGGCGATCGCCGAGGTTTTTCAGCGTATCGCGGTCGCTCTGAGAAACGCTCTTCTCAGGGATACGCGCGATGCGGGCCACCACGGATTCGATATCCGCCACGTTGACCGTTTTCTTACGTTTGCTGACCGGCATCAGACGCGCACGCGCGCCTGCTTCGTCGATCACGTCAATCGCTTTATCCGGCAGATGACGGTCGTTGATGTATTTCACCGCCAGCTCCACCGCCGCACGCACCGCTTTCGCGGTATAACGCACGTCGTGGTGCGCTTCGTACTTCGGCTTCAGGCCGTTGATGATCTGCACCGTTTCTTCAATCGACGGTTCAGTAATGTCGATTTTCTGGAAGCGACGCGCCAGGGCGCGGTCTTTTTCGAAAATATTGCTGAACTCCTGGTAGGTGGTTGAGCCAATCACCCGGATTTTGCCGCTGGAGAGCAGCGGTTTGATCAGGTTGGCGGCATCCACCTGGCCACCCGATGCCGCACCGGCGCCGATGATGGTA
Organism: Leclercia barmai; assembly: GCF_049312895.1. Classification (NCBI taxonomy): domain Bacteria; kingdom Pseudomonadati; phylum Pseudomonadota; class Gammaproteobacteria; order Enterobacterales; family Enterobacteriaceae; genus Leclercia; species Leclercia barmai. The sequence goes on along the minus strand of NZ_JBMNWZ010000001.1, from coordinate 729,205 downwards.
TGGATCTCGTCGATAAACAGGATGCTGTTGGTATCCTGCTCCAGCTGTTTCAGCAGCGCTTTGAAACGTTTCTCAAAATCACCGCGGTATTTGGTGCCGGCCAGCAGGGAACCGATATCCAGCGAATAGATGGTGCAGTCGGCAATCACTTCCGGGACGTCGCCCTGCACAATGCGCCAGGCCAGCCCTTCGGCGATAGCGGTTTTACCCACGCCAGATTCACCCACCAGCAGCGGGTTGTTCTTACGGCGGCGGCACAGTACCTGAATCGCTCGTTCCAGCTCTTTGTCGCGGCCAATCAGCGGGTCGATACCGCCGACGCGGGCAAGCTGGTTAAGATTGGTGGTGAAGTTTTCCATACGTTCCTCCCCGCCTGCCTGCTCTTCGCTGTTGGCCTGATGGCCGGAATCCGATGCCTGATTCGGCTCGTCTTTTCGCGTTCCGTGAGAGATGAAGTTCACCACATCAAGGCGGCTGACTTCGTGTTTGCGCAGCAGGTACGCGGCTTGCGACTCCTGCTCGCTGAAGATGGCAACCAGCACGTTTGCACCGGTGACTTCGCTACGTCCGGAGGACTGGACGTGGAATACCGCACGCTGGAGTACGCGCTGGAAGCTGAGCGTGGGTTGTGTATCGCGCTCCTCTTCACTAACGGGCAGTACAGGTGTGGTCTGTTCGATGAAGGCTTCAAGTTCCTGACGCAGCGCCACCAGGTCCACGGAGCAGGCTTCAAGCGCTTCGCGGGCGGATGGGTTACTGAGCAGTGCAAGCAGCAGGTGCTCGACCGTCATAAACTCATGTCGGTGCTCACGCGCTCTGGCGAAAGCCATGTTTAAACTGAGTTCCAGTTCTTGATTGAGCATAGGCACCTCCCCCAATTTTCATTGCCTTATTCAGGCTTTTTCCAGCGTACACAGCAACGGATGCTCGTTCTCCCTTGCATACTGGTTCACCATTGCCACCTTGGTTTCGGCGACTTCTGCAGTAAAAACACCGCAGATGGCTTTGCCATGATAGTGAACCGTAAGCATCAGTTGCGTTGCACGTTCAACATCATAAGAAAAGAACTTTTGTAGCACGTCAATAACAAATTCCATCGGCGTGTAATCATCGTTCATTAACATAACTTTATACATAGATGGCGGTTTTAGCGCGTCGCGCACTTTATCTTCCGCCAGCTTGTCGAAATCGAGCCAGTCGTTCGTCTTACCCATTGTCAGTCGTCATCTTCGTTTACGGTCTCCGGTCGCGTCTTTCTGAAGCTGACAGGAGGCTATACATAACCTGAATCTACCTCAGATGTCAGATAACTCACATCTATTATTGCCATCCGCGATGTCTGTCACAATACCTGGCAATAGCGTTAACTGCTTCAAATTTTGACGCATTTTTCCCCTCCCTTCCCCGCCAAATGCTTGACGCTGCCTTTGGTTTATCTAAATTGTACAAGCGTGAGTTGGCGAGGTTTTGAACAGCCCCCACTTCACCACCGGTTCATTACATCTAACTCAATAAGATTTACGAAGGATGTCGAAGCATGGAAACGGGTACAGTTAAGTGGTTTAACAACGCCAAAGGGTTTGGTTTTATCTGCCCTGAAGGCGGCGGCGAAGACATCTTCGCGCATTACTCCACCATTCAGATGGATGGTTACAGAACGCTGAAAGCCGGGCAGGCCGTCCGGTTCGATGTACACCTCGGGCCAAAAGGCAATCATGCCAGCGTTATTGTGCCCATCGAAGCAGAAGTGGTGGCATAGCCCTCTGTTTCATTGTGTACACCCCGCACTCAAAATGCCAGCCCGATGCGCTGGCATTTTTATTTGTGTGCGGTTGTGCGGCCTGATGCCCGGCGGCGCTGCGCTTGCACGGGCCTACAAATTATTGTGGGCCAACGCACTTACTCCCGGGCTAACGCATCCACCGGATCCAGCCGCGCGGCGTTTCTTGCCGGCAACCAGCCAAACAGCACCCCGGTAAAGGTAGAACAAAGGAAGGCGGTTAGCAGCGCCATCGGTGAAAAACCGATCTCCCAGCCGGGTAAAAACAGCTGCAGCGTGAAGGCGATTAACAACGAGAGCGTGATCCCCAGCGCCCCGCCCACCAGACAGACCAGCACCGCCTCAATTAAAAACTGTTGCAGCACGTCGCTGGCCCGGGCACCTACCGCCATGCGAATGCCGATTTCGCGCGTCCGCTCCGTCACCGACACCAGCATAATATTCATCACCCCAATCCCCCCTACCAGCAGGGAGATGATCGCCACCAGGGTGAGAAAGAGCTGTAAAGTACGTGTGGTCTTTTCAGCCGTTTTCAAGAGCCCGTCCATGTTCCAGGTGAAGAAATCTTTCTTCCCGTGGCGCAAAGAGAGCAGGCGCTCAAGCTGCTGCTCCGCCTGGGCGCTGTCGTAGCCGTCTTTCACCCGCACGGTGATCGAGTTGAGCCACGACTGCCCCATAATGCGCCCGGAGATGGTGGTGTAAGGCAGCCAGACGCGCAAAATCTTGCTGCTGCCAAACATCGACTGTTTCTCCTCCGCCACGCCGATCACCGTCGCAGGCATGTTGCCCACCAGCACGATCTCGCCCACCACCTTCGCTTTATTGGGAAACAGCTGCCGCCGGGAGTTGGTATCCAGCACCACCACCTGGGCCCGCCCTGCGAGCTGCTCCGCATTGAAGGTGCCCCCTTCGCTGAAGGTCATGCCGTAGACGTTAAAGTAGTCCCCGCTGACGCCGTTGGCGCTGGCTGCCACATCGATATTGCCGTAGCGCAGACGCAGGTTCTGCGATACCGCTGGCGTAGCGGAGTTGACCCACGGCTGCTTCTGGATCGCCGCCAGATCGTCATATTTCAGTGCCTGCTGGTACTGCGGCTCGTCATCGCCAAAGTCTTTACCGGGATAGACGTCGATGGTGTTGGTGCCGATGGAGCGGATATCCGACAGCACTAGCTGTTTGGCGGCGTCCCCCACCACCACGATCGACACCACCGAGGCGATACCGATGATGATCCCGAGCATGGTCAGCAGGGTACGCATCTTGTTGGCGGCCATCGCCAGCCAGGCCATGGTCAGCGCTTCGCGGAAACTGCTGGCAAACTGCCGCCAGCCGGACGGGGGCGGGAGCGCCACCTCCTGACGCCGGGTGGCGTTGAGCCCGGGGGGTGGATTGCTGACCAGTTCGCCGTCGTGGATCTCGACGATGCGCCCGGCCTGGGAGGCCACCTGCGGATCGTGGGTGACGATAATCACCGTATGCCCCTGATCCCGCAGTTGGTGCAGGATCGCCATCACCTCTTCCCCGGAGTGGCTGTCCAGCGCCCCGGTCGGTTCATCGGCCAGGATCACCTGCCCGCCGTTCATCAACGCCCGGGCGATACTGACCCGCTGCTGCTGGCCGCCAGAGAGCTGCGAGGGCTGATAATCCACCCGCTCCCCCAGCCCGAGCCGGGTGAGCAGCGCCTGGGCTCGCTCAAGGCGTTTTTTACGCTCGACGCCCGCATAGACCGCCGGCACCTCAACGTTTTGCGCCGCGCTCAGGTGCGAGAGCAGATGGTAACGCTGGAAGATAAAGCCGAAATGTTCCCGGCGCAGTTTAGCCAGCGCGTCGCTGTCCAGGGTGGCGACGTCGGTCCCCGCCACGCGGTAGGTGCCGCTGGTGGGCTTATCCAGGCAGCCGAGGATGTTCATCAGCGTCGATTTACCGGAACCCGAGGCCCCGACAATCGCCACCATTTCCCCAGCCTCTACCCGCATAGTGATGCCCTTCAGCACCTCCACCGGCCCGTCGCCGGACGGGTAGCTGCGGCGGATATCATTCAGCTCCAGCAGGGCCGTCATTTAGCCGCCCCCGGCTGGCTCTCGCTGATGACCACCTCTTCACCCTCTTCCAGCCCTTTAACCACCACCACATCGGTGTCGTTACGCGAGCCGAGGCTCACCTCACGCTCGCGCGTTTCGCCGTTACGCAGCACCTTCACGTTATAGCGGTTGTCTCCCACCGGGGCGCCCAGCGCCGCCAGCGGAATGGTCAGCACGTTTTTCACCCCGGACAGCTGAATATGCACCTGAGCGGTCATGTCCAGGCGCAGCACCCCCTGCGGGTTAGGCACTTCAAAACGGGCGTGATAGAAGATGGCGTCGTTAACCTTCTCCGGGGTCGGAAGAATATCTTTCAGCACCCCTTCGTAGCGGGTTTGCGGATCGCCGAGCACGGTAAACCAGGCCTTTTGCCCCGGTTTAAGGTGGATCACATCCGCTTCAGAAACCTGAGCCTTCACCAGCATGGTGCCCATATCCGCGAGGGTCAGGATGTTGGGCGCCTGCTGGGCGGCAATCACCGTCTGCCCCTGCAGGGTGGTGATTTGCGTCACTTCCCCGGCCATCGGCGCAACGATGCGGGTGTAATCGAGGTTAGTTTTCGCGCTGTCCAGCGAGGCCTGGTTGCGTTTGATCTGGGCGTCGATGGTGCCAATCTGCGCCTGCTTCACCGCCAGTTCTGTCGTCGAGGTATCCAGATCCTGCTGCGAGATGGCCTGAGTGGTGGCCAGCTGCCGCTGGCGGTTCAGGGTTACCTGGGCCAGCTTCCGCTCCGCCTCTGCCTGGCTACGCTGGGCGCGCAGCTCCATCAGGGTCGCTTCCACCTCTTTGATCTGGTTCTCAGCCTGCTCCGGATCGATAACCCCCAGCAGCTGCCCTTTTTTCACCTTGTCGCCAATCTCCACCGACAGCGTCTTCAGCTGGCCGCTGACCTGGGCGCCCACGTCAACCTTGCGCAGCGCGTCCAGCTTGCCGGTAGCCAGCACGCTCTGCTGCAGCTCGCCCGGACGGACAATCAGTGTCTGATATTGCGGCACCGGTGCGTTAAGCACCCGCCACAGCCAGAATCCACCCACCAGTACAACCAGCACCAGCAGCAGAAACAGCTTCCTGCGCTTTCCCTTTAATTTCATAAATATTCCAAATAGCTATTCCGGCTTACATAACTGTTGATTCTAACTAAACCATTCCTCAACGAAACCCCTGCTTTTCCGGATGGATAAAAATCGTTGAGGAGAGGTTGATAAAGTCCCTGCTGAAATAAAGACCTGGCAACAAGACCGGTATCTATCATGTCGTCCATCGCAGAGTCATCTTATACACATCAGCCGCAACCTAAATCAGCCTGGCAGCTATTCCAGCATCTGGCATCCGGGACATTAACCCCCGGCCTCGCCTGGCGCAACCCGGCCTATCGCCGCAAGTTCATGCTGCGCTCGCTGATGACGCCGTTCAGCACCGCGCGTCTGCTGTCGCACCTTTCAAAACAGCCGCAATTACTGCAAATGTTGCAGGTTCAGCCTGGGCTGCCCTGCCGCCTGCACCGCCCGTGGCTCTCGGTGGCAATGAACCGCCAGAAAACGCTTCAGGCGCTGAACTGGCACTATCAGACCATGCAGAAGCGGCTCCCGGCTGCGCTGATGAACGGCTATCTCTCCCGGGAGGGGATCACCTTGCTGACCCTCACCGGAAAAGACGACCAGCCCTTTACCGTGCGCCTGTGCGCCGATGCGTTTCTCGATAAAGAGGGCGAGGCGACGCTGGCGTTTTGCGACGCGCAGCTGACGGTGCTGGCAGAGATGACCTTTACGCTGTGTCAGATTAACGGCACCTCCATGCTGTTTATCGGCGGGATGCAGGGGGCAAAAGCCTTTGTGCCGCACGAGGCGATCCAGAGCGCCACCAAAGCCTGCCACGGCCTGTTCCCGAAACGCCTGCTGGTGGAGGCCGCCATGACGCTGGGCAGCGCCCTGGCCGTAGATCAGATTATTGCCGTCAGCAACAGCACCCATATTTATCGCAGTTGGCGCTATCGCAAGAAAAAAGAGGGAAAACTGCTGGCCGACTACGACAGCTTCTGGCTCTCCCTTGGCGGGGAGCGCGACAGCGGCGGCAACTTCAGGCTGCCACTCGCCATGCCGCGCAAGCCGATGGAGGAGATCGCCAGCAAAAAACGCGCCGAATACCGCCGCCGCTTTGCCCTGCTGGACAGCCTGGTTGACCAGGTAAACGAGGCGACCCGCCGTTAATCCGCTCTCCCGCGTGCCAGCCACAGCACGCGGGAGAACATTTTCCGCAGCAGCGTGGGCACCGCCTCGACGCCCCGCCGTCCCGCCTCCATCGCCACTTCAATCGCCAGATCGGGCTTCGACGAACGGTGAATGGCCTTCATGATCACCCGCCGCATGTTCATCGGGATATCATCGGGGATCATCGCCACCCGGTGAAAGACGTCGGAAAAGCCCTGCCGGTACATGAAATGCTCCATGTCCATGGCGGGCAGCGCCGTCAGGTGCTCGCGCTCCTCTTCCCTGTCGTTATTGATAAGCCCGCGCACGGTAGCGGCATATTTCTTGCCCGCCTCGTCGCCGTCCACCAGCACGTGCCATTCGATACCCATCCGGCGGGCAAATTTAATCAGCGGTTTCAAGCCCGACTGGGCAAACTCAATCACCTTGATGCCCTCGGCATCGAAGTGGTGGCCGCACTGACGGGCCAGCTCGTTTATCACCCAGGTTTCGGTCTCCCCTTCCACCAGCAGCCAGCAGCGGGCAAACAGCGAGGAGGCGCGGTTGAAGCGAATGTGGAAGGCGATGCGACGGCTGTCTTCGGCGTTCATCCCCCCCGGTCCAAGGCGGTAAGCCGTGACCCGCGACGACTCACGCACCAGCCGACAGACATGTTCCACCGGGGTCAACGACAGCAGCTCTCCGGAGTTAGTGGTGGCAATGCGCTGGAGCGGCAGCAGGTTCAGCAGGTGCCACGCCACCGAGAGCATGATGGGGTGCAGGCGCGTCTCGGGATCTTCCACCAGCAGCAGCGGGCGGGCATCCCGGTCCAGCCGGACGGTGCCTTTCGCCTGCAGCAGCGTCGAGAAGAGCCCCAGCAGGATCACCCGGTGCGAGCGGCCGCCGGGCCGGTCAATCATCCGGTTGATGATGTCGAGATAACGCCAGCTGCGCTGCTCGTCATGGGAGCGCCGCCGCATCAGCCGGTTGCGCACCGGCGAAGTACCTTGTTCGGAGAAGTAGTGTTCCAGCAGCTGCACCATCGCCGACAGCCCCTGGCGGATCTGGCCGTCGGTCAGGTTCTGCGGACGGGCCACCAGTTCCCGGGCCAGGTAGTCCAGCTCCCGGGCGGTGACCTCCACATCGGGCATATTCGGCACAGTACCGTTGCGGATACGGCGCATAAAGCGGGCGTCGCGCAGGCGCAGCACCGGCATCAGGCGAACCAGATGGCGCGCCCGCTCGTCGATGTCATCAAGCGGCAGGACATGGCCGTCGGTACCGAGAAAACCGCGCAGGGTCAGAACGCTGTCATCGTCGGCCAGTTCGCCCTCCAGACGGTAAAAAATGCGCTGGTAGCCGTCATCACAAGGCACCCAGCAGTCGGCTAAGGGGCGATAGCGGCGGACGCGATGGCGGCCCGGCTCGGCTTCACGAAAGGTGAGGATGATATGCAGATGATGTTCGCGTCCCAGCACATCTCCGGGCGGGAACCAGAAATCTTCCCGGACAAAGTGGTACAGGTCCGTTTCCGGCGACAATAGCAGCGTCAGGGCATCCAGCAGGCTGGATTTACCCCAGGCGTTTTCCCCGATCAGCACGTTATTGTGCTCAAGCATCAGCGACAGGCGGTTAATGCCGCGAAACCCCACGATTTCCACACGTTCAAGTAACATGTACCCTCCGGGAGAGATAAACTTTTTCCTTTAAGTTATCAGGAGTATAACGCCAGCGGGCCCGGACGGACACCCGGTCGTCGGCGGAATAAAGACCGGCAGGATCGAAAATTAAGAATTTAACCAGTAACTTTCATTTGAAATAACGATTTCGGCGGAATACTCTTGCTGCCGAAAATTCAACTCTGCTTTACACGCCTTAATTTAGCAAGGAAGCGCAACACATTGCCCTACATCAAACTTACCGTATTTATATGACTGGTGAGAGTGAATATTCATTTTTAGAATAGTGGCGCTTTAAAAATCATCGCTAATTTTGGCGATAAATAACAATGGCGCAGGATTGCGCTCATTTTTCTTTGAGGTGGTTATGTTCAGAAAATTAGCAGCTGAATGCTTTGGTACATTCTGGTTGGTATTTGGTGGATGCGGCAGCGCCGTGCTGGCAGCAGGGTTCCCGGAACTGGGAATTGGTTTTGTCGGGGTTTCACTGGCCTTCGGATTAACGGTTTTAACCATGGCCTATGCTGTAGGGCATATTTCCGGCGGTCACTTTAACCCGGCGGTAACATTAGGTTTATGGGCTGGCGGTCGTTTTCCGGCGAAAGAGGTTCTTGGCTATATTATTGCCCAGGTAATTGGCGGGATTATCGCGGCCGCTATTCTGTATGTGGTGGCCAGCGGTAAAGCAGGCTTTGACGCTGCGGCCAGCGGTTTTGCCTCCAACGGCTTTGGCGAGCACTCCCCTGGCGGCTTCTCTATGCTCTCTGCCATCGTGATTGAAATCGTGCTGACGGCGGGCTTCCTGCTGGTGATCCACGGCGCAACCGACAAACATGCCCCGGCCGGTTTCGCGCCGATTGCAATTGGCCTGGCGCTGACCCTGATCCACCTGATCAGCATTCCGGTGACCAATACCTCCGTTAACCCGGCGCGCAGCACCGCGGTAGCTATCTTCCAGGGTGGCTGGGCGCTGCAGCAGCTGTGGCTGTTCTGGGTGATGCCGATTGTTGGCGGTATCCTCGGCGGCGTGCTGTACCGTACCCTGCTGGAAAAACGCGATTAATATTGCGCGTTGTGGTGCCGGGTGGCGGCTTCGCCTTACCCGGCCTACAGACAGGGCATTTCGCGCGTTATGGTGCCGGGTGGCGGCTACGCCTTACCCGGCCTACAGGACAGTATTTCGTAGGCCGGGCAAGCGAAGCGCCGCCCGGCACTGTTTTCATCTTTACTGAACAGCCTTAATTGGGTAGTGTCTCAGCGCCACTCAAATAAAGGACCGGTTGTTCATGTTTTCAGGACTCTTAATCATTCTCCTCCCGCTGATCGTGGGCTATCTCATTCCTCTTCGTCATCTGTCAGCGCTAAAACTGATCAACCGTTTACTGAGCTGGATTGTCTACGTCATTCTCTTTTTTATGGGGATCAGCCTCGCCTTCCTCGATAATCTGGCAACCAATCTGCTCTCTATTCTTCACTATTCTGTTATTACCATGGTGGTTATCCTGGCCTGCAATATTGCGGCGCTTTTCTGGCTGGAGCGCGTCATTCCCTGGAAAAACCATCACCATCAGGAAAAATTACCCTCACGTATTGCGATGGCGCTGGAGTCATTAAAATTATGCGGCGTGGTATTGCTCGGTTTTCTGCTGGGGCTCACCGGATATGCTTTTTTACAGCACGCCACCGAGGCCAGTGAATATACGCTGATCTTCCTGCTGTTCCTTATTGGTATTCAGCTGCGAAATAATGGCATGACCCTGAAGCAGATCGTGCTCAACCGCCGCGGCATGATGGTGGCGGTCATTGTGGTGGGCAGTTCGCTGGTGGGCGGCGTCATTAACGCCTTTATTCTCGACCTGCCGCTCAATACCGCCCTGGCGATGGCCTCCGGGTTTGGCTGGTATTCACTTTCCGGCATTCTGTTAACCGAATCCTTTGGGCCGGTGATTGGCAGCGCCGCCTTCTTTAACGATCTCGCGCGGGAGCTGATCGCCATTATGCTGATCCCGGGTCTTGTTCGCCGCAGTCGCTCCACGGCGCTGGGGCTGTGCGGTGCCACCTCCATGGACTTTACCCTGCCGGTTCTGCAACGCTCGGGCGGGCTGGAGATGGTGCCTGCCGCCATCGTACACGGCTTTATTTTAAGCCTGCTGGTGCCCGTCATGATGGCGTTCTTCTCCGCCTGATACTTCTTTGGCGGTAGCCTGCTGCCGCCAAAATTGCGCTAAATCAATCTCCCTCCAGTTTGTAGTAGAAAGCCCTTTTCTCCGTATCGCCTCAGGCATAACCTTAAACATGTATATTAAATATAACTTTAACAGGTGTGATTATGTTTTGTGTGCAATGTGAACAAACTATCCGTACTCCAGCTGGCAACGGCTGCTCTTACGCACAGGGCATGTGCGGTAAAACCGCAGAAACTTCCGATCTGCAGGATCTGCTGATTGCCTCCCTGCAGGGTTTATCCGCTTGGGCGCTGAAAGCCCGGGAATATGGCATCATCGACCACTACGTGGATAACTTCGCCCCGCGCGCGTTCTTCTCAACCCTGACTAACGTTAACTTCGACTCCCCGCGCATTGTGGGCTACGCCCGCGAAGCCATCGCCCTGCGCGAAGCCCTGAAAGCGCAGTGCCTGAGTGCCGATGCCGGTGCCCGCGTGGATAACCCAATGGCCGACCTGCAGCTGGTGAGCGATGACCTGGGTGACCTGCAGCGCCAGGCGGCAGAATTTACCCCGAACAAAGACAAAGCCGCGATTGGCGAAAACATCCTCGGCCTGCGCCTGCTGTGCCTGTACGGTCTGAAAGGTGCAGCAGCCTATATGGAACACGCCCACGTTCTGGATCAGTACGACAACGACATCTACGCCCAGTACCACAAAATCATGGCGTGGCTGGGCACCTGGCCTTCCGACATGAACGCTCTGCTGGAGTGCTCCATGGAAATCGGCCAGATGAACTTCAAAGTGATGAGCATTCTGGACGCCGGTGAAACCACCAAATACGGCCACCCGACCCCGACTCAGGTCAACGTCAAAGCGACCGAAGGTAAATGCATCCTGATTTCCGGCCACGACCTGAAAGATCTCTACAACCTGCTGGAGCAGACCGACGGCACCGGCGTCAACGTCTACACCCATGGTGAGATGCTGCCCGCCCACGGCTACCCGGAGCTGCGTAAATTCAAACATCTGATCGGTAACTACGGCAGCGGCTGGCAAAACCAGCAGGTGGAGTTCGCCCGCTTCCCTGGCCCCATCGTGATGACCTCTAACTGCATCATCGACCCAACCGTGGGGGGGTACGACGATCGTATCTGGACCCGCAGCATCGTCGGCTGGCCGGGCGTGAGCCACCTCGAAGGCGACGACTTTGGTCCGGTGATTGCCCAGGCGCAGCAGATGGCGGGCTTCCCGTACAGCGAAATTCCTCACCTGATCACCGTTGGTTTCGGTCGTCAGACCCTGCTGGGCGCGGCGGATTCCCTGATCGACCTGGTGAGCCGCGAAAAACTGCGCCACATCTTCCTGGTCGGCGGCTGTGACGGCGCGCGCGGCGAACGTAACTACTTCACCGATTTCGCCACCAGCGTTCCGGACGACTGCCTGATCCTGACCCTGGCGTGTGGTAAATACCGCTTCAACAAGCTGGAGTTCGGCGATATCGAAGGCCTGCCGCGCCTGATCGATGCCGGTCAGTGTAACGATGCTTACTCTGCCATCATCCTGGCCGTCACCCTGGCAGAAAAACTGGGCTGTGGCGTGAACGACCTGCCGCTGTCGCTGGTACTCTCCTGGTTCGAACAGAAAGCGATTGTGATCCTGCTGACCCTGCTGTCGCTGGGCGTGAAAAACATCGTCACCGGCCCGACCGCACCTGGCTTCTTTACCCCGGATCTGCTGGCGGTGCTCAACGAGAAGTTTGGTCTGCGTTCCGTGACCACCGTTGAAGAAGACATGAAGCAGCTGCTGAGCGCGTAAGGAGTAAAAGAATGACTATGCCAACCCATCAGTGCCCATGGCGGATGCAGGTTCACCACATCCATCAGGAAACGCCGGATGTCTGGACGATTTCGTTGCTGTGCCACGACTATTATCCATACCGTGCCGGGCAGTATGCGCTGGTCAGCGTGCGTAACTCGGCGGATACGCTGCGGGCGTACACGATCTCCTCAACGCCTGGCATCAGCGAGTACATCACGCTGACCGTCCGCCGCATTGATGAGGGGGCAGGCTCGCAGTGGCTGACGCATGACGTGAAGCGTGGGGATTACATCTGGCTGTCTGACGCGCAGGGTGATTTTACCTGCGACGATAAGCCGGAAGATAAATTCCTGCTGCTGGCCGCCGGATGCGGCGTCACGCCGGTGATGTCGATGCGTCGCTGGCTGGCGAAGAACCGTCCGCAGGCTGACGTGGAGGTGATCTTCAGCGTCCGCTCGCCGCAGGATGTGATTTTTGCCGACGAATGGCGGAATTATCCGGTCACGCTGGTGGCGGAAAACAACGCCACCGAGGGATTTGTCGCCGGTCGTCTCAGCCATGAGCTGCTGCAAAGCGTACCGGACATCGCCTCCCGCACCGTCATGACCTGTGGTCCGGCACCGTACATGGACATCGTTGAAGAAGAGGTGAAAGCCCTGGGCGTGACCCGCTTCTTCAAAGAGCAGTTCTTTACGCCGGTGGCAGAGGCCGCCACCAGCGGGCTGAAGTTTACTAAACTACAGCCAGCAAAAACCTTCTTTGGCCGCGTGGGCAGCACGCTGCTGGACGCGCTGGAGAGCAATAACGTGCCGGTGGTGGCCGCCTGTCGTGCGGGCGTCTGCGGGTGCTGTAAAACAAAGGTGGTGGACGGGAATTATACCGTCACCAGCACCATGACGCTGACGGATGCCGAAGTGGCAGAAGGCTATGTGCTGGCCTGCTCCTGTCATCCGCAGGGAGATTTGGTTCTGGCTTGATGAAAAACGCCCGGTGGCGCTGCGCTTACCGGGCCTACAACGACAAATGCCCGGTGGCGCTGCGCTTACCGGGCCTACGGGTTTTGTAGGCCGGGCAAACGCAGTGCCGCCCGGCGTTACCGCTGCAGAGGAGCTACTTCCACGCCGGATCGCTCACCACCGAATACCGCCCTGCCCCTAAAAATGCCACGGCCAGCGCACCAACAAAGAAATAGACCAGACTCTCAATCGCCCAGGCGCCTACCGCATCCAGCGCGAAGGTTTTCCCGGTGCCCACCATCAGCCAGGCCACCACCATGGTAAAAGCCAGCACCAGCGCCGCCGGACGGGTGAGAATGCCGAGAATAATCAGGATCGGCGCCACCACTTCGCCAATCAACACCCCATAAGCGATAAAGCCCGGCAGCCCTTTTGCCACCAGCATGCCTGCAATCCCCCCCACCCCATCGATCGCTTTATGCATCCCGTGAAACAGCATCAATCCACCTACGGCCAGGCGCAGCAACAGTCTGCCAAAATCGTCATGCGTTAGCGTTTTATTAACAGCAATTAACAATGATTTAACCATCTGAATTTACTCCATTTTTTAAGTTAACTGCCGTCAGAATATGACGAAATATTGCACATTGAAAGCAACTATTAATGAGGGGGATTTCGCGGGCACACCGGTCAGTTTCATCTAAGCTTGAAAGCGTTATCACATTCAGGAGACGGACTACCATGAAACAAACCGTGGCGAACTATATTGCGAAAATGCTGGAGCAGGCCGGGGTTAAACGGATCTGGGGCGTGACCGGTGATTCCCTTAACGGTCTGAGCGACAGCCTGAACCGGATGGGCACCATCGAATGGATGCCGACCCGTCATGAGGAGGTCGCCGCGTTCGCCGCCGGGGCCGAGGCGCAGCTTACCGGCGAGCTGGCGGTCTGCGCCGGATCCTGCGGGCCGGGTAACCTGCACCTGATTAACGGCCTGTTTGACTGCCATCGCAACCATGTCCCGGTCCTCGCCATCGCCGCGCATATTCCGTCGAGCGAAATCGGCAGCGGCTATTTTCAGGAGACGCACCCTCAGGAGCTGTTCCGGGAATGCAGCCATTATTGTGAACTGGTCTCATCCCCGGAACAGATCCCCCAGGTGCTGGCTCTGGCCCTGCGCAACGCTATTCTCAAGCGCGGCGTCTCGGTGATTGTGCTGCCGGGTGACGTGGCGCTGAAACCGGCGCCGGAACAGGCCAGCACCCACTGGTATCCGGCCCCGCAACCGGTGGTGACCCCTGCTCAGGGCGAGCTGAAAAAACTGGCCCAGCTGCTGCGCTACTCCAGCAATATCGCCCTGATGTGCGGCAGCGGCTGCGCCGGAGCCCATGAGGAGCTGCTGGAATTTGCCGGCACCCTCAAAGCACCTATTGTGCACGCCCTGCGCGGGAAAGAGCACGTGGAGTACGATAACCCCTATGACGTGGGGATGACCGGGCTGATCGGCTTCTCCTCCGGGTTCCACACCATGATGAACGCCGATACCCTGGTGCTTCTCGGCACCCAGTTCCCCTACCGCGCGTTTTACCCCAACGATGCCAAGATCATCCAGATCGACATAAACCCGGCCGCTATCGGGGCGCACAGCAAGGTGGATATGGCGCTGGTGGGCGATATTAAGGCCACGCTGAGCGCGCTGATGCCGCTGCTGGAGGAGAAAACCGACCGTAAGTTCCTGGATAAGGCCCTGAGTGATTATCGCGACGCCCGCAAAGGGCTGGACGATCTGGCGAAGCCCGGCGATAAAGCGCTGCACCCGCAGTATCTGGCGCAGCAGATCAGCCACTACGCCGCCGACGATGCCATCTTCACCTGCGACGTGGGCACCCCCACCGTCTGGGCGGCGCGCTACCTGAAAATGAACGGCAAGCGCCGACTGCTGGGCTCGTTTAACCACGGCTCGATGGCCAACGCCATGCCGCAGGCGCTGGGGGCGAAAGCCACCGCGCCGGAGCGTCAGGTGGTGGCGATGTGCGGCGACGGCGGGTTCAGCATGCTGATGGGGGATTTTCTGTCGGTGGCGCAGATGAAGATGCCGATCAAGATCGTCGTCTTTAACAACAGCGTGCTGGGTTTTGTGGCGATGGAGATGAAAGCGGGCGGCTACCTGACCGACGGAACAGATCTGCACGACACCAATTTCGCCGCCATCGCCGAAGCCTGCGGCATCACCGGCATTCGCGTGGAGAAGGCCTCGGAAGTGGATGATGCGCTCCAGCGCGCCTTCGCCACCGACGGTCCGGTGCTGGTGGACGTGGTGGTCGCCAAAGAGGAGCTGGCCATTCCGCCGCAGATCAAACTGGAGCAGGCGAAGGGCTTTAGCCTGTACATGCTGCGCGCCATTATCAGCGGCCGCGGCGACGAAGTTTTGGAGCTAGCCAAAACCAACTGGCTCAGGTAAAACAATCGGCATCGCCTTTAAAATAATAAGGAAATGCCATGATTGATTTACGCAGTGATACCGTCACCCGACCGAGCCGTGCCATGCTGGAAGAGATGCTGGCCGCGCCGGTCGGGGATGACGTCTACGGCGATGACCCCACCGTTAACGAGCTTCAGCGCTATGCCGCAGAGCTGAGCGGCCACGAGGCCGCTCTGTTCCTGCCGACCGGCACCCAGGCCAACCTGGTGGCCCTGCTCAGCCACTGCGAGCGCGGCGAAGAGTATATCGTCGGCCAGGGGGCGCATAACTACCTCTACGAAGCCGGTGGCGCGGCGGTGCTCGGCAGCATTCAGCCGCAGCCCATTGATGCCGCCCCTGACGGCTCCCTGCCGCTGGACAAGGTCGCCGCCAAAATCAAAGCCGACGACATCCACTTCGCCCGCACCAGACTGCTCAGCCTCGAAAACACCCATAACGGCAAAGTGCTGCCGCGTGGGTACCTGAAAGCGGCGTGGGAATTTACCCGCGAGCGCGGGCTGGGGCTGCACGTCGATGGCGCGCGCATCTTTAACGCCGTGGTGGAGTATGGCTGCGAGCTGAAAGAGATTACGCAATATTGCGACTCGTTCACCATTTGTCTCTCCAAAGGGCTGGGTACGCCGGTGGGCTCTCTGCTGGTGGGCAATGCCGACTACATTAAGCGCGCCAACCGCTGGCGTAAAATGACCGGCGGCGGCATGCGCCAGGCCGGGATCCTCGCCGCAGCGGGTCTGTACGCCCTGAAAAATAACGTCGCCCGCCTGAAGGACGATCACGATAACGCGGCATGGATGGCGACGCAGCTGCGCGAGATCGGCGCTGACGTGATGCGTCACGACACCAACATGCTGTTTGTCCGCGTCGGCGATGAACACGCGGCGGCGCTGGGTGAGTTTATGAAGGCGCGCGGCGTGCTGATTAACGCTTCCCCGGTGGTGCGTCTGGTGATGCACCTCGATGTCAACCGCGAGCAATTGGCAGACGTGGTTGCCCACTGGCAGGCGTTTTTGCAGCGCTAAGGAACTCAGGTGACGCAACGTATTCTGGTCCTGGGTGCCAGCGGGTATATCGGTCAACATCTGGTGACCGCCCTGAGCGCACGCGGGCATCAGGTACGGGCGGCGGCGCGCAGCATTGAGCGCCTGCAGAAGCAAAACCTGCCTGGCGTCACCTGCCATACTATCGACCTCAACTGGCCGCAGACGCTGGCGTCGCTGCTGGAGGGGGTCGATACCCTTTACTATCTGGTCCACAGCATGGGCGAAGGGGGCGATTTTATTGCCCACGAGCGCCAGGTGGCGATGAACGTCCGCGACCTGCTGGTGGAACATCCGGTTAAACAGATAATCTTCCTCAGTTCGTTGCAGGCCCCGGCGCATGAGCAGTCCGACCATCTGCGCGCCCGGCAAGTGACCGCCGACACCCTGCGCAGCGCGGGAATACCGCTCACCGAGCTGCGGGCGGGGATCATCGTCGGCGCGGGCTCAGCCGCCTTCGAAGTGATGCGCGATATGGTCTACAACCTGCCGGTGTTGACGCCACCGCGCTGGGTGCGCTCGCGCACCACGCCGATTGCGCTGGAGAACCTGCTGCACTATCTGGTTGAGCTGCTGGAACATCCGGCATCTGAGCACCGGGTGCTGGAGGCCGCCGGACCCGAGGTGCTGAGCTACCAGCAGCAGTTTGAGCATTTTATGCGGGTGAGCGGCCGCCGCCGTCCGCTGATCCCCATCCCCTTCCCGACCCGCTGGATTTCGGTGTGGTTTTTAAACGTCATCACTTCCGTGCCGCCGACCACTGCCAAAGCCTTAATCCAGGGGCTGAAGCACGATCTGCTGGCGGATGACCGCGAGCTGCGCACGCTGATCCCGCAAACGCTGATCCCTTTTGATGATGCGGTGCGCAACACGCTGAAGGAGGAGGAGAAGCTGGTGAATTCCAGCGACTGGGGCTACGACGCCCAGGCCTTCGCCCGCTGGCGTCCGGAATATGGCTACTACCCGAAACAGGCCGGTTATACGGTGAAAACCTCTGCCAGCCTGAGCGCCCTGTGGCAGGTGGTAAACCAGATCGGCGGCAAAGAGCGCTACTTCTTTGGCAATATCCTCTGGCAGACCCGGGGGATGATGGACCTGCTGGTCGGGCATAAGCTTACGAAAGGCCGTCCGGCCGCGCCCTGGCTGCAAACCGGCGATAGCGTCGACAGCTGGAAGGTGATTATCGTTGAGCCAGAGAAGCAGCTGGCGCTGCTGTTTGGCATGAAAGCCCCCGGCCTCGGGCGGCTCTGTTTTACCCTGAAGGACAAGGGCGACCACCGCGAACTGGACGTGCGTGCCTGGTGGCATCCGCACGGGATGCCGGGTCTGTTCTACTGGCTGCTGATGATCCCGGCCCACCTGTTTATCTTCCGGGGAATGGCGCGGCGCATTGCCGTTCTGGCAGAACAAAACTCAGAAAAAGAGTAATTAAAACTCCGAATCTTTCACGTTTCCCATTGCATACCGCCGTAATTCACGGAAGAATGCGCACGAAATTCTTTCAATACAGTGGATCGATATGAAGGTACTGGTTACCGGCGCCACCAGCGGTTTAGGCCGCAATGCGGTGGAGTTTTTGCGCAATAAAGGCGTCAGCGTCCGGGCCACCGGCCGTAATGAAGCGATGGGTAAATTGCTGCAAAAAATGGGCGCAGAGTTTGTCCATGCCGACCTGACGGAACTGGTCTCTTCCCAGGCAAAAGTGATGCTGGCCGGTATCGATACGCTGTGGCACTGCTCCAGCTTTACCTCGCCCTGGGGAACCCAGGAAGCCTTTGACCTGGCCAACGTGCGCGCTACCCGCCGTCTCGGCGAGTGGGCCGTGGCCTGGGGCGTGCGCAACTTCGTGCATATCTCCTCCCCGTCGCTCTATTTCGACTATCACCACCATCGCGATATCCAGGAAGATTTTCGTCCGGCGCGCTTCGCCTGCGAATTTGCCCGCAGCAAGGCCGCCAGCGAAGAGGTGATCGATCTGCTGGCGCAGTCCAACCCGCACACCCGCTTTACCATTTTGCGTCCACAGAGCCTGTTTGGCCCCCACGACAAAGTGTTTATCCCGCGCCTGGCGCAGATGATGCACCACTACGGCAGCGTGCTGCTGCCGCGCGGCGGAGATGCGCTGGTGGACATGACCTATTACGACAACGCCATTCATGCCATGTGGCTGGCGAGCCAGAGCGCCTGCGACGGTCTGCCGTCTGGCCGGGCGTACAACATCACCAACGGTGAGCCGCGCTCGCTGCGCAGCATTGTGCAGAAGCTGATTGACGAGCTGAATATTCACTGCCGGATCCGCTCCGTGCCCTACCCGATGCTGGACATTATTGCCCGCAGCATGGAACGGCTGGGGAATAAAGCCGCCAAAGAGCCTGCGCTGACGCACTACGGGGTGTCGAAGCTGAACTTTGATTTTACCCTCGACACGCAGCGCGCGGAGAGTGAGCTGGGCTATAAGCCGCTGGTGACGCTGGATGAGGGGATTGTGCGTACCGCGGCATGGCTGCGGGATCACGGGAAGTTACATCGTTAATCAATCTGCTGCGGGGCGTCGGGGGCGCTTCGCTTGCCCGACCTACGGGGTCTGGTTCCCTCACTCGCGGTGCCGGGGGCGCTTCGCTTGCCCGGCCTACAAGGCCTGGTTTTGTAGGCCGGGTAAGGCGAAGCCGCCACCCGGCGAAACTAAAACGGCAACCTTTCGGTTGCCGTTTTGCTTTTACAGTGCGGTCCAGGCGTCTGCCCATGCCAGGCCTGCGCCTGGTTCATAGTATGCCGGAGCGCTGTTACACCATCCGCTGTACGGGAACGGCTTGCACTGGAACAGTTTACCGTGGTTGTTCACGATATCGCCTGCGTTGTACTTGCTGTTGGCGCTCCACGCCGCATAAGCGTCGGAACTGCCTTCATCCCCCGCTGGCGTCTGCGCTTTCGCTTTGACGTTCAGCAGATAGGTAGTGGTGTTGCTCAGCTCGCCGTCGTTAACGTCCAGGCTGATCTCATACTGCTGAGCCGTCGCGGACTCTGGCGCAGTGAAAGTGACCACCGCTTTGTCTTCACCGCTTACGGTCTGGCCGTCCTGGGAGCGCCAGGTGTAGGTCAGCTTGTTACCGTCTTCGTCGGTGGAGTTTTCTGCGCTCAGGGAGACCTGCGCACCTGCATCAACTGCCCCAATCGGGCCGGAAATGACCGCTACCGGCGTATGGTTGACGACCGCTGGCGTGTTATCTGCCGGGGTCTCATCTGCCGGGGTGTTATCTGCTGGCGTGTTGTCTGCCGGAGTATTGTCAGCCGGGGTGTTGTCCGCTGGCGTATCATCGCCCGGCGTTACCGGAGTGCCGTCGTCATTAACGATATTGACGTTAAAGAACTTCTGCACGCATTTGGTGTAGTCGCCGTCTTTAAATGCGCTGAATGGCGTCTGATAACCCACCAGCTGGCAGGAGTAGGTCTTACCGCTCGGCGTATCCGCGCTCCATCCCCAGTCCTGTTCCCAGTACACTTTCAGTGCGCCCGCGCCGCCTTCATCGAACTGCTTCATGTTGGCACAGCCCAGCACTTCGTTTTCCGCCACCGGAACCTTCAGGTAGTTGGCGAACTCTTTGTAGTACTTGATACGGTTCTGAGACTGGGCAATTTCAGTCGGACCGCCGCACTCCACGCCGCCGTTGATGATCTGGGTGGTCACGCCGAAGCCCGGCACCAGGCCGTTAGCTTTATCGCGATCGTTAGGCTGCCAGGTACCGTCGATAACCTGCAGCATGCTCGGTTTCGGCGGCTGCGGGTAGGCGAAGAAGAAGATGGCGCTCGCCAGGTTCAGCCAGGTGTCGGCCACCAGCTCCGGCTTGTCCAGCAGCGTGCGGACATCACCAAACATCGCTTCCGAGAACGGACCGTAGTTGTAGTTGTAGGAGAGCTGTTTTGCACCGCGGCCAAAGTAGCTCAGGAAATCGCCGTCTTTGTCTTTGCCGCACGGCCAGGTCTGGCCCTGCCACACGCTTGGGTTACATTCGCCGTTATAGCCGCCCTTCTGACCTTCGCTCCAGCCCATCTCGCGGACGTAAACCAGCGCCTGGCGCCATTCAGCTTCAGGACGCCAGGACTCATGCCCGCCGGTCTCCTGCGCGAAGTGGGCAAACATGGTTGCCAGCTCTTTGCGGCAAATGGCCAGGCTGTCGCGACCATCGGTGTAGTTGTCGCACAGCGCCGGGAATTTACCTACCGCCTTCAGGAAGTTGCTGTAGCTGTAATCTTTGGCGCGCAGCGGGAAGAGATACTCCCAGTCGCTTTCCTTCAGAATGCTTTCAACACGCTTCACGTTATCCGGGTTGGTCGCTTTACCCGGCTCAATCAGCTCCACCTGGGCATTATCCAGAGTACGGATAGTCGCCTTGACCGACTTCATCAGCGGGAAATCCGTTAACGCCTTTTCCTTTTTGGCCAGGTCGCTGGCTTTCATGGTATAGGGTTCGCTGCTTTCCGCTTTGAGCATGGTTGCCTGCGCCATGACAGGTGCCACGCACGCGCCCGCGACCAGAATGCTCAGTAATGTCCTTTTATTCATTTACGTTGTTCCTGTTAAAAACGATAATAACCAGTACGGTCTCGATTTATGTATTAATCCATTAATAAATAAATCCGGGACGGCAACATTTTTTGTGAAGAACACCTGTCAGATATTCTTCAAAAAAAGCAGCCTGATTAATGGTACTGCGACATCCTTTTTATTCTTTGGTATTTAGCCCAGACCTTTCTGGCGTATATTCTGCGCTGGGGGAAATTTTCGGGTTTCAGCCCGGCGTTATATGCCCCTACCGCTTCCCAGTTATAGCCGTAGACTTTAATCATGCCGGAGAGAATGGATGCACCGACCATAATAGAGGTGCAGGGCTCAGCCATTAACCGGTACTCATCAATGCCTTTTCTTTCCAGCTCTGAAAAATGCGAACTGTTTATTTGCATCAACCCAACATCACGTGAACCATCATGGTTATAACCGACCGCATTGGGATTTAATCCGGACTCTACGTCCGCAATGGCAAATAATAACCAGGGGTCGACATGGTAATATTGCCCGGCAGAATTCCAGCAGTTGGCTAATGCGCCCAGGCTGATTAATAACAACAGAAAAATAAAACGTTTCATTTCCTCAACCGCCTGCCGCTGGTGTACTGACCGCCCGGAGAGGCGCGGTCAGTGAGTGCGGACGAGAAGCCCCTCCGCACTCTCAGAGAAGGATGATTATTTGCAGTCTGTTGCTGCGCCTTCTTTCACCCATACATCGCTGTTGGCCGGGTTGTCACCACGGGTCCACCACTTGGCACGGTATACGGAACCCTGATAAGTCGTGGTGTCGCCACCGTTGTAAACCACATCAGATTTCCAGCCGAATTTCACCTGGCTGACCAGTTCCCATGCATCCACACCGAAGCCAGGCTGGTTGCCCTGCGTCCAGTACTTCGCTTTCCAGACCAGGTTGTCGAAGCTGACGGTGTCGCCACCGTTGTAGACCTTGCTGCTGCTCCACGCGGCATATTTGCTGGCGTTGGCATCAACAGGGTTATCGCAGCTACCTGCCGCGCCTTCGTCAGACGGCGTGGTGTCTTCATCGGCTGGCGGCGTTACGTCGTCTGCCGGTGGGGTTACGTCATCCGCTGGATCGGCGGCTTTCGGCGTAACGTTAACCTGTACGCTTGAGTGCACGCTGTCTTTACCGTCACCCACCATCACGCTCAGGGTGTAGCTGGTTTCAGAGGTCACTTCTGGCGCGGTGATGCGTACGCTGTCGGTGTTAGCACCGGTCGCGTTCAGCTCTGCCGGTACGCTCCAGCTGTAGGTCAGTGCATCGCCATCCGGATCGGATGCCTGAGCGTGCAGGGACTGGGTCTGGCCCGCTTCCAGGGTGACGTCCTGCATTGGGTTAACCACAGGTGCCTGGTTCGCTTTTGGCGCTTTGTTCACAACCTGGACATTCGCGGTGCTGAACAGGCCTTTAGCGTCGGTAACGGTCAGGCGGAAGGCCAGAGTCTGGTCGCTGGTCACAGCCGGCACGCTAAAGGAGGCTTTAGCGGAGGTGCTGTTGGCGATACTAACCGTCGTCCCGGCAATCTGCGTCCACTTGTAGGTCAGCGCATCGCCGTCCTGGTCAGAAGAAGCAGAGCCATCCAGGGTCACGGTAACCGGGCCGGTGACGGTCTGGTCAGCGGCGGTAGCAACCGGCGCATGGTTGGTGTCCGCTGGCTCATCAGAGGAGGAGCCGCCCAGCAGGCTTTCGTTCATGGCGTTCAGGATGTCGCCGTTATCGGATTCGATAGACCATGCGAACAGACCGCCGAGGTTTTTGTTCAGAACGTACTTACCTTTGGCTTCAACGGAACGGGCATCGTCATAGCTCAGTAGCTCGCCGGTCGCCTTGTTGAAGAGGTATGGCGCTTCTGCCGCGGTGTCGTATTTGTACTCCCAGCCTGGCTTGCCTTTCATCTGGTTGGCAATCACGCGATAGTCAACGATCCCGGCTTCCCAGGTGCCTGGGATTTTACCTGTGGCAGTACCGGTAAACGGATTGTCGCCTGTGTAGCCATGGACGCCAGTCCAGCCGCGACCGTACATCGCCGCACCCACCACGATTTTGCCCGGCTGTACGTTCTGGTCGAGCATCGCTTTCACCGCGTTATCGGTGGTGTAGTTGGTGTCCGGTTTCCAGGAAGCACCGTACAGCGCAGTCTGGTGACCCAGATCGGTGTTGCTCCACCCGCCGTAGAAGTCATAGCTCATCAGGAAGATGTGGTCGATATACTGCTGGGCCGTGGTGTAATCGACATCTTCGATCTTATCTTTACCGGCACCGATAGCGGTGGTCAGTTCGTAGGTACGGCCCGTTTCGGCTGACAGCTCGTTCAGCATGGTGCGCAGATCGTGCATCAGCGCGGTGTAGGTCGCCTTATCTTTCTGCGGATCGCCGAGATTAGCGTTTTCACCGCCGCCGCCCGGGAATTCCCAGTCGATATCCACACCGTCAAACACTTTCCAGGTTTTCAGGAACTCTTTCACTGAGCCGACGAAGCGGTCGCGCAGCACTTTGTTGTCCATCTGGTAGAACGGGTCGGAGAGGGTCCAGCCGCCAACGGAAGGCAGAACCTTCAGGTTCGGGTTGGCTTTTTTCATTGCCATCAGCTGGCCGTAGTTGCCTTTGTACGGCTCGTCCCAGCCGGTCACGCCCTGCTGAGGTTTTTGCAGAGCCGCCCACGGGTCATGAATGGCCACGGTGTAATCCTGACGGCCAGCACAGGCGCGTTTCAGGGATTCCAGCGCGCCGGAGGATTTGGCGCTGTCGTTGATGCCATCGCCACCGCAAATTGGAATGAAGCCGTAGAGGATGTGGTTCAGGTTGGCAACCGGGATTTTATCGACGGTGAAGTTACGGTCGTACACGCCCCACTCAGGGAAATAGGCCGCAACCACTTTATCAGTGTGTTTGGCGAACGCTTTGTTGTTCTCGTGAAGGGTAGTGGTTAACGGCTGCAGGTGGCTACCGTCAGTATCCGCCACGATGATCAGTTTGCTGGCGCTGGTGTTGCAGCCGCTGCTGTTACATACCTGAACCTGCTCCTGATAACGGCCGCCTTTCTTGACTTTAAAAGTTGCGGAGCCAGAGGTGCTGCTCGCACCAGACCAGACTTCCTGGCCGTCCAGCAGTACTTTCGCTGAGGTTGGCGCATCGCCGCTCCAGACGTTCCACTCAACCTTAACATCGGCACCGTCGTGAACTTTTACCAGGTTATTATAATCCTGAGCGGATTGATCCACTTCAATAATGGAAAATTTATCATTTCCACTGGTCAACGACGGCACACCTGGAATTGCTGCAAATACAGGGCTGGCTGCCGCCGCAACAAAAAGTGCCAGGTATTTAGGCTTCAAAAATTTCATTCTCATTTCCCGATAACTTATTTGTGAACGTAAAAGTCATGTCTTCCGTAAACATGAAATAAAACCAGCATGGATTGTAAAAAGCTTAAATACATCGCCACTTGTAATGTTTTTAAGTTTCTTTGTAATCTCGAAAGAAATTAGCAATGCATGCAGTTCATAGCGTAAATGGTATTCGCAAAAAAATGATGATTCACGCGATTACCTTGTCGAAAAAATTTCAAAAAAGAATTGACAGGATTACTCAGGCAATGAGCGAGAAAATTTGCAGAATAAAGGTAATAAGACCCGCAAAGGCCAGCGCGGGACCAAAGGGAATTTGCGCGGTTTTATTGCCGGATTTAAAAAAAATGAAATACCCCATCAGCCCCGTTAACGACGCCAGCAATATCACCGTGGGCAGCGCCTGCCAGCCGCACCAGGCACCCAGCGCCGCCAGCAGCTTAAAATCTCCGTAGCCAAGACCTTCGCGGCCGGTCGTCAGGCGAAACGCCCAGTAAAGTAGCCAGAGCGAGAGATAGCCCACCATCGCGCCTGTGATAGCATCGCGAAGGGGCAGCGTCGGGTGAACAAGGTGAACCAGCAGCCCGGCCCACAGCAGGGGCTGGGTCAGGCAGTCCGGCAGCAGCATGTGCCGCCCGTCAATGATGGCCAGCGGCAGCAAAAAGGCGCTTAACAGCCAGAGTGAAAACAGCGCCGGGATATCCGGTATACACCAGGCGGTGGCGCCAAAAAACAGAAAGGAAAAGAGTTCAAGTAACCATAAGCGCAGCGGGATAGCGCTGGCGCAGTGGTGGCAGCGCCCACGCAGCGCCAGCCAGCTTACAAGGGGGATATTCTCCCACCAGGCTAAATCGTGCTGGCACGCCGGGCAGTGCGAGGCCGGAAAAAGTAAGTTAATCCGCGTTTCATCATCGAGCAGCATCGGCGGAATACGCTCTGCCACTACCCCAAGAAAGCTGCCGATAATCGCGCCGAACACGGCGCTCATCAGGCTGAAAAGCGCCGGGCTGCTCTCCCGGAACAGGGCAAAGGCGATCATGAGGCTTTTTTCCAGCTAAGCTGGATCTCCGCTTTAACGTCACGCTGGTGGTCGACAGGCGTCAGCTTCATTTTCTCCAGCCGGATACCCGCGGCGGCATTAATTTCACGCAGCCAGTTTTTCAGCTCATTAATATCCACCCGGGGTACAACAAATGATAATCCCTGCCCTTCCTGGCGCACGTCATTTAACGGCAGCTTAATTTCCTGCGCGCTGTTTTCTACCACGCTGCGCGGATTATCGGTTTTTAATTGCTGCACCTGGAGGTGATTTTTATCTATTTCGCTGCGCATCCAGGTCAGGGTTTCTGTCTGGCGCTTTAACGTTGCCTGGCTATTTTTAATCATATTATCCAGCGGCACCATGCCGCCGTAATAGACGACGGCACAACACAGCGCCGCGGCGCCGAATTTAATCAGCTGCTTTTCACGGGCAGAATAATTCTGATACCGCGCTTTGAATTGAGCGACACGTGCTTTCATTTATGTTTCCCCGTGATCATGGCGGTAAAGGGCGCTGCCGTTGAAACCGGCTGGAGCGAGAAATCAAAATCCGCACTGGTCTGTGAAATAAACGCCTGTAGCGAGGCGCTGTCCTGACTGCTGGCGCTGAGCGTCCAGCTGTTTTGCGCGCTGTCATAATCCAGCAGGTTCACTTCCATACCCGGCACGCGCTGTTTCGCCGTATTCAGGTCGTCCATTTGCAGGAAGACGCCTTTACTGACCTTCTTCAGGTTCTGACCAAAGTGATACTTAATATTGGTTTGCTGACGCAGGCTGGGGAAATGGTACTGATAGACCGTGGCGATCTCCTGCTGGAGATGGTTTTCCTGCTGCACCAGCATCAGGGCCATCGCCAGTCTCGGCCCCAGCAGCAGCCCGACGCTGAGCAGCGCCAGCGCCACCATCGCCCCTTTCAGCCCTTTGGGCGTGCCGTTCCGGGCACCATTGGGGCTAAACTCGCCGTGCAGCACGTTGGCCCGACAGCCCTGCCACTGGGGCTGGATCAGCGCAAGCGGATGCTGCCAGGGCAGGGTTTCATCCACCGCCACGCCGGCAGGGGCGTCGCCATAACAGCGTACCTCTCCGCCTGCGGTTTTCTGCAACAGCAGCGGCAGCAGCGCGGCGTCGGCTTCGCACGCCTCCCCGGTGGCAAAGCGCAGCCAGTAGCTATCTTCCAGCGACACCAGGCTGGTTCCCCCGTCCGCAACCGGCAGCAGCCAGGCGTCAGGCAGCGCCTGGACCACCTTCAGCCCGGCCTGCTCAAAGCAGGCGAGCCAGCCGCGCAGGCGCCGGGCATCGATGGCAACGGCGTCCACTTCACACCCTTTTTTGCTTAACACCGTCCAGTGCAGGTCGTCGACGTCACCGATCAGCGTCTCTTCCGCCATCCACGAAAACGGCGTCGCCTGGGAGCCGAGTCCTTTCTTTGGCAGGGAGAAGTGGCGGAAGATCGTCTCGCTGGCGGGCAGCAGCAGACAGACGCGCGAGGCCAGGGGATGGTCTGCGAGGGTCGCCAGCGCTGCCATGCCGCTGAGCGTATTCACCTGCTGGCTTCCGGATTCGCACCACGCAATCGTCCCGTCCTCACGGCTATCGGGACGAATAAAAAGTATCTTTTTCATCGGTATCGGCTTTTGTTATTCAATCATTCGGTAACGACGCTGCCACGTGACGATCTCGCCCGCTTCAGTGTTTACCTGAAGCTGGCTGACCACGCGCAGCGTTAAATCGTCGGTGTTGCCGGTGTAGTTGACCCGGAAGTAGCGACTGTTAACGGCCACCCGTTCGGCAACCTGAGTTAAATCATCCTTCAGCTGCGGGAAGTTTTGCTCCAGCGCCTTGCTGAAGGCCTCCATGTTTTCCCACCCCGCTTCCGGGCGTGCGGCGAGCAGCCGGGTAGCGTCGTCCTCCGTCAGTTTTCCCGCAAACAGCGCCGCCAGCAGCTTCGCCTGCTCCGGCTTGAGGGTGTTGACGTTAATTTTGCTGCTGGCGTCCGGCAGGGCACACAGCAGCGCGCTGACTTTGGCATAGGCCGCCGCCGGGAATGCCGGCAGCAGCCTGATTTCACTGATGTTGCGCATCATCTGGTTGGCCGGTAGGCGCGCGGGCTGAACGCCAGCCCAGGCGTCGGTCTCCTGTGCCTCTTTCGCCGTGACGCTGTCGCCATCCAGATAGTCCACCAGCTGCTGATAAACCTGCTCCGCGGTGGTCTGATCCAGTCCGGCGTCGGCCAGCAGCTGCTCGACCGTCAGCTGTTCAGACGATTTCTCCGGCAAGGGTGACGCAGCCTGCTCTTTCGCCATCTTCTCCTCGGTAAGCAGGTTATTGACGTTAAAGCAGTCCTGGGCATCCTCAACCTGGCTCACCACCGTGTAAAACTCCCCCTGTGTCTCAAGGGGCTGATGCCATTCGCCGTCCGGCTCCAGAGGATTCTCGCCGCTGGCGGCGGTCTGCAACCGCTCTTTCACCGCCTGCTCCTGGCGCTGAATTGCCCAGCGCAGCTGCTGCTGACTCACCTGATAGTGAGTTTTCTGCAGATTACGGCTGAACTGCTGGCTGATTTTCGATGCCAGCGCCGACATCAGCACCAGCAGGATCAGCACCACCAGCAGGGCGACACCCCGCTGCTGTTTCAGCGTGTTTTGACTCATGGCTGGCTCCCCGGCGCGGGTTCTGCGGCCTGTTCTGGCGCGGCCTCAGGCGGTGCGCCTTCTGGTTTATCAGCAGGTTTCTCTGCTTCTTTTACGGCGACCTGCGGCTGCGGCATGTCGCCCGGGGTGGTAAAGACCCAGCGCCAGGTATCACCGCTCTCCATGGTCAGCGTCAGCTCAACGCCATCCGGCTGATGCGCGCTTTCACTCCAGCGCTTTTGCCATGATTCGCTGAAAAACCGCCACTGAACGGCTTTCACCTCAGAGACAATCGGCACCTCTTCCGGTTTGACGCCCGCCGGGCTGTCTATCGTCGGCCATACGTCACGCCACAGCCGGTGATCTTCAAAGCGCCAGCGCACCCGCTCTAACTGAACGTTGCCGCTGACGCCGTTGAGGGTGGTCAGCTCAATCGCGTTATCGTCCTGGCGAAATACTTCGGGTTCATTGCGCGGTGCCCGGGCCTGCAGCTGAAAAAAATCACGCTCCAGCAGGCTCCAGGCGCGCTGGATCTGATTGAGCCGGGTCGCGCTGCGATCGGTGGCGTTGCTGGTGCGCATTGCGCCATCGAGGATCTGCCAGGCGAGCGTGCTGATCACCGCAAAAATGGTCAGGGCAATCATGATCTCCAGCAGCGTAAACCCGCGCTGATTCTGCCGTTTTTTCACTTTTCCTCTCCCGGCGGCAGAACCCGCATCGCCACAACCGGCTGGCTCTCATCCCCTTCGGCATAGACCAGGATCTCATCCGCCCAGCGCTTATCGGCGGTTTTAACCCGCTGCATGTGCCAGGTCCAGTTGCGCCCGCCCATCAGCTCGGTCCCCTTCTGCTCTGCATCGGGAAACTCGCTTTTGGTGAGCTGCGCTTCGGCGAGCTGATTCTCGGCGACCCAGCTGGCCTGCAGGGTATCGGCAAGACCGTGAGTAAAACGCACGTTCAGGGAGACCGAGTTCATGAGCGCCAGCGCGGCGGTGGAGAAGATCACCAGAGCGACCATCACCTCCAGCAGCGTCATGCCGCGCTGCGATGCATCAGGTTTAGCCATCGTTTTCTACCGTAACCGGTGGCGCGCCCTGGGACACCACCCGGAAGTGGTGCTCTTTATCGGCGCTCTGTAACGTCAGGGTGAAACGGCTCATCTCGCCGTCCGGTAAAAAGACGATCTGCGGTTCGGCATCAGGGGTCGCGGCCAGACGCTGCGGGGTGAGCGAAACGTGCATCTCCTCCGGGAAATCACCCCCAGTGTTGATACGTCGTTGCGCCAGCGGAACCCAGCGGCGTTCGCCGTTTTTTTCTTCCAGCGTCATCAGCTGATATTTATCCGTCGTGATGACCAGCCCCAGGATATTTCCGTCCATTACCGCACGATCGGAACCATATTCAACAACGGCTTTTAATTGCTGGCCAAATATATCCGCACCGCTGCGCGACGGTATTGTGGAAACCACCATCATGGCGCAGCTGGCGAATATCACCAGCGCGAGAATAATTTCCAGCAGGGTAAAGCCGCGTTGCCTGTTCATTATTTTTTATCAAATGACCAGTTGGTAATATCGTCTGCGGTATTGGCTTCGCCATCCGGCCCTGCGGAAAATACGTCGATGGCGCCATGCTCGCCCGGGCTCACCAGAATATAATCGCTGCCCCAGGGATCCTGCGGCAGACGGCGAATATAGCCATCGGCGCGGTAGCCGTTCGGGATTGGCGCGATTTCAGGTTTGGTGACCAGCGCCTGCAGGCCCTGTTCCGTGGTGGGATAACGGTGGTTATCCAGCTTGTACATATCCAGCGAACCTTCCAGGGCGACAATATCGCTGGTGGCTTTCTGGGTATCGGCTTTCTCTTTATTCCCCATTAAATTGGGCACCACCATACTGGCCAGCACGCCGAGAATAACAATCACCACCATTAATTCGAGCAAAGTAAAGCCCGCCTGGCGTGCCAGGTTTTTACGTTTCATCGCCATGATTAACCTACCATATTATTAAGTTGCAGAAGCGGTTGTAATATTGACATCACAATAAACAGAACAATGGTCGCCATAGAGACCACCAGCGCCGGTTCAAATACCGACAGCGTTAAGGTAATTCGATGCTGTAATGCGGACTCCTGGTTTTCAGCTGCCCTGTCCATCAGGTTGCCCAGCTCGCCGCTCTCTTCGCCAGAGGCGATCATGTACAGCATGGTGGGCGGGAATAATTTCGCCTGCTCCAGCGCGGCATATAACGATGCTCCCTGGCGCACGGTGTCCGCCGCCTGCTCCAGCACCTGACGGGCATGGAGGTTTTCAATCCCGTCCATGGCGATATACATCCCCTCCAGCAGCGGCACGCTGCTGGCCTGCAGGATGCTCAGGGTGCGGATGTAGCGCGCGCTGTTGATGGCGCATACCAGTTTTTTGATTGGCGAGGCGTTAACCAGCCAGCGGTGCCAGAGAAAGCGATTTTTCGCGTTCTTCAGCCAGCTTTTAAAGCCGATAAATCCGGCGACAAGCCCGCCGCCAATGTAGATGCCGTATGCCTGCAGAAAATCACTCACCGCGATCAGCGTGCGGGTGGTGATCGGCAGCTGCTGTTTCATATGGGTAAACTGCTCGATCACCTGCGGTACCACCGCCACCAGCAGGATGCAGATCACCGCCACCGCCACCACCGTCAGGGTGATGGGGTAGACCATCGCCTGGCTGAGCTTGCTTTTCATCTTCTGACGCTGCTCGTTGTACTCCGCCAGTTTTTCCAGCACGTCGCCGAGATGACCGGTTTTCTCCCCGGCCATCACCAGGGTGCAGTAGAGTTTGTCGAAGGTGCGCGGAAACTGGCTGAAGGCGTCGAACAGCGTATGCCCTTCCACCACTTTGTCGCGGATCTCGCTCACCATCGCCGCCAGCTTTTTATCTTCCGACTGCTTCGCAATTGCCTTCAGGGCGCTCTCCAGCGGCAAGGCGGCGTTCACCAGCGTCGCCAGCTGGCGGGTAAACATCGACAGCACCGGGGTGGAGAGTTTGATCCCCTTCTGCGCGCTCCCGGCAGTGGAGGGCTCCCGGGTTGGCGTGATGCTCACCGGCATCAGCTTTTGCTCGCGCAAGATCTGGCGAACCTGCTTTGGCCCCTCGGCCTGCAGGGTGCCGCGCTGGGTTTTCCCCGCCGCACTGGTGGCCGTCCACGCATACCACGCCATTATTCATCTCCCCCGCGCTCGGCGGTGACGCGCATCACCTCTTCCAGCGAGGTAACGCCGTAGATGACCTTCAGCAGGCCGTTTTCGCGCAGGCTGTAGGCCTGTCTGAACAGCTCGGTCTCGATGGCCATTTCATCTTTATCTTCATGAATCGCCCGGCGCATAGTGCTGTCTACCACCAGGAACTCGTGGATCCCGGCGCGGCCCTGATACCCGCTCTGGCGGCAGTGCTCGCAGCCCACGGCGCGGTAAATCGCTTTTGGCGGCGCGTCCATAAAGCTGAACAGCGCTTTCTCATTGGCGTCCAGCGGACTGGTGGTCCGGCAGTGCACGCACAGCCGACGCACCAGACGCTGGGCAATGACACCGAGCAACGATGAACCGATCAAAAATGACTCCAGCCCCATGTCGCGCAGACGGGTGATGGCCCCTGCCGCGCTGTTGGTGTGCAGCGTGGACATCACCAGGTGGCCGGTGAGCGAGGCCTGCACCGCAATTTGCGCGGTTTCGCCGTCACGGATTTCACCGATCATCACCACGTCCGGGTCCTGGCGCAGGATCGCGCGCAGCCCGCGGGCAAAGGTCATGTCCACGCGCGGGTTGACCTGGGTCTGCCCCACCCCTTCCAGTTCATACTCGATGGGATCTTCAACGGTGAGGATATTGCGCTCATGCCCGTTCAGCGCCGACAGAATGGCGTACAGGGTGGTACTTTTCCCGGAACCGGTCGGGCCGGTGACCAGGATAATGCCGTGCGGACGGCCAATCAGTCCCTTCAGCTGCTGTAGCTCTTCGTCTATCAGACCCAGCTTGTTAATGTCCGGCTTAAGATTACTTTTATCGAGCAGACGCATCACCACCCGCTCGCCGTACTGCGAGGGAATAGTGGAGACACGCACGTCGATGGCTTTACGCCCGATACGCAGCGAAATACGCCCATCCTGCGGCAGACGCTTTTCGGCGATATCGAGCTTCGACATCACCTTGATGCGCGACACCAGCAGCGGCGCAAGTTTGCGCGCCGGTTGCAGCACCGGGCGCAGCACGCCGTCGACGCGAAAACGGATGCTCAGCGTGCGCTCGAAGGTTTCAATATGAATATCCGACGCGCCCTCTTTCACCGCCTCGCCCAGAATGGCGTTGATCAGGCGGATCACCGGCGAGTTTTCGTCGTTATCCAGCAGATCCTCGTTGTCGGGGATCTCCTCGGTGAGCGCCATCAGATCGATATCGGCGTCCATATCATCCACCAGCTGCTGGGAGACGCCGCTGTTCTGCTGCCAGATTTTGGCCAGCATCTCGTCAAAGGCCTCCGGCGTCAGGATGACCGGCGTAAAGGAGCGTGCCAGCACCCGGCGCATCTCCAGCAGGGCAAACGCCGGGGCATCGTCCCGGACATAGACCTGATCCTGATAAAACAGGACGCCGTTATCCTTGGCAAAGCTGCTGGTGCATAAGGCGTTGCTGAGTTCATCCATCTGCCACCCCCTTACTCTTTAAACGGATTGCGTGTGGCCGCCGTGGTGGCGGAGCCCTTAGACGGGTAGGCCGGCAGCACCGCGTTATCATTATTGGAAATAATGCCCAGCTTTTTCTCTTCCATACGCTGCTGTTGGCGCGCGCGGATCTGGTCATATTTCTCTTTCGACGACGCGCTGTAGCTGTCGTCGTCACGCAGGACGGTGGTATGGATAAAGACCATCAGGTTACGTTTCGACGTATCCTGTGAGGTGTAGCGGAACAGCTGCCCCACCAGCGGAATATCCCCCAGCAGCGGCACTTTCGAAACGTTTTGCTTGGTGACGTTCTCCATTAATCCGCCGAGAACCACCGTCTGCCCGCTGTGCACCATCACTTCGTTGTTGATGGTACGGGTGTTGAAGGTTGGGCCGAGGCTGGCGTCTTCCGTCGCGCTGGCGTCAACGCTGGAGACTTCCTGCTCGATCTTCAGATGAATAATGTCGCCGTCGTTGATCTGGGGAACGATTTTCAGCTTGGTACCGACCGTTTTACGCTCCACCGAGTTAAAGACGTTATCGCCGCTGGTGGTCTGGGAACCGGACAGCACCGGCACGTCCTGACCGACGTTAAACGACGCCTCTTTGTTATCCAGGGTGACCACGCTCGGGGTGGAGAGAATGTCGTTTTTACCGTCGGTAGCAAGAGCGGTCATCAGCGCGCCAAAGTCACCGTTAAAGAAGCCGGTCGCCAGGCCAGTAAAGCTGGCCCCTTTGATGGCGCCGCTCTTGATCTGGCTGATTGGCATACCGGTGGCGCCAAACTGCACGCCGCCATGTTTGCCGGTCCACTGCACGCCCAGGTCGAGGCCGTTGCCGTCCTGCACTTCGGCAATGATCGCTTCCACCAGCACCTGCGGACGGCGGATATCGAGCTTGTCGATCACTTTTTCCAGCGAGTTCATCACGTTAGGCTGGGCGGTGATCACCAGTGAGTTGGTGGCTTCGTCGGCGGTAATATTCAGATCGCTGTTGGTGCTCGCCGTTTTGCTTTTCGCCGCCGGGGCTTTGTCTTTCAGCTGCTCGCCAATCCCGGTCAGTACCGGCACCACTTTGCTGGCGCTGGCATATTTCAGGTAGAAGACGCGGGTATTGCCTTCGTTGTTCTGCTCGCGATCGAGCTGATTCACCAGCGAGCGGGTTCGCGAGCGGGCATCTTCCGAGCCGCTGATCACCAGGCTGTTGGTCTCGTCATCGGCCACCACTTTCGTCGCCAGCTGCGGCGCGTTCTGGCCTTTCTGCTCTTCGTTGTTGAGGTTATTCAACATGTCGGAGAGCTCTTTGGCCGAGGCATAGCGCAGCGGGACAATCTCGCGACGCTGCATGCCGGAGCGATCCACGCGCTCCACCAGATCCACCAGCCGGTTCACCACCGAGGCTTTACCGGTCAGCAGCAGCACGTTGGAGGGCTCAAAATGGACCACGTTACCAATGCCGGAAGCGTCGTTCAGCTGGCGCAGCAGCGGCGCCAGCTCACGCACCGGCACGTTTTCCATCCGCACCACGCGGGTGATGATCTCATCCCCTTTGCCGGGGTTTTTACTGTCCGCCAGCGGTACGCCCGCAGTGCGCGCCACCGTGGAGCGCACCACTTTCACCATGCCGTTATCCATCGGGATCACCGACAGGCCATACAGATCCAGCACGCTCAGGAAGAATTGATAATACTCATCCTCCGTCAGCACGTTATAGGTCTTCACCGAGACGTTGCCCTGAACGGACGGATCGACGAGGATCGTTTTATTCAGGTTACGGCCTACCGTATCGATAAATTCGCGAATATCGGTGTTCTTAAAACTGGCGCTAAAGTTCGCCGCCATCACGGAACTGGAAATAAAAGAGGCGGCTGTCAGCGCAATACATGCCCAGGGAAATTTCTTCATCTCATTACACTTGTTAATTGGTTAAAACATTAACCCGAATATTTTCAAGGTGAGCGTGGCGTCTGACTACGACTTCCGCTTCTCTCATTTTCGACCAGCTGGCGATAATACTTTTCGCCTGCTCCGCTCGCGTCATATCGACGGCGTTCACTTTCACTACCACATCGCCCTTTTCCAGCCCGCTATGGCTAAAAAAGGAGGAGGCATTTTTGGGCTTTATTTGATAGCCCTCGAGCTGACCCTTTTCGATATAAGGCTTCAGCACTAAATAATCGTCGAGATGTAAATTATCGGCCCCGGCATCGATTTTCGGCTTTATTGCCGGAGAGGGATTAATATCGCCTTTAAAATAGTCCGGGCGTTTTAACGCCAGCACCTGCCGGTCGCCTTCGTAATTCACCACCACGTTGTCGCTATTAATCTCTTCTATAAACGCATCGCTGTAGCCCGGAAGGGGGTCGCCTTCACGCAGACTCTTCTGTCCGCCAGGCGTTTTGATGACGGCGAAAGAAAGCCACGCCTCGTCGCTGCTGATAATGCCGTCGACCTCAGCCGAAAGGCTCTTTTTCGCCACCTGCTGCGTCACCGCCTGGTTAACCGCAGGCTGGAAAAGAGCAAAGGCCTGCTCTGCCTGCTGCGTACGGGACTGCGCGGACGCGTTATCCGGATCGGAATCAGCCACCTTTTT
Source organism: Leclercia barmai (assembly GCF_049312895.1). Taxonomy (NCBI): domain Bacteria; kingdom Pseudomonadati; phylum Pseudomonadota; class Gammaproteobacteria; order Enterobacterales; family Enterobacteriaceae; genus Leclercia; species Leclercia barmai. Next base: position 694,134 of record NZ_JBMNWZ010000001.1, on the reverse strand, counting down.
ATACTCTTTAAAAACGACATACCCCTGCTGGCCGCTGAATATCAGCAGGACAAACATCACGCAGGGCGCAATATATCGGGAATAGAACTGCATTTTCATTTTAAAACTGACCTTTTAGTCAATGCAGGGATCAGCAGCCTGGCGCTGCACCTGAAAACCCGGAAATAGTAATAATGATGTGCCTCCCGCTCCATCGGGTTCGCCGTTAACTTTAATAAAGAAAATTATTGACCCAGCAAATAACCGATGTTAGCCAATCAGCACAGGTTATTTTTCTCCTCGGGCAAAATTGACCCCCTTCTCCCCTTCCCTTACTTTCCTGCCTGACATTTGGTCAATGAAATACAACGGTGAAGCGTTATGTTCCTCAGTCATTTTAAATTTACCCGCCACCCCTTCAGGAGCGCAGCCCGCCCCTGCGGCACATTCTTTGCGCCTTATCATCAGGATGTCTTCGGCATGCTGGCAGAGAAATCGACCGTGCCTGGCATTGTGGCGCTGTTTGGCGATGACGAGGAGCTGCTGAACACCTTCACCGCTCACCTGCTGGCGAAAAGCGCCGCCGGGGTGGCGGTTAATGCTTTTCCGAAACTGAACGCGAAAGGCCTGCTGTATAAACTCAGCGCCCAGGCAAAAGATGCCAGCAACAAAATTCACGCCATTGACGGTGTGCTGCGCCAGTGGCAGGAGAAATATCCGTCCTGTAAAAAATCCGGTCTGGTCCTGACTGTCGCGGCGGTACAGGCGATGAGGGATAACTGCTGGGAAGCGCTGGGCATGCTGCTCTCCCGGGCGCAGGAGTCTGGTCTGTCGCTGACGCTGGTCCTGACCGGTACCCCGGACCAGGAAGCGCGCCTGATGAACAACTCTGGCCTCGCGTCCCGGGTGCATACCCGCCATACCCTGCGCCCGCTTACCTGCCGCGAAGTGCTGAGCTATGTTCAGGCGCAGGCCGAGGAGCACGGGGCCGAAACCTCGCCCTTTATTCCTGCCCGCGTGCGCCGGATGCATGCCCTGACCAAAGGGTCGATGAGCAAGCTGAACGCGCTGGCACACCTGTCGCTGCTGGCGGCCTGGACCGAGCGCGCCCCTGCGGTGGGAGCCCGTCATTTACGTCTGGCGGCGGGCGAAGTGCTGCCGCGTAAGACGCACGGCAAAACCCTGGCGACGGTTGGCCTGTTCGCCAGCGTGCTGTTTGCCGCCAGCGGCTGGTACTTCTCATCCGCCATCACGGCAAAACTCCCTGTGCACCTGCCGGTGCCCGTGAGCTGGAAACAGCCTGTCCATACGCAAAAAGCGCCGGTCGTGCCGACGCTTGAGAAAGAGGTGGTCAATTCACCGGACGCCATGCATCAGCTCTACACCATGTGGGGCTACGATCCTTCCTCAGAAGAGGCGCTCTGCCAGAATGCCGCCCGGGTGAATCTCGCCTGTAAACAGGGGAACGCCGCGCTGACGGCGCTGGAAAAAGAGGGGTATCCGTGGGTGAGCGAGCTGCGAACCGGGGATCACCTCAACTATGCGGTCGTCGCGCGAGTAGGCGCGGATTCCCTTGATCTCCTGATGAACAATCGTACCTGGCAGGTGAAGCGCAGCTGGTTTAACGCCCACGCCACCGGGAATTACACCTTATTGCACCGACTGACGCCGGCAGGACAGGATGAAGTCGGAGCCGCCAGCAGCAGCAAGGATCTGGCCTGGATCGATACGCAACTCAGCCAGGCGCTGCATGAGCCTGAAACCCATGCCCAATCCTGGACGCAGGCGCTGGTGAAGCGCACCCGCGAATTCCAGGCGCAGACCCAGCTGAACGTTGACGGCATGCCGGGTGAAGAGACCCTGATGCAGCTGATGCGGGTGAATAACACGACGCCGACGATACTGACGCCGACCGCAGACACCGCGACCCACACCCTGGCGAAAGGAAAAACGCAATAATGTCTACTATTTGCCTCGCTGCACAGCGCAGCTTTAATACCGGCGAGGCGGTATGGTTCTCCTACCGCCTCCCCTCAATCAATAAAATACTGCTCAGAACCCTGGCCTGCCTGTGCTGCCTGGGGGCGATTTTGATCGCCGGGCTGTACGCCCATATTTACTGGAATCTGCGGCATCCGGCACCAGAGCCAAAACCGGTTAACGTCGTGCAGCCGGATACGCAGCTTTCCGATATGCATTATGTGTATGTTTCAAAACCGTTCCCTGAGCCGAAACCTGTACCAGAAAAATATACCGCGCCGCCGATGCCATCAGACGATCCTGACATGGATAAATCTTCAGACTGGCAGCAAGCCCCGGACAGTGATATTTCCAGTGAACCCTTGCCCGATGTCCATGGTGCTGAACAAGAGACAGATTCCGTGTCGTTAAAAGAGCGGTTTATGGAAGCGTTAAAAGAACAGCAGCAGGATATTTCGCAGGGGAAAGTGCCGGATGAACCGGTGGATGAGACGCAATCCGACACAGAGACGGATAATCGGGTGATAAACCAGACGGCAGCGTTAAAAACGAAAATATAGATACTCATATGCTAAAAAAATCCCCACCGGCGTTACCCAATGGAGATTCTTAGCAGATAATCAGTAGCGTTCTGGCAGGCTGGTAATATTTTTCAATTTACCTTTCTCGACCACAATATAGTGACCTTTTTTCAGGTCTGAGAGAATTTTAATAATGGTGCTGCGTGCCAGGCTGGTGTATTCCTGAATGTAATCGTAAACGTTAATATCGCGATTCTGGTGAACAATGAGTTCATTTATTTCGATAAGGAACTCACGAACCACGGAATACGCACTGCGGGCAACCAGGATGTCATCGCGCTTACTCAGCACGTCGATATACCAGATGAGGAGCTGGCTGAACTCTGGCCACAGGTTTTTCTCGCTGATAATACGTTCAAACTCTTCACGTTTGATGGTGCGGATAACGGTGGTGTCGCGGACCAGGCCGTACATGTGTGATGCTCTGTTATAGATAGTGGAGATCCCTAAAAAACCGGCTTTGCGCATGGTAAACATGCTCAATTCATCAGAGCGTCGGCGAATTTCTATTTCGCCGCTGATCATAACGTGCACGTATTCAGAATCGGCGGTAATAATCTTCTGCCATTTCTTTAACGTTTTATCGGGGTAATCTGCTGTAGCAGCAATAATTGCGTCAATCGCCTTTTCCGGGCGACTATTTTTACAATATACGTTTAACATTATTATGCCTGTTTCAATTTTTATGGATAAAGCGAACCGCTGCGCCAGAAAAGTCACACCGGATAAATTCTTAGAAGTTTTTTGGGTGAGATTTACTCTCAAATAATATTTACTTTGCCAAATTGCTTAGCAAGCTATGTGTACATATTATATTCGGGTAAATTTAAGTCAATTAACTAAAAATGAATCGAGATTGAACTTAAGATTAATCTCAAGAAAAATAAGATAAAAATACGCAAGAAGCGGTTTTTTGAAGGATTAACCCTGTCCGTATTTCTCTAATAATGCTTCAGCGATGGCAATTGTTTCTATATCAGCTACACCATTCCATAATTGCGGTCTGAAGTGCATTTGAAAGGCCATAATTATCCGCTTCTGCTGTGCTTGTGAAATATTATCTGGCACATCATAGCCATAGCGGGATAATAAACTCAGCAGCGCAGCACTGTCCGCGGGCTGGTAAGGCGGTTGCCCGTTCAGGTAAAACGCCACCCGGGCGGGATCCGGCCAGGCGCCAATCCCCTGCTGCGCCAGCGCCTGCCAGGGGAACAGCGGCCCCGGATCGTCTTTGCGCTGCGGGGCGATGTCCGCATGGGCCACCACGTTCTGCGGTTTGATGTCGTAACGCTGAATAATATCCTTCGCCAGCGGGATCAGGGCGGCGATTTGCGCCGGTTCGAAGGGCACAAAGCGTTTCTGCCCGTCAATTTTTTGCCAGCCGCGGTTCTCCAGCTCAATGCCAATAGAGGTGTCATTAACACGCGTGGCGCCACGCCAGAAGCTGACCCCGGCATGCCAGGCCAGGGAGCCCTCCGGCACCAGCTGCCAGATCCGCGGCTTTCCTTTATACAGAGGCGGGATCGCCGGGATCAGATAGTGGGAGCTGACGTTTTTATCGGTCAACGTCGCCAGAGAGCTGTCAAAATCGTCGGCGGTGTAGTGAATAACCAGCACCTTGATGCGCGGATAGGCCGCCTGGGCCTGTCGCCGGGTATCCAGCTCATAGGCCCCTTTTTCAACAATCCCTTTTTCTGCCGCACAGCCTGCCAGCAGCAGGGCCAGCAGGACGGGCGCAAATGCCTGCTTCATCGGCGCGTTTTCACCGCCGTACCGCTGACGCTGACCATCAGCATGCTGGCGTCTTTGCCGACGGTTTCGTAGTCGATATCGATGCCCACAACGGCGTCGGCACCCATGGCTTTCGCCTGCTCACCCATCTCCTTAAAGGCGATTTCACGGGCTTTACGCAGTTCTTTTTCATATGCGCCGGAGCGGCCGCCGACGATATCGCGGATCCCGGCAAAAAAATCGCGGAAGACGTTGGCGCCGAGAATCGCTTCACCGGTTACCACGCCGCAGTATTCGCTGATGGGTTGTCCTTCCAGAGTGGGGGTGGTTGAAAATTGCATTTTCGTCTCCGTGTTACCTACCTAACCGTTTAAGAACAAAACCATTATCTGCTCGTTACGCTATCATTTAAAGGTTAGTTAATTATTGCAGCCTCATAAGGAAATCATCATGCGCTATTCTGCTTTGACGCTTTTAGTGCCTTGCGCGCTGCTGCTCAGCGCCTGCACTACGCCAGTCACCCCGGCCTTTAAGGACATCGGTACCCGCAGCGGCAGCTGCATTACCGGCGGGCCGGATGCCGTGGCTCAACAATTCTATGACTACCGCATTACGCACCGCAGCAACGACTTCACCGCCCTGCGCCCGTACCTGAGCGATAATCTGGCCCAGCTGCTGAGCGATGCCAGCCGCGATCCGCAGCACAGCAGCCTGCTGAAAGACGATCCGTTCTCCAGCCGCACCACCGCCCCTGAAAAGGCCGAAGTCTCCAGCGCCTCGACCATCCCGAATACCGATGCGCGCAATATTCCCCTGCGCGTCAAGCTGACGCAGGGCAGCCAGACCTGGCAGGATGAAGTGCTGATGATCCGCGAAGGGCAGTGCTGGGCGATCGACGACGTGCGCTACCTCGGCGGCAGCGTCCATGCCCCGGCCGGCACGCTGCGCCAGTCGATTGAAAACCGCTAAACGGGCGCGCTTCAACCCGTTAAGCCGGTAAAACCCCGTAAAATGTCTGGCATTTCGTGAGGAATGCCGACATTTATTCTCGCCGACATTGCCTTCCGCTATTTTGTGCTATGTTTAGGGATAGATACGGTTTATATTTAACTTTTAACGCAGTTATATTGCATAACTATTCTGTCAACGGTACTATTTGCGGCCTCAATTGCTATAGATTGCCTGGATGAGTAAAGACTGCCCCGATGAGTATTCAACTAAACGGCATTAACTGCTTCTACGGCGCACACCAGGCGCTGTTCGACATCACACTCAATTGCCCTGAGGGCGAGACGCTGGTGCTGTTAGGCCCAAGCGGCGCGGGTAAAAGTTCGCTGCTTCGCGTCCTCAATCTGCTTGAAATGCCCCGCTCCGGAACCCTGGATATCGCGGGTAATCACTTTAATTTTGCTAAAGCGCCCTCTGAGAAAGCGATCCGCGATCTGCGCCAGAACGTCGGCATGGTGTTTCAGCAATATAATCTCTGGCCGCACCTCACCGTGCAGCAAAACCTGATTGAAGCGCCTTGCCGCGTGCTGGGCCTGTCAAAAGAGCAGGCGCTGGCGCGTGCCGAGAAGCTGCTGGAGCGTCTGCGCCTGAAGCCCTACAGCGACCGTTATCCGCTGCACCTCTCCGGCGGTCAGCAGCAGCGTGTGGCCATCGCCCGCGCCCTGATGATGGAGCCGCAGGTTCTGCTGTTTGACGAACCGACCGCCGCGCTGGACCCGGAAATCACCGCCCAGATCGTCAGCATTATTCGCGAACTGGCGGAGACCAACATTACCCAGGTGATCGTGACCCACGAAGTGGAAGTGGCGCGTAAAACCGCCAGCCGTGTGGTCTATATGGAAAACGGTCATATCGTGGAGCAAGGGGATGCGCGCTGCTTTGCCGAGCCGCAGACCGACGCATTCAGAAATTATCTGTCTCACTAATCGAATCGAGAGAACGACAATGAAAAAAATAGTGATTGCCGCGCTGCTTGCAAGCGTTAGCCTCTCTGCCACCGCAGCTCAGACCATTCGTTTTGCAACCGAAGCCTCCTACCCTCCGTTTGAATCTATGGATGCGAATAACAAGATTGTCGGCTTTGATGTGGATCTGGCTAACGCCCTGTGTAAAGAGATCGACGCCACCTGTACTTTCGCTAACCAGTCTTTCGACAGCCTGATCCCAAGCCTGAAATTCCGCCGTATCGACGCGGTCATGGCCGGTATGGACATCACCCCGGAACGTGAAAAGCAGGTTCTGTTCAGCACCCCTTACTATGAAAACTCCGCGCTGTTCATCGGCCAGAAGGGTAAATACGCCTCTATCGACGCGCTGAAAGGCAAGAAAGTGGGCGTGCAGAACGGCACTACGCACCAGAAATTCATCATGGATAAGCACCCGGAAATCACTACCGTGCCTTACGACAGCTATCAGAACGCCCGTCTGGATCTGCAGAATGGCCGTATTGATGCCGTCTTTGGTGACAACGCTGTAGTGACCGAATGGCTGAAAGCGAACGACAAGCTGGCCGCGGTGGGCGATAAAGTGACGGATAAAGACTACTTCGGCACCGGTCTCGGCATTGCTGTCCGTCAGGGCAACACCGAGCTGCAGCAGAAATTCAACACTGCGCTGGAAAAAGTGAAGAAAGATGGGACCTACGATTCCATCTACAACAAATGGTTCCAGAAGTAAGATCTGATGAACGAAATTTTTCCATTAGCAAGCGCCGCCGGGATGACCGTCGGCCTTGCCGTTTGTGCGCTGATTATCGGCCTGGTGCTGGCGATGATCTTTGCCGTGTGGGAGTCGGCTAAGTGGCGACCTGTCGCCTGGACCGGCTCAGCACTGGTGACCCTGCTGCGCGGCCTGCCGGAAATCCTGGTGGTGCTGTTTATCTACTTTGGTTCTTCGCAGCTGCTGCTGATGCTGTCGGACGGCTTTACGCTCAACCTGGGCGTGGTGCAAATCCCGATTCAGATGCAGATCGAAAACTTCGACGTCAGCCCGTTCCTGTGCGGCGTGATCGCCCTCTCCCTGCTCTATTCCGCCTACGCCTCGCAAACCCTGCGCGGTGCGCTGAAAGCGGTGCCGGTGGGACAGTGGGAGTCCGGTCAGGCGCTGGGGCTGTCGAAAACCGCGATTTTCTTCCGTCTGGTGATGCCGCAGATGTGGCGTCATGCCCTGCCGGGGCTCGGCAACCAGTGGCTGGTGCTGCTGAAAGATACCGCGCTGGTGAGCTTAATCAGCGTTAACGACCTGATGCTGCAGACCAAAAGCATTGCCACCCGTACCCAGGAGCCCTTTACCTGGTACATCGTGGCGGCGGCCATCTACCTGGTGATCACGTTGCTCAGTCAGTACATCCTCAAGCGTATTGACCTGCGTGCGACGCGTTTTGAACGGAGACCAGGCTGATGCTTGAGTATTTACCCGAACTGATGAAAGGGCTGCACACCAGCCTGACGCTGACGGTGGCCTCGATTATCGTGGCGCTGATCCTGGCGCTGATTTTCACCATCATCCTGACGCTGAAAACGCCGGTGCTGGTGTGGATCGTGCGCGGCTACATCACCCTGTTTACCGGCACGCCGCTGCTGGTGCAGATCTTCCTGATTTACTACGGCCCGGGCCAGTTCCCGACGCTGCAGGAATATCCGGTGCTGTGGCATCTGCTCTCCGAGCCGTGGCTGTGCGCCCTGCTCGCCCTGTCGCTGAACAGCGCCGCCTATACCACGCAGCTGTTCTACGGCGCGATCCGCGCTATTCCGGACGGACAGTGGCAGTCCTGCGGCGCGCTGGGGATGAGCAAGAAAGACACGCTGGCGATCCTGCTGCCGTACGCGTTCAAACGCGCGCTCTCTTCGTACTCCAACGAAGTGGTGCTGGTGTTCAAGAGCACGTCGCTGGCCTATACCATCACCCTGATGGAGGTGATGGGTCACGGACAGCTGCTGTACGGACGGACATACGATGTGATGGTGTTTGGCGCTGCCGGCATTATCTATCTCATCGTCAACGGCCTGCTGACCCTGCTGATGCGTTTAGTCGAACGCCGGGCGCTGGCCTTCGAACGCCGCAATTAAAACTGCATAAGTTTGATTTAAGAAAGACGGACAAGTCTAACCACTGTCCGTCTTTTTTTATTCCTCAAAAAATATTTAATCATTTTTATTGCATATAAATTCATTAAATGGCATTGTGACGTTCAGCCGCAGACACGGCATATAATGACAAGATTGACAGACGGGAGCTTCATAATGAAAAAGTTAGTTCTGGCCGCTTTACTCGCTACCTTCGCCGCTGGCGCCTCTGCCGCCGACAAGATCAGCTTCGGTGTTTCTGCGACGTATCCACCGTTTGAATCGCTGGATGCCAGCAACCAGATCGTCGGTTTTGATATCGACCTGGCAAAAGCGCTCTGTACCCAGATGCAGGCCGAGTGCACCTTTACTAACCACGCCTTTGACAGCCTGATCCCGGCCCTGAAATTCAAAAAATATGACGCGGTGATCTCCGGTATGGACATCACTCCGGAGCGTAGCAAGCAGGTTGCCTTTACCGAACCATACTACGCCAACTATGCGGTGGTGATCGCCAAAAAAGGCCAGTACACCTCCTTTGAGCAGCTGAAAGGCAAGCGCATCGGCATGGAAAACGGCACCACGCACCAGAAATACCTGCAGGATAAGCACCCGGAAGTGAAAACCGTGGCCTATGACAGCTACCAGAACGCAATTATCGACCTGAAAAATGGCCGTATCGATGGCGTGTTCGGTGACACCGCTGTGGTGAATGAGTGGCTGAAAACCAACCCGCAGCTGGGTACCGCTACCGATAAAGTGACCGATCCGCAGTACTTCGGCACCGGTCTGGGCATCGCTGTGCGTCCGGACAATAAAGCCCTGGTGGAGAAACTGAACGGCGCACTGAAAGCGATTAAAGCCGACGGCACGTATCAGAAAATCAGCGACCAGTGGTTCCCGCAGTAAGATTGATTTCCGGGTGGCGGCTACGCCTTACCCGGCCTACGTACGGTGCGGTTTTGTAGGCCGGGTAAGCGTAGCGCCACCCGGCATTACTCAAAGCGGCACATAGAAGCGAAAACGCGCCCCTTTCGCCGCCTCCATCAGCCTGATCCCCCCGCCGTGTAGCTCCAGCATTCTTTTGACAATCAACAGCCCCAGCCCGCCGCGATTATCCCTCGACGCCTGCTGGCTCAGCGCTGACGGCCGCATAAAGAGCGCATCGCGCAGGTGTTCCTCCACCCCCGGTCCGCTGTCGTTGACTTCAACCTGCAACTGCTCACCCTCCAGCCACACTTTAAGCCCGATTTCGCCCCCCGGCGGCGTATGGCGAATCGCGTTATCCAGCAGATTGGTGACCACCCGTTCGATCATCGACAGATCGGCATTGATCATCGGCAGCTGGCGCGGCACGTCGATATGCAGCCGAAGCTGGCGCGTCTCCACCGCCAGGTCAAACTTTTGCGCCACGTCGGAGATAAGCTCCCCAATGGCAAAGCGTTCGCGCTGAGGCTTGATGCTGCCGTGCTCAAGGCGCGCCAGCTCAAACAGCTGCTGCGACAGATGGCGAACCTTATGGCCCTGACGCAGGGCAATGGAGAGATAGTGCTGCGTCTCCTGCGCGGACAGGGTGCCGGATTTCAGCGACAGGGTTTCCAGATACCCCAGCAGTGAGGTCAGGGGTGTGCGCAGGTCGTGGGAGATATTGGCGATAAACTCCCGGCGCTGCCGGTCGCTGTCGGCCAGCTGATCCCACTGGCTGGCAATCTGCTGCGCCAGCTCGATAAAGGTATTGCGCAGCAGGGCCACTTCGTCAGAGGGCGCGGCCTGCAGGGGCTGGGTGGCGAGCTGCTTGATAACGTGCATACTTTCGCGATCCAGGCCGCTCACCTCGTCGGTTAACTGCTTCACGGGCCGGGTCACCCAGTACCAGACCAGCCCGCCCGCCAGCGCGCCAAAGAGCGCCACCAGCAGCAGCGACCAGAGCACCGTGCTCCAGAGCGTTTTCTGCCACGCCTGCTCCGCCAGAGCGTTCAGCTCTTCCCCCTGCAAAACGATATACAGATAGCCGCGCAGCACGCCGTCCTGATGCAGCGGCACGGCGCTGAAGACCTTCTCCCCGGTCAGGCTGCGCGGATCGTCCCCGTAGACCGGCATCATCCCGCCGCTCAGGAACTGCTGTACCGGCGCAACGGCGAGCTTCTGCCGTTTGATGTGCCCCGGCGGCGCAGCATCGGCGAGGATCTGCCCGTCCGGTGAGAGGACGTAGAGCTCCACGCTTGGGTTGTAAGTCATCAGGCGGTCAAACAGCGGCTTGAGCCGGGTGCGGTCGACCTGGCCGTTGGCATCCAGCAGCGTTTCCCGCTGGGCGATATGCTGTGCCAGCCCGCCGGAGAGGCGCTGCACCATGGCGTTGCCGTACTGCATGCTGGTCCAGAGCTGCACCGCGCAGGCCACCGCCGCACAGCCCGTCAGCAGAAGAATAAACAGCAGAGTGAGGCGGCGGATCATAGCGGACGTTCCGCAAACAGATAGCCTTTGCCCCAGACGGTGCGGATGATCTCCGGCTCGGCGGCGTCTCTCTCGATTTTTACCCGCAGGCGATTGATGTGGGTGTTGACGGTGTGCTCGTACCCTTCGTGCTGGTATCCCCACACCTGCTCAAGCAGGGCCAGGCGGGAGAAGACCTCCCCGGGATGACGGGCGAAAAAGTAGAGGAGATCGAATTCCCGCGGCGTGAGGTCTATCACCTCGCCACGCAGCAGCACGCTGCGGGCCAGCGGGTCGATGGTCAGCCCGTGGGCGTTGATAAGCCCGGAAGTTTGCTGCCCCATCGCCTGCTGACGGCGGAACAGCGCCCTGATGCGCGCCACCAGCTCCTGCACCGAGAAGGGTTTCGCCAGATAGTCATCGGCCCCGGTTTCGAGGCCCAGAATGCGCTCGGTTTCGCTGCTGCGGGCGCTGATGATAATCACCGGCAGATAGTGGTCCCGGGCGCGGATCGCCCGGCAGAGGGTCAGCCCATCAACGTTGGGCAGCATCAGATCGAGGATCACCGCGTCCCAGTGGGATTGTCCGAGCAGCTGCTGCGCCCTGCCCCCGTCCGCCTCGTGGGTAATCACGTAACCTTCGTCTTCTAAATTGAGACGCAGTAACGCGGCGATATCGCCGTCATCTTCTACCAGCAGGATCTGCTTCATCGGTCAGCCTTATTGAATCTTAACAGCTAAAGCTTACCTGATTTCTACGGCGGGAAACGTTCACATTTTGTTTAACATTGTGCGGGGGTTTGCCGGGTGGCGGCTGCGCCTTACCCGGCCTACAAAACCCGTAGCGCCGCCGGGCGGTTCCTCAGGACTTCACTAATAACGTGAGTACTTCATAGTGGGCGGTATGCGGGAACATATCGAACAGCTGCACCCGTTCAACCCGATAACCGGGCAGATCGCCAATGTCTTTCGCCATCGTCCGGGCATTGCAGCTGGAGTAGATAATAAACTGCGGCGCCATCTGGCTCAGGTAGTCGCAGAGCGCCTTGCCGATGCCGCGACGCGGCGGGTTGACCAGCACCAGCTCCGGTACGCTGCCCTGCCCGGTGGCGAACTGCGTGGAGTCGAGCGCCTGGAAGTGCAAGTTCGTTAACCCCAGCTCTGTGGCCGACTGGGTGGCGCAGGCGATCGCCTCGGCGGAGATTTCGATCCCGGTAAGCTGCATCTGCGGGGTGGCGCAGTGCAGGCCAAAGCCGCCGACGCCGCAGAAGAGATCCCACATATGGTTAACCGGTAACTGACGTACCCAGTCGCGCGCCGTGGCGTACAGCTGGCTGGCGACGGTCGGGTTAGTCTGGAAGAAGCTCTTCGGGCGGATCCACAGCGGCACATCGTTAAAACGCTCCGCCAGCGCCTCGGCGTCGGTGAGGAAGATCTCCTCCTCGCCTTCCATAATCGCCATATGCACCGGCTGAATATTGGCAGCGATCACCTTCAGCTGCGGCAACTGCTGTTGCAGCCACGGCAGGGCCGCGCGGAGCTGGGGCAGTTTGGCCTCTGAGCGCAGGACGAAGCGCAGCATCATCCCGCCATCAAGCTGGCTCTCAGTGAGCAGCAGGTATTTCAGCTCGCCGCGCTTACGTTCGACGTTGTAGGGCGTAAGACCCGCGCGGGCGATAAAGGGTTTCAGGACGGCAAAGATGGGGGCAAACGAGGCCGGATAGAGCGGGCAGTCGGTGAGATCGACAGGAGTACCGTCCCGGTGCAGCATGCCGAACAGCGGTTTTTCGACGCTGCCGCTGACCACCATTTTGGCTTTATTGCGAAACGCCTGCTCCGGCCCGCTGACCGGCGCGCACCACTCCGCCACCGGCATCCCGGACAGCAAGGTCCGGAGGTCGGCCATTTTGGCGGAAAGCTGAGAAGAGACCGGCTGTTCAATCCACTGACAGGAGCGACAGCGACCGGCGTCATAGAGTGCGCACTGCATAACGAAACCTTAATACGTCTGGGGGCAGCGATTATACACGTTATTGCAGATTGAAAAACCGTCGGCTGGCCGCAGGCACAAACAGCAGGCCGAGCACCAGCAGGTCGGGCAGTTTTTGCATCACCAGGGTGCGGAAGATCTCGCCTCTGGACTCGCCGGGAATGCTGAACAGCTCGGGATAGCCGTAGCCCAGCGACGCGGCCCACAGGTAGCCGGTGGCGACAATCTGGGTCAGCAGGTAGAGGATCCGCGCCCAGTTACGCCCTTTGACCAGCGAAAAGGCGCAGTAGATTTCGATAAACACCAGCATCAGGCTGGCGAAAAAGACCAGGGTCAGGTTCCACGTCTGCACGCTGCGGTGGATAAACTCGCTCAGCCCGCGCATGCCCAAAGTGTTGAAAATCATAAATACATCGAGACAGCGGATCATGATAATGGCGAGCGCCGCCACCTGCACCAGGGCAGGAACGTTCAGACGGGCATGTGACCGGCTTGTTTTCGTGAAAAATCCCAACGTGATGTCTTCCATGAAACGATGCCGCGTTAACGCGGCATCCAATTACGCTTCTCTGCAGATTTTAGGAGCTTCAGCCGCGTCTTGCACGCTGGATATCGCGCTGACGCTGTTTTTCAGACCGCGCCATCAGATACCAGGCGATCAGGCCGATGATGCCGACCACGCCCAGAATCAGCGTCGCCAGGGCGTTGATCTCCGGGTTTACCCCCATGCGCACGCTGGAAAAGACCAGCATCGGCAGCGTGGTGGCCCCCGGGCCGGAGACGAAGCTGGCGATCACCAGATCGTCCAGCGACAGGGTAAACGCCAGCAGCCAGCCGGAGATCACCGCTGGCATGATCATCGGCAGGGTGATGATGAAAAACACCTTCAGCGGCGTCGCCCCAAGATCCATTGCCGCCTCTTCAATGGAGTGGTCCAGCTCGCGCAGACGCGAGGAGATCACCACCGCCACATAGGCGGTACAGAAGGTGACGTGGGCCAGCCAGATGGTGAGCATACCGCGATCGGACGGCCAGCCAATGGCGTGCCCCATCGCCACAAACAGCAGCAGCAGCGACAGGCCGGTGATCACGTCCGGCATTACCAGTGGCGCGGTGATCATAAAGGCAAAGCCGTTGGCCCCGCGAAAACGACCGAAACGCACCATCACCACTGCGGCAATGGTGCCGAGAATGGCTGCCATCGTTGCCGCGCAGGCGGCAATGGTCAGGCTTAACCCCACGGCGCTCATCATCGCCTGGTCGTGGAACAGCTCGCCGTACCAGCGCGTTGACCAGCCCGCCCACACCGTCACCAGCTTGGAGCTGTTGAAGGAGTAGATCACCAGCATCAGCATCGGCGCATACAGGAACGTAAAGCCGAGCACCAGGATCAGGATCCGCCACGGAGAGCGCACTACCGGTAAGTTGTTCATCCGTGGTCTCCCATCTGTTTCTGCTGATACTTGTGGAACCACATGATCGGCACGATCAGCAGCAGCAACATCACAATCGCCACCGCCGAGGCCACCGGCCAGTCGCGGTTATTGAAGAACTCCTGCCATAGCACGCGGCCAATCATGATGCTGTCCGGGCCGCCGAGCAGTTCCGGGATCACGAACTCCCCCACCGCCGGAATGAACACCAGCATCGACCCGGCGATAATTCCGCCCTTGGTCAGCGGCACAATGACGCTGAAGAAGGTTTTCAGCGGACGGGCGCCGAGATCCAGCGCCGCTTCCACCAGCGAATAGTCGATGCGCGTCAGGGCGGTGTAGATCGGCAGCACCATAAACGGCAGATAGGCGTACACAATCCCGATATAGACCGCCAGGTTGGTGTGCAGGATGGTCAACGGCTGATCGATAACCCCCAGCCACATCAGGACGTTATTCAGCACGCCGTTGTTCTTCAGGATCCCCATCCAGGCATAGACGCGGATCAGGAACGAGGTCCACGAAGGTAGAATCACCAGCAGCAGCAGGATGTTGCGCGTCGAGGGTTTGCTGTGGGCCACCGCCCACGCCAGAGGATAGGCCAGCAGCAGACAGCAGAGTGTCGAGACGGCCGCCACCTGCAACGACTGCAGATAGGCGTCGAAGTAGAGCGGATCGTCGGTCAGCTGCAGGAAATTGCCCAGGTTGAGGGTGATCGCCAGCTGGCTGTCCGCCCACTCCACCAGATCGGTGTAAGGCGGGATCGCCCGCGCCATCTCCGCCAGGCTGATTTTGAACACAATCAGGAACGGCAGCAGGAACAGCAGGATCAGCCACAGATAGGGCATAGCGATGACCAGCTTGCGGCCGTGGGCCATCTGCAGGCGGGTCAGCCAGCTGGTATCAATGCCTGCCGCAGCGCGGGTCGCAGGTTCAGGTTTGTTCATGGCCCTTCCTTATACCGTCAGCACAACGCAGCTATCGGCTTCCCAGCACAGACGCACCTCGTCACCCCAGGTCGGCAGCCCTTTGCGGTAACGATACGTGTTCTGCAGCTGGGCGCTAATCATCTGGCCGCTCTTCAGGCGGACGTGGTAGATGGAGAGATCGCCGAGGTAGGCGATATGCACCACCTCCCCCACGGCAAAGTTGTAGCCATCGGCGGGCGGGGCATCGCAGAGGGTAATTTTTTCCGGACGCAGCGCCACGTAGACCGGCACGTTATCCACCACCGAGTTGTCCACCGCCACTTTCAGCGGGTGGATCAGCCCCGGGGAGTCGAGCACCAGCCCGTCTTCCTCACGCGTTTTCAGCAGCCCTTCGAACACGTTCATGGAGCCGATAAATTCGGCGCTGTAGCGGGTGGTCGGGTGCTCGTAGATCTCTTCCGGCTCGCCAATCTGCACGAACTTGCCGCGGTTCATGATGGCAATACGACCGGCCATGGTCATCGCCTCTTCCTGGTCATGGGTTACCATCACGCAGGTCACGCCCACGCGCTCAAGAATATCCACCACTTCCAGCTGCATACGGTCGCGCAGTTTTTTATCCAGCGCTCCCATCGGTTCATCAAGCAGGAGCAGTTTTGGCCGCTTCGCCAGACTGCGGGCCAGGGCCACGCGCTGACGCTGACCGCCAGAGAGCTGATGCGGCTTGCGCTTCGCAAACTCCTGCATGTGCACCAGGCTCAGCATTTCGGCCACGCGGGCGGTGATTTCGGCTTTTGGCAGTTTGTCCTGCTTCAGGCCAAAGGCGATGTTCTGCTCCACGGTCATGTGCGGGAACAGGGCATAAGACTGGAACATCATATTGATCGGGCGCTGATACGGCGGCACCCGGGAGAGGTCAACGCCGTCCAGCATAATCTGCCCGGCGCTGGGCTGTTCAAACCCGGCGAGCATGCGCAGCAACGTCGATTTCCCGCAACCGGATGCGCCAAGCAGAGCAAAAATTTCACCTTTGTAGATAGTCAGGCTGACATCATCCACGGCGTTCTGACCGTCGAATGATTTGGTCAGGTTACGGATTTCCAGCAGCGGGGTCAGCGCTTTACGGGTTTTCGCCTGCGGGCGGGGGATCGCGTCGTTCACGGGGTGCTCTCCGGCATCAATCAAAATGGTGCAGGCGCACCAGAACGGTGCGCCTGTTGCCGGGGGCGCTGGGCTTTCCCGGCCTGGGACAAACGGTTATTTACCGCTTTTCACTTTGGTCCACGCGCGGGTACGCACGCGGTCGATCTTCGGCTCCTGCACGCTCAGGGTAAACATCTTGGCGCGCACGTCAGCCGGTGGGTAGATGCCCGGGTTATCACGTACTTCGGCGCTGACCAGTTTGGTGGCCTCTTTGTTGCCGTTGGCATAGAAGACGTGGTCAGAGATGTGGGCGATAACCTCCGGACGCAGGAGATAGTTCAGGAACTGATAGGCTTCGTCTTTGTTTTTCGCATCAGCCGGCATCGCGAAAACGTCGAAGAAGGCCATCGCCCCCTCTTTCGGAATTGAATAGGCGATATTCACGCCGTTTTTCGCTTCTTTAGCGCGGTTAGCCGCCTGCCATACGTCCCCTGCCCAGCCGATAGCGACGCAGATATCGCCGTTCGCCAGGTCGTTGATGTACTGGGAGGAGTGGAAGTAACGGATATTTGGACGCAGCTTCAGCAGCAGATCGGTGGCCGGGCCGGTGTAATCATCCGCTTTGGTGCTGTTCGGATCTTTGCCGAGGTAGTTCAGCACGGTGGCAAAAATCTCTTCCGGAGCATCGAGGAAGGAGACGCCGCAGCTTTTCAGTTTTTCCAGATTCTCTGGCTTCAGCACCAGATCCCAGCTGTTGACCGGCGCATCGGCACCCAGCACCTGCTTCACTTTTTCGACGTTATAGCCGATACCGGTGGTGGCCCACATATACGGCATGGCGTATTTGTTGTCAGGATCGTGTTTAGCGATAAGCTTCAGCAGCTCAGGATCGAGGTTTTTCCAGTCCGGTAGTTTGCTTTTATCCAGCGGCTGGAACACGCCGGCGGAGAGTTGACGTTCCAGGAAGCTGGCTGAAGGCACGACCAGGTCAAAGCCGGTGCTGCCCGCCATCAGTTTGCCTTCCAGAACTTCGTTAGAATCGAAGACGTCGTAGACGACTTTAATCCCGGTCTCTTTTTCAAAATTGGCCACCGTATCCGGGGCAATATAATCAGACCAGTTGTAGATATGCAGCGTTTTTTGCTCTGCCGCCAGCGTACCTGCGGAGACCGCCATCAGCGCGCCCGCAACCAGACCCGATAACCATTTTTTATTTAAAGCGATCATAGCGTTAATCCTTCTGAAAGCGCGTTAACAAACGCACCAAAAATGAACACTCTTAGTCTATGCAAGAAACGTGCATGATTTATCACTCCGCCAGCAGCAGAAGATGTTACTCAGGTGGCTGTATCTGCTCGCGTTTAACGGCATCGCAAGAATAAACTGTAGCTTGTCTCCGTAGCTATAGCTCAGATTAAAAAACGCCTTTTAACAATTTTTTATGCAAGAAGTATCTATGTGATAAGCCGAATTGGCGGGATGGCGGTGAATAATTCTTTAAAGAAAGGTTAAATCCAGCAGAAAAGAGGGTATTATGCAGCCGCCACGACAGCGACTGCCTAAATGTCAGACAGGTTTAGTGCAGAAAATTGCCCGCCGATTCAGGCGGCTCTGCACCCTCTTCCGCGTTGTAGAGCAGATGATGGGCGCTGGCTTCAAGCATTACCATCGATATCTGCTCTTCGCTCTGCTGGATAAACGCCGCGAACTGCGGGAAGGTCAGCCCCACGGATGCGGAGAAAGACTGGCAAACCACCAGCTTTGGCAGATTATCATCCTGAATATCGAGAAATGCCTTCACCGTCAAAGAACTGGCATTGATGGCGGACAAATCCGATGCTAACGCCAGCAGCGCCGAGGGTTTGACCTCTGCCAGCGCGGAAAAAAGAATGACGTCATTAATCAGATCGAGCTTGGCATCGAACACGCCGTCAAAGTTTTGCATATGCGGCAGATGTAGCGCCTGGCAGGTGTCGCATTCAAAAAAGCTGACGCCCATGTTATCCAGCCACTGGCGTAACGTATCAAGTGTCGGTACTACGAGTGAATCCATAACGGTGGAACCCCTTTAAAAAAATAGTGCCTGGCCCAGGCATCAATGCACGGCAGGCCAGTTATCCGCCCGTTTTCAGGCAAAACTCCGGCGTGGCATGGCGTTCAATCCAGCCGATCATCTTCCCGGCGATATCAATCCCGGTGGTTTTCTCAATGCCTTCCAGCCCTGGCGAGGCGTTCACTTCCATCACCAGCGGACCCCGGTCGGCGCGCAGGATATCGACCCCGGCAACGTCGAGCCCCAGCGTTCTGGCGGCCAGCAGGGCCATCTCACGCTCGCGCGGGGTGATCTCCGCTACGCGGGCAACCCCGCCCCGATGCAGGTTTGAACGAAAATCGCCCTCTTTCGCCTGACGCTCGATGGCGGCGACTACTTCATCGCCCACCACCAGGCAGCGAATATCGCGCCCTTTCGCCTCCTGGATGTACTCCTGCACCAGAATGTGCGCATTCAGACCGCGAAACGCATCCACCACGCTCTCTGCCGCCTGGCGGGTTTCGGCCAGCACCACCCCAATCCCCTGGGTGCCCTCAACCAGCTTGACCACCAAAGGCGCGCCGCCGACCATCTCGATCAGATCGTGCGTGTCGTCGGGGGAGTGGGCAATGCCGGTGATTGGCAGGTCGATCCCCTGGCGGGCCAGCAGTTGCAGGGAGCGGAGCTTGTCGCGCGCCCGGGTGATCGCCACGGATTCATTCAGGGGATAGCTGCCGAGCAGCTCAAACTGGCGCAGCGCGGCGGTGCCGTAAAAGGTGATTGCCGAGCCAATGCGCGGAATAACCGCGTCGAAATGCGGCAGCTGGCGCCCTTTATAGTGAATTGAAGATGCCGCCGGGCTGATATTCATATAGCAGGACAGCGGATCGAGGATTTCCACCAGATGGCCGCGCTGCTGCGCCGCTTCACGCAGGCGTTTACACGACCAGAGCGTTCCATCCCGGGACAATATGGCAATTTTCACCCTGCACCTCTCAGACATTACCTGGTAAAAGCCTGCGTATCATACACGCAGGCAGGCGCGGGATGAATGGACTTATCGCGTAGCCCAGCCCTGTTTGTGCAAATAGTCGAGAATAAACGGACGATTCTCTTTGATGATGGTGCGACGGATATGGTCGCTCCAGGTGTCGCGACGGTTGTTGGTGGCGCGGCTGAGGTAGTAATTCGCCAGCTCTTCGTCGTACTCCGCCAGCACCTCCGGGTCCACAGGCTGGTAGTGATTTTCATGCACCACCATCGCCGCAGGCAGGCGCGGCTTGACGTCCGGGTTATCCGCGGGCCAGCCTAATCATAATGAATCCTATCAAAGGCGAACACACCGTAAGCCTAACAGAACAAGGGATTCAAAATGAAAAATTCTAAAGGTATCCGTGCAGCACTCTAAATCATCATACGAGTTTAGGGTCAAACCTTAGGTGTAGTTATTACTACTGAATTTTGCTTATAAACCTTCACTGCTTCATCAATATCAATATGCATTATATTTGCCAAATCAACCAAGTTGACATCAATACACCGTTTAAGTAGTGCTTTGAAGTTTTCAGAGTTATTTTGATAGCCTTGTAGGTAGATGTAGTTTTTCAAATATTTTTTGTTAAGGGATTCCGCAGCGACTTCAGAGAAGTTAAACATAAAATCATCAATGGTGATTAAGAGATCATCAACCATTGTTATTAATTTTTCTGTTATGTCAACGTATCTCATGGTTAGCATTGGCCCCATCGCAAGGGCAATTTTTGTAACATGAATCTTTCCACCTTCTACCATTAACGGCGCAAGTAACGGTTTGATCTCTTTATCTATCTCATTTCTGTATTTCACCAACTCAATAAACTGATTGTAATTGCCGATAGTTGCAGCGAAAGAAGCCATGTTGAACCAAGGGTGTTTATTGATATCCCTCTTCTTCGCATACAGTAATTGAGTTAATTCGCTCAAATTTAACGACTCAAATTCAAATGATACAGACATAGGAGGAACGTTAACAGCCCTTTGCACAGGATTAGTTTCTAACTGATCAAAGTAATTTTGTTTGGTAGCAACTAGGTTAGCTTGCATTGCAAGCATTTTGAGTATGATTTGATTGAGTGTATCCGCTTTCGCTTTTTCGTTTTTGTACGCCTCTTGATATTGATATCCGCGAATAGCGATGAAATATGCAGTTAAGGCGGAAAGTGCGACTACGATGATCGGCATCGCATAGTCTTTGAAAATATTTGTCTGATTGGCTTCGTTTACCACGTCCTTAAGTTGGTTTAAAGCAATCACAATCGAGTAAGGGTCGAAAGGTTTCATGGCGTTATCCTTAGTTGTTTAACGCGATTTTATCCTTACTCTCATCTTCACACCAGTGTTAGCACTAATCCCCTACTAACTGTTTTGAGGTTGGTAGGTTTGTTTTTTCGGCTGGTAGAGGTTCGATCAATCACTATAAGGTTTTGGATTGCTTACACGCCACCTTTTCCAGAATCCGTATTCTTGCTTAATGTTTGAAGCAGTTGTTACAACACCATGTTTGGTCGTTGGTGGATTCTTTAAAATGCTTTCAAGTGACTCCCCAGAATCAAGACGCGAATAAATTTTGTAATCTGCTGCGTTGGGGTTAGTTGGTTCTGATTTCCCATGACTCATTGATACTCCTTATCTGGAAATTTTTTGATTTGCAGTTAGTTCTGGTTAGGGGAACGATATTAACTTTAGTTGGACTGAAATTCACTCATTATTGAAATAAAAAAATCGACCACTTGACGTTTGGTGACATGGTCATGACTGAGAATGCAGGGGTGAAATTTAAAACCCGTAACTAAATTCCTGATGTTTTTGAGCAAATATCATGAGGATAAATTGACCCTATGTTTCTATTTTCGCGAGGAGAATGAAGGTCTTAACGATGCATGTTGTGACCTGTTAGTAACCTGTTGTGACATGCTAAAGTATATAAAATATTTAAAGAGAATCATTTATAGTCCTTAGGCATAGAGAAAAAGTTCGGCTTTCACCAGAAACTCTTCGGAATACTAGGTAAATTGTTCATCGTTGATAAATTCATTAGTACTCATCTATTTTAAAAATTCATCTAGCCGTTAGGAAATAGTCTTGTTCATAAACACTTTGATCGAACGGGTATCGGTTGCAGCCTCGATAATGGCTTGAGCATGTGTAGTTGCGATTTGAAGCATTGAAGTTCGAACTAATGAGGAAAACTTACTAATAGAGGATTCGACAAGTTGAACCGGGATTAACGATCCGGCTGTCTCACGGGCTTTCATTTCCATGATCCGCGCTTCTGCATCCAGCTTTCGCAATCGTGCCTGATCCATCGCCTCTTTGTTATCTACTTCGCGTAACGGGGTGATGATGTTCTTAACCACCCATTCTGTGATCTCTGGTTCGCGAAACTTCCGCTTGTCAGAACACCAGCATGAATCCGCGCCCCGTTCGTTCAGCCACGTAGTAACGCTTTTCATGTCGAACCCGTAGCGCTTCGCAATCTGGCTTTTCGTTGAGTATTCCACCGTAATTTTCTCT
The DNA here is from genome assembly GCF_049312895.1 of Leclercia barmai. Lineage (NCBI taxonomy): Bacteria > Pseudomonadati > Pseudomonadota > Gammaproteobacteria > Enterobacterales > Enterobacteriaceae > Leclercia > Leclercia barmai. The sequence goes on along the minus strand of NZ_JBMNWZ010000001.1, from coordinate 672,279 downwards.
CTCTTTTTTACGTAATTCTGTACTGGTATTTATCGAGGAAAATATTTGCGGGAATTCTGAACAATCGAAGCAGATGTAAACCAAGTGTTATAATATCACAGAAATTTTTATTGATAGGTTCCAGCGATGAAACACGACACGACTGGATTCAAAACTTTATATACACGTAAAACATAGAGCGCTCGAAACATCGCAAAAAAATTTTTTTGAGCAGAGTACCTTTTTAATCGAGGCAGTTCCAGTTCAGAGCCTGCCTCTTTTCGATTATAGATGCACCTTATTAAGTGATAAATCTATTAACTAACGATAATATACGGTTAATCAATCATGTTATACTAGTTTAACATACTAATATCGCCACCTATTGCTTTTAAAACCGGACGCATATAATAGCTCCTTCCTTCATTATCTATATCTTTTTCAACAAGTTCTAATGATGGTTGGCTATCTTCACTTTCTCTTAAAATTTCCCAACTAATATTTTTCTGATTATTTTTAGCGTCAACCCCAACAACCTGTAATCTTTCTCCGATTATGGGCATATTACGGATTAAACCTTTATATCTTCTGTCTGGATCTCTCAGCCACACTTCTGATGCCCACACCAATCCAAATGCATCCATCATTTTAGCCCTATCCGCTGCGACACGCCAAAAGATATATTTATCAGATTGATCATCAAAACGTGTGCTTAAAATATCAATTACACGGTACTTTTTGTCGAAAAGGAACATCACCTGTACAAGATGACCATATGTGCGAAAATTGATCTCAACGAGTTTCGAAATAAGTTTCACAAGATCATCTAAAGAATTGACATTGCCAGTATCTTCAATTAAGGCAACTTCGTCTTTAACAGTATCTGGGATTAGACTGCTATCATAACGCGTGGAATTTATTTTTATTTTACCCGTTGAATAGTCATTCAATTTCAAATACGTTACATGCCGTTTTTCGTTGCGAAGTGAATCAAATGATGAAGGTGTGGTAATATCATCACCGATTGGATTACCTATTAAATCACCAAGAGATTTACAACATTCATACACTCGGCTATAGATAATATTCAAGGCATGTAGCAGTTCATAGTCTTCGAGGGTATTTGCTACCCATCGGCGTTCTGATTTTACTACAGCAGAATCAGACACGGCAGAAGGAAATTTTTTTTGAGCTAAACGAATAAGTTTTTTGACTCCGATTCCGAGTAATTCATGTCTTGTCGATATGCCAATATCCTGCTCTTCAATATACGAAAAGATAAGAGTTGCTTTAGCCTCACTAAACATGTCTAAATCTCCCTCCTTTTCAATAACATTACGGGAGTCTTTAGCCCATGTCATCAATTTATCATCGCGCCATTCATCAATAACATTTTGTTTGTACCATAAATCGTACCCAGAAATTTCCTTTTTATTTTTTTGAATGATAAAAGTTACTGTTCTGGATGTGGTAAGGAATTGATTCAGATTTAACCGGAAAAGTTCAGGATCAAAGTAAGTTTGCGTACAACTAGTAAGCACATGTGCGAGATCTTTTAATCTTCTTTCCCAAGGCTTTTTAATCATTATTTTCTCCATTATTGATACTGCATTTGGTTCAGTATGCTCTATAGCACCCTTTTTGATCGGAGCAGTACAAAAATCAGAGCTCGACAACATCTTTTGTTGATCTTCATCACGCTATGAATCGAGAATAATCATCGGAACAGTTGCCTGTAGATAAAAATCATATAAAAATGAATCACGATTTATACTGAGTTAATAATGATGAATCTTGATATTCCAACACATCTTTACAAGTATAAAAGCTTCAGTGTTGACAGCTTAGATTTGCTTGTTAGTGATAAACTATATTTCGCCAACCCTAACAGCTTCAATGATCCTTTAGATTGCAACCCATCAATTAAAGACAACATTCATGATGTTGACGTGTTGAAAGAAATTCTAAAGAGATTGATAACCGACAACACGAAAAAAGAGCTGACTGAAGCGGCATCTAAAATAAAATACACTGGGCCGCGAACACTTGAAAAGATAGAATTATTAGGCAAACACGAAGCAGCACAAGTATTATCAGGTATTGATGATTTCTTGTTGATCTTCGATGAAGATATAGTTTTCGTGCTTAATGATATGCTCGAACTAATCAAAATAAACTTAATGACTAATTATACTAGTGGTGTTCTATCATTAGCACAAAATTATGATTGTCCGTTGATGTGGTCGCACTATGCAGATCAACATAAAGGATTCTGTATTGGGTACGATGTATCTGACAATGGTTTTTATGATATTTATGCTTTGAACTATGGCGGTTCTCGTTTTATTACTACACAACAGATTTACGATATGCTGTTTGGTTCAACCGAATCAATTAGGAAAAGCGCGAAGAAAACAATTGATGAAGTTGTGTTATTGAGTAAAGCCCCGCAATGGTGTTATGAAAAAGAACATCGTGTGATCCTTGAGCAAGGATTACAAGATAATCCGTTCAGGCTGAGTGATGTTACTTTCGGTTTGCGATTCAAAGATTCTGCAAAATATTCAGTGATGCAAGCGTTATCAGGTAGAGGCGGTGATTTAGCATTTTACGAGATGGTGTTATGCAATGATTCTTTTGAACTGGGAAGGATTCCCATGTCATTAGAAGATATGCCGCTGCGCAATTATCCAACTAATAATTACCTGCTGCACCAGGATTTTATGGATCTTTTAGATACTAACTCTTAGATTCCCGAAGGAGGTTCTAAGGCGGCGAGATCATCACCGCCCTAGAACGTTTAGCGTGTAGCCCATCCTTGTTTATGCAGATAGTCCAAGATGAACGGTCGACTCTCTTTGATGATTGTTCGACGGATGTGATCACTCCACGTATCACGCCGGTTGTTCGTTGCGCGTGTCATGTAGTATTCGGCTAGTTGTTCATCGTACTCGTGTAACAGTTCCATGTTCACTGGCTGGTAGCTGTTTTCATGCACGACTAGATCAGCGGGTAAACGTGGTTTTGTAATTTCTTCATATTGGGGTATTGACTTGTTAGGCCAGCCCAGGCACAGGCCAAACAGCGGCAGAACGTGCTTCGGCAGTTGCAGCAGCTCGGTCACCGCCTCAATGCTGTTACGGATGCCGCCAATGTAAACCCCACCCAGCCCCAGCGACTCTGCCGCCGTCATGGCGTTTTGCGCCAGCATGGCGGTATCCACCACGCCCAGCAGCAGTTGCTCAGCGAGGCCGAGCTGCGCCTCAGGGCAAATTTGCAGATGGCGGTTAAAGTCGGCGCAGAACACCCAGAACTCCGCCGCCTGAGCCACGTGCTTCTGCCCGCCGGTGAGGGTCACCAGCTGTTCGCGCATCGCCGGGTCGGTAATGCGGATGATGGAGCTGCACTGCAGGAAACTGGAGCTGGAGGTTCCCTGCGCACCGGCAATAATCGCCTCGCGCTGGGCATCGCTGATGGGTTGGTCGGTAAAATGGCGAATGGAGCGGTGGGAACGAAGAAGATCAATTACTGGCGTCATGCGGTCTCTTTGTTGGGCGTTACTGACAATATCGCCAGTATAGGCAAAGAACCGGAGGCTGTAATTGGCCAAACATAGCCTGAAGATATCAATCTGAGAGGCAGAACCTGCTTTTCATTACCGATAGTTATCGGCAATATAGCGTCATTCGCCGTCAGGCTTAGTTTCAGGAGAGAGAACATGTTTGCAGTAATTTTTGGACGTCCGGGTTGCCCATACTGCGTGCGCGCAAAAGATCTGGCAGAAAAACTGACCGCCGAGCGTGAAGACTTTAACTACCGCTACGTGGACATTCATGCGGAAGGCATCACTAAAGCCGATCTGGAAAAAACCGTCGGTAAGCCGGTTGAAACCGTACCGCAGATCTTCCTCGATCAGAACCACATCGGCGGCTTTACCGATTTTGAAGCCTACGCCAAAGAGCACCTGGGGCTGTTCGCTGCCCAGTAAGCCTTTCGCGCCCTCACTCTGAGGGCGCTTTTAGTCTCAGGCGGCGGTTCTCCAGCGCCCGACGCACAAACATAAAGAACAACGCCCCCAACGCACACCAGAAAATTCCACTCAGCAACCAGGCCATCTCCTGCACTATCGTGCGCGACGGGATAAACAGCAGGCGCAGCACCACCAGACAGATTGGCGCGGCGAGCATCGCCCCCACCAGCGGCCGGATGACCTCCCCTCCACGGGAAAGAAAACTGGCGGCAGCGCCCGGCAGGGTAAAGAACAATAATCCCAGCTCAGGACGCCCGGCGGCAATAAATGCCCCTCTGACGTTAAACCTCAGGCAGACGCATACCCCGGTAAAAAGCAAAAAACAGCAGGCCACCCCAAACCAATTACGTTTAATATTCAAATCGTCCCCCTACTTCGCGGGCAAATTCATTTATCGTCCGATGGACACACAGTCAGATGAGTTATATGGCATTCCCTGCCTGAACGGCGCGTCGAAACGCAATCGCTGTCAGTTGTTGCTGTCTGTTATAAATAAAGTAATAGTTTGGTATTATTTTGCGATATATATTATAGTGTGCGGTCAGGAGCCAGGTGCTCCTCAACGCTGGGCAAACAGTAGCCTAAATCACCTGTCCCTTCAACCACTTACTGGTAAACAAGAAGTTATCCTTCGTGAACATAAACGTCGCAGAATTGTTAAACGGCAATTACATCCTGCTGTTATTTGTGGTGCTGGCGCAGGGCCTCTGCCTGGGTAAATTACGTCTGGGATCAATCCAACTGGGTAATTCTATTGGCGTTTTAGTCGTCTCATTATTATTAGGCCAGCAGCATTTCAGTATTAACACTGATGCGCTTAATTTGGGCTTTATGCTGTTTATTTTTTGCGTCGGTGTTGAAGCCGGACCCAACTTTTTTTCTATTTTCTTCCGCGACGGCAAAAATTACCTGATGCTGGCGCTGGTGATGGTCGGCAGCGCCCTGCTGATCGCCTTAGGCTTAGGCAAAGTGTTTGGCTGGGATATCGGCCTGACGGCGGGGATGCTGGCCGGTTCGATGACCTCCACGCCGGTGCTGGTTGGCGCAGGGGATACGCTGCGTCATCTCGGCCTGGATAACGCCCAGCTGTCGCTGGCGCTGGATCACCTCAGCCTCGGCTATGCCCTGACCTATCTGATCGGCCTGGTGAGCCTGATCGTTGGCGCACGCTATCTGCCTAAACTACAGCACCAGGATCTGCAGACCAGCGCCCAGCAAATCGCCCGCGAGCGCGGTCTGGATACCGACAGCAAACGCAAAGTCTACCTGCCGGTGATCCGCGCCTACCGCGTCGGCCCGGAGCTGGTAGCCTGGGCGGACGGCAAAAACCTGCGCGAGCTGGGCATTTATCGCCAGACCGGCTGCTATATCGAACGCATCCGCCGCAACGGTATTCTGGCAAACCCGGACGGCGACGCGGTACTGCAGATGGGCGACGACATCGCCCTGGTCGGCTACCCGGATGCCCACGCCCGTCTCGACCCCAGCTTCCGTAACGGCAAAGAGGTGTTCGACCGCGACCTGCTCGACATGCGCATCGTCACCGAAGAGATCGTGGTTAAAAACCACAACGCCGTTGGCCGCCGCCTGGCACAGCTTAAGCTGACCGACCACGGCTGCTTCCTTAACCGGGTGATCCGCAGCCAGATTGAGATGCCTATCGATGACAATATCGTCCTGAACAAAGGCGATGTGCTGCAGGTGAGCGGCGACACGCGCCGCGTGAAGACCGTTGCCGACCGCATCGGCTTCATCTCCATTCACAGCCAGGTGACCGATCTGCTCGCCTTCTGCGCCTTCTTTATCGTCGGCCTGATGATTGGGATGATCACCTTCCAGTTCAGCAACTTTAGCTTTGGTATCGGCAACGCCGCCGGTCTGCTGTTCGCCGGGATCATGCTCGGCTTCCTGCGTGCCAACCACCCGACCTTCGGCTATATCCCCCAGGGCGCGCTGAACATGGTGAAAGAGTTCGGCCTGATGGTGTTTATGGCGGGCGTCGGCTTAAGCGCGGGCAGCGGCATTGGCCACAGCCTGGGCGCGGTAGGCTGGCAGATGCTGGTGGCCGGGTTGATCGTCAGCCTGGTGCCGGTGGTTATCTGTTTCCTGTTCGGCGCCTATGTGCTGCGCATGAACCGCGCCATGCTGTTTGGCGCGATGATGGGGGCCCGTACCTGCGCCCCGGCAATGGAAATCATCAGCGATACCGCGCGGAGCAACATTCCCGCGCTGGGGTACGCTGGCACCTATGCCATCGCTAACGTGCTGTTAACCCTCGCGGGCACGCTCATCATCATCATCTGGCCGGGGCTGGGATAAAAAAAATTTGCGCAATGGCGAAAAAATTTTCGCTATGCGCAGAACTTTTCCCCCAGACGTCAGTCATAACTATTGCCACTGCTTTTCTTTGATGTCCCCAATTTGTGGAGCCCATCAACCCCGCCGTTTTGGTTCAAGGTTGATGGGTTTTTTGTTGGGTGAAATTCGCCATCTCAACATTCACAACGTCGCTTCCCGCTTGCCTTCCCACCCTTTCCCCAATTAGGTGTTACGCTTAACTGTCAGCTAAATTCATCCCGAGCCCAAGGAGCCCCAATGCTCGCGTTGTACAACACAGTGATTGTGCTTTTAACCGTTGCCGCCATGGAGTTAATCGCTGCCCTTGCCCACAAGTACATCATGCACGGCTGGGGCTGGGGATGGCATGAATCGCATCACGAGCCGCGCACGGGCTGGTTTGAGGTGAACGACCTCTACGCCGTGGTGTTTGCCGTGCTGGCGATTGTGCTGATTGCGTTGGGGACCTGGGGCATATGGCCGCTGCAGTGGATTGGGGCCGGGATGACGGCTTACGGCGCGCTCTACTTTATAGTGCATGACGGGCTGGTGCATCAGCGCTGGCCGTTTCGCTATATTCCGCGCAAGGGTTATCTCAAGCGTCTTTATCTGGCGCACCGTCTGCACCACGCGGTACGGGGCAAGGAGGAGTGCGTCTCCTTTGGATTTCTGTATGCGCCGCCGATAGACAAACTGCAGGCCACCTTACGCCAGCGCAAGGCGCGTCGCGCGACTAGCGAGGGCGCTGCCAGAGCCCGGACGGGCGCGGCGTCGGCGTCGCAAAACGAGAAGTAAGCGCCAGCCCGGCGCCTTTCAGCAGTAAGCCTGCTTTTTCAAGGTCGCTGGTGCCCTGCCTTGTATCCCAGGCGCGGGGCCCCGCCGCGCTCACCTTCACGCCAATTTCGCGGTACACCCCGTGCGCCGAGGCAATCGCCCATGCGGATCGCAGAGGCAGCCCGGCCAGCCCTTGCCGGGCAGAGGCATAATAAGGCTCGGCCTCTGCCACCAGCCTTTGGGCAAGAGCCGCCAGCGCCTCGCGGGTCTGCGATGCAGCAAGCGCCTGCGGGTCGATTTTCGCCTCTGCCAGCCATTGAGCGGGCAGATAGCAGCGGCCAACCCGGGCATCATCGACAATATCCCTTGCGATATTGGTCAACTGGAACGCCAGGCCTAAATCACAGGCGCGATCGAGCACCGCCTCGTCGCGCACGCCCATCACCCTCGCCATCATCAATCCGACCACGCCCGCCACGCGATAGCAGTACTGCAGGGTGTCGTCTAACGTCTCGTAAGGGGTCTCGCGCACGTCCATGGCAAAGCCGTCGAGATGATCGTACGCCAGCTGGAGCGGGATGTTGTGGCCCAGCGCCACCTCCTGAAAAGCAGCAAAGGCGGGCTCGCTCATCTCCGCCCCTTCCCAGGCGCGCCGGGTCTGGTTTTTAAGCATCGCCATACGCTCTTCTGCCAGAGCGCTGTCCACAGGCGCGGCGTTGAACCCCAACTCCTGCCCGTCAATCACGTCGTCGCAGTACCGGCACCAGGCGTAGAGCATTAGCACGCTGCGTCGGGTGGCGGGATCAAAAAGCTTCGCCGCGGTGGCAAAACTTTTCGAGCCCACGGCGATGGTGTCGGTGGCGTGATCCATCAGGGTCGTGTTCATCGGGAGAGCGCCTCCAGCATCAGTCCTGCCGTCGCTTTTGCCGAGCCGATCACCCCGGGGATACCGGCTCCCGGATGCGTACCGGCGCCGACCAGGTACAGATTGGGGATCCGGCTGTCGCGATTGTGCGGCCGGAACCAGGCGCTCTGGCGCAGGATCGGTTCGACCGAAAAGGCGGATCCCAGATGCGCACCCAGCTGGTCGCGAAAATCAAACGGGGTAAACATGCGGTGGGTCACCAGCTGGCTGCGCAGCCCCGGCATGTAGTGAGCTTCGAGATAACCAAAAATCCTGTCGCGCAGGCGCGGCCCCTCAACGGCCCAGTCGAGATCCGCCGTGCCTAAATGGGGCACCGGGGCCAGCACGTAATAGCTGCCGCAGCCCGGCGGGGCCAGGGAGGGATCGGTGACGCAGGGGGCGTGAAGGTAGAGGGAAAAATCCTCCGCCAGGGCGTTTTTATTGAAAATTTCGTCGATCAGCGCTTTGTAGCGCGGCCCGAAACAGACCGTATGATGGGCCAGATCGTGCTGCTTGTTCAGGCCAAAATAGAGCACAAACAGCGAATTACTCATGCGTTTGCGCTTAAGGGACGCCGCGCGAGCCGCCCCCGTCGGATGATGCCCCAGCAGCTTTTCATAGGTATGCACCACGTCGGCATTGGAGGCCACCGCCGCGGTCGGGATCGTCCGGCCATCTTTCAGCATGACGGCGCTAATGCGATCCCCCTCGGCCTCCAGCCGGGTCACCTCTGCATTCAGTTGAAGTTCGCCGCCCAGATCCTGATAGAGCTTCACCAGCCCCTGCACCAGCGCCCCGGTCCCGCCGCGGGCAAACCAGACGCCCCACTCACGCTCAAGGGCGTGGATCAGGGTATAAATCGACGAGGTGGCAAACGGATTGCCCCCCACCAGCAGGGAGTGAAAGGAGAACGCCTGGCGCAGCTGTTCGTTCTCGATAAAACGCGAGACCATGCTGTAGACGCTGCGCCAGGCCTGCAGACGGGTAAGCTGCGGCCCGGCGCGGAGCATGTCGCGAAATGAGAGGAACGGCACCGTGCCGAGTTTGAGATACCCCTCGTTAAACACCTCCCGGGAGTAGGCGTGAAACTTGCGATAGCCCTCCACGTCGCGCGGATTGAAACGGCGGATTTGCTCTTCCAGCCGGGTCTGCACGTTGTCGTAATCAAACACTTCGCCCGTCTCCCAGCACAGGCGATAGAAAGGCGTGACCGGCAGCAGCTCGACATAATCCGCCATGCGTTTGCCGGCCAGGGTGAATAGCTCTTCGATGGCGCTGGGATCGGTAATCACCGTCGGCCCGGCGTCAAAGGTGAAGCCGTTATCCTGATAAACGTAGGCGCGCCCGCCGGGCTTATCCCGCTGCTCCAGCAGAAGGGTGTCGATGCCCTGCGCCTGCAGCCGAATGGCCAGCGCTAATCCGCCGAAACCGGCGCCAATAATCACTGTTTTATTCATGGTGAAACGCTCGCATCCGGGGAGTGAGTTTCAGTATGGCGAGCATCGCTTCGCCGACGGGAACCGGGGGCTTACCTGCCAGGATCCGCGCTTTATCGGCCAGGGTTAACTGCCCGGCGTAAAAGCGGGCGATCAGCCCTTCGTTAAGAGAGTAAAACCGCTGCATCACCTGCCAGCGTTTATCGGCATCCCCCGCCAGGAACAGCATGCGGTTAAGGGTGCGGAAAAAGCGCTGCTCGCGCCACTGGCGCAGGGCGTAGCGATGGATAACGGAAAAAAGTGTCGCCGCGTCGATCTCCGCGCTTGCGGCAATGGCCTCGGCCAGCGCCACCGCGTGGGGCAGCGAATAGCCGGTGGTGGCATGAAACAGCCCGGCGCGCAGGCCGCTGCACGGCTGTTTAGCCTTCTCCTGCCAGCTGGCCGGGAAATCCCCCGCCAGCATAATCGGCAGATGGCCCTGCTCTTCACGGTTGAGGCGCTCCAGCGCCCAGCCCTGCTGACGGGCATAGTCAGCGATGTTTTGCCGGGCGACGTCCAGATCCAGGCGAGCGGCATCAACGTAGTGGGTGTCTTCGATTAAGAGTTCAGTGGCGGAAAGCGGCAGCGTGTAGACAAAGCGATACCCGCCCTGCTGGTTGACCGTGGCGTCCATCAGGATCGGTCGCGTCAGGCCGTGAGGCTGGCTCAGACGCCACTCTTGCCCGAGAAAGGACTGGCTGCCGGTGTGGAGATGCCTGTCCGGCCTGTAGCCCCGGCCATCGATGACCGCCCGGGCCTGCGGTGTTGTGCCGTCGGCAAGCGTCACCGACGTCGGGGTGAGCGCGGTGATAACGGCGTGGGTATGCAGAGTGTCGCCACAGGTGCCGGTCAGCACATCGGCAAAACGCGTGGAGGTGATGCTGAGATACTCTCCGGCAAGGGTACGGCTGAGTCCGGGAAAGCGGACGTCGTAGCCCTGCCAGCGGTGCGCCACCAGCGGGGCCACCCACTGATGCTGTTCCGGAGTAAGGTCGGCCTCATGAAAGGACCAGGTGTGATTCCCCCCAGGCTTACTGTCGGCCTCGAGGAGCAGCACGCGCAGCTCCGGGCGCTGCTGTCGCAAGCGTAAGGCAATCAGCCCGTTTGCCAGCCCGCCCCCTGCCAGGATGATGTCCCACGCTGGCGCCATCAGGTCTGGGCCACCAGGGTGGCCTGACGCAGCTGGGCGAGGTTTGCGCTCCCGGTGCAGAAACAGGCGACGCGCAGCTGGTCGATGATCACCTGAAAATGGTCGATAACCGCCTCGCTGGAGGTTAGCGCGCTGTGCAACACCCCCGCCGCCTGGCCCACCACGCTTGCGCCTAAGCGGATCGCTTTTGCCACCTCAATGCCGTTGGCGATCCCGCCAGAGGCCACCAGCGGCATGTCGGGCAGCGCCTGATGCAGATCCTGCAGCGCCGTCGCGGTGGGAATGCCCCAGTCGGCAAAGGCCATCGCCACTTCCCGGGCATGCGCGGTGACGGCGCGTTCGCCCTCCACCGCCGCCCAGCTGGTGCCCCCGGCACCGGCAACGTCCAGCATCGCCACGCCCGCCGCAGCCAGTTGGCGGGCTACCGGCACCGAAAGCCCGCTGCCCACCTCTTTGACCACCACCGGGACATGCAGCGCCTCCACGGTGCGATGGATAGCGTCGATAACCCCGCACCAGTTGCGATCCCCGCCGTGCTGCAGCGCCTCCTGCAGCGGGTTGAGGTGGATAATCAGCGCATCCGCCGCGAGGGTCTCGACGGCGCGCTGGGCATAGTCGAGCCCCTGTCGCCCGGCGATTTGCGCCGCGCCGAGGTTCGCCATCAGCACAATATCCGGGGCAAAGGCGCGCAGCTCGCGCGTCAGGCCGTGCCTGGCCTCGCTCTCAAGCGCCACGCGCTGGGAGCCCACCCCCATCGCCAGGCCCAGCGCCTGCGCGGCGGTGGCCAGATGCTGGTTGATCTGGCTTGCCCGCCGGGTGCCGCCGGTCATGGAGCTTATCAGCAGCGGTGCGTTCAGGGTGCGGCCAAACAGCGAGGTCGAAAGGTCAATCTCATCAAGATGCAGTTCGGGCAGGGCGCAGTGCCCGAAACGCCATTTTTCGAAGCCGCTGGTACACTTTTTTGTGCCGGGCGTGCCGTTCAGTACGATATCGAGATGATCGCTTTTACGTTGCGACAGGCTGCTCATTGACACTCCGACAGGGATAACGACAGGCTCTGGCTGATCAGCGTCAGCTGTTTTTCAAACCAGGCGTGAACATAGTGCCGGGTGGTATCTCCCGGCTGACAGGCGGTCGCGATATGCTGATCGGCGCTGCGCACGTGCTCGCGCAGGCGCAGGAACACGCTTTCAGCGCCGAGCACGGCGACCAGCGTCGATTTATCTTTATCCTGATGGGGATCTTTGCCGTTGGCGTTTGAGCCATCCGTCAGGTCATCAATCAGCTGGAAGGCCTGGCCGAGGTCGCGGGCGAAAAAGCGCAGACGCTCACTCACCTGAGGCGGCGCGTCGGCCGCAATGGCTGCCAGCTGCAGGGTGGCGTTGAACAGGCTGCTGGTTTTGAGCTCGTTGGTCAGCAGGATCTCATCGGCATTTCGGCTCTGACGGCTCTCGCTTAGATCGCGAAACTGCCCCTGCACCAGCCCCATATGCCCAACCGACGACGAAAGCTCAGCCGTCGCGCGCGCTTTAACTTCATGGGTCAGCAAAGGCGCGCGGGAGATAACGCAAAAAGCGTGACTGAGCAGCGCCACCGCCGCCAGGATCGCCACGTGTTCGCCATACTGATAGTGAATCGTCGGCCGCCCGCGTCGGAGCGTGGCATTGTCCATGCAGGGCATGTCATCGAGGATCAGGGAGGCGACGTGGACCATCTCAATGGCGCAGGCCAGATCGAGAAGGCCCGTTAAATCGGTTTTATAGCCCATATCCCGCGCCGCCAGCAGCAGCAGCAGGGGGCGCATTCGCTTACCGGCGACCAGCGTGGCATCGCGCATGGCGGCATAGACCTGCCCTTCCTGCTCCCCCGCAGGCAGAAGGTGTTCGAGACGTTGCTCAAACGCAGACAACAGCATTTTTACATCATCTTCATGACTAAGGGTCATAGTGGCTTCCCCGGTGTTTGGTGGCGACGTCCGCAGAAGAGGTAAAAAACGCTTGCCGCAGGATGGTTTACAAAGCGTAGCGTATCCTTCTGCGTTTTGTTGCCCGGCGGGAGAAGAGAAACCAAAGATGAAATGCAATCCCATTAAAATCAATTAATTAAAATTAACAACTCGCAGTAAATTGCACAAAAATTTACATTTGTAGAGATTTTCAGCTACCCGGACTCTCCTCGTCTTTCCCAAAGGCTAACCGCAGCGCGTACCGGCGGAGATCCTCAGGCCAGCCGGCAATACACGCGGTAAACGCCGCCTCATCGTCGGCAAACAGCGCGCGAATGCCCTCCTCATAGCCAGGAAGATCCCCCGCCATCTCGTACATAAAGTGATAGGCGCGATCGTGCCGCTGACGCTTGCTATCCACCGGTTTGGCAGTTTTCCTCGCCTGATCGATAAGCCTGCGCAGCGTGGCGGACGCTCCGCCGGGTTGCGTGGCCAGCCACTCCCAGTGACGGGGCAACAGGGTCACCTCTTTCGCCGACACGCCCAGTTTTGGCCGTCCGCGGGATTTAACAACGTTGCTTTCCGCCAGCTCCGGGTAAACCGCCAGGGCGCTGGGGATATCCCCATTAACGTGAATATCGAGGCGTTTTCCGCTGCGATCGTTAAAGATGAAAACGGTTTCACTGCCGATGTTAGCGGATTGTAGCTGCTGCAACAGTTCGCTCAGGCTACCGTGCGCGATTTGCTGGTTCCGCCAGAAGGCGGTAAGCGTGATAGCGGGCATGTTTTACCTTTTTATCCGGGTAAAAATATAAAGCCTGGAGCAGGCTTTACTCCTCGTCAATTTTACCCGGGTAAAAATATGTCTCACGCGGTCTGGCGGGGGAGATTAAGGGCGTCATATTCGTTTGAAGAAGAACGGTGGCGGGCGGAAAAGTTAAGGCTAACGCATCTGCAAAATAATAGCGCTGACTAAAATCTCAGTTTTCCTGATAAAAATTCTGCTGTGCAAATATTCGCCTAAGCGCTTTCAACCGATCGTAAATCATCCCCGGTGACTACCAGAATTGGAGATTGACGCATTCTTTTAAGATGTTAAATTTTTTGAGTTTTTTCTCATGGACGAGCGCCGTGCGATATCCAGCGCAGCGGACAACCCTGTTTTTCCTCCATCAGAATACGTTTTTCTGGCCGATCTTCCCTTAAGGAAAATCTATATAGCGATCGCCGAAACCACCTTCGACAAAATACCTGTGCCACACCGGTAGCGTTGCCCCTTAATAAAAAAACGAACACAACGGAATTATTTAATGCGTATGTCACTCCATAACCTCCCTCTGCGTAGCTTGCTGGTACTGGCCGTCATCATCGCATTAAGTGGCTGCTCCATGCGTTACGACAAAAACGGCAAAATCCTTTTCAAAACCGATCTGGCGAGCATGCTGGGTAACGAAGTCGGTCAGTTCACGCTGGCAGATGGTTCAACGGGGGCGTTAAGGGAACTGAACGGCCGCTACAGCCTGAAATGGAGCAATCTGATGATTGAGCGCCCGCTGGAGGGGGTGAGCTGGGCGCGGATCGTCAATCAGTATCACATCGAAGGGCATACGCTGCTGCTGTTGAAAGTGGCGACGCCCTCCTGCCCGGCGCAGTATCGTCTGGTCGACCTGCAAAATACCCGTTCGCAGGAGTGGGCCTTCACGGGAGTTTGCGATACCGGCCCGGATATCACCGCCAGCGCCGACAAACTGCAGCTGAACTTCGCCACCGGCAACCGTATCGAACAGTTCAACTGGCAGCATGGCGAGGTCTACCATCGTCGCCTGCCGGTTCAGAAAGCAAAAACGGTGCAGAGCAACACCCGCGAGCAGACCAGTACGACCCGCAAAGCCAAAGCACAGCCCGTGGCGAAGCCGGTAAAGCGCACGCCGACAAAAGCGGTGGAACCTCTCCCGCCTAAAGTTGCTCAGCCAGAGCTGGACAATTCCGTGCCAAATGAGATCTATGCCCCGACCAAAACCCGCCAGACCAGCCTGGAGCTTAAGTCATGACTGAGCAGGTGCAGCAAAAAACCTGGCCGCAGGACCGGATCAAGCGTTCGGCCCTCCCCTCCTGGCAAAACTGGCTGGTGACGGGCATTACCCTCACCTATCTCATCTGTGAACTGGCGTTCAACTCCCGCCTGCTGGACCTGGTCGGCAGTGTGTCGACCGCTGAAGAAGTTCACAATATGGAACGCTACGGACGGACATTAACCGCTATCGCCGCAGCGCTGCTGGCGTTTCAGTTCTCGCTCATGGCCATTGTCCGACTGAAGAAAAAAGGCCGCTTGCCGAGCGCGAAAGCGAGTACCGGCGCGGTGCTGCTGATCTGCCTGGTGACCGGTACCGTCACCTGGCATGCCGTGGAGTGGGTGATTGAACGCCAGGTTTCAAAAAGCACCGGGGAGTTTCGTCAGATGTCGCTCCTGGCGCAGCTTTACCAGCATGCGTTGATTGAAGGACAGCAGACGCTGCAGGGCATCCCGCTGGAGAGCAACGGCAGCCAGGTGCAAACCTGGACCAGCCCTTCAGGAAAGGCATTTCTGGCAACGCTGCCGATCCTGCTGAGCGCCTCCGACCGCTACCGTAATTTGCTGGAAAGCGGTATGGAGCAGAACTTGCGCGACAACATCAGCGCCCGGGAGGGCGGCGTCCTCGGCTATTACAAAGCCTGGCAGCAGGCGCGTGAAGAGGTGTACAAGCAGTTCACTGCCTATTACAACGATAAGATGGATATCAGCGAAACGGTGCGCCAGGAGCAGTCCAGAGCCTGGCAACGCTACGAGCGCTCGCTCGAGGCGAAACGCCTGAAAACCTGGAACGTGCCACGCCGTTACTACGCCAGCGTGCGCAACCATGTTCGCGGACAGGGCGTGCCCGTCACCGGTGACTGGACGCCGTCCGACCGCGCCGGTTTTAACGCTGCCGTGGCGAAAGCCGCCAGACAGAAATATCTCGCCCAGCGGACCGTGGTCTATAAAGGCGTCACCCTGCCTAAACGACTCGACTGGGCCGTCTTTTTCCGCCAGGAGGTGGTGCAGAAAGAATTACGCCAGAAGCTGCTGCTCCCGGCCGGTACGCGGGTGCGTGAAGAGTATCCGCTTACCGACAAGCTAAAAAGTTTTGCCTTAGAGTTGCACGCCCCGCATCTTGACGAGGCAGTAAGGCAACAGCTCCCTGAGCTACGCGCGGCGGCAACAAGCTATAGTCCGGGCGGCGTCAATGAAAAGCTGGGGGAAGATGCGGCGCGTGCCGTAATTGTGCCTCCGGTTGCGCTGATCTTCTCTTTGGTGGGTGCCCTCACCCATCTGGCTAAGCTGCTCTATTTGCTGCTGGTCCCCCTGACGGCGACGATGTTGACCCGCCGCACCTCGCGTACCCTGTTCTTTATGAATCATCACCCGCTGCTGTTCCCGGTGGGGCTGATTGCAGCCCTGCTGGTGACGTTCAGCGTCATTAATAACGACATCACCGAATCACAGGCCTATCAGAACTTAAAGGACGGATTAGCAGGAGCCAGGATCTCGATTACTGATGAACCCCTGCCCCTGAGCGGCGGGACAGTGCTGCGCGTTGTTCATGCCGTCAGCATCGGGCAAAGCTACAGTTATCCGATTAACCAGTTCCTGCGAGAAAACGTGCTGCTGGGGTTTGATTTTGGCTATAGTTCGCGCCATGAGTAGGACTCAGGGCGGGGATAGCCCCGCTGTTAAATTGATTTCAACTGCAGATAGTGAAAGAACTTTTCCATTCCCGGTATTCAGGATGAATGATAGACTTGCGATGCAGTTAACTTATAAGTTTCATATAAATCCTGCCATTCACGATACTGTTTTTATTCAAGGCTGATAAATGAATTTGTCTACTATTAAACCCAGATATGACTGGGTAGATGCCATGAAGTTCTTAGGGATATCGGCAATATATTTAGGGCATTTAGGGACTTACGCAGGAAAACTTTATCCTTTTGTCTTTAGTTTTCATGTGCCACTGTTTTTCTTCGCGGCCGGATTCTTTGCAGCCCATAAAGCGAAATCAAATTTCGTCCAGTTTACGATCAATAAAGCCAGGCGACTGCTCCTGCCCTACTTTGCTTTTGCCTTTATGACATTGCTGATAACCGGGTTGGGATCGGGCAGTGGTATTGAAGGATTAAAAGGAAGCGTCATTGAGATTATCTTTGGCATCCGAAACGCGCCTGCGGTCGGCAGCCTTTGGTTTATTAATTGTCTGTTCACTATTTTTATCATCGACTTTATCTTTTCGAGAATCACGACAAACCCTGTCGTGCTGCTCATCCTGTCGTTGATTGCCTATGTGTTATCACAAACTGTATTAGGGCATAACCCTTTGGTTGATCCCAAATGGATTTTTAACGTTGACTCCGCGTTAGCGTACTGGTGGTCACTTGCCGCCGGGAGATGCTTGTTCAGCACGCTGCAGAACAGTAAGGCATTTTCCAAATCCGTTCCCGGTGCGGTCTTATTTGCCGTTTTGGGGTTGATCACTGCGTATCAATTGTTCAATTCAGGTTCACTGCTCTTAGCTGTTTTACAGAAAATTCAGCCCTCGCTTGCAGGTTATGCGGCTGTTGGCATGTTTAATAACATCTTCACAACGCTGTGTTTAATACTGACCTGCGTGTTTGTTGCAAAAGCGATTTGTGAATCAAAGTATGTTATTAACGTCGGGAAAAATACATTAAACATTTGCGGCCTCGAATATATCGTTAAATCGCTGATTCCTTTATTCATCGGCTTACTGGGACTGCAATTTACTATTCCAAACCCGCTGGCGGCTGTTATTTATACCTGCATCTGCATCTACGTCGCGCATAAAATTGGCGTATGGCTGTCGGACATTATCCGCGGTCCGTTCCTCATTAAATAAATCAGGCCCGTCATGTACCCTGGCAGGGTACATGACGGCGCTTTCAGACTGCACTCTCCCCTGCAATCCTTCCCACCATTGCCCTGAGCTCTTCCCGCGATAATGGCTGTCGGTCGGTAACAAAGTGCAGCGTCATCCCTTCGATAAAGGCATCCAGCGCGCGGGCGGTGACCGGATCAAACCACTGCTCCAGCACGGTCTGGCTGGTTTTCATCCAGTCCTGCATCACGGTTTTTAACGACGGGCTGCGGTTCATAAAGGCGTACAGCTGGTACATCAGCTCCATATTGTGCGGCGTGGTGACTTCAGAGCTGTAGATCAGGGTGGTGATGGAATCACAGGCCATTTCCGGGCCCGTTACGCCAGCAAAAAACTCGCGGTACTGCACCGACATCTGCTGCGTAAACCAGGTGAAGGCCTCCTCGAGCAGCGCGTCCATACCGGCAAAATAGTAGGTCATCGACCCCAGCGGCACCCCGGCGCAGCTGGCGATTTTGCGATGGGTGACGGCGTTCAGGCCGTGTTCGGCAATGGTGTCCAGGGTGGCCTGCAGGATCCTTTCCCGCCGTTGCGGATCGTTGGGTCGTCTGTTCATATTTACCTCAGCGAATTTATGTACAAATGTACACAACCTTGCTAGTGTTGTCTCCTGTGTTGTCCCTCTGGTACAGAAATCATGACCGTCATCTCATCGCGCAAAATTCTGCAACGCCGCCTGTGGGCGCTGTTTATGTTCTTCTTTATTCCCGGCCTGTTAATGGCCTCCTGGGCTACCCGCACCCCCGCTATCCGCGACATTTTGTCGGTCTCAACGGCGGAGATGGGCATCGTGTTGTTTGGCCTGTCGATAGGCTCGATGAGCGGCATTCTCTGCTCCGCCTGGCTGGTTAAGCGCTTCGGTACCCGGAAAGTGATCCGCACCACCATGTGCTGCGCGATTGTGGGTATGATTATGCTCAGCGTTGCGCTGTGGTTCGCCTCCCCGCTGGCGTTTGCCCTCGGGCTCACCGTCTTTGGCGGCAGCTTTGGCGCCGCCGAAGTGGCCATCAACGTGGAAGGCGCCACCATCGAGCGCGAGATGAACAAAACCGTGCTGCCGATGATGCACGGCTTTTACAGCCTCGGCACGCTGGCAGGCGCGGGTGTCGGCATGGCGCTCACCGCCGCCGGCATCGCCGCGAATCTGCACATTCTGCTGGCGGCGCTGGTCTGTATCGCCCCGGTCCTGCTGGGTATCACCGCGATCCCGGACGGCAACGGCAAAAACCAGGCGGGCGAGAGCAAAACCGGTGAGAAGGGATTGCCGTTCTATCGCGATATGCAGCTGATGCTGATTGGTGTGGTGGTGCTGGCGATGGCCTTTGCCGAAGGGTCCGCGAACGACTGGCTGCCGCTGCTGATGGTGGACGGTCACGGATTCAGCCCCACCTCCGGCTCGCTGATTTACGCCGGGTTCACCCTCGGCATGACCGTCGGGCGCTTTACCGGCGGCTGGTTTATTGACCGCTACAGCCGCGTAACGGTGGTTCGCGCCAGCGCCCTGCTCGGCGGGCTGGGCATTGCGCTGATTATTTTTGTCGATGTCGACTGGATTGCCGGCGTGTCGGTGATCCTGTGGGGACTTGGCGCTTCGCTCGGCTTCCCGCTCACCATCTCGGCGGCCAGCGATACCGGCCCGGATGCGCCGACCCGCGTCAGCGTGGTTGCCACCACCGGCTACCTCGCCTTCCTGGTGGGCCCGCCGCTGCTGGGCTTCCTCGGCGAACATTATGGCTTACGCAGCGCCATGATGGTGGTACTGGGATTAGTGATGATTGCCGCCCTGGTTGCCCGGGCGGTCGCCAAACCGGCCGCACAGGCTGGATCTGTCATGGAGAATGGATATGAGCGTTAAAATGATTGCGGTTGATATGGATGGCACCTTCCTGAACGATGCGAAGGAGTACAATCGCGCGCGCTTCCTGCGCCAGTATGCGCAGATGAAGGAACGGGGCATTCGGTTTGTGGTCGCCAGCGGCAACCAGTATTACCAGCTGATCTCCTTTTTCCCGGAGATAGCCGATGAGATCGCCTTTGTCGCCGAAAACGGCGGCTGGGTGGTGAATGCCGGTGAAGACGTCTATAACGGCGAGCTGACCCAGGCGCAGTTCGCCACCGTGGCGGAATTTCTCTGTTCAATTCCCGAAGTAGAAGTGATCGCCTGTGGCAAAGGCAGCGCTTATACCCTCAAGCACTATGGCGAGGCGTTCCATGACGTGGCAGCGAAGTATTATCATCGCCTGGAAAAGGTGGATAACTTCGACAACTTCAACGATATCTTCTTTAAATTCGGGCTGAATCTGCCGGACGAAGAGATACCGCGCATCCAGGCGATGATCCACCAGAAGCTGAGCGATATTATGGTGCCGGTCACCACCGGGCACGGCAACATCGACCTGATCCTGCCGGGGATCCACAAGGCCAACGGCCTGCGCCTGCTCCAGGAGCTGTGGGGCATTGACGACAGCGAAGTGGTCGCCTTTGGCGACAGCGGTAACGACGTGGAGATGCTGAGCCAGGCCGGATTCAGCTTTGCCATGGCCAACGCCCGGGATCACATTAAAGCGGTCGCCCGCTATGAAGCGCCGCACAATAATGAAGAAGGGGTGCTGGAGGTTATCGACCGCGTGTTGAGCCGGGAAGCACCGTTCAACTAAGCAGGGTAATGCCCGGCGGCGCGTTGCTTGCACGGGCCTACGATATCGGGCCGTTTGTTAACACGACGCCCGTTTTTGTAGGCCGGGTAAGGCGAAGCCGCCACCCGGCTTGAATGCTTACTCCGGCTGTAACGAACTCCCCACCCGCTTATCTTTCAGGAACACAAACATCAGCGCCAGCCACAGCAGGCCGTTTGCCAGGTTGAACAGGCTGAACAACCCGTTGCCGCCGCTGCTGAAGGCGTGTTTGCTCACTTCGATACCCACAGTGAAGATCAGCATCTGCAACATGCCCATCGCCGCCGATACCGTACCTTTACTTACCTCGCTGGCAAACAGCGTCAGGCGCACCAGTCCGGCATTCGCCAGTCCAATACCAAACGCGTAAATGCTCAACCCGGCGGTCATCCACAGATAGGCATGGGATGACACCACCGTCGCTACCGCTGCCACCACCAGACCAATGACAATCGGCCAGCCGCCCATAATGATCAGCGAGCGCACGGTACGACGCGAGGTCAGGCGGGCCAGCACGACGTTACCCACAATCAGCGCGCCAAAAATCGGCACCTGCAGCAGGCCATACTCGTAGCTGCTGAGATTTTCACCGCTGATGATGATCACCGGCGACTGGGCGATCCACGCCAGCAGCGGCAGGCAGACAAAGCCAATGGCCAGCGCTCCCGCCACGAAGCGGACATTTTTCAGCACTTCTTTATAGTCGCGCCCCAGTTCCTGCAATGAGAGCTTCTCGCCAATACGGGTGGCGGTTTCCGGCATCGCCCGGTGCAGGCCGTAAAAAGAGATCGCCGCCAGCGCGGCAAACAGCACAAACATCCCCTCCCACGGTGCAACGTGGACCCAGGCCGCCCCCACCAGCGGGCCCAGCAGGGGCGCAATCAGCGCCACGTTAGCCATCAGGGCGGTGATTTTGATGCACACCGCCTCTTCAAACGACTCCTGGATGGCGGCATAGCCGACCGCGCCGATAAAGCACAGGCTGACCCCCTGTAAAAAACGCAGCACCATAAACTGCTCGATGGTTTGCGCCAGCAGGGTCGCCAGGCAGGTGACGATAAACCACGCCACCCCGGTGAGCATCACCGGACGACGGCCAATACGATCCGACAGCGGCCCGAGCAGCCACTGTAAAAACATCCCCCCCGCCAGATAGGCGGTCATGGAGGTGGGAACCCACTCGATCCCGGCGTTGTACTGCTCCACCACCGCCAGCATGCCGGGCTGGATCATATCGTTGCCGATATAGGTGGAGAATTCGTAAAGCACCAGGCACAGGGGGAACAGCAACGCCTGACGCCCCAGGCGAGTGCCAGAAGAAGAACGGTTTAACATGGAGTCTCAATATCCGATAAAAAATCGCGCAGAGTGTAATGAAATGGCCGCGCCAGAGATAGCAGATTCACGCGGCAGTTCAGAAATAAGGCACAAATCGCCGTCGTTTAAGGTTTCCTTAAGTTGGCATCCGTATGCTTGGGCTTTTCCAGTCATTGACCTTAATTATGACACAGATTTCCTCCGCTTCAGAATTGTCTAAGTTAAAGAGTTCTAAGACAAAACCCCTTTACCGCTTGCCGGTACGTTTTTATGGTTATCAGCTTATTGCGCTGCTGGTTCTGGCCGGGATTTTCACGTGGCTTTCACGGGATGAGACCCTTGACCGGATGCTGACAGGCTACTGGTTTGACGCGGCGACTCAGCACTTTCCGCTGCAGCAGAACGCGCTGCTGGATCTGCTCAATCATCGACTGGCGAAATACCTGACCATTGCCCTGGCCGCCGGAACGCTGCTTTACGGCGCGTACCGACGCAACGCCCGGCTGGTAACCGGGGCTCTGTTAATGGGGCTGGGCACGGCGGTGGTTGGCGTAATGAAAGCCATCAGCCATCACAGCTGTCCCTGGGATCTGGTTGAGTACGGTGGCAAAGCGCTGTCGTATCCCCTGTTTGATACCGCCCCCGCCGGCAGTGGCCCTGGCCGCTGTTTCCCGGGCGGACACGCCTCAAGCGGCTTTATGGTGATGGGACTGTTCTTCGCCTTCTGGCGCGAGCGTCCGCGCCTGGCCTGGGGAATGGTGGTAGCGGGTATTGTGCTCGGGCTGGTCATGGGCTATGGCCAGGTGATGCGCGGGGCACATTTCTTCTCCCATAACCTGTGGGCAGGTTGGTGGGTGTGGTTTTCACAGGTGGTGGCTTACGGCCTTGTTTCCGCCTGGTTTGCAAAAGAGTGACGAGGGTATGTTAGAAAATCTGAACTACGGACTGTTTGAACTGATCAACGCCACACCTGCTTCACCGGAGTGGAGCATCAAACTCGCCACCTTTGTGGCGAAAGATATGATTAGCATCGTTCCGGCGCTGATTGCGATCCTCTGGCTGTGGGGGCCGCGCAAGCAGGTAAGTGCCCAGCGCCAGCTGGTGATTAAGATCGCCATGGCGCTGCTGATTAGCCTGGCGGCGTCCTGGCTGCTGGGGCATATGTTCCCGCATGACCGCCCGTTTGTCGATCGTGTCGGCTATAACTTCCTGCATCATGCCGCCGACGACTCCTTCCCGAGCGATCACGGCACCGTCATCTTCACCTTTGCGCTGGCGTTCCTGTTCTGGCATCGCGTCTGGTCGGGCATCGTCCTGATGATAGTGGCCTGCACCATCGCCTGGTCCCGCGTCTACCTTGGCGTGCACTGGCCGATGGACATGCTGGGCGGACTGATGGTCGGCATGCTGGGCTGCCTGAGCGCGCAGATCCTGTGGAATCTGTGCGGGGACGTTATCTATCAACGTCTTTCGCAGCTGTACCGCTTCTGCTTTGCCCTGCCTATCCGTAAAGGCTGGATACGTGACTAATTCGGGTTTAGCGAGTTAAACTTGAGCCCCCCGGCGTAACGGGGGTTCATTTATGGCTCCGAGGACCTATGGAAACACGACGTGACGAACGGCTGGCTCAACTGATTAATGCGCTCAAGCGCAGCGACAAATTGCACCTGAAAGAAGCCGCCGCGCTGCTGGGTGTCTCCGAGATGACCATTCGTCGCGATCTCAACAGTGAAAGTGGCCCTGTGGTGCTGCTTGGCGGCTATATCGTCCTTGAGCCCCGCAGCGCCAGCCACTACCTGCTGAGCGATCAAAAGACCCGCCTGGTGGAAGAGAAACGCAAAGCCGCGCGTCTTGCCGCCTCGCTGGTGCAGCCCCACCAGACGCTGTTTTTCGATTGCGGCACCACCACGCCGTGGATCATCGAAGCCATTGATAACGACCTGCCGTTTACCGGCGTCTGCTACTCTCTGAACACCTTCCTCGCGTTGCAGGAAAAGCCAGATTGCCGGGTGATCCTCTGCGGCGGGGAGTTCCACGCCAGCAATGCGATTTTCAAACCGCTGAATCTGCAGGACACGCTTAATAACCTGTGTCCGGATATCGCCTTTTACTCCGCGGCGGGCGTGCATGTCCGCCAGGGGGCGACCTGCTTTAATCTCGACGAGCTGCCGGTAAAACAGTGGGCGATGAATATGGCCCAGTACCATGTGCTGGTGGTGGATCACAGCAAGATTGGCAAAGTGCGCCCGGCAAGAATGGGTGAGCTGACGCGCTTTAACGCCATCGTGAGCGACTGTCGCCCGGACGAGGAGCTGGTTTCTTATGCAAAGGCGCAGCAGATTAAGCTGATGTACTGAGTGCGGGCTAGTGCCCGGCGGCGCTACGCTTGCGCGGGCCTACGGTATTGGGCTGATTGGTGGCCTGATGCCCGGCGGCGCTGCGCTTGCGCGGGCCTACGATTTGGGCCGGTTAGCGGCCTGACGCCCGGCGGCGCTGCGCTTGCGCGGGCCTACGATATTTGTAGGCCGGGTAAGGCGAAGCCGCCACCCGGCGTTGTTTTCAACTACTTAAACCAACCACCAAACCACTCGTGGAATTTCATCATTACGTAATCCCACATCCGGCCGAAGAAGCCGCCCTCTTCCACCGCTTCCATCACCACCAGCGGACGCTGTTCGATGGATTTGCCGTTCAGCTGGAAGTCGATGGTGCCCACCACCTGGCCTTTCTTCAACGGTGCGGTGAGCTGTTTATCGGTCAGGGTGTAGCTCGCTTTCAGGTTTTTAAGCTGGCCGCGCGGAATGGTCACGGAACCGCTTTCGCCGGCACCGAGGCTAACCTCGCTCTTATCGCCAAACCAGACGCGCTGGCTGACAAAGGTCGCGTCCGGCTTAATCGGCGTGACGGTTTCGAAGAAGCGGAAGCCCCAGGTCAGCAGTTTTTCCGACTCGTTAAAGCGGATGCGGTCGGTTTTGGTGCCCAGCACCACCGAGATCAGACGCATATCGCCCTGGGTCGCTGACGCCACGAGGTTATAGCCGGCTCCCGCCGTGGTACCGGTTTTCATGCCGTCGACGTTCACGTTGCTGCTCCAGAGCAGGCGGTTACGGTTCGGCTGGCGGATCTTATTGAAGGTGAACTCTTTCTCTTTGTGGATCGCATACTCTTCCGGCACGTCATGAATCAGCGCCTTACCGAGCAGCGCCATATCCCGGGCGGTACTGAACTGACCCGGCGCATCCAGGCCGTGAACCGTTTTAAAGGTGGTGTTAGTGAGGCCTAATTTTTGCGCATACCCATTCATCAAGCCAATAAACGAATCCTGGCTGCCGGCCACATAATCGGCCAGCGCGATGCAGGCATCATTCCCCGACTGAATAATTACCCCTTTATTCAGATCGGAAACCGCCACTTGATCGCCGGGCTTGAGGAACATCACCGAGGAGCCACGGAGCGCCGGGTTGCCGGTCGCCCAGGCGTCTTTGCCGATGGTCACCATGTCGGTGAGTTTGATTTTGCCCGCTTTCAGCGCCTGCCCCACTACGTAGCTGGTCATGATTTTTGTCAGGCTTGCAGGGTCGAGTTTCTCGTCCGCATTGCCTTCGGCCAGCACTTTGCCGCTGGCATAGTCCATCAATATCCAGGCGCGCGCATCAACCGGCGGGGCCTCTGGCGCCGCCTGTTCCGCTGCGTACAGCGAAGGTGCAAAAAGGACCAGCAGCGCAGAACCCGCTACCAGACCGCGTAAAGAAGAAGTTTTTCGCATCATGTTGCCACCCGAATTTCCATTCCAAAAATCACGTCACACTACCGTGCCGTAAGAAGCGATGAGTAATAACGTACTAAAGCCTTAAAAAAAACCAAATCCTGGTAAAGTTTTTAAAGTTTATGCAATAACAACCCGATACGCTTTGACCACGTCGATTTTTTTCGCCTCTGTTGCGTATTTGTTGGGTTTATCTCACCATGTGAAGCCATACACTCGGATGTTATCTTAAGATCGGCTTTAATTATAAGGGGTTATTATGATTACGTTGTGGGGCAGGAACAATTCAACCAACGTCAAAAAGGTGCTCTGGACGCTGGAAGAACTCGATTTACCCTTTAACCAGATCATGGCGGGACTGGAGTTCGGGGTGAATAAAGACGCGGAGTATCTGGCGATGAACCCCAATGGCCTGGTTCCGCTGCTGCGCGATGACGAAACCGACCTGACGCTGTGGGAATCCAACGCCATCGTGCGCTACCTCGCCGCACAATACGGCCAGAACCGACTCTGGATCGATGCTCCCGCAAAGCGTGCCGTGGGTGAAAAGTGGATGGACTGGGCCAACCAGACGCTGTCCCCTGCCCACCGGGTGATCCTGATGGGGCTGGTGAGAACCCCGGAAGCCGAGCGTAACTACCCGGCCATTAATGCCGCAAAAGAGAGCTGCGAATCCCTGCTCGCCATGCTGGATGAAACCCTGGCGACACAGCCATGGCTGTCGGGCGACGACTTTGGCGTGGGCGACATCGCCGTCGCGCCCTTTGTCTGGAACCTTACCAACGTTGGCCTGGAGTGGACTTCGCGCCCGCATCTCGAGCGCTGGATGGCTAAGCTGAGCGAACGCCCTGCCTACCGTAACGTGGTGATGATCCCGGTTACTTAAGCTATTTCCCGGACGGGCTGACTTTTAACAGCTGCCCGTCCGACTCATCGGTCAGCACGTATAAATAGCCATCCGGCCCGACCCGCACATCGCGGACCCGTTGCTCGCGATCCCCCAGAATGCGCCCCTCTTCGGTTACCCTTTTGTCGTTAACGTTCAGTACGATCACATCCTTGTCCTTCAGCGCGCCGATAAACAGTTTGTTTTTCCACTGCGGGAAAACATCGCTGTTATAGAAGGCCATCCCGCTCAGGGCCGGGGACTGCTTCCAGACAAACAGCGGCGGCTCGGTGCCTTCCACATGCTCACCTTTAGCCTCCGGGATCGGCAAGCCGCTGTAGTTGATGCCGTGCGTCGCCAGCGGCCAGCCGTAGTTTTTGCCTTTTTCCGGGATGTTAATTTCATCCCCGCCGCGCGGGCCGTGCTCGTTAAGCCACAGGGTATCGCTCCACGGATTCATCGCCATCCCCTGCGGGTTGCGGATCCCGTAAGACCAGATTTCCGGCCGCGCATCGTTACGGTTTACGAAGGGGTTATCGCCCGGAACCGCACCCTGATCGGTCAGGCGCACCACCTTGCCCTGCAGCTTGTCCAGATCCTGGGCGGTAGGCCGCTGGTTATTCTCGCCCAGCGCGATATAGAGATAGCCTTTGCCGTCGAACACCAGCCGACCGCCAAAATGATTACCGGTAGAGAGTTTTGGCTGCTGGCGGAAGACCACCTTAAAGGCCTCCAGCCGCGTATTATCGTCGCTCAGACGGCCATACCCCACCGCCGTACCTGCTTTTCCGTCATCCCCCGCTTCGGCATAGCTCAGCCAGACCCGGCGCGAGGTCGCGAAGTCGGGTGCCAGCACCACGTCGAGCAGTCCGCCCTGGCCGTTAGCCCAGACCTTCGGCACGCCGACGATGGGATCGGAAAGCCCCTTACCCGCCTGCCAGCGCTTAAGCTGGCCGCCTTTCAGGGTGATCAACATGCCCTGATCTCCCGGCAGGAACGCCAGCGACCAGGGGTGATCGAGTTTATTTTGCAGCACTTCGACCTTCACGTCGGCGGGTGCCGCACACAGCGAGGCGGATATCAGCAACATTGGCAGGGAAATAAGCGAGGATCGACGCATAATGCACTCCTTTTCGACGTATGCCTTAAAGGTAGCCACTCAGCGCAGGGGCACTCTTACTTTTACAAAAACTTAAGCAGTTGGGGGAGTTGCCTCCCCCGGGGTCAGCTCCGAATCAGCGGTGCATGCGATTTCAGATACTGGATGCAGAGAGTGAGATCGTTCAGACAGTTTTCCAGCTTCTCTGCGTTGACGGCGATAAATGTCGGGCAATCGTGGTTGCCGGTCATCATACAGACGCCTGCGGTAGTGAGCGAACCGGCGGCACGATAGAGCATAGCCTGCTCCTCGGGATTACAATAGGCTCTCAGTTCAGGCGCTTTTTCACGCATATAAGTACAAAGTTCAAAGAAGTTGTCACGCAGATGGTCGCTTTCGCTGACTGACATGTACCCCTTCGCTTTCCTCAACTGCAGATAGGCCGCGAGATCAATTCGGGCGTTGATCATCTTGTTCAGAAGATCGCGTTTTAGTCTGTCAACGGACATGCTATTTCCCCCCTTGTCAGCTAAGAACATCTTTAGATTATGGCTGTTTTTTGTACAATTTAATGCGTCAGGTCAATAATACGCGACTGTTTTGCATAATTTACAATGTTAAATCGCCGCGTCCAGGCAGCAGCGAGAAGGCCTGCAGCGCGGGTAAATTCAAAATCATACTTCTCCCTCACAGCAGCGGGCGCGCAACCTGCTATTTTTCAGAGGGTCGCGCGGTGATACAGAGGGCGTATGCAAACCTTGCCGGTGTCAGAAAAGATCGTCTCGTTAACCCGGATCGACCTGAATCTGCTGACCCTCTTTTGCCTGATTTACAGCGTGGGCAGTATCTCCCGAGTGGCCGATATGCTGGACATATCGCCCTCCGCCGTCAGCCAGTCGCTGCGAAAACTGCGCGAGCAGATGGGCGATAACCTGTTTGTGCGCAGCGGCAATATTCTGCTGCCCACGGTGTATGCGGATGAGCTGTACGATAATATCCTGCCGCTCATCGATAAACTCGCCACCCTGCTTCCGCTCTCGTCACAGATTAAAAAGAGAAGACTGACGCTTTATACCGAATCCTTTATTTCACCGCTGGTCATTCCCGATCTCACGCAAAAAATTGTCAGCATGAATTCGGATATCAGCCTGCTGCACCGCACCGCTGAACTAAATGAAGCGAAAATTACCGAACTGCTGAATATGCGCCAGGCGGATGCGGTGTTCTCCACCTTTTCTGTTGAGAGCAGTAATCTTTCTTGCCAGAAGATGAGTGATATGACGCTGGTGTTGATTGCTGCAAAAGATAATCCTCTTTATGGGGATACGGTAACGGAAGAGATGTTCAGGGAGGCCAACCTTGTGGGCTACAACACCAAAAACGAAAAGATTATTTATCACCGGAGCATCGTTGATAAAAAATTCCGTTCCAGCGAGCGCTGCCTGCTGACGACCTCTTTCGCGTCCATCCTGCTGATTGTTTCTCAGACCGATTGCCTGGGCATTATCCCGGAAAAGGTCTTTTCGACGTATGCCGGGATGTATAACCTGAAGAAACTGGACACGCCCTTCACGCTACCGCAATTCAGTATTTACTCTTCTTTCAGAAAAGAGATGAATAAACTGCTCTATTCTCTGCTGGCCGATTTCTCAGTAAATAACCCGACCTGAATGTTCAGAGAATAATAGCCGGGTTAGTATTTTTTGATTTTGTGCTTACCGAATTCGCTGTCATCGGCAATTTTTAATTCATTGACTAATTTGGACTGGGTCAGACCTGTCGCAACGGAAATACAGGACAGTTCGACGCCGTAGGTGTGGAGGGTTTTGGCCATTTCTAATTTAGATTGCAGATAAATATCTCTCATAACGTACCTCATTTAAGTTATCGACGAGGTGAAAGATAAGTTATCTGTTTAACCAATCCAATAAGGGCCCCTTAAAGCCGGGATAAGAAAATCTTAGCCGCTGCCTGCACAGCACAGGGATCTGTATAAATCCCCGCAAGAACCCTGTACAATCCCTGCCCTGATAACTCCATAACTGACTACTTTTTAATCTATGAGCAATGTTACCCACCAGCCGAAAATCGGCTTCGTCTCCCTGGGCTGCCCGAAAAACCTGGTGGATTCCGAACGTATCCTGACCGAACTTCGCACCGAAGGCTATGACGTGGTGCCAAGCTACGACAACGCCGATATGGTGATCGTTAACACCTGCGGCTTTATCGATAGCGCCGTACAGGAGTCTCTGGAAGCCATCGGGGAAGCGCTCACCGAGAACGGCAAGGTGATTGTCACCGGTTGTCTGGGCGCCAAAGTCGATCAAATCCGCGAAGTGCACCCTAAGGTGCTGGAAATCACCGGTCCGCACAGCTACGAGCAGGTGCTGGAACATGTGCATCACTATGTACCAAAACCAAAGCACAACCCGTTCCTGAGCCTGGTGCCGGAACAGGGCGTGAAGCTGACCCCGCGTCACTACGCGTACTTAAAAATTTCCGAAGGCTGCAACCATCGCTGCACCTTCTGCATTATCCCGTCCATGCGCGGCGATCTGGTGAGCCGTCCGATTGGCGAAGTGCTGGCCGAAGCCAAACGTCTGGCAGATGCCGGCGTGAAAGAGCTGCTGGTGATCTCTCAGGACACCTCTGCCTACGGCGTGGACGTGAAGCACCGCTCCGGTTTCCACAACGGCGAGCCGGTGAAAACCAGCATGGTCGGCCTGTGCGAACAGCTCGCTAAGCTCGGCATCTGGACCCGTCTGCACTACGTCTACCCGTATCCGCACGTAGACGACGTGATCCCGCTGATGGCGGAAGGCAAAATCCTGCCGTACCTGGATATCCCGCTGCAGCACGCCAGCCCACGTATTCTGAAGCTGATGAAGCGTCCTGGCTCCGTTGACCGCCAGTTGGCCCGCATCAAGCAGTGGCGTGAAATCTGCCCGGATCTGACCCTGCGCTCCACCTTTATCGTTGGCTTCCCGGGTGAAACCGAAGAAGACTTCCAGATGCTGCTCGACTTCCTGAAAGAAGCCCGTCTGGATCGCGTGGGCTGCTTCAAGTACAGCCCGGTAGAAGGCGCGACCGCCAACGAACTGGCGGATCAGGTGCCGGAAGAGGTAAAAGAAGAGCGCTGGAACCGCTTCATGCAGCTGCAACAGCAGATCTCTGCTGAACGTCTGCAGGAGAAAGTGGGCCGCGAAATCATGGTCATCATCGACGAAGTGGATGAAGAAGGCGCCATTGGCCGCAGCATGGCCGATGCCCCGGAAATCGACGGCGCGGTCTACCTGAACGGTGAAACCAAAGTGAAACCGGGTGATATCGTGCGCGTGAAGGTTGAGAACGCCGACGAGTATGACCTTTGGGGTACGCGGGTTTAATTTCGGTTAACGCCTGATGGCGCTGCGCCATCAAGCCTGGAAAATCATACGCCCGGCAAGCTTGCGCCGCCGGGCGTTATTTCTGTTAATACTCGAACTGCCGGTAATAGCGGCGAATATCCAAACTGTGGCCGGTGTAATGCTCGAAATGGGCAGCCAGACGGTCCACCAGCAGGGTTGAAACTACGCACGGCGCCAGCAGCCAGCGGAACTCATCATCGATCCCCGCCAGGGTGTACTCACGCGGATCAAGCACCACCAGGTTATCGGTAATTTTCGCGGCAAAACGCTCCACGCGATCATCCAGCGCCCGGCATTTACCCTCCCCTTTCACCAGGAACAGCGGGACGTCTTTCTCCAGCAACTCCAGGGTGCCGTGGAAAAACTCCGCCGAGGAGACCGATTTGGTGCGCTTCCACTGCATCTCCTCCAGAATACACATCGAGAAGAGATAGACTTCGCCCCACATTTCGGCCCCACCAATCCACATCATATAGTCGGCGTTATGGTATTTTTGCGCGATGGCATCGGCCTGGGGATCAAATTGCTTTTTAGCATTAAGGAGATTCTCAGGCAACAATTCCAGCTGGCTGGCAAACTGGTTATAGTTAGCAAACTCCCCGTTACGATGAAGCAAGCGGAAGAATACCCAGTACAGCAGCATATACTCGTATTCCACGCCGTTCTTGTGCCGCATCGGAATATGCCAGGTGGCGGCGTTCGCCAGCGGCGATTCGCTATTTTTGGTGATCGCCACCACGCGGATCCCCTGCGCCTTACACCATTCGGCAATCGCTACTGACTCTTTGGTATCCCCCGATTTCGAGAGGGTAATTACCACTGAGTCTTTATTCAGCCGTTTATGTCCGGCATGAATTAATTCCGCCGCCTGTTCAAGGTAAACCGGCAGTTCGGTTAATTCCCGGGCGAAGGCGTTAATGGCCATCATTGGCGCGAGCGATCCCCCTACCGATGCGAAAAATAGCGTGCTGAAGCCCTGCTCAATAATGTCATCAGCTACCTTTTCCGCCTGTTTACGCGCAGCAACAATCTCACGAGCACTGGTCAGGTACTCGTCCTGATTAAAACCTAACATAGTCATTCTCCTGCTATATTTTGCTTTTTAAAACCCGATCGAAGTCATCGAAGATACGCACCGAGAGGTCGATGCCTTTGGCGCAGGCGGTACGCCAGGCCAGAATTTGCATGGGGATAATCAACAGCAGCGGCGAGAGCAGATGCTCAAGGGGGCAGTTCAGCGCCAGCGTATTAGCCGACGCCTCGCCCGTCAGCGTCACCAGAAACGTCTGCTTCACCGCTGGGGCCATATAGTCCCGCAGCGCCCGCAGGCGTGGGTTTGGCGCATCCTCAATAAAGAACATCACGTGCTCTGCGTTAGCCTCCAGATAGGGACCGTGCATGTAGGCCTCCAGTTCAAACCCGCCGGACGGTACCCGCACCGTTTCGGTGAACTTGGTTTCGAACTCCTTCGCCACCCCGGTCAGGGCCCCTTCGCCGATGGCGATAAAGCGCGTGGCCCCCTGCAGGGTGCTCTGATGCCGCTCAAAAAACGCCTTCGTGCGGGCGATGGTGTCGGGGATGGCGGCCGCAAGCCGGTGCAGCGCCTCGAGATAATCCAGTGTCCCCTTGTCATCAATCTGCTGTTGCGCCCGGGCAAGGGTGAGCGCCACCAGCATCAGGTTGAGCACCGTGGCGCTAAAGCCGCGGGTCACAAAGCCCACTTTCTCGATCCCGGTATGGATATCCAGCACGTGATTGCAGCGGCGGCCTATCGGGCTGTCCGGATCCGAGGTCAGGGCAAACACCGGCAGCCCGGCCGCCTGCACTTTTTCCATCGCCGCCAGCGTCGAGGCGCTTTTTCCGCTCTGGGAAACCACCAGCACCATGTCGGTATGCGGGTCGATGGCCTCGTAGTGGACAAAGTTGTACGGCTCTTTGATCTCAAGGAGCACGCCAAAGCGGTGCTCAAACAGGTAGCGTGCGCACATCGCCGCATTCAGCGATGAACCGGTCGCCAGCACCAACAGGCGGCGCACCGGGTGCTGGCGGGCAAAGGTTTCCACCGACGCCAGATGCTGCGGCCAGGCCCTGAGGATCGCCTCCAGCGCCGCAGGCTGCTCCTCGATATAGGTCATCATTGTTGGTTGCATCGTTTTCTCCCTCTAAAACAGACCGATCCACGATCCCAGAATGCCCACCAGCGCCATGCCGCCAATAATGGTGAGCGGTTTTACCTTGCGCCCCAGCAGCCAGTAGACCACCCCGAAGCTGATAAGCGGCAGCAGGCAGGGCATGATGTTGTCGATGATCCCCTGGACTTCGGTTTTCGCCTCCCCCGCCCCAAAGGAGAGGGGGACAGTGATGTTAATCATCGAGGCGGCCATCGCCCCCACCACCATCAGGCCGATAATCGACGCCCCGTAGGTGAGGCTCTCCATCATTCCGCTCTTCTGCACCCGATGGAGCACCCCGGTGCCCAGCACGTACCCCCAGCGGGTAAAGAGCCAGCGCACCAGAATGTGCGGCACGTTAAACACCAGCAGGAACAGGATCGGCCCCAGGATGTTGCCCTGCAGCGCCAGGCTGGTGCCGATGCCGGTGGCGATCAGGCGCAGCGTTCCCCAGAAAAAGGAGTCCCCCAGCCCGGCCAGCGGGCCCATCAAAGACGCCTTCACGTTGTCAATTGCCGTGCCGTCCATCTCGTTTTGCTGGCTGTTTTTCTCCTCCATCGCCGTCGTAATGCCCAGCAGCAGGGTGACGATATGCGGCGTGGTGTTGAAGAACACCAGGTGGCGTTTTAACGCCGCGGCCAGCTCAGCCTTCTGCGGATAGAGCTTTTTCAGCACCGGGATCAGGGCGTAGACAAAGGCGAGGTTCATCTGCCGCTCATAGTTCCAGGAAAACTCCATCTGGAACGACCGCCAGAACACCCGGCGCAGATCGCGTGCGTTGATCGCGTTCTCATCCTGCACCTGCGGCAGGGTCTCTTCAGAAATCTTCGTCGTCATCACTGACTCCTTGATCGGTGGTAGTTCGGGGGGCGTTGTGCGCAGTCATGTTGACCATCACCACCGCCACAATGGCGCCGAGAATAGCGATACCGGTGACGGGGATTTTCAGGTACGCCATCAGGGCAAAGCCGAGGAAGAAGAACGGCGCCACTTTTTTGTTGATCAGTAGCCGGGCGAGCATCGCAAAGCCCAGCGCCGGAATGATCCCTG
The DNA here is from genome assembly GCF_049312895.1 of Leclercia barmai. Lineage (NCBI taxonomy): Bacteria > Pseudomonadati > Pseudomonadota > Gammaproteobacteria > Enterobacterales > Enterobacteriaceae > Leclercia > Leclercia barmai. The sequence goes on along the minus strand of NZ_JBMNWZ010000001.1, from coordinate 638,344 downwards.
TCGCCACGCTTAGCCCGTGCTTAATAAATTCCGGGATGGCATCCAGCAGGGATTTCACCGCGCTGCTGCCCACCAGGAAGGATACGGTCACCACCGTCGCCAGCATCAGGGACAGACCAAACCCGGCGATAAGGTGCATCCGCTCAATGCCGCCGGTATCCGCCTGTTCGGCATAGCTGTCGGCCCTCTGGCTGAGCATGGGGATAAACATGCCGAGATAGACGTTTTTCAGTACCAGCGTCAGGGTGGCAATCGGCAGGCCGAGCAGTAGCGCCGTCTCCGTTCCCGCCCCGGAGGTGATGGCAAACGCCACCCCCAGTACCCCGCCGGTGACCACATCCGGCGGAATCGACGCCCCCACCGAAAACGATCCGATAAACGCCAGCTCCAGCGTCGCGCCCATAACCACGCCCGTCTGCACATCGCCGAGCACCAGCCCGGTTAATAATCCGGTGACGATGGGCCGGGAGAGCAGCGAGGTGCCCAGGGCATATTCCGACTGGGCGATAAACGCCACCAGCCCGAGTAAAAGTGCCTCTGTCATAGTGAGTCCTCCGGAATTACAGCGATTCCGCTAATAGCTGTTTGCGATCGTTGGGCACCTGGCGTATTTCAACTTCAACGCCGTTGCCAGCCAGCTGCGTGAGCTTTTCGATTTCGTCCGGCAGCAAATTAATCGCCTTAGAGATATTGCGTGCGCCCTCTTTCGCTTTCACGCCGCCAAGATTAATGCTTTTAATACCCTCCACCGCCGAGGCTAAACGCCAGGCATCGTCCACGGACTCCACCACGATAAAAAGATGATATTTATCGGTGACGCCGCTTTTAATGGCTTCAATGGAGTCGTTGATATTTTTAATCACCAGCTTTACCGCAGGCGGTTTGGCCAGCTTGATGGTGGTTTTACGTAATTCATCATTGGGCACGCTGTCGTTAGCAATTAATATACAGTCTGCCCCCACGTACTGGGTCCAGGAAAAGGCCACCTGTCCGTGTAATAATCGGTGGTCAACGCGTAATAACGTAATCATTATTCTTCCTCTTAATCAGAAGTCTTTATCCGCCTGTAGCGCACTGGCAATAGACTGGTTGCAATACTGAATACTCTCTCTGGAACTGGATAACGCTTCGTGAATTAATTTTTCGCTGTCCTGCTCATCCGCTGAAATAAGCAGGTCAATCACCAGCGGCAGATTAAGACCGGCGATCAAATGAAAATGTGGCCGGTGCAGATAGCGGATAAATTCGTTGTTGACGCTTCCGGCAAAAATATCGGTGATGGCAATCACCTCATCCTGCGCCGGCAGGCTGGCAAGTAACGTCTCAACCTGCTCGGTGAGATCGTGGTTCTCGTCGACATAGGCGCAAAGCGTATGGATGTCCTGCTGCTTGCCGAGGATCAGCTCAACCGAATCGAGTAACCCGCGGGCAAAGGTGCCATGACTGGCAAAAATGTAATGTCGTTTCATCCTGTCCTCGAAAGCTCATTCCACTGTGCAGCGATTTGCTGAACAGAGAAGTGCAACCCACGTGCCAGAAAAAAGTGGCGCGTGGGCGAGGTGGAGAGAGGGAGAAGTTAAAACTCTTGATCTGCCTGAATAAATTCCGTATCCAGGGTCAGAATATTGTGGATGTAGCAGAGCTCGACGACGGGAATTTTGACACTATAACTGCTCTCAATGACACTAAAAGCCTGGCGCAACAGGCCCAGCTCGCTTTCAGGACACTGTCGTCCGGCATAGGTTGTGGGCGACGCGTTGCGGATCAGCCTCTCAATCAGACAGCTGATGTGCACATACAGCGCCACCTTGCGTTCGTTCGCCACCGGGTAACCGGCCAGATGCTCGTAGCGAAGGACAAACTGCTCCACCTGGTTGATCACCTTGGTGGTATCAAGAATGGTCACCGACTCAATCACCCGGCGCAGGGAGAAGTTCTTCAGCAGCAGATTGTTGATTTCGGCCACCTGCTCCTGTGTGGCGATATCGCCAAAGATGCGCATCAGCGGCCGCGTCCCCTCCCCGGCAATCAATGAATCCAGCGAGATCCAGGGAACACCGGGAACCTGCGGATCGAAGGTGCCGACAATCGCCAGTATGTCGTAGCGGTTAAAGGCCACCGTCCGCTCCTGCGCATCGCTGAGCATCTCGTAGTCGCAGGCGATAACCTCAATCCCCAGCGTCTCCGGGATACTGGCCTTCAGCAGATGACAGAGATTGGCCGCCGCGCCGATGCCGGTGATGCAGGTGGTGAGGATCACCCGGGGTTTACTGGCCTGCGGCCAGAACAGCTGGTGCTCCACCGGTAAATCCGCGCCGATTTCGCTGGCGATCTCCTCGATGTGGTGCCCCTGCAGGATCCGTTCCCCGACATACAGCGCCATGCTGGTGGACACATTGTTCACAATCGCCACCGGGGTCGCCAGCCGACGCTGGAAGTGGCTGTGGATGGCGTTCAGCGACCCCATATCCACCAGGATCATCAGCCCGGACGTCACGGCGTTGCTTTCGATATAGTGCATCACCTGCTGGGCAATCGCCTCCGGCGTGACGTCGAGCGGCATGTCGAAGGATTCAAAAACGGTGTGCTTCAGTAAGCGGTTTGCCACATTGGCGATGCTGCTGGCGGTGGCGTAGCCGTGGGCGAGGATCACCGCCCGCGTCACCCGGGATTGGCTCACCGCCCCCGCTTTATGCAGCCACAGCACCAGCAGCACGGCGTCGATGCGCTGGGCTTCGATGTCGAGCTTTTGCGTCAGGGCGGCGATCATCGCCTGGCAGAAGCGGTACAGCAGGGGATACTTTTGCGCCAGAAAGTCATCCAGCAGACGGACACGCGCCTGGCTCAGAGCCGACAGGCCGTTGTGGGCGCGATGCACCAGATAGTGGCTCAGGGCGTAGATGCCGTTGCCGTTAAACTGCACGTTGAACTGCTGCTCCAGGCGGTAAAACGCCTCCCGCACCTGCTGGGTGGTGAGCTGCAGGAGCGGCGAGGCGGTGGTATCGCGATGGTGGAACACCAGCCTGTCGAACAGGGTTTCGATCTCCTCCCCCATCCGCCGGTGCACCTCCTCCCAGCCCGACCGACCGGCGATCGCCTCTTCGTGCAGGGCCAGCACCTGGCACTGGGTATCATGGATCATTCCCTGGGTCCGGTCGTGGGCGCGCAGCAGCCACTGCAGGTTGGTCTGCGGCTCTATCGTCAGGGGCTCTTCCACCACGGGGGTGTCGTTCAGGGTCGGGATGGCGGCCAGCACTTTTTCCGGCAGATCCTGAAGGATAACGTTAATGGTCTCCTGCCCCCGTTGCCTGGCCCACGCCGCAGCGACCGCATACCTGATGACGTTTTTCAGCTCGCCCACGTTACCGCGATAGAGGGCGTGGTGAAGCACCTGGCGCAGACGGGGTGTCACGGTCAGGGGAACATCCAGCTTCTTCGCCTCCCGCCACAGGAACTGCAGGATCAGCGCCTCTTTTTCCTGACGGGAACGCGCTTGCAGGTCGGGGAGCGTCACCAGGATCGGAATACGGCGCAGGAAGGTGGTTAAAAAGGTGCTGTGCAGATCCTCGGTGGTGGCAAAGACCAGCCGGGTGGAGATCGCCCTGCCCTGTGCGGTTTCCCCTACCCGGTAGATCTCCTTGCGATCGAGCCAGGTAAAGAGTTTTTCCTGGCCCTCGGCGTTCAGGCGATGCACTTCGTCGAGAAACAGCATCCCGCCGTCGGCGGCTTCGAATGCCCCCTGTTTATCGGTCTGTGCCCCGGTAAACGCTCCTTTCACATAGCCAAACAGGTTCGCCGCCAGCAGCTCCGGATTGCTGGCGTACTGGGCACAGTTGAAGCTGACAAAGGGAGCATCGTCCGACATCAGCCCCTGGGAGATGGCGTAAGCGTGCATCAGGTTCGCCATGTAGCTTTTACCGGTGCCGCTGTCCCCGGTGATCAGCAGCGGCAGACCGCCATCGGGATAGAAGAGCGCCGTTTTCAGCTGGGCAATGGCCTTTTTCAGGCTGCCGTCATGGCCGATCAGCAGGGAAAAGTGATCCGGCGCTTCCTGCCCGCTGTCGCCGTCGTTCAGCAGCTGGGCAATGCTGTCGTATTCGTTGCCTGACAACGGAGAGAACTGCTGGCTGAAGGCCTTCTTATGCAGGAAGTAGACCGGCCGGGTGTTGATTTTAACCAGCTCCCCCTGGGCCACCAGCTGGTTCAGATAGTGGCTGGCGGTGTTGCGCTTGAGGTCGAACCGCTCTGCCAGGTAGCTGGCGGTAAAGACCTCGCTCAGGTTTTCCGGGTCGAAAAAATCGGTCTGGTTGGCAAGGAAGCTCAGGATTTCGTTGCGCATGGTGGATCCCACGTCTGGTGTGTCGTGGGGGTATGATGCCCGCAAACGCGCGGGCGGAGGGGATGCTACGGCCGGGAATATGCGCTTTTGTGGGGGAGCGCACAGAATGTCTGCGGGGTACATGCGGCGGTGATTCGATTTTGCTGGTTCTGGTGCTCGTTCCGGTTTTGTAGGCCCGTGCAAGCGTAGCGCCGCCGGGCGGTTCCTGGCTGTTTCCATGTAATATTTTCCGTTGCTTTAAAACTTTGCGAGGCGGATTCCGGGAATGGTTTTTCCAGGTTGTCGCCTCGATCTCTTCGCAGTATCTTCCTGCTGCGCCTGCAAAATCAGACGTCGGGATTGGCCTCTCGCGAAATTTACAGGGTTTCTTAATTTTGAGGAGATTCCCTATGTCTACAAACCATGCTCACCCAATTTTCACCGTCCCCTTCTCCCACAACACTGACTTCACCGTGCTGGCGAATCACTGCGAGCGTTTTGCTCAAACCCTGCTGGAAACCGACGAACCTGCCGAGAAGCTGGCGCTGTGCGCCCGACGCAACACTGCCGGGTGGCGGCTCCGCCTTACCCGGCCTACGAAACAACCACGCCGCGCTGGCTGCACATGGCAATTGATGCGCTGATGGACTGAATCCCCAGGCCGGGCAAACGCAGTGCCGCCCGGCGCAACAATGCACTGCCGGGTGGCGGCTGCGCCTTACCCGGCCTACAAAACTTCATTATTTCGCCCCTCCCCTCTCTGTATACCCACACCCTCTCATCTGTGAGTCACCTCTTATTTACATCATTTAAACCTTCCATTAACTGGATAAAAAGAACGCGTCACCGCTATAGTGGTTTTGTTTGATAAAACCATGTTGTACAGAGTACAACAAACAAAAAGCAGCAAGCCGGTTAACAACAAGAAGGGCTGCTTACTTTGCTGAGAATTTCCTGATAAACATAATGAAACCCTGCGAGGAAATAATGACAGAGCACACTCGTAACCCCGTTACGGCCACTGAAGCCATAGAAAGAGAGACCATGCGCAAGGTTATCTGGCGCATCCTCCCGTTTCTGATCGTCAGCTACCTGGTCTCGATTATCGATCGCGGAAACATTGGCATGGCGTCGCTGCAGATGAACGAAGATCTCGGCCTCAGCAAAGCCGCGTTTGGCTTCGCCAGCAGTCTCTACTTTGTTGCTTATTTCCTGTTTGAAGTGCCAAGCAACCTGGCAATGCAGAAGGTCGGCGCGCGACTGTGGATCCCGCGCATTATGATTAGCTGGGGCGTGGTATCAATGTGCATGTCGCTGGTTGAGAGTACAACATCGCTCTATATCGTGCGTTTTCTGCTCGGCGCGGCAGAGGCAGGCTTTTTCCCGGGCGTGGTGCTGTATCTCACCTGGTGGATCCCGTCCCGCTACCGGGCACGGATCATCGCCTCGTTTATGGTGGCGATCCCGCTGGCCAACTTTATCGGCTCTCCCCTCTCCGGCCTGATCCTGACGCTGGATGGCTGGATGGGTCTGCGCGGCTGGCATCTGCTGTTCATCATTGAAGGCTTACCGGCCGTGCTGTTGGGGATTGTGGCCTGGTTTATTCTCCGCGACCGCCCGCATCAGGCCAGCTGGCTGAGCACTGAACAAAAAGAGTGGCTGGAGTCCACCCTAGAAAGTGAACGTCAGCAGTCAAAAAATATCGGCCACCAGACGACCTGGCAATTGCTGAAACACCGTCACATCTGGCTGATGGCGCTGATCTACACCGGCGCGTCCTCGGCTGGTACCACCATCAGCGTCTGGTCACCGCAGCTTCTGAAATCGTTCCACCTCGATAACTTGACCACCGGTCTGCTCAACGCCATCCCTTACGGTCTGGCATCGGTGCTGATGATCGTATGGGGACGCAGCTCAGACCGCAGCAACGAGCGTCGCTGGCATACCGCGCTGACCCTGTTCTTAATTGCAGCAGGCGTGTTCGCGGCGTTTGTCAGCATCTCTCTGCCGGTAACGATTGCGATCCTCAGCGTGATGCTGATTGGGGCGTACTCGATGAAAGGTCCATTCTGGGCGCTGGCGTCGGGCTGGATGAACAGCACGTCGGCAGCTGCGGGGCTGGCCGCCATCGGGGCCATTGCTAACCTGATTGGCGGTGTGGTGATGGTGAACGCTTACGGCATCATCAATGAACGCACCGGCAGCCATACGCTGGCGATGCTTCCACTGGCTGGTCTGTGTATTGCCGGGGGCATTGCGGTGCTGGTGATGGGACGTCAGGCTCGCCGTCACGTGAGCCAGGAAAACCAGCTGACCCATTAAGATGACCACGCGGGACTCCGGTCCCGCGTGCAGGCATCAGCTCTCCGGCTCTTCTGTTTCGCCGTAGAACGCAATGCAAAATGGCTTGCTGGCTCCCATCTTCAACGAAAGGCGGCTGGCGGTGGCCTTCATCAGCTGGCTTACTTCCCGATCCCGGCGATCTTCGGTCAGCCTTGACGACGGCCCGGTCAGCGCCAGGGCAGCAATAAGTTTGTCATGCACGCCAAACACCGGCATTGCAAAGGCGGCGGTGTGGGGATCGCGCGCCCCTGAGGTGTAGAGCGGCACCGACGGCTCACCTTCCGGCAAGGCTTCATTCAACCCCCAGTGGCGGAGCACCTTGCTGATGGCGGAGTTATCCAGCGGGAACTGGCTGCCCGGCAGATTGCTGTGGCGCAGCCCGTGAGAGGCTTCTGCACGAAACAGACAAAGACGCTGCCCGCCCTCCAGCACGTACCAGCTTGCGCTCTCCTGTGATGCCATGGACAAGGCCTGTAACTCCGGCTGCACCACGCGTGAGAGGTGGAACGACTGCTCGTAGAGCTTACCCAGATAAAGCAGACGCGGGCCCAGGGCATAGTTCCCATCATCATGTCTGACGACGTAATTCATGCGTTCCAGAGAATTCATCAACCGGTACACGGTGGTTTTATGATATCCCGACAACTGTGCCAGCGCGGTCAACGTCAGGCTCTCGTCTCCGGGACGAAAACAATCCAGTAAAGCCAGTGCCTTTTCAACCGCCACAACGCCTTCATTACCCATCATTTTCTCCTGTTCTGGTCGGCAAAGAGTGTACCGCAAATTTTGTGAGTCACTTCGTGTTTACATCACAAACGCCAATGTAGCTCTGGCTAAAAGCAAATCAACACCGCTATAGTTGTTTTGTATTGTACACCTGCATTGTACACAGTAAAACAATATGGAGACATTCATGTCCGCTACAGAGAAACCAATGATCAATCGCGAGTTCAGTCGTGTGTCAGAAGAAGAGGTCCGCCAGGCCGCAGAGTATCAGGCCGCCATCCTTGCAGACGTTGCCGGGCGCCGCGGGACGCTGCACGGACGTATCAAACCCCTGGCTCCGCATATGGCCGTTGCCGGCCCGGCCATTACTGTTGAAGTACGCCCGGGTGACAATCTGGCGATTCATGCCGCAATGGCGGTTGCCCAGCCCGGCGATGTGCTGGTGGTGGATGGCAAGGGCGATATCAGCTGCGCCCTGTTGGGTGAAATCATGGCGACCCAGGCCGAGGCCAGCGGCATTGCCGGAATCATCATTGACGGTGCCGTACGTGATGCCGACACCCTGAGTAAAGGGAATTACCCCGTGTTCTCCGCAGGCCTTAACCCGTGTGGCCCCACCAAATCAATCCCGGGCCGGGTGAACCATGCCATCTCCGTTGCCGGTGCGACCGTGCGTCCCGGGGACCTGGTGGTGGCGGATATTGACGGGGTGGTGGTCATTCCACTCGATGAAGTTCAGCAGGTTATCACTCTGGCCAAAGAGAAGCTGGAGACCGAAACCCGCCGCCTTGAGGCCATCCGCAAAGGCGATCTGCGCCCGCACTGGCTGAATGACGCGTTGCGCAAAGCAGGAATGTTAACCGACGGGGAGACGCTGTAATGGGCAATAAAAAGGTCATTCTGGTTACCGGAAGCGATCTGGCTGAGCAGGCCGTCGCGATGCTGGGTGACTATGAGATGGTGTATGCCGGTCGCCAGCCCACGGAAGCGCAGCTGATCGCGCTCTGCGAGCAGTATAATCCTGTGGCGATCCTGGTGCGTTACGGCAAGATCACGGCCCGTATTATGGATGCAGCCCCGGGGCTGAAGGTTATTTCCAAGCATGGCAGCGGCATTGACGTCATCGATCAGGCGGCAGCGGCTGAACGGAATATTGCCGTCTGTTCTGCGCCCGGTGCCAACGCCGCCGCCGTGGCGGAACACACATGGGCCATGATCCTCGCCTGCGCCAAGTCCGTTGTCTCCCTCGATAAACGTCTGCGCGACGGCCACTGGGATAAATCCACGCATAAATCTCTGGAGCTGGAAGGCCTTACCCTGGGCCTGATCGGTCTGGGGGCGATTGGCTCCCGGGTTGCCACGGTGGGCAACGCGTTCGGCATGCGCGTGCTGGCCTACGATCCCTTTGCGAAAACCCTGCCGTCCTCCTGCGAGCGTGCAGAGACGCTAAATGACCTGATGTCCAGCGCGGACGTGATCTCCCTGCACTGCCCTTTAACCGCGGACAATCGCGGTATGATTAACGCTGAAACGCTCGCCCGCTGTAAGCGAGGCGCGATTATGGTTAATACCGCACGCGGCGGGTTGATTGATGATAACGCCCTGATTCACGCCCTGGACGAGGGGATCCTGCGAAGCGCTGCGCTGGACAGCTTTACGGTCGAGCCGCTGGCGGCCCCCCATATCTGGCAAGGGAGAGAAGATGTGATTATTTCCCCTCATATTGGCGGCGTGAGTGAAGCCTCGTATATCAAAATGGGCACCGTCGCGGCCGGGAATATTTTGCAGGTTTTAAACACAAGCCGCTAAGGTTCCGCTATCGAGCTTAAACCTGGATGATTATTAAACCGTAATCATCCACCGTTGCGAGCTTGTCTTAAAGCGCCCTCCCGGCGCAACAATGCCGGGTGGCGGCTCCGCCTTACCCGGCCTACGAAACAACCGCGCCACGCAGGCTGCACATGGCAATTGATGCGTTGAGGGACTCAGAACGTAGGCCGGGCAAACGCAGTGCCGCCCGGCGCAGCAATGCCGGGTGGCGGCTTCGCCTTACCCGGCCTACGAAACAACCGCGCCGCGCTGGCTGCACATGGCAATTGATGCGCTGAGGGACTCAGAACGTAGGCCGGGCAAACGCAGTGCCGCCCGGCGCAGCAATGCCGGGTGGCGGCTCCGCCTTACCCGGCCTACGAAACTCTCCACAAAGAGGAGAGGGAGCAAACACCTAAACCGTAATCCTGTACCGAACGTAATCATCCACCGTTGCCAGCTTGTCATACAACGCCCGGGCCGGATTGCCCTCCCGGGTGACCCAGTAAACCTTCGACCACCCTTTCTCCCGGGCCTCACTAATCACGGCTTCAATCAGCGCCCTGCCCGCGCCCTTGCCGCGCGCCGCGTCATCCACAAACAGATCTTCCAGATAGCACAGGGGCTGCGTCACCCAGGTCCCTTCATGCAGCACGCAAATCGCGAATCCCACCACGCCCTGTTCGGTTTCTGCCAGACGGCAAAACAGCCCCGAATCCGCCGCGAGCACCCGACGCCAGGTCGCCAGCGTCACCGCCTCATCCAGCCTGGTGCCGTAAAAATCGAGATAGCCGTTCCACAGCCGTAACCATGCCTCGAAATCTTCCGCCTGCGCTTCGCGTACCTTAACCATCGCTCTGTTCCTTGATGTGTCTGAGATTTACCAGGATTGTCCTCCTTCCCGGACAGGAGAATAAAGCTATTTCTGGTAAATATATTGTTACCTGGATGTTGTACACTCGCGCGCCTTAGATTATAAATCGTCACTTTTGAGTGATATCACTCATTTTTAGTCAACATCAGGGAACATTTATGTCCGTTCAAAAATTGTCCAGAACCGCAGCAGTGCTGCTGGGGATTCTGGGCGTCTTAATTCTGGCGATGGGGATATTCTTCGCCTGGTACGGTGGAAAGCTGGTCAGCGTTAAGGGCAGCCCCTACTTTCTGATCAGCGGCTGTCTGCTCATCATCTCGGGCGTGCAGATCCTGCGCCAGCGCCTGAGTGGCGCGGCCCTCTATTTTGTGGTTCTGGCGGGCACTGCGCTGTGGGCCCTGTGGGATGTCGGCTTCGATTTCTGGCCTCTGGTCTCGCGTCTGTTGACCCTCGCGGGCATCGGGATCCTGGTGGCGCTCTCCCTGCCAGCGCTGCTCCGTCGTGCCGGTAAATTCCCGTGCTGGAAAGGCGCAGGCGCGCTTGCGGCGGTGCTGGCAGTGGCCTTTGCCGCTACCGTCGGCGGCATGTTTGTCCCGCACGATCCGGTGACGGCGTCGGGCGAACAGCTTCCCCTCACCCCGGTGAAACCTGGCGAAGAACAGAAGAACTGGGCGAACTACGGCAACACGCCGGGCGCATCGCGCTTTGTGGCTCTGGACCAGATCACCCGCGATAACGTCAAAGACCTGCAGGTGGCCTGGACCTATCGCACCGGCGATATCCCCGTCAGCCCGAACGGCGGCGGCGCGGAAGATCAGCAGACCCCGCTGCAGATCGGCAATATGCTCTTCCTCTGCACCCCGCATAACAATGTGATTGCGGTCGATGCCACCACCGGCAAAGAGCTGTGGAAAACCGAGATCAACGCGAAGCAGAAAAAGTGGATGCGCTGTCGCGGCCTGGCTTACTTTGATGCCAGCGCCCCATTGCAGCAGCCCAACCTGCCGGGCTCCTCGCCGGTGGCAGCCGTTTCACTACCCGCAGATGCCCAGTGCAAACGCCGTATCATCATGAACAGCGTCACGCCGGAACTGGTGGCCCTGGATGCCGATACCGGTAAGTTCTGCGAAGACTTCGGCAACCACGGCCGCGTCAGCCTGAGCGCGCAGATGGGTAAAGGGGCGGATACCGGCCTCTACTACCCGACCTCTGCCCCGACGCTCGCCGGTACGACCATTGTTGTCGGCGGTCGCGTCGCGGATAACGTGGCGACGGATATGCCCGGCGGCGTGGTGCGTGGCTTCGACGTCATCACCGGCCAGCTGCGCTGGGCGTTCGATCCGGGCAAACCGGACGAGCAGCAGGCACCTCCGGCCAATGAAAACTTCACCCGCTCCACCCCGAACGTGTGGGCCCCTATGTCTTACGATCCGCAGTCCAACACCGTGTTTATGCCAACCGGCAGCGCGGCGGTGGACCTGTGGGGCGTGAAGCACAACGATCTCGATCGTAAGTTTGGTGCCTCGATGGTGGCCGTGGACGCCAGCACCGGTAAGGTGAAATGGGTTTACCAGACTGTTCATAACGATCTGTGGGACTTTGACGTCCCGATGCAACCGACCTTCACTGATTTCCCGACCGGCAATGGCAAAACCACCCCGGCGCTGATCTTCGGCACTAAATCCGGCCAGCTGTTTGTGCTGGATCGCGCCACCGGCAAGCCGCTGACCAAAGTGGAAGAGCGCAAGGTGACTCAGGGCCAGATCCCGAATGAGATCTACTCCCCGACCCAGCCGTTCTCGGTGGGCATGCCGACCATTGGCGCGGACGTGCTGAAAGAATCCGACATGTGGGGCGCGACGCCGTTCGACCAGCTGATCTGCCGTATCGAGTTTAAATCGAAGCGCTACAACGGCCTGTTTACCCCGCCGGGTGATGACCCGTCGCTGAACCTGCCGGGCTCGTTAGGCGGCATGAACTGGGGCGGTCTGTCGATTGACCCGGTGAATCAGTACCTGTTTATCAACGATATGCGCGTGGGTCTGGAAGTGCAGCTGATCCCGGCCTCCCCGGACATTCAGGGCGCGAAAAACGACGGCAACGAAGCCGCCGCCATCAGCCGCCCGGTGCCGCTGGCCGGTACGCCGTACGCCATCAACGCCAAAGTGCGCTTTATGTCGCCGGTTGAGATCCCCTGCCAGAAGCCGCCGTTTGGCACGCTGACTGCGGTGGATCTGAAAACCCAGAAGATTGCCTGGCAGGTGCCGGTAGGGACGGTGAAGGATACCGGTCCGTTTGGCGTGAAGATGGGGCTGCCAATCCCGATCGGGATGCCGACCATCGGCGGTACCATGGCGACCCAGGGCGGGCTGGTGTTTATCGCTTCTACCCAGGATTACTACCTGCGCGCCTTCGATACCTCGACCGGTAAAGAGGTGTGGAAAGCCCGCCTGCCGGTGGGCAGCCAGAGCACGCCAATCAGCTACAAATCGCCGGTGGACGGGAAGCAGTATCTGCTGATCACCGCCGGGGGCGCGCGGAACTCGCCGGATCGCGGCGACTACGTGATTGCGTATAAGCTGCCGTAATCATTCCGAAACAGCCATCCCTCCGGGGATGGCTTCGCTGAACCAGGCTACCTTTATAGCTATCCACATCACCGGAGATAGCAATGAAAGTATTAATGGTTCTCACCTCTCACAGTGAACTGGGCAATACCGGCAAGAAAACCGGCTTCTGGCTGGAGGAGTTTGCCGCCCCGTACTACGTCTTCAAGGATGCAGGTGCCGACGTGGTGCTGGCCTCCCCGGCAGGCGGTCAGCCACCGCTCGATCCGAAAAGCGATCTCCCCGACTTCCAGACCGAAATGACCGATCGCTTCAAAGCCGATCCGGCGGCACAGCAGGCGCTCGCCAACACCCTCAAGCTCGACAGCGTGCGTCAGGACGATTTTGACACCGTCTTCTATCCCGGTGGCCACGGCCCGCTGTGGGATCTGGCGGAGTCACAGACCTCCATCGCCCTGATTGAAGCCTTCACCCGCGCGGGCAAACCCACCGGCTTCGTCTGTCACGCGCCGGGCGTGCTGCGCCATGTTAAAAGTGAATCCGGCGAGCCGCTGGTCAAGGGCCGCAAGGTGACGGGCTTTACCAACGGTGAAGAGGCCGACGTCGAACTGACCGACGTGGTTCCGTTCCTGGTAGAAGATGAGTTGAGCGCCCTGGGTGCGCGCTACGAGAAAGGCCCGAACTGGGGTTCATTTGTTGTCGAGGACGGCAAGCTGATCACCGGACAGAACCCGGTCAGCTCCGAAGCCGCGGCAAAAGCGCTGCTCGCTGCCCTGGGTTAATCCCTCCACCCGGCGGCGCTGCGCTTGCACGGGCCTACGGGCTCGCAGGTTTTTGCAGGTTTTGTAGGCCGGGTAAGCGCAGCGCCACCCGGCAAAATGCAGGCGCAACGCCTGAATCAGGTTGGCATTGAGAAGGTGGTGACCTTGTTGGTCTGCGGATCGATAGAGATGATGCAGATAGCGAAGTTGCCGCCAAAACGGTCTTTACGATCGGAAATGCGCAGGTTGTAGGTCTCGGAGAACGAGGTATAACCCGAAGAGTTGGTCTCGTTCAGCTTGAAGCCAACAATCTGTTCAAAATAGTCACGGGATTTCCCCACGCTGGTTTTGCACTGTTCGTTGGTGATGGTACCGGACTGTTTTGCCGCTGCCGCAGTTTGCGTGCCGGTGGAAGATTTCGGCGTCAGGGCCGAATTGACCGCTTTCATCCCGTCACTCATGTTTTTCTGGAAATCGGCGCAAGAGGTAGAAAGTAAAACCATGCCGCATAAAAGAAGCTTTTTCATTGTAATCCTTACAATATTTAACGTTATTCAATCATTAATTATTATAATTTTTACAAATCGTTAACTCCAGCAAACCTTTTACACGGCATTTTATAACTTACTGAATAACAACCATTTTCACATTGAGTTCTACAATATTTGGTAGGTTATCCCTTAATTCTCGGATCCAGCGCGTCGCGCAGACCATCTCCCAGCAAATTAAACGCCAGTACGGTGAGGAAGATTGCCATGCTCGGGAACAATGCCACGTGCGGGGCGATGACCATATCCGCCCGCGCCTCGTTGAGCATTGCCCCCCACTCCGGGGTCGGAGGCTGCGCGCCAAGCCCTAAGAACGACAGGCTGGCCGCCGAGATAATCGACACCCCGATACGCATGGTGAAATAGACCACGATAGAGGAGACGGTACCCGGCAGAATATGGTTGAACAGAATTGTCGTGTCGCTGGCGCCAATGCTGCACGCCGACTCGATAAAGGTCTGCTGCTTCAGCACCAGGGTATTGCCGCGCACCAGGCGGGCAAAGGCCGGAATAGAGAAGATCGCCACGGCGATAATCACGTTGGCCATGCCGTTGCCCATCACCGCCACCACCGCAATGGCCAGCAGAATGCCGGGGAAGGCAAACAGCACGTCGCAGATGCGCATGATGATCCGGTCCCACCAGCCCTCGTAGTAGCCCGCCAGCAGGCCCAGCACCGTGCCGATGGCGGCGCCGATCAGCACCGCAAACACCCCCGCCGCCAGCGAGATCTGCGCCCCCATCAGCACCCGGCTGAAGATGTCGCGCCCTAACGAGTCCACGCCAAACCAGTGCATCATCGACGGACCTTCGTTGAGACGGTCGTAATCGAAGTAGTTCTCCGCATCGAAGGGGACGATCCAGGGCGCCAGCACCGCCACCAGGATCAGCAGCAGCACAAACAGCCCGGCGGCCATCGCCACCGGCTGCTTACGAAAGCGTCGCCAGAACTCATGCCACGGGGTGCGGATCCGATCCGGTTTGAGGCCCGGCATGGCCTTTAACATCGCCTGCCGACGCCAGTTTAACAGTCGCATCTTACTTGTACCTGATAGCCGGATTAATGGCGGCATACAGGACATCCACCACTAAGTTGATAAGAATAAATTCCAGCGAAAAGAGCAGCACTTCCGCCTGGATCACCGGGTAGTCGCGCATGTCGACAGAATCGACCAGCAGACGCCCGAGCCCCGGCCAGTTGAAGACCTTTTCCACCACGATTGAGCCGCCGAGCAGAAAGCCGAACTGCAGCCCCATCATGGTCACTACCGGGATCATCGCGTTGCGCAGGCCGTGCTTGAGGATCACCCACTTCTCGCTGACCCCCTTTGCCCGGGCGGTACGCATGTAGTCTTCGTTCAGCACGTCGACGAACGAGGCGCGGGTGAAGCGCGCCATCACCGCCGCCACCGCCGCGCCAAGCGTCAGCGAAGGCAGGATATAGTGCCGCCAGCTGTCCGCCCCCACGGTGGGCAGCCAGCCCAGCTCCACGGAGAAAACCTGCATCAGCAGCATCCCCAGCGCAAAGGCCGGGAAGGAGATCCCGGTAACCGCCAGCGCCATCCCCAGCCGGTCCGGCCAGCGGTTGCGCCACACGGCCGCCACAATACCCGCCATCAGGCCAAACAGCACCGCCCAGGCCATGCTTGCAAGGGTCAGCCAGAAGGTGGGCATAAAGCGGCTGGCAATCTCTTCGGACACGGGCCGCCGGGAGACCATCGAAGTGCCAAAATCCCCCTGCAGGACACTGGTGATGTAGTGCCAGAACTGCCGGTAAAGCGGTTGATCGAGCCCCAGCTGCTTACGCACCAGCTCAATCACCGTGGCATCCGCCTCCGGGCCGGCAATCAGCCGCGCCGGATCGCCTGGCAGCATATGCACAAATAAAAAGACCAGCACCGCGACAATCAGCAGCGTCGGGATCAGGCCCAGCAGGCGTTTAATCACATAATTCAGCATGCACATTCCTCTCATCCCGCAGGCGGATACCTGCGGGAATGAGTGCTTTATTTCAGATCCGCGTCGTCAAAGCTAAAGCCGGTATCCGGCATGATGTAGAACCCGGTCAGCGCCTTGTTGTGCGCCGAAACCAGCTTCTCTACCACCAGCGGCACCCATGGCGACTCCTTCCAGATGGTGTCCTGCGCATCTTTGTACAGCTTCGCTTTCTCTTCCGGCTGGGTGGTTTTCAGCGCATCGGTCAGATCTTTATCCACCTGCGGGTTGCTGTAGAACGCGGTGTTGAACAGGGTTGGCGGCCAGTTCTGGGAGGCAAACAGCGGCGACAGCGCCCAGTCGGCTTCGCCGGTGGAGGCCGACCAGCCGGTGTAGAACATCCTCACCCCGCTCTCTTTCTGCCCTTTGCCTTCCACTTCGGCAGCGCGCTGCCCGGCATCCATCGCCGTCACCTGCACCTTAATGCCCACCTGCGCCAGCTGCTGCTGGGTAAACTGCAGCACCTTCTGGGCGGTACTGTGATTGTGCGACGACCAGAGCGTGGTGCTGAAGCCGTTCGGGAAGCCCGCCTCTTTCAGCAGCGCCCGCGCTTTGGTCGGGTTGTATTCCCACGGATGATACTGCTGGGAGTAAGCAATGGATGGCGGCACCACCCCGGTCGCCGGAGTCGCGTAACCGGCAAAGGCCACTTTTACCAGCGCGTCGCGGTTGATGGCGTAGTTGATCGCCTCGCGTACTTTCGGGTTATCAAACGGCTTTTGCGTGACGTTCATGCTGATGTAGCGCTGCATGATCGACGGGCTGGCTACCAGCTCCAGCTTGCTGTTTTTGCCCAGCAGCGCCGCCTGCTCGTAAGGGATCGGGAAGGCAAACTGCGCTTCGCCGGTCTGTAGCATCGCCGCGCGGGTGTTGTTATCCACTACCGGACGCCAGGTGATGGTGTCCAGCTTCGGCAGCCCCTGCTGCCAGTATCCGGCGAACTTCTTCACCTTCACAAAATCGGTCTGGTTCCAGGTCACCAGCTCATACGGCCCGGTGCCCACCGGATGGAAGCCAATCTCTTTGCCATACTTTTTCAGCGCCTCGGGGGAGATCATCGCCGTGGCCGGGTGCGCCAGAATGTTGATAAAGGCGGAGAACGGCTCCTTGAGGGTGATTTTCACCGTGGTGGGATCGACTGCCTCGGTGCTGGCAATGTTTTTATACAGGTTATAACGCTTAAGGCTGCTTTCCGGATTGCTGGCGCGATCGAGGTTGACCTTCACCGCCTCTGCGTTGAAGTCGGTCCCGTCCTGGAACTTCACGCCGCTGCGCAGCTTGATGGTGTAGACCAGCCCGTCGTCAGAGACCTTGTAGCTTTCGGCCAGCACATTTTTCACCTGCATCTCTTTATCAAGGCCAAACAGCCCCTGATAAAACGACTTTGCCACCTGCTGGGAGAGCGTGTCGTTGGCGTCATAGGGATCGAGGGTGGTGAAGTTGGAGGCCACCGCCACCACTACATCTTTTGCTGCGAAAGCCGGCGAGGCCGCCAGGGCTGCCGTTACGCTCGCGGCTAACAGCCATCTGCGAGCAACAAATTTTGTCATTGTACTCTCCTGTTGTTCCCTGCTGTCTGAGTTATAAACGCGAAAAAGCATTGTCCTGCCGCGGCGGCGCAACGAAATGGCCGGGGCTCACCTCCCGCAACTCCACGCGCTCGGTGAACTCCCCTCGCTTGCGAATGTTGCCCGGTAGTTCATCCTGCAAAAGCACCCGCCGGGCCTGACGATGGGCCGGATCGGCCACCGGCACCGCCGCCATCAGCTTGCGGGTGTAGGGATGCTGCGGGTTTTCAAATACCGCCCGACGCGGGCCTATCTCGACAATCTGGCCGAGATACATCACCGCCACGCGGTGGCTGATGCGCTCCACCACCGCCATATCGTGCGAAATAAACAGAAACGCGATGCCCATCTCCCGCTGCAAATCGAGCAGCAGGTTGATGATCTGCGCCCGGATGGAGACGTCCAGCGCCGAGACGGACTCATCGGCAATCACCACCTTCGGGTTCAGCGCCAGGGCGCGGGCAATACAGATCCGCTGCCGCTGGCCGCCGGAAAATTCATGGGGATAGCGCCATGCGTGTTCCGGCTTCAGCCCCACGCGCTCAAGCAGCCACGCCACCCGCCGCTGGGCGGCTTCCCCGTCCAGCAGGTTATGCACCCGCAGCGGCTCCATAATCGAATAGCCCACGGTCTGGCGGGGATCGAGGGAGGCATAGGGATCCTGGAAAATAAACTGAATGTCCCGCCGCAGGTGTTGCAGCTTCCCGGCGGGAAGGGTGTCGATGCGTTCCCCGTTAAAGGTGATGGTGCCTTCCTGGGACTCCACCAGCCGCAGCAGCGCCCGTCCGGTGGTCGATTTTCCGCTGCCGGATTCACCCACCAGGGAGAGCGTTTCGCCCGGCCATAAGTCGAAGCTGACGTTCTCCACCGCGTGGACTTCGCGCTTAACGCGGTTCAACAGGCCGCCGCGCAGCGGGAAGCGGGTCACCAGGTCGCGCACCTGCAAGATGGGCTCGCCGGGCACTACGGTATCCTGCTCGGTTTCGGCCTCCTGATGGCCGGGTTCGGCCAGAGAGATCAGCGGAAAACGCCGCGGCAAATCGCTGCCGTTCATCGCCCCCAGGCGCGGCACCGCCGCCAGCAGCGCTTTTGTGTATGGGTGCTCAGGGGCGTGGAAAATCTGCTCCACGGTGCCGGTTTCCACCGCCTCGCCCTGGTACATCACCAGCACCCGGTCGGCGATATCCGCCACCACGCCCATGTCGTGGGTGATAAAGATCACCCCCATCTCCATCTCCTCCTGCAGCACTTTAATCAGCTGCAGGATCTGCGCCTGAACGGTGACGTCCAGCGCGGTGGTGGGTTCATCGGCAATCAGCACCGCCGGGCGACAGGAGAGCGCCATGGCGATCATCACCCGCTGGCGCATGCCGCCGGAGAGCTGGTGCGGATAGCGCGACAGAATGGTGTCCGCCTCGGGAATGCGCACCTGCTCCAGCATCCGCCGGGCTTCCATCAGGGCATTCTCACGGCTCAGCCCCTGATGCAGGCGAATCGACTCGGCGATCTGCTCTCCCACCGGGAAGACCGGGTTGAGGGAGGTCATCGGCTCCTGGAAAATCATGGCGATGTCGGCACCGCGCACGCTGCGCATCTGGGATGAACTCAGGGTGGTGAGATCGCTTACCTGGCCGTTGCGACGGCGCAGCAGCAGGCGGTCGCACTCGACCAGTCCGCCGGACTGTTCAATCAGGCGCATCAACGACAGCGCGGTGACCGATTTACCGGAGCCGGATTCGCCGACAATCGCCAGGGTTTCGCCGCGTTTGAGCGAAAAAGAGAGCTGTTTTACCGCCGGGATCGTCTGCCGCTCCTCGGGAAAGGCGACGTTAAGATTGTGCACCGCCAGCACCTGCTGACTGTCCAGTTCATCGCTGTGCGGCATCCCTCTTCCCCTTATTCACGGTAAATTCCGGTGCTCGGCGTATCGCCTGCGTATCCCCAGGCACGGTACATGCCTTCACTGTTAAAGGGTAATGCCACGTTACCCTCGCGATCGACGGCAATCAGCCCGCCGCTGCCTTCGAGCGCCGGGAGTTTTTCCATCACCACCCGCTCGCAGGCTTCGGCCAGGCTTAAGCCGCCGTAATCCATCAGCGCGGCGATGTCATACGCGGCCAGGGTGCGAATAAACACTTCCCCGGTGCCGGTGCAGGAGACCGCCACGCTGGCGTTATTGGCATAGCAGCCCGCGCCGGGCAACGGACTGTCGCCTACCCGACCGGGCAGTTTGTTGGTCATTCCGCCGGTGGAGGTGGCGGCGGCCAGATTCCCCGCCTTATCCAGCGCCACGGCACCGACGGTGCCCGTTTTGGTGGACTCATCCAGCGGGGCGGCATGATCGAGCCGGGTTTCCCCCGCACTGCGCGCCGCCAGCAGCTGCTGATAGCGCTCGGGCGTGGAAAAGATTTCTGGCGAGACCGCCTCCATGCCCTGTTCGAAGGCGAATTTCTCGGCTCCCTCGCCCACCAGCAGCACGTGCGGACTCTGCTCCATCACCAGACGAGCGGCCAGCACCGGGTTGCGCAGATGGCTGACCCCGGCCACGGCACCCGCCTTCAGGGTAATGCCGTCCATCACGCAGGCGTCCAGCTCGTGGGTTTCGTCTCGGGTAAACACCGAGCCAATCCCGGCGTTAAACAGCGGACA
The DNA here is from genome assembly GCF_049312895.1 of Leclercia barmai. NCBI lineage: Bacteria > Pseudomonadati > Pseudomonadota > Gammaproteobacteria > Enterobacterales > Enterobacteriaceae > Leclercia > Leclercia barmai. The sequence continues at coordinate 618,186 of NZ_JBMNWZ010000001.1, read as the reverse complement.
CTCCTCCAGCAGGCGCACCGCCTCGGTGACCACATCCAGCGCGCTCTCGCCCGCCTCCAGCATTCGCTGGCCGGTTTCCACAATCGAAGAGAGCGCCTCGATGTAGCGCTTCTCCTGCTCCTGACTGAGCTGCGCCCGGGTAATTGCCCCGGCGCCGCCGTGGATTGCGATGACTGCATTCCCCATTCACTTCACCTTTGGGCCGATAGTTGCCGCTTTTTTTATAAATATCATTATCGTGGCTTATGATTCATATAATTTTTGAATATAGAAAGACGACACTGTGATGTAAAGGGTAAGCCCATGGTGTCATACAGTTAACGGCACTTTTCTGCCATAATGGCCGCCTTCGTTATTCTCCCGCTGGAGTGACCCATGGATTTTACCGCCGGACTGATGCCGCTTGAGACGGCACTCACCCAGATGCTCAATCGAATTTCTCCGCTGTCAGAGCAGGAAACCCTGCCGCTGCTGCGCTGTTTTGGCCGCGTGACCGCCGCCGACATCGTTTCGCCCCTGAACGTGCCGGGCTTTGATAACTCAGCGATGGATGGCTACGCCGTGCGTCTGGCGGATCTGGCGGCGGGCACTGCGCTGCCGGTAGCGGGTAAAGCCTTTGCCGGTCAGCCTTTCCAGGGTGAATGGCCTGCCGGAAGCTGCATCCGCATTATGACCGGCGCGCCGGTGCCGCCGGGCTGCGATGCGGTGGTGATGCAGGAAGAGACCGAGCAGACCGACGACGGCGTGCGTTTTACCGCCAGCGTTAAGCCGGGGCAGAATATCCGTCGCAGCGGGGAAGACATTACCCTGGGCGCAACCGTCTTCCCGGCGGGCACGGAGCTGACCGTCGCCGAGCTGCCGGTACTGGCGTCGCTGGGTATCCCGGAGATTGCCGTGGTGCGCCAGGTGCGCGTGGCGGTGTTCTCTACCGGGGACGAGCTTCAGCTGCCGGGCCTGCCGCTGGCCGAGGGGCAGATCTACGATACTAACCGCCTGGCGGTGCATCTGATGCTGGAGCAGCTGGGCTGCGAGGTGATTAACCTCGGCATTATTCCTGACGATCCAGAGCAGCTGCGCGCCGCCTTTATTGAAGCGGATCGCGTGGCCGACGTGGTGCTGAGCTCCGGCGGCGTGTCGGTGGGCGAAGCGGATTACACCAAAACCATCCTCGACGAGCTGGGGGAGATCGGCTTCTGGAAGCTGGCGATCAAGCCGGGCAAACCTTTCGCTTTCGGCACGCTGCCGAACAGCTGGTTCTGCGGCCTGCCGGGCAACCCGGTCTCTGCGGCGCTCACCTTCTATCAGCTGGTGCAGCCGCTGCTGGCGAAGCTATCCGGCAACCGGGCGCAAAGCCTGCCCGCCCGCCAGCGCGTTCGCGCCGCCACCCGGCTGAAAAAATCACCGGGCCGTCTCGACTTCCAGCGCGGTATTCTGACGCGTAACGCCGACGGCGAGCTGGAGGTGAGCACCACCGGTCATCAGGGGTCGCATATTTTCAGCTCCTTCAGCCAGGGCAACTGCTTTATCGTGCTGGAGCGCGAGCGCGGCAACGTGGAAGCGGGTGAATGGGTCGAGGTTGAGCCGTTTAACGCCCTGTTCGGAGGCTGAGCATGGAACTGAGCGACAACGAGATGCTGCGCTACAATCGCCAGATTGTGCTGCGCGGCTTTGATTTCGACGGTCAGGAGGCGTTAAAGGCCGCGAACGTGCTGGTGGTCGGCCTCGGCGGACTGGGCTGCGCCGCGGCGCAGTATCTGGCCGCCGCTGGCGTCGGGCGCATGACGCTGCTTGATTTCGACACCGTGTCGCTCTCCAACCTGCAACGCCAGACGCTGCACAGCGATGCCACCCTCGGCGAGCCCAAAGTGGTGTCGGCCCGGGCGTCGCTGTCGCGCATCAACCCCAACGTCCAGTTCACCCTGCTCGATGCCCTGCTGGATGAGCCTGCGCTGTCTGAACAGATTGCCCGTCACGATCTGGTTCTCGACTGCACCGATAACGTCACCATTCGCAATCAGCTCAACGCGGGCTGTTTCGCCCATAAAACGCCGCTGGTCTCCGGGGCGGCTATCCGTATGGAAGGACAAATCAGCGTCTTTACCTATGCCGAGGGCGAGCCCTGCTACCGCTGCCTGAGCCGTCTGTTTGGCGAGAATGCCCTGACCTGTGTGGAAGCCGGCGTAATGGCTCCGCTGGTGGGGGTGATCGGTTCGATGCAGGCGATGGAGGCCATCAAAGTGCTGACCCATTACGGCACGCCAGCGGCGGGGAAAATCGTGATGTACGACGCGATGACCTGCCAGTTCCGCGAGATGAAGCTGATGCGTAATCCGGGGTGTGAGGTGTGCGGAGGTTAACGCAAACGGCAACCCAAAGGTTGCCGTTTTAGTGTTTGCTCCCTCTCCCTTTGGGAGAGGGCCGGGGTGAGGGAATCAGCGCGCACGAATCAGCTTTTGTAGGCCGGGCAAGCGCAGCGCCGCCCGGCGATACCACTAGATCGACGTCCGTCCAAAGGCGTTCTGCCAGTCCTGCTCAAACTTCGCAATCGCCGCATCCACCGCCGGAGAAGCGATCAACTGCTGGGCAACGTCCAGCGGCAGGGTGATGGACTCGCAGCCTGCCAGCAGGCAGTCCAGCGCCTGTCGCGGGGTTTTGAAGCTCGCTGCCAGCACTTTTGACTGCGGCACGTGGAGCGTCAGCAGCTGCTGTAATTCCGCCACGGTCTGAATGCCGTCCCCGCCCTGGGCATCCACCCGGTTCACATATGGCGCGACATATTCAGCCCCCGCCAGCGCCGCCATCATCCCCTGCGCCGCGCTGTAGACCGCAGTCCCCAGGGTCGGTACGCCCTGCGCTTTCAGCATCTTAATAGCCGCCAGTCCTTCTGCCGTTACCGGCACTTTTACTACCAGATCGGCGACGATGGTGCGCAGCTTGAGCGCGTCTTCCACCATACCTTCTGCGGTGGTCGCCATCACCTGGGCAAACAGACGGCCCTGGCCGCCCATCGCCTCCTGCAGCTGAGGCAGTAGAACGTCGAGCGGCGTTTTGCCTGCGGCGACGATGCTTGGGTTAGTGGTGACGCCTGCCAGCGGAAACACGCGGGCCAGCTTTTTAACGGCAATAACGTCGGATGTGTCGAGATACAGTTCCATGATGAGATCCTCAAAAATGACTATGCCGTAACCCTACCACGGCAAAACCTGCTTCTGAGTTGATTTGCGTCAAGATAACTTTCATTCGAAAGTCATTTAATCTTCATACGCAACAAGAGGCGACATTATGATCTTCAACATTCAGCGTTATTCGACACACGACGGCCCGGGAATTCGTACCGTGGTCTTTATGAAGGGCTGCTCCCTGGGCTGCCGCTGGTGTCAGAATCCGGAAAGCCGCGACCGTTCCCGGGATCTGCTGTTCGACGCTCGCCTGTGCCTGGAGGGGTGCAACCTCTGTCAGCAGGTGGCGCCTGCGGTGATCGACCGCACGCTGAATGGCCTGGTGATCCACCGCGAAAAACTCGACGATACCCACCTCGATGCCCTCACCGACTGCTGCCCAACCCAGGCCCTCACCGTCTGCGGCGAAGATAAGCAGGTGGAGGAGATCATGGCGACCGTCCTGCGCGATAAGCCTTTCTACGATCGCAGCGGCGGCGGCATCACCCTCTCCGGTGGCGAACCCTTTATGAACCCGGACATGGCGCGCCAGCTGTTCCAGGCCAGCCATGAGCATGGGATCCACACCGCCGTGGAAACCTGCCTGCACGTGCCGTGGCACTATATCGAACCATCGTTACCGTACATCGATCTGTTCCTGGCCGACCTGAAACACGTCGACGGGGCGGTGTTTAAGCAGTGGACCGACGGCTCGGCAAAACGGGTGCTGGAGAATCTCAAGCGCCTGGCCGCCGCCGGAAAACAGCTCACCATTCGCGTGCCGCTGATCCAGGGCTTTAACGCCGATGAAGCGTCGATTACCGCCATTACCAATTTTGCCGCCGACGAACTGAACGTCCGCGACATCCATTTTTTGCCATACCACACGCTGGGCATGAACAAGTACACACTGCTCGGCCAACCCTACTCTGCCCCTGATAAACCGCTCGATAATCCTGCTTTACTGGACTTTGCCCGGCAGTACGCCGCCCAGAAAGGGTTAACCGCGACCTTACGAGGATAATGTTATGACACAGCTGAATCTTACTACCCTGAGCGATCGCATTAAGGCGCATAAAACTGCCCTGGTCCATATTGTTAAGCCGCCGGTCTGTACCGAACGCGCCCAGCACTACACCGAGATGTACCAGCAGCACATGGACAAGCCGATCCCGGTTCGCCGCGCGCTGGCGCTGGCCCATCACCTGGCGCAGCGCACTATCTGGATCAAACATGACGAGCTGATTATCGGCAACCAGGCAAGCGAAGTGCGCGCCGCGCCGATCTTCCCGGAATACACCGTCTCGTGGATTGAAAAAGAGATCGACGATCTGGCCGACCGTCCGGGTGCGGGCTTTGCAGTCAGCGAAGAGAACAAACGCGTTCTGCATGAGATCTGCCCGTGGTGGCGCGGCCAGACGGTGCAGGATCGCTGCTACGGCATGTTCACCGACGAGCAGAAAGGCCTGCTGGAAACCGGGATTATCAAAGCGGAAGGCAACATGACCTCCGGCGACGCGCACCTGGCGGTAAACTTCCCGTTAGTGCTGGAAAAAGGGCTCGACGGCCTGCGCCACAAGGTGGACGAGCGCCGCTCGCGCATCAACCTTACCTGCCTGGAAGACCTGCACGGCGACCAGTTCCTGAAAGCGATCGATATCGTGCTGGAAGCGGTGAGCCTGCATATCGAGCGCTTTGCCGATCTGGCGCGTGAGATGGCCACCACCGAAACCCGCGTTAGCCGCCGCGACGAGCTGCTGGCGATGGCGGAAAACTGCGATGTCATAGCCCACGAACCGCCAAAAACCTTCTGGCAGGCATTACAGCTGTGCTACTTCATCCAGCTGATCCTGCAGATTGAGTCCAACGGCCACTCCGTCTCCTTCGCCCGCATGGACCAGTATCTCTATCCGTACTACCGCCGCGACGTGGAGCTGAACCAGTCTCTGGATCGTGAACACGCCATCGAGCTGCTGCACAGCTGCTGGCTGAAGCTGCTGGAAGTAAACAAGATCCGCTCCGGCTCGCACTCTAAAGCCTCGGCGGGCAGCCCGCTGTACCAGAACGTCACCATCGGCGGGCAGATCCTGGTGAACGATGTGGCGATGGACGCGGTGAACCCGCTCTCCTACGCAATCCTCGAATCCTGCGGCCGTCTGCGCTCCACTCAGCCGAACCTGAGCGTGCGCTATCACGCGGGCATGAGCAACGACTTCCTCGACGCCTGCGTGCAGGTGATCCGCTGCGGCTTTGGGATGCCGGCCTTCAACAACGATGAGATCGTGATCCCTGAGTTCATCAAGCTCGGCATCGAAAAAGCCGACGCCTACGACTACGCCGCCATCGGCTGCATTGAAACCGCCGTTGGCGGCAAGTGGGGCTACCGCTGCACCGGGATGAGCTTTATCAACTTCGCCCGCGTGATGCTGGCGGCGATGGAAGGCGGTCGCGACGCCACCAGCGGCAAGGTGTTCCTGCCGCAGGTTAAAGCGCTCTCTGCCGGTAACTTCAACAATTTCGACGAAGTGATGGCCGCCTGGGATCGCCAGATTAAGTACTACACCCGCAAATCCATCGAGATTGAGTACGTGGTGGACACCATGCTGGAAGAGAACGTCCACGACATTCTCTGCTCGGCGCTGGTGGATGACTGCATCGAGCGCGCGAAGAGCATCAAGCAGGGCGGCGCGAAGTACGACTGGGTCTCCGGCCTGCAGGTAGGCATCGCCAACCTCGGCAACAGCCTGGCGGCAGTGAAGAAACTGGTCTTTGAACAGGGTGCGATTGGTCAGCAGCAGCTGGCGGCGGCCCTGGCGGATGACTACGAGGGGCTGACCCACGAGCAGCTGCGCCAGCGTCTGATCAACGGCGCGCCGAAGTACGGTAACGACGATGACAGCGTGGATCTGCTGCTGGCCCGGGCGTATCAGACCTACATCGAAGAGCTGAAGCAGTACCACAACCCACGCTATGGCCGTGGCCCGATTGGCGGCAACTACTACGCCGGGACCTCGTCCATCTCCGCCAACGTGCCGTTTGGTGCGGCCACCATGGCAACGCCGGACGGCCGTAAAGCGCATACCCCGCTGGCCGAAGGGGCAAGCCCGTCCTCCGGTACTGACCATCTGGGGCCAACGGCGGTGATCGGCTCTGTCGGGAAACTGCCGACCGAAGCGATCCTCGGCGGCGTGCTGCTGAACCAGAAGCTCAACCCGGCAACGCTGGATAACGACAGCGACCGTCAGAAGCTGATGGTGCTGCTGCGCACCTTCTTTGAGGTGCATAAAGGCTGGCACATCCAGTACAACATCGTCTCCCGCGAAACGCTGCTGGAAGCGAAGAAACACCCGGACCAGTATCGCGACCTGGTAGTGCGCGTGGCGGGTTACTCGGCGTTCTTTACCGCCCTGTCACCGGATGCGCAGGACGATATTATTGCGCGTACTGAGCATACGTTGTAATGAGATCCCCTCTCCCTTGAGGGAGAGGGTTAGGGTGAGGGGAATAGCGCGCGCTGTTGCCCTCACCCCGGCCCTCTCCCACGGGGAGAGGGTGCAAACATCAAAAACGGCAACCCAGGTTGCCGTTTTGCATTTACCTCCGCCACCCGGCTTTCTGACTTTCATTCGAAAATTAAATTTGTGCTCCACGTCACCTTGTTATTAGAATGTTTCGAACGCAGTGATTCAGGAGCTCAATGTATGACCGTTAAAGTTATCGTCACCGATATGGACGGAACTTTTCTTGATGACGCCAAGCAGTACGATCGTGACCGCTTTCAGGCGCAGTTCCAGCAACTTCAGGCCCGTAATATTGAGTTCGTTGTCGCCAGCGGCAACCAGTATTACCAGCTCATCTCCTTTTTCCCGGAACTGAAATCGCAGATCTCTTTCGTGGCGGAAAACGGCGCGCTGGTGTTCGATCACGGCGAGCAGATTTTCCACGGTGAACTGACGAAGCACGAGTCGCAGATTGTCATCGGCGAGCTGCTGAAGGATACCTCCCTGAACTTCGTTGCCTGCGGGCTGGAAAGTGCTTACGTCAGCGATAAGGCACCAGAGGACTTCATCGCGCTGATGTCAAAACACTATCACCGCCTGCAGCGCATCAGCGACTATCGCGACATCGACGACGTGCTGTTCAAGTTCTCCCTGAACCTGCCGGACAGCGATATTCCAAACCTGATCGACGCCCTGCACGTCTCCCTCGACGGCATTATGAAGCCGGTGACCAGCGGCTTTGGTTTTGTGGATCTGATTATCCCCGGCCTGCATAAAGCCAGCGGCCTGAGCCGCCTGCTGAAGCGCTGGCACATCTCCCCGCAGGAGTGCGTGGCGATTGGCGACAGCGGTAACGACGCCGAAATGCTGAAGTTTGTGAACTACTCCTTCGCCATGGGTAACGCGGGCGAAAGCATCAAAGCCATCACCCGCTATCAGGCCGATGACAACAACCATCAGGGCGCGCTGAACGTGATTCAGGCCGTCCTCGACAATACCCCGCCCTTCAGCAACTGATTTCCCCGCCGGAGTCATCTCCGGCGCTCTCCCCCTCTTTCTCTCCGTGTTGTGCACTTCATCAAGTTATTTAACTTGCTTTAACTTATTTTTAACCTAAAGTATCACTTGTAATTACTTTTACTTTCGAATGAAAGATAGCGAGGCTGTTATGACCTTAACCTTTACCAGTGAAACCTTGCCTTCCGACCACAAAGCGGCCATCCGCCAAATGAAACGTGAGCTGCGGGCGCAGATTGGCGACGTGCAGGGCGTGTTCGATCGCCTGAGCGCCAGGATCGCCAGCCGCGTGGCGGAAATTAACACCCTGAAGCGCAATGGCGATCCTGTCTGGCCGGTGATCCCCTTTGCGGACGTGCAGAGCGGTAACATCAGCCCGGAACAGCGCGAGGCGGTCAAACGCCGGGGCTGTGCGGTGATCAAAGGTCATTTCCCGCGCGAGAAGGCGCTGGCGTGGGATAACGCGATGCTCGACTATCTGGATCTCAACCGTTTTGATGACGTCTACAAAGGCCCGGGGGATAACTTCTTTGGCTCCCTCACCGCCTCCCGTCCGGAGATCTACCCGATCTACTGGTCACACGCCCAGATGGAAGCCCGTCAGAGCGAAGAGATGGCCCAGGTGCAGTCGTTCCTGAACCGTTTATGGACTTTCGAGAGCAACGGCAAGCAGTGGTTCAACCCGGACGTGAGCGTGATCTACCCGGATCGCATTCGCCGCCGTCCGCCGGGAACTACCTCTAAAGGCCTCGGGGCGCACACCGACTCCGGCGCGCTGGAGCGCTGGCTGCTCCCGGCCTATCAGCAGGTCTTCGCCCGCGTCTTCGACGGCAATATCGACAGGTACGATCCCTGGGATGCTGCCCATCGCACCGAAGTGGAAGAGTACACCGTGGACAACACCACCAAATGCTCGGTGTTCCGCACCTTCCAGGGCTGGACGGCGCTCTCCGACATGATCCCAAATCAGGGGCTGCTGCACGTGGTGCCGATCCCGGAAGCGATGGCTTACATTCTGCTGCGTCCGCTGCTGGACGATGTGCCGGAAGATGAACTCTGCGGCGTGGCCCCGGGGCGCGTGCTGCCGATTTCCGAGAAGTGGCATCCGCTGTTAATTGAAGCCCTGACCAGCATTCCGGCGCTGGAAGCGGGTGATTCCGTGTGGTGGCACTGCGATGTGATCCACTCGGTGGCCCCGGTTGAAGACCAGCAGGGCTGGGGCAACGTGATGTACATTCCGGCGGCGCCGATGTGCGAGAAAAACCTCGCCTACGCGAAGAAGGTGAAAGCGGCGCTGGAAACCGGCGCCTCGCCGGGCGATTTCCCGCGCGAGGATTATGAGTCTGACTGGCAGTCGCGCTTCACTGTTGATGATCTGAACATTCACGGCAAGCGCGCGCTGGGTATGGCTTAACTGTCGTATAACCCTTCCCGTTCGACGGCGGTGCGTCTTTTCCCCTGACGTATCCGCCGTACCGACTCCCGCACGGTCAGCGTGCCGTTCAGCAGCAGCGTCCCCACCGGCGCGTCCGGGCGCATCAGCCGTTGCTGGAGCATATGCACCGCTTCGGTTCCCAGTTCATCGCGGGGAACATGCACCGCCGTTAACGGCACATCCTGAATCGCCGCCAGATTAAAGCCGTCAATGCTCATCACCGACACATCCTGAGGGACGCGCAATCCCTGCTTTTGTAAGGCGTTGATGGTCCCCGCCGCCATAAAATCCCCGCCGACTAAAAATGCCGTGGGCAGGTCTTTTCCCTGGCGTTCACTGAGCCAGTGGCTGACCAGCTGTTCGGTTTCGCGGGCGCTGAAGCTCGGGGCCACCAGCAGATCGCGCTTGTCGTTAAATTTCAGGTTATGCGACTGCCAGGCGTCACGGATCCCCGCCAGACGCAGCTCCATGGTATAGCGGCGCAGGCACAGCACGTTCATCACTTCGCGGTGCCCCATCTCAAAGAGGTATTCCGCCGCGCGTTCGCCGATGGCGCGGTGATCGGGCGTGACCGCAGGGAGGCGCATATGCCGGTCGCGGCAGTTAATCAGCATGCAGGGTTTACCCAGATCGATGGCCAGATCGTGGATATGCGGATCGTCGATACCCAGCAGGATAGCGGCCTGGGTGTCCGGCTCGTTCATGCGCGCAAGAAACAGCTGCGCGTCGCTGTCATTCTCTTCGAGGGCGCAGTAGCGAAGACGCACGTCATGCGAGGCAAGGCCCTTACTCACGCTCTGGATCACCCGGTAATAAAAGATGTCGGACCGCTCGTCAAAAGCGCGCTGGGGCGCAAAGACCACGAGGCTGTTGAGCAGCAGACGCCCCGCCGCCATCCCGTCCAGCACGCCCAGCTCCCGCGCGGCGTCCAGCACCCGGGTACGCGCCTTTTCACTGGTGTTCGCCTTCCCCGCCAGCACCCGGGAAACGGTGCTGACAGAGAGTTCGGTCCGGCGGGCAATTTCAGCGATTCTTAGCCTTTTATCCATTTTGTGATCTGGCTCCATTTGCGAAATGAAAAAATTTTCATAGCGTAGTTAACAGATGGTTACTGGGATTAGAGCCAGAATGCCAAATAATGAACGCCGATTATGAGAAAAGTTGCACAAAATGCGCTTTTGCCCGCCTGATTTCTCTCTTAAGGTGAACCTGTCACACAACTTCCATACTAGTTATATACCAAACTAAGCATTAAAACTGATAACAATCAAAGAGATAAAAAATCTGTGTGACACCTGAACCTCCGTCCCCCTACCGTCCGTCTTGTGGAGAGTAAAATGAGTCAGGGCATCAATAACACCGTTGCGACCAGCAAAACCCGTCGCGTCATTAAAAACCTGCGCTGGTACGTGCTGGTGCTGTTCTTAATGGGCGTGACCGTTAACTACATCACCCGAAATTCGTTGGGTATTCTCGCGCCTGAACTCAAAGAGAGTCTCGGGATCACCACCGAGCAATACTCCTGGATCGTTGGCGCGTTCCAGATTGCCTACACCATTTTCCAGCCTCTGTGCGGCTGGCTGATTGACGTCATCGGCCTGAAGATTGGCTTTATGGTCTGTGCCGGGATCTGGGCGCTGATGTGTATCTTCCATGCGGGCGCCGGAAGCTGGCTGCATCTGGCGATCCTGCGCTTCTTTATGGGTGCCTCTGAAGCGGCCGCCACTCCGGCGAACGCCAAAACCATCGGCGAGTGGTTCCCGAAAGCGGAACGTCCCGTGGCCGCCGGTTGGGCGGGCGTGGGCTTCTCCATCGGCGCGATGCTGGCCCCGCCTATCATCTACTTTGCCCACGCCTCCTTTGGCTGGCAGGGCGCGTTTATGTTTACCGGCGTGCTGGCGCTGCTGTGGGTGATCCTCTGGTGGGCGTTTTACCACAACCCGGAGCAGCACCCGAACCTGAGCAAGGATGAGCTGGCCTTTATCAAGCAGGATAACGAGCCGCCTGCGGTCAAACTGCCCTTCCTCACCGCGCTGAAAACCGTCTCGAAAAACAAGCGCTTTTACGGTATCGCCATTCCGGCCTTTATGGCGGAACCGGCCTGGGCGGTGCTGAGCTTCTGGGTGCCGCTGTATCTCGCCAAAGAGCACGGCATGGATCTGAAGCAGATCGCGATGTTTGCCTGGCTGCCGTTCCTGGCCGCCGATCTCGGCAGCGTGGCGAGCGGCTACCTGACCCGTCTCTATACCCGCCTGTTCGGCTGCTCCCGCGTTAACTCGGTGGTGGCAAGCTCGGTGACCGGCGCGTTTCTGATGATCTCCTTAGGCATCGTGGCCATTACCCGCGACCCCTATATCACCATCGTGCTGATCTCCATCGGCGGTTTCGGGCATCAGATCATCTCCTGCATGCTGAGCGCCCTGGTGGTGGAGTCGTTCGATAAGGGCCAGATGGCAACCGTCAACGGCATGCGCGGCTCGGCGGCGTGGATCGCCAGCTTCCTCTTCTCCCTTTTGATTGGTGTTACCGCCGACAAAATCGGCTTCAACCCGCTCTTTATTGCCATGGGGTTCTTCGACCTGATTGGCGCTCTCTTCCTGGTGGCATTTATTGCTGAACGTCGCGCCAAGCGCGCCTGATAGTGGATGTATTGCATATGAAAACCCTGAAAAACTGGACCGTCGAGAAACAGTCTGCGAACCATCTGGAACTGCTGGTCGATGAGCAGCACCGCCTGTGCCTGTACGTGCTGGAACAAAATCTGTTCCGGGTGCTGATTAAACGCAAAGGCGAACTGGCGCTGGACCGCACCTGGAGCATCGCCCCGGAGCAGGATGTGCCGTGGGAAGGCCGCCGCCGCGACGACCTGAGCGGGTTCACCTGCCCTGCCTGGACGCTGACGCAGCAGGACAATGTGCTGACCGTTGCCACCGAACAGCTGCGCGTCACCGTCCACCAGCCGCTGTGGCTGGAGTGGCACTATCGCAACGAGGCCGGGGAGTGGCAGCCGCTGGTGAATGACCGTCCGACCAGCGCCTATCTGCTGAACGCCCACGGCGACGGCGCGGCGCACTACCTGAGCCGCCGCAAGGATGAGCGTTTTTACGGTCTGGGCGAAAAAGCGGGCGATCTGCAGCGCAACGGCAAGCGCTATGAGATGCGTAACCTGGACGCGATGGGCTATAACGCGGTCAGCACCGACCCGCTGTATAAGCACATCCCGTTCACCATCACCCGCCGGGACGACGTGAGCTATGGCCTGTTTTACGACAATCTGAGCAGCTGCTGGCTGGATCTGGGCAACGAGATCGACAACTACCACACCGCCTATCGCCGCTGGCAGGCGGAAGCGGGCGATATCGATTACTACATTTTTACCGGCAAACGGGTGCTGGACGTCACCAAAGCCTTCGTGCGCCTCACCGGGAAAACGCTGTTCGGACCGAAATGGAGCCTGGGCTACAGCGGGTCAACCATGCACTACACCGACGCCCCGGACGCGCAAAACCAGCTGATGAACTTTATCCGCCTGTGCGAAGAGCACGCCATTCCCTGCGACTCGTTCCAGCTCTCTTCCGGCTATACCTCCATCAACGGCAAGCGCTACGTCTTCAACTGGAACTACGACAAGGTGCCGCAGCCGAAGATGATGAGCCAGGCGTTCCACGATGCCGGGCTGAAGCTGGCAGCGAACATCAAGCCGTGCCTGCTACAGGATCATCCGCGCTATAACGAAGTGGCGGAGAGCGGTCTGTTCATCCGCGATTCAGAAACCGATGCGCCAGAACGTTCAAGCTTCTGGGATGACGAAGGGTCGCACCTCGACTTTACCAACCCGCAGACCGTGCAGTGGTGGCAGCAAGGGGTGACCACCCAGCTGCTGGAGATGGGCATCGACTCCACCTGGAACGACAACAACGAGTTCGAGGTGTGGGACGGGGAAGCGCGCTGCTTTGGCTTCGGCAAGGAGATCGCCATCAAGCACATTCGCCCGGTGATGCCGCTGCTGATGATGCGCGCCTCGATGGAAGCCCAGCAGCGCTTCGCGCCGGAAAAACGCCCGTACCTGATCTCCCGTTCCGGCTGCGCCGGGATGCAGCGTTACGTCCAGACCTGGAGCGGCGATAACCGCACCAACTGGGACACCCTGCGCTACAACACCCGCATGGGTGTGGGGATGAGCTTATCGGGGCTGTTTAACGTCGGTCATGACGTGGGCGGGTTCTCCGGTGATAAGCCGGACGCGGAACTGTTTGTCCGCTGGGTGCAAAACGGCGTGATGCATCCGCGCTTTACCATTCACTCGTGGAATGATGATGCCACCGTTAACGAGCCGTGGATGTATCCGGGCGTCACGCCGGCCATTCGCGGTGCCATTGAGCTGCGCTATCGCCTGCTGCCCTATCTTTACACCCTGCTGTGGCAGGCGCACGCCGATGACGAGCCGATGCTTCGCCCGACGTTCCTCGATCACGAGCACGATGCGCAGACCTTTGAGGAGTGCGACGATTTCCTGCTGGGCCGCGACCTGCTGGTGGCAAGCGTCGTCGAAGCCGGGCAGCGCGAGCGCCGGGTCTGGCTGCCGGATAACGAAACCGGCTGGTACGATTTTTACTCCCAAGAGTGGTTCTCCGGCGGGCAGTGGATCGTCCGCGACGCGCCGCTGGAAAAACTGCCGCTGCTGGTTCGCGCCGGTGCCGGTCTGCCGCTCAGCGAGCGCATTACCCATGTGAGCGCTGAGAAAGACGATACCCGCGAACTGAAACTATTCCCGCTGAAAGGCGTGGGCACGACATCCGGCCTGCTGTTTGAAGACGACGGCGAAAGCTGGGGCTACCAGAGCGGCAACGCGCTGTGGGTGGAGTGGGAGATGGTGTGCGATGGCACAACCATTAACCTGAACGTCGGTGCGCGCGGAGATTATCGTCCGGCATGGAAAGCGCTGAAGGTGTCGTTACCGGTAGGGGAAAAACGTAAGCTGCTGGTGAATGGGGTTGAAGGGGGTGAGTGGGTGCTCTGAAAAATGCCGGGTGGCGGCTGCGCCTTACCCGGCCTACAAAATCTGCACGAAATTGTAGGCCGGGCAAGCGCATGCGCCGCCCGGCGTGGCAGACCGCACATTCGTAGGCCCGGTAAGCGTAGCGCCACCGGGCTATGCTTTAGTTGTCGATGCCTTTGCTGCGCAGATAATCTTCATAATTACCGCTGAAGTCCACCACGCGCTCCGGCGTAATTTCAATCACGCGGGTCGCCAGCGAGCTCACGAACTCACGGTCGTGAGAGACGAAGATCAGGGTGCCCTGATACATCTCCAGCGCCATGTTCAGCGATTCGATCGATTCCATATCCAGGTGGTTGGTCGGTTCGTCCATCACCAGAATGTTCGGTTTCTGCATCATCAGCTTACCGAACAGCATACGGCCCTTCTCACCACCGGAGAGCACCTTCGCCGGCTTTTTGATGTCGTCCTGGCTGAACAGCAGACGCCCCAGGAAGCTGCGCACCACCTGCTCGTCGTCGCCTTCGGATTTCCACTGGCTCATCCAGTCGAAAACGGTCAGGTCGTTGTCGAAATCTTCGGCATGATCCTGCGCGTAGTAACCAATCTGCGCATTCTCAGACCATTTCACGGTGCCGTTGTCAGGCTGAAGCTCACCCACCAGGGTTTTCAGCATGGTGGATTTACCCACGCCGTTGGCGCCGATGATCGCAATCTTCTCGCCCACTTCCAGCAGCAGGTTGAAGTTTTTAAACAGCGGACCATCGTCAAAGCCTTTGGTGAGGGCTTCCACTTCCAGCGCGTTACGGAACAGTTTCTTGTCCTGCTCGAAGCGGATGAACGGGTTCTGGCGGCTGGAGGCTTTAACCTCATCCAGCTTGATTTTATCGATCTGACGGGCACGCGAGGTGGCCTGACGCGATTTAGAGGCGTTGGCGCTAAAGCGGCTGACGAAGGATTGCAGGTCCGCAATCTGCGCCTTTTTCTTGGCGTTATCGGCCAGCAGACGCTCACGCGCCTGGGTCGCGGCGGTCATGTACTCGTCGTAGTTGCCCGCATAAACGCGCAGCTCACCGTAGTCCAGATCGGCCATGTGGGTGCAGACCATGTTCAGGAAGTGACGGTCGTGCGAGATGATGATCATGGTGCTGTTACGCTCGTTCAGCGTCTGCTCCAGCCAGCGAATGGTGTCGATGTCCAGGTTGTTCGTTGGTTCGTCGAGCAGCAGGATGTCCGGGTTAGAGAACAGCGCCTGTGCCAGCAGAACACGCAGCTTCCAGCCTGGCGCAACTTCGCTCATCAGACCGTAATGCTGTTCAACCGGAATACCGACGCCGAGCAGCAGTTCACCGGCGCGGGATTCGGCAGAGTAGCCGTCCATTTCGCCGTACAGGGTTTCGAGATCGGCCACTTTATAGCCGTCTTCTTCGCTCATTTCGGCAAGTGAGTAGATGCGGTCGCGCTCCTGCTTCACTTCCCACAGCTCAACGTGTCCCATGATCACCGTGTCAAGAACGGTGAACGCTTCGAAGGCGAACTGATCCTGACGCAGCTTACCGATGCGCTCGTTTGGATCGAGAGAAACGTTACCCAGGGTCGGCTCTAAATCGCCGCCGAGGATCTTCATGAAGGTGGATTTTCCGCTACCGTTGGCACCAATCAGGCCGTAACGGTTGCCGCCGCCAAATTTGACGGAAATGTTTTCGAACAGCGGCTTACTGCCAAACTGCATAGTGACGTTGCTGGTAACTAACACGGGAGATTCCTGCGAGAAGTGTGATAAACCCGGCATTATGCCACAATTCCGAAATGAGATCCCGTGTAACAACATGCCGCTAAACTTTAACGAAACGGAAAAAAGTGTGATTTAGTACACATCCGAATTCCATGCGGGGGGGAATGCACATATAATGCGCTCCCTGAACCGTTCTGACTTTTAATAACCTGCCAAGTGGCACAGATACCTCGCACACCATGAATATGAAATTAACTTCGCTTTTTGCAGCGGCGTTTGCCGTAGTAGGGTTTTGCAAGACCGCTTCTGCTGTCACCTATCCACTGCCAACCGACGGTAGCCGTCTGGTGGGTCAGAACCAGGTTGTGACCATTGAAGAAGGCAACACCCAGCCGCTGGAATATTTCGCAGCAGAATATCAGCTCGGCCTCTCCAACATGATGGAAGCCAACCCGGGTGTTGACCCTTACCTGCCGAAAGGCGGTACCGTGCTGAACATTCCTCAGCAATTGATCCTGCCGGATACTGTGCATGAAGGTATCGTTATCAACAGCGCCGAAATGCGTCTGTACTACTACCCGAAAGGCACCAATACCGTGATCGTGCTGCCTATCGGTATCGGCCAGCTGGGTAAAGATACCCCGATGAACTGGACCACCAAAGTTGAGCGTAAGAAAGCGGGCCCAACCTGGACCCCAACCGCGAAAATGCACGCGGAATACATCGCCGCGGGCGAGCCGCTGCCAGCCGTTGTTCCTGCTGGCCCGGATAACCCAATGGGTCTGTATGCGCTGTACATTGGCCGTCTGTATGCGATCCACGGTACCAACGCCAACTTCGGTATCGGTCTGCGCGTGAGCCACGGCTGCGTGCGTCTGCGTAACGACGACATCAAATTCCTGTTCGAAAACGTGCCGGTAGGGACTCGCGTGCAGTTCATTAATGAGCCGGTAAAAGCCACCACCGAGCCGGATGGCAGCCGTTACCTCGAAGTGCATAACCCGCTGTCTACCAGCGAAGACCAGATCAATAACAACGTGACGGTGCCAGTGACACTGACCAGCAACGTGCAGGCCATCACCGGTCAGCCGGATGTGGATGCCACTATTGTGGATCAGGCGATTCAGAATCGTTCCGGGATGCCGGTTCGTTTGAACTGATTGCGGAATGTAAAATCAAAAAAGCGGGCTTCGAAGCCCGCTTTTTTATTGTCTGTTAGTGCTGCGTGCGGCAATGCCCGGCGGCGCTACGCTTGCCGGGCCTACGGGGCGAAATCATCCCCTCACCGCATCCCCAAACACCGCATAGTCCGGCAACTGCACCTCCTGATACGGCTCCCATCCGCCGCCGAGCGCTTTATACAGCGCCACCAGATCCAGCGCACTTTGCACCCGGGCCTGATCGCGCTGCTGCTGCGCCTGCGCCAGCTGGCGCTGGGCATCCAGCACGTCGATAAAGGTGGCGATCCCCTGCCGGTAGCTGCTGCTCGCCAGATCGAAGGCGTTTTGCAGCGCATCAATGGTTTTGCTTAATCCTGCTTCCCGCTTCTGGTCGGTGCGGTAGCTGACCAGCGCGTTTTCCACATCCCCCAGCGCGGTGAGCACCGTCTGGCGGTAATCCAGCACGGCGGCGCCCTGCTGGGCGCGGGCAACCTTCACGCTGGAGACCAGCCGACCGCCCTGGAAGATGGGGATGGAGACCTGCGGCCCGACGCTGTAGAAGTGGCTGCTCCAGTCGGTCAGCCAGCTGGCTTCGCTGTTACGCAGGCCAAACTGGCCGCTGAGCGAGACGCTGGGGAACAGCTGCGCCACCGAGACGCCGATCTGCGCGGTGGCGGCATGAAGCCTGGCTTCGGCTTCCCGCACGTCCGGACGGCGTCGCGCCAGGGTGGAAGGGATCCCGGTGGGAACAATCTCCGGCAGCGCGGGCAGCGGTTTGCTGGCCTGCAGCTCGCCGTCCAGCGCGCCCGGCGGTTTGCCGAGCAGGATCGCCAGACCGTTCATCGCCTGTCGCGCCTGGGCTTCATATTGCGGAAGCTGCGCCTCCAGGTTGCCGAGCTGGGCGCGGGCGTTCTCCACGTCCATCTGCGGCGACAGGCCGCCGCGCTGGCGGCTGTCGGTCAGCTCCAGCGTCTGCTGCGCGCTCTCGATCTGGGTGTTGAGGGTGGCGATAGAGCTCTGGGCCCCGCGCAGCTGGAGCCAGGCGCGGGCGACTTCCGCCTCCAGCGACACCAGGGCGTCGTTGCGCTGCTCGATGGCCGCCTGCTGCTGGGCGTTAGCGGCCTCAACCTGACGGCGCACTTTGCCCCACAGATCCAGCTCCCACTGGGCGTCAAAGCTGCCCTGATAAAGGTTAATCGGCTGGGTCAGCGGCCCCAGCGCGCCGCGCAGTTCAGGATCGACGTCGTCCAGCTGGTCGTAGACGCCGTGGGATTTCAGCTCACCTTCCAGCCCCAGTTGCTGCCGGGTGGCCTGCAGATTGCCGTTCACCGCCGGGAAGAAGGCCCCGCCCGCCTGGTTGATCTGCTCCCTCGCGCCGGCGATGCGCAGCACGGTTTGCTGCAGCGACAGGTTACCGGCGATGGCGCGCTCAATCAGGCTGTCGAGCTGCGGATCGGCAAAGGTTTTCCACCAGCGAGGGTTGGTCGCGCTTGATGCGGCTTGCGATTTCACGCCCCTGTCACCCGGATCGTTCCAGTGGGTCGGGGTCTGGGGTACGGGCTGCTGATAATCAGGCCCTACGGCGCAGCCCGCCAGCATCAGCATTAACATCAGGGGACTTAAACGTCGAATCATCAGTGTGCTCCTGCACTCCCCTCGCTCTTAACCGGCGAGAGCAACAAACAAAACGGGATCAGTAAAAGGGCCACGACGCTCAGAATGGTGAAGACGTCCACGTAGGCCAGGAAACGCGACTGTTCGATCATCACCTGGTACATGCGCCCGGTAGCGATACCGGCGGGATCGCCCACCTGGGTGGTGAAGTTCTGCACCGCCTGCGCCATCTCGCGCAGCGTCTGCTGGAACGGCTCGTCGAACGCCGAGGTGTGCGTCGCCAGATGGGCGCTGTGGGCCTGCG
This sequence comes from Leclercia barmai, assembly GCF_049312895.1. Taxonomy (NCBI): domain Bacteria; kingdom Pseudomonadati; phylum Pseudomonadota; class Gammaproteobacteria; order Enterobacterales; family Enterobacteriaceae; genus Leclercia; species Leclercia barmai. The sequence continues at coordinate 599,264 of NZ_JBMNWZ010000001.1, read as the reverse complement.
AGCGCTCGGTGATGGCCGCCGTCGAGAGCGAAATACCCACCGACCCCGCCACGTTGCGGAACATGGTAAAGAGCGCCGCGGCGTCGGCGTTCAACTGTCGGGGGATCGAGATAAAGGCGATGGTGGTAAGGGGAACAAACAGGAACCCCAGCCCAATCGACTGGGCGCTGCGGAACAGCACCAGCGTCTCGAAGTCGATGTCCGGCGTCAGCGTGCGCGACCAGAAGAATGACACCGCCAGGCAGGTAAAGCCGAAGGCGATGATCCAGCGCGTCTGCACGATCGGCATCAGCTTCAGCACCAGCGGAATGGTCAGAACGATGAGGATCGCGCCGGGCGAGAGCACCAGCCCCGACCAGGTGGCGGTATAGCCCAGATCCTGCTGCGCCAGCTGGGGGATCACCACCGAACTGCCGTAAAGGATCATCGCCATACCGGCCATCAGCAGGCTGGAGACGGCGAAGTTTTTATCCTTCATGCAGTGCAGATCCACCACCGGCTTTTTGGCGTACAGCAGCCAGTAGATGGCCCCGATAATGCCGATCAGCGTCAGCACGGCGAAGGTGCGGGTAAAGTTCGAGTTAAACCAGTCTTCGTCCTCACCCCGGTCGAGCATCACCTGAAGGCAGCCCAGTCCAAGCGCGATAAGCCCGATCCCCGTCCAGTCGATGGGGATCTTCTCTTTTGATTTGCTCTCCCAGGGCGGATCTTCCAGCAGCTGGTAGATGGCCAGCACCGTCACGATCCCCACCGGGATGTTAATAAAAAACACCCAGCGCCAGGAGTAGTTATCGGTGATCCAGCCCCCGAGCGTTGGCCCGAGCACCGGGGCAACGATGATGGCGATGGACGACAGGCCAAACGCCTTACCGCGATCTTCCGGCTTAAAGTAGTCGAGCAGCACCGACTGCTGGGTAGGCTGGAGCCCGCCGCCGAAGAAGCCCTGCATGATGCGGAAAAGAATGATCTGCCACAGCTCGGTGGCGATCCCGCACAGGAAGGAGCAGACGGTGAACATCACGATGCAGATCAGGAAGAACTGCTTGCGGCCAAAGACCCGGCTCAGAAACGCCGAGATGGGCAACACGACGCCGTTGGCCACCAGATAGCTGGTGAGCACCCAGGTGGATTCGTCGTAGCTGGCCGAAAGCGACCCCGCCACGTGGGGCAAGGCCACGTTGACGATGGTGGTGTCGAGGATCTCCATAAACACCGCGAGGGTGACGACAATCGCCACCGCCCACGGGTTGCTGGCGGGCCGCCAGTTTTCGTGGCTGTGGTCGGTCATTCCACGGTGACCTTCGGTTCAACCGACAGACCGAGCGGCAGCGGCATGTTGGGATCCAGTCCTTTATCGATAACGATTTTCACCGGCACGCGCTGGACGATCTTCACGAAATTACCGGTGGCGTTCTCCGACGGGAAGGCGGCAAAGCGCGAGCCGCTCCCCTGCTGGATGGAGTCGATATGCCCTTCCAGCTCCAGATCCGGCCAGGCGTCGACGCTCAGCGTTACCTTATTGCCAGGGCGCATCCGCTCCAGCTGGGACTCTTTAAAGTTGGCGACCACCCAGATATCGGTCGAAACCAGCGAGAAGAGCGCGGTGCCCGCCTGCACCAGGGTGCCGGTCTGGACGTTGCGTTTAGTGACGTAACCGTCAAAGGGGGCGCGGACCTCGGTGTATGAGAGGTTCAGCTCGGCGGTCTCAAGCTGGGCGCGCGCCTGCTCGACCTGGCGTTCCCGGGCTTCGACGTTAGTCTCCTGCTGGCGGATTTGCAGCTGCACCTGGGAGGCCACCTCAAGCTGGGCTTTGGCGCTGGCAAGCTGAGCCTGGGCGCTGCGCAGCTGGGCGTTGGCCGCGTCGATGCTCTGTTGCGTGGTGGCGCGGGGATCGACGCCCCGCTGGCGGCGGTATTCCGCCTGGGCATTGGCGAGATCGGCCTGGGCTTTGATCACCTGGGCGCTGGCTTCATCGCGCTGGGCGGGATATTGCACCTTCGAGAGCGCAAGCTGCGCCTGAGCCTGATGCAGCTGGGCTTCGGCGAGACCAAGCTGGGCTTTGGCCTGATCGCGCTGGGCAGCGGTGTCCCGGGGATCGATCGTCACCAGCAGATCGCCTTTTTTCACCCGCTGGTTATCCCGTACCCGCAGTTCTGTGACATAGCCTGCGGTTTTCGGGGCAATTGTGACAGCGTCACCTTCGGTGAAGGCGTCGTCGGTGGTCTCCTGATTGCGGGTCATAAACCACCATACCAGCGCCACGATGACCATCACGATCACCACTATCCCCAGAATGATCAGCGGCTTTTTGCCGGGGCGTTTACGTTCAGTCTCTTTATTATCGGTGTTTTCAGAGGAGTGATTTTCTTCTGCCATAGAACAGCATCCGTCCTGTTAGTGAGCGGTATCACAATTTATACCGCTCACTAAAGTTAGGACGTTGCTATACATTTGCCAGGAAAAACTGACAAATATGGCACTATATGAGAAGGAATAATCCGAAACCGACAAGGGCGGCCCAGACCAGCATCGGCAGGGACCAGAGATGGAAGCGCCACCAGATCCGGCGATCGTTTGCCATCCGCAGGGCGATGAGGTTGGCGAGCGATCCCGGCAGCAGGCCAAAGCCCCCAACGTTCACCGCCCATGCCAGCAGCGCCGTCGGCGGGACGTAGTTAAGCAGCAGAATGGTGGAAGGCACGTTACTGATAAACTGCGACAGGCCGATGGCGGTCAGCCACAGCCCCGGCTGCGACAGATGGGTGACGTTCTGCAGCACGCCGTGCAGGGCCGGAACCTGAATCAGCAGATGCACGTCGATAAACATCGCCATGAACACCAGCAGCAGCGTCCAGTCGACGCTGATAAGCACCCGACGCGCCAGCAGCAGGAAGCCCCCCGCCACCAGCAGCACGCCCCACAGCTCCTGCTTCAGATCGAGCGCCACCAGAAACACCAGGTAGAGCGCCAGACAGCTCCACGCCAGCCGCGGTTTCGACTGCGCTAAAGCGCTGCCGCTGTGATAGCGCAGCGCCGTTGCCGGAAAAGCAAACCAGCACAGCAGCGCCAGGGTCAGCATCATCACCAGCGCCAGGGGCGCCATCTGCCAGGTAAAGGCGGCAAACGACAGCCCGGAGCGCCCCCACAGGAGAATGTTTTGCGGGTTACCAATCGGGGTCAGCAGCGACCCGGCATTCACCGCCAGGGCTTCAAAGATGATCAGCCGGTTAACCGGGATCTCGCACAGTTTGCGCAGCGTAAGGGTGAGCGGCACCACGATAAACAGCGCCACATCATTGGTCAGAAAGGTCGACAGCAGCGCGGCAGAGAAGACCATAAAGAGCGCTAACCGCCGCTCGGTGGCGAAACGGCGCACCATCTTGCGCCCCAGCACGTCAAAAAAGCCGCTCTGCTCAACCCCTTTGGTCAGCATCATCAGCCCGGCGAGAGTAATAATGGTGTGCCAGTCGATGGCGGCAGGCCAGCGCTCAGGCGCGAAGGGCACCAGAAAACTGAGCCCAGCCCCAACAATCAGCAGTAAATGAAAGAAACGATCGCGGGCCAGCGCCCGCAGGCCAGGCAGGGTCATTCTGGGGAGGATCCATATTTCAGCGTAAAGGCCTGGAACTGCTGCAGCGTCTCTTCGCTGACGTGATGTTCCATCCCTTCGGCGTCCCGGCGGGCAATCTCAGGGCTGACGCCCAGCACCAGCAGGAAGTTTTCGACAATCTGGTGGCGCTCGCGGCTCGCCTGCGCCAGCTTTTCCCCTTCCGGGGTCAGAAATACGCCGCGCCAGGGGATCATTTCGATCAGGCCTACCGTTGCCAGGCGCTTGAGCATTTTTGCCACCGTTGGCTGGGAGACGCCAAGACGCGCGGCCATATCCACCTGACGGGCCTCCCCCACCTCGCGGATCAGATCTGAGATCAGCTCCACATAGTCATCAATCAGTTCGCGACGATGCGCCTCGCGAACCTGGCGAAACCCTTCGACATGCTCTTCTACATTGACCAGTTGCGTCATTTTTTTTGTTGTTGGTTTACCTGCACGGCGGTTCATTGTGCTTCCTCAATCCGATGACACATCAAGCGTATCAATGCATAAGCGGACATTGTAAACCATCGGTAGACAAGCACAAAAAATTAACGATATAGCCATAGCCATATAATATAGCCTGTGCTATATCTGTATGTAATGCAGTCACCCTTCACGGATCGAAGGGATCAACCCGCAGGAGGTCATCATGAACGAATTCAAGAGGTGTATGCGCGTGTTTAGCCACTCTCCCTTTAAAGTACGCTTAATGCTGCTGAATATGATTTGCGACATCATTAACGGCAAGCCAGAGCAGAACAAACCCACCCACTAAGCGGCGTCGCGGTACGCCGCTTCATTTTTCTGTCATTTATCGCCGCTATACTTTCCGGCGGAAGGTTATTCCCCGATTTTTTTACGGAATTGCAGCCCCCTTCGCAAAACATCCCCTTTATATCTGTTGACGTTATACCTCGCTGGCTCTATCTTCTTGCAGCCCTGCACTTTTTGCGGCTCGCAGATGCGGACCTCAATCCCCCTTCTACGCATTCTCAGGCAGGTTTTGACCCTTGGCGCCAGGGTGAGCACATGGCGTTTTCACGATAGTGACCTATGAATTTAACCCTGAAAGACACGCTCATTACCCGCAGCCGGGCCTTAAGCCCGTGGACGGGATTCTATTTTTTACAGTCGCTGCTGATTAACTTTGCCCTGGGCTACGAATTCAGCCTGCTGTATGCCGTCGCCTTCACCTGTGTCCTGCATCTGCTGTGGCTCTGCGCCCCGCGCCTGCAAAAAGGCGTGGTCGGGATCTGCTCCCTGGTGGCGGCGATGTATTTCCCCTTTGGTCAGGCCTACGGCGCGCCAAACTTTAATACCCTGCTGGCGATGCACTCCACCAACATGGAAGAGTCGACGGAGATCCTCACCATCTTCCCGTGGTACAGCTATATCGTCGCCCTGTTTATTTTTGCGCTGGGCGTGATTGCCGTGCGGCGTAAACCGCAGCCTAAAAACGCGTGGGGCAAAATCGACAGCCTGTGCCTGGTGTTCAGCGTGGTGGCCTTTTTTGTCGCCCCGGTGCAGAACCTGGCCTGGGGCGGCGTCTTCAAGCTGAAAGATACCGGCTATCCGGTGTTTCGCTTTGTCAAAGACGTGGTGGTCAACAACCAGGAAGTGGTTGAAGAGCAGACCCGGATGGCCGAGCTGTCGCAGATGAAGGACACCTGGAACGTGCTGGCGGTGAAGCCGAAGTATCACATCTATATGGTGGTGATCGGTGAAAGCGCCCGCCGCGACGCGCTGGGTGCCTTTGGCGGCCACTGGGATAACACTCCGTTTGCCAGCAAGGTTAACGGCACCCTGTTTACCGACTACATCGCCGCCAGCGGTTCCACGCAGAAGTCGCTCGGTCTGACCCTTAACCGGGTGGTGGACAATAAGCCGCAGTATCAGGATAACTTTGTCACCCTGGCGAACCGCGCGGGCTTCCAGAGCTGGTGGTTCTCCAACCAGGGGCAGATTGGCGAGTACGATACCGCCATCGCCAGCATCGCCAAACGCGCGGACGAAGTGCATTTCCTGAAAAGCGGGGATTTTGAGGCGGATAAAAACACCCGGGATGAGGCGTTACTGAAGATGACCGAACAGGTCTTCAGCAGCCATCGTACCCAGCCGCAGCTGATCGTGCTGCATCTGATGGGTTCGCACCCGCAGGCCTGCGATCGCACCCAGGGGAAATACGCCGAGTTCGTGCAGTCGAAAGAGACCTCGTGCTACCTCTATACCATGACGCAAACCGACGACCTGCTCAGCAAGCTTTATGCCCAGCTGCAAAATACCGGTGAGAGTTTCTCGATGGTCTATTTCTCCGATCACGGGCTGGCGTTCAAAGAGCGCGGAAAAGAGGTGCAGTATCTGGCGCACGACGATGCCTTCCAGCAGAACTTCCAGGTGCCGTTTATGGTGCTGTCGAGTGATGATAAGGCCCATCGCATTATCAAAGCGCGCCGCTCGGCGAATGATTTCTTAAGCTTCTTCTCGCAGTGGACGGGGATCAGCGCCAGAGAGATCGACAACAAGTACCGCTTCCTGTCGAACGACAAGGCACCGCCGGTGTATGTGACCAACTTTAAGCTGCAGAAAGTGGATTACAACCATCTGGGAACGGATGTGTTTGAGACGAAGAGTCGGTAAATTTTTGCTCTCAAAGCAATAACATAACCACAGAATAATAAACGACTTACAGCGACTCCCTGGTCCGGCTGAAAATCGCCGAAGCGTTGACCGCAGGCCGGGGCGAGGCGCAGGGACGCGCCGAGAGGGCGTGACCTACAGGGATGTAGGATCACGCCCGACCCGATAGCCGAAAGGAATAAGCTGAGGGAACCGCGAAGCGGCGATTTTCCTGGCCGGGAGCCGGGATTGCTAAGGGGGCGGCGGCAAGCCCACTTAGCACGTTCACAGGTGACGCGGCTGACAGAGGAGCGCAAAACATACAGTGAACGGAACCACCACCACAGTCGCATATTCCCCCTCACCCCAGCCCTCTCCCTGAATGGAGAGGGAGCAGATCGTGCCACTTTTTTTGTGGGGATCCCTCAGCCCACAGGGAGAGGGAGAAAAACAAAAAAACCCGCCGAAGCGGGTTTTTTTACTGGCTCACCGAAGTGATTAGAAGCGGTAACCGACGCCCGCGATCCAGGTGCCAACGTCAACGTTACGGATGCGGCTCTGCTCATAGGAGACATCCAGTGCAACGTTTTCCATTGGGTTGAACTGCATACCTGCGCCATAGGAGAAGCCGTAGTCGCTGTTGGTTGCAGAGCGGTTGAAGCCCTGGTTTTCAGTCTGCTGGAATTTACCGTAGCCAACACCCACAACACCGTAGATGCTTGCCCAGTCGTTCAGACGTAAAGCTGGACCTGCAGTGATGCCGTAGTACTGAGCTTTATTGTAAGCACCGTTATCGTTACGATCTTTCTCAGTGTAGGTGAAGGAACCGATAACACCCAGTGGATCGTTATCCTGCTCGTAGCGATATTTCAGGTTGAAACCGTTGGTTTTATTCATCACGCCCTGCATATCGCTCTGAGCGTAACCGCCAGTTACGGTAGAGGTCGCTGCGACTGCGGAACCTGCGGAAACAGCCAGAACAGCTGCCAGTGCTGAAAGACATGCAATTTTTTTCATAACCACCTCAAATGTGCTTCAAGTAAATCCGTAAGTTTTAAATATATCAAAAAAACTTGTGAAACTCTTTGTGATTCGTGATGTCTAACGCGGGTTTTCATGTAACTAAACATTTCCACCAGCAGCTATCTTATTCAAAAAACACCACATTTGTGTTTCATTTCACTAATAGTGCGCGCCAGTCACGATACATTCATCCAGACAATTCCTAATCTGTTACAGAAATCAGCCTGTCGTATGACCGCCATTTTACGGATTTACGACGACTTTTTTTCAACGAAGTCTCAACCGCGCGGCGTTATTTCCTTTACACTCCCTCTCTTTACTTCCTTTGACAGAAATTGACAGGAGAAAGGATGCCTGGGTTGTCTCGCAGGGCGCCAGTCTGGTTGCCCGTAATCGTCATTCTCATCGCCATGCTCTCCATACAGAGCGGCGCTTCGCTGGCAAAATCGCTCTTCCCGGTGGTAGGCGCCCCTGGCGTGACTGCGCTGCGTATTGCGCTCGGCACCCTGATCCTGGTTGTGATTTTTAAACCCTGGCGGTTGCGCTTCAAAAAAGAGCAGCGCCTGCCCCTGCTTTTTTACGGGCTGTCGCTGGGGGCGATGAACTACCTCTTCTACCTGTCGATTCAGACGGTGCCGCTGGGGATCGCCGTGGCGCTGGAGTTTACCGGTCCGCTGGCAGTGGCCCTGTTCTCCTCCCGCCGTCCGGTGGACTTTATCTGGGTGGTGCTGGCGGTACTTGGCCTGTGGTTCCTGCTGCCGCTGGGCCAGGACGTGTCGCATGTTGACCTCACCGGCGCGGCGCTGGCGCTGGGGGCCGGTGCCTGCTGGGCTATCTATATTCTCACCGGACAGCGTGCCGGCGAGGAGCATGGCCCGGCCACCGTGGCGCTGGGTTCGCTCATCGCCGCCATCATCTTCGTTCCGCTGGGCATGGCCCAGGCCACCGAGTCCATCTGGCAGTGGTCGATCCTGCCGGTGGGGCTGGCGGTAGCGGTGCTCTCCACCGCCCTCCCTTACTCGCTGGAGATGATTGCCCTGACGCGTCTGCCAACGCGCATTTTCGGCACGCTGATGAGCATGGAGCCTGCCCTGGCGGCGATGTCCGGGATGGTGTTCCTCGGCGAATCCCTGACCTTTACCCAGACGCTGGCGCTCTGCTCCATCATTGCCGCCTCGATGGGTTCGACCCTCACCCTGCGTCGGGAGAGTAAAGTCGAAGAGGTGGATATCCGCTAGCAGGTGTTATTTCGCCGGGAAACGGTTTCCGGCGAAATATTCTTATTCGCAATGGCCGTCATTATTCTGAAATATCGTCTTACTCCCCGCCAGCTCGTTAAAAAATAAGATTAATTTACGCATAAATATAACTATTTTCTATTTTTCAATGAGTTACATATCACAACCACGCTTTCACTATTAAACCGATAGGCAGCACCCGGTCGCGCTATCTATAGCCGGTGCTATACTTGATTTCGAAATAACTTTGGACGCCAACATCAAGAGGAAATGAGATTATGCCTACCGCTAAACTGGTAAAAACAAAAGCACCTAATCTGCTGTATACCCGTAACGATGTGTCAGACAGCGAGAAGAAAGCGACGATTGAGTTGCTGAATCGCCAGGTGATCCAGTTTATTGACCTGTCCCTGATTACTAAACAGGCCCACTGGAATATGCGCGGTGCCAACTTTATTGCTGTGCATGAGATGCTGGATGGCTTCCGCACCGCACTGACTACTCACCTGGACACCATGGCTGAGCGTGCCGTACAGCTGGGCGGCGTGGCGCTGGGCACCACACAGGTTATTAACAGCAAAACCCCACTGAAAAGCTACCCGCTGGATATCCACAGCGTTCAGGATCACCTGAAAGAGCTGGCGGATCGTTATGCCGTGGTCGCGAACGACGTGCGTAAAGCCATTGGCGACGCTAAAGACGAAGATACCGCCGACATCCTGACCGCGGCCTCCCGCGACCTGGATCAGTTCCTGTGGTTCATCGAGTCTAACATCGAGTAATCCATAGCATTTTGCTATCAGACCCTCGCCTTCGGCGGGGGTTTTGCACTTTCATGGTGCAGACATTTCGCCTCCCCCACCGCAAAAGTAAAGTGTTTGTAATAATCACCTCACACAATCGTTAACGAAAGATTGTTTTCTCGTCAATATTTGCGCTAAATAGCATAACCGTTAGTGATGGCGTTTCGCTGCACCAAAACAGTGCTTCGTTATGGTGCAATTTGCTGCCTTTGCTACCTTTTTTGTGCAATGAAATCCGTACCGTCCTTGCAAAAACAACACCTTGTAAAGTTGGCACGATTTTTTCATAGAGCCGTTCGTTCTCGCAGGGGATCGCCCCGTGGATATAAAAGGAAATGCTATGAAGTCTGTATTAAAAGTTTCACTGGCTGCACTTACCCTGGCTTTTGCGGTCTCTTCGCAGGCTGCTGATAAGAAACTGATTGTTGCTACCGACACCGCCTTCGTACCGTTCGAATTTAAACAGGGCGACCAGTACGTTGGTTTTGACGTGGATCTGTGGGCGGCTATCGCCAAAGAGCTGAAACTGGATTACACCCTGAAGCCAATGGACTTCAGCGGTATCGTTCCGGCACTGCAAACCAAAAACGTTGACCTGGCGCTGGCCGGTATCACCATTACTGACGCACGTAAAAAAGCCATCGACTTCTCTGACGGCTACTACAAAAGCGGCCTGCTGGTGATGGTTAAAGCCGACAACAACGACGTGAAGAGCGCGAAAGATCTCGACGGCAAAGTGGTCGCGGTGAAGAGCGGTACCGGTTCTGTTGATTACGCGAAAGCAAACATCAAAACCAAAGACCTGCGCCAGTTCCCGAACATCGACAACGCTTATATGGAACTGGGCACCAACCGTGCTGACGCGGTTCTGCACGACACGCCAAACATCCTCTACTTCATTAAAACCGCAGGTAACGGCAAGTTCAAAGCGGTCGGTGAGTCTCTGGAAGCTCAGGAATACGGTATCGCCTTCCCGAAAGGCAGCGACGAGCTGCGTACTAAGGTTAACGGCGCGCTGAAAACCCTGAAAGAGAACGGCACTTACAACGAAATCTATAAAAAATGGTTCGGCACTGAACCTAAATAAAACAGCCTGTTAAACAGGAACTGTACCGCCCGGTGGCGCTTGCGCTTACCGGGCATACAATTTGAGTCAACTCCCTGACTCATTTTTTGTTTTCACCACGGTATACAGGAATACATCATGCAGTTTGACTGGAGCGCCATCTGGCCTGCCATTCCTCTCTTGCTTGAAGGCGCCAAAATGACCCTGTGGATTTCGGTCCTCGGTCTGGTTGGCGGGTTGATTATCGGCCTCGTCGCCGGTTTTGCCCGCACCTACGGCGGCTGGATAGCCAACCACGTAGCACTGGTCTTCATCGAAGTCATTCGCGGCACGCCGATTGTGGTGCAGGTGATGTTTATCTACTTCGCCCTGCCGATGGCCTTTACCGACCTGCGCATCGATCCGTTCAGCGCGGCGGTGGTCACCATCATGATTAACTCCGGCGCCTATATCGCCGAGATCACCCGCGGTGCGGTACTGTCGATCCACAAAGGCTTCAGCGAGGCCGGTCTGGCGCTGGGTCTCTCCCGTCGCGAAACCATCCGCCACGTGATCCTGCCCCTGGCCCTGCGCCGAATGCTGCCACCGCTGGGTAACCAGTGGATCATCAGTATCAAAGACACCTCGCTGTTCATCGTTATCGGCGTGGCTGAGCTGACCCGTCAGGGCCAGGAGATCATTGCCGGTAACTTCCGCGCGCTGGAGATCTGGAGCGCCGTGGCCGTGGTTTATCTGATTATTACGCTGGCGCTGAGCTTCGTGCTGCGTCGTCTTGAAAGAAGGATGAAAATCCTGTGATTGAATTTAAAAACGTCTCCAAGCACTTCGGTCAGACCCAGGTGCTGCACAACATCGACCTGACTATCCAGACCGGGGAAGTGGTAGTAATTATCGGGCCGTCCGGCTCCGGTAAATCCACCCTGCTGCGCTGCATCAACAAGCTGGAAGAGATTACCAGCGGCGATCTGATTGTCGATGGCCTGAAGGTTAACGACCCGAAAGTGGACGAGCGCCTGATCCGTCAGGAAGCGGGCATGGTGTTCCAGCAGTTTTACCTCTTCCCGCACCTGACGGCGCTGGAAAACGTGATGTTTGGCCCCCTGCGCGTGCGCGGCGCCGACAAAGCAGCAGCCGAGCGGCTTGCAAAAGAGCTGCTGGCGAAGGTCGGTCTGGCGGAGCGCGGGCACCATTACCCGTCCGAGCTCTCCGGCGGTCAGCAGCAGCGCGTGGCGATTGCCCGTGCGCTGGCGGTTAAGCCGAAAATGATGCTGTTCGATGAGCCAACTTCTGCCCTCGATCCGGAGCTGCGCCACGAAGTGCTGAAGGTTATGCAGGACCTGGCAGAAGAAGGCATGACGATGGTGATTGTGACCCACGAAATCGGCTTTGCCGAGAAAGTGGCCTCGCGTCTGATCTTTATCGACAAAGGGCGTATTGCCGAAGATGGCAATCCGCAGACGTTGATTGAGAACCCACCGAGCCAGCGTTTGCAGGAGTTCCTCCAGCACGTTTCGTAATGTTACGCCGGGCGGCGCTGACGCTTGCCCGGCCTACGGTTCCAACGATTTCCCCCGGAATTCTCTCAAAAGCCCCCCGCTTCCGCCCGCCTTCTATACTTATCACTTTGCACATTTTTGTCACCGGAGGACACCGTGCCCTGGATCCTGCTGCTTTTGATAAGCCTGTTTTGCCTGCCTGCCCAGGCCGTCAGCCTGCCGGGCATGCCTGCCGCAACGGCGCAAACACCCCCACCGGCTGAACCGGACGTTGAGCAGAAAAAGGCGGCTTACTCTGCGCTTGCCGACGTGCTGGAAAACGACGCCTCGCGCCAGGAGCTGATAAGCCAGCTGCGCAGCGTCGCCGCCACGCCGCCTCAGGAGCCGGTGCCCAAAATCACCCCGCCGGAGATAGCCGACGAGAAAACGGTGCTGGAGAACGTCACCGATATCAGCCGCCATTATGGCGACGCCCTCGCCACACGCTTCGCCCAGCTCTACCGCAACCTGATTGGCTCCCCGCATAAAGCCTTTAACCCGCAAACCTTCACCGCCGCCGCACAGCAGTTCCTGATCCTGGCCGGATTGGTCTTTGCTTTTTACTGGCTGGTGAGGCTCTGCGCCTGGCCGCTGTACCGCAAAATGGGCAGCTGGGGGCGCAAAAAGAACCGGGAAACCAGCAGCTGGATTCACCTGCCGCTGACCATCGCCGGGGCCTTTATTATCGACCTGCTGCTGCTGGCCCTGACCCTGTTTATCGGCCAGATCCTGAGCGAGTCCCTTAACACCGGCAATCCCACCATTGCCTTCCAGCAGGCGCTGTTCCTCAATGCCTTCGCGCTGATTGAGTTCTTTAAGGCGATCCTGCGCCTGATATTTTGCCCCCGCGTGCCCGACCTGCGTCCCTTCGCCATTAACGACAGCGCCGCGCATTACTGGTCGCTGCGCCTCAGCCTTCTGAGCGGCATCATTGGCTATGGCCTGCTGGTGGCGGTACCGATTATCTCCAATCAGGTCAACGTGCAGATTGGCGCCCTGGCAAACGTGCTGATTATGCTCTGCATCACCGTCTGGGCGCTGTACCTGATCTTTCACAACAAGCGCGCCATCACCGAGGGGTTGCTTCATCTTGCCGACCGCTCTCTCGCCTTCTTCAGCCTGTTTATTCGCGCCTTCGCCCTGGTGTGGCACTGGCTGGCGAGCGCCTATTTTATCGTACTCTGTTTCTTCTCCCTGTTCGATCCGGGCAACAGCCTGAAGTTTATGATGGGAGCTACCTTCCGCAGCCTGGCAATTGTCGGCGTTGCCGCGTTCGTCTCGGGGCTGCTTTCGCGCTGGCTGGCGAAAACCATCACCCTGTCGCCGCACGTGCAGCGCAGTTACCCCGAGCTGCAGAAGCGGCTTAACGGCTGGATCGGCGTCTCGCTGAAGGTGGCGCGGATCCTGACGGTCTGCATCGCCATCATGCTGCTGCTCAGCGCCTGGGGACTGTTCGACTTCTGGAACTGGCTGCACAACGGCGCGGGTGAAAAGACGGTGGATATTCTGATCCGCATCGCGCTGATCCTCTTCTTCTCCGCCATCGGCTGGACCATCCTGGCGAGCCTGATCGAGAATCGGCTCTCCTCGGATATTCATGGCCGCCCGCTGCCGAGCGCCCGCGCCCGCACCCTGCTGACACTGTTTCGCAACGCACTGGCGGTGATCATTAGCACCATTACCATCATGATTGTGCTGTCGGAAATTGGCGTCAATATCGCCCCGCTGCTGGCGGGTGCCGGGGCCCTGGGGCTGGCGATCTCCTTTGGCTCCCAGACGCTGGTGAAAGACATCATCACCGGGATCTTTATTCAGTTTGAAAACGGGATGAATACCGGGGATCTGGTAACCATCGGGCCGCTCACCGGCACGGTGGAACGGATGTCGATTCGTTCGGTGGGGGTGCGGCAGGATACCGGGGCGTACCACATCATCCCGTGGTCCTCGATCACCACCTTCGCCAACTTCGTGCGCGGCATCGGGTCGGTGGTGGCGAACTACGATGTGGACAGGCATGAAGATGCCGAAAAAGCGCAGGGCGCGCTGAAAGCGGCGGTGGATGAACTGCTGGAAAGGGAAGATATTCGCGGGCTGATTATCGGTGAGCCCTCATTTGCCGGGATTGTCGGCCTGACCAGCACCGCCTTTACCCTGCGCGTGTCCTTTACCACCCAGCCGCTGAAGCAGTGGACGGTGCGCTTCGCCCTCGACAGCATGGTGAAAAAGCACTTCGACCTGGCTAACGTGCGGATGCCGGTGCAGATGTATCAGCTCCTGCCGTCGCCGACGGGGGAGAACACCCAGATCCAGAACCGTACCTGACTGTTCCCTCTCCCCTGTGGGGAGAGGGTTAGGGTGAGGGGAAAGACGCTTAACGCTGGCGGCGTTTGGCGTTATCCATAAAGGTCCAGGCGATGAAGCGGCTCTGCTTCTGACCCTGGGCCATCTCTTTTTTCACCACTTTAACCGCGCCGACGTCGGTCAGGGCGCGGTAGAGCGGCGGCAGGTTCTCGCTGCGGGAGACCAGAGTGGTAAACCACTTCACCTGGCGGGCAAACTGGGCGCTCTCGGTAATCATCTTCGTGATAAAGGCCACTTCCCCCCCTTCGCACCACAGCTCCTGCTGCTGGCCGCCAAAGTTCAGCGCGCCGTCGGCCGCCTGGCCAAGGTTACGGCGCTTACGCTCGCTGCCAGCCCGGGCGGTTTCCGCTGAATCATGGAACGGCGGGTTGCACAGGGTAGCATCGTACTGTTCGTTTTTGTGGATCACGCCCGTGAAGATCGCCGAAGCCTCTTTCTGACGACGCAGACGAATGGCGCGGCTCATGCCGGGATTCGCGTTAATGATGGCGGTGGCGTTGGCGAAGGCCTGGGTGTCCACTTCGCTGCCGGTAAAGCGCCAGCCGTACTCATGCGCGCCAATCAGCGGGTAGATCAGATTCGAGCCAGTGCCGATATCGAGGATCGTCGCCTGAGCCGGCACCTCACCGTTATTGCCTTCCGCCAACAGATCGGCGAGATGGTGAATGTAGTCGGCACGCCCCGGCACCGGCGGGCAGAGATAGCCGTCCGGAATATCCCACTGGGCCACACCGTAGAAATGCATCAGCAGCGCTTTGTTCAGCGTCTTTACCGCCTGCGGATCGGCGAAGTTCACCGTCGGCTCTCCTGCTGGCGTCCGGGTGATAAATTCGCGCAGCGCCGGACAGCTTTCGCATAAGGCATTCATGTCGTAACGGCTACGGTGGCGGTTGCGTGGGTGCAACCCCGGCTTTTCGGGTGTCATGGCGTTCTCCTGTAAACAGCGGCGTAAGATACCCGTTGCGGGCGCAACGGTAAATATTTCTCTGCGCGACAGAATAAACCACCAAAAATCAGTCACCTGTATGTATCTGATTTGTCATGGAATTGTCAAAATATGTTGTTCAAAAAATAAGCAGATCATCATCAATTTTTTGCACTAAATCACACTCTGACCCGTTCTACACTTAGTGTGCATCACCCGTTGTCAATCAGAGGAAGTGATTATGAAAAAATACCTGGTAATGCTGGCTGCCGCTTCACTGGCAGGTGCGTCGTTTGCTGCATGGTCGATCGAATCACTCAGCAGCGGCGATACCAGTCAACTGAGACCCGCCGGAACCGTGCAGGCTTCTGGCGCAAGAAATCTCGATGACCTGCAGGATAAACTGGCTGAAAAAGCGCGTGAACAGGGTGCTAAAGGCTATGTTGTGAACTCTGCCAGCGGCGACAACACCATGTTTGGTACCGCCACCATCTACAAATAGTTCCTCTCTCTGCACTGCATACTGCATCCCCCGGGGTGCAGTTCATTTTTTGCCCAAACTCCACTTTGTGAAGATTTTTAGCAGCCAATGTAAATTTACGTATTTCCTTTTGTTGGCGACAGTGATAAAAAGTCACGCCAAATGATAATATTTATCACAATTATTATCATTTGTAGGTTCATTACGGTTATTCACGTGGCACAGGAACAGGCCCAGACCTGCCTGACAGCGTAATGAAAACTCAATACTAAAAATTATAAGTCGCTAAACAATATGGATAAAAATCGCAACGTTCCGAACAGCTTTAACTCGCTGA
Source organism: Leclercia barmai (assembly GCF_049312895.1). Lineage (NCBI taxonomy): Bacteria > Pseudomonadati > Pseudomonadota > Gammaproteobacteria > Enterobacterales > Enterobacteriaceae > Leclercia > Leclercia barmai. The sequence continues at coordinate 583,285 of NZ_JBMNWZ010000001.1, read as the reverse complement.
CCTTTTTCGCGGGTCTGTGTATCGGTCTTACTCCCGTGGCTTCTGCAGTTGCGGCGGAGAATAACGATAAAGCTGACGACACCCTGATAGTCGAAGCGGCACAGCCTTCGCTGTATGCCCCGCAGAAGTCCGCCGACGCCAAATTCAGCCGTCCGGTGGCCGATACCACCCGCACCATGACCGTAATCTCCGAGCAGGTGCTCAAAGATCAGGGCACCACTAACCTGACCGATGCCCTGAAAAACGTCCCGGGCGTGGGCGCGTTCTTCGCCGGTGAAAACGGCAACTCCACCACCGGCGATGCGGTTTACATGCGCGGCGTGGACACCTCGAACAGCATCTACGTTGATGGTATTCGCGATATCAGCACCACGACGCGCGATACCTTCAACACCGAACAGGTGGAAGTGATTAAAGGGCCATCCGGCAGCGATTACGGACGTAGCGCCCCGAGCGGCTCGATCAATATGATCAGCAAACAGCCGCGTCTGGATTCAGGCATTGATGCCTCCGCCAGCATCGGCAGCGCCTGGATGCGCCGCGGTACGGTCGATATCAACCAGGTGATGGGTGATACCTCGGCGTTTCGTCTGAACCTGATGGGTGAAAAGACCCACGATGAAGGGCGCGATAACGTCAAGAACGAACGCTACGGCGTGGCCCCTTCCCTCGCCTTTGGCCTGGGAACGGAAAACCGTCTCTATCTGAACTACCTGCATGTGACCCAGCACAACACCCCGGACGGCGGCATTCCGACCATCGGGCTGCCGGGCTACTCTGCACCCTCTGCGGGCACTGCGGCGCTGAATCACTCCGGCAAGGTGGACACCAGCAACTTTTACGGCACCGATTCCGATTACGACGATTCCACGTCCGACACCGCCACGATGCGGTTTGAGCACGACTTCAACGACAACACCACCCTGCGTAACACCACGCGCTGGTCCCGGGTGAAGCAGGATTATCTGATGACCGCCGTGATGGGTGGTGCGACCAACATCACCCAGCCTGACCGCAACAACGTGGACACCTGGACCTGGTCGCGTCTCGCCAATACCAAAGATGTCAGCAACAAGATCCTCACTAACCAGACCAACCTGACGACCAAATTCTATACCGGCAGCGTCGGCCACGATATCAGCACCGGGGTGGAGTTCACCCGTGAAAACCAGACCAACTACGGCGTGGACGCCATCACCCCGCCGCCGGTCAATATCTATCACCCGAACAGCAACGTCGATATTGGCGGCCTGAACAACAACGGCGCCAATGCCAATGGCCAGACCGATACCTTCGGGATTTACGCCTTTGATACGCTGCAGATCACCCGTGATGTTGAGCTCAACGGCGGCATTCGTCTCGATACGTACCACACCGAATATGACAGCGCCAGCGTCTGCGGCGGCACCGGTCGCGGGGCGGTCGCCTGCCCGGCCGGGACCCCGAAAGGTTCCCCGGTGACTACCGTGGATACGGCCACCTCGGGCAATCTGGTGAACTGGAAAGCCGGGGCGCTTTATCATCTGACCGAGCACGGCAACATCTACGTGAACTACGCCATCTCTCAGCAGCCGCCGGGTGGTAATAACTTCGCCCTGGCGCAGGGTGGCACCGGCAGCAGCGCCAACCGCACCGACTTTAAGCCGCAGAAGGCCAAAACCAGCGAGCTGGGCACCAAGTGGGAAGTGCTGGATAAACGTCTCCTGCTGACCGCGGCGGTGTTCCGCACCGACATCGAAAACGAAGTTGAGCAGAACGATGACGGCACTTACTCGCAGTACGGTAAAAAGCGCGTCGAGGGTTATGAACTGTCGGCAGCGGGTAACATCACCCCGGCCTGGCAGGTGATCGGCGGTTATACCCAGCAGCGCGCCAGCGTGCGCACCGGCAACAACGTGGCGCAGGATGGCACCTCTTCCCTGCCGTATACCCCGGAACACGCCTTCACGCTGTGGAGCCAGTACCAGGCAACGGATGATATCTCCGTTGGCGCAGGTGCCCGCTATATTGGCAGCATGCACCGCGGCTCTGACGGCGCGGTGGGTACCCCGTCGTTTACCGAAGGTTACTGGGTGGCCGATGCCAAACTGGGTTATCGCGTCAACCGCAACCTCGATATGCAGCTCAACGTCTACAACCTGTTTGATGAGGACTATGTCGCCTCCATCAACAAGAGCGGTTACCGCTACCATCCGGGCGAACCGCGCACCTTTATGTTAACGGCGAACATGCACTTCTGATCATTCGTGGGGGGTTGCCCCCCACGTTTCAGTGCACTTCTGTTAGCGCGTGGGGCGTTAGCCCCACGCTACGGAGAATCTTTATGATGTATCACATTCCGGGCGTGCTGAACGCCGATGAGGTGGCGCAGTTCCGCGCCCAGCTGGAGCAAGCCCCGTGGATCGACGGGCGCGCCACGGTGGGCAACCAGGGCGCACAGGTAAAAAACAACCAGCAGGTGGACACCCAAAGCCCGCTGTACGCCACCTTGCAGGCCAGCGTGTTGCAGGCGGTGAATCAGCACCCGCTCTTTTTTGCCGCCGCCCTGCCGCGCCAGATCTCCAGCCCGCTGTTTAACCGCTACCAGCAGCAGGAGACCTACGGCTTTCACGTTGACGGCGCCGTGCGTAGCCACCCGCAAAGCGGCTGGATGCGGACCGATCTCTCCGCCACCCTCTTTTTAAGCGACCCCGACAGCTACGAAGGCGGCGAACTGGTGGTGAACGACACCTACGGCCAGCACAGCGTGAAGCTCCCGGCGGGGGATCTGGTGCTCTATCCCTCCAGCAGCCTGCACTGCGTGACCCCGGTGACCGCCGGCGTGCGGGTGGCTTCTTTTATGTGGATCCAGTCGATGATCCGCGACGATAAAAAGCGCGCGATGCTGTTCGACCTCGACCGCAATATCCAGACCCTGCGCGCCCGCCACGGCGAAAGTGACGAAGTGCTCTCCCTGCTGAATCTCTATCACAACCTGCTGCGCGAATGGTCTGAAATCTAGTCACCTGCCTTGATTGTACGTTTTTTGACCCCATAGTCACTGTACAGCGCAATAACCTGTCAGGAGGGGTTTATGGCTTCCGGTTGGGCGAATGATGACGCCGTTAACGAACAGATCAACAGTACCATTGAAGACGCAGTGGCCCGGGCGCGGGGCGAAATTCCGCGAGGCGAGAGCCTGAAATTCTGCGAAGAGTGTGAGGAGCCGATCCCCGAAGCGCGGCGTAAAGCCGTGCCCGGCGTGCGGCTGTGCATCGCCTGTCAGCAGGAGAAAGATTCACATAATGCATCCCACGCAGGATATAATCGCAGAGGATCCAAAGACAGCCAGCTGCGATGACTGGCATGACGGCTGCGGGGCCACGCAAGCGATTACTTGCTTGCGCACGAATTTTAGCCCCTGGTTTGTCGAAACGTGCCCTCATCGCCTCTTCTGTAAAGCGCAACGGCAAGAAACGTAAATCCATTCATTGAATTTATTAATATTCAATAACTTATTTGTCATTCAAATTTTTCGAAGGATGACGTCAATTCTCTTCGATTTTATCTCTCGCAAAAAAGCGTGATACTTATCACATCGATGGAACAACGTCCCCTTAACAGAATAACCTGCGAGATATTAACCATGAAAACCATCAAATATGCTGTTGCTGCTCTTGCCCTGACCACGCTGTCTTTCGGTGCTTTCGCTGCGGAATCTGTGACTGCGGCCCAGGCAAGCGGCATGAACAAAATCGGTGTGGTCAGTGCGGAAGGCGCGACCACCCTGGACGGTCTGGAAGCACGCCTGGCGGCGAAAGCAGAAGCAGCTGGCGCGACTGGTTACACCATTACCTCCGCTAACACTAACAACAAACTGAGCGGCACTGCGGTTATCTACAAATAACCTGACCCTTATCTCTGCCCCGCTCGCCGGTCCGCTGGCGGGCTGCTCCAACCCTCATTGACCCTTTGTTGTTTTTTTGGCCCGTCCATCGCTGGACGGGCTTTTTTTATTTAAAAACTCTGGTTAACCCGCGCCAGCCCGGCATCGACCGTCTCCACCTGGCCGCTCGCCAGCAGGCAGCAGGCCATCTGCAGCTTCAGGGAGTGCGGTACCGCTTCGCGCCCGGCAAGGCAGCTTTCTATCCAGCGCGCCGTGGTTTCGGCATCTTTCGCCTGCGGCAGAGAGACATTGCTGTTCTCATCCCCACGCTCCAGCACCACCCGGGTACCCGCCGCATCAATCAGCGTTTGCTGCGGACAGCGCTGCGGGTTGGCATACACTTCGCCTTCCGTGCCGTGCATCAGCAGCCCTCTGCCACCGATATCGGCAAAGAAGGTCGCCACGCGGGTGACATATTCCGGGTGCGAGACGCTGGAAAGGCGCAGCGCGGCATCTTCGGCAAAGGGCGTCGCCAGCTTCGCCAGGGTGTGGGCGCTGTTCCGCACCCCCATGCGCCAGCGCATCGCCAGCTGTTTTTCCAGCGGCGGACAGAGGGTGCTCACCGGAATATAGACCGGGTGATGCCCGTCCAGCTTCGCCTGCGCCTGGCCGCCGTGACGGGTCGGCTCAATGCCCAGCAGGGTGAAGATGGTTTCGCTCAGCACGCGGGTCGGATCTTCGCTCACGCCGTGCACCACCACCGGGAACCCGAGCTTGTGCAGCAGGATCGCCAGCAGCGGCGTCAGGTTGGCCTGCTTGCGCGCGCCGTTGTAGCTGGGGATCACTACCGGCATCGGCTTAGCAACCGGGGGCGTCAGGCGCAGGGTTTGCGCCTGCATGGCTTCATAAAAGCCGCGCATCTCGGCTTCGCCTTCGCCCTTAATGCGCAGCGCGATCAAAATGCCGCCCATCTCCAGGTCCGGCACCTCGCCGTTCAGCATCCGGGTGTAAAGACCCCGGGCGGTATCCTGATCCAGGTCGCGGGCGTGATTTTTGCCTCGCCCAACCTCTTTGATAATTTTGCGATAATCCACGACAACTCTCCTTGCGACATCTTATTAACACTATAGCGTCGATAAGGTGACGGCGGACAGACATTTCTCTTATCGATTTTGCGCCCCCTTTCCCCTCCATCTCAAGCCATCACTCTGTAATTAAAGAAAAAATAATAATACAACCCCAATTCAAATCATTAGTGGCCAGGGCAGTAGTTAATAGCCAACCAAAACTTACGTAAATTAGCGCCAATAAAGTTTCGCCCCTTTATTTATCAATTAATCACAACGGATGTTATTAACACCGGCATTTATTCAGGAATTATTATGCGTAAAATCGTTACCGGCACTTTTATTGCCACTGCGTTATGTTGTTCTGTCTCTGCCTGGGCTGCAAACAGCGGCGAGGGGCAAATTAACTTCACCGGCGAAATCATCGATTCCGCCTGTCAGGTGGTCAACGGCGTCAGCAGCCCGCTGGATGTTTCCCTGGGCAAAGTGTCGCAAACGGCCTTTACCGGCTCGGGCTCCACCACGTCGGCCACCCGTTTCGACATTCAGCTGAAAGACTGCCCGGAAACCATCACCAGCGCCGCCATCACCTTTGGCGGCTCTGCTGACAGCACCAATGCCAACGTACTGGCCGTCACGCCGGGTACCGGCGCGGCGACCGGTGTCGGTATCCAGCTGCTGGACAAAACCGAGAATCCACTGAGCTTATACAGCCCGTCCACCAGCTATACGCTGCAGTCGGGCACTACCACCAACGATCTGGTCTTTGGCGCACGCTATATCCAGACCGGCAGCACCATCACCGCCGGCCCGGCTAATGCCGTCTCCACCTTTACCGTTATGTATAACTAATAAGGCGGCGCCTGGTTATGCGACCGGGCGCCGTTCTTTTTGATTCAGAGTCCCGTCATGCGTAAATCTGTTTTGATCGCCTCCCTGTTATTAATGACAACCGCCGCGCACGCCGGGGTCATTATTGAAGGGACCCGCTTAATTTATCAGGGAGATAAAAAAGAAGCGTCGCTGGGAATTTCTAACCCCGATAACCTCGACTACCTGGTGCAATCCTGGGTAGAGAGCCAGGATCACGCCCGGGAAAAAGCGCCGTTCCTGATCACACCACCGCTGTTCCGTCTGGATGGGCACCAGGACAATGTCCTGCGCGTGGTGCATACCGGCGGCAATCTGCCCACCGATCGCGAATCGCTCTACTGGCTGAACATCAAATCGATTCCGTCCACCGCGCATCACGAGAACACCAACACCCTGCAAATTGCCATCAAAACGCGCATTAAGCTGATCTACCGCCCGGAGGGGATCGCCGGTAAACCGGACGAGGTGGCGGATAAACTGCGTTGGCATAAACAGGGCAACAATCTCATCGTCAGCAACCCGACGCCGTTTTACATGAATTTCCAGGAGATCACGCTGGGCGGCAAAAAAGTCGACAACATCAGCTGGGTCGCCCCCGACAGCGACGCGCATTTCGCCGTGCCGGGTGGGATCAGCGCTACCCGCGTCAGCTGGAAAATCATCAACGACTATGGCGCGGTGAGCCACGCCTGGTCTGCCAGCCTCCAGTAACTGCCGGAACCGCCATGCCCTGGGACTATACAACCAAAGCGCCACGTAACCATGCCCGCACCCTGCGCATTGCGCTGGGCTGTGCGGCGCTGGGCCTTGGCGTGCAGCAGGTGCTGGCGGAGGACTACTTCAACCCGGCAATGCTTGATATCGACGCCCCCGACCAGGGCAAACCCGACCTCTCGCTGTACGAGTCGGGCCCGGGTATCGCGCCGGGGGAGTACCAGGTGGATGTCTATGTGAATAACAACAAAATCGCCAACAAGAAAATCACCTTTGCCCTGCAAAAGTCGGCAAAAGGAGAGAGCATCCTCCAGCCCTGCCTGTCCGTGGAGACCCTCAAAAGCCTGGATATCCAGAGCGATAAATTCAGCGTCACAAAGGGTGATGACTGTGTCGATCTCTCTGGGTTACCAGACGCCAGCGCCACCTTCCGACCCGGCCAGCAGCAGCTGCTGCTGAGCATCCCGCAGGCGGCCATCATCCCGGTTCCGCACGGGTATGTGCCCCCGGAAGAGATGGACAACGGCATCAACGCGTTTCTGCTGAACTACAGCTACTCCGCCGGGGATACCCACAGCCGGGGGGATGACGGAAGTCACCAGCGCAACGAATACCTGAACCTGCGTCCAGGGGTGAATCTGGGTGCCTGGCGTTTTCGCAACTACACCACATGGAGCCAGACCCGGGACGATGACTCGACGCAGCGCGATTTATCCTCGGTGTACAGCTATGCCCAGCGCAACATCCTGTCGCTGGGCAGCGTCGTCACCTTCGGGCAAAGCTCGACCCCGTCGGACGTGTTTGACAGCCTGTCGTTCACCGGGGCGCAGATCGCCTCGGATGACGATATGCTGCCGGACAGCATGAAAGGCTTCGCGCCGCGCATTCGTGGCGTAGCGCACAGCAATGCACAGGTGGTGGTTCGCCAGAACGGGTATGTGATCTATCAGAACTATGTCGCCCCGGGGGCGTTCGAGATTAACGATCTCTACCCCACCGGGGGCAGCGGGGATCTGAACGTCACCGTGAAAGAGACCGACGGCAGCGAGCAGCACTTTGTGGTGCCTTACGCCTCGGTGCCGGTGTTGCAGCGTGAAGGACGATTCAAATACAGCCTGACCGGCGGACGCTATCGCAGCTATGACGACAGCGTGGAGAAAACGCCGTTCCTGCAGGGCACCGGGATCTACGGCCTGCCGTACGATATCACCCTCTATGGCGGCATGCAGACCAGTCAGTATTACGATGCCCTGGCGCTCGGCACCGGGAAAAACATCGGCGACCTCGGGGCGTTTTCGGTGGATGTGACCGCAGCGAAATTGCGCATGCAGGGGGAAAAGTCCACCCAGGGCCGCGCCTGGCGGGTGCGTTACAGCAAAGACTTCGCCACCACCGGCACCCACTTTTCGCTGGCCGGTTATCGCTACAACAGCGACGGATACGCCACGATGTCGGATGTGATGAACTCTTACACCAAAGATGACGACTGGACGCCCCCCGACGGGCGCCGCGACCGTCAGGAGGCTACTGTCGATCAGTCGCTGGGCGGTTCGCTGGGCTCGCTGACCCTGAGTCTGGTGAAAGAAAACTACTGGCACAGCGACCAGAGCATGACCTCGCTTAGCGTGGGCTACAACGGCAGCTGGAACGGCATCAGCTACGGCCTCAACTATGGCCTGAGCAAAAATACCCAGGATAACGAGGACGATGATGAGCAGAAAAACGAACAGACCATCGGCCTGAACGTCTCGGTGCCGCTGGATCACTGGCTGAAAAATACCTGGGTGAACTACACCCTCAACAACAGCAAACATGACACTACCCAGAGCGTCGGCCTGAGCGGCACCGCCCTTGCCGGCAACAATCTCAGCTGGGGCGTGCAGCAGGGCCACAGCCACGACTCGGGTTACAGCAGCAACCTGAACACCGATTACAAAGCGACCTACGGCGAGATGACGGCCGGGTATTCCCAGGATAACCAGCAGCACCAGCTCAATGTCGGGGTGCAGGGAAGCGTGATTGCCCATGCTCACGGCGTCACCTTCGGCCAGCCGATGGGCGATACCGTCGCGCTGGTCGAGGCGCCCGGCGCCAGCGGAACTGGGATCGACAACCAGACCGGGGTCAAAACCGACTATCGCGGCTACGCCATCGTGCCCTACGTTACGCCCTACCATCACAACACCGTCACTCTGGATACCGAAAGCCTGCCTTCAGGGGCGGACGTCGGTCAGGCAACGAAAGTGGTTACCCCGACCCGGGGGGCGGTGGTGCGCGCCAGCTTTGATACTCGCGTTGGCAGCCGGGTGCTGCTGACCCTCACCCGGTCCGACGGGCATCCGGTGCCGTTTGGCGCCACCGCCGCCCCGGCCCATGAGAATGGCGAGTTTATTGTCGGCGACGGCGGACAGGTCTACCTGACCGGGATGCGTGAGCGCGGCACGGTCAACGTCAGCTGGGGCAGAGGCGCCAGCGCCCACTGCTCCGCCCACTATCAGTTGCCGTCCCACTCAAGCGATCCGGTGATCAACGCCACCGCGCAATGCGTCTGAACGGCGAGGAGAGAAGATGAAACCACTGCGATTTAGCGGCGTGCTGGCCCTGTTTGCCGCCCTGTGGCTGTTTATGCCCCAGGCGAAAGCGGCCTGTACCACGGCGGATCTGCCCTGGAACGGTACGCCGGGCACGCTGACGGTGTCTGACACCCTGACCGTCGGTAGCGTCATTCCCGGCTCTGCCCGCTCGCATACGGTGAAAGGCAGTTGCGACGCTGCCGACAGCGGAAAACCCATTACCGCCTGCCATCTCGGTGAAGGGGAAGAGGTGCCGGGCATGCCGGGGGTGTACCGCACCGGCGTGGAGGGGATTGGTATTGAACTGCTGAACAGCGCCGGGCAGCCGGTGCGCGGCCGCGCCGCCCACTGCGACAGCAGAAGTACACCGCTGGGATACGTCAGCAATGATGGCTCCGGCAGCTTTAATGTGCCTCTGACCCTGCAACTGGTTAAAACGGCGAACACCAGCAGCCAGCAGACGATGACCATACGCAACGGCATCTGGTCGCTTGGGATCTATCCCGATGAACAGCTGGGGCATCTGAATGCCGTGCGCTATGGCGGTAATCTGGCGCTGAAGGCGACAACCTGCTCGGTGGATCAATCCAGCCTGATCGTTAATCTGGGGGATTTCCCCGTAACCCAGTTCACCCGGGTAGGAAGTTACACCGGCTGGAAAACGTTCAGCCTGAACGCCACCTGTAACGCCGTGGAGACGATGACCGCTCAAATCACCAGCCCCAACGGGGCGACAAACATTGACCCGGGTGACGATGTGCTGAACCTCGTCCCGGGCAGCGACAGCGCCACCGGCGTGGGCGTAAGACTGTTGGTGGGCGGCGCGGGGATGCGCTACGACTACCCGGTCCCGTTTGGCAACCAGACGGTGCCGGGCCAGCCGTTCAGCCTGCCCTTCCAGGCACAGTATTACCAGCTCAGCGATACGGTGACGGCAGGCAAAGCCAACGTCGTCGCCACCATCGACATTGAATACCGATGAAGAGGACTCCGATGAAATACGTCGCCCTTTTAGTCCTGCTTGCCAGCGCCTGCGCGCAGGCCACCGATGTGTCACTCAGCATCCAGGGCAATATTTACGACACCGCCTGTCAGTTAGACAGCACCAGCCAGAACAAGGTGGTTGACCTGGGTCAGGCCATCGCCAGTGATTTTAAGGCCATCGGTGATGTCGGAGAGTGGAAGAATTTTGATATTACCCTGTCGAACTGCCCGCCAAACCTGGCGCTGGCGACCATCAGCGTCGACGGGCAGCGTGATCAACACCACCCGTTCAAGTTTGCCAACACCGGTACGGCAACAGGACTGGCGCTGGAGCTGGCAGATCGCACCGACTCCATCATTCTGGCCCCGCAAGCGAGATTTAATGCGGTGATCGACCCGGTCACCCACAGCGCTGATTTTCCGATGGCGGCGCGCTATTACACCTCGCAAACCCCCGTCACCGCCGGACAGTTTACCAGCGTGGTGCTGATTACCTTCACTTACCAGTAGGACCGCGCCTCTTAGCATGGACGCTTTTCTTCCGCCCGGCGGCCAGTTTTGCCGGGCGTTTTTTTACCTCAGGCACTTCTGGCTGCTCGATAGGGAAGACTGGCAGAGCGTTCAACAGCCGCTTGCCGTAGTTTTTGGTCAGCAGACGTTTATCGTAGATCACCACTTCCCCCCAGCAGCTGTGGCTGCGAATAAGACGCCCGACCTGCTGGATCAGGTTGAACGACGCCGCGGGCAGGCTCTGCACCTCAAACGGGAAGCGGTTCAGGCTTTTCAGCCACTCGCCCTCGGTGAGCACCACCGGGCTGTCGATAGGCGGAAAGGCAATCTTGTGGATATGGACCTGGGTCAGATAATCCCCTTTCAGATCCAGCCCTTCGGCAAAGGACTGGAGCCCCACCAGCACGCTGCGCTCCCCGGCCTCAATGCGCTTGCGGTGCAGCTCCACCAGCCGGTAGCGGGGCTGATCCCCCTGCACCAGCAGGAGCAGGCGCAGGTCGGTAACAAAGGTTAAAAACAGATTCATCGCCCGGGCGCTGGCGAACAGCACCAGCATGCCGGGGTACTTTTTGCTCTCCAGCTGCTCGCGGAAGTAGGCCGCCATCTCGGCCAGGTGCTGCTCTTCGTTGTCGATCAGCGGCTCATACTGCATGCGCGGAATGACGATTTTGCCCTGCTCGCAGTGGTTGAACGGCGAATCAAGCGCCACAAAGCGATCCCCCGCTTTCTCCTTCAGGCCGCTCATCTCCTGCAACCGCGAGAAACTGTTCAGGGAGCGCAGGGTGGCGGAGGTGACCACCACGTGTGGGACGCTGCGCCAGAGCAGCTTTTCCAGCTGATCGCTGACGCGGATCCCCGCGCAGTGGAAGAAGAGGTGCACCTGCCCCTCCCTGACTTCCCGCGTCACCCACTTGGTGACCGGCGCACCGGAGGCCTGGGCCATCGATGCCAGCCGCCACAGCTTGCTCTGCCCTTCAAACATGCCCAGGGCGCGGTTCATCTGCAGCAACACCCGGTGGACACGCACCACGTCGTGAGTGCCGGTTTTCTCACTCAGATCGTTTAAAAACAGCTCCGCCAGCCCGCGCAGTTTTTCGATAAGCTGCGCCAGTTCGCGGCAAAGAGACATGATTTCATCCGGCAGCTCACCCATCTCAAAGCGGTGCTCTGCCTCCTGACCGGCAGGAAGATAGAGATTGAGGATGTTATTCAGCGAGGCGATGTGGGTGTAAATCGTTTCGCAGTGCTCGCTGAGGCGCTCCGGGATCGCCAGCGGCGGAATGGTCTTCGGGCGGAACTGATCCATGCAGGTCGCCACCAGCTTGCAGAACAGATCCAGCTGCAGGCGGAACCACGGAGCGGTGATTTCGGCGCTCATCTCCAGCGCATCGCGGGCGACGTCCGGCAGGTGATGGCCTTCATCCAGCACCAGCAGCAGGTTTTTCGGGTCCGGCAGGACGGCTTCGCTCTCCATCGCCGCCATCACCAGGGCGTGGTTGGCGACCACCACTTCGGCCTCCTGGATCTCCCGGCGGGCGACAAAGAACGGGCATTCGCGATAGTAGTGGCAGTTGCGGTTCAGGCAGCTGGCCTTGTCGGTGCTGAGCCTGCGCCACAGATCGTCGCTGATGGCCTGATCGGTGTGATCGCGAAGGCCATCCCATTTGTAACCGTCCAGATCGGTTTTCAGCTTCGCGCACTGCTCTTGCTCGGCCTTGTTGTTGGGGGTCAGCTCGTCATCGAGAAACGCCAGCAGATCCTGCTGGGTGGGTTCGGTGCTGGCCAGCGCCGCTAAGTTGCGCGGGCAGACATAGCGCCCGCGCCCGAAGGCCGCGGTAAAGCGCAGCTCGGGGATAATTTTGCGCAGCAGGGGCAGGTCTTTGCTGTAGATCTGATCCTGCAGGGCGACGTTGGCGGTGCTCACCACCAGCGTCTTTTGCTCTTCCCGGGCAATGGCGATGCCGGGGATCAGGTAGGAGAGGGTTTTACCGACCCCGGTCGGGGCTTCAATTGCCAGATGTCGACCCTCGTCACCGGCGAGCGTTTTTGCCACATCGGCAATCATCTGCCGTTGCGGAGCGCGGGGAATAAAGTCGGGGATCTGCTGTTGCAGCGCCTTATACCAGGCGGCAATTTGCGCTTTCAGCGCGGCGGTTAAAGCCATGATGAACCTGAAATACTGTATAAACAGCCACTATTGTGGCACTTTCTTAAGCGAGCCGCAAAAGAAAAGCCCGGCTTTACGACCGGGCTTCCAGATTACTGCGCGCTGGCAGGTTTGCGCGGACGGCGTCGGCGCTGGCCTTCACCTGCCGGTTTCGCATCACCGTCGCGACGCGGTGGCTTGCTGGCCGCTTTCGGCGCGCCGCCTTCGCTACGGCGTGGCTGCTGACCGCGACCGCCGCCGCCCTGCCCGCGTCCACCGCCCTGACCACGACCGCCCTGACGTCCGTTCTGGATCGGCTCGGCTTTGATCGACGGGTCCACGTCATAGCCGTCGAGAGCAATACGCGGGATCTCTTTTTTCAGCAGGCGTTCGATGTCGCGCAGCAGTTTGAGTTCATCGACACACACCAGCGACAGCGCTTCGCCCGTGGCCGCCGCGCGACCGGTACGACCGATACGGTGAACGTAATCTTCCGGGACGTTCGGCAGCTCGTAGTTCACCACGTGCGGCAGCTCTTCGATATCCAGGCCGCGGGCGGCGATGTCGGTTGCCACCAGCACGCGGATGTCGCCGGATTTAAAGTCGGCCAGCGCGCGGGTACGTGCCCCCTGGCTCTTGTTGCCGTGGATGGCCGCGCTGCGGATCCCGTCTTTGTTCAGCTGTTCTGCGAGGTGGTTCGCACCGTGTTTGGTACGGGTGAAGACCAGCACCTGCTGCCAGTTGCCTTCGCCAATCATCTGGGAAAGCAGCTCGCGCTTGCGCTTTTTGTCCACCATGTGCACATGCTGGGTCACCTGCTCGGAGGCGGTGTTGCGACGCGCCACTTCCACTTCCAGCGGGTTGTGCAGCAGTTTTTCGGCCAGGCCTTTAATCTCATCGGAGAAGGTGGCAGAGAAAAGCAGGTTCTGGCGGCGGGCAGGCAGTTTTGCCAGCACGCGGCGAATATCGTGGATAAAGCCCATGTCGAGCATGCGGTCGGCTTCATCGAGGACCAGGATCTCCACGCTGTCGAGCTTCACGGCGTTCTGGTGTTCCAGGTCGAGCAGACGGCCCGGGGTCGCCACCAGCACGTCCACGCCGCTGCGCAGTTTCATCATCTGTGGGTTAATGCTTACTCCACCGAACACCACCAGCGAGCGGATGTTGAGATAGCGGCTGTACTCACGCACGTTCTCACCCACCTGGGCGGCCAGTTCACGGGTCGGGGTCAGGATCAGGGCGCGCACCGGGCGACGGCCTTTGGCGTGCGGCTCTTTCTGGATCAGGCGTTGCAGCAGCGGCAGGGTAAAGCCGGCGGTTTTACCGGTTCCGGTCTGGGCGCTGGCCATCAGATCGCGACCGGCCAGCACGGCAGGAATGGCCTGCTGCTGAATAGGGGTAGGTTCGCGGTAGCCCTGCTCTTCTACAGCGCGCAGAATTTCCGGGTCTAGGCCAAGGGTATCAAAAGACATAACAACTCCGAACCGCCCCGACCATTTTCAGGTGTAGTTTTCAGGGAGATAGTGACAAATAGAAGGACAAAAACCACGGTGTCGCGAAGCAGCGGAGTGTAGCAGCTTTTGTGACATGGCGCATAAATTATCCCGTCGGAGGCGATTTCCCCAGGCAACAAAACTGGACAAGGTCAAAAAACAGTCATAATCTTAATCAATCGATTGATTAATTTTGTGTGCCGCTATGAATCCGATCCCGACCACCACCAAAGGCGAGCAGGCCAAAAGCCAGTTAATCGCCGCTGCGCTGGCGCAGTTTGGCGAATATGGGCTGCATGCCACCACCCGCGATATCGCCGCCCAGGCCGGGCAGAATATCGCCGCCATCACCTACTATTTTGGCTCGAAAGAGGATCTTTACCTCGCCTGCGCCCAGTGGATCGCAGACTTCATTGGCGGCCATTTTCGCCCGCATGTGGAGGAAGCCACCGCGCTGTTGGCAGAGCCTGAACCGGATCGCGCCGCCATTCGCGGGCTGATCCTTAACGCCTGCAACAACATGATCCAGCTGCTGACCCATGACGATACGCTGAACCTGAGCAAGTTTATCTCACGGGAGCAGCTCTCCCCTTCCGCCGCCTATCAGCTGGTGCACGATCAGGTTATCGCCCCGATGCACACCCACCTGACCCGGCTGGTGGCGGCCTATACCGGCCGCGACGCACAGGATACGCAGACCATTTTGCACACCCATGCCCTGCTGGGGGAAGTGCTCGCCTTTCGTCTCGGGCGGGAGACCATTCTGTTACGCACCGGCTGGACCGAATTTGATGAGGATAAAGCGCTGCAGATTAGTCAGGTCATCACCTGTCATGTGGATTTGATCCTGCAGGGCTTAACGCAAAGGAGCCTGGAGTCATGAAGAAACCTGTCGCCATTATTGTGGCCGTGGTGGTTGTGCTGGCAGCCGGTATCGGCGGCTGGCTGTGGTATCAGAGCCAGCAGGATAAAACGCTGACCCTGTACGGGAACGTCGATATCCGCACCGTGAATATGAGCTTCCGGGTTGGCGGACGGCTGGCGGATCTGAGCGTGGATGAAGGCGATGCTATCACCGCCGGGCAGACGCTCGGCGAGCTGGATAAAGCCCCGTACCAGAACGCCCTGTTGCAGGCCAAAGCGGGCGTTGCCGTGGCCCAGGCGCAGTACGACTTAATGCAGGCGGGCTACCGTGACGAAGAGGTGGCCCAGGCCGCCGCTGCCGTTAAGCAGGCGCAGGCCGCCTATGACTACGCGCAGAATTTCTTCAATCGCCAGCAGGGGCTGTGGAAAAGCCGCACCGTGTCGGCCAACGATCTGGAGAACGCCCGCTCCTCGCGGGATCAGGCTCTGGCGACCCTGAAATCTTCTCAGGACAAGCTGCGTCAGTATCGCTCCGGTAACCGCGAGCAGGATATCGCCCAGGCCAAAGCCAGCCTCGAACAGGCTCAGGCCCAGCTGGCACAGGCCGAGCTGGATCTGCACGACACCACGCTGGTCGCCCCGGCCAACGGCACGCTGATGACCCGCGCCGTGGAGCCCGGCAGCATGCTCAACGCGGGCAGCACGGTGCTGACCCTGTCGCTCACCCGCCCGGTGTGGGTGCGGGCCTATGTGAACGAAGCCAGCCTCGGAGAGGCTAAACCGGGGCGCGAGGTGCTGCTCTACACCGACGGTCGCCCGGACAAGCCGTATCGCGGGAAAATCGGCTTTGTCTCCCCCACCGCCGAATTTACGCCAAAAACCGTTGAAACCCCGGACCTGCGTACCGATCTGGTCTATCGCCTGCGCATTGTCGTCACCGATGCCGACGACGCCCTGCGCCAGGGGATGCCGGTGACCGTCAGCTTCGACAACGGGCAAACCCATGAGTGATGCGGTGATCCAGCTTACCGGCCTGGTGAAACGCTTTGCCGGGATGGACAAACCCGCCGTCGCGCCCCTCGACTGCACGCTGCAGAAGGGCTACGTCACCGGGCTGGTGGGCCCGGACGGCGCGGGCAAAACCACCCTGATGCGCATGCTGGCCGGGCTGCTGAAGCCCGACGAAGGTACCGCCAGCGTGCTGGGGCTGGATCCGGTCCAGGACGATCGCGCCCTGCACGCCATGCTGGGCTATATGCCGCAGAAGTTCGGCCTGTATGAAGATCTGACGGTGATGGAGAACCTGACCCTCTACGCCGACCTGCGCAGCGTCACCGGTGAAACGCGGGAGAAAACCTTTCAGCGCCTGCTTGAGTTTACCTCGCTGGGCCCCTTCACCGGGCGGCTGGCGGGCAAGCTCTCCGGCGGTATGAAGCAGAAGCTGGGGCTGGCCTGCACCCTGGTGGGGGAACCGAAGGTGCTGCTGCTGGACGAACCCGGCGTCGGCGTCGACCCTATCTCCCGCCGCGAGCTGTGGCAGATGGTGCACGAGCTGGCGGGCGACGGGATGTTGATCCTCTGGAGCACCTCCTATCTCGACGAAGCGGAGCAGTGCCGGGACGTGCTGCTGATGAACGAAGGGGAGCTGCTCTATCAGGGCGACCCCACCAAACTCACACAGAGCATGACCGGGCGCAGCGTGCTGCTGCACTCTCCCCATGAGAACAACCGACGCCTGCTGCAGCGGGTGCTGAAGCTGCCCCAGGTGAGCGACGGCATGATCCAGGGGAAAT
Organism: Leclercia barmai; assembly: GCF_049312895.1. Lineage (NCBI taxonomy): Bacteria > Pseudomonadati > Pseudomonadota > Gammaproteobacteria > Enterobacterales > Enterobacteriaceae > Leclercia > Leclercia barmai. Next base: position 566,403 of record NZ_JBMNWZ010000001.1, on the reverse strand, counting down.
CGGTGCGGGTGATCCTTAAAAAAGAGGCCAGCACTGACGATCTGCGCCATAACGCGGATCTGCCGGATCTGGCTATCGAAGAGACCGCCCCGCGCTTCGAAGATGCCTTTATCGATCTGCTCGGCGGCGCAGACACCGCCGAATCGCCGCTGGGGGCTATTCTGCATACCGTGGAGGGCACGCCCGGCGAAACGGTGATTGAGGCGAAATCCCTGACCAAAAAATTCGGTGATTTTGCCGCCACCGATGACGTTAACTTTGCGGTGAAACGCGGAGAAATCTTCGGCCTGTTGGGCCCCAACGGCGCGGGCAAATCCACCACCTTTAAAATGATGTGCGGCCTGCTGGTGCCTACTGCCGGTAAAGCACTGGTGCTGGACATGGATTTGAAGGTCAGCTCCGGCAAGGCGCGCCAGCATCTGGGCTATATGGCGCAAAAATTCTCCCTCTACGGCAACCTGACCGTGGAGCAGAACCTGCGCTTTTTCTCCGGCGTCTACGGGCTGCGCGGGCGGGCGCAGAGTGAAAAAATCGCCCGCATGAGCGAGGCCTTTGGCCTGCGCCAGGTGGCTGGCCAGGCCACCGACGCGCTGCCACTCGGGTTCAAGCAGCGGCTGGCGCTGGCCTGCTCCCTGATGCATGAGCCGGACATTCTGTTTCTCGACGAACCCACCTCCGGCGTCGATCCCCTCACCCGCCGGGAGTTCTGGCTGCATATCAACAGCATGGTGGAAAAAGGGGTGACGGTGATGGTCACCACCCACTTTATGGATGAGGCGGAGTACTGTGACCGGATTGGGCTGGTCTATCGCGGCAAGCTGATTGCCCACGGCACGCCGGACGATCTTAAGGCTCAGGTGGCGGACGAGCAGCAGCCCGACCCCACCATGGAGCAGGCGTTTATTACGCTCATCAACGACTGGGATAAGGAGCACGGCCATGTCTGATACCGCCCTCTCCTGGCGTCGGGTCCGCGCCCTGTGCATCAAAGAGACGCGGCAGATCGTCCGCGACCCCAGCAGCTGGCTGATTGCGGTGGTGATCCCCCTGCTGCTGCTGTTTATCTTCGGCTACGGGATTAACCTCGACTCCAGCAAGCTGCGGGTGGGCATTCTGCTGGAGCAGCACAGCGAAGAGGCGCTCGACTTTACCCATACCCTGACCGGCTCGCCCTATATCGACGCCACCATCAGCGACGATCGCCAGCAGTTAACCCAGATGATGCAGGCCGGGCGCATTCGCGGCCTGATTGTCATCCCGGTGGATTTCGCAGCCCGCATGGCGCAGGCGAACGACACCGCCCCCATCCAGGTAATCACCGACGGCAGCGAGCCCAACACCGCCAACTTCGTGCAGGGCTATACGGAAGGGATCTGGCAGCTGTGGCAGATGCAGCGGGCGGAAGATCGCGGCGAAAAATTCGAGCCATTAATCGACGTCCAGACCCGGTACTGGTTTAACCCGGCGGCCATCAGCCAGCACTTTATTATCCCCGGCGCGGTGACCATTATCATGACGGTGATCGGCGCTATTCTGACCTCGCTGGTGATCGCCCGCGAGTGGGAGCGCGGCACCATGGAGGCGCTGCTCTCCACCGAAGTGACGCGCACCGAGCTGCTGCTGTGCAAGCTGATCCCCTACTATTTCCTCGGGATGCTGGCGATGCTGCTCTGCATGCTGGTGTCTGTTTTTATTCTCGGCGTACCTTATCGCGGCTCGCTGCTCATACTGTTCGTCATCACCAGCCTGTTTTTACTCAGCACCCTGGGGATGGGGCTGCTTATCTCCACCATTACCCGCAACCAGTTTAATGCCGCCCAGGTAGCGCTGAACGCCGCGTTTCTGCCGTCGATTATGCTGTCCGGGTTTATTTTCCAGATCGACAGTATGCCAGCGGTGATCCGCGCGGTGACCTACATCATCCCGGCGCGCTATTTCGTCAGCACCCTGCAAAGCCTGTTCCTGGCGGGCAATATCCCGGTGGTGTTGATTGTGAACCTGCTGTTTTTGATAGCGTCAGCGGTGATGTTTATTGGGCTGACGTGGATGAAAACCAAACGGCGGCTGGATTAGCCGTCCTGCATCGGTTGTGCCCGGTGGCGCTGCGCTTACCGGGCCTACGGGGCCTGTTGATTTTGTGGCGTTTTGAGGAGCTATTATGTTTCACCGTTTATGGACATTGATCCGCAAAGAGCTGCAGTCGCTGCTGCGCGAGCCGCAGACCCGGGCGATTTTGATTCTGCCGGTGCTGATCCAGGTGCTGCTGTTCCCGTGGGCGGCGACGCTGGAGGTGACGAACGCCACCATCGCCATCTATAACGAAGATAACGGCAAACATTCGGTGGAGCTGACCCAGCGCTTTGCCGGCGCCAAAGCCTTTACCCATGTGCTGCTCCTTAAGAGCCCGCAGGAGATCCAGCCCACCATCGACACGCAAAAGGCGCTGCTGCTGGTGCGCTTCCCGGCCGATTTCTCGCGCAATCTCGACACCCTGCAGACGGCGCCGATGCAGCTGATCCTCGACGGGCGTAACTCCAACAGCGCGCAGATTGCCGCCAACTACCTGCAACAGGTGGTGAAGGATTATCAGCAGGAGCTGATGGAGGGCAAACCGAAACCGAATAACAGCGAGCTGGTGGTGCGCAACTGGTATAACCCGAACCTCGACTACAAATGGTTTGTGGTGCCATCGCTGATCGCCATGATCACCACCATCGGGGTGATGATCGTCACCTCGCTGTCGGTGGCCCGCGAGCGCGAACAGGGCACCTTCGATCAGCTGCTGGTCTCCCCGCTGTCCACCTGGCAAATCTTCGTCGGCAAGGCGGTTCCGGCCCTGATTGTCGCTACCTTCCAGGCCAGCATAGTGCTGGCGATTGGCATCTGGGCCTATCACATTCCCTTTGCCGGATCGCTGCTGCTTTTCTACTTCACGATGGTGATTTACGGGCTGTCGCTGGTGGGGTTTGGGCTGCTGATCTCGGCGCTCTGCTCGACCCAGCAGCAGGCGTTTATCGGGGTGTTCGTCTTTATGATGCCCGCCATTTTGCTCTCGGGCTACGTCTCGCCGGTGGAGAACATGCCGGTGTGGCTGCAGAATTTAACCTGGGTGAACCCGATCCGGCACTTTACCGATATCACCAAGCAGATCTATCTGAAGGATGCGAGTCTGGATATTGTGTGGGGGAGTTTGTGGCCGCTACTGGTGATAGCGGCCGTGACGGGCTCAGTGGCGTACGCGATGTTTAGACGCAATATCGCGTAGCTTTTTGTCTTTCGCTAACAGGGAAACGACCGCCGGTCCTGCGAGGATAGCCAGACCTGCCAGGGCCAGCAGCAGGTTGTTTTGCAGCACGCGGGAGAGCAGCCACAGCACAATCAGTGCCGCACCGAAATACCAGGTGGTGGTGAGCTCTTCGAGCACATCCGCCACTTCGCGCCAGCGCTCTTCATGATGACGCTGTAAAAAGAGCATCAACAGGACGGTCACGCCGTACAGCACGCATAATCCTAAGCCGACCCGCACCAGGGTCCCGCTCATCCAGGCCATTACCAGTACGGCCACGACCAATAAATGCAACATAATCTGCCAGCAACTCAGGCCGGTTGCGACGCGTATGCGTTGTTGCCACTTCATGGCACTCTCCTGAAGGATTTTACTCTGCATGTTCAGACTATCGCACTTTACGGAAAATTCCGTAACACAGCACCTTTTTGTGACGACGACTACACTTTATTTTCATCAGGATAGTGACGCGGGAAGGAGTGTATGGCCCAACAAACCCGGCATTTTTCGCTTAAAGTGTTAACGATCAACATTCATAAAGGATTCGCGGCGTTTAACCGCCGTTTCATTCTGCCCGAACTGCGTGACGCCGTGCGCACCGTCAGCGCGGATATTGTCTGCCTGCAGGAAGTGATGGGCGCGCACGAAGTGCATCCCCTGCATGTGGAAAACTGGCCCGATACCAGCCACTACGAATTTCTCGCCGACACCATGTGGAGCGATTATGCCTACGGGCGCAACGCCGTCTATCCCGAGGGGCATCACGGCAATGCCGTTCTCTCCCGCTACCCGATCGAACACTATGAAAATCATGATGTGTCGGTGGGCGAGAGCGAAAAGCGCGGGCTGCTCTACTGCCGGATTGGCATACCCGAGCTGAACAGGCCGCTGCACGTGGCTTCGGTTCACCTTGGCCTGCGCGAAGCGCATCGACAGGCGCAGCTGCAGATGATGTCCGAGTGGGTCAACGGCCTGCCCGAAGGGGAGCCGGTGGTGGTGGCGGGCGATTTTAACGACTGGCGCCAGCGCGCCAACCATCCGCTAAAAGCGGAGGCCGGGCTGGAGGAGATCTTCACCCTCGCCCACGGCAGGCCTGCCCGCACCTTCCCGGTGAGGTTCCCGCTGCTGCGTCTGGACAGGATCTATGTCAAAAACGCTCATGCCAGCAGCCCCACCGCGCTGGCCCTGAGCAACTGGCGTCACCTTTCCGACCATGCGCCGTTAAGTGCGGAGATTCATCTATGAAATGTTCATGGCAAAGCGGCAACAGGATAAAGCTGCTGGAGAATGGCGATCAATATTACCCGGCGGTATTTGCCGCCATTGAGAAAGCCCAGAGCCGGGTGCTGCTGGAAACCTTTATCTGGTTTGAAGACAACGTAGGGCGAAAGCTGCATGCGGTTCTTCTGCGCGCCGCCCAGCGCGGGGTGCATATCGAAGTGCTGCTCGACGGCTACGGCTCTCCCGACCTCAGCGACGAGTTCGTCGGGGAACTGACCTCGGCAGGGGTGGTATTCCGCTACTACGATCCCCGTCCACCTCTTTTTGGTATGCGCACCAACGTCTTCCGCCGCATGCACCGTAAAATCGTGGTGGTGGATGAGAAGGTGGCGTTTGTCGGCGGGATTAACTACTCCGCAGAACATATGTCGGACTATGGCCCGGAGGCCAAGCAGGATTATGCCGTCCAGGTCGAAGGGCCGGTGGTGCAGGATATTTTGCAGTTTGTCGTGGAAAATCTCCCCGGCAAAGCGGCGGTTCGTCGCTGGTGGAAACGGCGTCACCGCGCGGAAGAGAACACCAAACCGGGTGAAGCCCAGGCGCTGTTTATCTGGCGCGATAACGAAGAGCACCGGGACGATATTGAGCGCCACTATCTGAAGATGCTGGCCAATGCCCGGCGCGAAGTGATCATCGCCAACGCCTACTTCTTCCCGGGCTATCGCCTGCTGCACGCCATGCGCAACGCGGCGCGGCGCGGCGTGCGGGTCAGGCTGATTGTGCAGGGCGAGCCGGATATGCCGATTGTCACGGTGGGCGCGCGTCTGCTCTACAACTATCTGGTGAAAGGAGGCGTCGAGATTTACGAATATCGCCGCCGTCCCCTGCACGGCAAAGTGGCGCTGATGGACGATCACTGGGTGACCGTCGGCTCCAGCAACCTTGATCCCCTCAGCCTGTCGCTGAATCTGGAGGCAAACCTGATCATTCACGATCGCGAATTTAACCAGACCCTGCGCGACAACCTCACCGCCATCATCGCCGAAGACTGCGTGCGGGTGGATGAGTCGATGGTGCCGAAACGCACCTGGTGGAATCTGGGCAAGAGCGTGGTGGTGTTCCACTTCCTGCGCCACTTCCCGGCGCTGGTCGGCTGGTTGCCAGCCCATACGCCGAAGCTGGCGCAGGTGCCGCCGCCGGTACAGCCTGAGATGGAGACGCAGGATCGCGTCGAGGCAGGCAATACGGGGGTAAAACCCTGATGAGTAAAAAACATTCGCGCTGGCATCTGGCAAAGAAGATCCTCACCTGGGTGTTCTTCATTGCTGTTGCGGTGCTGCTGGTGGTTTACGCCAAAAAGGTCGACTGGGCCGAAGTATGGAAGGTTATCCGCGACTACGACCGCCTGTCGCTGATGGGCGCAGTGGCCCTGGTGGTGCTGAGCTTCCTGCTGTATGGCTGTTACGATCTGCTGGGGCGGGTCTACTGCGGGCATAAGCTGGCAAAGCGTCAGGTCATGCTGGTGTCGTTTATCTGCTACGCCTTTAACCTGACCCTGAGTACCTGGGTTGGCGGCATCGGCATGCGCTACCGGCTCTACTCCCGCCTGGGGCTGCCCAGCGGCACCATCACCCGCATTTTCTCCCTGAGTATCACCACCAACTGGCTGGGCTACATCCTGCTGGGCGGGGTGATCTTCACCGCGGGCGTGGTGCAGTTGCCCGATCACTGGTATATCGATCAGTCGACGCTGCGCATTCTCGGCATCGTGCTGCTGCTGGTAATCGCTTTCTACCTGTGGGCCTGCGCCTTCGCTAAGCGGCGTCATATGACCATCAAGGGGCAGAAGCTGGTGCTTCCCTCCTGGCGTTTCGCGCTGGCGCAGATGGGGATTTCCGCCGCCAACTGGATGGCGATGGGGGCGATTATCTGGCTGTTGATGGGCGAAGACGTGAACTACTTCTTCGTGCTGGGGGTGCTGCTGGTGAGCAGTATCGCCGGGGTGATTGTTCATATCCCGGCCGGGATCGGCGTGCTGGAAGCGGTGTTTATTGCCCTTTTAGCGGGGGAGCACGTTTCTCACGGCACCATCATCGCCGCCCTGCTGGCCTACCGCATGCTCTATTACTTCCTGCCGCTGGGGCTGGCAACGGTCTGTTATCTGGTGCTGGAGAGCCGGGCGAAGAAATTACGCGCCAAAAATGAGAGAGAGATGGTGAAGTAAGTGCGGGCTATGCCGGGTGGCGCTGCGCTTACCCGGCCTACGGGTTCTGTAGGCCCGGCAAGCAACGCGCCGCCGGGCACCACAATCAACGACGGTTGCCGAAAATACGCAGCAGCATCAGGAACAGGTTGATGAAGTCCAGATAGAGGGTTAACGCTCCAAGAATCGAGTACTTGCGCAGGTTTGAACTGTCGCGCACGTCGATCTGCTCACCGATGTTTTTCAGCTTTTGCGTGTCGTACGCCGTCAGGCCGACAAAGACAATCACTCCGATATAGGTCACCGCCCACATCAGCGCTTCACTCTTCAGCCAGAAGTTCACCAGCGACGCCAGCACAATCCCAATCAGCGCCATAAACAGCATATTGCCAAACCCGCTCAGGTCGCGTTTAGTGGTGTAGCCGTAAAGACTCATCGCGCCGAACATCCCGCCCGCGACCACAAAGGTACTGGCAATCGAGGAGTAGGTGTAGACGATGAAGATACTGGAGAGCGTCAGGCCGGTCAGGGCCGAATAGAGCATAAACAGCGTGGTGGCCATCCCTGCGCTGAGCTTATGCACCAGCCCCGAGAGGACAAACACCAGCGCCAGCTGGGCGATAATCAGGCCAAAAAAGGTGATCTTGCTGGAGAAGACAAACATCATCACCGCAGGGGTGTTCGCGGAAAACCATGCGACAAACGCGGTGAGCAGCAAACCGCAGGTCATCCAGCCGTAGACCTGGGCCATGTAGGTTTGCAGCCCGGTACGGCTCTGCTGAACGATGGAATCGGAACGGGGAAATCTGTCCATAACGCACTCCTTTTTAAGTGGACACACAGTTAAAGCCTAACACATCCCGGCAATCCGGCTACCAGCGGCTGGCGGCTTCCTTGTCGCTGTCGCGGGACTCGACCCAGCGATCGCCCTCTGGGGTGGCTTCGCGCTTCCAGAACGGGGCGCGGGTTTTCAGATAATCCATAATGAACTCGCCCGCCGCAAAGGCGCTGCCGCGATGGGCGCTGGTCACGCCGACAAAGACGATCTCTTCGCCCGGCCACATCTCGCCGATGCGGTGGATCACGGTGACGCGGCCGAGCGGCCAGCGCTCGCGCGCCTGGTCGACGATCTCCGCCAGCGCCTTTTCGGTCATGCCGGGATAGTGCTCAAGGGTCAGCGCCTTCACGCTGTCGCCCAGATTGTGGTTGCGCACTTTGCCGGTGAAGGTGACCACCGCCCCGTCTTCGTCACGCTCCGCCAGCCAGCTGTACTCGCTCCCGACGTTGAAACGCGCCGCCTCGACAACAATTTTGGTCTCCGCCATCTCAGCCCCCGGTAACCGGTGGGAAAAAGGCCACCTCATCGCCAGGCTTCACCGGATGGGTGAACTCCACCAGCGTCTGGTTTACCGCCGCCAGCAGTTTTTCTGCGTCCAGCGCCAGCGCCCAGCGATCGCTTTGCGCCGCCAGATGCGCCCGCAGCGCTTCCACGGTATCGACCTGAATATCCAGCGTCAGGCTGTCGGTGTTCACCAGCTCACGCACCTGCGCAAAAAACAGTACTTTAATCATTCTCTTGTGCCCTGAAATCACCCGATTTACCGCCGCTTTTCGCCAGCAGGCGAACCGGGCCGATAACCATATCCTTCTGCACCGCTTTGCACATGTCGTAGATGGTCAGCGCCGCCACGGAGGCCGCGGTTAAGGCTTCCATCTCCACCCCGGTTTTCCCGGTCAGGCGGCACAGCGACTCAATGCGCACGCGGTTATGCTCCTGCTCTGCCCGCAGGTTGACCTCCACTTTGCTGAGCATCAGCGGATGGCACAGCGGGATCAGCTCCCAGGTGCGTTTTGCCGCCTGGATCCCGGCGATGCGCGCGGTGGCGAAGACATCCCCTTTGTGGTGGCTGCCGTCAACGATCATGGCCAGGGTTTCCGGGAGCATGGTGACGAACGCTTCCGCGCGCGCTTCGCGCACGGTCTCGGCCTTGGCGGAGACATCCACCATATGCGCTTCGCCAGCGGCGTTAATGTGGGTCAGTTGCGACATAGCTTACTTCTTCAGATGAGGATGGAAATTACAGGGACGCGTGCGGGCATCCAGCTGCGGGGCGATGATGTTTTCCCAGGCGGTGCGGCACGCTTTGGTTGAACCCGGCATGGCAAAAATCACCGTGTTGTTGGCGATCCCCGCGACGGCGCGAGACTGCAGGGTGGAGGTGCCGATCTCTTCAAAAGAGAGCATGCGGAACACTTCCCCAAAGCCTTCGATTTCGCGATCGAACAGCGGCAGCAGCGCTTCCGGGGCCTGATCGCCCGGGGTAAAACCGGTCCCGCCGGTGATCAGCACTACCTGGACGTCGTCACTGGCTACCCAGCGCGACACTTCCGCGCGAATGGCGTAGCGGTTCTCTTTCACGATCGCCTTGTCGACAATGTGATGCCCCGCCTCGTGGGCCGCATCGCGCAGCCAGTGCCCGGAGGTGTCATCCTCTTCGCCGCGGCGTTCGGAAACGGTAAGAATAGCAATACGCGTCGGGATAAATTCAGCGCTTACCTGACTCATCTTCTGGTTCCTTGTAGCGATTACCCGCCAATATATGACAGGTTCTGGGTGATCCCGGTGTTGCCCTGATGCAGGAAGTGGGTCTGTTTTTTGTGCATCAGCGCGTCAGAAATGCGTCCTTCCAGCGCCGCCTGCTGCGCGTCATCGGCCAGCAGATCGCGCAGATCGACGCCGCCGTCGCCAAACAGGCACAGGTGCAGTTTACCTACCGACGAGACGCGCAGGCGGTTACAGCTGGCGCAGAAGTCTTTTTCATACGGCATGATAAGCCCGATCTCCCCTTCGTAGTCGGGGTGGCAGAAGACCTGCGCCGGGCCGTCGCTGCGCTGGCGAAGCTGGTGGATCCAGCCGCGCTTGAGCAGTTCATCGCGCAGCACCATGCCGGAGATGTGGTGGCGGGAGAAGAGATCGCTGCCCTCACCCGTCTCCATCAGCTCGATAAAGCGCAGTTGAATGCGGCGGGGTTTGATCCACGCCAGGAAGGTGTCCAGCTGATGATGGTTCACATCGCGCATCAGCACGGTGTTGACCTTCACCTTCTCGAAGCCAGCAGCAAATGCCGCATCGATGCCGTCCATCACCTGGTGGAATTTATCCTGGCCGGTGATGGCATGAAACTGACGGGCATCGAGGCTGTCGACGCTGACGTTAATCGCCGTCAGGCCCGCCTCGCGCCACTGCGCGACATCGCGCGCCAGACGATAGCCATTGGTGGTGACCGCTATCTGGCGGATGGCGTCATTTTCACGCACCGCCGCGATGATATCGGTGAAGTCCCGGCGCAGCGAGGGTTCGCCGCCGGTAAGACGGACCTTCTCGGTTCCCATGGCGGCAAACGCGCGCGTGACGCGGCGCACTTCATCCACGGAGAGAAAGCCGTTATTGGTGACGCCGCCGGGTTTGTAGCCATCCGGCAGGCAGTAGGTGCAACGGAAGTTGCACACATCGGTAATCGACAAACGCAGGTAAAAAAACTTACGCGCGAATGCATCGGTAAGTTGTGAAGCCATGTACACCTTTCCTGATACGGGAGGCACAGTCATTTCTTCCTGTACCCTGGTGGCGAAACCGCCACGGCCAGGGCACCATATCTGTCGACACAGGTGCCAGGGCTAGAGTGTATGTTTTCAGTGATGAAAACGTGGTTATGCCGATATTAGCGTGTTAAACAGAGTTTCGCTATCGTCGGCTTTCGCTATATAAACTTGTATATAGCGAGCTAATCGTGCAATTTCGAATTAGAATACTCAATTATCATACTTTTGCATTGATATACGTCATTTTGAGCCGGTCGCAGCATCGTCATTTAGGAGTAGTTGAGTTACTGTTTACGCATTGGTCTTATTAAGGAATTTTTATGCGCAATCGCACTTTTGCGGATCTTGACCGGGTGGTCGCTCTCGGCGGAGGCCACGGACTGGGCCGGGTCATGTCCTCGTTGTCGTCGCTTGGCTCCCGCCTGACCGGGATCGTCACCACCACCGATAACGGCGGCTCAACCGGACGCATCCGGCGCTCCGAAGGCGGTATCGCCTGGGGGGATATGCGCAACTGTCTGAATCAGCTTATCACCGAACAGAGCGTGGCTTCGGCGATGTTTGAGTATCGTTTTGGCGGAAATGGCGAACTTTCCGGGCATAACCTCGGAAACCTGATGTTAAAGGCGCTGGATCACCTCAGCGTGCGGCCTCTGGAGGCGATCAATTTAATTCGCAACCTGCTTAAAGTGGATGCGTTTCTTATCCCAATGTCCGAACTTCCGGTCGATCTGATGGCAATCGACTGCAACGACCATGAAGTGTATGGCGAGGTAAATATCGATCAGCTTCCCACGCCGCCAAAGGAGCTGATGCTTTATCCCTCCGTTCCGGCGACCCGCGAAGCGGTGGAGGCAATTGGCGAAGCGGATTTGATCCTCATCGGCCCCGGCAGTTTTTACACCAGCCTGATGCCGCTGCTGCTGATTAAAGAGCTGGCACAGGCAATGCGGCGCACGCCTGCCCCGGTGGTCTATATCGGTAATCTGGGCCGCGAGCTCAGCCCGGCTGCCGCGGGGCTTTCGCTGGCCGACAAGCTGGCGCTGATGGAGCAGTACGTGGGGAAAAAGATTATCGATGCGGTGGTGGTCGGGCCTAAAGAGGATGTCTCAGGTATGGAAGGCCGGGTAGTGGTGCAGGAGCCGCTTGAGGCCAGCGATATTAAGTACCGCCATGACCGGCATCTGTTGCGCGTGGCGCTGGAGAAGGCGGTACAGGCGTTGGGTTGAGTGCGGTTTGTATTGCTGCGCTTACCGGACCTACAAGCTGGTGCGGTCTGATGCCCTCATCCCGGCCTTCTCCCACAGGGGTGAGGGATCCCCACAAAAAAATAATGGCACGATCTGCCCCCTCTCCATTCAGGGAGAGGGTTGGGGTGAGGGGGAGCATGTGACTGTGGTGGTGGTTCCGTTCACTGTATGTTTTGTGCTTCTCTGTCAGCCACGCCACCCGTGAACGTGCTAAGTGGGCTCGCCGCCGCCCCCTTAGCAATCCCGGCTCCCGGCCAGGAAAATCGCCGCTTCGCGGTGCACTCAGCTTATTCCCGCAGGCTTAGGGTCGGGGGCGATCCTACATCCATGTAGGTCGCCCCCTCTCGGCGCATCCCTGCGCCTCGCCCCGGCCTGCGGTCAACGCTTCGTCGATTTTCAGCCGGACGAGGTAGTCGCTGTAAATCCCTTATTATCCTGAAATTATTTCATCGCGGTAAACATACGAAAATTACTGGGGATTCCTCATCCCACAGAGATAAGGTGCAAACCCTAAAAATGGCAGCCTTCGGCTGCCATTTTGCTTTTACCTACGACGCCGCAATAAACAGATCCCGCAGCTGATGCAGCTGGTCGCGGATCTGCGCGGCCTCCTCGAACTCGAGGTTCTGGGCGTGCTGCATCATCTGCCCTTCCAGCTCGTGAATTTTCTGCTGCAGCGCTTTCGGCGTCAGCGCCACGGTATCGGCCTCAACCGGTGAGCGCGACTTGCCGCGGCCCTTGGTTTTGGTCTTAGCGATGTTCTGGCCGAGCTGCAGGATATCCACCACCTTCTTGTTTAGCCCCTGCGGGGTGATGCCGTGCTCTTCGTTGTAGCGCTGCTGCTTCTCGCGACGGCGTTCGGTTTCACTAATCGCTTTGGCCATCGACGGGGTGATCTTATCCCCGTACAGAATCGCTTTGCCGTTGACGTTTCGCGCCGCACGGCCGATGGTCTGGATCAGCGATCGCTCGGAGCGCAGGAAGCCCTCTTTATCGGCGTCCAGAATCGCCACCAGCGACACTTCCGGCATATCAAGACCCTCACGGAGCAGGTTGATCCCCACCAGCACGTCGAACTCGCCCAGGCGCAGATCGCGGATGATCTCCATACGCTCCACGGTGTCGATATCCGAGTGCAGATAGCGCACCTTCTCGCCGTGCTCTTCGAGGTATTCGGTCAGGTCTTCCGCCATGCGCTTGGTCAGGGTGGTGACCAGCACGCGCTCGTTGATGGCCGCCCTGGCGCGGATCTCAGACAGCAGATCGTCCACCTGGGTAGCAACCGGACGCACTTCGATAATCGGATCCAGCAGGCCGGTCGGACGCACCACCTGATCCACCACTTCGTCGCCCGATTTCTCCAGCTCGTAGTTGCCCGGCGTTGCCGACACGTAGATGGTTTGCGGGGCCAGCGCCTCGAACTCTTCAAACTTCATTGGGCGGTTATCCAGCGCAGACGGCAGGCGGAAGCCGTACTCCACCAGCGTCTCTTTACGCGCCCGGTCGCCGCGATACATCCCGCCAATCTGCGGAATGGTGACGTGGGATTCGTCCACCACCAGCAGACCATCCGCCGGCAGGTAATCAAACAGGGTTGGCGGCGCTTCGCCCGGCCCGCGACCGGAGAGATAGCGGGAGTAGTTTTCGATACCGGAGCAGTAGCCCAGCTCGTTCATCATCTCGAGATCGAACTGGGTTCGCTGGCTGATACGCTGCTCTTCCAGCAGCTTATTATTCTCCAGCAGGGTTTTACGGCGATCGGCCAGTTCAACCTTGATGTCTTCCATCGCCTGCACGATGCGCTCGCGCGGGGTGACGTAGTGGGTTTTCGGGTAGACGGTAAAGCGCTGAATGGTGGATTCAACATGCCCGGTCAGCGGGTCAAACAGCGACAGCCGCTCCACCTCTTCATCGAAAAGCTCCACGCGCAGCGCAAAGTCGTCCGACTCCGCCGGGAAAATGTCGATCACTTCGCCGCGCACCCGGAAGGTACCGCGCTGGAAAGCCTGATCGTTACGGGTGTACTGCAGCTCGGCCAGGCGGCGCAGGATGGCGCGCTGATCGATGATCATCCCCACGGTCAGGTGCAGCATCATCTTCAGATAGAGATCCGGATCGCCCAGGCCGTAGATCGCCGACACCGAGGCAACGACCACCACGTCACGGCGCTCAAGCAGCGCTTTGGTGGCGGAGAGACGCATCTGCTCGATGTGTTCGTTCACCGAGGCGTCTTTTTCGATAAAGGTATCGGAGCTCGGGACGTAGGCTTCCGGCTGGTAATAGTCGTAGTAAGAGACGAAGTATTCCACCGCATTATCCGGGAAGAACTCCTTCATCTCGCCGTAGAGCTGCGCCGCCAGGGTTTTGTTCGGGGCCAGCACCATGGTCGGGCGCTGCAGATCGGCGATCACGTTGGCGACGGTGAAGGTTTTACCCGACCCGGTCACCCCCAGCAGCGTCTGGTGCGCAAGCCCATCCTCCAGCCCCTCTTTCAGACGGCGAATCGCTTCAGGCTGATCGCCGGAAGGACGGAAAGCGGAATTCAGTTTGAACGGTTTACTCATGAACGGCGACCTGATGATGGTTGATACGGCAGGTGAGTAATTTTACTCTGGATGGCTATTTTTGCCAGTAAATTATACTGGATATAAAGCCAGTGGCAACCACGTTGTTTTGTGCCACTCAGGTCAGGAATCAAACAAAGTTGAACAAAATTTAGGCTGCGACGGGATAAAATTCCATCAATGCAGGGTTATCCCCAGAACTTTTTAATTTTTAACATTTGTCAAGGCGAGACGCCGGACTTTAGCGCATTACGTTGACAGTTTAATGACAGAGATTGATTTTATTTAACGCTTTGATTCAATTTCAAATTTTCAAAAAGACGCGTTTCGCATCAATTCAGGCGCAGGCCGCGTATTCTCTCGCTTACCTTGTGTTTTCTAACTCTAATGCACATGGTTATCCACAGGAATAGTGGATAACTGCTTCCAGGCCATACGGAGCGTGACTCAGCTAATTCCCGGTTTTTGCCCACAGCGCGACGGTAAAAAATTTTTATCGCCCAATTTTGGCGATCTGATGCCGAAAATCAGATAACGAATTGATGAGAGATTGCTCACATTTCGTTCAAATGGTGGCTGCACCAGTCGCACCCTTCGTGGCACCGACGTAGTGCAGGTTCCCTCCCCGCTGAGGCTGCTTTCTGAGTGGATTCCGAAAAAGAGATGTTTAATCGCCTTTTTACGGGCGGTGGCAAGAGTCTTGCAGTGTTTCTGAGGTCATCAACGTCTGTTAAGGAGAAACACCATGTTGAGCCTGCGTGCCGTGAATCAGTATTACGGGGATCGCCACACCCTGTGGAACGTTGATCTCGACCTGCCCCCCGGCGTCTGTACCGGGGTGGTCGGGCTGCCCGGAATGGGGAAAACAACCCTTGTAAGCTGTATCGCTGGCCTGCTGCCCATCGCCAGCGGCTCGATGGTCTGGCATGACGCCGGGGCCTCCCCCTGCGAATTAAGCCCGGGCGCGGGCATTAGCTTTGTCCCGCAGGAGCGGCGGATCTTTTCGCAGCTGACGGTAGAGGAGAATCTGCATATCGCGCGGATGGCGAAAGGGAACGAAGGTGGGCCGGTGAGCAGCGATATTTTTGAGTTCTTCCCGGAGCTTTACCCGCTACGCCAGCTGCGGGCGTCAGGGCTTAACAATGACCAGCAGTATCAGCTGGCGCTGGCGAACGCGCTGGTGACCCGCCCTCGCCTGCTGATCCTCGACGAGCCCAGCCGTGGCGCCAGCCAGCAGTTTAGCGTCAAGCTGGCGCAGCTGCTGCTCAGGCTTAGCCGCGAGCTGGGATTATCGGTGCTGCTGGCCGAGCAGCACCTGTCGCTGATCCGCCGGGTGGCAGATCGCTTTTGCTTGCTGTATCGCGGGCGCAACGTGGCCCAGGGCCGGGTCAGCGAGCTGGATGCCCCGCTTATCGCCCACTGGATGGGGCCGACGGCGTCAGCGCGTTAAGAGAGAGATAACGCCCGATGTCCGCGGTGTCGGCCTCGTCGCCAAGCCAGGGGATCTCCCCCAGCAGCGGTGCGGGCAGCACGCGTTTAAGCGTCGCCATGTATTCCCCGTGGCGTTTGCCGGGGGCCACCACCACGTTGGCCACCCAGCCCGCAAAATGCAGCCCCGCCTGGCGGATCGCCTGGGCGGTGAGCATCGCGTGGTTGATGCAGCCCAGCTTCACCCCCACCACCAGGATCACCGGCAGCCGCTCGGCAATCGCCCAGTCGGCAAAGGTCTGCTCGTCTGAAAGCGGCGTAAACCAGCCGCCAGCCCCTTCCACCAGCACCCAGTCGGCCTGGCTCTCCAGCGCACGTAGCCCGGCAGTGAGCGCGCTGAATTCGATGGGGCGCTGCTCGTCGGCGCTGATGATATGCGGCGAGGTGGGCTCCGCGAAGGTGTAAGGGTTTACCGCCTGATAGCTGAGCGCCACGCTGCTGTTGTGCTGCAGCGCCAGCGCGTCGCTGTTACGCAGCCCCTCGGGGGTCATCTCGCTCCCCGAGGCGACCGGCTTGTATCCTGCGGTATTGCGGCCCAGCGCCCGCGCCGCCTGCAGCAGTGCGGTGCTGGCCACGGTTTTACCGACCTCGGTGTCGGTGCCGGTAACGAAATAGCGTTCAGTCACGTTCGATAATTCCATGAAAAAGTTGATAAGAGAGCGGGAATTTGCCTTCACGCTGCGGCCACGCCTGCGCCAGCGTCTGCAATTGCCCGCGGGTTAAGGGCTTCCCGGCCCGCCCGGCATGCAGATGGGTGGCGCCGATCCCCTTCAGGGATTGCATGGCGCTGAGGGCATCGTCAAACAGCAGGGTGACGGTCTGGATCGCAGAGCGGTGCCGCCAGCCGGATAACGCCCCGGCGACCTGTTCCCCGGTCAGAAAACGGTTGGCGTGCGGCTGCGTGTCCACCGCAAGCCAGGCCTGATTCAGCTCCGGCAGGGAGTCCTTCAGCAGGGTGGTAAAGGCCACCCTGCCCCCGGGTTTCGCCACCCGCCAGAGCTCGGCCAGCGCCTGCGGCAGGCTGGTGCACCACTGCACCGCCAGATGGCTCCAGACAAGGCTAAACTGCCCGTCCGCCAGGGGGATGGCTTCGATATCGGCCTGCAGATAGCAGTCGGCCGCCTGGTTGCGCCGCGCTTCGTCCAGCATCGGGGCGCTGAGATCCATCGCCGTCACCAGGCTTCCGGCACTGCGCCAGGCCAGGCTGTTGCTGCCCGGCCCGCAACCGGCATCCAGCACGCTGGCAAAAGTGGTGTCTGCCAGCAGCGCCCGCAGCCCGTCGGCGCTTTGGCGCTGGAGCGCGTCGTGACGGGAGTAGCTTTGCGCCGCCCGGCCAAAAGCAGCGGCAATCGCCTGTTTATTCACTTGCGCCATGCAGCGCCTCCAGTAACGCGGTGATGTCGGACGCTTCATGCGCCGCCGTCAGGGTCAGGCGCAGGCGCGCGGTTCCCGTCGGGACGGTGGGCGGACGGATAGCCGTCACCCAGATCCCCTGTTCCCTGAGGGTCTGCGCCAGGTGCAGGGCGCGGTCATTTTCACCCACAATCAGCGGCTGAATGGCGCTTCGGGAGGCGGTGAGCTCAAATGGCAGGTCACGCACGCCCGCGCGGAACTGGTGGATATGGGCCGCCAGCCGCTGCCGACGCGCCTCCCCTACGTCGCTGCGAATAAGGTCAAACGCCGCCCGCAGCGCCATCGCCTGGGCAGGCGGCATGCTGGTGCTGTAGATCAGATGCCGGGCAAACTGCAGCAGATAGTTGGCGACAGAATCGCTGCACAGCACCGCCGCGCCGCTCACCCCGACGCCTTTGCCAAAGGTCACCACCAGCAGCTCGGGTTTAACGCTCTGGCTGGCCGCGCTGCCCCGCCCTTCTGGCCCGGTCACGCCAATCCCGTGGGCATCGTCCACCAGCAGCCAGCTACCGTGACGCTGGGCCGCAGCATGAATATCGGCCAGCGGGGCGCTGTCGCCGTCCATGCTGAAAATCCCTTCGGTCACCACCAGCTGCTGGCCGTCGCAGGGTTTATCCAGCAGGGAGGCCAGCTGGGCGACATCGTTATGGGCAAAACGGCGAAGCTGCGCCGGGCTGTGGCTGGCCGCCTCCAGCAGGGAAGCATGGCTCAGGCGGTCGGCGACAATGCGGTCGGTTTTATCGGTGAGGGCAGCAATCAGCGCCTGGTTGGCGGCAAAGCCGGAGATAAACAGCAGCGCGCGGGGATAGCCAAGCCAGTCGGCGAGATGCTCCTCCAGCGCCTGATGCGCGGTGGTGTAGCCGCTGACGTGGCCGGAGCCGCCGCTGCCCACGCCATACTGCTCCGCCCCCTGCTGCCAGGCGCGGATAATGGCCGGGTGCTGGCTCAGGCCGAGATAGTCGTTGCTGGAAAAATTGCAGTAGCGCCGCTGGTCGCGGGTGAGAAAACGGCCTGCGCCGTTCTCCACCGTTGTGCGCACGCGCAGCGCGTCTGCCGCCCGACGGGCATCGAGGGCGGCATCAATACGTTGTTGCCAGGTCATACCGTCGCCGCGTTGTAGAACTGGTCGGTATCGGCGTTGAAAAGCTGCTGTTCCAGCTGGTGCTGCTGCTCGTTATCACCTGTAAGAACGGCGGTCTGCTGCGGATTCAGCCCCAGCTTGCGGAACAGCTGGACGTCTTTGTCCTCTTCCGGGTTCGGCGTGGTCAGCAGCTTGCAGCCGTAGAAAATGGAGTTGGCCCCGGCCATAAAGCACATCGCCTGGGTCTGCTCGTTCATCTGCTCGCGACCGGCAGAGAGACGCACGTAAGAGGTTGGCATCATCACGCGCGCCACCGCAATGGTGCGGATGAAGTCAAAGGCGTCGACGTCGTCGTTGTCCGCCAGCGGGGTGCCCTTCACCTTCACCAGCATGTTGATCGGCACGCTCTCCGGCGGGGTCGGGAGATTAGCCAGCTGCAGCAGCAGACCGGCACGGTCGGTCACCGTTTCACCCAGGCCCACGATCCCGCCCGAGCAGACCTTAATGCCCGCATCACGCACTTTGTCCAGGGTGTCCAGGCGCTCCTGGTAGGTGCGGGTGGTGATGATATTGCCGTAGAACTCCGGGGAGGTGTCGAGGTTGTGGTTGTAGTAATCCAGCCCCGCCGAGGCCAGGCGCTGCGCCTGGGTGTCGTCCAGGGTGCCGAGCGTCATGCAGGCTTCGAGGCCCATCGCCTTCACGCCCTGCACCATCTGCTCGAGATAGGGCATGTCGCGCTCGTGGGGGTTTTTCCACGCCGCGCCCATGCAGAAACGGGTTGAACCGGCATTTTTCGCCTGGCGGGCAGACTCCAGCACCTGCTCCACCTCCATCAGCCGCTCGGATTCGAGGCCGGTTTTGTAGCGCGCACTTTGCGGGCAGTATTTGCAGTCTTCCGGGCAGGCACCGGTTTTGATCGACAGCAGCGTGCTCACCTGAACCTGCTGCGGATCGAAGTGCTGACGGTGAATTTGCTGTGCTTCAAACAGCAGTTCAAGAAGGGGTTTATCAAATAAAGCAGTGACTTGCGACATTGTCCAGCGAGTCTGGTGAGCCATGGGGCATCTCCAAAGGGGTTTAGTTCAGGATGGTTTCGGTTTATGCTTGTAAACCTAAATGTTTTCAAAATGGTTTACAAGTCGATTATGACAACGGACGATCTCGCATTCGATCAGCGCCACATCTGGCATCCCTACACCTCCATGACCCAGCCCCTGCCGGTTTATCCGGTGACGGAAGCCCACGGCTGCGAGCTGACCCTGGCCAGCGGCGAGCAGCTGGTAGACGGGATGTCCTCCTGGTGGGCGGCCATTCACGGCTACAACCACCCCCGGCTGAATGCGGCGATGAAGGCGCAGATTGACCGCATGTCGCACGTGATGTTCGGCGGGATCACCCATCCGCCCGCGGTGGACCTCTGCCGTCGACTGGTGGCGATGACCCCCGACGCGCTGGAGTGCGTGTTCCTTGCCGATTCAGGCTCGGTGGCGGTGGAAGTGGCGATGAAGATGGCGTTGCAGTACTGGCACGCGAAGGGCGAATCCCGCCAGCGGTTCCTCACCTTCCGCAACGGCTACCACGGCGATACCTTCGGGGCGATGTCGGCCTGCGACCCGGACAACTCGATGCACAGCCTGTGGAAGGGCTATCTGCCGGAAAACCTGTTTGCCCCGGCACCCCAGAGCCGCTTCGACGGCGAGTGGGATGAAATGGATATGGTCAGCTTCGCCCGCCTGATGGCCGCCCATCGCCACGAGATTGCGGCGGTGATCCTCGAGCCCATCGTGCAGGGCGCGGGCGGAATGCGCATGTACCATCCCGAGTGGCTGAAGCGCATTCGCAGGATGTGCGACCGGGAAGGCATTCTGCTGATTGCCGATGAGATCGCCACCGGCTTCGGGCGTACCGGCAAGCTGTTTGCCTGCGAACACGCGGGCATTACCCCGGACATCCTGTGTCTCGGCAAAGCCCTGACCGGGGGCACCATGACCCTCTCCGCCACCCTCACCACCCGCCAGGTGGCCGAGACCATCAGCAACGGCGAGGCGGGCTGCTTTATGCACGGCCCGACCTTTATGGGTAACCCGCTGGCCTGCGCCGTCGCCAGCGAAAGCCTGGCGCTGCTGGAGAGCGGCGAGTGGCAGACCCAGGTCGCCGCCATCGAAACCCAGCTCAACGAGGAGCTGGCGGCAGCGCGGGAGTCTGAGTATGTGGCCGACGTGCGGGTATTAGGGGCGATTGGCGTCGTCGAAACCACCCATCCGGTGAATATGGCGGCGCTGCAGCGCTTCTTTGTGGCGCGCGGGGTCTGGGTGCGCCCGTTCGGGAAATTGATCTATCTGATGCCGCCGTATGTGATAAGCCGCGCCCAACTCAGCAAGCTGACCCGCGCCGTGGTGGATGCCGTTCAGGAGCCTGCGCACTTTACTGTTTAGTTTATGCGTTACACTTCTGGCAGAGCTTAATACGGAGGAACAGCATGAAACTTATCAGTCAGGATCTGCGCGACGGGGATAAACTCCCCCTGCGCCACGTGTTTAACGGCATGGGTTATGAGGGGGATAATATCTCTCCGCATCTGGCCTGGGACGAGGTGCCGTCGGGCACCAAAAGCTTCGTTGTCACCTGTTATGACCCGGACGCCCCGACCGGCTCCGGCTGGTGGCACTGGGTTGTCGCCAATCTCCCGGCCGACACCCGCGTGCTGCCGCAGGGTTCCGGCTCTTCGCTGGTCGCCCTGCCGGACGGCGCGGTGCAGACCCGCACCGATTTTGGCAAAGCGGGCTACGGCGGCGCGGCACCGCCAAAAGGCGAAACCCACCGCTATATCTTTACGGTGCATGCCCTGAACGTGGAAAAAATCGAGGTGGATGAAGAGGCAAGCGGAGCGATGGTGGGCTTTAACGTCCATTTCCACAGCCTGGGTAGTGCGTCGATTACGGCGATGTATTCGTAAAAATAGCCGGGTGAAACCGTAGGCCCGCGCAAGCGCAGCGCCGCCGGGCATTTGCCGGGCGGCGGCTTCGCCTAACCCGGCCTACGATTTTGCATAGGTGTTTTTACAGGAATCCCGGCAACAACCCCACCAGGCTCCCTTTGCTCAGCAATTCAATCGCCGCATCAATATCCGGGGCAAAGAAGCGGTCATCATCATAGTGCGCAACCTTCTCCCGCAGAATATGACGCGCCTGCTCCAGCAGCGGGCTGGAGGTCAGGCCATCACGCAGATCGCAACCCTGAGCGGCCGCCAGCCACTCCACCGCCAGCACGCCGCGGGTGTTGCCGGTCATCTCCCACAGACGACGACCTGCCGCAGGCGCCATCGAAACATGGTCTTCCTGGTTGGCCGAGGTCGGCAGGCTGTCGACGCTGTGCGGGTGCGACAGCGCCTTGTTCTCGCTCGCCAGCGCGGCGGCGGTCACCTGGGCAATCATAAACCCGGAGTTCACCCCACCGTTGCGCACCAGGAATGGCGGCAGCTGGGACATGTGTTTATCCATCATCAGGGCAATGCGGCGCTCGGAAAGTGCGCCGATCTCGGCAATCGCCAGCGCCAGATTATCTGCCGCCATCGCCACCGGTTCCGCGTGGAAGTTACCGCCAGAGACCACCTCGTTTTCCGCTGCGAAGACCAGCGGGTTATCGGAAACGGCGTTGGATTCCACCAGCAGCACCTCAGCCGCCTGGCGCAGCTGGGTCAGGCAGGCCCCCATCACCTGCGGCTGACAGCGCAGGGAGTACGGATCCTGCACCTTCTCGCAGTTGTGATGCGAATCGGCAATGGCGCTGGTGTCGGTGAGAACGTGGCGGAACAGCGCGGCGGCGTCGATCTGCCCGCGCTGGCCGCGTACCTCGTGGATACGGGCATCGAACGGACGACGGGAGCCAAGCACCGCTTCGGTGGTCAGCGCTCCGCAGACCACCGCCGAGGCAAAGAGATCTTCAGCTTCAAACAGGCCGCGCAGGGCAAAGGCGGTGGAGGCCTGGGTGCCGTTCAGCAGCGCCAGCCCCTCTTTAGCCGCCAGCGTCACCGGGGCCAGCCCCGCTTTTTGCAGAGCGGTGGCGGCCGGTAGCCACTCGCCACGGTAGCGGGCTTTACCCTCGCCAAGCAGGGTCAGAGACATGTGCGCCAGTGGGGCCAGGTCGCCGGAAGCCCCCACCGAACCTTTAGCCGGGATCCACGGATACACACCCGCATTGACCAGCGCAATCAGCGCCTGGATCACGCTCAGGCGGATGCCGGAAAAACCGCGCGCCAGGCTGTTGATTTTTAGCACCATCATCAGACGCACAATGTCGTCGTCCAGCGGCTCGCCGACGCCCGCGGCGTGGGAGAGCACCAGTGAACGTTGCAGGTTTTCCAGATCGTGCGTGGCGATGCGCGTCTGGGCCAGCAGGCCAAAGCCTGTATTAATGCCGTAGGCGGTGCGCCCTTCGGCGACAATGGCTTCCACGCAGGCGACGCTGTCGTTAATCGCCTGATGGGCGGCGTCGTCGAGGGTCAGCTGGAGCGGCTGCTGCCAGACCTGGCGAAGTTGCGCCAGGGTCAGAGAGCCGGGCGTCAGTGTTAAGGCATTCATCAGTGCTTTCCTTGATTGGCAGCGATCATCGGCAGGTTCAGCCCCTGCTCTTTCGCACAGGCAATGGCAATGTCATATCCGGCATCCGCATGGCGCATAACGCCGGTTGCCGGGTCGTTGTGCAGGACGCGGGCAATACGCGCCGCGGCTTCATCGGTGCCGTCGCAGACGATGACCATCCCGGCATGCTGGGAGAAGCCCATGCCCACGCCGCCGCCGTGGTGCAGCGAGACCCAGGTCGCGCCGCTGGCGGTATTGAGCAGCGCGTTCAGCAGCGGCCAGTCGGAGACCGCGTCGGAGCCGTCCTGCATCGCTTCGGTTTCGCGGTTCGGGCTGGCGACCGAGCCGGAGTCGAGATGGTCGCGGCCAATGACGATGGGCGCAGAGACTTCTCCGCTGCGGACCATTTCGTTAAAGGCCAGGCCCAGCTTCTGACGCCACTCCAGCCCTACCCAGCAGATACGCGCCGGCAGGCCCTGGAAGTTAATGCGCTCCCGGGCCATATCCAGCCAGTGATGAAGGTGCTCATCGTCGGCGACGATCTCTTTCACTTTAGCGTCGGTTTTGTAGATGTCTTCCGGGTCGCCGGAGAGGGCCACCCAGCGGAACGGGCCGATGCCGCGGCAAAACAGCGGACGGATGTAGGCCGGGACGAAGCCCGGGAAGTCAAAGGCGTTGGTCACGCCCATCTCTTTCGCCATCTGGCGAATGTTGTTGCCGTAGTCGAACGTCGGCACGCCCTGCTGGCTGAAGGCCAGCATCGCGTTGACGTGGTCGGCCATGGAGCGCTTCGCCGCCAGCACGGTGCCTTCGGGATCCTGCTGCGCTTTCTGCTGATACTCTTCCCAGCTCCAGCCTTTTGGCAGGTAGCCGTGGAGGGGATCGTGAGCGCTGGTCTGGTCGGTGACCAGGTCCGGACGCACGCCGCGCGCCACCAGTTCCGGCACGATATCGGCGGCGTTGCCGCACAGGGCGATGGAAACTGCCCGACCTTCGTCGGTGTATTTTTTGATGCGCGCCAGGGCGTCATCCAGCGACTCAGCCTGCTCGTCAACGTAGCGGGTGCGCAGCCGGAAATCGATGCGGCTTTGCTGGCACTCGATGTTCAGGGAGCAGGCACCGGCGAGGTTCGCCGCCAGCGGCTGCGCGCCGCCCATGCCGCCTAAGCCTGCGGTCAGTACCCAGCGCCCTTTCAGGGAGCCGTTATAGTGCTGACGACCCGCTTCAACGAAGGTCTCGTAGGTGCCCTGGACAATGCCCTGGCTGCCGATGTAGATCCAGCTCCCGGCGGTCATCTGGCCATACATCGCCAGCCCTTTCGCATCCAGCTCGTTGAAGTGTTCCCAGGTGGCCCAGTGCGGCACCAGGTTGGAGTTGGCGATCAGCACGCGCGGGGCGTTTTTGTGGGTTTTGAATACGCCGACCGGTTTGCCGGATTGCACCAGCAGGGTTTCGTCGTTTTCCAGTTCGGTGAGCGCGGCGACAATGGCGTCGTAACACTCCCAGTTGCGCGCGGCGCGGCCAATACCGCCGTACACCACCAGCTCGTGAGGATTCTCCGCCACCTCAGGATCGAGGTTGTTCATTAACATGCGCAGCGGGGCTTCGGTGAGCCAGCTTTTGGCATTCAGCCGGGTGCCACGTGGGGCGCGGATCTCTTGCTGGCGATACTTACCTGACGACATTGTGTGCTCCTCGTTGGGGACAGAATATACACTAAGATATACTTGTATAGACAAGTGCGCACAAGGCCGGTTTTAACAATTACGATACATTTTTATTATATTGCGTCAGCAATCACGCTTTTGGGCTTATGACATGAAATGGCCCTGCAGCCGATAGCGGTTGCCGGGGAACAGCAGCCGGGCATGGGAGACAATGTGCGACGTCGACCAGGTCCGACGGTGGATGAGCAGGCAGGGATCGTGCTCTTTGATGCGCAGCAGCTCGCACTCCTTCGGCGTGGCGCGCACCGCCTCAACGATGTGCTCCCCTTCGGTCAGCGGGGCGATCAGCGACAGATAAGCATGAGGCGTGGTGGTGGTGTAATCCTGCTGCAGATACTCCGGCACCAGGGCAGCGTTAACGCTGCGATCCTCAATCTGCACCGGGATGTCGTTTTCGTAATGCAGCATCAGGGAGTGAAAAATGCGCGTCCCCTCTTTGACGTTAAGCGCCGTGGCCTGGGCGGCGCTGGCCTGCGTCTCCTCGAGGAACAGCACCTCGCACCGGTGCTGATGGTGGCGGGAGGCAATTTCGTCGGCAATGCTGCGAATTTCAAACAGCGCCGACTGCCCCTTAGGCTCGGCCACGAAGGTCCCAACACCCTGCAGGCGCACCAGCAGCCCCTCGTCGGTCAGCTCCCGCAGCGCGCGGTTAATGGTCATCCGGCTAAAGCCGAACTGGGCAACCAGCTCGGCCTCGGACGGGATGCGATCGTGCGGACGCCATACGCCGGTGGCGATCTGATGACTGATCGCCTGTTTTACCTTTTCATAGAAAGGGGCTGGCGCACTGGCCTGCTGCGGAGCGCGAGAGAACATAGCAATTCCTTAAGCCGTCATAAAAAGTCGAGTATATACACGCTTTAAGCCCACCAGTGAGCGATTTGCCACGCCAGCCGTGCGGCGAGCTTCGCTCCCTGGCCGTCGCGATCGAAGCCAGGGCTGAACTCCACCAGATCCGCCGCCTGCAGTTTGCCGCTGCGGCAGATCTTTTCAATGACCGGGAGCAGATCCCGGGCCGGAACCCCCAGCGCGGCAGGGGCCGACACGGCGGGCATTTCCCCGGCAGGCATGACGTCGAGATCGATAGTCAGATAAACCCGGTCCGCCTGTTCAAGGAGCGGTGTGAGAGCGGTCAGCGCCTGCTGCTGAAAATCGAGATCTTCCACCAGGGTGACGTTAAGGCGCGCAGCCTCATCCCACAGCGCCAGGGTATTCGCCGCCCGGCTGACGCCCAGGCAGGCATAGTAAAATTCACGCTGCTGTTCCGCACAGTACAGGGCCAGCTGGCGGAACGGGGTGCCAGAGGTGGCCTGGCTGGCATGACGCAGATCGAGATGGGCGTCGAGATTGATAATCACCACCCGCTCGCCGGGAAACGCATCCAGCACCCCGCGCCCGTGCGCCCAGGCGGTTTCGTGTCCGCCGCCCAACACCAGGGTGCGCATGCCCGACTGCTGGCAGGCGGTGACCGTCTCGCTCAGCGCCTGCTGGGCGGTCTCCAGCGCGTCGCCATCAACGCCGATAGTGCCCATGTCGATCAATCGCTCGTGCCCCTGATGGCTCGCCATATTCGCCAGGGCGCGGCGCAGGACATCCGGCGCTTGAGCGGCTCCGGGGCGGCCCTGATTGCGTCTGACCCCTTCGTCGCAGGCGAAGCCCAGCAACGCAATGTCTTCCCCGGACGGATGCTGCGTATCGCTTTGCCTGACGGTCTGAAACAGGCGCAGCGCGTTGCTGGCCTCGCTGCTGTCGTCGCGCCCCTGCCAGACGTCAGGTGAAACCGGCTGCCAAAGACTCATGCTGTTTTTCCTCTGAATACGCGCTGATAAAGCGGGTTACGTCCCGGCTCATAAACCATCTCCACCGGGTTTTTCGCATCCCAGATCGCCAGGTCGGCGACAAACCCGGCCTTGAGCTGGCCGTGGGTTTCGCCGCGGCCCAGCGCTTTCGCGGCGTGGCGCGTTACCCCTGCCCACGCCTCTTCCGGGGTTAAGCCAAACTGGACGCAGGCCATGTTCATCGCCAGATGCAGGCTGGCAAACGGACTGGTCCCGGGGTTGTAATCCGTGGCAACCGCCATCGGCACGCCCCGCTCCCGCAGCAGCGCAACCGGCGGGCGCTGGCGCTCCTGTAAAAAGTAAAAGGCGCCGGGGAGTAATACCGCTACGGTGCCGCTCTGCGCCATCGCGTCGACGCCGGCCTCATCGAGGTATTCAATATGATCGGCTGACAGCCCGTGATAACGGCTGACCAGCGCGGTGCCGCCGAGGTTAGAGAGCTGTTCCACATGGCCTTTAATGGGGATCCCCCGCATCTGTGCCGCCTGAAACACCCGTTCGCTCTGCTCTGGCGTAAACCCGACGTTCTCGCAGAACACATCCACGGCTTCGAATAGCCCTTTTTCCCACAGCGCGGGCAGCGTGTGCCGACAAACATGGTCGACCCAGGCATCTGGATCCTGGCGATACTCCTTCGGCACGGCGTGCGCCGCCAGCAGCGTCGGGCTGATCTCCACGGGATTGGTTCGGGCAAGGTGTTGGGCCACGCGCAGCATCTTCTCTTCGGCTTCGTCGTTGAGGCCGTAACCCGACTTAATTTCAACGGTGGTGACCCCTTCGCGCATCAGCCGGTTTAAGCGCTGCTGCGCCAGCTGTTTGAGGTGCTCAACTGAGCTCTCCCGGGTGGCGGTCACCGTGGCGTTAATCCCGCCGCCCTGGGCGCTGATGGTCTGATAGGAGACGCCGTTCAGCCGCTGCTCCCACTCGGCGGCGCGATCGCCGCCAAACACCAGGTGCGTGTGGCAGTCGATCAGCCCCGGCGTGACCAGCCGCCCCTCTAAATCGACGGCGTTGGGCAGATCCAGGGGCAAATCAGATTCGGGGACAATCGCCAGAATGGTCTCTGCACGCACGATTAACGCCCTGTTCTCCAGCAGGCCATAAGGCGTGCCGTGGTCAGGATCCAGCGTTGCGAGGCGCAGGTTACGCCAGATTAGATCGTCGGGATGAAGTTGCAGCATCGGGCTTCCACTTGTCATGGGTTGTATAGACATTTATTTTCATTCCTGCCGCCCTGTCAATCGCCTTTACGCAAATTGTTATTTATTTGTGACAACTTTCCCGCTAAGCATGGGAATAAAAAGTAACTTTTATGCCTTTTAATCTTCCCGTTTCGCTCAACTTAGTATAAAAAAGCAGGCTATTTCGGTTATTCCCCTATTGATATGCTTTGCAGGAGCTTCCCTTGAACATTTCCAGGATTTCTCGTCTGGCGCTGGCACTCGCATTTGGCGTGACGCTGTCAGCGTGCAGCTCTACCCCGCCGGATCAGCTGCCATCAGAGCAGGCCGCGCCGGGCACGGCTTCCCGTCCGATCCTCTCTGCTGATGAAGCGAAAAACTTCCAGCAGGCGCGCTACTTTACGGCCATGGATCCGAACGCAGCGCCGTGGAGTCCTTATGCCATCCGCCTGCCTGCGCAGCCCAACTTTGTGGTTGGCCCGGCGGGAACCCAGGGCGTTACCCATACCACCATTCAGGCGGCAGTTGATGCAGCCATTGCTAAGCACAGCAGCTCCCGCCAGTACATCGCCATTTTACCGGGCGAGTACGAAGGTACCGTGTATGTGCCTGCCGCACCGGGCAGCGTGACGCTGTACGGTACGGGTGAGAAGCCAATTGATGTCAAAATTGGTCTGGCAATCGACTCTGAGATGGACACCACGACCTGGCGTCATCTGGTCAATCCGGGTGGTAAATACATGCCGGGTAAACCCGCCTGGTATATGTTCGACCGTTGCCAGAGCAAGCACAGCGCCACTGTTGGCCTGATGTGTTCCGCGGTCTTCTGGTCGCAGAACAACGGCCTGCAGCTGCAGAACCTGACCATCGAAAACAATCTGGGCGACAGCGTCGATGCCGGTAACCACCAGGCGGTGGCTCTGCGCAGCGATGGCGATCAGGTGCAAATCGACAAGGTGAATATCCTGGGTCGCCAGAACACCTTCTTCGTCACCAACAGCGGCGTTGAGAACACCCTGAAAAATAACCGCATCACCCGTACGCTGGTGACCAACAGCTACATTGAAGGGGATGTGGATATTGTCTCTGGTCGCGGTGCCGTGGTGTTTGATAACACCGATTTCCGCGTCATGAATACCCGTACCCAGCAGGAAGGCTACGTCTTCGCGCCGGCGACGCAGTCCAACCTGTTCTACGGCTTCCTGGCGGTAAACAGCCGCTTTACCGCAATGGGCGATGGCGTAGCGCAGCTGGGCCGCTCGCTGGATGTCGATTCAGGCACAAACGGTCAGGTGGTGATCCGCGACAGCGTGATCAACGAAGGCTTCAACATGGCAAAACCCTGGGGCAACGCCGCCATCTCTCAGCGTCCGTATGCGGGTAACACCGGTGCGGTAGATGATAAAGGCAACGTGCAGCGTAACCTCAACGACGCTAACTTCAACCGCATGTGGGAATACAACAACCGCGGTGTGGGCAGCAAGGTGATTGCAGAGCCGAAGCAGTAATCTGATTAGCAAAAAGGGGGAGCAACTCCCCCTTGATGCTGCGGCTGAACGCGTCAGGCACCGGTTTTAAGATACGCATCCAGCAGTTGCAGAACTGCAACCATGAGTTGCAGGAACAGAATCATCCATCCCATACTGCTCATACGCCACTCCTTTGGTCAGGAGCACTTCCACTGACTTACCTTTCCGCTGCCTGTCGCCAGTGGTTGTTGGTGTTTCCGATATGCTCCACAGTTAAGGTACTGACGGCACCACCCGCCAGCCAGGACTTTAAGAAACCTGATTTGCGGAACTGCTCATATCGAACCAACGGCGGTATTGTAGTCTTCGGGAACTGTATATAAAAACAGTTTTATGGAGATTAAGATTTCATTTAGATTTCAGCAAAATTTAATATATTTCAATTAAATAACATTAATGCTGCAAGTGTATGCTCTCAAGCCGACGTTAATTGATTTTACATAGGTTAGGGCCGGAATTAGGATACAGAGGTTGGTGTTTCCGATGTGCTCACCCGGCTACCACCGGGCATAAAAAACCTCGCATTTGCGAGGTTTTTTATTTCATCCGTCTTAGTAAGCGTTAACGACCACCCACATTGGCCCCTGGCCGACGGCGTAACGTCCCTTCTCTTCCAGCAGTCCCTGCTCGCCCTGAATTTCATACAGCGCGATATGGTGCGATTTCTGCCCTGCCGCAATCAGGAACTTACCGCTGTGATCGACATTGAAGCCGCGCGGCTGCGTTTCGGTCGGCTGGAAGCCTTCGATAGCCAGCACGCTGCCATCTTCAGAAACGCTAAAGATGGTGATCAGGCTGGAGGTACGATCGCAGGTATAGAGGTGACGTCCGTCAGGGGTGATATGAATATCTGCCCCCCAGCGGGTATCGGTGAAATCAGCCGGCATCATATCCAGGGTCTGCACACACTCAATCTTGCCGTGCGGATCGCTCAGCGCCCAGACGTCTACCGAGCAGTTCAGTTCGTTCACCACGTAGGCGTACTTCTGATTCGGATGGAAGGCCATGTGACGCGGGCCCGCACCTTCAACGGTGGTCACTTCCGCCGGGTTTTGCGCGGTCAGTTTGCCGTCATCGCCCAGGGTAAACAGGCAGATGCGATCCTGCTTCAGCGCCGGTACCCACAGGGTACGGTTATCCGGAGAGATGTTGGCCGAGTGGCAACCTTCCAGCCCTTCAACCACCTCAAGGGTCTCAGCAGGAATACCGTCGTCAAGGCGGGTCACGCTGACGCAACCGGCATTGTAGGAGCCGCTAAAGATAAAGCGTCCCTGCAGATCGGTAGAGATATGCGTCGGACTGCCCGGCAGCGCGGCTTCGGCAGTGTACGTCAGGGCGCCATCTTCAGGAGAGATACGGTACGCGAGTACGCGGAACTCCGGACGAACACCCACATACAGGAAACGTTTATCCGGGCTGATCACCATCGGCTGAACCTGGCCGGGAACATCGACAACCTGAACCAGGGTGAGCGTACCTTCGGGATTCAGACGCCAGACATGGATCTGCTGGCTTTCAGGACTGGCGGTATAAACGGTTTGTTTCATGAATGCTCCTTTCCTCACTGCGCGTAAAAGTAATGTACCAGGATAGTCTTTTTTAACGGTGAATGCTGAATTTTAACCAGGAATTTTGCAGCGATAGTTGCGCGGTGTACCATCTGCACATCCCTGACTTTCAACATTAACCCGGAATATCAAATGACCTCGCGTGTGATTGCACTGGATTTAGACGGTACGCTGTTAACCCCGCAAAAAACCCTGCTCCCCTCTTCGCTTGAAGCACTGAAACGTGCCCAGGAGGTGGGATACCAGCTCCTCATCGTAACGGGTCGTCATCACGTTGCTATTCATCCTTTTTATCAGGCACTGGCGCTGGATACACCTGCAATTTGTTGTAATGGAACCTATTTGTATGATTATCAAGCAAAAAAGGTTCTGCAAGCCGATCCGCTGCCGGTCCCGCAGGCGCTGCAACTGATTGACCTGCTCGATGAACACGCCATTCACGGCCTGATGTATGTCGACAACGCGATGGTTTATGAGCGCCCTACCGGCCACGTCATCCGCACCAGCAACTGGGCGCAGTCGCTGCCGGAAGCCCAGCGTCCGGTATTCACTCAGGTGCCTTCGCTGGCGCAGGCGGCCCGGGAAGTTGAGGCTATCTGGAAATTTGCCCTGACCGACGAGGACACCGTAAAACTGAACGACTTTGCAAAGCATGTCGAGCAGACCCTGGGGCTGGAGTGCGAATGGTCCTGGCACGATCAGGTGGATATTGCCCGCAAAGGCAACAGCAAGGGCAAACGCCTCACGCAGTATGTGGAATCCATCGGAGGGTCAATGAAGGACGTTATTGCATTTGGCGATAACTACAACGACATCAGCATGCTGGAAGCGGCAGGCACCGGGGTGGCGATGGGTAATGCCGACGACGCCGTCAAAGCGCGCGCCAACGTGGTAATCGGCGATAACACCACGAACAGCATCGCCGAATTCATCTATACCCATCTGCTGTGATCAGGTGGTGATCGACACGCTCTTGATCTGCGCGTAGAGCCAGAGGCCAGGTTTGATCCCCAGTTCATCCCTGGCCCACGGGCTGATGCGGGCCCACAGCGTGCGGCTGCCAATTTCCAGCTGCACCTCCACCTGGCCGTTATCGTCGAAGCACTGGGCCACTTTCGCCCGCAGGATGTTACGGATACTGCTCTGCAACGGCGGCTGCAGCACCAGCGAGACATCGGATGCCTGAATGCGAATGCGCAGACTGGTCTGGAGCGGTTTATCCAGCTTGTTGACCCAGACATGCTGATCGCCAATGGCCAGCGCGGTCATGGCGTAGTGCGGATGGTGCTCCAGCACGCTCACCTTCAGAATGCTGCTCTGCTGCTCCTGCGGCAGCCACGGATGCATCACGCTGCTGCCCCACACCTCTTCCAGATTACCAAACGCTTTTACGCTGCCGTTTTCCAGCACCAGCACTTTATCGGCCAGATGCAGGATCTCATCCAGCGAATGGCTGACGTAGAGCATCGGAATATTGATTTCGCGCGCCAGACGCTGCAGGTACGGCAGCAACTCTCGCTTGCGGGGAATGTCGAGGGAGGCCAGCGGCTCGTCCAGCAGCAGCAGTTCCGGGGCAGTGAGAAACGCCCGGCCTATCGCCACGCGCTGTTTTTCCCCGCCCGAGAGCGACGACGGCAGTCGGTCAAGCAGGTGCTCAATGCCCAGCAGGGCCACCAGCTTATCAAACTGTCCGGCCATGCTTTTTGCCATGCCATAACGCAGGTTGCCCAGCACTTTGTAGTGCGGGAAGAGCCGCGCATCCTGGAAGACGTAGCCAATCCGGCGCTTTTCCGGCGCCAGATAAATGCGTTTTTCAACGTCGTTCAGCACCCGGTCGTTAAGTACGATCCGCCCTGACTGGGGCCGGGTCAGGCCGCTAATCGCATTGATCAGCGAGGTTTTGCCCGCGCCGGAGACGCCAAAAATAGCGGTAATGCCGCTGGCAGGCAGGGTTTCGTTGAGGGTCAGACAGTGTTCGCCCAGCGTCTGGGTAAAATTGAGTTCCAGCATGATTATTTCCCCATCCGTTCGCGGCTAAGACGAGCCAGCCATTCTGAGACCAGCAGCGAGACCAGCGCCAGCACGATGGAGATAATGCACAGACGCGCAGCGGCCCCTTCGCCACCCGGAGTCTGGATCAGGGTGTACATGGCCGACGGGATGGTACGGGTTTCGCCCGGAATATTGGAAACAAAGGTAATGGTGGCGCCAAACTCGCCCAGCGAGCGGGCAAACGCCAGCACCGTGCCGACAATAATGCCCGGCAGCGTCAGGGGAAGCGTGATGGTGAAAAAGACGCGCCAGCGCCCGGCCCCCAGCGTGCGGGCCGCCTGCTCGAGTTTAAGATCGACCCCTTCCAGCGCCAGGCGGATCGCCCGCACCATCAGCGGGAACGACATCACTGCCGCCGCCAGTACCGCGCCGCGCCAGCTGAAGGCAAAGCTCAGGCCAAACCACTCATAGAGCCGCTCGCCGATAAACCCGCGTCGTCCCATGGCAATCAGCAGTAAATAACCGACCACCACCGGCGGCAGCACCAGCGGCAGGTGCAAAATACTGTCGAGGAGCGCTTTGCCTGGAAACTTACAGCGAACCAGTAACCAGGCGAAGAAGATCCCAAAGGGCAAACTAAATGCAACCGCGAGGGAAGAGACTTTCAGGCTCAGCAGCACGGCCTGCCATTCGGGATCGGTCAATATCATTCGTGAGTCGTAAATCCGTAACGTTTAAAGATGGCAGACGCCTGCGGCCCTTTCAGGTAATCGTAAAAGGCGCTGACGGTTGCGTTTTTATGTCCATCAATGATGGCCACAGGATATTCCACTTTCTTATGCGAGTCTTCAGGGAAGGTACCCACGACCTTCACGCCTTTACCGGCAACGGCATCAGAGCCGTAAACAATTCCCAGCGGCGCTTCATTGCGCTCAACCAGCGCCAGCGCGCCGCGCACATCTTCTGCCGGTGCCAGTTTTGGCGACAGCGTCTCCCAGGCACCCAGCTTCTGCAGCGCTTCTTTAGCATAAATGCCCGCCGGAACGTGATCGGGGTCGCCCACCGCCAGACGCCCCTCTTTCAGCAGGCTGGTCCAGTTGGTCTCTTTGTTGATGGTGATGTCGCCCTGCGCGCTGGATTTTGGCGCTACCACCACCAGGCTGTTTCCCAGCAGGGTTTCACGGCTGGCCGTATCAATCGCTTTCTTCTCTGCCGCATAATCCATCCACTTCTGATCGGCAGAGATAAACAGGTCGGCAGGGGCACCCGCTTCAATCTGACGTGCCAGCGTAGAGGAAGAGGCAAATGACGACACGACGTCGACGTTTTTCTCCTTTTTATACGCTGTGGCAATATCCTGCATCGCGTTGGTCAAAGACGCTGCCGCAAATACCGTGATTTTGCCTTCATCTGCCAGCGCATGCCCGGTCAGGGAGAGGGTCAGTGTTGCCCCGGCAATAAAGCGTAAGCCTGTACGTGTCATCGTTAACTCCTTTGAGTGTCGTTATATAAATTGAAATATAACGATAACCGTAGGGTTTTCCCAGCGTTAAATCCTACCGATCAGGGAGTAAATCAATTTTGCACCGAAAATAATATCGGCGAAGAAGGGGGAAACTTGAGAGCAAAACGCCCGGCAGAACCGGGCGTTTTTAAAGAAAATTAATGCTGCTTTTTCGGCTGTTTTCTGTGGCCGATATTGGAAAAGATGTTAAACACCTCACCCAGGCCGTAGATGGCACCGAGGATGATAGCCATCACCACTGGGACCATGATCACGGCGAATACCAGACTTTTCAGCAACTCTAACATGGCTTTCTCCAGACAATGTGAATGCCTTATTCTAACCGGAAAAGCGAGAATTACATCCCCTTTTGTGCGGTACAGTTTGCGCATGTAACGAATTACGTCACAATATCCCTTTTGCCAGGACATTGTTATGCAGGCCGAAATTCTCCTCACCCTACGCCTTTCGCAAAAGCTGTTCGCCGATCCCCGCCGCATTGCCCTGCTCAAACAGATTGAGCAAACCGGCTCCATCAGCCAGGGGGCAAAGAATGCCGGTATCAGCTATAAAAGCGCGTGGGATGCCATCAACGAGATGAACACCCTGAGCGAACAGACCCTGGTCGATCGTGCCACCGGCGGCAAAGGCGGCGGCGGTGCGATCCTGACGCGCTACGGGCAACGCCTGATCCAGCTCTATGATCTGCTGGCGCAGATCCAGCAGAAAGCCTTCGATGTCTTAAGCGACGACGACGCCCTGCCGCTGGACAGCCTGCTCGGCGCCATCTCGCGTTTCTCTCTGCAAACCAGCGCCCGTAACCAGTGGTTTGGCACGGTCACCGCCCGGGATAACGACCAGGTGCAGCAGCATGTGGACATCCTGCTCGCCGATGGCACTACCCGCCTGAAAGTGGCCATCACCGCCCAGAGCGGCAAACGTCTGGGGCTTGACGAGGGCAAAGAGGTGCTGGTCCTGCTGAAAGCGCCCTGGGTGAACATTACTCTGGATCCTGAGGCCGCGAAACAGGCGGATAACCAGCTACAGGGTGTTATCAACCATATCGATCGCGGCGACGAGCAGTGTGAAGTGCTGATGACCCTGCCGGACGGCCAGACCCTCTGCGCCACCGTGCCGCTGGCCGAGAGTCGGGATTTAGAAGAAGGTGCTGAGGCGACCGCATATTTTAATGCCGACCGGGTGATTATCGCCACGTTGTGCTAAGCGCATTGACATTCGTGCCGACACTGAGTTATCCCTGATGCATATTGCTGCAAAAAACGGGATAAATCATGTCATCATTGCAAATTTCGCAAGGCACGTTTCGTCTTAGCGACACGCGTACGCTTACCCTCACTGATTTTACGTTGAATGCCGGTGAAAGCTGGGCGTTTGTGGGCAGTAACGGCAGCGGCAAATCGGCCCTCGCCCGGGCATTGGCCGGGGAGCTGACGCTGCTGAAAGGCGAACGCCAGAGCGCGTTCACCCGCGTGACCCGCCTCTCCTTCGAGCAGCTGCAGAAACTGGTCAGCGACGAGTGGCAGCGTAACAACACCGATATGCTCAGCCCCGATGAAGAGGATACCGGCCGAACGGCCGCCGAAATCATCCAGGATGAGGTGAAAGATGATGCCCGCTGCCACCAGCTGGCGGAACAGTTCGCCATCACCCACCTGCTGGACCGCCGCTTTAAATACCTCTCCACCGGCGAAACCCGCAAAACGCTGCTGTGCCAGGCGCTGATGGCCGAGCCTGACCTGCTGATCCTCGATGAACCTTTTGACGGCCTCGACGTGAAGTCCCGGGGGCAGCTGGCGGATCTGCTGGCCTCGCTCAATCAGCAGGGATATACCCTGGTGCTGGTGCTGAACCGTTTTGACGAGATCCCTGATTTTGTCCAGAACGCCGGCGTGCTGGCCGACTGCACCCTGACGGCGTCAGGTGAAAAAGCCGCCCTGCTGAACCAGGCCCTGATTGCCCAGCTGGCGCACAGTGAAAAACTCAACGGCGTCACCCTGCCCGAACCGGATGCCCCGTCGGCGCGCCACGGTTTACCCGAAGGTGAGGCGCGGATTGTGCTTAATGACGGCGTGGTGTCGTATAACGATCGTCCGATCCTCAACCATTTAAGCTGGACGGTGAATCCCGGCGAACACTGGCAGATTGTCGGCCCCAACGGTGCGGGTAAATCCACCCTGCTGAGCCTCATTACCGGGGATCACCCGCAGGGTTACAGCAACGATTTAACCCTCTTTGGCCGCCGTCGCGGCAGCGGCGAAACCATCTGGGATATTAAAAAACATATCGGTTATGTCAGCAGCAGCCTGCATCTCGACTACCGCGTGAGCACCACGGTTCGCAACGTGATCCTCTCCGGCTATTTCGACTCTATCGGTATTTACCAGGCGGTGTCTGACCGGCAGCACAAGCTGGCGCAGCAGTGGCTGAATATTCTCGGAATGGATAACCGGGTGGCTGACGCGCCGTTCAGCAGTCTTTCGTGGGGTCAACAACGGCTGGCGCTGATTGTGCGTGCGCTGGTGAAACACCCGACGCTGCTGATCCTTGACGAGCCGTTGCAGGGGCTGGATCCGCTGAACCGCCAATTGATTCGCCGCTTTGTTGATGTCCTTATCAGTGAAGGTGAAACGCAGCTGCTGTTTGTCTCTCACCATGCGGAAGACGCCCCCGCCTGTATCACCCATCGACTGGAGTTTGTCGCCGAGGGCGACAGCTATCGTTACCAGACTGGACCGGTCTGATAGCGTGCCGGGGGCCACGCCCCCACTCTTTTTCGGACAACCCGCAACACCCCTCACCTGCCTCTTTGATTTACAATCTTTTTTTAGCGCAACAGTGGCAGCGTGACGGGCAGTGTAAACGATTCCACTATTTTATCCCATGTCACAGTTTACTGCTCTCTGTTATGCTAGGATTATCTCATACCATAAGCCTAATGGAGCGAAATATGCGAGTTCTGGTAACAGGTGGTAGCGGTTACATAGGAAGTCATACCTGTGTACAACTGCTGCAAAATGGCCACGACGTCATCATCCTTGATAACCTGTGCAACAGTAAACGCAGCGTGCTGCCGGTCATGGAACGCCTTGCCGGTAAACAGCCTGCCTTTGTCGAAGGCGATATTCGTAACGAAGCGCTGATGACCGAGATCCTCCACGATCACGCCATTGATACGGTGATCCACTTTGCCGGGCTAAAAGCCGTGGGCGAATCCGTGGCGAAGCCGCTGGAATACTACGATAACAACGTCAACGGCACGCTGCGTCTGGTCTCCGCCATGCGCGCGGCGGGCGTCAAAAACCTGATCTTCAGCTCCTCCGCCACCGTTTATGGCGACCAGCCGCAAATCCCTTACGCCGAAAGCTTCCCGACCGGCACCCCGCAAAGCCCGTACGGCAAAAGCAAGCTGATGGTGGAACAGATCCTGGCCGACCTGCAAAAAGCCCAGCCGGAGTGGAGCATCGCCCTGCTGCGTTATTTCAATCCGGTTGGCGCGCATCCATCAGGCGATATGGGTGAAGATCCGCAGGGTATTCCGAACAATCTGATGCCGTATATCGCCCAGGTGGCGGTAGGTCGTCGTGACTCACTGGCGGTGTTCGGCAACGACTACCCTACCCCGGACGGCACCGGCGTTCGCGACTACATTCACGTGATGGATCTTGCCGACGGCCACGTCGCCGCCATGCAGCAACTGGCAGATAAACCGGGCGTCCATATCTACAACCTCGGCGCAGGCGTCGGCAGCAGCGTGCTGGATGTGGTCAACGCCTTCAGCGCGGCCTGCGGCAAGCCTGTGAGCTATCACTTCGCCCCGCGTCGCGACGGCGATCTGCCAGCCTACTGGGCAGATGCATCGAAGGCTGATAAAGAGCTTAACTGGCGTGTCACCCGCACGCTTGACGAAATGGCACAGGATACCTGGCGCTGGCAGTCTCGCCACCCGCAGGGTTATCCGGACTAAGGATCTGTCATGACCCAATTTAACCCCGTCGATCACCCGCATCGTCGCTTTAATCCGTTAACCGGGCAGTGGATCCTGGTCTCCCCGCATCGCGCCAAGCGCCCCTGGCAGGGGGCGCAGGAGACGCCGTCCCAGGAGACGCTGCCTCAGCACGACCCGGACTGCTTCCTCTGTCCGGGCAACACCCGCGTCACGGGCGATATCAATCCTGACTACAAAGGCACCTTCGTCTTTACCAACGACTTCGCCGCCCTGATGACCGATACGCCGGACGCCCCGCAGAGCAACGACCCGCTGCTGCGCTGCGAAAGCGCGCGCGGCACCAGCCGGGTGATCTGCTTCTCGCCGGATCACAGCAAAACCCTGCCGGAGCTGAGCATAGAAGCCCTGACCGAGGTGGTGAAAACCTGGCAGGAGCAGACCGCCGAGCTGGGACAGCGCTATCCGTGGGTACAGGTCTTTGAGAACAAAGGCGCGGCGATGGGCTGCTCCAACCCGCATCCTCACGGTCAGGTGTGGGCCAACAGCTTCATGCCGAACGAAGTGGAGCGAGAAGATCGCCTGCAAAAAACCTATTTCGCCGAGCAGCAGTCGCCGATGCTGCTGGACTACGTCCAGCGCGAGCTGGCTGATGGCAGCCGCACCGTGGTGGAGACCGAGCACTGGCTGGCGGTGGTGCCCTACTGGGCAGCCTGGCCATTCGAAACCCTGCTGCTGCCGAAAGCGCACGTTCTGCGCATCACCGATCTGAGCGAAGCCCAGCGCAGCGATCTGGCGCTGGCGCTGAAAAAGCTGACCAGCCGCTATGACAATCTGTTCCAGTGCTCCTTCCCCTACTCCATGGGCTGGCACGGCGCGCCGTTTAACGGCGAAGAGAATCAGCACTGGCAGCTGCACGCCCACTTCTATCCGCCGCTGCTGCGTTCCGCCACCGTGCGTAAGTTTATGGTCGGCTACGAAATGCTGGCAGAAACCCAGCGTGACCTGACGGCTGAACAGGCCGCAGAGCGTCTGCGTGCAGTGAGTGATGTCCATTTTCGCGAATCCGGAGAATAACAATGAGTCTGAAAGATAAAACCCACGCCCTGTTTGCTGAAAAATTTGGTTATTCCGCCACTCACGCCATTCAGGCGCCAGGCCGCGTTAACCTGATCGGCGAACACACCGATTACAACGACGGTTTTGTCCTTCCCTGCGCCATTGATTACCAGACGGTGATCAGCTGCGCGAAACGCGACGACCGCAAGGTGCGCGTGAT
Organism: Leclercia barmai; assembly: GCF_049312895.1. Taxonomy (NCBI): domain Bacteria; kingdom Pseudomonadati; phylum Pseudomonadota; class Gammaproteobacteria; order Enterobacterales; family Enterobacteriaceae; genus Leclercia; species Leclercia barmai. The sequence continues at coordinate 527,132 of NZ_JBMNWZ010000001.1, read as the reverse complement.
GGCCGCCGACTACGACAACCAGATCGACGAATTCTCCCTCGATGCGCCGATTGTTGAGCATGACAGCCAGCAGTGGTCTAACTACGTTCGCGGCGTGGTGAAGCATCTGCAGAAGCGCAACAAAAACTTCGGCGGTGCGGATCTGGTGATCAGCGGCAACGTTCCCCAGGGTGCGGGTCTGAGTTCGTCCGCTTCGCTGGAAGTGGCCGTCGGCACCGTCTTCCAGCAGCTGTATCATCTGCCGCTGGACGGCGCGCAGATCGCCCTTAACGGCCAGGAAGCAGAGAACCAGTTCGTCGGCTGTAACTGCGGCATTATGGATCAGCTGATTTCGGCGCTGGGCAAAAAAGGCCACGCGCTGCTGATCGACTGCCGCTCGCTGGGCACCAAAGCGGTCACCCTGCCGAAAGGCGTGGCGGTGATCATTATCAACAGTAACTTCAAACGCACACTGGTCGGCAGCGAGTACAACACCCGCCGCGAGCAGTGCGAAACCGGGGCGCGTTTCTTCCAGCAGTCCGCCCTGCGCGATGTCTCGCTGACCGAGTTCAATAAAGTGGCACACGAACTGGATCCGGTGGTGGCAAAACGCGTTCGTCACGTCCTGACCGAAAACGCCCGCACCGTCGAAGCGGCGTCGGCGCTGGAGAAAGGCGATCTGCTGCGGATGGGTGAGCTGATGGCGCAGTCGCACGCCTCCATGCGCGATGACTTCGAAATCACCGTGCCGCAGATCGACACCCTGGTGGAGATTGTGAAAGCGGCTATTGGCGAGCAGGGCGGCGTGCGTATGACCGGCGGCGGCTTCGGCGGCTGCGTGGTGGCGCTGGTGCCAGAAGAGCTGGTGCCGGTGGTTCAGCAAGCCGTTGAACAACAGTATGAAGCCAAAACCGGTATCAAAGAGACCTTCTACGTCTGCAATGCCTCACAAGGAGCTGGCCAGTGCTAAACGAAACCCCTGTTCTTGCCCCTGACGGCCTGCCGTATCGCCTGATCACCCTGCGCAACGAGGCAGGGATGGTCGTTACCCTGATGGACTGGGGCGCGACGCTGCTCTCCGCCCGTGTCCCGATGACCGACGGCAGCGTGCGTGAAACCCTGCTCGGCTGCGCGTCGCCTGAGCAGTACGTTGAGCAAACGGCCTTCCTTGGCGCCTCAGTGGGCCGATATGCCAACCGTATCGCTAAAAGCCGCTTTGAGCTGGACGGCGTACGCTTTGACCTGCTGCCAAGCCAGGGCGAAAACCAGCTGCACGGCGGTCCGGACGGATTTGATAAACGTCGCTGGCGCATCCTGCAGCAGAACGATGGCGAAGCGCTGCTGGCCCTCGACTCTCCGGACGGCGATCAGGGTTTTCCGGGCAACTGCGCGGCGACCGTGCATTACCGCTTAACGGCTGATAACCGTATCGCCATTGAGTACCGCGCCACCGTCGATAAGCCCTGCCCGGTCAACCTGACCAACCACGCGTATTTCAACCTCGACGGTAACTGCAGCGACGTGCGCCAGCACCGCCTGCAACTGCTGGCGCAGAGCTATCTGCCTGTTGATGAGATGGGGATCCCGCATGAGGGGTTAAAAGCGGTAGCCGGAACCAGCTTTGATTTCCGCACCACCAAAGCCATCGCTCAGGACTTCCTGGCGGATGACGATCAGCGCAAAGTGAATGGTTACGATCATGCTTTCCTGCTGGATGCAGAGGGCGATCTGAGCAAGCCTGCGGCACAGCTCTGGTCTGCCGATGAAAAGCTGCAGATGACGGTCTACACCACCGCCCCTGCCCTGCAATTCTATTCCGGCAACTTCCTTGAGGGCACCCCGGCGCGCGAAGACGGGGAATACCGCGTCTGGCAAGGTCTGGCGCTGGAAAGCGAGTTTTTACCCGACAGCCCGAACCACGCGGAATGGCCGCAGCCCGACTGCGTGCTGCGCCCGGGCGAAGAGTATGTCAGCGTCACGGAATATCACTTTATCGCACGATAAAACGGAGCCCTCCTGCAGGAGGGCTTTTTTTTACCCATCTTGCTGAAAATAGCGCCAGTCGCCGACAAAATCACAACCCCTCATTCACAAGCATCTTACACTCCGACGCTATTTTCGCTATGGTTAGGGTTAAGCGTTGCCCGCGGGATAACTGCGGCAATATAATGAGAATTGTTATCATTCAAATAATGCTTGTTCTGGAGGAGTATAATATGGCTGTAACTAAGCTGGTTCTGGTACGTCATGGCGAAAGCCAGTGGAACAACGAAAACCGTTTTACCGGTTGGTATGATGTTGACCTGTCCGAGAAAGGCGTTGGCGAAGCGAAAGCAGCAGGCAAACTGCTGAAAGAGGAAGGCTTCAGCTTCGATTTTGCTTACACCTCCGTGCTGAAACGTGCCATCCACACTCTGTGGAACGTGCTGGACGAACTGGATCAGGCCTGGCTGCCGGTTGAGAAATCCTGGAAACTGAACGAGCGTCACTATGGTGCGCTGCAGGGTCTGAACAAAGCCGAAACTGCAGAAAAATACGGTGACGAACAGGTTAAACAGTGGCGTCGCGGTTTTGCTATCACTCCACCAGAGCTGACCAAAGATGACGAGCGTTTCCCGGGCCACGATCCGCGTTACGCATCCCTGACCGACGCTGAGCTGCCAACCACCGAAAGCCTGGCGCTGACCATCGATCGCGTTGTGCCTTACTGGAACGAAACCATTCTGCCACGCCTGAAAAGCGGTGAGCGCGTGATCATCGCTGCTCACGGTAACTCCCTGCGTGCGCTGGTGAAATACCTGGACAACATGGGCGAAGACGAGATCCTCGAACTGAACATCCCAACTGGCGTGCCGCTGGTTTACGAGTTCGACGAGAACTTCAAACCTGTTAAGCACTACTATCTGGGTAACGCTGACGAGATCGCGGCAAAAGCCGCTGCGGTCGCGAACCAGGGTAAAGCGAAGTAATAAAAAAGCCCGGTCGTGATGACCGGGCCTTAAAGAGTGCATGCCGGATAACTATCCGGCATTTTTTATCCGCGACGGGCTTTCACCGCGTTCGCCAGCTGGCGCAGCACGGTTTCGGTATCGTCCCAGCCGATGCAGGCATCGGTGACGCTCTTACCGTAAACCAGCGGCTCGCTGCCTTCCAGATTCTGATTGCCTTCCACCAGGTGGCTTTCAATCATCACCCCGATAATCGCCTTCTCACCGCCGGCAATCTGCTGGCAGACGTCGGTGCCTACGTCCATCTGCTTCTTGAACTGCTTGCTGGAGTTGGCATGGCTGAAGTCGATCATCACCTGCGCGGCCAGACCGGCTTTATCCAGGCCCGCTTTCACTTCGGCAACGTGTGCCGCACTGTAGTTAGGCTCTTTACCGCCACGCAGAATGATATGGCAATCGCCATTCCCGCTGGTATTCACAATGGCGGAGTGGCCCCACTTGGTGACGGAGAGGAAGCAGTGCGGCGCACCGGCAGCGTTAATGGCGTCGATAGCCACTTTGATGGTGCCATCGGTGCCGTTTTTGAAGCCAACCGGGCAGGAGAGCCCTGACGCCAGCTCGCGGTGAACCTGAGATTCGGTGGTACGCGCGCCAATAGCGCCCCAGCTCATCAGGTCGGCAAGGTACTGCGGGGTGATCATATCAAGGAATTCACCCGCCGCCGGCAGACCGCTGTCGTTGATGTCCAGCAGCAGCTTACGGGCGATGCGCAGGCCATCGTTGATCTGGAAGCTGCCATCCATATGCGGATCGTTGATCAGCCCTTTCCAGCCCACGGTGGTACGCGGCTTCTCAAAATAGACGCGCATGACAATTTCCAGCTCATCCTTCAGCGCTTCGCGCAGTGTCAACAGACGTGCCGCGTACTCTTTTGCCGCCGCAGGATCGTGAATGGAACACGGACCGATCACCACCAGAAGACGATCGTCATTGCCTTTCAGGATCTTGTGGATCGCTTTACGGGCATGAGAAACGGTGTTGGCGGCGTTTTCGGTGGCAGGAAACTTCTCAAGGAGCGCTACAGGAGGTAATAACTCGTTGATCTCTTTAATACGTAAATCGTCATTCTGATAATTCATGTTCGTTCCAGCGTTGCCATACTTTTATAAATGAATGCAATCCCTCCAATCTATCTTGTCAGTCAGGAAGTGTAAACTCGCTTTTACACTACGCACAGATAAATCCTGGAATTCGCTTAAAAAACGCCACAAAGTAGCGAAAAACGAGATACACCCTAAACTTTTTAACTGTATGCACTGCATTTATTTATTTTATCGCGATTCCATACTGACCTAAGTTTGAATCATGGCATCTTTAACCACTGAGCGGTATATCGATTTCGCATATGCACTGTGGAAAGAAGTTATCCAGAACATAACGACCAGAACAGGAGCAGCATGATGAAAATGACTAAACTCGCAACCCTTTTCCTGACCGCTTCCCTTACCATGGCAAGTGGTGCTGCGCTGGCCGCTGATTCCGCCGCCGGCTCTGGCAGCAACAATGGCCAGGCAAATGCCGCGGCTGACGCAGGGGCAGTTGCACCTGATGCACGTCAGAATATTGCGCCAAATAATACCGGCAACAGCCAGATTAATACCGGATCCGGTACAACCGGCACCACGGGTACAGGCGGCACCATGCTGAACCCTGATGGGACAAACTCCAGCAGCACCGGAGTGACCAACGGCACCGGCAACAGCTCAACCACTGGCGGCACTAACTCCGTCATGGGTAACGACGACCCGAGCAAAATGGGTAATGACGGCATGACCAAGGACGATCAGCACAAGAACTCGATGTGTAAAGACGGTAAATGTCCGGATCAATCCGGCAAAGTCGATAGCGAACGAACCCCGCAAGAACAAAAAACTGACGGTACTACCCAGTAATTAACGCTAACGCGGATATGATGAAGGAGAGCTCAGGCTCTCCTTTATTTTTTGTGCAAAATGTTAAAAACTCTACACTTAAAATAATAATTAACCGGGAAATTTTTCATGGCGCACACCCACACGCATGCCCCTTCTTCAAAGGATGAAAATGCTAAACGCTTAATGCTGGCGTTTGCCGTAACCGCGACCTTTATGGTCATCGAAGTGATCGGCGGGCTGGTTTCAGGCTCGCTGGCGCTGCTGGCCGATGCGGGCCACATGCTGACGGACGCGGCAGCCCTGCTGTTTGCCCTGCTGGCGGTGGTGTTCGCCCGTCGTCCTCCCAGCAGTGGACGCACCTTTGGCTGGCTGCGCCTCACGACGCTTGCCGCTTTCGTCAATGCTCTGGCGCTGGTGCTGATCACTTTCCTGATTGTCTGGGAAGCCATTCAGCGCTTCCGGTATCCTCAGCCTGTCGCGGGTATGACAATGATGGTGGTTGCCGTCGCCGGGCTGGTGGCCAATATTCTGGCATTCTGGCTTTTGCATCGCGGCAGCGAAGAGAAAAATCTCAACGTACGCGCCGCAGCGCTGCACGTGCTGGGGGATCTGCTGGGCTCGGTGGGTGCCATCGTCGCGGCGCTGGTGATCCTCTGGACAGGCTGGACGCCGGTCGACCCGATCCTCTCAATTTTAGTGTCGTGTCTGGTGCTACGCAGCGCCTGGCGTCTGTTGCAGGAGAGTGTGAATGAGCTGCTGGAAGGGGCACCGAAGACGCTGGATATCCCGGCGCTGAAACGAAACTTAACGCGCTCCATACCGGAAGTGCGCGATGTTCATCATATTCATGTCTGGATGGTGGGCGAAAAACCGTTGATGACGCTGCACGTTCAGGTTATCCCTCCCCACGATCATGATGCATTACTAGGGCGTATCCAGCACTTCCTGGAGCACCACTACGCCATCGCGCACAGCACCATCCAGATGGAATACACCCCCTGTAACGGACCGGACTGCCACCTCAACGAGATTGAGCCCGGCCACGCTCATCATCACCACCATTAACGCGACAGCGCGTGAGAACCCCGTTCACGCGCGCTGTTAATCCACATCCTGCTGCCGTTCAGGGCGATGAAGGTGAGGATCAGATACTCCAGCGACATGGCATAGACACCCTGCAGGGCAAAGATGGCCACGCTGATGACGTTGATGATCACCCACAGCAGCCAGTTTTCGACATATTTACGGGTCATCAGGATCATGGCGGCAATGGAGAGCACCATCATGCACGAATCCCAGAACGGGAAGGCGTCAGGCTGTAGCTCCGGCATGGTGACGTTCATTCCGAGGGCATTCATCGCCGAGACCGCCACGCGGGTGAGGAAGGCGAACACCGGGTCGATATAGACCGTCATCAGGCCAATCGCCACCACGCAGGCGGCCAGCCAGCCGATGGCCTTCGGCAACGGCAGCCAGCGGATCTGTAGTTCCGCCTCCTGCTGGCTGTTCTGCCGCGACCATGCGTACCAGCCGTAGATATTGGCGGCAAAGAAGAACAGCTGCAGCAGCAGGCTGGCATACAGCTGGATCTGAAAGAAGATAATGGCAAAAAGCGTGACGTTCACCAGGCCAAACGCGTAGTTGACGATCTTCTCCAGACTGGCGAGCCAGATACAGAGCAGACCTGCAATCGTCCCTACGGCTTCAATCCATGACAAGTCATAGCCGCCAGCGCCAATCGGTATATGTACCAGAATGTTTTGCGTGCTAAAAAAATCCATCTTTTCCCCTGAGCGTTACGTTTACGTAGTTTAAGGACGTAGTGTAGCCGCAAAATCGAGCATGCGGTTAAGCGGAATTAATGCCCCTTCCCGCAACGCCGCATCGACATGGATCTCATGGGCTACCCCGCCCAACTCCAGACCGTCCGCAATCGCCTTCAGCCCGTTCATGGCCATCCACGGACAGTGCGCGCAGCTGCGACATGTTGCCCCTTCGCCTGCGGTCGGCGCTTCCAGCAGCTCTTTGCCAGGCACCGCCTGCTGCATTTTGTAGAAGATACCGCGATCGGTCGCCACAATCAGCTGGCTGTGCGGCAGCGTCTTCGCGGCGGTGATCAGCTGGCTGGTTGAGCCAACGGCATCCGCCATATCGACGATGGCCTGCGGTGATTCTGGATGCACCAGAATCGCCGCATTCGGATAAAGACCTTTCATGCGCGCCAGGGCCTGGGTTTTGAATTCGTCATGCACGATACAGGCGCCCTGCCAGCACAGAATATCCGCCCCGGTCTGCTTCTGGACGTAGTTACCCAGGTGTTTGTCCGGTGCCCAGATAATTTTCTCGCCAAGGCTGTCGAGATGCTCAATGAGTTCGACGGCTATGCTTGAAGTAACAACCCAGTCGGCACGCGCCTTGACCGCCGCAGAGGTGTTGGCGTAGACCACGACCGTTCTGTCCGGATGCGCATCGCAGAAGGCGGTGAATTGATCGATCGGACAGCCCAGATCGAGGGAACATTCCGCATTCAGGGTCGGCATCAGGATGGTTTTTTCCGGGCTGAGGATTTTTGCCGTCTCACCCATGAAACGGACCCCGGCCACCAGCAACGTCGAAGCTGGATGTTTTGCGCCAAAACGCGCCATTTCAAGGGAGTCTGAAATGCAACCCCCCGTCTCTTCTGCCAGCTGCTGAATTTCAGGGTCGGTGTAGTAATGCGCCACCATGACCGCGTCTCGCTCTTTGAGCAGGCGCTTAATTTTTTCACGGTAAAACTGCTTTTCGTCCAGGCTCAGCGGAACAGGCTTTGGCGGGAAGGGATAGATAGCGGCTTCAGGATCAAACATCACACTCATTTTGGCTTCTCGTTTTACTGGCTTAACAAATTTGCCATGCTTTAGCGATGATGACCAAAGTGACGGCAATTGTGTTTTATATACTAAACAAGATAGCGAATTTGATGTGAAAAGTCACATCAAAAGCGTGACAGTAGCATTTGATAGATGCCCGTCTGGGTAATCTCTGCGATTTTTAATTCTGTAATGACAAAAAGCAAAAAGGCGCCTTTAGGGCGCCTTTTTACATTGGTGGGTCGTGCAGGATGACTCGGCTTCGCCTCGCCCTTCGGGCCGTTGCTAAAGCAACGTTATCCTTCACGTTTAACATCAGAACAGCATGCTAAAATTGGTGGGTCGTGCAGGATTCGAACCTGCGACCAATTGATTAAAAGTCAACTGCTCTACCAACTGAGCTAACGACCCCTTGCGGGATGTACTACTTTTTTCAGGCTGGTGGGTCGTGCAGGATTCGAACCTGCGACCAATTGATTAAAAGTCAACTGCTCTACCAACTGAGCTAACGACCCGTTTGGGTACGCCTGAAATTTTTACTCGGAACCAATAAAAATTGGTGGGTCGTGCAGGATGACTCGGCTTCGCCTCGCCCTTCGGGCCGTTGCTGAAGCAACGTTATCCTTCACGTTTAATATCTGAGTCAGATATTAAAATTGGTGGGTCGTGCAGGATTCGAACCTGCGACCAATTGATTAAAAGTCAACTGCTCTACCAACTGAGCTAACGACCCGAGTGGTGGGTGATGACGGGATCGAACCGCCGACCCCCTCCTTGTAAGGGAGGTGCTCTCCCAGCTGAGCTAATCACCCGATACTACGCTGGATACTACTTACTACTGAGTTAGTGGTGGGTCGTGCAGGATTCGAACCTGCGACCAATTGATTAAAAGTCAACTGCTCTACCAACTGAGCTAACGACCCACTATTTTGGCTGCTTCCGGGGTGTTTGATATCCCTTGGCAACGGCGGCATATATTACTGATTTAAGAATTCTGCGCAACTAAAATTTTGATGAATATCACTTAACTGCTTACGAATTATGCTGCAAGACCAGAAAAAAAGCGATTTCTGGTCATGCGGCAATCAACCCATCGCAGCAAGGCGTTTTTGCGCTTGTTTTGCACCTTCGGTGCCCGGAAACTTAGTGACCACCTGCTGGAAAACGGCTTTCGCTTTTGCGGTGTCGCCTTTGTCCTGCATGATCACCCCGACCTTGTACATCGCGTCAGGTGCTTTCGGTGATTTCGGATAATTTTTAACGACAGAGGCAAAATAGAATGCCGCGTCGTCTTTTTTACCCTTGTTGTAATTCAACTGCCCCAGCCAGTAGTTAGCGTTTGGCTGATAGGTTGAATCGGGGTATTTCTTGACGAAGTTCTGAAACGCCGCCATAGCCTCGTCCTGACGCGAGTTATCCTGCACCAGGGCGATTGCCGCATTGTAGTCAGTATTCGCATCACCGCTCTGTACAGGCGCCGCTGTCGAGGCTGACGTATCAGCCTGAGGTGTTGCCTGCGCACCGGCTGCCCCCTGATCCCCTGCTGCCGGTTGCGCTGCTGCGCCGCCGTTATTCAGGTTATCAATCTGCAGCATGATCTGCTTCTGACGCTCCACAACCTGATTGAGCTGGTACTGGCTTTCCTGAATCTGTCCGCGCAGTGAGTCAATATCGGTCTGGTTGTCAGAGAGCTGCTGCTGAAGTTGGGTTAAAAGCTGGCTGTGAGCATTAGAAATACGCTCGAGTTGGGTGACCCGGTCTTCTACCGAGCCTGAGCCGACACTACTGATTGGTGCCTGAGCAAAAGCGGCCCAGGGGGCCGCTATACCAACCAGTAACGACAGACTCAATAGATGATGTCTGAAGTTACTGCTCATGCAATTCTCTTAGTAAACCAGTACGGCACGACGGTTTTTGGAGTAAGCCGCTTCGTCGTGGCCCAGTACTGCAGGTTTTTCTTTACCGTAAGAAACGATGGAGATCTGGTCAGCAGAAACGCCTTTACCCTGCAGGTACATTTTAACGGCGTTAGCACGACGCTCACCCAGGGAGATGTTGTACTCAGGAGTACCACGTTCGTCCGCGTGACCTTCTACGGTGACTTTGTAAGACGGGTTGCTACGCAGGAAGTTAGCGTGCGCATCCAGCATCGCAGCGAAGTCAGAACGGATGTCGAACTTGTCCAGATCGAAGTAAACAATGTTGTTCTGCTGCAGCTGTTGCATCTGAAGACGCGCCTGCTCTTCAGAAGACATATTGCCGTTGCCGTTTGCGTCCATACCGGTGCCGGCACCCATCATGCCTTCGCCGCTCTGGTCGTTGCTGGCGTTCTTGTTAGAAGAACACGCTGCGATTGCCATAACAGGCAGAGCGATCATCAGCCCTTTCAGCACTTTGTTCAGTTGCATTTCTATGATTCCTTTATTATTCAATTAATTATTATTACAGGTACGGCGACCAGGCAGGTGATTTTACCTGTCCATCAGTTGCCGGAATACGCGCTTTGAAACGCCCATCGGTAGAAACCAGATTCAGCACGGATCCCATCCCCTGAGAAGAGCTGTAGATAACCATAGTGCCGTTAGGTGCCAGACTTGGCGTTTCATCCAGGAAAGTCGACGACAGAACTTGTACGCCGCCCCCGCCCAGATCTTGTTTAGCAATGTGCTGCTGACCACCGGCCGAGCTAACCATTACCATGAACTTACCATCAGCGCTCACGTCTGCGTCCTGGTTCTGAGAACCTTCCCAGGTGATACGCTGCGGTGCACCGCCGTTAACATTGACTTTATAAACCTGCGGACGACCTGCCTGGTCAGAGGTAAAGGCCAGGTTCTGGCTGTCCGGGAACCAGGTTGGTTCGGTGTTGTTGCTGCGACCGTCGGTCACCTGACGGATCTGGCCAGAGCCGATATCCATCACGTACAGGTTCAGGCTACCGGTTTTAGACAGGGCAAACGCCAGTTTAGAACCGTCAGGCGAGAACGCTGGTGCGCCGTTGTGACGTGGGAAAGAGGCAACCTGACGTACCGCACCGTTAGCCAGCGTCTGGATAACCAGCGCTGAACGACCGCTTTCGAAGGTTACGTAGGCCAGCTTAGAACCGTCCGGTGACCAGGCCGGTGACATCAGCGGCTGCGGTGAACGGTGAACGGTGAACTGGTTGTAGCCATCGTAGTCAGAGACGCGCAGCTCATACGGGAACTGGCCGCCGTTGGTCTGCACAACGTAAGCGATACGGGTGCGGAATGCGCCTTTGATGCTGGTCAGCTTCTCAAAGACTTCATCACTCGCAGTATGAGCTGCATAGCGCAGGTACTGCTTGTTCACTTTGTAGGTGTTCTGTGCCAGCACGGTACCCGGAGCGCCACCGGTATCCACCAGCTGATAGGCAACGGTATAACCGCCGTCCGGGTTAGGCGTAACCTGCCCCACAACGACCGCATCAATACCCAGCGCAGACCAGGCCGCCGGTTGCAGTTCTGCAGCAGTGCCCGGCTGCTGTGGCAGACGAGAACGATCTAACGGGTTGAATTTACCGCTGTTGCGCAGGTCAGCAGCAACAATGCCACCCACATCTTCCGGCGCAGCACCTGGCCCTTTCCACTGGAACGGAACCACACCAATTGGACGTGCCGAATCCACCCCCTGGGTGATTTCGATACGCACTTCTGCGTGCAGCACCGCTGCCCACAGCATTAAAAAACTCATTGCAACACGTAATGCCTGCTTCATCATATCTCCCATATCCGGGTAACCTTACCCGCATAATTTAGCAGAATGTTAACAAACCCAAATAAACAAAACTACCAGAACGCTAAGACTAAACCTGGCCTGTTTTTCCCCGTTTGCACAGGGAAAATTCATTTAAGGTTTGAAGTCCAGTGGTGCATTTTTGAACGTTTCAAACACAGCCTGTGAAGGCGGTTTCGGGAACTTCGTCATCCTGCTGGTTGCAGATAACATCTGCTGGCAGAAGGCCTCGTCCCCACCCTCTTTCTTCACGCTGAGGATTGTCCCGTCCGCGGCCAGATTTACCCGAAGCGTACAGGTTTTACCTTTGAAGCTATCCCAGTCGTACAGATGCCCACGAATGGCCGCCTGTACCTGCGCAATGTACGACGCGATCTCAGCCTGAGATGCACCGCCTTGCCCCGGCTTACTTCCTTTAGCAGGAGAAGCACCACCTGCGCTACCGCTGTTGCTGCCTTTCGGCGCATTCTTACCTGAGCTCAAATCACCGAACAGGTCGTCTACGTCAGATGCAGCCGCTTTTTCTGCTGCAGCTTTCTTCGCAGCAGCGGCTTTCGCGGCGGCAGCTTTGTCAGCAGCAGCTTTATCGGCAGCCGCTTTCTTCTCTGCAGCCGCTTTTTTATCTGCGGCTGCTTTTTCTGCAGCAGCGGCTTTCTTATCAGCTGCTGCTTTTTCGGCAGCGGCCTTTTCAGCGGCTGCGGCTTTTTCTGCTGCGGCGGCTTTTTTAGCTGCTTCGGCAGCCGCTTTCTTCTCGGCTTCCTGAGCAGCTTGCTTAGCGGCTTCTGCTTCGGCTTTTTTCTGGGCTTCTGCCGCGGCCTTCTTAGCCGCTTCTGCTTCTACCTTTTTCTTCGCGTCAGCAGCCGCTTTTGCTGCTTCGGCTTCAGCCTGTTTCTGGGCATCGGCAGCGGCTTTTTTCGCGGCTAACGCAGCGGCATCAGCGGCTTGTTTTGCCGCTTCAGCAGCCTGTTTGGCCTGAGCTTCCGCCTGCGCTTTGGCATCTGCTGCGGCTTTTGCTGCCGCCTCTTCAGCCTGCTTCTGCTGCTCCTGCGCTTTCTTCGCTGCGGCTTCAGCCTGTTTCTGCTGCTCCGCCTGCTCTTTCGCCGCTTCCTGCGCCTGCAAACGTTCTTTCTCAAGCTGCTTCAGACGTTCCTGCTCGGCGGCCTGCTTTTCACGCAGCTCCTCCGCCTGCTGTTGCGCCTGCTTTTCGCGTTGTTCTTCAGCACGTTTCGCACTCGCCTGCTGCTGTTGCTGGCGGTTATAGTTCTGCACCACCGCGCCGGGATCGACCATCACAGCATCGATGGATGAACCTCCACCCCCGCCGGCAGCGGCATCCAGATGCTCATCGAACGAACTCCAGATCAGTGCTGCAAAGAGAATGACATGCAGCACCGCCGAGATAATTATCGCCCGTTTAAGCTTATCGTTTTGTTCGGTTGCCTTTGACACTATTGGTTCCCAAAAACTCTGTTGTGTACGCAGATGATCAAATAGGCTGCGTCATCAAGCCAACTGACTTAACGCCCGCGCTATGCAACAGGTTCAGCGCTTTAATTATTTCATCGTAAGGCACGTCTTTCGCACCACCGATTAAGAAGACTGTTTTCGGATTGGACTGCAGACGTCGTTGCGCTTCAGCAATGACCTGCTCCGGCGGCAGCTGATCCATACGATCTTTTTCCACCACCACGCTGTACTGTCCAACCCCGGATACCTCAATGATGACCGGTGGATCGTCATTGGTGCTTACAGCCTGAGATTCTGTCGCGTCCGGCAGATCAACCTCAACGCTCTGGGTAATGATGGGTGCTGTCGCCATAAAGATCAGCAGCAGCACCAGCAGCACGTCCAGCAGCGGTACAATGTTGATTTCGGACTTTAGTTCGCGACGACCCCGTCCACGCTGTCTGGCCATGGTTTACCCCTTGTTGCTCTCGGTGCTGGTAAACGCCTGGCGGTGCAGAATCGCAGTGAACTCTTCCATGAAGTTGTCGTAGTTCAGTTCCAGTTTGTTCACACGCTGGTTCAGACGGTTATAGGCCATAACCGCTGGGATCGCCGCGAACAGACCGATAGCTGTCGCGATCAGCGCTTCTGCGATACCCGGTGCAACCATTTGCAGCGTCGCCTGTTTTACCGCACCCAGGGCGATAAAGGCGTGCATGATCCCCCAGACCGTACCAAACAGACCGATATACGGGCTGATGGAGCCGACGGTGCCCAGGAAAGGAATATGCGTTTCCAGCGTTTCCAGCTCGCGGTTCATCGAAATGCGCATCGCACGGGATGCCCCTTCAACGACCGCTTCCGGTGCATGGTTGTTAGCCCGGTGCAGGCGCGCGAACTCTTTGAATCCGCTATAGAAGATTTGCTCGGAGCCGGAGAGGTTTTCACGACGGCCCTGGCTTTCCTGATACAAACGGGAAAGTTCGATACCAGACCAGAACTTGTCTTCAAAGGCTTCCGCTTCGCGGCCTGCGGCGTTGAGGATACGGGTTCTCTGGATAATGATGGCCCAGGATGCGATTGAAAAACCAATCAAAATCAACATGATAAGTTTAACCAGAAGGCTTGCCTTCAGGAACAAATCAAGGATATTCATGTCAGTCACTGCTTAAACTCCGCGACAATAGACTTAGGAAGCGCACGAGGCTTCATGATGAGTGGATCAACACAGACAATCAGGACTTCAGCTTCGTTCAGTACTGTGTTCTCTGCGTTGACGATCCGCTGCGTGAAAACCAGTGAGGTTCCGCGCATTGATGTTATTTCCGTTTGGACTTCGAGCATATCGTCGAGTCTGGCAGGCGCAAAATACTCCAGCGTCATCTTGCGTACCACGAAGGCAACTCGCTCCGCCAACAGAACCTGCTGGCTAAAGTGGTGATGGCGCAGCATTTCAGTGCGTGCTCGTTCATAAAAGGCAACGTAGCTGGCGTGGTAAACCACACCACCGGCGTCAGTGTCTTCGTAGTAGACACGAACCGGCCATCGAAATAGCGTTGTATTCACTTTACATCCCGGTAATGCAAAAAAGTTTAGAGCTTTTGAACTTCGCTACTATACGCGCGGGAATGGTGGTTTGGAATGGGGGAAAGTAAACGGAGAGTAAATTTTTATGGGCCTGGGTAGACCCATAATTTTAACGGATAATTCTTATTCAGCTGAAAAAGAAAATCAGCCCAATCAGCAGGACCACATCAGCGATCAGCGGGCAAAAGATGCCCTGCCAGTGTACGGCTTTAGGACGAAAGCCAACGCCGTGGATCACCCCAGCGCATACTGCCCACATGATAAGAAAACCGTGCCAGATCTCGAGCTCGCTGGTCTTCGCCGCGAAGCGCGACGGATCCCAGAAAATACAGCCCGCCAGCAGTAAAGCCATCACTAAGGAAAGCGCCCTTAACGGGCGCTTGTCCATGATCGCGTAGAGATAAGCGATCATCAGTGTTTTTCTTCACCGGCTTTGGACGCTTCAACGTGCTCAAGCGCCAGGGCGGTAATCACACCAAATGCACAGGCCAGAAGCGTTCCTAAAATCCATGCGAAATACCACATATTCAGCTCCTTCCTTAATACATAGAGTGAGTGTTGCTTTCGATATGTTCTTTCGTGATACGACCGTACATTTTCCAGTAACACCATGCGGTGTAAGCCAGAATGATCGGTACGAACACGGCCGCCACAAACGTCATCAGATTCAGCGTCATCTGACTGGAGGTGGCATCCCACATCGTCAGACTGGCGTTCATCATGGTGCTGGATGGCATCACGAACGGGAACATCGCGATACCGGCGGTCAGGATAATGCACGCCAGCGTCAGTGAAGAGAAGATGAATGCCAGTGCGCCTTTTTCCATGCGAGACGTCAGCAGGGTCAGTAGCGGCAGCACCACGCCCAGCGCCGGAATGGCCCACAGAACCGGGGTGTTGTTGAAGTTCACCAGCCAGGCGCCAGCCTGACGAGCCACTTCTTTAGTCAGCGGGTTCGATGGCGCAGTATGGTTAATCGCTGAGGTCACCACGTAACCGTCGATACCAAACATGACCCAAACACCTGCCAGCGCGAAGCCAACCAACGTCACCAGAGCCGCAATCTGCGATACCGCGCGGGAGCGCAGGTGCAGTTCACCCACGGTACGCATCTGCAGATAGGTTGCACCCTGAGTGAGGATCATCGCCACGCTGACCACGCCCGCCAGCAGACCGAACGGATTCAGCAGCTGGAAGAAGTTGCCGGTGTAGTACAGGCGCATGTATTCATCGAGGTGGAACGGCACGCCCTGCAGCAGGTTGCCGAACGCCACGCCGATTACCAGCGGTGGCACGAAGCTCCCGATGAAGATGCCCCAGTCCCACATGTTGCGCCAGCGGGTGTCTTCGATCTTCGAGCGGTAGTCAAAACCAACCGGACGGAAGAACAAGGACGCCAGCACCAGGATCATCGCCACATAGAAGCCGGAGAACGCAGCCGCGTAGACCATCGGCCAGGCAGCAAACAGCGCGCCGCCTGCGGTGATGAGCCACACCTGGTTACCATCCCAGTGCGGGGCGATGGAGTTAATCATAATTCGACGCTCGGTATCATTACGACCGAGGAAGCGGGTGAGCATGCCCACCCCCATGTCGAAACCGTCAGTGACCGCAAAACCAATCAGTAAGATCCCGACCAGCAGCCACCAGATAAAACGCAATACTTCATAATCGATCATTTGACGACTCCTGTCTTAGCGTGCCGGCTGAGAAGCCACGGTGGACTGCTCATAGTGGTAGCGACCGGTTTTCAGGCTGCTTGGACCAAGGCGCGCAAACTTGAACATCAGGAACAGTTCAGCCACCAGGAACAGCGTGTACAGACCACAAATCAGCAGCATGGAGAAGATCAGATCCCCGGCGGTCAGGGATGAGTTCGCCACGGCGGTTGGCAGTACCTCACCGATTGCCCACGGCTGACGGCCGTACTCGGCAACAAACCAGCCGGATTCGATGGCGATCCACGGCAGTGGGATGCCGTACAGCGCAGCACGCAGCAGCCATTTACGCTGACCAATACGGTTACGAATGACCGACCAGAAGGAAGCGCCGATGATCAACAGCATGATGATGCCGCAGCCAACCATGATACGGAACGCGAAGTACAGCGGCGCTACGCGTGGAATGGAGTCTTTGGTCGCCAGCTGGATCTGCTCTTCCGTCGCGTCAGAGACGTTCGGGGTATAGCGCTTCAGCAGCAGGCCATAGCCGAGGTCTTTTTTCACGTCGTTAAACTGATCGCGAACGGACTGATCGGTGGAACCGGCACGCAGCTCCTCCAGCAGGGTGTAAGCTTTCATCCCGTTACGGATACGCTCTTCATGCTGCACCAGCAGGTCTTTCAGGCCGATAACCGGCGTATCCACAGAGCGGGTGGCAATGATGCCGAGCGCATAAGGGATCTGAATAGCAAAGTGGTTTTCCTGCGCATCCTGATCGGGAATACCAAACAGGGTGAAGGCGGCCGGTGCAGGCTGGGTTTCCCACTCTGCTTCGATCGCTGCCAGTTTGGTTTTCTGCACGTCGCCCATTTCGTAACCGGATTCATCACCCAGCACGATAACGGAGAGGATTGCTGCCATACCGAAGCTCGCCGCGATGGCGAAAGAGCGCTTGGCAAAGGCGAAGTCACGACCACGCAGCATGTAGTAGGCGCTGATGCCCAGCACGAACATCGCGCCGCAGACATAGCCGGAGGCCACAGTGTGAACGAATTTCACCTGCGCGACCGGGTTCAGCACCAGCTCGGAGAAGCTGACCATCTCCATACGCATGGTTTCGAAGTTGAAATCAGACGCGATTGGGTTCTGCATCCAGCCGTTAGCCACAAGGATCCACAGCGCGGACAGGTTAGAGCCTAATGCCACCAGCCAGGTTACAGCCATATGCTGGACTTTACCCAGACGGTCCCAACCGAAGAAGAACAGACCTACAAAGGTGGATTCGAGGAAGAAGGCCATCAGACCTTCAATGGCCAGCGGCGCACCGAAGATATCCCCTACATAGTGGGAATAGTAAGACCAGTTAGTCCCGAACTGGAACTCCATGGTCAGACCGGTTGCCACGCCCAGCGCAAAGTTGATACCAAACAACTTGCCCCAGAACTTGGTCATATCTTTATAAATCTGTTTGCCGGAAAGGACGTAAACCGTTTCCATGATTGCCAGCAGGAACGCCATACCGAGCGTCAGTGGCACAAACAGGAAGTGGTACATCGCGGTCAAGGCAAACTGTAAGCGCGACAGTTCGACTACGTCTAACATTATGACTCCTTGCTCATCGCATGAAGACTCCGAGAGTGAAACCTTAAATAAGGATTCACACGCATGCCCCAATACAAATTATTCGCAACTTTATCGTCGCTTTACCCCGAGAGAGGATAAACTGATGACGTAAGGTTACAAATACGTTAAAAAAACCCAAATTGATCCCGTAAATATAATACGCTGCAAAACCCTTACAATAAACAGGTTTTTATTCAATCAGATTTACGTTTTTCGACGGTGATCAATTTATAGCAAAACTACCACTTTTCGGCCATTTTGATCCGGAACAATTTAACGCTTTTTGGAGCCTTTTTCCAAGGATTAAACATTGATTTAAATCAACAAACAAACACAGCTGTTAAAGATGTGTACTTGTGAGAGCGATAGTAAAATCCATGTTAAAAATATGTATATAAGGGGGTGTTATTAGTTATAAAAGACAGGGGATAATATAGGCAGATGTGATTTTTATTAACGCAGAAAGAGAAAAGAAGGTTTGGAGGCAAATAAGTATAGAGTGTTATCCGCCTCACAGTATTTTTTATTACTCTGTTATTCACGAAATTACACTTCATTCACTTTAAGAAACTTTAAATTAACACCACTGTGTGACTATTTGATGAATAAAGGCCACAGTGTCTGCAGCCTTTCAGTATGTTGCGCGTTATTTCTCTATCTTAACGCTAAATGTTCGCGACTGTCCTGGTCTGAACGCCCCGACAATGCCCCTTCCCTCCTGATTCAGTGCATTGATTCGCTCATTCATGTCCGTCTCAAAACACGTATTAATCGCGCGATTCAAGGATAAAGCAACATTGCCGGAGTGGGTCTCCGACGGGTTGTACAGACGAATAATCATTTCGTCACGATCTTCAGCCTTTTTAAGCGCGCTGAGCACACACTCATTCGGCGCCAGCGTTAAAAGGCTATAGCTACCCGGCGTCGTAAAGGTTGCGCTGTTGAGTTTCATTGCGTCCCAGGGGATCTTGTTATAACAGTGCACGGGAGTAAGCCATGCCTTCGCCTGCTGGGCGATGCCTGCACTTACGGGCGTACCATTAAAACTCATCAGGCTAAAGCGACAGATTAACCGACCGCGCATCTGGGAATCAGGGACCGGCATTTTGATCCCTGACGGTCTGCCTGGACGAAGAAGTAAATCCTCTTTTCCAAGCACCCCCACGCCACGCAGCAACGTCAGGGCAAAGGTTTTTTGACGCTCACCCGTTATTTCGAATTCGCGAAGTCCCTCGGTGAAAAGCGCTATGCCGTTACGTCTTTCATGAAGCACCGCATAATTGAGCAGATTCCACACCGGCACCGGCGCTTCTTTCCACCCCTCTTCCTGCCAGTTTGCCATCGCTTCATCATGTACGGGACGCGTCAGAGAACCAAACTGGGTATCGGCTAAGACTTCGTCCGTCACGAATGGGGTTGGGATGAGGACCCGAATGCGGTGGTCATCCGCCTGATTGTCCAGATGTACCTCAACGTCGATACGCCGGCTGTTGTGGCTCAGCGTAATGGTCATTTCAGCGCTGAGAGAGCCCGTTTGCTGGCGCGCGGATCGTTCCTTCAGATTCGCCGGAATGGCCATACGATAGTGGAGCACCGCCCTGCTCTGCCAGGCTTCATGGCTCACCTCGACATTATGCTCTGCGTGAGCTGAAGTGAGCCTCCACTCCTCGCGTGACGGCGAGTAATCGTACTCGTCTCCATCATCAGAACTCTCTTCAATTTCCAGCGCACGGTCATAAATTAGCCCGGACTCTTTGTCGAGCAGTCGCAGGGTACCATCGTCATTTAAGGTTATTTGCCAGAACGCATTTTCCAGTAACGCCTCGGGGAGTTTACCAGGCGCAAGCACCTTACCGGCTGCATGCGCTTCAATGTAGAGCGTTCGGTAGCCCATGGAGGGCAGGATCTGGCTGATCTGGATGTCAAACTCCATGAAGGGATCGTAGTTACCGTAATGCACAATCTGGCGGTCGATTAGCCCGGGGTCGATTTCACGCGCGCAGCGGAGGAAATAGGGGATCTCATTGCCTTTGTCATCGAGCAGGCGGAACTGGCTGGCGCGCAGACGTATCGTGGTGTTAATCACTTCCTCACGCGGCCAGGGCGTCAGGTTGAACATCACCAGTTTGTCTTCTTCCGTTTTCGGCATGTTGTCGACAATCTTGCGCATGTAAAAGCGAGTCAGGTTGTCGGCCATATCCTCGGCCAGCTCAAAACGGGACATAATCTCACGATGCACTTTGTCACTACAGCAGCAGCCAATACTGTCGTGAGCGTGATTTTTGAGGATCTCTTTCCACATCTTTTCCAGCAAACCGTGGTGATACTCAAACCCCAGCGTCCAGGCAAGCGTCGCCAGCGGCTCAAGAATGTTGACGATTTTATTCTCTATACGGGCGTGGGCAATTTTGATATCCATTCGCGTGGAGCCGATGGTCCGGTGTACGCGCATGTATTTACCGTCAATAAACTCCCCTTTCAGCGTCGCCAGTTCATCGCGGTGTGCGTCGATATGGTCAAACACCTCCTCAAACCGACTCATGACAAATTTACGCTGCGGGTAGATTTCACGCAGTTTATCCATCACTGCAAAAATGTTCTGCTGCAGCGGCATTTGATCGTGACCGTTAGGCAGTAAAATCTCTTTCGTCACGGAGGCTTTTTCCAGTACATCAAAGTAAGCGTCGAGGCGTTTACGCAGCCCGCTCTCATCCTCCGGTAAGTACTTACCAATCGCGTAGCCCAGCGGTAGCACCTGCGCCGTGACCTCACTGCCGTCCTGGCTTTGCCACAGAAACTCCGTTTTATCGGTGCCGTGACGTTCGGAACAGCCACGCCAGAACAGGGTGCGGGTAATGCCAAAGCCGTTATAAATGTGCGGCAGCTGGGAGGACATGCCGAAGGAGTCTGGCAGATAACCAATTTTCATTGGCTCGCCAAAAGCCATGCAGTCACGGATGCCGTACATCAGATTACGAACGATAGATTCGCCGGAAACAAGGGTGGTATCCGTCTGGGTATACCAGGGTCCGATAATGAGTTTTCCGGCTTTAACCAGCGCTTTCACGCGGGATCTGTTTTCCGGTTTAACCGCAAAATAATCTTCCAGCACAGCCGTCTGACCGTCGAGTACGTAGAATTTATACTCCGCATCCTGTTCAAGACGCGTGAGGATTTCCTCCATATTATTGACCAGAAGAATACGCGACTCTTCGGTGGTGAAGTACCACTCACGGTCCCAGTGCATATGTGGCGTGATATGAACGCGAGATACAGCTTTCATCTTCGTTTCCTGTTAGTGAGTGTTTAAGATGCGATGTCCTGAGTCACATACTGGCCGCTCTTCACCGCCTGACGCCGCCAGAGCAGTAAAATGAGCGTGGAGATTGCCGTACCCAGTAGTGCCGCACCAAGCCAGCCCGCAGCGGCTATCACACCGCCAAGCCCGGCATCGTGGAGTAAAAAGAGGGAGAAAATGCCTGCGCCCGGCGTGGACAACCCGATACCCATCGCACCGATCGTCGCCCCTGTCACCATTGAGCCCAGAACAAACGAGCCTATCACCCGGAAAGGGTCTTCAATCGCCATCGGAATGGCCCCTTCGGTGATGCCCGCCAGCCCCAGCAGCCAGGTTGATTTACCGGTTTCAATTTCGAACTGTTTAAACAGTTTCGGTGCCAGCATCGTTGAGGCCGTCACGGTGAAGGCCGAGACCATTTTGACGGAGGCAAAGATCGCATAGGGACCATAGACTCCGTTGGCCATCGCCCCCAGGCAGAACGCATAAGAGGCTTTGTTAACCGGTCCGCCCAAATCGAACGAGCACATAAAGCCGAGAATAGCCCCCAGCAACAACGCATTCGCACCGGACAGACCATTCAGCCAGGCGGTAAGCGAGTTATTGAGCCAGGCCACCGGTTCACCGATCACAAACAACATCAGGCTACCGGCACCCAGCACGCCGAGCACCGGATAGAGATAGAAGGTTAAAAAGCCGTTGTAGCGGTTACTCAGACGGATGTGATGCTTCACCCAGCGCATCAGGTAGCCCGCGATAAGCCCCCCTGCGATCGCGCCCAGAAAACCAGAGCCGATCATATTGGCGGCAAGGCCCGCAGCAAAGCCGGGTGCCAGAGCCGGTTTATCCGCCAGCGAGTAGGCGGTATAGGCCGCAAGGACGGGCACCATCAATATGCCCAGCATGCCGCCGCCCAGTTTGCGGTACATCCACAGCCATGAGTTTTCCTGATCAAACAGGTGCTGCAGACCGAGAAGTTGTGCCAGCAGAACCGACACGGCCAGCACTGTGCCTCCCGCCACAATCAGCGGTACCGCAAAGGAGATACCGCTGAGGAGCGCCTGCTTGAGTTCTGTTTTGACACTCTTTTTAGCTTCGGTTTCAACCTGCGCCTGGCGCTCACCGGAAGCAGGCTTTAATGCCAGCGCACGCTCAATTAAGGCTTCAGCGTGGCGCAGGGGTTCCGCAACGGGAACGGAAATGGTGGGGATGCCTTCAAAGCGCTCGCTCTCTTTAATTGCCACCTCGGCGGCAAAGATGCACGCTTTCGCGTCCTTCAACTGCGAAGGAGTAATACGCCCTTCAATGCCGTTCGCGCCCTGCTTTTCAACCACCAGGTTTACGCCCAGCTTACGCCCGGCTTTTTCGAGATATTCTGCTGCCATATAGGTATGGGCGATCCCTGCCGGACAAGCCGTCACGCAGACGATGGTCGCTGCACTGGATGATACTGCGCTCTCCTCAGCCTGCGGCGTATCGTCCAGCGCGGCCAGCAACTCTTCTGCCGTCGTGGACAACATCATGCGTGCCCGCAGAGCATCATTCGCCAGGCGAGACGTCAGCTCCGTCAGTATCTCAATATGCGTTGACCCGGCTTCAGCAGGAGGAATGGCGAGCAGAAAAATCAGCTCCACATTCTCCGGACCATCCACCCCTTCCCATTCCAGCGGTTCGCTGAGGGTTGCCACGGCAAAGGCTGCTTCTTTCACGGCTGCCGATTTGCCATGTGGCACAGCCAGCCCTTCTCCCAGCGCGGTCGGGCCAAGTGATTCCCGATGGATAACCTCCGCCAGAAAAGCATCCGCGTCACTAATTTTACCCAGTTCTACCAGTCGCATCGCGAGCTCGTAGATGGCGCGATCGCGGTCAGTAAACTGTGCCTGCACGCAGACAGCACGGTAATCAGTCAGAGTCGTCAGGTTCATAAAGATCCTTACCCTTACGTTGTTATTGTCTGACGTGAATTCTGGCAGAACGAATAATACATTTATGTGATCACTTTCACTAGAAATCACAATTTGTATTTTATTTGTATTATTTACAACTTGTCCACTAAAGGCATAATTCCGAGTAATGGTATTAAACTGGTATAACAAAATGGGTAATAAACCGATGTACCGGCAGATAGCCGATGCGTTCCGCGAGAAAGTTAGCGCCGGAGAGTTGAAACCTGGCGACGCATTGCCGACGGAATCCAGCCTTCAGGAGGCGTTTAACGTTAGCCGGGTCACCGTGCGGCAGGCTTTAAAACTGCTCGCCGATGAGCAGATCATCGAAAGCATTCAGGGCAGCGGCTCCTATGTAAAAGAAGAGCGCGTCAATTACGACATTTATCAGCTCACCGGCTTTTACGAAAAACTGGCGGATCGCAACGTCGATACGCACAGCGATGTCACCATCTTCGAAGTGGTGAAGGCGGACGCGAAACTGGCCGCGAAATTAGCCCTTAGTCCGGATGACAAGGTCTGGCACGTCAAGCGCGTGCGCTTCATTAAGCAAAAACCGGTCAACCTTGAAGAGACATGGATGCCCCTGACCATGTTCCCTGACCTCACCTGGGAAGTGATGGAGAACTCCAAATATCACTATATTGAGCAGATCAAAAAGATGGTTATCGACCGCAGCGAGCAGGAGCTGGTGCCGATCATGCCATCACAGGAGGCGATCGCCACGCTGGGACTCAATCCGGCAAAACCGATCCTGGAGAAAATATCTCGTGGATTTTTGAAAGATGGTCGGGTGTTCGAATACAGCCGCAACGTATTTAACACTGACGACTACAAATTCACGCTGGTCGCCCGGCGCAGGCAATAAAAAAAGGCCATCTTACGATGGCCAACCATGTCGAAACGGACATTTATTATGTCAAAGCTCCCCGCACGGGGAGCAGAGAGGATTTACTTAATGATGGATTTCAGTGCTTCACCGATGTCAGCCAGGCTGCGAACGGTTTTCACGCCTGCTGCTTCCAGCGCTGCGAATTTCTCGTCCGCAGTACCTTTGCCGCCCGCGATGATGGCGCCTGCGTGGCCCATACGCTTGCCTTTCGGCGCGGTGACACCCGCGATGTAGCCAACCACTGGCTTGGTCACGTGATCTTTGATGTAAGCAGCCGCTTCTTCTTCCGCGCTACCGCCGATTTCACCGATCATGACGATCGCTTCAGTCTGCGGGTCTTCCTGGAACAGCTTCAGGATGTCGATGAAGTTAGAGCCCGGGATTGGGTCGCCGCCGATGCCCACACAGGTGGACTGGCCGAAACCGTAGTCGGTGGTCTGCTTAACCGCTTCATAGGTCAGCGTACCGGAACGGGAGACGATACCCACTTTGCCCGGCTTATGAATGTGGCCCGGCATGATGCCGATTTTGCATTCGCCTGGGGTGATCACGCCCGGGCAGTTTGGCCCGATCATGCGCACGCCCGCTTCGTCCAGCTTCACCTTCACTGTCAGCATATCCAGGGTCGGGATACCTTCGGTGATGGTGATGATCAGTTTGATGCCTGCGTCGATCGCTTCCAGGATGGAGTCTTTGCAGAACGGAGCCGGAACGTAGATCACGGTGGCAGTTGCGCCAGTCGCTTCTACCGCTTCACGCACGGTGTTGAACACCGGCAGGCCCAGGTGAGTGGTGCCGCCTTTACCTGGGGTTACGCCGCCAACCATCTGCGTACCGTAAGCAATCGCCTGCTCAGAGTGGAATGAACCCTGGCTACCGGTGAAGCCCTGGCAGATAACCTTGGTATCTTTATTAATTAAAACGGACATTATTTCCCCTCCACTGCGGCAACAACCTGCTGAGCTGCATCCGTCAGACTTTTCGCTGCAATAATATTCAGGCCGCTGTCAGCCAGTTTTTTCGCGCCGAGTTCAGCGTTGTTACCTTCCAGACGGACAACAACCGGGACGTTCACGCCCACTTCTTCTACCGCGCCGATGATACCGTCAGCGATCAGGTCGCAACGTACGATACCGCCGAAGATGTTAACCAGAACGGCTTTCACATTGTCATCGGAGAGGATGATTTTGAATGCTTCGGTCACGCGCTCTTTGGTTGCGCCGCCGCCCACATCCAGGAAGTTTGCCGGCTCGCCGCCGTGCAGTTTAACGATGTCCATGGTGCCCATTGCCAGGCCCGCACCGTTAACCATGCAGCCGATGTTGCCATCGAGTGCTACGTAGTTCAGTTCCCACTGTGCAGCCTGCGCTTCACGTGGATCTTCCTGGGACTGGTCGCGCATTTCGCGCAGGTCAGCCTGGCGGAACAGCGCGTTGCCGTCAGCGCCCAGTTTGCCGTCGAGGCAGATAAGATCGCCCTGCTTGGTAATAACCAGCGGGTTGATTTCGATCAGCGCCAGATCGCGCTCCAGGAAGATAGTTGCCAGGCCCATGAAGATCTTGGTGAATTGCTGCACCAGTTTGCCTTCCAGACCCAGTTTGAATGCCAGCTCACGACCCTGGTAAGGCATTGGGCCCGCCAGCGGATCGATAGCGACTTTGTGGATCAGGTGCGGGGTCTCTTCCGCCACTTTTTCGATTTCCACGCCGCCTTCGGTAGAGGCCATAAACACCACGCGACGGGAGCTACGGTCTACGACTGCGCCGAGGTACAGTTCTTTTGCAATATCGGTTGCCGCTTCAACCAGGATCTGGTTAACCGGCTGGCCGCCCGCGTCTGTTTGATAGGTCACCAGACGTTTGCCAAGCCAATGTTCAGCAAAGGCACGGATCTCTTCTTTGCTGTTAACAACCTTCACACCGCCCGCTTTACCGCGGCCGCCAGCGTGAACCTGACATTTTACTACCCAAGGACCCGCACCGATTTTAGAGGCGGCTTCTTCTGCTTCACGAGGGGTATTGCAGGCATAACCCACCGGAGCCGGTAAGCCATACCGGGCAAACAGCTGTTTTGCCTGATATTCATGTAAGTTCATGTGTTCTATCCATCCTTCAGGGTAATCGTTAGGTCATGCTTTTGTAGGCCCGGCAGGCAAAGCGCCGCCGGGCAGTACGGCTAAAAACTAAACGTCCAGCAGCAGACGAGTTGGATCTTCCAGCAGCTCTTTAATGGCGACCAGGAAGCCCACGGACTCGCGGCCGTCGATCAGACGGTGATCGTAGGAGAGCGCCAGATACATCATCGGCAGGATCTCAACTTTACCGTCAACCGCCATAGGGCGATCTTTGATAGCGTGCATGCCAAGGATCGCGCTCTGCGGTGGGTTGATGATCGGAGTAGACATCAGGGAACCGAATACGCCGCCGTTGGTAATGGTGAAGTTACCGCCGGTCAGGTCGTCTACGGTCAGCTTGCCGTCACGGCCTTTCACTGCCAGCTCTTTAATGTTCTTCTCGATGTCAGCCATGCCCAGGGTATCCACATCACGCAGAACCGGGGTCACCAGGCCGCGTGGGGTAGAAACGGCCATGCTCACGTCGAAGTAGTTGTGATAAACCACGTCATCGCCATCGATGGAGGCGTTCACTTCCGGGTAGCGTTTCAGCGCTTCAACAACCGCTTTCACGTAGAAGGACATAAAGCCCAGACGGATACCGTGACGTTTTTCAAACGCGTCACCGTACTGCTTACGCAGGTCCATGATTGGCTTCATGTTCACTTCGTTGAAGGTGGTCAGCATCGCGGTGGAGTTTTTCGCTTCCAGCAGACGCTCGGCCACACGCTTACGCAGGCGGGTCATCGGCACGCGTTTTTCGCTACGGGCGCCCAGAGCAGGCTGTGCTGCTGGTGCGGCTGCCGGGGCTTTTGCTTCCGGCGCAGCTGGCGCTTTAGCCAGATGTTTTTCAACGTCTTCACGGGTCAGACGACCGCCAACGCCGGTGCCTTTAATGGCAGCCGCGTCGAGGTTGTGTTCAGCCAGCAGGCGACGGATCGCCGGGCTGAGCGCGTCGTTAGACTGCTCTTCCAGGGAGGCCTGCTGGCGCTGCGCTGGAGTAGAGGCTTTCTCTTCAGATTTCGCGCTGGACTCTTTACCTGCGCTGTTGCCTTCACGCAGGCGACCCAGGATCTGGCGAGAAGTGACGGTTGTCCCTTCATCTTCCAGTACGGCATCAAGAACACCATCCGCCGAAGCCGGTACTTCCAGTACCACTTTGTCAGTTTCGATTTCTACCAGCACTTCGTCGCGCTTAACGGCATCGCCCGGTTTTTTGTGCCAGGTGGCGACGGTCGCATCTGCTACAGACTCAGGCAGGTCGGGAACAAGAATATCTACGCTACTCATTATGTATCCTTTAATTAATCGACGTTCAGCGCGTCATTGACCAGATCTTGTTGCTGCTTCTGGTGAACGGACATATACCCTACCGCCGGAGAGGCGGAGGCCGGGCGACCTGCGTAACGCAGGGCAGACCCAAATGGAATCACTTCACGGAAATGATGCTGGCTGCAGTACCATGCGCCCTGGTTGAGCGGCTCTTCCTGGCACCAGACAAAATCATGTACGTGAGCATATTGTTTCAGCACTTCCTGCATCGCCTGATGCGGGAATGGATAAAGCTGTTCGATACGCACGATGGCGACATCTTTCTGATCGTTCTTACGGCGCTGTTCCAGCAGGTCGTAGTAAACCTTACCAGAACACATCACCACGCGCTTAACCGCCTGTGGATCCAGCTCGTCAATCTCGCCAATCGCCGGCAGGAAGGTGCCGTTCGCCAGCTCATCCAGGGTGGAGACTGCCAGCGGGTGACGCAGCAGCGATTTCGGTGACATCACCACCAGCGGACGGCGCATCCCGCGCAGCGCCTGACGACGCAGCATGTGATAAACCTGTGCCGGGGTAGACGGGACGCAAACCTGCATGTTCTGCTCGGCGCAGAGTTGCAGATAACGCTCCAGACGCGCGGAAGAGTGCTCCGGGCCCTGCCCTTCGTAACCGTGTGGCAGCAGCATCACCAGGCCACACATACGGCCCCACTTCTGCTCGCCAGAGGAGATGAACTGGTCGATAACCACCTGCGCACCGTTGGCGAAGTCGCCGAACTGCGCTTCCCAGATGGTCAGGGTACGGGGTTCTGCCGTGGCGTAACCGTATTCAAACGCCAGGACCGCTTCTTCTGACAGCACGGAGTCCCAGACCTTGAACTGGCCCTGGCCGTTATGCACGTGCTGCAGCGGGGTGTAGGTAGAACCGTTGGTCTGGTTATGAATCACCGCATGACGGTGGAAGAAGGTGCCACGACCGGCATCTTCACCGGACAGACGTACCGGAATCCCTTCATCAACCAGCGTTGCGTACGCCAGGTTTTCTGCGCCGCCCCAGTCGAACAGCTTCTCGCCTGCCGCCATCGCCTGACGGTCAGAGTAGATTTTCTGTACGCGGGACTGCATCTCGATTGCTTCTGGTACGGTGCTGATGCGTTTTGCCAGCTCCTGCAGACGCTTCATCTCGACCTTGTTCGGGTAGCTCTCATCCCACTCGTGGTTGAGGTACGGCGACCAGGTAAAGGAGTGCATGTTCATCGGACGCAGTTCTTTCACCACGCATTCGCCGGCATCCAGCGCGTCGCGGTAAAGATTAACCATCTCGGTAGCATCTTCCAGGGCAACAATCTTCTCCGCTTCCAGTTTGTCAGCGTAGATTTTGCGCGGGGTCGGATGCTTTTTGATTTTCTGGTACATCAGCGGCTGGGTTGCACTTGGCTCGTCCGCTTCGTTATGGCCATGACGACGGTAGCAGAACAGGTCGATCAGCACGTCACGCTTGAAGGTGTTGCGGAAGTCCAGCGCCAGGCGGGTAACGAAAGCAACGGCTTCCGGGTCATCCGCGTTAACGTGGAAGATTGGCGCCTGTACCATCTTACCGATGTCGGTGCAGTATGGCGTAGAACGCGCGTCCAGCGGGTTAGAGGTGGTGAAGCCCACCTGGTTGTTGATCACGATGCGAACGGTACCGCCCACTTCGTAACCACGCGCTTTGGACATGTTCAGGGTTTCCTGAACCACGCCCTGACCGGTGATCGCCGCATCGCCATGAATGGTGATTGGCAGAACTTTGTTGCTGCTTGGCTCGTCCAGACGATCCAGACGCGCACGTACGGAGCCGATAACCACCGGGCTGACGATCTCAAGGTGCGACGGGTTAAACGCCAGCGCCATGTGCACCAGGCCGCCCTGGGTTTCGATATCCGATGAGAAGCCCATGTGGTACTTCACGTCACCGGTACCGAGGTGTTCTTTATGTTTGCCCGCGAATTCGTCGAACAGATCCTGCGGCTTTTTGCCCAGCACGTTGATCAGCACGTTCAGACGACCACGGTGCGCCATGCCCAGTACCACTTCACGGGTACCGCTGTTGCCCGCGTGGCGGATCAGCTCTTTCAGCATCGGCACCAGCGCATCACCGCCTTCCAGCGAGAAGCGTTTTGCACCCGGGAATTTAGCCCCGAGGTAGCGCTCCAGGCCTTCTGCTGCGGTCAGTTCGCTCAGGAAGCGTTTTTTCTCTTCGGCATTGAAGGTGGATTTACCGGCAACGGATTCAATACGCTGCTGGATCCAGCGTTTCTCTTCGGTTGAGGTGATGTGCATGTACTCTGCGCCGATGGAGCCGCAGTAAGTTTGCTTCAGCGCTTCCAGCAGATCGCCCAGCTTCATCGTGTCTTTGCCAATAGCGAAAGAGCCGACGTTGAAGGTTTCCTGGAAATCTGCTTCGGTAAGGTCGTGATAAGCCGGGTCGAGATCGGCCACACGCTCTTGCTGCCACAGTCCCAGCGGATCCAGATTCGCATGCTGGTGGCCACGGAAACGATAGGCGTTAATCAGCTGCAGGACTTTAACCTGCTTTGCATTGGTGTCAGGGTCGGAGATAGCGGAAGAGTAACGTGAGGCATCCTTCGCCAGACGACGGAAATAATCACGTGTTTTGGAATGAAATTGATCCGGTTTGACACCCGTTCCAGGTAACTCCTGGAACATGGAACGCCAGTTAGCGTCCACTGAGTCAGGGTCGGTTAAGAAGTCTTCATAGAGCTGTTCAATCCAGCTTTGGTTTGCACCAGAGAGGAATGAAGAGTCCAGCCAGGCTTTCATTGCGCCGTTCTGCATCGTGATCCCTTAAGCATTTTTATGCTTATTTCGCCGTAGAAACTACCACGCACACCACGTGTACGTGCCGGGGTTCACCTGCGAGCTCTTCTCTATATAGCGGCTCGCGAAGGAACCTTTAGAAACTGTCTAAACTTCAGGGCAGTTTTTAAAGGTTTCTGCATTCCATCCCCTCTCCCCTTTGGGGAGAGGGTTAGGGTGAGGGGAACAGCGCCCCCTCGTGTTACTTACGCACTGCGCTGCAACAACATCGACTTAATGTGGCCGATAGCGCGCGTCGGGTTCAGCCCCTTAGGACATACACTGACGCAGTTCATGATGCTGTGGCAGCGGAATACGCTGAAAGCATCACTCAGCCCTTCCAGGCGGTTGTCGGTTTCGGTATCGCGGCTGTCAATCAGGAAGCGATACGCTGCCAGCAGGCCAGCCGGGCCGATAAACTTGTCCGGGTTCCACCAGAACGACGGGCAAGAGGTCGAACAACATGCACAAAGAATACACTCATACAGGCCATCGAGTTTTTCACGCTGCTCTGGCGACTGCAAATGCTCGCGAGCGGGTGGATTTTGCCCATTATTCAACAAGTAAGGCTTAATCTTCTCATATTGTGCATAGAATTGCCCCATGTCCACCACCAAATCGCGCACGACCGGCAGGCCTGGCAGAGGACGGATAACAATCTTCTGTCCCGGACGGTTGAGCGCCGAAATCGGGGTGATACAGGCCAGACCGTTTTTGCCATTCATGTTCAGACCGTCGGAGCCACATACCCCTTCACGGCAGGAACGACGGAATGACAGTGTCGGATCCTTTTCTTTCAGCTGCATTAAAGCATCCAGTAGCATCATGTCACGGCCTTCTTCCGCTTCCAGGGTGTAATCCTGCATATGCGGAGCGTCATCTACATCCGGGTTATAACGATAAACTGAGAATTCGAGTTTCATTGTCCTGTCTCCGCATTAATAAGTACGAATCTTCGGCGGGAACGCCGGACGCAGTTTCGGTTCCATATTGACGCTACGACGTGTCATGGATTCCGACTCTGGCAGGTACAGGGAATGGCACAGCCAGTTTTCGTCGTCACGATCCGGGAAGTCGAAGCGGCTATGGGCGCCACGGCTTTCGGTACGGAAGTTTGCAGAGACCGCCGTCGCGTACGCGGTTTCCATCAGGTTATCCAGCTCCAGACACTCGACGCGCTGGGTGTTGAACTCGCTGGAAGTATCGTCCAGACGGGCATTTTTCAGACGCTCGCGGATCGCTTTCAGCTGCTCAAGACCTTTCGCCATCGCGTCGCCTTCACGGAACACCGAGAAGTTGTGCTGCATGCACTCCTGCAGCGCCTTACGGATTTCCACCGGATCTTCGCCGTTGCGGTTACCGTTCCAGCGGTTGAGACGTTCAAGAGAGGCGTCGATATTGGCTTCGGTGGCATCACGCAGTGGACCTTGCTCAGCAATGGACTCCTGCAGATGCAGACCCACCGCACGACCAAACACCACCAGGTCGAGCAGAGAGTTGCCGCCCAGACGGTTGGCGCCGTGTACGGATACGCAGGCGATTTCGCCTACTGCGAACAGGCCCGGGATCACCACGTCTTCGCCCTGCTCGTTCACGGTCAGCGCCTGGCCGGTCACTTTGGTCGGAATACCGCCCATCATGTAGTGACAGGTTGGGATAACCGGGATCGGCTCTTTAACCGGGTCGACGTGCGCGAAGGTGCGGGACAGCTCCAGGATACCCGGCAGACGGGATTCCAGAACCTCTTTACCCAGATGGTCAAGCTTCAGCTTGGCGTGTGGGCCCCACGGGCCGTCACAGCCGCGACCTTCACGGATTTCGATCATGATGGAACGCGCCACCACGTCACGACCCGCCAGGTCTTTCGCATTCGGCGCATAACGCTCCATGAAGCGCTCGCCGTGTTTGTTCAGCAGGTAGCCACCTTCACCACGGCAGCCTTCTGTGACCAGCACGCCCGCACCGGCGATACCGGTTGGGTGGAACTGCCACATCTCCATATCCTGCACCGGCACGCCAGCGCGGATCGCCATACCGACGCCGTCACCGGTGTTGATATGGGCGTTCGTCGTGGACTGGTAAATACGGCCTGCGCCGCCGGTCGCCAGCACGGTTGCGCGGGCTTTGAAGTAGACAACTTCACCGGTTTCGATGCACAGGGCGGTACAACCCACCACTGCGCCATCTTCGTTTTTCACCAGATCCAGCGCATACCACTCGGAGAAGATGGTGGTTTTGTTCTTCAGGTTCTGCTGGTACAGCGTGTGCAGCAGGGCGTGACCGGTACGGTCTGCCGCTGCGGCGGTACGTGCCGCCTGCTCGCCGCCGAAGTCTTTCGACTGGCCGCCAAACGGACGTTGATAAATGGTGCCGTTCTCCAGGCGGGAGAATGGCAGACCCATATGGTCCAGCTCCAGAATTGCTTCCGGGCCGGTCTTGCACATATATTCAATGGCGTCCTGGTCACCGATGTAATCGGAGCCTTTCACCGTGTCGTACATATGCCATTCCCAGTTATCATCATGGGTATTACCGAGCGCGACGGTGATGCCACCCTGCGCGGATACGGTATGGGAACGGGTCGGGAAGACTTTAGAGAGCAGCGCACAGGTCTGGCCGCTCTGGGAAATTTGCAGCGCCGCGCGCATACCTGCGCCGCCGGCTCCAATCACTACAGCGTCAAATTCTCTGACAGGAAGTTTCATCACACACCCCACACCACAACAAATCCATAAATGACGTAAACCACCAGGGCAACGACGATTGCCAGCTGCAACGCGAGACGAATTGCCATCGGTTTAACGTAGTCGGTCAGTACCTGCCACATGCCAATCCATGCGTGGATCAGAATGGAGAACAGCGCCAGCAGGGTAAACACTTTGGTGAAAGCAGAACCGAAGAAACCGGTCCAGATTTCCCACGTCAGGTCGCCGCTGGTGGCAAAGAAACCGATAATGTAGATGATGTAGAGGGTGAGAACGATAGCGGTAGCACGGACCAGAATGAAGTCATGTACGCCGTTGCGTCCTAATGCGGAGGCGTTGCTTACCATACGAGAACTCCTGCGAGAAGTGAAAGCACGACAGTGATAACAAAGGAGATGTTAGCGGTACGCTTGCCGGTTTCGAAGGTCTCTTCCAGATAGCCAAAGTCCATCAGCATATGACGAACGCCGCCGACGACATGATAAGCCAGCGCGGTCAGGATGCCCCACATGATAAATTTCACGAAGAAACCGTTCATGATGTCAGAGGCCTGCTGGAATCCTTCCGGAGACGAGAGACTGGTACCCAGCAACCATAACAGGATACCCACCGCGACAAACGTGATCACACCGGATACACGATGAAGGATGGACGCTATTGCCGTTACGGGGAATCGGATCGTTTTTAGATCCAGATTGACAGGTCTTTGTTTTTTCACATTTCTTATCATGAATAACGCCCACATGCTGTTCTTATAGTTTCCTTCCTCCGGACTGCGATGCGGGTCAGACAGCGTGCCTTTTATATAACTGTGCGTCATGCAAAACATTGCTTCCAGATGCTCAAATGACACGTTACAACGCTGGTTGGCTCGGGATTGCAGGGTTTTCCGGAGACCTGGCGGCAGTATAGGCCGTTCACAAAATCATTACAATTAACCTACATACAGTTTGTCGGGTTTTATACGGAACAGTGATCAGGGTCACGATAACAACATCTTTTTAATTTTTAATCATCTGATTTGACAAATGTTAAACATTATTGTTACAAACATCACCAGAAAAGGCATATAATGCGCAAAAGTTATGAGGTCTCTCTTTCACCTGAGAATAAGTTATGTAACAGTGTGATGGTATTGACCGAAGTTATCAGGACAGTTATTAGTGATATACAGGTTTGAATAATTCGGACTGCACAAACACTGATTTGCTGTTATTTCTCTGATTTCTCATTTGTTTACCTGCTAGCGCCATTGCTCTGTACCCTGGTTTCTCCTCGTGAGCTGAGCGGCGAGCCAAATAACAAACTGGTAACAATGATAAATCAGCTGAATGCAAATCCGGTTATGGGCAGTCTTAAGCAATAAGGCGCTAAGGAGACCGTAAATGGCTGATACTAAGGCAAAACTCACCCTAAATGGTGACGCTGCTATCGAACTGGATGTGCTAAAAGGCACGCTCGGTCAGGATGTTATTGATATCCGTAGTCTTGGTTCTAAAGGTATGTTTACCTTTGACCCTGGTTTTACCTCCACCGCATCTTGCGAGTCCAAAATCACCTACATTGACGGTGACGAAGGTATCCTGCTGCACCGCGGTTTCCCCATCGACCAGTTAGCGACCCACTCCAATTACCTGGAAGTGTGCTACATCCTGCTGAACGGCGAAAAGCCGACGCAGGAACAGTACGATGAGTTCAAAACCACCGTCACCCGTCACACCATGATCCACGAGCAGATTACCCGTCTGTTCCATGCATTCCGCCGCGATTCACATCCAATGGCGGTCATGTGCGGGATCACCGGCGCGCTGGCTGCGTTCTACCATGACTCGCTGGACGTGAATAACCAGCGTCACCGTGATATCGCCGCGTTCCGTCTGCTGTCCAAAATGCCAACCATGGCAGCGATGTGCTACAAATACTCCATCGGACAGCCGTTTGTTTATCCACGCAACGACCTCTCCTACTCAGGTAACTTCCTGCGTATGATGTTCGCCACGCCGTGCGAAGAGTACGAAGTGAACCCGGTTCTGGAACGCGCAATGGATCGTATCCTGATCCTGCACGCTGACCACGAGCAGAACGCATCTACCTCTACCGTGCGTACCGCTGGCTCCTCCGGCGCGAACCCGTTCGCCTGTATCGCAGCAGGTATTGCCTCCCTGTGGGGACCGGCACACGGCGGCGCGAACGAAGCGGCACTGAAGATGCTGGAAGAGATCAGCTCCGTTGAGCACATTCCTGAATTCGTACGTCGTGCGAAGGACAAGAATGACTCCTTCCGTCTGATGGGCTTCGGTCACCGTGTTTACAAAAACTACGATCCGCGCGCAACCGTAATGCGTGAAACCTGTCATGAAGTGCTGAAAGAGCTGGGCACCAAAGATGACCTGCTGCAGGTGGCGATGGAGCTGGAACACATCGCGCTGAACGACCCGTACTTCATCGAGAAGAAACTCTACCCGAACGTCGATTTCTACTCCGGTATCATCCTGAAAGCGATGGGCATCCCGTCTTCCATGTTTACCGTTATCTTCGCGATGGCGCGTACCGTGGGCTGGATTGCACACTGGAACGAAATGCACACCGAAGGCATGAAAATTGCGCGTCCTCGCCAGCTGTATACCGGCTACGAGCAGCGTAATTTCGAGTCTGACGTGACCAAACGCTAACAGCGATGCCCGGCGGCGCTACGCTTGCCGGGCCTACGTAGGCCGGGTAAGCGTCAGCGCCACCCGGCGTTTTTTTATGTCTGACAATGTGGACACCAGTAAAACGGTCGCGAAGAGAGCGTCGTTTTCTCAATCACCCCACCGCAGCGCTCACACTTTTTCCCCGCGCGATGAAACACCTTAAACCGGAACAACGCCCCGTGATGCTTCTTCTCATTCACCACTCCGCGCGTGTTATACGACAGACGCGGGATATCCAGCAGCGCGTGGGATAACGCATCCAGCTGCGCGTCGCTGAGCTGAGAGGCTTTGTGGCTCGCCGCCAGCCCCACATCCCATAAAATTTCTACCCGCAGATAGTTGCCCAGACCGGCAAGAAACGACTGGTCCAGCAGCAGCCCGGAAAACTGGCGATTGCGAAATTTTGCCGACAACAGCCTCGCTTTCACATCCTCTGCCGTCAGGCGTAAATCCAGCACATCCGGCCCCACCCGCTGCAGGAAGGGATGGGTGGTAAGCTGCTCCGGCAGCAGCATCTCAATATCCGAGGCGCTATAGAGCAGAATGGTTTTGTCCGCCGTCTCCAGTTTGACGCGCAGCACACGGGTCGTCTCCGGCAGTTTACCGGTTTCCACCACCCGCCAGACGCCATACAGCTGGTTATGGCTGTAGAGCGTAAGCTGGTTGGAGAAGTGGGTGAGCAGCGCTTTGCCGCGCGTCTCCAGATGCGTGACCGTCTCGCCGATAAGCCGGGATTCAAAGGTTTTTAACTGAGGAAAAGCAAACCACACGTCGGTGAGCGGTTTGCCTTTTATCGCCGCCTCCAGGCTATCCGCCGCGCGGCGGATCTCTGGTCCTTCTGGCATGATGTCTCCTTTCTAGTGCGTCGCTCCGCCCACCACTTTGATGTCGTGTTCCTGACGCAGCGCCACCGCAATGGCGATCTCCAGGGCCTGCTTCACGGTATGCGTCGCCATGCTCGGGGCACCGGGGTGCGCTGCAGCCTGCCCGGGGAGGTAAGGAATATGGATAAACCCGCCCTTCACGTCCGGGCTGTTGGCCAGCTTGTGCAGCACGCCGTACATCACGTGGTTGCAGACGAATGTGCCAGCCGTCTGGGAAACAGAAGCAGGAATGCCTGACTCCCGCAGGGCCGCCACCATCGCTTTAATCGGCAGGGTGCTGAACCAGGCGGCCGGACCGCCGTCGACAATGGCGACATCCACCGGCTGTTGCCCCCGGTTATCGGGAATGCGGGCGTCATCGACGTTGATCGCCACCCGCTCAACGGTGACATCCACCCGCCCCCCGGCCTGGCCTATCGCCAGTACGACGGAGGGCTGCAGCGCGTCAATAGCCGCGTTCAGCACCGATAACGACTCGCCAAACACGCAGGGCAACTGCCGCGCTACCACGCGACAGTCATCAATAATCGCGCCATCAAGCTGTTTCACCACTTCCCACGACGGGTTAACGCTCTCGCCGCCAAAAGGCTCAAAACCGGTGATTAAAACTGTTCGCATCATTTCTCCTTACAGGAACATCAGGAAGTAGAGCAGGAATACGTTGGCGATCAGCAGCAGCACCCCGGTAGGCACCTGCGCTTTGATGACCGCATTTTTATCGGGCAGCTCCAGCAGCGCGGCGGGCACGATGTTGAAGTTAGCCGCCATCGGCGTCATCAACGTGCCACAGTAGCCGGAGAACATGCCAATCGCCGCCATCACCGCCGGGTTGCCGCCGTGTTGCAGGACCAGGATCGGGATGCCAATCCCCGCAGTGACAATCGGGAAGGCAGCGAAGGCGTTGCCCATCACCATCGTCAGCAGCGCCATGCCCACGGCATAAACCGCCACCGCGATAAACCGACTGTCCACCGCCAGATACGTCTGGGTGAGGTAAGAAATCCCCTCCCCGACGCCGGCGGCGGTAAACAGCAGGCCGAGGGTGGCGAGGATTTGCGGCAGAATAAAGGCCCAGCCGATGGAGTCGAGCAGACGGCGCGCCTCCTGCAGAGGCTGATGCACTTTCTCATGGGTCATTTTGACCGCCATCGCCAGGCCAATGAGCGAGCCGACGGTCATCGAGAACAGCGTGACCAGCGTCGAGTGGTTACCCGGCCCGAACAGCGTCTCCTGCAGGCCCGGAATGTGGTTAAACATCAGCACGCCCACCACTGTCACCACCGGAATGGCCAGCGCCGGTAAGAAGAGGCGATTGCCCAGACGCTTCGCGCTGCCCTCGCGCTCTTCTGCCGTGCGCTGGTGATAGCTGCCGAGGCGCACGCCGCCAAAACCGGCGATCAGCGCCAGGACGACCACCGCCAGACCCACCGCGATATGGACGGTGCGCTTGTCGCCCACCAGATCGTAGGTCCAGTTGCCGAGCAGGAACAGCAGGCCGTAAATGCCCCAGAACAGACCGGTGGTGATGCGTCGTGGGTTGGCTTTATCGCGAAACGACATCAGCGCCACGATCAGCAGGATCAGGCCTGCCAGCCAGTAGAGATAGCTTTGCTGGAAATTCATTTCACCTCTCCCTGCACTTTCGCCAGTTCGCGCTCCAGATGCTTATCCAGGCGGTACAGTCGGGTGGCGTGGATCGCAAAGGCGCAGAGCGCGGTCGGGATCCCCCACAGGGCAATATGCAGCGGCTCGGTCTGGATGCCGCCGGATTCCAGCATGAAATTATGCATAAAGATGATGGCGCCAAAGGCAACGAAGATGTCTTCGCCAAAGAACAGCCCGACGTTGTCGGTGGCCGCCGCCATGGCCCGCAGGCGATAGCGCACCGCCCCCGGCAGCTCGCCATACTTCTTCTCTGCAGCCCCTTCTGCCATCGGTGCCAGCAGCGGACGCACCATCTGCGGATGCCCGCCGAGGCTGGTCAGCCCCATCGCTGCCGAAGCTTCACGAACGAACAGGTAGACGATCAGCAGACGACCGGCGGTGGCGCTGTGGATCTTCGCGATCCACGCCTGAGCCCGCTCTTTCAGGCCGTGGCGCTCCAGCAGGCCGATAACCGCCAGCGGGATCAGGAGGATATAGGGCAGGTTGCGGGTGTTCAGGAACCCTTCACCCAGTTTTTCCAGAATGGTGGCGACCGGCATATGCGCCGCCAGGCCGGTGACGATCCCGGCGACAATGACCACCAGCACCGGGTTAAAGCGTAAAAGAAACCCGACCACAATCACCGCGATACCGATGAGTGGCCAGAGGGACAGCGTCTCTGCCATGTTCTCTTTCCTGTTGTTGTGTTTGCAAATGTGCGTTATGCACTGATTTTTATATTATTTGCTTCAAATTCCTGACGCAGGCGACGGGCAAAGGCCAGGGCGTGTTCACCGTCACCGTGAATGCAGACCGTCTGTGCGTGTACGGTTGCCCATTCACCGGTAATACTTTTCACCCGGCCGCGCTGGATCATCTCCAGGGTTTGCGCCAGGGACTGCTCTTCATCGGCAATCAATGCCCCGGCCTGAGTCCGCGGCACCAGGCTACCATCCGGCTGATACCCGCGATCGGCAAACACCTCTTCCCGGGTGATCAGGCCATAACGCGTTCCGGCGCGGATCAGCTCGCTCCCGGCCAGGCCAACCAGGATCAGATCCGGGTCGACGGTCGCCACAGCGCGGGCGATCGCATCGGCAAGGTCGCGATCCTTCGCCGCCTGGTTATAGAGCATGCCGTGGGGTTTCACGTGACGCAGCTGCCCGCCTTCGGCGCGAACGATCGCCGCCAGGGCCCCAATCTGATACAGCATTTGCGCATACACCGTCTCCGGCGGCAGGGTCATGGCCGTGCGGCCGAAGTTCTCCCGATCCGGGAAGCTGGGGTGCGCCCCGATGGCCACGCCGTTTTTCAGCGCCTCGCGCACGCAGGCCAGCATGGTTTCGGCATCACCGGCATGAAACCCGCAGGCGATGTTGGCTGACGACACCAGCTGTAGCAGCGCGGCATCGCTGCCGCACCCTTCACCCAAATCTGCATTTAAATCAACCGCGATCATGCAACCTCCACGCCAGCTGTTCGATGTATTGCTTCTGGATGCGTCGTGCTTCCAGAGCCTCTTCCAGGGTACAGGGGACAAAGTGGATCGGCTGTCCGAGCGGCGCCTGGGCCAGGTGGTACATATCGGCTTCGATGATGCAGGCGATCCGCGGATAGCCCCCGGTGGTCTGGGCATCATTCATCAGAATAATAGGCTGCCCGTTGTGCGGCACCTGAATGACGCCCGGCAGCAGACCGTGGGAGAGCAGTTCGCGCTCGGTGGTACGCTGCAGTTTTTGTCCCTGCAGGCGATAGCCCATGCGGTTACTCTGCGGGCTGAGCTGCCAGGGCAGACGCCAGAGCGCATCCTGCGAAGCCTGATCAAACTCATGGTATTCCGGCCCCGGCAGGGCGCGCACGCGGTTATCCCATAGCAGCTGTTTCACGCCCTGCGCTTCGCGGAATTCGCGTCCACCGGCACGGATCTTCAGGCGATCGCCATCTTTCAGCAGACGCCCTTCGTGTCCGCCCAGGCCCACTTTCAGATCGGTACTCAGGGAGTCCATGACCGACGGCACCTCAATGCCGCCCGCGATCGCCAGATAGCTACGCATGCCGCGACGGGGACGATTAAGGGTGAGCTGCTGCCCGGCTTTTACCGGCAGACGCCAGCCGGTCCAGACCGCCGCGCCGTCAAGCCGGGCGTCACAGCCTGCTCCGGTCAGGGCAAACCAGCCGTCTTGTTCAAACTCAAAAATGCATTGCCCGAGAGTGATCTCCAGCGCGGCATCGTCCGGGTCATTGCCCACCAGCAGATTACCAATCTGCAATGCCGGTTTATCCAGCGCACCGCAGTAGCTGATCCCCGACTGGCGAAAACCGATGCGTCCGCCGTCCTGCACCGAGGTATAGAGCCCGGCACGAACTATTTTTAGCATACCCCCTCCTTCTGCGGGATAAACCGCACGGTATCGCCCGGGCGCAGCAGCACCGGCTCGTCACGACTGGGATCGAACAGCGGCAGAGAGGTGTGTCCTATCAGCTGCCAGCCGCCGGGTGTGGCTAAGGGGTAAATCCCGGTTTGCGCCCCGCCAATCCCCACTGAACCCGCCGGCACCTGCAACCGGGGTTCGGCGCGACGTGGGGTAGCCAGCTGCTCGGGCAGCCCGCCCAGATAAGGGAACCCCGGCTGAAAACCTAAGAACCAGACTACATAGTCAACGGATGAATGGAGCTCCACGACCTGTTTCTCCGAAAGCCCGGCATGCCGGGCCACTTCGCCAAGGTCAGGGCCCGCGGCGGTGCCGTACACCACGGGGATTTCGATGGCGCGGGAATCCGGCTCCAGCGCCTCGCTCTCTTCCCACCAGCGCTGCAGACGCTCAATCGCATCCAGCGCCACCGAGTGGGGATTGCGCAGCACCACGGTAATGTTATTCATCCCCGGAATGGCTTCCACCACTTCAGGGAGTTCACCCAGCCGCTGGGTCAAGCGCCAGATGCGTTTTTGCGTCGCCAGGGTCACTGGCGGCTCCAGCTCCAGTACCACGGCGGTTTCGCCTAGCAGATAACAACGTGCTCGCTGCACTTATATACCTCTCATCAGGCTGGATTAGGGATATCCACAAAGGTGACATCCAGGTCGGTATTTTCTGTCAGCCATTCGCTGAGGGCGCGAATACCGCCGCGTTCCGTGGCGTGGTGGCCTGCTGCATAAAAATGGAGCCCCTGTTCACGGGCGGAGTGAATGGTTTGCTCGGACACTTCGCCGGTGATGAAGGCATCGACGCCAAAACGCGCCGCGCTGTCAATAAAGCCCTGCCCGCCGCCGGTACACCAGGCGACGCGCTGTACGGTATCGGGCCCGGTGTCGCCGCTCCACAGCGGACGACGCCCCAGCCGGGCTTCGATCCACGACGCCAGCTCCAGACCCGGTACCGGCATGGAGAGTTCACCCCAGGGCACCAGCGGCTCGATTTCACCCATGATGGTAATGCCGAGCAGCGCCGCCAGCTGGGCGTTATTCCCCAGTTCCGGGTGCGCGTCCAGCGGCAGATGCCAGCCATAGAGGTTGATGTCGTTTTCCAGCAGGGTCTTCAGGCGATTGCGCTTCATGCCGCGGATAACCGGCGATTCACCTTTCCAGAAATAGCCGTGGTGAACAATTACCGCATCGGCACTCTGGCGCACCGCTTCATCGATCAGCGCCTGGCTTGCCGTTACGCCAGTGACAATTTTCTGCACCTGCTCACGCCCTTCCACCTGCAGGCCGTTCGGCGCGTAGTCGCTGAAGCTGGTGCTGTTGAGTTTGTCGTTAATCAGACGTTCCAGTTCACTGTTTTTCATTATTACTCCCTTATGCTTTACGGGCGGCTTCATACGCGGCCAGCGTGGCAACGCGCGCCTGTTTATGGTCGACAACCGGGCGCGGATAATCGAGGGTGACGCCCTGCTTGTCCGCCCAGGTCCAGGGATCGTGGATTGCCTTGTCCGGTACGGTGGCCAGTTCCGGCAGCCAGCGGCGGATAAACACGCCGTCGGCATCAAACTTCTGCCCCTGGGTTGTCGGGTTAAAAATACGAAAATAGGGGGCCGCATCGGTTCCGGTCGATGCCGCCCACTGCCAGCCGCCGTTGTTGGCGGCCAGGTCGCCATCGATCAGCTGCGAAATAAAGTACCGTTCCCCGGCGCGCCAGTCGATA
The DNA here is from genome assembly GCF_049312895.1 of Leclercia barmai. Taxonomy (NCBI): domain Bacteria; kingdom Pseudomonadati; phylum Pseudomonadota; class Gammaproteobacteria; order Enterobacterales; family Enterobacteriaceae; genus Leclercia; species Leclercia barmai. The sequence continues at coordinate 484,902 of NZ_JBMNWZ010000001.1, read as the reverse complement.
AGCAGATCTTTGACCAGAAAGCTGGCGGTGATCATGCGCAGGCGGTTGTGCATCCAGCCGGTTTCATTCAGCTGGCGCATGGCGGCATCGACGATGGGATAGCCGGTCTGTCCATATTGCCACGCCTTCAGCTGGGCGTCCTCAGACTGCCATTTGACGTTATCCGTCCAGCGGATGAATGGCCGATATTTACATAAATCAGGGTGATACGTCATCAGGTGACGGTAAAACTCTCGCCAGATGAGCTCGTTAAGCCATACGGAACCCGGTCCACCCTCCAGCGCCTGGGGTTGTTCTGCCAGCAATCGGTGCAGACACTGACGGGGAGAAAGTACCCCCAGCGCCAGACAGGCTGAGAGTCGGCTGGTACCTTCGATGGCCGGGAAATCACGCTGCGTCTCATACTCCCCTGCCCCTTGCTGGCAGAACTGACGCAGGCGGGCAATCGCCTCTTTCTCGCTCGCCGGGAAGAGGTCAGTATCGAAGGACTGTTTTGGATAGTCGAAATCCAGCTCTGCCGGAGTAACCTTTTCACCTTCACGGGCGGCAGGCGCCGCCGCACATTCGGGCAGCCCCTCTTTCAGCCGCCGCAGCCAGGCATTTTTAAACGGCGTAAAGACCTTGTACATCTCGTGATTGCCGGTCATCACGCTGCCCGGCGGCAGGATCACGCTGTCATCAAATCCCTGACAGGTGACGTCCTGCAATGCGCGCTCCAGCTGGAGGTCGCGCTGCTGCTCGTTGAGTTCGTACTGGTAGTTATAAAAAAGATGGGTGACATCATGCTTGTCGCAAAGCTGGGCGACTTTTTCGCCCTGGGCAGCGAAATCAGCAACCTCCTCATACAGCAGCGGAATGCCTTTGTCGGCCAGTTGCCGTTGCAAACCCTTGAGATGGGCATGAAGAAACGCGGCCTGACGTGGGGCCATGGCGTGCTGCTGCCACTGTTGTGGCGTGGCGATAAATAGCGCCAGCACGCGGGCTTTTTTGTCGCGACAGGCGGCGGCAAGCGCCAGGTTATCGTGGATGCGCAGATCGGCGCGAAACCAGACCAGATGGGTGGCCATAACACTCCAGTATTATCGTCTGTAACATCTACAAGTCACCGAGGATACTTCCCTTTAACAAGTGTAGCCATACTGAAATAAAAAAGGCCGCCCTGATGGCGGCCTTAACAAGACTATGGACCGGCTGTGGCAGCCCTTTCAGAATTCATTTAGATAACGCAAATTTCGCCTGAGGGCGGTTAAGGATAAGATGTTGTTCTCTGGAAGAGCCTGGTAAATTATCCCTACGGACCGCGAATCCCGAGGGATAAAAAAAACCGCCACATTGCTGTGGCGGTTTTTTTATTACTGCAATTGCTGTGTGTAGTCTTTCTTAGTAAAAGTCACAAACGGCTTTTTCAGCCTGATCCATCCACACCGGCTTATCGCTGGTTTTAGCCCAGACGCGATGCAGATAGCTGTAAAAACGGGCACGATCTTTCCAGAAAAGCATAACTGGTAACGCCAGAACACCCGCTAACACAGCGAAAGTGCGGCGAATAAAAACGATATGTGCCGGATACGCTTTGTAAAATTCCATCATTTTCTCCCCTTTCTCTGGCCGGAAACCGTCTCCGGAAAAGTAAAACTGATTAACTGATGAAAATAGTAACGCTTTGGCTGTAATTTTACTACTCATCCGACCACTCTTTTTCATCCATTTAGTGAATATTTACAATTCACGCCGTAATTGAGTTACATAAAAGTTAAATTAATACTAACCATTAGTTAAATTATGGTTTTAGCCATTTTTATACTTTTTTTACATCTCCCCGCCTGATTTTTGCGAAATCTTTGCGCCAGAAAATTTACCGTTTGCACCACAACTAATGTCACCCGGAGGTGAATTGTGAGTGCAGGTATCATTGCGGGCATCGTGCTGGTGTTTCTGTTACTGGGGTATCTGATCTATGCCCTGCTTAATGCGGAGGCATTCTGATGGCCGCTCAGGGATTTCTGCTTATTGCCAGCTTCCTGCTGGTGCTGTTGGCGCTCTCCCGACCGCTGGGGATGTGGCTGGCACGGATGATTAACGGCCTGCCGCTGCCCGGCGTGCAGGCCATTGACGCAGGTTTATTGCGCCTGCTCGGAATTCGCGCCGATGAAATGGGCTGGCGGCACTACCTGCTCGCTATCCTGCTGCTAAACGGGGTGGGCCTGGTGGTGCTTTTCGCCATGCTGATGCTTCAGGGCTGGCTGCCGCTCAATCCGCAGCAGCTTCCGGGGCTCTCCTGGCATCTGGCGCTCAATACCGCCGTCAGCTTTGTCAGCAATACCAACTGGCAGTCTTATGCCGGTGAAACCACCCTGAGCTATTTCAGCCAGATGGTGGGACTGACGGTACAAAACTTCCTCTCGGCGGCGAGCGGCATTGCGGTGATCTTTGCCCTGACCCGCGCCTTCGCCCGCCAGAATGTCACTACGCTTGGCAACGCCTGGGTCGATTTGACCCGCATCACCCTGTGGGTGCTGCTGCCGTTGTCGCTGGTCATCGCGCTGCTGTTTATCCAGCAAGGCGTATTGCAGAACCTGCTGGCGTATCAGCCATTTACCTCGATGGAAGGGGCTAAACAGCTGCTGCCAATGGGGCCGGTGGCCTCCCAGGAAGCGATCAAAATGCTGGGTACCAACGGGGGTGGCTTCTTTAACACCAACTCCGCCCATCCGTTTGAGAACCCGACCGCCCTGACCAACGCCGTGCAGATGCTGGCGATCTTCCTGATCCCCACCGCGCTCTGTTTTGCTTTTGGCGAGGCGGTGAGCGATCGCCGCCAGGGACACGCGATCCTCTGGACCATGTCCGCCATCTTTGTGGTCTGCGCGGCACTGGTGATGTGGGCGGAATGGCAGGGCAACAGCCATTTCATGCTGCTGGGGGCCGACAGCAACAGCAATATGGAAGGGAAAGAGAGCCGCTTTGGCATTCTTGCCAGCAGCCTGTATGCGGTGATCACCACCGCTGCCTCCTGCGGCGCGGTCAACGCTATGCATGACTCCTTCACCGCCCTGGGCGGGATGATCCCGCTGTGGCTGATGCAGATTGGCGAAGTGGTGTTTGGCGGCGTCGGATCGGGCCTGTACGGCATGCTGCTGTTCGTGCTGCTGGCGGTGTTTATCGCCGGGCTGATGATTGGCCGCACCCCGGAATATCTGGGCAAGAAAATCGACGTGCGCGAGATGAAGCTGACCGCCCTGGCGATCCTCGTCACCCCGGCACTGGTGCTGCTCGGTACCGCGCTGGCGCTGATGACCGATGCCGGACGCAGCGGCATTTTCAACCCCGGGATCCACGGCTTCAGCGAGGTGCTGTACGCGGTTTCGTCCGCGGCCAACAACAACGGCAGCGCCTTTGCGGGCCTGAGCGCCAACTCGCCGTTCTGGAACTGCCTGCTGGCGTTCTGCATGTTGATCGGCCGCTTTGGGGTGATTGTGCCGGTAATGGCCATCGCCGGATCGCTGGTCAACAAGACCCGCCAGCCCGCCTCGGGCGGCACGTTGCCCACACACGGCGCGCTGTTTGTCGGCCTGCTGATCGGCACCGTCCTGCTGGTAGGCGCCCTTACCTTTATTCCCGCCCTCGCATTAGGCCCGGTTGCGGAACATCTCTCTTTACGCTGATTTAACGGAGTAATCGTCATGAGTCGTAAGCAACTGGCCCTGCTCGAACCTTCTCTGGTTCGCCAGGCGCTGATGGATGCGATAAAAAAATTAGATCCGCGCGTGCAGTGGCGCAACCCGGTGATGTTTATCGTCTGGCTGGGAAGCCTGCTGACCACCCTGCTTGCCATAGCCATGGCGGCCGGGTTACTGGCCGGGAGCGCCACCTTTACCGCGGCGATCGGCCTGTGGCTGTGGTTCACCGTGCTGTTTGCCAACGTGGCTGAAGCGCTGGCAGAAGGACGCAGCAAGGCCCAGGCCAACAGCCTGAAAGGGGTCCAGAAAACGGCGTTCGCCCGCAAGCTGCGCGAAGCGAAATACGGTGCCGCCACCGACAGGGTGCCGGCGGATGCGCTGCGCAAAGGCGATATCGTGCTGGTCGAAGCCGGAGACATTATCCCCTGCGACGGGGAGGTTATCGAAGGGGGGGCCTCGGTGGATGAGAGCGCCATTACCGGGGAGTCTGCGCCGGTTATCCGTGAGTCCGGCGGCGATTTCGCCTCGGTCACCGGCGGGACGCGTATTCTCTCCGACTGGCTGGTGATCCAGTGCAGCGTCAACCCGGGCGAAACCTTCCTCGACCGGATGATCGCCATGGTGGAAAGCGCCCAGCGGCGCAAAACCCCAAATGAAATCGCCCTGACCATTCTGCTGGTGGCGCTGACCATCGTCTTCCTGCTGGCGACGGCGACCCTGTGGCCCTTCTCGTCGTATGGCGGGACGGCGGTGAGCGTCACGGTGCTGGTTGCCCTGCTGGTCTGCCTGATCCCCACCACCATCGGCGGCCTGCTGTCGGCCATCGGCGTGGCGGGCATGAGCCGGATGCTGGCGGCTAACGTGATCGCCACCAGCGGACGGGCCGTCGAGGCGGCAGGCGACGTCGACGTGCTGCTGCTGGATAAAACCGGCACCATCACCCTGGGGAACCGCCAGGCCTCCGAGTTTCTTCCCGCCCCGGGCGTGGATGAAAAAACGCTGGCCGACGCCGCACAGCTGGCTTCACTGGCGGACGAAACCCCGGAAGGCCGCAGCATCGTGGTTCTCGCCAAACAGCGCTTCAATCTGCGCCAGCGCGACGTGCAGAGTCTGCATGCCACCTTTGTCCCCTTTACGGCGCAGACCCGGATGAGCGGCATTAACATTCAGGATCGCCTGATCCGCAAGGGCTCGGTGGACGCCATTCGCCGTCATATCGCGGCCAACAGCGGCCACTTCCCGCCGCAGGTCGATACCCTGGTGGAGAACGTCGCGCGTCAGGGGGCCACACCGCTGGTGGTGGCGGAAGGCGCTACCGTGCTGGGGGTGATCGCCCTGAAGGACATCGTCAAAGGCGGCATTAAGGAGCGCTTTGCCCAGCTGCGTAAAATGGGCATCAAAACGGTGATGATCACCGGGGATAACCGCCTGACCGCTGCCGCCATTGCTGCCGAGGCCGGGGTGGATGATTTTCTGTCTGAAGCGACACCGGAAGCTAAGCTGGCGTTGATCCGCCAGTACCAGGGAGAAGGACGGCTGGTGGCGATGACCGGTGACGGCACCAACGACGCTCCGGCGCTGGCCCAGGCGGACGTGGCGGTGGCGATGAACTCCGGTACCCAGGCGGCAAAAGAGGCCGGGAATATGGTCGATCTCGACTCCAACCCCACCAAGCTGATCGAAGTGGTGCACATCGGCAAACAGATGCTGATGACCCGGGGCTCACTCACTACATTCAGTATCGCCAACGACGTGGCGAAATATTTCGCCATCATCCCGGCGGCCTTTGCAGCGACGTACCCGCAGCTGAACGCCCTGAACGTCATGCACCTCCACTCCCCCGCCTCGGCAATTCTGAGCGCGGTGATCTTCAACGCGCTGATCATTATCTTCCTGATCCCGCTGGCGCTGAAAGGCGTGAGCTACAAGCCGCTCACCGCCGCCGCCATGCTGCGCCGCAATCTGTGGATCTACGGTCTGGGCGGGCTGGTGGTGCCCTTTATCGGCATTAAAGCCATCGACGTCGTGCTGACTCTGTTTGGGCTGGTTTAAGAGGAAAATCAAATGGCTATGTTACGCCCCGCTATACTGTTGTTTATTCTGCTGGCCCTTATCACCGGCGGGCTCTATCCGCTGGTGACCACCGCGCTGGGTCAGTGGTGGTTTCACGACCAGGCCAACGGATCGCTTATCCGCCAGCAGGGGGAGATCCGCGGTTCCCGATTGATTGGACAGAACTTTACCGCGGCGGGTTACTTTCATGGGCGTCCTTCCGCTATGGCAGAGAGCCCGTATAATCCTATGGCCTCGGGCGGCAGCAACCTGGCGGGCAGCAACCCCGCGCTGGATAACGCCGTTCGCACGCGGGTAGCGCAATTGCGCGCCGCCAACCCGCAGGCCAGCCCGGCGGTGCCGGTTGAACTGGTGACCGCCTCCGGTAGCGGGCTGGACTACAGCCTAACCCCGCAGGCCGTTGCCTGGCAGATCCCGCGCGTCGCGCAGGCGCGTCAGATCAGCAGCGAACAGCTCAGCCAGCTGGTTGCCGCGCATACGCAAAAGCCGTTGTTCAGCGCCATGGGCAATCCGGTGGTGAATATCGTTGAATTAAATCTGGCGCTGGACGCGCTAAGGAAAGAGTAAATGATCGACGAGCCTCAGCGCCCGGACCCGGACAAACTGCTGGAGCAGGCCGCCACGCCCCATCGCGGCAAGCTGAAAATCTTCTTCGGCGCCTGCGCGGGCGTCGGGAAGACCTTCGCCATGCTGAGCGAAGCCCAGCGTCTGCGCGCCCAGGGGCTCGATATTCTGATCGGCGTGGCGGAAACTCATGGACGTCAGGAGACCGCCGCCCTGCTGGCCGGGCTGACCACCCAGCCGCCCCGGCGCATCCATCATCGTGGGCGTCTGGTAACGGAGTTCGATCTCGATGCCGCCCTCGCCCGCCGCCCGGCGCTGATCCTGATGGACGAACTGGCGCACACCAATGCCCCCGGCTCGCGCCACCCCAAACGCTGGCAGGATGTCGAGGAGCTGCTGGAGGCGGGCATTGATGTTTTCACCACCGTGAACGTCCAGCATCTGGAGAGCCTCAACGACGTGGTCAGCGGCGTCACCGGCATTCAGGTGCGGGAGACCGTCCCGGACCCGTTTTTCGATGGGGCGGACGAAGTGGTGCTGGTGGATCTGCCTCCGGACGATCTGCGCCAGCGCCTGCATGAGGGCAAGGTTTACATCGCCGGGCAGGCCGAGCGGGCAATTGAGCACTTCTTCCGTAAAGGTAATTTGATCGCCCTGCGCGAGCTGGCGCTGCGCCGCACCGCCGACCGGGTGGACGACCAGATGCGGGCCTGGCGCGACCGTCAGGGTGAGGAGAAAGTGTGGCATACCCGGGATGCCATTTTGCTCTGCATCGGTCACGGCAGCGGTAATGAAAAGCTGGTGCGCACCGCCGCGCGTCTGGCGGCTAAATTTGGCAGCGTCTGGCACGCCGTCTACGTCGAGACGCCGCAGCTGCACCGTCTGCCGGAGAACCAGCGCCGCGCCATTCTTGCGGCCCTGCGCCTGGCCCAGGAGCTGGGCGCAGAAACCGCCACCCTGGCCGAGCAGGCGGAAGAGAAAGCCATTCTGCGCTACGCCCGGGAGCACAACCTCGGCAAGATTGTCATCGGCAGGCGCGCCCGCCGCCGCTGGTTCAGCCATCAGAGCTTTGCCGACAGGCTGGCGCAGCGGGCTCCCGACCTCGATCTCTTGATCGTCGCCCTGGACGACAAACCGGCCCCCCTGCCCGCCAGAGCCCCGGATAACCGGACGTTCAGCGACAAATGGCGGATCCAGCTGCGCGGCTGTCTGGTGGCGGTGCTGCTCTGCGCCCTGATCACCTTTGTTGCCAGCCAGTGGCTACCCGGCTTTGATGCCGCCAACCTGGTGATGATCTACCTGCTGGGAGTAGTGCTTGTGGCGCTGTTTTACGGCCGCTGGCCCTCGGTGCTGGCGACGGTCATCAACGTCATCAGCTTCGATCTCTTTTTCATCGCCCCGCGCGGCACCCTGGCAGTGTCGGATGTCCAGTACGTCCTCACCTTCGCCGTGATGCTGGCGGTGGGTCTGCTTATCGGTAACCTGACGGCAGGAGTGCGCTATCAGGCGCGGATCGCCCGCTATCGCGAGCAGCGCACCCGCCATCTGTATGAGATGTCGAAAGCGCTGGCGGTGGGCCGCACGCCGCAGGATATCGTCCAGACCAGCCAGCAGTTTATTCACTCCACCTTCAACGCCCGCAGCCTGATCCTGCTCCCGGATGCGGAAGGCAAGCTGGGCCCGCTGACCCCGGCCTCGGGGATGACTCCGTGGGATGAGGCCATTGCCCGCTGGAGCTTCGATAAAGGCCAGCCTGCGGGTGCGGGCACCGACACTCTGCCGGGCGTGCCCTGGCAGATCCTGCCGTTACAGAGCCAGGGGGTGGTGGTTGTGGAGCCATCCAACCTGCGCCAGCTGATGATCCCCGAGCAGCAGCGGCTACTGGAGACCTTTACCCTGCTGGTGGCAAGCGCCCTGGAGCGGCTGGCGCTCACCGCCAGCGAAGAGCAGGCGCGGTTAGCCAGCGAGCGTGAGAGCATTCGCAACTCGCTGCTGGCGGCCCTCTCCCACGATCTGCGTACGCCCCTGACGGTGCTGTTCGGCCAGTCGGAGATCCTGACCCTCGACCTGGCGGCAGAAGGATCCCGCCACGCCATGCAGGCCAGCGAGATCCGCCAGCACGTGCTCAACACCACCCGGCTGGTGAATAACCTGCTGGATATGGCGCGGATCCAGTCCGGCGGCTTTAATCTGAAAAAAGAGTGGCTGACGCTGGAAGAGGTAATTGGCAGCGCCTTAAAAATGCTGGAGCCGGGGCTCGGGGGGCGGTATATCGCGCTGGAGATGTCGGCCCCGCTGGCGCTGATCCACGTTGACGGACCGCTGTTCGAGCGGGTGCTGATCAACCTGCTGGAGAACGCCGCTAAATACGCGGGCAGCAAAGCGCAAATTGGCATCCAGGCCAGCGTCACGCCCGATACGTTACAGCTGGAGGTATGGGATAGCGGTCCGGGCATTCCGGCGGGCCAGGAACAGGCTATCTTTGATAAGTTCGCCCGGGGTAATAAGGAGTCTGCCATTCCAGGCGTGGGGCTGGGGTTGGCGATTTGCCAGGCGATTGTTGAGGTACACGGCGGCACCATCACGGCCCATAACCGCCCCGAAGGCGGGGCGGTATTTTGTGTTACACTGCCGCTCGATGCGCCACCCGAACTGAATGAATTTCCAGAGGATTTGTGATTAACGTCCTGATTGTTGAAGATGAACTCGCCATCAGCCGTTTTCTGCGCGCCGCGCTGGAAGGCGAAGGGTTGCGCGTTCATGACGCCGGGACGCTACAGCGGGGCCTGATTGAAGCCGCCACCCGCAAGCCGGACCTGGTGATCCTCGACTTAGGTCTGCCGGACGGCGACGGCCTCGATTTTATCCGCGAAGTGCGCCAGTGGAGCCAGATGCCGATCATCGTGCTCTCCGCGCGTCTGGAAGAGACCGACAAAATTGCCGCCCTCGATGCCGGTGCCGACGACTATCTCAGCAAGCCGTTTGGCATTGGCGAACTTCAGGCGCGACTGCGCGTTGCCCTACGCCGCCACGCAACCACCGCCCCCGTCGACCCGGTGTATACCTTTTCCGATATCCGCGTCGATCTCGCGGCACGGCGTATTCAGCAGGGGAACGCGGAAATCCACCTGACGCCCATCGAATTTCGCCTGCTGGCGGTTCTGCTCAACAATCACGGCAAAGTCCTTACCCAACGTCAGCTGTTAAGCCAGGTCTGGGGACCGAATGCGGTGGAGCATAGTCACTACTTGCGCATATATATGGGGCATCTTCGTCAGAAACTGGAAGTGGATCCCGCGCGCCCCCGCCATTTATTAACTGAAACCGGTATCGGTTATCGATTTATGCTTTGAATAACCATTCATTTTAATTTGACTTAAAAATAATCACCCTGATTGTTGATATTTCAATAACAGCCAAAGGTTTATTTATTCTTATTTCATGTCGTTCAAAACATTAAAAATACAGCACATTAACATAACGCCTACAAAACAGCATTTTGATCTGCTATCAAGGTAAAATGCGGATAATTATTTTTTAAACGATCGCTTAATGTTGATCGTCTTCACGGTTTACCTCTCCTTTCCGGATAAAATGACCCCGCTTTCAATTACTGAAAGGAAAAATGGAAATGGAAAATAACAATCGTTTTATGCCCCATATAAGGCGGGTTACTCATATAATGAAGTTTGCCCACCGCAACTGCTTCGACTTTCATCTCTTCAACGCCCGGTAGTCCTTCGACTTCTGGCGCACCTGCTTACAGGCACTCCTGAAAAGCTCGTCTTTACAGTCAGTTGACTGCGAACCCGTGCGCTTACCCATTTTGATTCAGACTCATCCGTAACCGGGCGGACTGGATTTTATTCACCAAAAAGCAATGCACTGATTTTTTATCAGAGGCCCGACTTTGCTTTTTTCCGGACACTAGCGATTTCTTTTTAACAGGAAATCGAAGGACCTCTATTACTTAAAATAAAGAGCGAAAGATGAAAACGTTAAAAATTGCCACCAGCCGTACCTGCCCGCACTGCTTTACCACCACTCGCGACAGGGTGGACGTGAACGACTCAGATTATATTGATGTCGCGGCAGTCGTACTGGCGGTGAGCGATATTTACAATGGCACCATCGAAAAAATAGACGCTACGGGATTTGGTATTCCCGTTTTTATTTCCACGCATAAAGAGGAAATTGTTCCTGCTGAGTATTTATCGCGCATTCAGGGTGTATTTGAATGCGCCGACAACTGCAATGACTTCTACGGTCGCCAGCTGGAAGCGGCCGCTCAGAAGTACGAAACTCAGCTACGCCCGCCGTTCTTCCGCGCGCTGGTGGACTATGTCGCGCAGGGTAACAGCGCCTTTGACTGCCCGGGGCATCAGGGCGGGCAGTTTTTCCGCCGTCACCCTGCGGGAAATCAGTTTGTTGATTTCTTTGGCGAGACGCTGTTCCGCTCCGATCTGTGCAATGCCGACGTGGCGATGGGCGATCTGCTGATCCACGAAGGTGCGCCGTGCATCGCCCAGCAGCATGCGGCGAAAGTCTTCAATGCGGATAAAACCTACTTCGTGCTGAACGGCACTTCTTCCTCCAACAAGGTGGTACTGAACGCCCTGCTCACCCCCGGCGATCTGGTGCTGTTCGATCGTAATAACCATAAATCCAACCATCACGGCGCGCTGCTGCAGGCGGGCGCAACACCGGTGTATCTGGAAACCGCACGTAACCCGTACGGCTTTATCGGCGGTATTGACGCCCACTGCTTTGACGAGCGCTATCTGCGGGAACGGGTGTCAGAAGTTGCGCCCGGTCGCACCCGCGATCGGCGCCCGTTCCGCCTGGCGGTGATCCAACTGGGTACCTACGATGGCACCATCTATAACGCCCGTCAGGTAGTGGATAAGATCGGTCACCTGTGCGATTACATCCTGTTTGACTCCGCCTGGGTGGGCTACGAGCAGTTCATCCCGATGATGGCCGACTGCTCACCACTGCTGCTGGAGCTGAACGAGAACGACCCGGGAATTCTGGTCACCCAGTCGGTGCATAAACAGCAGGCAGGCTTCTCGCAGACGTCGCAGATCCACAAGAAAGACCGGCACATCAAAGGCCAGCAGCGCTATGTTCCGCATAAACGCCTGAATAACGCTTTCATGATGCACGCCTCCACCAGCCCGTTCTATCCGCTGTTTGCCGCCCTGGATATCAACGCCCGCATGCATGAGGGCCAGAGCGGCCGCAACATGTGGATGGATTGCGTGGTAAACGGTATCGAAGCGCGCAAGCTGATCCTACAAAACTGTCAGTTTATCCGCCCGTTTGTGCCGGAAACGGTGGATGGACGTCCATGGGAAAGCGCCAGCACCGCCGACATTGCCACCAACCTGCGCTTCTTCCACTTCGTTCCGGGTGAAAACTGGCACGCCTTTGAAGGCTATGCCGAGCACCAGTACTTTATTGACCCGTGCAAGCTGCTGCTGACCACGCCAGGTATCAATGCCCGCACCGGCGAGTACGAGGAGTTTGGGGTGCCGGCCACCATTCTGGCTAACTTCCTGCGTGAAAACGGCATCGTTCCGGAAAAATGCGATCTCAACTCGATCCTGTTCCTGCTCACGCCAGCCGAGGACATGGGCAAACTACAGCAGCTGGTCGCCCAGCTGGTGCGCTTCGAGAAGCTGCTCCAGACCGATGCCCCGCTGAAGGAGGTGCTGCCGTCGATCTGTAAGCAGTATCCGGAGCGCTATGCCGGCTACACCCTGCGCCAGATTTGCCTGGAGATGCACGAGCTTTACGCCCGTCATAACGTGAAACAACTGCAAAAAGAGATGTTCCGTAAATCGCATTTCCCGCGGGTGATGATGAACCCGCAGGAGGCGAACTTTGCCTACCTGCGCGGCGAGGTCGAGCTGGTCTCTCTGCGTGATGCGGAGGGTCGGATTGCCGCCGAAGGTGCGCTTCCTTATCCACCGGGCGTGCTGTGCGTCGTCCCGGGCGAAATCTGGGGCGGGTCGGTACTGCGATACTTCGCAGCGCTTGAAGAGGGGATCAACCTGCTTCCGGGCTTCGCCCCGGAACTGCAGGGCGTGTACGTCGAAGAGTGTGACGGACGCAAGCAGGTTCGCTGCTACGTCATCAAACAACCTGCCGCTCAGCCTGCGCTGCTGAAAGGAGAGACATTATGAGTAAGTCCAACAAGATGGGCGTGGTGCAGCTCACCATTCTCACCATGGTCAACATGATGGGATCGGGCATTATCATGCTGCCAACCAAACTCGCGGAAGTGGGTACCATCTCGATTATCTCCTGGCTGGTGACGGCGGTTGGCTCGATGGCGCTGGCGTGGGCCTTCGCCAAGTGCGGGATGTTCAGCCGCAAATCAGGCGGGATGGGCGGTTATGCCGAGTATGCCTTCGGCAAGTCGGGCAACTTTATGGCAAACTATACCTACGGTGTGTCGCTGCTGATCGCTAACGTCGCGATTGCGATTTCGGCGGTGGGCTACGGCACAGAGCTGTTCGGCGCCACGCTCAGCCCGGTGCAGATCGGTATCGCCACTATCTGCGTGCTGTGGCTGTGCACCGTCGCCAACTTTGGCGGGGCACGCATTACCGGACAGCTCAGCAGCATCACCGTCTGGGGGGTCATTATCCCGGTGGTGGGACTGTGCATTATCGGCTGGTTCTGGTTCAGTCCGACGCTGTACGCCAACTCCTGGAACCCACACCATGTACCGTTCTTTACCGCAGTGGGCTCGTCCATCGCGATGACGCTTTGGGCCTTCCTGGGGCTGGAATCCGCATGCGCTAACGCCGAAGTGGTGGAAAATCCTGAAAAGAACGTACCGATTGCGGTGCTGGGCGGTACTCTGGGCGCGGCGGTGATCTATATCGTCTCCACCAACGTGATCGCAGGGATTGTGCCTAACATGGATCTGGCCAACTCCACCGCCCCGTTCGGTTTAGCCTTCGCCCAGATGTTCACCCCGGAAGTGGGGAAAGTGATCATGGGCCTGATGGTGATGTCCTGCTGCGGTTCGCTCCTCGGCTGGCAGTTCACCATCGCTCAGGTGTTCAAAACCTCGGCTGATGCCGGTTACTTCCCGAAAATCTTCTCCCGCGTGACCAAAGCCGATGCACCGGTGCAGGGGATGCTGGCGATTGTGATTTTCCAGAGCGGCCTGTCGTTAATGACCATTAGCCCGTCGCTGAACAGCCAGTTCAACGTGCTGGTCAACCTGGCGGTAGTGACCAATATCATCCCGTACATTCTGTCGATGGCGGCGCTGGTGATCATTCAGAAGGTGGCAAAAGTCGACCCTGGCAAAGCGAAAGTCGCTAATATCGTGGCGCTGGTGGGGGCGATTTACAGCTTCTACGCGCTCTACTCTTCCGGGCAGGAAGCGATGCTGTACGGCGCGATGGTGACCTTTATGGGCTGGACGCTCTACGGGCTGGTTTCACCGCGCTTTGAGCTGAAGAATAGAATGAGCTAAAAAACCGTAGGCCGGGCAAGCGCAGCGCCGCCCGGCACAAAAAAGCCCGGTGGCGCTAACGCTTACCGGGCCTACGAATAACGGCAACCGGGTTGCCGTTTTTGATGATTACGCGTTCTTCAGTACTTCGCTGACAATCTCTACCGCTTCTTTCTCAATCTGCTGGCGGTGTTCCGCGCCGAGGAAGCTTTCACAGTAGATCTTGTACGCATCTTCCGTACCGGATGGACGCGCCGCGAACCAGCCGTTTTCGGTCATCACCTTCAGGCCGCCAATCGACGCGCCGTTACCCGGTGCGGCAGTCAGACGCGCGGTGATCGGGTCACCCGCCAGGGTGCTGGCGCTGACCATTTCTGGTGACAGTTTAGACAGCGCCGCTTTCTGGGCGGAGGTGGCAGAGGCCTGCAGACGGTTGTAGCTCGGGGCACCGAAACGGGCTGCCAGCTCGTCGTAGTGCTCCTGCGGGTTCTTACCGGTGACGGCGGTGATCTCCGCTGCCAGCAGGCACATGATGATGCCGTCTTTATCGGTGGACCACGGCGTGCCGTTGAAGCGCAGGAAGGATGCGCCCGCGCTCTCTTCGCCGCCAAAGCCGAAGCTGCCGTCGAACAGACCGTCAACAAACCATTTGAAGCCAACCGGTACTTCCACCAGCTTACGGCCCAGGTCGTTAACCACGCGGTCGATCATTGCGGATGAGACCAGGGTCTTGCCTACGGCAACCTCTGCGCCCCACTGTGGACGATGCTGGAACAGATAGTTGATCGCCACGGCCAGATAGTGGTTTGGATTCATCAGGCCCGCAGGGGTGACGATGCCGTGACGGTCGTAGTCCGGGTCGTTAGCAAACGCGAGGTCGAACTTGTCGCGCAGCGCCAGCAGACCGGCCATCGCGCACTCGGAGGAGCAGTCCATACGGATTGCGCCGTCTTTATCCAGATGCATAAAGCGGAAGGTCTGATCGACGTGATCGTTAACGATGGTCAGATCCAGCTTGTAGTGCTCCGCAATACGTTTCCAGTATTCGATACCGGAACCGCCGAGCGGGTCGACGCCAAGTTTGAGACCGGCTTTCTGGATCGCCGCCATATCGACGATATCCGCCAGCCCTTCAACAAACGGCTGCACCAGATCCTGCTCTTTCACGTGGCCGGAGGCCATCGCTTCGTCCAGAGAGATACGCTTCACGCCTTTCAGGCCGTCGGCCAGCAGGGCATTGGCACGATCTTCCACCACTTTGGTGACGTTGGTGTCAGCCGGGCCGCCATTAGGTGGATTGTATTTGATACCGCCATCTTCCGGCGGGTTGTGGGACGGCGTAATCACAATGCCGTCAGCCTGCGCCCCACCCTTCTGGTTATGCACCAGAATGGCATTAGAGACGGCAGGGGTCGGCGTATAGCCGTTGTTTTCCTGAATCACGACGTCCACGCCGTTAGCGGCCAGCACTTCCAGGACGGAAATAAAAGCAGGCTCTGACAGGGCGTGCGTATCTTTACCCACGTAGCACGGACCGGTGACGCCATTTTTGGCGCGCTCTTCCGCGATGGCCTGAGCAATGGCCAGAATATGCGGCTCGTTAAAGCTGTGGCGAACCGCACTGCCGCGGTGGCCGGATGTACCAAACTTAACTGCGTGTTCTGCGTTACCCACTTCCGGCTTCAGCACGTAGTACTGCGCGGTAAGCTGGGCGACGTTAATCAAATCGCTCTGTTGTGCAGGTTGACCCGCACGATTGTGATTTGCCATTGCCTGGTCCTTCTGATGCAAGGGTTAGATAGTACCGCAAACCTTATCAATCAATTCCACCGGGAACTGCATCGACTGCATGATGTGTTCGATCATGCTGCGCTTACGTCCGGTATTGGTATTGGTGATCACCCAGTACGGTGTACCAGGCAGGTGCTTGGGTTTAGTTTGATTGCCATTCTGTAACAGCGTCTGCTCGTCACCCGCGAAATAGACGCGGGTACGGCCATGCAGGGATTCCGTCGCATCGGCAAACGCGTTGTTATCCAGTGAATAGAGTGTAGTCAGCACCAGCATAAAGCGGTTAACTGCTTTCTTCTGCTCAGCGTATTCGTCAGAAAGCAGCAATTCGCGCATCGCACGCACTTTGTCTTTGACAGGCGACAGCGGCTTTTCCTGCGCGACGGCAACAGGCTGGCGCGTCTCTTTGATGGCCGGAGCGGCAGGCTGCGAGGCGGCGGCAATTTTCAGCATGCGCCGTAAAATGTCGGACGCGCTCTCACCGATATGCCGCGTCTGGCTGGCAATATACTGATAAAGCTCGTCATCAACTTCGATTGTTTTCATCTTAATCCAGTGCGATATCTTATCTGAATACAAGTCGTTGGGAGTATAAGTTCAAAACCCAACAGCGGATAGCGTCAAGCCAGAATGGCGGCAAAAGTCAGAATTAACTGTTTCCTTGCAGCCGGGCGGCAGAATGGTCAACATGATACCCTAACCTGACATACGTAAAAAAAGAACTTTGCCATGAAATTGAATACCCGAGCGCAATCTGCACAATCGCCGCACAATAATTCTCCCATCGTCCTGGTTCATGGCCTGTTTGGTAGCCTGGATAACCTTGGCGTGCTGGCACGGGATCTGGTGACCGACCACGCGCTGCTGCAGGTGGATATGCGCAACCATGGTCTGTCTCCGCGCTCGCCGCAGATGACCTACGCTGACATGGCGCAGGATCTGCTGGATACACTGGATGAACACCATATCGAAAAAGCAATCCTGATTGGTCACTCGATGGGCGGCAAAGCGGTGATGGCGCTGACGGCTCTTGCGCCAGAGCGTATCGCTGGCCTGGTGGTGATCGACGTAGCGCCGGTAGATTATGACGTGCGCCGCCACGATGAGATCTTCGCCGCCATTAATGCCGTGACGGACGCGGGCGTCAGCACCCGCCAGCAGGCTGCGGCGCTGATGCGTGAGCATCTGGACGAAGAAGGCGTGGTGCAGTTCCTGCTGAAATCCTTTGTGGACGGCGAGTGGCGCTTCAACGTGCCGGTGCTGTGGGATCAGTATGACCATATCGTCGGCTGGGAGTCGGTTCCGGCGTGGCCGCACCCGACCCTCTTTATTACCGGCGGCAACTCGCCCTATGTAACCGAGGCGTACCGTGATGCGCTGCTGGCGCAATTCCCCGAGGCGCGTGCGCATGTGATTGCCGGGGCCGGGCACTGGGTTCATGCCGAAAAACCGGACGCGGTGCTGCGCGCCATCCGTCGGTACCTCGCTGACATCAATAATTGATTAAAAAGAGAGCGACTGGTCGCCCGTGGGCCTCCAGTCGTTGGCGTGCCGTTTTCGGTGATGTATGATGGCGCGCTTATCGCCCGGGCATTAGCAGGGTGTCTTGTTTCCCCCGAAGTCTCAAAATCATGGCCAAAGAACACACGGACCGCACGACAATAGATCTGTTCGCGAATGAGCGTCGCCCGGGACGACCGAAAACCAATCCGCTTTCGCGTGATGAACAGCTGCGCATCAACAAGCGCAATCAGCTTAAACGCGATAAAAGCCGCGGGCTTAAACGCGTCGAGCTGAAACTGAATGCTGACGCCGTCGATGCGCTGAACGAGCTGGCGAATGCCCGTGAGATCAGCCGCAGTGAGCTTATTGAAGAGATGCTGATTTCACAGCTTGAGAAATGGCACGGTAAAGCGTAAGTCAGAAAACTCCCCTTCTTGTTGCTTTCATGTAGCACAGAGTGCAGTCCTGGGTGATAGCAGTTTCCGCAGGCTTCTCTGTTCTGCTATGATTGCCCTTATCCGTGGCTAAATTACGCCACCATACCATTAAGTTTCAAGAGGTTATTTTACTCATGGCAATCATCGGCATTTTTTTCGGCAGCGACACGGGTAACACCGAAAATATCGCAAAAAACATTCAAAAACAGCTAGGTAAAGACGTTGCCGATGTGCATGACATTGCGAAAAGCAGCAAAGAAGATATCGAAGGTTACGATATCCTGCTGCTGGGCATCCCGACCTGGTACTACGGCGAAGCGCAGTGCGACTGGGACGACTTCTTCCCGTCTCTGGAAGAGATCGACTTTAACGGCAAACTGGTTGCCCTGTTCGGCTGTGGCGATCAGGAAGACTACGCAGAGTACTTCTGCGATGCGCTGGGCACCATTCGCGACATCATTGAACCGCGCGGCGCCGTCATCGTCGGCCACTGGCCAACGGCCGGTTACCACTTCGAAGCGTCCAAAGGTCTGGCCGATGATAACAACTTCGTCGGTCTCGCCATTGATGAAGACCGCCAGCCGGAACTGACCGCTGAGCGTGTAGATAAATGGGTTAAGCAGGTCCGCGAAGAGTTGCACCTCGACGATATTCTTAATGCCTGATGAAGTTGCGGCGCAATGATTAAGTTGCGCCGCATTGATAGGTATAAGCAATCAAAATAATTGCTACAAATTTTTAACTTTTGCTGTCATACCTGTACAATGATCCAGGTTCAAACGGGTCACCCTGTAACAAGTTTGTTGGCGGTACCACGTTTTTATAAGCATACTTTACTTGAGACTTGCAGTTTTCATTACGTCATGGCAGTTCTATAATGAGACGCATTATCCCAGGTGCATTTTCTGTCACTTCTTCTTTAGAAGTGAATCGTTTAGCAACAGGACAGATTCCGCATGACTGACAACAACACCGCATTAAAGAAGGCCGGACTGAAAGTCACGCTTCCACGGTTAAAAATCCTGGAAGTGCTTCAGGGTCCGGATAACCATCATGTCAGTGCGGAAGACTTATACAAACGTCTGATCGACATGGGCGAAGAGATTGGTCTGGCTACCGTTTACCGTGTACTGAACCAGTTCGACGATGCAGGCATCGTTACGCGTCATAATTTCGAAGGCGGTAAATCCGTATTCGAACTGACGCAGCAGCATCACCACGATCACCTGATTTGCCTGGACTGCGGCAAAGTGATCGAATTCAGCGACGACTCTATCGAATCCCGTCAGCGTGAAATTGCCGCCCGTCACGGCATTCGTCTGACCAACCACAGTCTGTACCTGTATGGCCACTGCGCCGAAGGTGACTGCCGCGAAGATGACCACGCGCACGACGCGAAATAATTCATCCGCACACGCTGAGCCAACCTGAAGGTTGGCTTTTTTTTGCCTGTAATAACGTAAAAAAGCCCGGCGGCGCTACGTTTACATGGGCCTACAACGGTGAAATCACCCGTAGGCCCGGTAAGCGCAGCGCCACCGGGCGTTAAAGACAGCGGATTACTTGCTGTTATTACTGCGAATTTCCTGCCAGATCTTATCGCAGTTTTTGGTGACGTCCTGATTGTTACCCGTTTTACGCGCCATGATACAGGCCTGGTAATCGGCCACTCTCACGGTCTCCTGGGTCGCAAACTGTTCGTGCGCCTTATCCTCGCGCAGCACGTTCAGCACGCTCTGGCAGGCTTCAATTTTTTCTGGTGAACCTTCAGCAGTATTGATGCAGGCGCTGTAGGCCTCTTTAAGACGGGTGTCTTCTTTCTGGGTCTGCGGTTGTGCGCAGGCGGTCAGTCCTGATGCCAGCAGCGCGACCAGTACGATTTTTTTCAGCATAGCGGTCTCCGGTCGGCGGGGTTATCCCCCGCCGGGTTAGTCATCAGAAGATGGTGAACGGTGCGATAACCATAAACTTCACGTCACGCTCGTCCTGGAAGATGTTGCCGTAACCGCCGCCGTAGCTTGGGATGTCGGAGTGGTTGTCATACTGCGTGAAGTGCAGTTTGAACATGGTCCCTTTCGCGCGACCGTCCTGCAGGGTGTAGATCGCATCCAGGCTGTAGGCCGACTCTTTGATCTTGTTAGAGGCGATATCTTCACGCTGGCCCGCGCTGTTGATCAGCCAGTCTGCTGGTTTTGCATCCCATGCGTAAACATAAGAGGCACCGACGCTCCAGCCTGCCAGGTTCCAGTTGCTCAGGTCGTACATCGCGCCAAAGAAGACCGCTTTTTCGTCGTTGGCGTTGAAGTCAGAGCGGTTATCCCACCACACGTCCAGACGACCGTTGGAGGATGCATAGGTTGGGGTCATACGCTGCAGGAAGTAGCCCTGCTGGCCTTCCGCTTTCACATAAGTCCCTTCCAGGCGTAAATCGACCTGACCGACTTTGTAACCCAGGGTCAGCGCCTGCAGCCATGCCGTGCCGTCGTAAATATCATTTACGGTGCCGCTGTCGGCTTTATCACGCGTACCGTAGAATTGATAGCTGGTAGAGAGCGGGCCGCCCACGATATCGAACTTGTAGCTGGCTTTGGCAAAATACTGATCGATGAAGCCTTCAGCCTGACCAAAAGCGGCTTCCAGAATCAGGTTATTTTTGAAGTCGTACTTCGCGCCAAAGGAGTGGAGATAATCGACGCGGGTCTTTCTGTCATTCTGATAGAACTTGTCCATCTCGAGGTGCCATGGGGCTTTATACTCGTTGGTCCACATGTACGAGAAGCTCAGCGCCCCGCTGTCACCGTAGTCAAAGTTCGCCCCGGCTTCCGCGCCCTGGTAAGTACCCGGCATAAAGCTCCAGTGCGGTGCTAACAGGGTCTGGCCGGTTGGCTGCAGCCAGCCGCCGCGCGCCCACAACGGACCATATTTGAATTTTGCAGCCGCTTTGTACAGGCTGATCCCGCTCTTATCGCCGGACCAGTCTTCTTTGTAAGCTTTGTTGCTGGAGGAGAATGCAATTTCGTTCGGGTGGCCGCTGTCACCATTTTCTGCCATTTCGATGGCGGTGAAGGCCGCTAAATCAAGACCGAACATGTCGGCAGCATAGCCGGACTGGAAATCAAGGTTGGCGTTCCAGGTGGAGTGAGCCAGGTTAGTTTTGTATTTATCTGCCTCGACATCTTTACGGTCACGTTCACGCTGCCAGTAATAGACACCGCCCGTGAGGGTTGAATCATCAATAAAACCTTCGGCCTGGGCTTTCGGAGAAACCATCCAGCCTGACATTGCTGTAACACCGGCAATAGCCAGCGCAAGCGCACTACGTTTGCCACTAAACGTACGCATAATTAATCCTCTTTGACGTATTTAAAAGCGCCTTAAACGGCGAAAAACAAAAAGTTAAAAGTGGAGGCAACCGGAAATACCCGCTTACATCTCCTGCCTTTAGACTATTTTTCGCGACGCGAATTATCAATGCTTTTCCGCGATCAAAAGTCAGGATTATGACAAAGCGCACATATTTGATTGCCATTTGTAACAAAGCGAATGGAGGAGAATTTTTAATTAAAATAATGTTCGGAATGAGCGATTTATTTTTAACAGGCAGGTTTTAAGCAGCTTATCCGGAAGTTATTACCTGGAATTTGTGCAAAGGAAGAGAAAGAGAATAGTTTTAAGAAATGGAATTAATTCGCATCGCGAACATTTATATAATTAAGAGCTTGATCGTGATGCAAAAAAAACGCCGCTGTGCGCGGCGTTTATCAGAACAATAATCAGTTATTCACCGACTTTCGCCCAGGTATCACGCAAACCGACGGTACGGTTAAATACCAGTTTGTCCGCAGTAGCGTAGCGGCTGTCGAGGCAGAAGTAGCCTTCACGCTCAAACTGGTACGCATTACCGGCAACGGCGTCTTTCAGGGATGGTTCAGCAAAGCCCTGTTTGATCACCAGCGAATCCTGGTTAATCACTTCCAGGAAGTCCTCTGCCGCGCCCGGGTTTGGCACGCTGAACAGACGATCGTACAGACGGATTTCAACCGGCAGCGCATGTGCTGCGCTCACCCAGTGGATCACGCCCTTCACTTTGCGACCATCAGCCGGATCCTTGCTCAGGGTCTCGGCATCGTAGGTGCAGAAGATAGTGGTGATATTGCCTTCTGCGTCTTTTTCAACACGCTCGGCTTTAATCACGTAGGCATTACGCAGGCGCACTTCTTTGCCCATCACCAGACGCTTGTACTGCTTGTTCGCTTCTTCGCGGAAGTCGGCGCGATCGATCCAGATCTCGGCGCTGAACGGCACGTCACGGCTGCCCATCTCCGGCTTGCTCGGATGGTTAGGCATGGCCACCAGCTCGCTTTCGCCCTGCGGGTAGTTTTCGATAACCAGTTTCACCGGATCGATAACGGCCATTGCGCGCGGCGCGTTTTCGTTCAGATCTTCACGGATACAGGACTCCAGCGACGCCATCTCGATGGTGTTGTCCTGCTTGGTCACGCCGATGCGTTTGCAGAACTCACGGATTGAGGCAGCGGTATAGCCACGACGACGCAGACCGGAGATGGTCGGCATACGCGGGTCATCCCAGCCTTCAACGTGCTTGTCGGTGACCAGCAGGTTCAGCTTACGCTTGGACATCACGGTGTATTCCAGATTCAGACGAGAGAACTCGTACTGACGCGGATGTACCGGGATGGAGATGTTATCCAGCACCCAGTCGTAGAGACGACGGTTGTCCTGGAACTCCAGCGTACATAAGGAGTGAGTAATGCCTTCCAGCGCATCGCTGATGCAGTGGGTAAAGTCGTACATCGGGTAGATGCACCACTTGCTGCCGGTCTGATGGTGATCGGCAAACTTAATGCGGTACAGCACCGGATCGCGCATAACGATAAACGGCGACGCCATATCGATTTTGGCACGCAGGCAGGCTTTACCCTCTTCGAAGCCACCGGCACGCATTTTTTCAAACAGCGCCAGGTTCTCTTCCACGCTGCGATCGCGGTACGGGCTGTTTTTGCCCGGCGCGGTCAGGGAGCCACGGTATTCGCGGATTTCGTCAGCGGAAAGCTCGTCAACGTAGGCCAGACCCTTGTTGATCAGCTCTACGGCGTAGGCATACAGCTGGTCAAAATAGTCAGAGGAGTAGCAAATGTCGCCAGACCAGTTGAAGCCCAACCATTGCACGTCGTTCTTAATGGACTCTACGTATTCGATATCTTCTTTCACCGGGTTGGTGTCATCGAAACGCAGGTTGCATTGACCCTGGTAGTCCTGCGCGATGCCGAAGTTCAGGCAGATCGATTTCGCATGACCAATGTGCAGGTAGCCGTTCGGCTCCGGCGGAAAACGGGTATGAACAGTGGTGTGCTTACCAGTGGCCAGATCTTCATCAATGATCTGACGGATAAAGTTGCTCGGGCGGGCTTCAGCCTCACTCATCGTGGATTCCTCAAAGCGTAAACGACGTATAACGGCATATGATCTTATAAGCCGGCCGTAGTGACAACCTTTAGTTACGCAAAAAAAGGTCTCCGGAGAGAATTATGGGGGCGATTGCTGCAAAAAAAAGCGGCGGGGATATTCCCCGCCGCTCAGGCATTAACGCTTACTCAGGAGCACTCATTTGCCTTTAATTTCATACAGAGGTGTCTGACCGGCAACTACCTGACCCTGCGCCTTGATAACCAGGCCGCTGAAGTCGTCGATATTGCTGCAGACAACCGGGCTAATCATGGAGCGCGCATTGGCGTTCAGGAAATCGAGATCCATCTCCAGAACCGGCTGACCCGCAACCACTTCTGCACCCTCTTCGACCAGGCGTTTAAAGCCCTGGCCACCCAGCGCAACGGTATCGATACCCATGTGGACAACGATCTCCGCGCCTTTGTCTGTTTCCAGGCAGAATGCGTGGTTGGTGTTAAAGATTTTAACGATGGTGCCGGCAGCCGGAGAAACCACGGTTTTATCCGTTGGTTTAACCGCTACGCCATCACCCACGGCT
This sequence comes from Leclercia barmai, assembly GCF_049312895.1. Taxonomy (NCBI): domain Bacteria; kingdom Pseudomonadati; phylum Pseudomonadota; class Gammaproteobacteria; order Enterobacterales; family Enterobacteriaceae; genus Leclercia; species Leclercia barmai. The sequence goes on along the minus strand of NZ_JBMNWZ010000001.1, from coordinate 461,370 downwards.
TTGCTGGCGAAGGCCTCATCAGGAACCTGCTCCAGGGCAACCACGTCACCGGTCACTGGCGAAACCAGTGCTGCGATGGTGGTGGCGTTGGCAACAGCCTGTGGCTTAGCGGCAACAGGTGCGGCGGCAGGCGCCGGAGATGCGGCAGCGGCAGCGACAGGACCGGTGGTTTTCATTGCATTAGCGATCTTCTCAGCCACGAAGCCAACGATAATCTGCACGCTGGTTTTGTTCAGGCGGATAACGCCAGACGCGCCCAGACGCTTAGCCATCGCTTCGTTGACCAGAGAGGAGTCTTTCACGTTCAGACGCAGACGGGTGATGCAGGCATCGATACCGGTCAGGTTGTCTGAACCACCAACCGCAGCGATGTACTGACGCGCCAGGCCAGAAACGTCTTCGGTGGTAGCAGCACTCACGTTCACGTCCTGACCATCGGCTTCGCTACCGGCAACCGCCAGCTCACGACCCGGAGTCATCAGGTTGAATTTGGTGATGGTGAAGCGGAACACCACGTAGTAGATCACGAAGAACACCAGACCCTGCAGGATCAGCATGTACCAGTGAACCGCCAGCGGGTTACGGGAGGAGAGCACCATATCCACCAGGCCGGCGCTGAAGCCGAAGCCCGCAATCCACTGCATGGAGGCCGCGATGAACACGGAGATACCGGTCAGTACAGCGTGGATGACGTACAGTACGGGTGCCACGAACATGAAGGAGAATTCCAGCGGCTCGGTGATACCGGTGAAGAAGGCCGCGAATGCGCCCGCCATCATAATACCCAGTACCTTCGCTTTGTTCTCTGGACGCGCGCAGTGGTAGATAGCCAGCGCTGCACCCGGCAGACCGAACATCATAATCGGGAAGAAGCCCGCCTGATAACGACCCGTAATACCGATTTCTGCTTTGCCAGCAGCAATCGACTGTGCACCGCCGAGGAAGTTAGGGATATCGTTGATACCGGCAACGTCAAACCAGAATACGGAGTTCAGTGCGTGGTGCAGACCGACCGGGATCAGCAGACGGTTGAAGAACGCATACACGCCCGCACCGACAGAACCCAGTTTCTGGATGTGCTCACCGAAGTTCACCAGACCGTCGAAGATCACCGGCCAGATGTACATCAGAATGAAGGCCACAACGATCATCACGAAGGAGGTCAGGATCGGCACCAGACGACGACCGCTGAAGAAGGAGAGCGCTTTTGGCAGCTCAACGCCGCTGAAGCGGTTGTAGAGTTCAGCGGAGATGATACCCACCAGGATACCCACGAACTGGTTGCTGATCTTACCGAACGCTGCAGGAACCTGGTCCGCAGGGATCTTCTGGATCATTGAAACCGCAGCCGGGGAACAGAGCGTGGTCAGCACAAGGAAGCCCACAAAACCGGTCAGTGCCGCAGCACCGTCTTTATCTTTGGACATACCATAAGCCACACCAATGGCAAACAGTACGGACATGTTATCGATAATGGCGGAACCAGACTTGATGAAGAACGCCGCTAACGCGTTGTCCCCACCCCAACCCACCGGGTCAATCCAGTAACCGACACCCATCAGAATCGCTGCCGCTGGCAGCGTGGCGACCGGCACCATCAAGGCGCGGCCTACCTTTTGTAAGTAACCTAAAATGCTCAATTTGTTCCCCCTATGAGACCCCGTTAACGGTGTATTCTCAGCTGTGTTTTTATTGTGTCACTAACTTGTAAATACAGTTGATGATTCACTGGCTTTGAGAGTGTGTGGAAAATTAATTCGTATCGCAAATTAAACGCGTACTTTTTGTGAGTTTTGTCACCAAATATTGTTTATCCCCCTCCCCTGGACTGGCAAACAGCGAAAACTTATTTTATGATACGAAAAATCAAGACGAATTGCCCCCTCTCGGTGTGAACCAGGTTAGGCTTAGATCATGCCCCGACAAGCAATCCGCCAACTCTTACTAAACTTCAGAGGTGAATAATGAGACTGATCCCCCTGGCAACCGCAGAACAAGTCGGCAAATGGGCTGCTCGCCATATCGTAAACCGTATTAACGCGTTCAAACCTACAGCCGATCGTCCTTTTGTACTCGGTCTGCCTACCGGTGGCACACCTCTTACCGCCTATAAAGCCCTGGTTGAGATGCATAAAGCGGGCCAGATTAGCTTCGAACATGTTGTTACCTTCAACATGGACGAGTACGTTGGCCTGCCAAAAGATCATCCGGAAAGCTACCATAGCTTCATGCACCGTAATTTCTTTGATCACATTGATATTAAACCGGGAAATATTAACCTGCTGGATGGTAATGCACCGGATATCGACGCTGAATGCCGTCATTATGAAGAAAAAATCCGTGCTTACGGCAAAATCCATCTGTTCATGGGTGGCGTGGGCAACGATGGCCACATCGCGTTTAACGAGCCAGCCTCTTCCCTGGCCTCCCGTACCCGCATCAAAACACTGACCCATGACACCCGTGTGGCAAACTCCCGTTTCTTTGATGGCGACGTTAACCAGGTGCCAAAATACGCGCTGACCGTTGGCGTGGGTACCCTGCTGGACGCGGAAGAAGTGATGATTCTGGTGCTGGGCAGCGTAAAAGCGCAGGCGCTTCAGGCGGCAGTAGAAGGCAACGTCAACCACATGTGGACCATCAGCTGCCTGCAGCTGCATCCGAAAGCGGTTGTGGTGTGTGATGAGCCGTCCACCATGGAACTGAAAGTCAAGACGTTAAAATATTTCAACGAATTAGAAGCAGAAAACATTAAAGGTCTGTAATGTGACGCCGTCTCTGCCTGCAGAGACGGGATGCTATTTTTAAACCGGGGGTCGTTATGTACGCTTTAACCCACGGTCGGATTTATACCGGCCATGAAATTCTGGATGACCATGCGATTGTGATCGCAAATGGCCTGATTGAACGTGTCTGCCCACTGGCCGAACTGCCAGCGGACATTGAACAACGCTCGCTCAATGGAGCAATCATCTCCCCCGGTTTTATCGACGTACAGCTTAACGGCTGCGGCGGCGTGCAGTTCAACGATACCGCAGACGCCGTAACGGTTGAAACGCTGGAAATTATGCAGCGCGCCAATGAAAGATCGGGCTGCACCAGCTACCTGCCAACGCTGATCACCACCAGCGACGACCTGATGAAGCAAGGCGTTCGCGTCATGCGTGAATACCTGGCGAAATACCCGCACCAGGCGCTGGGCCTGCACCTTGAAGGTCCGTGGCTGAATATCGTTAAGAAAGGCACCCATAATCCGGATTTCGTCCGTCAACCTGACAACGAGCTGGTTGATTTCCTGTGCGCGAATGCGGATGTGATCACCAAAGTGACCCTGGCGCCAGAAATGGTCGACCCGGAAGTGATCCGCAAGCTGGCGGGCGCGGGCATTGTGGTCTCTGCCGGCCACTCCAACGCCACGCTGAAAGAGGCCAAAGTGGGCTTCCGCGCGGGTATCACCTTCGCAACGCATCTTTATAACGCCATGCCGTATATTACCGGGCGTGAGCCGGGTCTGGCCGGGGCGATCTTCGATGAGCCAGACGTCTACTGCGGCATCATTGCCGACGGTTTACACGTCGATTACGCCAACGTGCGTAACGCCAAACGTCTGAAAGACGACAAGCTGTGCCTGGTGACCGACGCAACGGCACCGGCAGGGGCAAATATTGAACAGTTCATTTTTGCTGGTAAAACAATATACTACCGGAATGGACTCTGTGTGGATGAGAACGGAACGTTAAGCGGTTCGGCTCTGACCATGATCGAAGGCGTGCGTAATCTGGTTGAACACTGCAGCATTGCCCTTGATGAAGTGCTGCGTATGGCGACGCTCTATCCGGCACGCGCGATTGGCGTAGACAAACAGCTGGGCAGTATTGCCCCGGGAATGGTCGCTAACCTCACCGCATTCACACAGGATTATAAAATCATCAAGACCATCGTTAATGGTAACGAGGTCGTTACAGAGTAAACAAAAGTATGACACCTGGCGGACAAGCTCAAATTGGCAACGTTGATCTGGTAAAGCAGCTAAACAGTGCGGCGGTATATCGACTGATCGACCAGCACGGACCCATCTCTCGGATCCAGATTGCAGAACAGAGCCAGCTTGCCCCCGCCAGCGTGACCAAAATTACCCGTCAGCTCATTGAGCGCGGGTTGATCAAAGAAGTGGATCAGCAGGCCTCCACCGGGGGCCGTCGCGCTATCTCCATCGTTACCGAAACCCGCAATTTCCACGCCATTGGCGTACGCCTTGGGCGTCATGACGCCACTCTGACCCTGTACGATCTGAGCAGCAAGGCCGTTGCTGAAGAGCACTACGCGCTGCCGGAACGCACCCAGGAGACCCTTGAACATGCCCTGCTCAACGCCATCGAGCAGTTCATCGAATCCTGCCAGCGCAAAATCCGCGAGCTGATCGCCATTTCTGTGATCCTGCCCGGGCTCGTCGACCCCGAGAGCGGGGTGATCCGCTATATGCCGCATATTCAGGTGGAGAACTGGGCGCTGATCGACGCCCTGGAAAAGCGCTTCGCCGTCACCTGCTTTGTCGGCCACGATATCCGCAGTCTGGCCCTGGCGGAGCACTACTTTGGTGCGAGCCAGGATTGTGAAGACTCAATTCTGGTGCGCGTTCACCGGGGTACGGGTGCCGGTATCATCTCCAACGGGCGCATCTTTATCGGCCGTAACGGTAACGTGGGCGAGATTGGCCACATTCAGGTTGATCCGCTGGGTGAGCGCTGCCACTGCGGCAACTTTGGCTGTCTGGAAACCGTCGCTGCTAACGCCGCCATTGAACATCGCGTCCGCCACCTGCTGGAACAGGGTTATCAGAGCCGGGTCACGCTCGATGACTGCAAAATCAACGCCATCTGCCGGGCTGCCAATAAAGGTGATGCACTGGCCTGTGAAGTGATCGAACAGGTTGGCCGCCATCTGGGCAAAACCATTGCTATCGCGATCAACCTGTTTAACCCACAAAAAGTGGTGATCGCCGGTGAAATTACCGAAGCCGAAAAAGTGCTGCTGCCCGCTATCGAAGGGTGCATCAATACTCAGGCGCTGAAGGCGTTTCGCCAGAATCTGCCTGTCGTTCGCTCTGCGCTGAACGACCGCTCCGCGATTGGCGCCTTTGCGCTGGTAAAACGCGCCATGCTTAACGGTATCCTTTTGCAGCGTTTGCTGGAAAGCTGACAGCGTTTTATAGTGTCGCCTTCTTTTTTGGATGTCGGGAAGTTCATGACTATTAAGAATGTTATTTGTGATATCGACGGCGTGCTGATGCACGACAACGTTGCCGTACCGGGCGCAGCGGAATTTCTTAACGGCATCATGGAAAAAGGCATGCCGCTGGTTCTGCTCACCAACTTCCCGTCGCAGACAGGACAGGATCTGGCGAACCGTTTTGCCACCGCCGGTATCAATGTCCCCGACAGCGTGTTTTATACCTCCGCAATGGCCACCGCAGATTTCCTGAAGCGTCAGGAAGGCAAAAAGGCCTATGTGGTCGGCGAAGGCGCACTGATCCATGAGCTCTATAAAGCGGGCTTCACCATCACCGACGTCAATCCTGACTTCGTTATCGTTGGCGAAACGCGCTCCTATAACTGGGAGATGATGCACAAGGCGGCCTTCTTTGTCGCCAACGGTGCGCGCTTTATCGCCACCAACCCGGATACCCACGGTCGTGGCTTTTATCCGGCCTGCGGGGCGCTCTGCGCCGGCATCGAGAAGATGACCGGTCGCCTGCCTTTTTATGTCGGCAAGCCCAGCCCGTGGATCATCCGTGCAGCACTCAACAAGATGCAGGCCCACTCGGAAGATACGGTGATCGTGGGTGACAACCTGCGTACCGATATTCTGGCGGGCTTTCAGGCCGGACTGGAAACCATTCTGGTGTTGTCGGGGGTATCCACTCTGGACGACATCGATTCAATGCCGTTCAGGCCGAGCTGGATTTATCCCTCGGTCGCGGAAATTGATGTTCTGTAACCCGAAACCACGTCCCCGGACGTGGTTTTTTCATTTTACCGCCACTAAAACAGCCCTCCATCTAATAGAAAACGCCAGGCACTGAATAATCATCAATAAACCAGCTCAATACGTACGCTTTTTTCAACATTCGACAATCGACATTGCACTTTTTGTTTTTTACCCGGCAAAACGCTTGCCGCCCCTCCCCTTTTGCGGCATTTTCATAAGCAAGCAACATCACACTGCAACAGGGTTAATGGAGAAGGTTATGTGTTCAATTTTCGGCGTACTGGATATCAAAACTGACGCAGTCGAACTGCGTAAAAAAGCACTGGAACTGTCCCGTCTGATGCGCCATCGCGGCCCGGACTGGTCCGGTGTTTACGCCAGCGACAAAGCGATTCTGGCGCATGAGCGTCTGTCGATTGTGGACGTCAACGCCGGTGCCCAGCCGTTATATAACGAGAAAAAAACCCACGCGCTGGCGGTCAACGGTGAAATCTACAACCATCAGGCGCTGCGTGCGGAATACGGCGATCGCTATACCTTCCAGACCGGTTCAGACTGCGAAGTGATCCTGGCGATGTACCAGGAGAAAGGCCCGGAATTCCTGGACGATCTACAGGGCATGTTTGCCTTCGCTCTGTATGACAGCGAAAAAGATGCGTATCTGATTGGTCGTGACCATATCGGGATTATCCCGCTGTATATGGGCCACGATGAGCACGGCAACTTCTATGTCGCCTCTGAAATGAAAGCCCTGGTGCCGGTTTGCCGCACCATTAAAGAGTTCCCGGCGGGCAGCTACCTGTGGAGCCAGGATGGCGAAATTCGCCAGTACTATCAGCGCGACTGGTTCGACTACGATGCCGTTAAAGACAATGTCACCGATAAAAACGAACTGCGCCAGGCGCTGGAAGATTCAGTAAAAAGCCATCTGATGTCAGACGTGCCATACGGCGTGCTGCTCTCCGGCGGTCTGGATTCGTCCGTTATCTCGGCGATCACCAAAAAATACGCTGCTCGTCGCGTGGAAGATCAGGAGCGCTCCGAAGCCTGGTGGCCGCAGCTGCACTCCTTCGCCGTCGGCCTGGAAGGTTCACCGGACCTGAAAGCCGCGCAGGAAGTGGCAAACCATCTCGGCACCGTGCACCATGAAATTCACTTCACCGTGCAGGAAGGGCTGGATGCGATCCGCGACGTTATTTATCACATTGAAACCTATGATGTGACCACCATCCGCGCCTCCACGCCGATGTATCTGATGTCACGTAAAATCAAAGCGATGGGCATCAAGATGGTGCTCTCCGGCGAAGGTTCAGATGAGGTCTTTGGCGGCTACCTGTACTTCCACAAAGCGCCGGATGCCAAAGAGCTGCACGAAGAGACCGTGCGTAAACTGCAGGCGCTGCACATGTTTGACTGCGCCCGTGCTAACAAAGCGATGTCTGCCTGGGGCGTTGAAGCGCGCGTGCCTTTCCTGGATAAAAAATTCCTCGACGTGGCCATGCGTATCAACCCGCAGGACAAAATGTGCGGCAACGGCAAGATGGAGAAACACGTTCTGCGTGAATGCTTCGAATCTTACCTGCCGGCAAGCGTGGCATGGCGTCAGAAAGAGCAGTTCTCTGACGGCGTAGGTTACAGCTGGATCGACACCCTGAAAGAGGTGGCCGCTAAGCAGATTTCCGATCAGCAACTGGAAACCGCCAGCTTCCGCTTCCCGTACAACACGCCGGGTTCGAAAGAAGCCTATCTGTACCGTGAGATCTTCGAAGAGCTGTTCCCGCTGCCAAGCGCAGCAGAGTGTGTTCCTGGCGGCCCTTCCGTCGCCTGCTCCTCTGCGAAAGCCATTGAGTGGGATGAAGCATTCAAAACCATGAACGATCCGTCAGGGCGTGCCGTGGGTGTGCATCAGTCCGCCTATAAGTAATTCATCAGATCGCCATGAGGCCCTTCGGGGCCTCTTTTTTTGCCTCGCGTTTCGCTGGACAAAAACGATTAATAACCAAAAATTGCCGAATAATCGGCCATGCTGTTCGCAACCTAACCAAACAGTCACATTCCAGAGATTTTCGTTGAAAAAGGTGTTGACGCTGCAAGGGTCTATACGCATAATGCGCCCCGCAACGCCGATAAGGTAACGCGAAAAAAAGATGGCTACGTAGCTCAGTTGGTTAGAGCACATCACTCATAATGATGGGGTCACAGGTTCGAATCCCGTCGTAGCCACCATCTTTTTTGCGGGAGTGGCGAAATTGGTAGACGCACCAGATTTAGGTTCTGGCGCCGCAAGGTGTGCGAGTTCAAGTCTCGCCTCCCGCACCATTCCCAGGTAAGCGTTGCACGGATGGGGTATCGCCAAGCGGTAAGGCACCGGTTTTTGATACCGGCATTCCCTGGTTCGAATCCAGGTACCCCAGCCATATTTCTTCGATTTTGCGGTTCTCCGCGGTTATTGGGGTATCGCCAAGCGGTAAGGCACCGGTTTTTGATACCGGCATTCCCTGGTTCGAATCCAGGTACCCCAGCCATCGAAGAAAGCAGTCTGGCTACGTAGCTCAGTTGGTTAGAGCACATCACTCATAATGATGGGGTCACAGGTTCGAATCCCGTCGTAGCCACCATATAAGGTTGTATCGATTCCGGTCGGTAAAACCAAAAAAATTGTTGGGGTATCGCCAAGCGGTAAGGCTCTGGTTTCTGATACCAGCATTCCGAGGTTCGAATCCTCGTACCCCAGCCATTTTACAAAGTCGTTAAATGATGTATTGTTTAACGCAATTGGGGTGTCGCCAAGCGGTAAGGCTCTGGTTTCTGATACCAGCATTCCGGGGTTCGAATCCCTGCACCCCAGCCACACAAAAAAAGCTCGCTTCGGCGAGCTTTTTGCTTTTCTGCGTTCCTGCATTTAAATGCCGGGTGGCGGCTTCGCCTTACCCGGCCTGGAAGAGTGTTAAAGCCCTAAGGCGTACTTCAGCGCCTGACGCTTCAGGGCACCCGCCCGCTGTGCCGCTATCAACCCGATGTTCCGCAGGATACGCAGCGGCCCAAGGTCGTTGCTGAATCCGGCGTAAAACAGATCCATCCCTGATTGCATAATGAAGTTATCCGCCATTCGTCGGGTCTGATAACGCTTGAGCACCTGATGGCTGGCCCAGGCTTCGCCATGGCTGCGGGCGTTGCTGAGTACGTCCAGCAAGGCCTCTACGTCACGATAGCCCAGGTTAACCCCCTGCCCCGCCAGCGGATGAATGGTATGCGCCGCATCCCCGACCAGCGCCAGCCCTTCGCGGGCATATTTCAGCGCATGACGACGCGTCAGCGGGAACGCCCCTGCGGCCACCGGCGTCACCTTGCCCAGACGCGCCGGGAAATGGTGGGCGATTTCGCGCTGCAGCTGTTCCATCGTGAACCCCTGCAGCTGGCGAATGCGTGCCGGGGTGTCATACCACACCAGGGATGCCCAGCGATCGAACAGGGGCAAAAAGGCGTGCGGGCCGTTCGGCGTAAAGTGCTGCCAGGTACTGTCACCGGGATCGTTCTCGCAGGCGACGGTAATCAGCATGCAGGACTGTTGATACTGCCAGGCATGAATACCGATCCCCGCCAGTTCGCGTACACGGGAGTTCGCGCCGTCGGCACCAATCAGCAGCTTCACCGCCAGCTGCTCGCCGTTATCCAGCTCAACCAGATGCTGGTCGTTGTGGCGGTGAAGATTTTTCACCGACGCCGGGACGCGCAGCGTAACCTGCGGATGCGCCTCCAGTGCCTGCCAGAGCGCCTGTTGCAGAACCGTATTTTCTACCATGTAGCCCAGCAGCGGGAGCTTAAGCTCCGTGGCGTCAAATACCACATGGGCATTTTCCCACTCCCAGGTCTCCAGGCGGCGATACGGATGGGCGCGCATGGCCAGCACCGCGTCCCAGACCCCCAGCCCGCGAAGCAGATCAACCGACGCAGCGCTGATCGCAGAGATGCGCACATCCGGATGCTGTGAAGCGTCAAAAGCGGGCGGCATCGCCTGTTCGATCACCGTTACGTCGAACCCCTGTTGCGCCAGCCCCAGCGCCAGCGCGCCGCCGACCATACCGCCGCCGACAACGGCGATCCCGGCTTGTTGGATTGTCATGGTCATTTGTCCTTATTTGATAATCCCCTAAGTTTACCGGATTTTTTTGGTCTTGAGGCTGACAAGCTTCATACTGGTCACAACCGCACCAAAGCATTACAATACGCGCCCTGCAATCCTGAGCACGAGCAAGTCGATGACAAAAAAACTCCATATTAAAACCTGGGGCTGTCAGATGAACGAATATGATTCATCAAAGATGGCCGATCTGCTGGATGCCACCCATGGGTATCAACTCACCGACGTGGCGGAAGAGGCAGACGTGTTGCTGCTGAACACCTGCTCGATCCGTGAGAAGGCGCAGGAGAAAGTCTTTCACCAGCTAGGCCGCTGGAAGCTGATCAAACAGAAAAGACCCGAAGTGATCATCGGCGTCGGCGGCTGTGTCGCCTCCCAGGAAGGCAAGCTGATTCGTCAGCGCGCCCACTACGTCGACATAATTTTTGGCCCGCAAACCCTGCACCGTCTGCCGGAGATGATCAACTCCGTACGCGGGACCGGCCAGCGCAAGGCGATCATCGACGTCAGCTTCCCGGAAATCGAAAAATTCGACCGTCTGCCGGAACCGCGCGCGGATGGCCCGACCGCCTTCGTCTCAATCATGGAAGGCTGCAATAAGTACTGTACGTACTGCGTGGTGCCTTATACCCGCGGCGAAGAAGTCAGCCGTCCATGCGACGACATCCTGTTTGAGATCGCCCAGCTGGCGGCCCAGGGCGTGCGCGAAGTTAACCTCCTCGGGCAGAACGTTAACGCCTGGCGCGGGGAGAACTATGACGGCAGCACCGGCACCTTTGCTGAACTGCTGCGTCTGGTCGCGGCTATCGACGGTATCGACCGCATCCGCTTCACCACCAGCCACCCGATCGAATTCACCGATGACATCATCGATGTTTACCGCGATACGCCAGAGCTGGTGAGCTTCCTGCATCTGCCTATCCAGTGTGGTTCTGACCGCGTGCTGAACCTGATGGGCCGCACCCACACCGCGCTGGAATATAAAGCGATTATCCGCAAGCTGCGTGAAGCGCGCCCGGATATCCAGATCAGCTCTGACTTTATCGTTGGCTTCCCGGGTGAAACGGACGAGGATTTTGAGCGCACCATGAAGGTCATTGGTGATGTGAACTTCGACGTGAGCTACAGCTTCATCTTCTCTGCCCGTCCAGGCACGCCTGCCGCCGATATGGTTGACGACGTGCCGGATGAGGTGAAAAAGCAGCGTCTCTATATTCTGCAGGATCGCATCAACCAGCAGGCGAACGCCTGGAGCCGTCGGATGCTCGGCACCGTTCAGCGCGTGCTGGTAGAAGGCACTTCACGTAAGAGCATCATGCAGCTCTCTGGCCGTACGGAGAACAACCGCGTGGTGAACTTCGAAGGCACGCCGGATCTGGTAGGTAAGTTTGTTGATATCGAGATCCTTGAAGTGCTGACCAACTCCCTGCGTGGAAAACTGGTGCGTACCGAAGATGAAATGGGCCTGCGGGTCGTTGAATCGCCAGAGTCGGTCATTGCCCGTACCCGTAAAGAAAGCGATCTGGGTGTCGGCGTTTATCAGCCATAATCTCCGAGGCCTGCCGTTTCTGGCAGGCCTTGCATTTCCCCCTGTTCTCCCCCATATCCTTCGCAATGCTTGCGCCTTTAACCTGTGGCGTGAATAATTTCATAAGACAGACCCACTGCCTTATGACACCCGAGACATTAAGAGGAACGGTTTGAATATAGATACGCGTGAAATTACCCTTGAGCCAGCAGACAACGCTCGCCTGCTGAGCCTGTGCGGGCCGTTTGATGACAACATCAAACAACTGGAGCGACGTCTGGGTATCGAGATTAACCGTCGCGATAACCATTTCAAACTCACCGGCCGTGCCATCTGCGTTAATGCAGCTGCGGATATCCTCAATACCCTGTACGTCGATACCGCGCCAATGCGCGGCGAAATTCAGGATATTGAGCCGGAACAGATCCATCTGGCGATCAAAGAAGCGCGCGTGCTGGAGCAGAGCGCTGAGAGCGTTCCGGACTATGGCAAAGCCATCCATATCAAAACCAAGCGTGGGGTAATTAAGCCCCGCACGCCAAACCAGGCGCAGTACATCGCCAATATTCTCGACCACGACATCACCTTCGGCGTCGGCCCGGCAGGTACGGGTAAGACCTACCTTGCGGTAGCGGCCGCCGTGGATGCCCTGGAGCGCCAGGAGATCCGCCGTATTCTGCTTACCCGCCCTGCGGTGGAAGCGGGCGAAAAGCTCGGCTTTTTACCCGGCGATCTGAGCCAGAAAGTCGACCCGTATCTGCGTCCGCTGTACGATGCGCTGTTCGAAATGCTTGGCTTCGAGAAGGTCGAAAAACTGATCGAACGTAACGTCATCGAAGTAGCCCCGCTGGCCTACATGCGCGGGCGCACATTGAACGATGCGTTCATCATTCTGGATGAGAGCCAGAACACCACCATCGAACAGATGAAGATGTTCCTGACCCGTATTGGCTTTAACTCCAAAGCGGTGATCACCGGCGACATCACCCAGATCGACCTGCCGCGCAGCACCAAATCCGGTCTGCGCCATGCCATCGAAGTGCTGAGCGAAGTGGACGAAATCAGCTTTAACTTCTTCCACAGCGAAGACGTGGTGCGCCACCCGGTGGTAGCCCGTATCGTCACGGCGTATGAAGCGTGGGAAGCAGCAGATCAAAAACGTAAAGCAGAACAGGCAGCGGAACGCAAACGCGAAGCCCAGGAGCAAGAGCAGAAATGAGTCAGGTGATCCTCGATTTACAACTGGCATGTGAAGAGTCTTCCGGCCTGCCGGAAGAGAGCCAGTTCCAGGCGTGGCTGAATGCCGTCATCCCCCAGTTTCAGGAAGAGTCGGAAGTGACGATTCGCCTGGTGGATGAAGCAGAAAGCCACGAGCTGAACCTGACCTACCGCGGTAAAGATAAGCCGACTAACGTCCTCTCTTTCCCGTTCGAAGCGCCGCCGGGCATTGAACTGCCGCTGCTGGGTGATTTGATCATCTGTCGTCAGGTGGTGGAGCAGGAAGCGCAGGAGCAGCAGAAGCCGCTCGAGGCCCACTGGGCGCATATGGTAGTGCACGGCAGCCTGCATCTGCTGGGTTACGACCACATTGAAGATGACGAAGCAGAAGAGATGGAATCCCTCGAGACAGAGATAATGCTTGCTCTGGGCTATGAGGATCCGTACATTGCCGAGAAAGAGTAGTCTGTAGGGCGCGCTTGCGCCCTGCTGGCATAATGTGCCGTTGCGTATGACAAAAGTCCGCGGCGGCAATCAATAGACCAACATGAGAACCCTTAACAAACGCCATGAGCGACGACAATTCACACAGTAGCGACACACCAAACAGCAAAAAAGGATTTTTCTCCCTCCTTCTGAGCCAGCTGTTCCACGGGGAACCTAAAAACCGTGACGACCTTCTGGAGCTCATCCGTGACTCCGGGCAAAACGAGCTTATCGATGAGGATACGCGCGAGATGCTCGAAGGGGTAATGGACATCGCCGACCAGCGCGTTCGCGATATCATGATCCCGCGTTCCCAGATGATTACCCTGAAACGCAACCAGACCCTGGACGAGTGCCTCGATGTCATCATCGAATCCGCTCACTCGCGTTTCCCGGTGATCAGCGAAGACAAAGATCACATCGAAGGGATTTTGATGGCTAAAGATCTGCTGCCGTTTATGCTCAGCGATTCCGAAGCCTTCAGCATGGAAAAAGTGTTACGCCCGGCGGTGGTTGTTCCGGAGAGCAAGCGTGTTGACCGCATGCTGAAAGAGTTCCGCTCCCAGCGCTACCATATGGCGATTGTTATCGATGAATTTGGCGGTGTTTCGGGCCTGGTCACCATCGAAGATATTCTTGAACTGATCGTGGGTGAAATCGAAGACGAGTATGACGAAGAAGAGGATATCGACTTCCGTCAGCTGAGCCGCCACACCTGGACCGTGCGTGCGCTCGCCCCAATCGAAGATTTCAATGACACCTTCGGGACCCACTTCAGCGATGAAGAGGTGGATACCATCGGCGGGCTGGTAATGCAGGCGTTTGGTCACCTGCCGGCGCGTGGCGAGACCGTGGAAATAGACGGTTACCAGTTCAAGGTGGCGATGGCCGACAGTCGACGTATTATTCAGGTTCATGTAAGAATGCCGGACGATGCTCCGCAACCCACACTGGATGATTGATTTAAATGGCATTTGCCCCACTGTTTGAACGCCAGCGCACGCGTTTGCTGCTGGCGCTAATCCTCGGAGCCAGCGGTACGCTGGCTTTTTCCCCTTACGACTTCTGGCCTGCTGCCCTGCTCTCCCTGATGGGACTTCAGGGGCTGACGCTTAACCGACGCCCTGTTCAGGCGGCGGCGATTGGCTATTTCTGGGGTCTGGGCCTGTTTGGCGCCGGTATTAACTGGGTTTACGTCAGCATTGCCCAGTTTGGCGGCATGCCAGGCCCGGTGAACGTCTTCCTCGTGGTGCTGCTGGCGGCGTACCTCTCGCTGTACACCGGTCTGTTCGCCGGGATCCTCTCGCGCCTGTGGCCGAAAACCAGCTGGCTGCGTGTGGCCATTGCCGCCCCGGTGGTCTGGCAGGTAACCGAGTTCCTGCGCGGCTGGGTGCTGACCGGGTTTCCGTGGCTGCAGTTTGGCTACAGCCAGATAGACGGCCCGCTGAAAGGACTGGCGCCGGTGATGGGCGTCGAGGCGATCAACTTCCTGCTGATGGTGGTGAGTGGCCTGCTGGTGCTGGCGCTGGTGCAGCGCAACTGGCGACCGCTGGTGATGGCTCTGGTGCTCTTTGCCCTGCCTTTCCCGCTGCGTTATATCCAGTGGTTCACTCTTGAACCGGAACGCGCAACCCAGGTGTCGATGGTTCAGGGCGATATCCCTCAGTCGCTGAAATGGGATGAAGGCCAGCTGATCAACACCCTGAAAATTTATCTGGATGCCACCCAGAAAGAGATGGGCAAATCCCAGCTGATTATCTGGCCGGAGTCGGCAATTCCGGATCTGGAGATTAACCAGCAGCGTTTTCTTGCCATGATGGACGATCTGCTGCGGGCGCGAAACTCCACCCTGATCACCGGTATCGTTGACGCGCGTCTGAACAAGCAAAACCGTTACGACACCTACAACACCATCATTACGCTTGGGAAAGACAACCCGTACAGCTACGAGTCGACTAACCGCTACAACAAGAATCACCTGGTACCTTTTGGTGAGTTTGTGCCGCTGGAGTCGATTCTGCGTCCGCTGGCACCGTTCTTCGATCTGCCGATGTCCTCCTTTAGCCGGGGTTCTTACGTTCAGCCTCAGCTGAGCGCGCACGGATTTCTGCTGACCGCCGCCATCTGCTACGAGATCATCCTGGGTGAACAGGTGCGGGATAATTTCCGCCCGAACACCGACTACCTGCTGACTATCTCTAACGATGCCTGGTTCGGTAAGTCGATTGGTCCATGGCAGCACTTCCAGATGGCGCGGATGCGCTCTCTGGAGCTGGCGCGTCCTCTGCTGCGCAGCACCAACAACGGTATCACTGCCGTGATTGGCCCGCAGGGCGAAATTCAGGCCATGCTCCCGCAGTTCACCCGCGACGTACTGACAGCAAAAGTCACGCCCGCCACGGGGCTGACGCCGTACGCCCGCACCGGCAACTGGCCGCTGTGGATCCTCACCGCCCTGTTCGGTTTCGGCGCTTTGCTGATGAGTTTGCGCCAGCGTCGTAAGTAGCTTTTTCCCCTCTTTTGCCGGGTGGCGGCTTCGCCTTACCCGGCCTACGTTCGTAGGCCTGGCAAGCAACGCGCCGCCGGGCAATTCCTTCTGATTTTCATTTCTGGCACGCCTGTTGCTTTATTTATTCACGTAAACGCGATTTGGCTTAATGTGAAACCTTGTCGCACCAGCATAGCTCACCGGTAGCACCGAAACGGTGCAACGAAAGATTTATGCCTCTGAATGGTGCGGCGCGCTTCGCAAAAATAAACAATAACGCAGCAAAATCTTTACATTAAGCCAAACTAAATGTTAACAAACATGTATAACACTGCACTCGTATCGCGCGAGCTATAACAACATCACACCGAATATCAATGCGTCTCTGGCGCTGATAAAAAAGGAGTTGGATATGCAATTACGTAAACTGGCCACAGCAATGCTGGTGATGGGATTGTCCGCAGGCGTGGTTCACGCTGAAGATGCTGCGCCGGCAGCAGGCGGCACCCTGGAAAAAATCGCTAAAAACGGCGTGATTGTGGTCGGCCACCGTGAGTCATCTGTTCCGTTCTCATACTACGACAACACGCAAAAAGTCGTGGGCTACTCACAGGATTACTCCAACGCGATCGTTGACGCGGTGAAGAAAAAGCTGAACAAACCGAATCTGGAAGTGAAGCTGATCCCAATCACTTCACAAAACCGTATCCCGCTGCTGCAAAACGGCACCTTCGATTTTGAGTGTGGCTCCACCACCAACAACCTTGAGCGTCAAAAACAGGCTGCCTTCTCCGACACGATCTTCGTGGTGGGTACCCGTCTGCTGACCAAAAAAGGCGGCGAGATTAAAGACTTTGCCGACCTGAAAGGCAAAGCGGTGGTTGTGACCTCCGGTACCACCTCTGAAGTTCTGCTGCACAAGCTGAATGAAGAGAAGAAAATGGACATGCGTATCATCAGCGCCAAAGACCACGGTGACTCTTTCCGTACCCTGGAAAGCGGTCGCGCTGTCGCCTTTATGATGGATGACGCCCTGCTGGCCGGTGAACGTGCTAAAGCGAAGAAACCAGACAACTGGGAGATCGTGGGCACCGCGCAGTCCAAAGAGGCCTACGGCTGCATGATGCGTAAAGACGATGCGGAATTTAAGAAACTGGTCGATGACACCATCGCTCAGGTTCAGACCTCTGGCGACGCGGAAAAATGGTTCGATAAGTGGTTCAAGAACCCAATCCCACCAAAGAATCTGAACATGAACTTTGAACTGTCTGACGACATGAAAGCGCTGTTTAAAGAACCGAATGACAAGGCACTTAACTAATTAGAACCACTAAGGGGCGGGATCTCCTGCCCTCTCGATTGTCGGGAAGCGCGGACAGACTAAACGTTGAGTGGTCGTTCCCCACTCAGCGCGAACATTAAAGCTTCTCACCAATCTTCGAGGGTAGCGCTGCTACCCTTTTTTTTCTGGAGTTTACTATGTCAATTGACTGGAACTGGGGCATTTTCCTGCAGCAAGCCCCGTTCGGCAACACCACCTATCTTGGCTGGCTGTGGAGCGGTTTTCAGGTCACGGTCGCACTGTCGATCACCGCCTGGATTATTGCGTTTCTCGTCGGCTCGTTGTTCGGTATTTTACGTACCGTCCCTAACCGTTTTCTCTCTTCGCTGGGAACCCTCTACGTCGAACTGTTCCGTAACGTTCCGTTAATCGTGCAGTTCTTTACCTGGTATCTGGTCATTCCTGAACTGTTGCCGGAAGATATCGGCATGTGGTTCAAATCTGAACTGGATCCGAACGTTCAGTTCTTTGTCTCCTCGATGCTCTGCCTCGGCCTGTTTACCGCTGCCCGTGTTTGTGAGCAAGTACGTGCGGCGATCCAGTCGCTGCCACGCGGACAAAAAAATGCCGCACTGGCGATGGGTCTGACCCTGCCGCAGGCTTACCGCTATGTTCTGCTGCCGAATGCCTATCGCGTGATTGTGCCGCCGATGACCTCGGAGATGATGAACCTGGTGAAAAACTCGGCCATCGCCTCCACGATCGGTCTGGTGGATATGGCCGCACAGGCGGGTAAACTGCTCGACTATTCCGCCCACGCGTGGGAATCCTTTACCGCCATTACCCTGGCGTACGTGCTGATTAACGCTGTGATTATGCTGGTGATGAACCTGGTCGAACGTAAAGTTCGCCTGCCGGGCAACCTGGGGGGCAAATAATGTACGAGTTTGACTGGAGTTCTATTGTTCCTTCCCTGCCCTACCTGGTTGATGGGCTGATTATCACCCTGAAGATCACCCTGACGGCGGTGGTGGTCGGGATTGTCTGGGGTACGCTGCTGGCGGTGATGCGCCTGTCGAGCTTTAAGCCTGTCGCCTGGTTTGCAACGGCCTACGTCAACGTGTTTCGTTCCATCCCGCTGGTGATGGTGCTGCTGTGGTTCTATCTCATCGTACCCGGTCTGCTGCAGGACGTGCTTGGCCTGTCGCCGAAATCTGACATCCGCCTGATCTCGGCGATGGTGGCCTTCTCCATGTTTGAGGCGGCGTACTACTCGGAGATTATCCGTGCCGGGATCCAGAGTATCTCCCGCGGGCAGTCCAGCGCCGCGCTGGCGTTAGGCATGACCCACTGGCAGTCGATGAAGCTCATCATTCTGCCGCAGGCGTTCCGCGCCATGGTTCCGCTGCTGCTGACCCAGGGCATCGTATTGTTCCAGGACACCTCGCTGGTGTATGTACTGAGCCTGGCAGACTTCTTCCGTACCGCCTCCACCATCGGCGAGCGCGATGGTACTCAGGTTGAGATGATCCTGTTCGCAGGTGCGGTCTATTTTGCAATTAGTTTAAGCGCGTCGCTGTTGGTCAGCTGGCTGAAGAAAAGGACAGTGTAATGATTTCCCTGAAAAATGTTTCTAAATGGTATGGGCACTTTCAGGTGCTGACCGACTGCTCCACGGAAGTGAAAAAGGGCGAGGTGGTGGTGGTTTGCGGGCCGTCCGGCTCCGGTAAATCCACGCTGATCAAAACCGTGAACGGCCTTGAGCCAGTGCAGCAGGGCGAGATCACCGTCAACGGCACCAAAGTGAATGACAAGAAAACCAACCTGGCGAAGCTGCGCTCCAACGTCGGGATGGTGTTCCAGCACTTTGAACTGTTCCCGCATCTGTCGATCATTGAGAACCTGACCCTGGCCCAGGTAAAAGTCCTCAAGCGCGACAAAGCAGCAGCACGCGAGAAAGGCCTGAAACTGCTTGAGCGCGTAGGGCTTTCTGCACATGCCGATAAGTTCCCGGCGCAGCTCTCCGGCGGCCAGCAGCAGCGCGTGGCGATTGCCCGCGCGCTGTGCATGGATCCGGTGGCCATGCTGTTTGATGAACCCACGTCGGCACTCGATCCTGAGATGATCAACGAGGTGCTGGACGTCATGGTTGAGCTGGCCAATGAAGGGATGACCATGATGGTGGTGACCCACGAAATGGGCTTTGCCCGTAAAGTGGCGAACCGCGTCATCTTTATGGATGAAGGTAAAATCGTCGAGGACTCGGCCAAGGAAGATTTCTTTGCCAATCCGCAGTCCGAACGCGCTAAAGACTTCCTCGCCAAAATTCTGCATTAATCCCTCTGGTGCGCAATCGCTCAGATTGCGCACCGCTTCACGCTTTTCACCTGTTTGCCTCGTCTGCTCCTCTCTTCAGCGTTAGCCTTGTCACAAAACAACACTGAGAAATGGAGAATTCAATGGCACTACCTATTATCCTCGATTGCGACCCGGGTCATGATGACGCGATCGCTCTCGCCCTCGCCCTCGCCTCACCGGAACTGGAACTCAAGGCGGTGACCTCTTCTGCCGGAAACCAGACTCCGGACAAAACCCTGCGCAACGTGCTGCGAATGCTGACGCTTTTAAAACGCAGCGATATTCCGGTGGCTGGTGGGGCCACTAAGCCTCTGATGCGCAATTTGATTATTGCCGACAACGTGCACGGTGAAAGCGGTCTTGATGGCCCTGCCCTGCCTGAGCCCGATTTTGCCCCGCAGGATTGCACGGCTGTGGAACTGATGGCAAAGGTACTGCGTGAAAGCCCTGAACCGGTGACGCTGGTGGCAACCGGCCCGCAGACTAACGTCGCTCTGCTGTTGAACGCTCACCCTGAACTGCACACAAAAATCGCCCGGATTGTGATCATGGGCGGCGCGATGGGGCTAGGCAACTGGACGCCCGCGGCGGAATTCAACATTTATGTCGACCCCGAAGCCGCCGAAATCGTTTTTCAGTCCGGCATCCCGGTAGTAATGGCCGGGCTGGATGTGACGCACAAGGCGCAAATTATGGCGGAGGATATCGAGCGTTTTCGCCGTATTGGTAACCCGGTGGCGACCACAGTGGCGGAGCTGCTGGACTTCTTTATGGCTTACCATAAAGCGGAAAAATGGGGTTTTCACGGGGCGCCATTGCACGATCCCTGTACCATCGCCTGGCTACTTAAACCCGATATGTTCACCGCTATCGAGCGCTGGGTTGGCGTCGAGACGCAGGGGAAATATACCCAGGGTATGACCGTCGTGGATTATTACTTTTTAACCGGTAACTCCCCTAACGCCACGGTGTTAACAGATATAAACCGTGCCGCCTTTGTTGATCTGCTGGCGCAGCGACTTGCATTCTACAATTAATTCAAAAACCTGCGCTCTTGTCCCAGGATCAGAGCGCAGAGATGAATCATTCAGCACATCTATTAAGATCATAATTTCAGCTATCAATTCATAAAGAATTAAGAAAAAGACACGTAGCACCGCGCTAGCGCTTTCGCTATTATCCCTCATCTTTTTATAAAGGTGTCACCCCAGTAAATTTTCAGTAAGTAAATCGGAATTAAGTACTCCTCAAAATATAATTCACTTTATTTCTATTATTATTCCGATAACCTCGACTATAAAAACGGCGTTAATTCAGGGATGGAACTCTGAATGATTAAGTCATTAAATCAACTTCAAATGAAATGGATTTCTTTTATGCGAAAAACTTGCGTTATGCTTATTACTGGCCTGTTTATTTATGCCGGGGGGGGTAAACATGTCTACGCCAGTAATAGTCATCCAGCCACCACACAATCGGAACAGGACAAAGCACGCCAGACGGCGTTAAAACCGATGGAGCAGGAATATACACCCGGCAGCATTTATACCGGTGAGAAAATGCTTAAGTTTCCTGAAGAGTCCGTCTGCAAATATATTAATGACGTGGTCATCGAATCAGATGACGCAGCCCTCACCCGCAGAATGCTCGGCAAATTGACCGCCCAGGCGAAATCACGATGCCTTGGCATAAATGGCATTCAACTACTGGCGCACGCGTTACAAAATGAACTTATCGCGCGTGGGTACATTACTTCACTGATTGATATCCCTTCTCAGGATATGGCGAATGGCATTCTAATCCTGACGTTGGTTTATGGCCGGGTAGGAGAAATAGCATATGATGCGAAAACCGAAAATGACGAAACCCGTCTGTGGAACACAATGCCCACCTCTTCAGATAACATATTAAATCTGAAAGACTTAGAAATGGGTATGGCGAATCTCCAGCGCCTCCCTGGCACATCGGCTCATATGAAATTACAGCCCGGGAAGCAGTACGGCGAAACCGACATCGTCATTACCCGCAAGCTGGATAAAATGTGGCAACTCGGCGCCTGGCTGGATGATGCGGGAAGCCGCGCCAGTGGACGCTATCAGGGCGGTGCTGCGCTGTACCTTTATGATTTGACTACCCTTGACGATATCCTTTATCTCGCTGCAGGCGGCGATGTGGAATATCAGCAGAAAAATGACGGCAACCATAACAGCAGCCTCTATTACTCTGTTCCCTTCGGCTACTGGAATCTTAGCGTTTATGCGTCTCACAGCACCTACCTGCAACAGTTCAGGGGGAATTACTCAACGGTAGATTATGAAAGCAAGAACCGTTATTACAGCGCCACGCTGGAACGACTGATCTCTCATACCCGGGACCAAAAAACCTCGCTGAGCGCACGAGTGTCTAAAAGCCGTTCCCGTTACTATTTTGGCGGTGAGGAATTGATGGTAATGCGTAAGCAAAATCCCGCCTGGGAACTGGGTGTACGCCACCAGCACTATTTCAACAAAAAGATCGTCGATGCCGGAATAACGATGCAGCATCGGTTAGGCTGGCTGAGCTCAACGCCAACGCCTGAAGAAAAGGCGGGTTTATATAATAAACAGGCACGCGTCGTTCGTGCCGACATTAAAGCATTAATGAAGTTTGACAATACCGGAGAAAAGTTCGCCTGGGCTCCGCATTTTAGTCTGCAAATTAGCCCTGATACCTTATCCAGCGATAATTTATTTAATATTGGCAACCGCTGGTCAGTAAGAGGGTTTGATGGTGAAAGCACGCTATCCAGTAACCAGGGATGGTATCTGCGCAATGATTTTATCTGGAACATCCCAACACCCGACCAGCAATTTTATGTCGGTCTTGATGCAGGAAAAATTATCGGCAGCGATCGGTATCAATCCGGAAAAGTATTATCCGGCGCGGTAGTGGGTTTGCGTGGGGAAAAACTGGCGACTCAATACGACCTTTTTATCGGCACACCACTTGTGAAACCCGAGAGTTATCATACTGATGCGCTTAATATGGGTTTTTCATTGCAATGGAGGTACTAGACAACATAAAGAATCACTCGTTTATTTAGCAGTAATTTTCGGAAATATTTTCATTAAAGGAATAATCACATGTTTAAATTTAAAATCAGCTATGTCGCCCTGGCGGCAGCACTTTCAGCAACTGGCGTAAATGCCGATCCTTTCAGCTATAACCATTTATCTGGCGCAAAAGTCATTGATATCGAAGCACCTAATGCTGCCGGTGTTTCGCATAATATGTACCGTGAATTTAACGTGAGTGATAAAGGTGCCATTCTGAACAATAGCGCGAGCGATGTTGTTCATGGCACGTTGGGTAATATTGCCAGGAACAATAATCTGGCGAACGGAAGCGCTTCCGTCATTCTTAACGAAGTAACTTCTAATAAATCCAGCGCCCTGAACGGTTTTATCGAGGTCAATGGTCAGAGAGCCGATGTCGTCATTGCTAACCCGAACGGCATCTCCTGCTCCGGCTGTAGCTTTGTCAACGCCAATAAAGTGGTTATGACAACCGGTAAAGTCAACATGACCGACGCCGGGGCTATCGGCAGCTACACCGTCACTGGCGGCAAAATTAGCATTGATGGTAATGGCATGAACGCTGCAGAAAACTATGCCGCTCTGCTGGCTGACGTTATCAGCCTCAACGGCCAGGTTAATGTTAAAAATGCCATGATAAGCGCCGGTAACTTCACCCTGAATAATAGCACTGGTCAGATCACCTCCGCCGGAAAAACAGCCACCCTGAAACAGATGCTCTTCCCTGAATACAGCATTGACGTCAGTGCGATGGGAGGTGTTAAAGCCGACAATATTACCATGGTGGGCAATAATCTCGGCTTTGGTGTACGCAATACTGGCGCAATTGTTGCGAAGGGCGTTCTGTCTATGGCCAGCAATGGTATGCTGGTAAACGAACGTTCTATTACCAACAATGGTATGGTGACCCAGATAATGTCTGCGGGAGAAATAAAAAACACAGGTAATATTTCAAGCGCCAATATTGCCGTACTGAATAGCGCCAATAATCTGGTTAATACCGGCACGATTTTCAGCGGTAACCAAATGGCCGTTTCAGCAGCCAGTGATCTCTCTAACAAAGGTACCATTAAAGCAGTTAACGAGCTTGTAATTGCCACCAACGGCAATCTGGAAAATATTGGTGCAGCATATATTCATTCTGGAAATAGACTGACCATCTCCGCAGCGGGTAATATTACTCAAAAAGGTGGATCAATGTACGGTGCCAATACCGCGTTCACCTTCGGCGGAAACAGTTTCACTTCAGACCGTTATATTTATGGCACTGAAACTTTGCAAATTACGTCGACCAAAGACAACCAACTCTCCTCAGGTGAAATCATTAATTCAGGCTCAATGTCCGGTGGCGATATTCTCATTCAGACTAACGGCACCATCACCCAACACGCTAATAGCCAAATCAAGGCGAGCAAAAGTCTGACTACGGCAAGCAACTGGTTGAACAACTCCGGTTATATGGGAGGTACGTATACTACGGTCATGATTCAGAATAATAAAACTGATAACTACGGTCATATCGAGGGTACTGGGGTTAGCGTCATTACCTCCGGCGATCTGTATAACGAAGCGCTGATTCGCTCCTGGGGCGATCTCACCCTGAGTACGCAAAATAAAGGCAACATTATTAACCGCGGCCATATTACGGCTCAGAATACGCTGAACTTGACTGCCAAAAAAGTTGAGAACGGTGGTTATAAATGTGGTTTCCTGAATTTAAAAACCTGCGGCGTTGGTGCATTGACCGCTAACAAACTGATTCTGGATTCTTCCCATAAATATGCATCAAACATGGGCGGCAATCAGAACTTTAAAGCGACAGAAATCACTGCCAGATAAGCAGTACTTTAACAACGGTGCGCAAGTTTTGCGCACCGATTTACTGTAAAGAAGATAACTTTTTACTACGGATTCAAGGTTCAAATGGCCGACGCTGGAACTGGTCGTGGCCACATTTTGGACAGAGCGGCAGCATCTCTGGGGTATAGATGGCCAGATGAAAATGGCACTTCTCACACACCAGATTCCCCAGCCCGACAACCTCACCGCTGTGATACACCCCGTGATGGTTGAGATCCTGGAATACCTCGCGCCACTCCAGTTGGGTTTTATCGGTGATGTCCGCCAGCTCCTGCCACAGGCTCTCTTTGATCACCCGCATAAATACGCTGTCGTTGGCCTCATCCTGGCTCTCGCCATAGCTACGGGCAAACTCCTCCAGATCGCGGCGAACCGCGCGTGTCACCTCTTCCACTTCGGTGCGCGTTAACTCACCCGTCTGCATCACCTTAACGCGTGCATGCTCGACGAGCGCATCTATATCACGCTCACCGTTCCGCAGACGTTCTGTCAATGTGGCGACCAGTTCACGGTAAAATTGAGCAACCTTGTTCATCATTTTGCCTCCCGGGTAAGTAAACCTCTCTAATGATAGACCTTATTTGCGCCCCGCTTTGTCAGGTCATCCACACTCTGCGTAAATACCTGCAAGTCGCTTTTAGTGGTAAAGGCTGTTTTGACGCGGGCGTTTGGGCTATGCTATGCGGATCTGAATTACCACATCCATTGGCTACGTTTGTAGCTGTATTGAACACAGGACCACTGGCTGCCATGCAAGAGCAATACCGCCCGGAAGAGATAGAATCGAAAGTCCAGCAACACTGGGACGAGAAGCGCACTTTTGAAGTCACCGAAGACGAGAGCAAAGAGAAGTATTACTGCCTGTCGATGCTTCCCTATCCTTCTGGCCGACTACACATGGGCCACGTGCGTAACTACACCATCGGTGATGTGATCGCCCGTTATCAGCGCATGCTGGGCAAAAACGTCCTGCAGCCAATCGGCTGGGATGCGTTTGGTCTGCCTGCAGAAGGTGCAGCGGTAAAAAACAACACTGCGCCAGCGCCATGGACCTACGACAACATCGCCTACATGAAAAACCAGCTCAAGATGCTGGGCTTTGGCTATGACTGGAGCCGCGAGCTGGCAACCTGCACCCCTGAATACTACCGCTGGGAGCAGAAGTTCTTCACCGAGCTGTATAAAAAAGGCCTGGTGTACAAGAAAACCTCTGCCGTTAACTGGTGCCCGAACGATCAGACCGTTCTCGCTAACGAACAGGTCATCGACGGCTGCTGCTGGCGCTGCGACACCAAGGTTGAACGTAAAGAGATCCCACAGTGGTTTATCAAAATCACCGCTTACGCCGACGAACTGCTGAACGATCTGGATAATCTGGACCACTGGCCAGATACCGTTAAGACCATGCAGCGCAACTGGATCGGCCGCTCTGAAGGCGTGGAGATCACCTTCAACGTTGAGAACTACGATCAGACTCTGACCGTCTACACTACCCGTCCGGACACCTTCATGGGTGCGACCTACCTGGCCGTTGCCGCAGGTCACCCTCTGGCGCAGAAAGCGGCAGAGAACAATCCGGAACTGGCAGCCTTCATCGACGAATGCCGCAACACCAAAGTGGCCGAAGCCGACATGGCAACGATGGAGAAAAAAGGCGTTGCCACCGGTTTCTACGCGACGCACCCGCTGACTGGCGAAGCGATCCCGGTCTGGGCCGCCAACTTCGTTCTGATGGAGTACGGTACCGGCGCAGTTATGGCCGTTCCGGGTCACGATCAGCGCGATTACGAATTTGCCACTAAATACAACCTGGCGATCAAGCCGGTTATCCTGGCAGCGGATGGCTCAGAGCCGGACCTGTCCGAACAGGCATTGACTGAAAAAGGCACCCTGTTTAACTCCGGCGAATTTAGCGGCCTGAGCTTCGAAGAAGGCTTCAACGCCATTGCTGACAAGCTGGCTGCGCTGGGCGTCGGCGAGCGTAAAGTTAACTACCGTCTGCGCGACTGGGGTGTTTCCCGTCAGCGTTACTGGGGCGCACCGATTCCGATGGTTACCCTGGAAGACGGTACCGTGATGCCAACGCCAGAAGATCAACTGCCGGTGATCCTGCCGGAAGATGTGGTTATGGATGGCATCTCCAGCCCGATCAAAGCCGATCCTGAGTGGGCGAAAACCACCGTTAACGGTATGCCTGCGCTGCGTGAGACCGACACCTTCGACACCTTTATGGAGTCTTCCTGGTACTACGCGCGCTACACCTGCCCGCAGTATCAGGAAGGCATGCTGGATTCCAAAGCAGCAAACTACTGGCTGCCGGTGGATATCTACATCGGTGGTATCGAACACGCCATCATGCACCTGCTCTACTTCCGCTTCTTCCACAAGCTGATGCGCGACGCAGGCATGGTGAACTCTGACGAGCCAGCAAAACAGCTGCTGTGTCAGGGCATGGTGCTGGCAGACGCCTTCTACTACGTGGGCGCGAACGGCGAGCGTAACTGGGTCTCCCCGGTTGATGCCATCGTTGAGCGCGACGAGAAAGGCCGTATCGTTAAGGCGAAAGACGCCGCGGGCCACGAGCTGGTTTACACCGGCATGAGCAAAATGTCGAAGTCCAAAAACAACGGCATTGACCCGCAGGTGATGGTTGAGCGCTACGGTGCCGACACCGTGCGTCTGTTCATGATGTTTGCCTCTCCGGCAGATATGACCCTTGAGTGGCAGGAGTCCGGCGTTGAAGGGGCTAACCGCTTCCTGAAACGTGTCTGGAAACTGGTTTACGAGCACACCTCTCAGGGTGACGCCCCGGCGCTGGATACCGCTGCACTGACTGAAGATCAGCAGGCGCTGCGTCGCGATGTTCATAAAACGATTGCCAAAGTGACCGATGATATTGGTCGCCGTCAGACCTTCAATACCGCAATTGCGGCTATTATGGAATTGATGAACAAGCTGGCGAAAGCCCCGCAGGACGGCGAGCAGGATCGCGCCATCATGCGTGAAGCGCTGCTGGCGGTCGTACGTATGCTGAACCCGTTCACCCCACACGCCAGCTTTACCCTGTGGCAGGAGCTGAACGGCGAAGGCGATATCGACAATGCACCGTGGCCGGTGGCGGATGAATCCGCAATGGTTGAAAACACCACCCTGGTCGTTGTGCAGGTAAACGGTAAAGTCCGCGGTAAAATCACTGTTCCGGTTGATGCAACCGAAGAGCAGGTACGCGAACGTGCCGGCCAGGAGCATCTGGTGGCGAAGTATCTTGATGGCGTTACCGTACGTAAAGTGATCTACGTACCTGGTAAACTGCTGAACCTGGTCGTTGGCTAAGCGCGGGAGGAAGCGTGCGACAACTGGCAACATTACTGTTATCGCTGGCGGTGCTGGTCACCGCCGGATGTGGCTGGCACCTGCGCAACACCACACAGGTGCCGGAACAGATGAAAACGATGATTTTCGATTCGGGGGATCCAAATGGTCCGCTTAGCCGTGCCATTCGTAACCAGCTGCGCCTTAACGGCGTTGATCTGATCGAGAAAAGTACGCTGCGCCAGGATATCCCGTCGTTCCGCGTCTTAAGCTCTACCCTGAGCCAGGACACCGCCTCCATCTTCCAGGATGGTCGTACTGCGGAATACCAGATGGTGATGGAAGTGCACGCTGCGGTTCTGATCCCGGGTAGCGATATTTACCCAATCAGCACCAAGGTCTACCGTTCGTTCTTCGATAACCCGCAGACAGCCCTTGCGAAAGACGCTGAGCAGACCATTATCGTGAACGAAATGTATGACAAGGCAGCGGAGCAGCTGATCCGTAAGCTGCCGAGCGTCCATTCCGCTGAAAAAGAGAACGCCCAGAAGGCTACACCTGCGGCATCCTCATCTCGCGTCTCCACGACGCTGGGTCAGTAATGCTCAGGTTGTACCCTGAACAACTCCGCGCGCAGCTCAATGAAGGGCTGCGCGCGGCGTATCTACTGCTCGGAAACGACCCACTTTTGCTTCAGGAGAGCCAGGACGCCGTTCGTCAGATTGCGGCCAGCCAGGGCTTTGAGGAGCACCACAGTTTCACTCTGGATAACAGCACCGACTGGCAGGAGATTTTCTCGCTCTGCCAGGCGATGAGCCTGTTTGCTGCCCGGCAAACCCTGCTTATTCAGCTCCCGGAAAATGGCCCTAACGCGGCCATCAACGAACAGCTTGCCACGTTGGTTAGTCTGCTGCACAGCGATCTGCTGCTGATTGTTCGTGGCAACAAGCTAACTAAGGCGCAGGAGAATGCCGCCTGGTTTACCGCTCTGGCAAACCATTCGGTGCAGGTATCCTGCCAGACCCCGGAGCAGGCACATCTGCCCAAATGGGTGGCGGCCCGGGCAAAACAGCTGAATCTGCAGCTGGATGACGCCGCGAACCAGCTACTCTGTTACTGTTACGAAGGCAATTTGCTGGCCCTTGCCCAGGCGCTGGAACGTCTGTCATTGCTCTGGCCGGATGGCAAACTGACCTTACCGCGCGTTGAGCAGGCGGTTAACGACGCGGCGCACTTCACCCCTTTCCACTGGGTCGATGCCCTGCTGTCCGCAAAGAGCAAACGCGCTCTGCATATCCTGCAGCAGCTGCGTCTCGAAGGCAGCGAGCCGGTTATTCTGTTGCGCACCCTGCAGCGCGAACTGCTGCTGCTGGTTACGCTGAAACGTCAGTCCGCGCATACGCCCCTGCGCGCGCTGTTTGATAAGCACCGGGTCTGGCAGAATCGCCGCGGCATGACAACTGAAGCCTTGAACCGACTGAGCCCGGAACAGCTGCGCCAGGCCGTTCAGCTTCTGACGCGCACCGAGCTGACCCTGAAGCAGGATTACGGTCAGTCGATCTGGTCTGAGCTGGAAAGCCTCTCCCTGCTGCTGTGCCACAAAGCGCTGGCCGATATCTTTATTGAAGGTTGAGATGCAATCTTTACAGGCACTCTATGGCGGCACCTTTGACCCGGTCCACTACGGGCATCTGAAACCGGTCGAGATCCTCGCCAACCAGATTGGCCTGCAGCGCGTCACGATAATGCCCAACAACGTGCCGCCGCATCGCCCGCAGCCAGAAGCCACTCCCGCCCAGCGCAAAGAGATGCTGGCGCTGGCTATTGCCGATAAGCCGCTGTTTGTTCTTGATGAGCGAGAGCTGCGCCGGGACAGCCCTTCGTATACCGCGCAGACTTTACAGGCCTGGCGCAGCGAACAAGGGCCGGAAAAACCGCTGGCGTTTATTATCGGTCAGGACTCGCTGCTCAATTTCCCCACCTGGTATCAGTATCAGACGATCCTCGATAACAGCCACTTAATCGTCTGCCGTCGTCCGGGCTATCCCCTGACGATGAAAGAGGAGCAGCACCAGCTGTGGCTGGAGCAGCATCTGACGTATCAGGTTGAGGATCTGCACAATCTGCCGGCCGGCAAAATTTACCTTGCGGAAACCCCCTGGTTTGATATCTCAGCGACGCTTATCCGCCAGCGTCTGCAGCAGGGACTCCCCTGTGATGAGATGTTACCGCTGCCGGTGTTAAGTTACATTCAGCAGCAGGGCCTGTATCAGAAAAGCAGCAACTGACTGGCGTGCGGGAGAAAAAGCGTGCCATTCGCGCTCTCGCCATTGACACCCCCGTCCAGGCTGATATCCTCCGCAGCCAGACTTCCCGCCAGCACGGTTTTACAAAAACTGTTTTACAAAAATGGCGATGCAATCTCCGGCATAGGGTGGGATGATACCCGCCTTCGCATGCCCGTCCGGTGACATTTGTCCCGACACTGCAGCCAGTTCAGGTATACTGTCTGGCTACGAATTTACAGTTATTCAATCTCACTCTCCCAGGGGGAAAACTTGCAGGGTAAAGCACTCCAGGATTTTGTTATCGACAAAATTGATGATCTGAAAGGTCAGGACATCATTGCCATCGACGTTCAGGGCAAATCAAGCATCACCGATTGCATGATTATCTGCACCGGCACCTCCACTCGCCATGTTGCTTCCATCGCTGACCATGTGGTTCAGGAATCTCGCGCTGCCGGCATGCTGCCGCTCGGCGTTGAAGGCGAAGCCACCGCTGACTGGGTCGTCGTTGACCTTGGCGATGTGATTGTCCACGTCATGCAGGAAGAGAGCCGTCGCCTGTATGAGCTGGAAAAACTCTGGGGTTAATGCGTGAAGCTGCAACTGGTAGCCGTCGGTACAAAAATGCCCGACTGGGTACAAACGGGGTTTACTGAATATCTGCGTCGTTTTCCAAAAGACATGCCGTTTGAGCTGGTGGAGATCCCCGCTGGCAAACGCGGCAAAAATGCGGATATCAAGCGTATTCTCGATAAAGAGGGTGAACTGATGCTGGCTGCCGCAGGCAAAAACCGCATCGTCACTCTCGATATTCCGGGTAAACCCTGGGATACGCCGCAGCTGGCGCACGAACTGGAGCGCTGGAAGCAGGACGGTCGCGACGTCAGCCTGTTAATTGGCGGTCCGGAGGGATTATCCCCCGCCTGCAAAGCGGCAGCAGAACAAAGTTGGTCTCTCTCCGCGTTGACGCTTCCCCACCCGCTGGTCCGGGTTCTGGTTGCTGAAAGCCTCTATCGCGCGTGGAGCATCACGACCAACCACCCTTATCACCGTGAGTAATGATTAAGTCTTGGGTAGATTAAGCAGCGGATGAAACTACAGAATTCTTTTCGCGACTATACGGCTGAGTCCGCGCTGTTTGTGCGCCGGGCGCTGGTCGCCTTTTTGGGGATTTTGCTGCTGACGGGCGTGCTGATCGCCAACCTCTATAATCTGCAGATTGTCCGTTTTACCGATTACCAGACCCGCTCCAACGAAAACCGCATCAAACTCGTCCCCATCGCCCCCAGTCGCGGCATTATCTATGACCGTAACGGTACGCCGCTGGCGCTGAACCGCACGATCTATCAGATTGAAATGATGCCTGAGAAGGTCGATAACGTGCAGCAGACGCTTGATGCGCTGCGCAGCGTGGTGGATCTGAACGATGACGATATCGCCGCCTTCAAAAAAGAGCGTTCGCGCTCGCATCGCTTTACGTCGATCCCGGTAAAAACCAACCTCACCGAAGTGCAGGTTGCCCGTTTCGCCGTAAACCAGTACCGCTTTCCCGGCGTGGAAGTTAAGGGCTATAAGCGTCGCTTCTACCCGTACGGTTCCGCGCTGACGCACGTCATCGGCTATGTCTCGAAAATTAACGATAAAGACGTCGACAGGCTGGATAAAGACGGCAAGCTCGCCAACTACGCGGCAACGCACGATATCGGCAAGCTGGGTATTGAACGCTATTACGAAGACCTGCTCCACGGCCAGACCGGTTACGAAGAAGTTGAGGTCAACAACCGCGGCCGTGTGATCCGCCAGTTGAAAGAGGTGCCGCCCCAGGCCGGGCATGACATCTATCTGACCCTGGATCTCAAACTCCAGCAGTATATCGAAACCCTGCTGGCGGGCAGCCGTGCGGCGGTCATTGTGAGCGACCCGCGCAGCGGCAGCATTCTGTCGCTGGTGTCGACCCCAAGCTATGACCCGAACCTGTTCGTCGATGGTATCTCCAGTAAAGACTACTCTGGCCTGCTCAACGATCCGAACACGCCGCTGGTCAACCGCGCGACGCAGGGTGTCTATCCGCCTGCGTCAACGGTGAAACCGTACGTGGCGGTCTCCGCCCTGAGCGCAGGGGTGATCACCCGCAATACCGGCCTCTTCGACCCGGGCTGGTGGCAGTTGCCGGGTTCCGAAAAACGCTACCGCGACTGGAAAAAGTGGGGCCACGGCCACCTGAACGTCACCAAATCGCTGGAAGAATCGGCGGATACCTTCTTCTACCAGGTCGCCTACGACATGGGTATCGACCGTCTGTCCGAGTGGATGGGCAAATTTGGCTATGGCCATTACACCGGGATCGACCTGTCGGAAGAGCGCTCCGGCAACATGCCAACCCGCGAATGGAAGCTGAAACGCTTTAAAAAGCCCTGGTATCAGGGTGACACCATTCCGGTGGGGATAGGCCAGGGCTACTGGACCGCGACCCCGATTCAGATGAACAAAGCGCTGATGATCCTTATCAATGACGGGGTGGTGAAAGTGCCGCACCTGCTGATGAGCACCGTTGAAGACGGCAAAAAAGTGCCATGGTCGCAGCCGCATGAGCCGCCGGTGGGTGATATCCACTCCGGCTACTGGGAAATTGCCAAAGACGGGATGTACGGCGTTGCCAACCGCGCGAACGGTACGGCGCACAAGTACTTTGCCGGGGCTCCGTATAAAATCGCGGCAAAATCCGGTACCGCGCAGGTCTTCGGCCTGAAGGCGAACGAAACCTATAACGCACACAAAATTGCTGAACGTCTGCGTGACCACAAGCTGATGATTGCGTTTGCTCCTTATGATAACCCGCAGGTTGCGGTGTCGATTATTCTGGAAAACGGCGGTGCCGGCCCGGCGGTCGGTACCATTATGCGCCAGATCCTTGACCACATTATGCTGGGTGACAACAACACTGAATTGCCGAGCGAGAGCCCGGCTGCCGCTGGCGCGGAGGACCAATAATCGTGACCGATAATCCGAATAAAAAATCGCTGTGGGACAAGATCCACATCGACCCGGCCATGCTGCTGATCCTGCTGGCGCTGCTGGTTTACAGCGCTCTGGTTATCTGGAGTGCCAGCGGTCAGGATCTCGGGATGACCGAACGTAAGATCGGCCAGATCACCATGGGTCTGGTGATCATGGTGGTGATGGCGCAGATCCCGCCGCGCGTCTATGAAGGCTGGGCGCCCTATCTCTACATTTTCTGTATTATTCTGCTGGTAGCGGTAGATGCCTTTGGTGCCATCTCGAAAGGCGCGCAGCGCTGGCTCGACCTGGGTATCGTGCGTTTTCAGCCCTCCGAGATTGCGAAAATCGCCGTCCCGTTAATGGTGGCGCGCTTCATCAACCGTGATGTTTGTCCACCGTCGTTGAAAAATACTGCGATTGCGCTGGTGCTGATCTTCCTGCCTACGTTGCTGGTTGCAGCCCAGCCGGACCTCGGCACCTCGATTCTTATCGCCCTTTCCGGCCTGTTCGTGCTGTTCCTCTCCGGGCTGAGCTGGCGGCTTATCGGGATTGCGGTGGTGCTGGTCGCGGCCTTTATCCCGATTCTGTGGTTCTTCCTGATGCACGATTATCAGCGTCAGCGCGTGATGATGCTGCTTGATCCGGAGAGCGACCCGCTCGGAGCAGGCTATCATATTATACAGTCGAAGATTGCGATCGGCTCTGGCGGCCTGCGCGGTAAGGGCTGGCTGCACGGTACTCAGTCACAGCTTGAGTTCCTGCCGGAACGTCATACCGACTTTATCTTCGCGGTTCTGGCCGAAGAGTTGGGCCTGGTGGGCATTTTGATTCTGCTGGCGCTCTATCTGCTGCTAATCATGCGTGGATTATGGATCGCAGCCCGCGCGCAAACCACCTTTGGTCGCGTCATGGCCGGTGGCTTGATGTTGATTTTATTCGTTTATGTTTTCGTAAATATTGGTATGGTGAGCGGTATTCTGCCGGTGGTTGGCGTACCGCTTCCCCTGGTGAGTTACGGAGGCTCGGCCCTGATTGTACTGATGGCCGGGTTCGGGATCGTCATGTCGATCCACACACACAGAAAAATGTTGTCAAAAAGCGTATAAGGGGCACGCAATGCGTAAGCAGTGGTCTGGGATCTGCATCGCAGTGAGTTTACTGGCAGCCTGTACAAGTGACGATGGTCAGCAGCAAGCGACCGTCGCACCGCCGCAGCCAGCCGTATGTAATGGACCGGTGGTTGAGATCAGCGGAGCCGATCCGCGTTTTGAACCACTGAGCGCTACCGCGAATCAGGATTACGAACGTGACGGTAAAAGCTACAAAATCGTTCAGGATCTGTCCCGATTCAGTCAGGCAGGCCTGGCGGCGATTTATGATGCCGAGCCGGGAAGCAACCTGACCGCATCCGGTGAAGCCTTCGATCCGATGCAGCTGACGGCTGCGCATCCCACCCTCCCCATTCCGAGCTACGCGCGTATTACTAACCTGGCGAATGGCCGGATGATTGTGGTGCGTATCAACGACCGTGGCCCTTACGGCAACGACCGCGTTATTTCGCTGTCACGCGCAGCGGCTGACCGTCTGAACACCTCAAATAACACCAAAGTCCGGATCGACCCGATTATTGTCGCCCAGGACGGCTCTCTGTCCGGCCCGGGTATGGCCTGTACCACTGTGGCTAAACAGACTTATGCCCTGCCCGCGCGTCCCGACCTGAGCGGCGGTATGGGTAGCGCGTCGTCCGCATCCGAACCGATGCCTGCAGAGGGTGACGTGCGCCCCATCAGCAACGACACGCTGAAAAGCGAAGACAGCATGGGCGCGCCGGTCAGCAGCAGCGGCTTCCTCGGTGCACCGACGACCCTCGCCTCTGGCGTGCTGGAAGGCAGTGAACCGCCAGCGCCACAGCCGGTTGTCACCGCCCCTGTGAACCAGACGGCGCCGGTCACGGCGCCTGTCTCTGCCCCAGTTCAGGCTCCGGTTGCGGCCCCTGTTTCCGCCCCTGCTCAGGCCGGTGGCTATGTCGTTCAGGTTGGCGCAGTTAGCGATCGGGCGCGTGCTCAGCAGTATCAGCAGCGTCTCGGCCAGCAGTTTGGCGTTCCGGGTCGCGTTGAGCAAAATGGCGCGGTCTGGCGTATCCAGCTTGGCCCGTTTGCCAGCAAATCTGAGGCCGCTGCGTTACAGCAACGCCTGCAGAATGAAGCGCAGTTACAGTCGTTTATCGCTGTTGCGAAATGATTAATCAGCGGTATCCGAATTGTCAGTATTTGTAATGCTGATTCACACTCTCATGCTGAAAGTCGGATGCCTGCCTGTATAGCATTTGCTATAGTAAGGCACTTTTTTTAATTCCATCACGGATGTCGTTGTTCTGACCATGAAGACCACTTTCTCCGCTCGTTTTATGCAGCGCATGGCGCTCACTACGGCGCTTTGCGCAGCCACGCTCTCTGTTGCTCACGCCGATGACCTGAATATCAAGACCATGATCCCGGGCGTTCCGCAGATCGACGCGGAATCCTACATCCTGATCGACTACAACTCCGGCAAAGTGTTGGCTGAACAGAACGCTGACGCACGTCGCGACCCGGCCAGCCTGACCAAAATGATGACCAGCTATGTCATCGGCCAGGCGATGAAAGCAGGTAAATTCAAAGAGACCGACCTGGTCACCATCGGCAACGACGCGTGGGCCACCGGCAACCCGGTATTCAAAGGCTCATCCCTGATGTTCCTGAAACCGGGCATGCAGGTTCCCGTCTCTCAGTTGATCCGTGGTATCAACCTGCAGTCCGGTAACGATGCCTGCGTGGCAATGGCCGATTTTGCCGCCGGCAGCCAGGACGCTTTCGTTGGTCTGATGAACAGCTACGTGAGCGCGCTGGGTCTGAAAAATAGCCACTTCCAGACCGTTCACGGCCTGGATGCGGACGGTCAGTACAGCTCTGCGCGCGATATGGCGCTGATTGGCCAGGCGCTGATCCGTGACGTGCCGAACGAATACACCATCTACAAAGAGAAAGAGTTCACCTTTAACGGTATCCGTCAGACCAACCGCAACGGCCTGCTGTGGGATAACAGCCTGAACGTTGACGGCATCAAAACCGGTCACACCGATAAAGCGGGTTACAACCTGGTGGCCTCAGCGACAGAGGGCCAGATGCGTCTGATCTCTGCGGTAATGGGCGGCCGTACCTTCAAAGGGCGTGAAACCGAAAGCAAGAAACTGCTGACCTGGGGCTTCCGCTTCTTCGAAACCGTGAACCCGCTGAAAGCAGGTAAAGAGTTCGCCTCTGAACCGGTCTGGTTCGGTGATAACGACCGTGCCTCACTGGGCGTGGATAAAGATCTCTACCTGACCATTCCCCGTGGCCGTATGAAAGACCTGAAGGCCAGCTATGTGCTGAACTCCAGCGAGCTGCACGCCCCGCTGCAGAAAAACCAGGTTGTCGGTACCATCAACTTCCAGCTCGATGGTAAAACCATCGATCAGCGCCCTCTCGTGGTGCTGGATGAAATCCCTGAAGGCAATTTCTTCGGCAAAATCATTGATTACATTAAATTGATGTTCCATCACTGGTTTGGTTAAGAATTGAACACTTGAAAGTGTGATTTCTGTCCCCATATACTATGTAACCTGATAACTCCCACCCGACGTGGGAGTTATTATTTTTTTGACGTACTGCCGGAGCTCCCATGAAAACCAAACTTAATGAACTGCTTGAATTCCCTACTCCTTTTACTTACAAAGTAATGGGACAGGCGTTGCCTGAGCTGGTTGATCAGGTGGTTGAGGTAGTACAGCGCCATGCGCCAGGTGACTACTCTCCGACGGTGAAACCCAGCAGCAAAGGCAACTACCATTCCGTTTCGATCACCATCACTGCCACGCATATTGAACAAGTCGAGACCCTGTATGAAGAGCTCGGCAACATCGATATCGTTCGCATGGTGCTGTAACGCCTTTCGGTTACCCGCATCGCCGGGTAACCTGTTTCACCTCTGTGATATACTCCCCGCTACAGTTTTTTCCTTCGTTCGGAGAGATCGTTTTGTATCAGGACACCCTTCTCGTTCGCCAGCTTGGGCTGCAGCCCTATGAGCCTGTCTCCCAGGCTATGCATGAATTTACTGACACACGCGACGAGAACACGCCGGATGAGATCTGGCTGGTAGAGCACCCCCCCGTATTTACCCAGGGTCAGGCGGGCAAAGCCGAGCATCTGTTGATGCCTGGCGATATTCCGGTTGTCCAGAGCGATCGTGGCGGGCAGATTACCTATCATGGGCCGGGTCAACAGGTGATGTATGTTCTGCTCAACCTGAAGCGCAGGAAGCTCGGCGTGCGTGAACTGGTGACGCTACTTGAACAGACGGTGGTCAATACGCTGGCTGAATTTGATATTGAAGCGCACCCGCGCGCAGACGCCCCGGGCGTGTATGTCGGCGAAATGAAAATATGTTCTCTCGGTCTGCGAATTCGTAAAGGGTGTTCTTTTCACGGTCTTGCCCTCAATATTAATATGGATCTTTCGCCTTTCCAGCGCATCAATCCTTGCGGTTATGCCGGGATGGAAATGGCGCAAATGCGCCAGTGGGTAGAGAACATTACGCCCGAAATCGTACAACCACATTTAGTTAACTCTTTTTTAGCGCTGCTAAACAATCCGCCGCATAAATATATCCCTGCTTAATGACTTTCCGCATTTGGCTCATTTATTTTATGAGCCACTCTTATTCCACTGCATTTATCCTTTACATTAATTCACAGATTCTATATTTTCAAAACACCCGCAACCTAACTGCGTATACGCGATCGCCTGCTTTCTGCATCGACAGGGCCACCCGGTCGGTGCGATTATGCCTGCGCAAAAACCAGACAACCCCATGAGTTTACTTAACATTCTTAATTCCTTGAAACTGTTTAAGCATAACAATAAGCACATTATTTAAATTCAACTATTATTTATATTGTGAATACATACGGAGGGACAGCGTGGATAATAATATTCTTCCAGAAAAGCGCTTGAGCGATCCAGGCAGTGATGCAAAGCCACAAATTTTTCGGACTTTACGTAATATAGATCTTAATTTATTGACGATTTTTGAGGCCGTATATGTACACAAAGGGATCGTTAATGCTGCGAAAATTCTGAATCTCACTCCCTCAGCAATTAGTCAGTCTATCCAGAAATTGCGCACCATTTTTCCCGACCCGCTGTTTATCCGTAAAGGCCAGGGCGTGACGCCTACCGCCTATGCCACGCATCTGCATGAATATATCAGTCAGGGGCTTGAATCCATCCTCGGGGCGCTGGATTTAACCGGCAGCTACGACAAGCAGCGAATCATCACCATTGGCACAACGCCAGCCATAGGCGCGCTGGTGATGCCCCTGATCTACCAGGCCGTGAAGACGCATGCGCCACAGCTGATGTTACGCAATATCTCGGTTAATGACCCCGAAGCGCAGCTCAGCCAGTTTCAGACCGATCTGATCGTGGACAGCAACACCCTGAATGCCCGGGCCTTAAGCCGCCACGTGCTGTTTGCAGATAAGCTACTTCTGATCTGTCGCAAAGGGCATCCGGCGCTGCAGGAGGAAGTTACGGTTGAAAATCTGCAGCGCTACGAGCAAACGCTGCTGCTGATGGAGGGGCAAAACCTCAACGGACTGCGACAGCGCGTTCAGGATATTTTCCCGGAACGTCTGGTGAATTTCAGCAGTTACAATATTTTTACCATTGCCGCCCTGGTTGGCAGTAGCGATCTGCTGGGTATCATCCCGGAGCGCCTGTTTAATATGGTGCGTCACTGCTGGCCGGTGGAACAGATCCCCTTCGCCCCGCTGAATGCCGAGTCCGTCGAAATCTCGCTGTATTACAATAAGCTGAGCATGCGCGACCCGGTGCTGGAAAATCTGATAAACGTTATCCGCCAGGCCTTTTAATCGGGGCCATCCCACGTAAAGTTGCGCTGAACCACGCAAAAAG
This sequence comes from Leclercia barmai, assembly GCF_049312895.1. Lineage (NCBI taxonomy): Bacteria > Pseudomonadati > Pseudomonadota > Gammaproteobacteria > Enterobacterales > Enterobacteriaceae > Leclercia > Leclercia barmai. The sequence goes on along the minus strand of NZ_JBMNWZ010000001.1, from coordinate 422,351 downwards.
CACTAAACAACAACTATTTTACAATTTGGCGACCGGGCAGGCTGCTTTATCGTCCGTATCAATGATATACTGCCTGTCGTTCGTTCAAAAATAGTTGATAAATACAACATTCCCTTGAATTGAAACGCTTTCCTTCGATTTTCGCAACTGGAAGACGCACGCTATGAGTAAACCCATTGTGATGGAACGCGGTGTTAAATACCGTGATGCCGATAAAATGGCCCTAATCCCGGTTAAAAACGTGGCTACGGAGCGCGAAGCGCTGTTAAGAAAACCGGCATGGATGAAAATTAAACTTCCGGCGGACTCTTCGCGTATTCAGGGAATCAAAGCGGCGATGCGCAAAAACGGCCTCCACTCCGTGTGTGAAGAGGCCTCCTGCCCGAACCTTGCCGAGTGCTTTAACCACGGTACCGCGACCTTCATGATCCTCGGCGCCATCTGTACCCGCCGTTGCCCGTTCTGTGACGTTGCCCATGGTCGTCCTGTCGCCCCGGATGCCAATGAACCGCAGAAACTGGCCCAGACTATCGCCGACATGGCATTACGCTATGTGGTTATTACCTCCGTTGACCGCGACGATCTGCGCGACGGCGGTGCTCAGCACTTTGCTGACTGTATTAATGCCATTCGTGAAAAGAGCCCGTCCATTAAGATTGAGACGCTGGTTCCTGACTTCCGTGGCCGTATGGACCGTGCGCTTGAGATCCTCAACGCCAATCCGCCAGACGTGTTTAACCACAACCTGGAAAACGTACCACGCCTCTATCGTCAGGTTCGCCCGGGCGCAGATTACAACTGGTCGCTGAAGCTGCTGGAGCGCTTTAAAGAAGCCCATCCGGATATCCCGACTAAATCAGGTCTGATGGTCGGTCTCGGTGAGACTAACGAAGAGATTGTTGAAGTGATGCGCGACCTGCGCCGCCACGGCGTCACCATGCTGACCCTGGGCCAGTATCTGCAGCCAAGCCGTCATCACCTGCCGGTGCAGCGTTACGTAAGCCCTGAAGAGTTTGACGAGATGAAAGCCGAAGCGATGGCGATGGGCTTTACCCATGCTGCCTGCGGTCCGTTCGTGCGTTCCTCTTACCATGCCGATATGCAGGCGAAAGGCGAAGAAGTGAAGTAAACCCGTCACAAAAGTTTACAGTTCACCCATAAAAAAACCGGCTTACAGGCCGGTTTTTTTCTTTCAAAAGCCATATGGCAATTGCCGTTACTCTTTGTGAGAGAGTTTCTCGGCTGCGATATCCGCGTCGGCAGGTTTCTTCGCCGTTGCGTCATCGTCATTCATCGCCTTTTTAAAGCCTTTGATGGCAGCACCCAGGTCTCCGCCCAGCGTACGTAATTTTTTGGTACCAAACAGCAGGACAACCAGTGCGGCTACCACCAGCAGTTTGGTAATACTAATTTCACCCATAGATACCTTCTTGACGTAAACAGGCTGCATTGCGCGCCTTAAAAACCCGACCTTATTAACGGTCATTTGACGCCCGCACACAATAGCAATCTGTAACAAGGTGAATCAAGCGTTGTTTAAAAAACTCACAATAATTGCGGCGGCGCGAAGCGTCGGTTGCGCAGGACCGGCAACTGCTGGCGCGCCTGGATGATACGTTCCCGGCTAATCTCTGCCAGCAGCAGCGCAGAACCCTCGGCGGCTGCCGCTATCGTTACGCCAAGAGGATCGATTATGCGGCTCTGGCCGATATTCTTATTGCCGCACTCCCCTGCCGCTATCACATAGCAGGTGGTGTCCAGCGCGCGGGCTGCCAGCAGCGTAGACCAGTGGTGCTCCTTGAGCGGCCCTCTGACCCAGGCCGCAGGCAGGACCAGCACTTCTGCCCCCGCCAGCGCCAGGTTCAACGCCATCTCCGGAAAGCGCAGATCGTAGCAGGTCATTAATCCAAGATGGATGCCGTCGATTTCAATCAGCGGCGGTACAACCGAGCCAGCATCAACCAGTCTGGACTCCTGAATACTGAACGCATCATAAAGATGAAGTTTGGCGTACTGCTCTACGATCCTGCCGCCGCGCAGGGCAACAAGAGTATTAATCGCTCTGCCCGCAGTAGAAGGGACATGCACGGTCAGCACCGTGGTCAGGTTATTACGCGCGCTCTCGGCCAGCAGCAGCGTCAGAAAACCTCCGTCAAGCTGCTGGGCTGACTTTACGGAGAGGTCAGGATCGTTGTCGTCCCTCGCCAGCAGCGCTTCCGGCAGCACCAGCAATGATGCCCCCTGCTCTGCCGCCTGAGCCATCAGTGAAACGCAGGTTCCGGCATTTTTTTGCCAGTCCGCTGTTACTGCAAATTGTCCAACCGCAACGTACATATTTTCCCCCTGCATTAAACGGCGTTACACTCATAGCCCTTACACATCAAACAGCAGGTATTGTTCGTGTTTCAACTACTTTTAGCCGTTTTTATCGGTGGGGGCACAGGAAGCGTAGCGCGCTGGCTATTGAGCATGCGCTTTAATCCGCTTCATCAGCAGATCCCGTTCGGCACGCTGACAGCCAATCTCCTGGGCGCATTTATTATTGGCCTGGGGCTGGCGTGGTTCAACAGAATGACTCACATCGATCCGGTCTGGAAAGTATTGATTACCACCGGCTTCTGCGGCGGGCTGACCACCTTCTCGACATTTTCAGCAGAAGTGGTGTTTCTGTTACAGGATGGGCGGGCGGCATGGGCGCTGCTGAACATCGCCGTCAACCTGCTGGGCTCGCTAATGATGACCGCGCTCGCATTCTGGTTAATTTCTGCGGTTAACGCGCATTAAATACCCAGGCCTTAATGTTGGCTTAATTTTTCTCAGGCACCCTGTCACCACATACACTGAGGGGTGTCGCCATGAAAGAGAAAATAACAAGCGCGGGGATGGTATTGCTGAGCCTGGCGATCGTTGCCAGCTTTTTGAGACTGTACTTGTTCAGCTAAGACAAAACGAAAAAAACCCGCTCAATGAGCGGGTTTTGAAATTCTGGCTGTCTCGTCTGAATTACAGAGCGATTACGTTAGCAGCAGAAGGGCCTTTGGCACCGTTAGTGATTTCAAACTCAACGCGCTGACCTTCAGCCAGAGTTTTGAAACCATTGCTCTGGATTGCAGAGAAGTGTACGAACACGTCTTTGCTGCCATCTTCCGGAGTAATGAAACCGAATCCTTTGGACTCATTAAACCACTTAACGTTACCTTTAATCTTAGACATCAAAATTACCTTTACATGAAAATTGGACACAAATGCTGTGTCGGGTATCAGTACAACAATTGTGAGCGGTTTTGTCCAGCGCCTTTTTGAAGAAAAGTGACAAAAGTCGCGTTAAATTTTGCGCCCCAATTTTTATCCTTTACGATTCAACAACTGGCTATTAAATCGCCAGTACGTAAAGTTTTTTCAGTTAAAACTGGAACCGCATCCAGGCGAAGTAAACGTTACCGTTGTTATAGGTTCCGGGGATGTAGGTCATCTGGAAGGTCGCCGGACCATACCCTATGGAGGCCAGCGGCAGGGCAAGCGGAATGGGGATGTAATTCCAGTTATCGCGCGCCGTCACTGCGGCGGTAAAGCCAAGTCCCACATGGAAGTTGTCATCGGCCAGCGGACGCCAGGTTTTCTCCCAGCCGTAGCCTGCAATGGGCTCCCATTTATTGTATGAGTCTTTGAACGCCATCGCGTAAAGGCCGTGCCAGTTCCCTTTTTCATCCCAGCGTGACTGACCGAAGCCAGCCCCCCACGGACGCTCGTTGTAGCGATCGGTCTTCTCTTTGTCGTAAGCAAAGCGGGCATGCCAGGTGATGGCGGGTACATAAAGATCGTAATGCTGGGGTTCTTCCCAGGTTTCAACCATATCGTTGTGGATAGTTTTGACCCAGGCTCTGAGAGGAGGTACGTCTTTAGCCGTTGCCGCAGTAGAAAAAGGTAACTGAGCAAAAATAAAAGAAAAAATAAGGACAGGCTTATTAAAAAATTTCACAATAAAATTACCATTCTCATATTCACTGCGTGTTCTTGCACAGAATAGATGAATGAAAACCTGACAGCATTGGCGTAAATCTTAATTATTAACTCGAATGGATAAGAATACTCCTGGTAATACAACACACGCTTAAGGAGTAATTAAGCGCTGATTAAGAAATATTATGTTGATGCAACAACTTATACAGCAAAGTACAGCTAACACCACTGCCGGTGGCCCGCCACCACTGCCTTAGCGCATCGAGGCGGCTGTGCACTAGCGCAGATGGACATGGAGGTGCAAATCGGTTTCTTCAATGAATCATCATTTTATTAAATACAGCAGCATAATAATGCTGAACTATGCCATGCATTCTGAGCACGATAAATTCACAATTTATGCGGCGGAAAACAAAACATTAACTCGTCGTCATGACACGTTTATCCAGGACATTTTAAACCTCAGCTAAACCAACACAAATATAATCTTTATTATCTCAGTAGCACTATTTTCAGCAACGCAATACCCTGCCTGCCCCCTGGTCATTCGCACCGAGCGACAAAGGCCCCACAACAGGACCAACCAGCGCAGATAAATCGCGCAGCAGCAGCAAAATCGGGAGGAACGCCCCTTTAGTAGTAGATTTATTGATTTTAGTCAGCGAGGCCGGGCCATTATTTCGGCACATTTTGTCACCTTATTTTCATTGTTTATTTATCCTTTCGCTCTGGGGCGGCGGGAAACAGAGGGATCCATGCTAACGTTTATCGAGCTCCTGATCGGGGTGATAGTCATTGTCGGCGTCGCACGCTACATTATCAAAGGTTACTCCGCTACCGGGGTGCTGTTTGTCGGCGGTCTTGCGCTGCTTATTGTCAGCGCCCTGATGGGACACAAGGTGCTTCCGTCCAGCGCCACCAGCACCGGCTACACGGCGACCGACATTATTGAGTACATCAAAATCCTGCTGATGAGCCGCGGTGGCGATCTGGGGATGATGATCATGATGCTCTGCGGGTTTGCCGCCTATATGACCCACATTGGCGCCAACGATATGGTGGTCAAGCTGGCCTCGAAGCCGCTGAGCTACATCAACTCCCCTTACCTGCTGATGATTGCCGCCTATTTCGTGGCCTGTCTGATGTCGCTGGCCGTCTCGTCGGCAACCGGCCTGGGCGTACTGCTGATGGCGACCCTGTTCCCGGTGATGGTTAACGTGGGGATCAGCCGCGGTGCGGCAGCGGCTATTTGTGCCTCTCCGGCGGCGATTATTCTCTCGCCTACCTCCGGTGACGTGGTGCTGGCCGCCAAAGCCGCCGAGATGCCGCTGATCGATTTCGCCTTTAAAACCACCCTGCCGATCTCGATTGCCGCCATTATCGGCATGGCGATTGCGCACTTCTTCTGGCAGCGCTACCTCGATAAAAAAGAGAACATCTCTCACGAGCGTCTCGACGTCAGCGAAATCACCACTACCGCCCCTTCCTTCTATGCCATTCTGCCGTTCACGCCGATTATCGGGGTGCTGATTTTCGACGGCAAATGGGGCCCGGAGCTGCATATCATCACCATCCTGGTGCTCTGCATGCTGATTGCCGCGGTGCTGGAATTTGTGCGCGGCTTCAATACCCAGAAGGTCTTTAGCGGCCTGGAAGTGGCCTATCGCGGCATGGCGGACGCCTTCGCCGGCGTGGTCATGCTGCTGGTTGCGGCCGGGGTCTTTGCCCAGGGACTGAGCACCATCGGCTTTATCCAGAGCCTGATCTCGATTGCCACCTCCTTCGGTTCGGCGAGCATTATCCTGATGATGGTGCTGGTGGTGCTGACCATGCTGGCGGCGATGACCACCGGCTCCGGTAACGCGCCGTTCTATGCCTTTGTGGAGATGATCCCGAAGCTGGCGCACTCGTCCGGCATCAACCCGGCCTATCTCACCATCCCAATGCTGCAGGCCTCCAACCTGGGCCGTACCATCTCCCCGGTGTCCGGCGTGGTAGTCGCCGTGGCCGGGATGGCAAAAATCTCGCCGTTCGAAGTGGTGAAACGCACCTCTGTTCCGGTGCTGGTTGGGCTGGTCATCGTCATTATTGCCACTGAAGTGCTGGTGCCTGGCACCGCCGTGGGTTAAGCCATCCCACAGCATAAAGCGCCTGCGGGCGCTTTTTGTGCTTTAATAACTCCCAGCAATATTTTGCTTACAACCATCAGGAATTGACATGTTCAGAAAGGATTTCGTTTTGCCTGTCAGCGCAACCGCAGTCGCGCTGTGCGCTTTGCCAGCCCTGGCAGCCCCGCTTCAGGCGACGCAATATGCAGATTTCGATCGCTACGTGCTGGCGCTCTCATGGCAGTCTGGTTTTTGCCAGAGCCTGCATGACCGCAACCGCGCAGCGCCGGACGAGTGTCGCCTGCAAAAAGAGCGTGACGACAAAACGACCATCCTCACCGTGCATGGCCTGTGGCCGGGCCTGCCGAAGTCTATCGCGGCCCGCGGCGTCGACGATCGTCGCTGGATGCGCTATGGCTGCGCAACCCGCCCCATCCCGAATATGCCGGAGGCAAAAGCCAGCCGTAAATGCGACGCCGCAGAGACCGGCCTGTCGTTGACCGGGGCCGCTAAGCTGAACGAGGTGATGCCCGGTGCAGGCGGTAACTCCTGCCTTGAGCGTTACGAATATGCCAAACACGGGGTCTGCTTCGGCTTCGATCCGGACGCCTATTTCGGCACCATGGTGCGCATGAACCAGGAAGTGAAAGCCAGCCCGCTGGGGCAGTTCCTCGCAGAGAACTACGGCAAAACCGTCACCCGCAGCGCCTTCGATGCCGCGGTCGCAAGAAGCTGGGGGCCCGCCACGGTCAAAGCCGTTAAGCTCAGCTGCAGCGGCAACCCGGCGTATCTCACGGAGATGCAGATGTCGCTCACCGCGGCCAGCATCAACGCCCCGCTGGCCACAGCCTCATTTGCCCCGCAGCCGCATCCGGGCAACTGCGGGAAACAGTTTGTGATCGACAAAATCGGCTACTGAGGCCTTACCCTTTTCGCGCGTCCGGGCGGACCAGGTCAAAGCGTTGATCCTCGCTAATGGCGAAGTACGCCGTCGGGCCACCGGCGCGCAGCACCGGCTGCGCTTTCGCCGTCTGATAGATCCCCTCATGCAGCAGGCTTTCGTCAATGTGGATCCCCACCACTTCCCCCAGCACCAGCCAGGTATCGACCGGCGCGCCGCTGGCGGCAGTAAGCTGGATGCACTGCGACAGGCGGCACTCAAAGTTGACCGGACTTTCGGCAACGCGCGGCACCTTCACCAGCCGGCTTTCGGCCTTGGTCAGCCCGGCACGCAGAAACTCATCCTCGCCGTGCGGCAGGCTGGCCGAGGTCTCATTCATGGCGCTGGCCAGATCGCGAGTGGTGAGATTCCAGACGAACTCTTTGGTCTCGACAATATTGCGCACGCTGTCTTTCCAGCCCGAGCTGGCAAAGCCAATGATTGGCGGGTGGTAGTTAAAACAGTTGAAGAAGCTGTAAGGCGCCAGATTGGGGCGTCCTTCAGGATCGCACGACGCAATCCAGCCAATCGGACGTGGGCCAACAATGGCGTTTAAAGGATCGTGCGGCAGGCCGTGTCCCTGGGAAGGTTGGTAGAAATACATAGCGCTCTCTGGTTGGGTTCATGATTCACACCGGCAGGCACGGATTACGCTTCGCTCATCCCCCTGCCCCAAGAGGATCAGCGTAACGCAATCCGTAGAAAAGTAAGACTGAATTAGGTGCTACAGTCTTCGTTGTTCTGCTGTTATGGGTGTGTCACGCTACATAACCTGCGCATTAGAAGGATAATCCAAATTTCAGAAGGATCACTTTTTTCGCTTGAATTTCATACTATCGACCCAGCTGATGCCCCCGGACTACATCCACGCCATGAATGTGACAACCATCACTTCAAACCCGGGCGCAGACTCAGTATTATCAGGGGTAGTTAAACCCTCGCTACCGGATGGCGAGGGTTTTCTTTTGGCATCTCTTCTGCGGCTGTCGCAGCATTAACGACATGGAGTAAATAATGTCCAGACCCACAATTATCATTAACGAACTCGATGCTGAACGTATCGACCGCCTGCTGGAGCAACCGGCCTTTGCATCGCTGCCCATCGCGGATGCCCTGAACGCAGAACTGGATCGCGCCCAGATGTGCGCTCCGCAGGACATGCCGTCCGACGTGGTGACCATGAACAGCAAGGTGAAGTTTCGCGATCTGACCAATGGCGAAGTGCGCACCCGCACGCTGGTTTACCCGGCGCAGATGACCGACAGCAGCACGCAGCTGTCGGTGCTGGCGCCGGTGGGTGCCGCGTTGATTGGACTGCGTACCGGCGATACCATCCACTGGGAGCTGCCGGGCGGTACCGCCACGCATCTGGAGGTGCTGGAACTGCTCTGGCAGCCTGAAGCGGCGGGCGAATACCTGCGCTAATCCCATCTGAATAAGCGTTTAAGCGCTTTACCCAGAGGATGCCCGGGCATCCTCTTTCCGTTCTCTTTCATTACAAAAGCGTGTCCCCAGGCACAGGGTTAACCAGTCCTGTAACCCGATCTTTTGCCGCTTCCGCGCTTTGCGCACCGGGCACCAGAATGATTTTCCGGCAATCCTCCTGACGTTTTTCAAAGATCTCGTAGCCGCGAGCCGCCTCTTCAAACGGCATATAGTGGGTAACGATCTCTTCGGGTTTCAGCAGCCCTTTCTCAATTAACGGCAACAGCTCGCCAAGCCAGGCGTGAACGTTGGTTTGCCCCATCTTGAAGGTGAGCCCTTTGTCGAAGGCATCGCCAAACAGAAAACCGTGAATAAAGCCGGCATAGACGCCCGGCACGCTGACAATCCCACCGCGCCGCACCGCCGCGATACACTGCCGCAGGGCCTTGCCGCTGCTGCCCTCGAGCTTGAGATTGGTTAATACCGTTTCCGTGGTGCTCCCTTTCGCCTCAAAGCCTACCGCGTCGATCACCGCGTCCACGCCGCGATTTCCGGCGGTCTGCTCGATGATTTTCTCGGCGGGGTCTTCGTCGCGATCAAAGTTGATGGGGATAGCGCCGTAACGCATCTCGGCGAAACGCAGCCGGTAATCGTGGTGATCGACAATAAACAGCTGCTCGGCGCCCAGGTAGCGCGCGCAGGCAAGGGTCAACAGCCCCACCGGCCCGGCACCAAATACCGCCACGCTGCTGCCCCGGGTGATCTGGGCATTTTTGGCCGCCTGCCAGGCGGTAGGCAGGATATCGGAGAGGAACAGCGCTTTATCGTCTGAAAGCACCGGCGGCACTTTAAAGGGGCCAACGTTGCCTTTTGGCACGCGGACATACTCCGCCTGGCCGCCGGGCACCCCGCCATACAGATGGCTGTAGCCAAACAGCGCCGCCGGGGCCGGGATCTGCTTTTTATTCAGGGCCGCGCCCTGCCCGGTGTTAGTGCTTTCACAGGCGGCATACTGCTGCATGCGGCAGAAGAAACAGTCGCCGCAGGCAATAACAAAGGGGATCACCACCCGGTCGCCCTTGCTCAGGTTTTTGACCTCTCGTCCGGTCTCCACCACTTCGCCCATAAATTCATGCCCGAAGATATCGCCATGTTTTACCTTCGGTATCTTCCCGCGATAGAGGTGCAGGTCAGAACCGCAGATCGCGGTTGCGGTGATGCGCAGAATGATATCATCAGCCTGTTCGATGGCCGGATCGGGTACCGTTTCAACTTTAACGCTGTGTGGACCGTGGTACGTCAATGCTTTCATTTGACCTCCGGTTTCAGAGAAAAAATACGGGTTTACCTTCAAAGGGTAGCTATCGCCGGGGATATACAGGGGAAATGGACGGCTTTGGGAATAATCCTGGCAAGGAAGCGATGCGGCAAAACGCCAGCAAACGAAGCGATATTAAAAAGTGTCACCGAGGTATCAGAATCTATTTATATTTTGTGTTTGAATGGATTAAGCGTAAATAACAGGGAGAAACGGGTATGTACCAGACGATTATTATGCCGGTGGATGTTTTTGAGATGGAGTTGAGCGACAAGGCGATTCGCCACGCTGAATTCCTCGCGCAGCAGGATGGCATTATTCACTTACTGCATGTATTACCGGGCTCTGCCACCTTCGGGTTGCATCGCTTCGCCGCCGATATGCGCCGCTTCGAAGAGCATATCGAGCAGGAAGCGAAGACCCAGCTGCAGACCATGGTCAGCCATTTCAGCATCGATCCCTCACGGATCCGCACCCATGTCTGTTTTGGTAACGTGCGCGACGTGGTCAACGAGGTGGCCAGCGAGCTGAAAGCCGATATCGTGGTGATCGGGTCACGTAACCCGTCCATCTCCACCCATCTGCTGGGCTCGAACGCCTCTAACGTCATCCGCCACGCCTTCATTCCGGTGCTGGTGGTGAGATAAAAAAAAGAGGCTACCCCAGGGTAGCCTCTTCACATTGCAGGTGTTGTCTTACGTTCTTATGCTGTTTTGGTACGAATCAGATGATCAAAGGCGCTCAGTGACGCTTTCGCCCCTTCGCCGGTAGCGATGATAATCTGTTTGTACGGCACGGTGGTGCAGTCGCCCGCCGCAAATACGCCCTTCACGCTGGTTTCACATTTGGCATCAATGATGATCTCGCCCATGCGGTTGCGCTCAATCGCGCCTTCCAGCCAGGTGGTGTTTGGCAGCAGACCAATCTGTACGAAGATCCCGGCCAGTGGCACACTGTGCACATCGCCGCTCACGCGGTCGCGGTACTCAAGCCCGGTCACTTTGCTGCCGTCGCCTTTCACTTCGGTCGTCTGCGCGTTCAGGATGATATCGACGTTCTTCAGGCTGCGTACTTTATCCTGCAGGACCCGATCGGCCTTCATCTCCGGCGCAAACTCCAGCAGCGTGACGTGCTCAACGATACCGGCGAGGTCGATAGCCGCTTCCACACCCGAGTTGCCCCCACCGATGACCGCCACGCGCTTGCCTTTAAACAGCGGGCCGTCGCAGTGCGGGCAGTAGGTCACCCCTTTGGTGCGATACTGATCTTCACCAGGGACGTTCATGTTGCGCCATTTGGCGCCGGTGGCAATGATCACGCTGCGCGCTTTCAGCACTGCGCCAGACGCGGTTTCAACCTGATGGAAGCCGCCTTCCTGCGCCGCAGGCACCAGTTTGCTGGCGCTCTGGCTGTCGATCACATCCACTTCATATTCGCTGACGTGCGCTTTCAGGGCGCCAGCCAGTTTCTGGCCTTCAGTTTTCGGTACGGAAATATAGTTTTCAATGTCCACCGTATCCAGTACCTGACCGCCAAAGCGCTCGCCCATCAGACCGGTGCGAATACCTTTACGGGCGGAGTAAACCGCAGCCGCCGCCCCCGCAGGACCAGAACCGACGATCAGCACGTCATAGGCATCACGCTTGTTCAGCTCTTCTGCGGCACGTTTTTCTGCGCCGGTATCCACTTTGGCGACGATTTCTGCCAGCGTCATACGACCCTGACCAAACTCTTTACCGTTCACAAAGACCGCCGGAACGCCCATCACGTTGCGATCGGTGATTTCGTTCTGGAACACGCCGCCGTCGATAGCGGTGTGTTTGATGCGCGGGTTCAGTACCGCCATCAGGTTCAGCGCCTGCACCACGTCCGGGCAGTTATGGCATGAGAGCGAGTAGTAGGTTTCGAACTCAAAATCCCCGTCCAGGTCGCGGATCTGCGCAAGCATGTCCTGCGTCTCTTTGGACGGATGGCCACCGGTCCACAGCAGTGCCAGCACCAGTGAGGTAAATTCGTGGCCCAGCGGGGAACCGGCAAAGCGCGGACCCTGAGTGGAGCCTGGGTTAGCGATCAGGAAAGAAGGTTTGCGCACGGCAAGACCGTTATCTTCCTTGAAAGTCACCTTTTCAGACAGGTCGGCGATTTCCGCCAGCAGTTCCTTGATTTCTGCCGATTTAGCGCTGTCATCCAGCGTGGCAATCAGCTCAACAGGTTTGGTCAGCTTCTCAAGGTAGGCTTTGAGCTGGGTTTTCATATTTGTGTCGAGCATTATTCATCTCCTGCTTAAAAAACATCATCATGCAAGCGGCCTTATCCGGGCTGCCTGAATGCAACTTGCATCATGGTGTTGAGGGAATAACGGGTGCGACGCACCCGTTAAAAGCGAATCGGTAGGCCCGTGCAAGCGCAGCGCCGCCGGGCTTTACAGATTTAGATCTTGCCAACCAGGTCCAGGGATGGAGCCAGAGTCGCGTCGCCTTCTTTCCATTTCGCCGGGCATACTTCGCCTGGGTGAGAAGCAACGTACTGAGCCGCTTTGATTTTGCGCAGCAGGTCGGATGCGTCACGGCCAATACCTTCAGCGGTAACTTCGATGGCCTGGATGATGCCCTGCGGGTCAACGATAAAGGTGCCACGATCGGCCAGACCTTCGTCTTCACGCATGTTTTCAAAGTTACGGGTCAGGGCGCCAGTCGGGTCACCGATCATCGCGTATTTAATTTTCGCGATGGTTTCTGAGCTGCTGTGCCATGCTTTGTGGGTGAAGTGGGTGTCGGTAGAGACAGAGTAAACGTCCACGCCCAGCTTCTGCAGTTCTTCGTAGTGATCTGCAACGTCACCCAGTTCGGTCGGGCAAACGAAAGTGAAGTCTGCTGGATAGAAGAAGAACACGCTCCAGCGGCCTTCGGTGTCTTTCTCAGTGATTTCTACGAAATCACCGTTTTTGAACGCCTGGTTTTTGAAAGGTTTAATTTTGGTGTTGATTAAAGACATCTGTACTTCCTCCGTGTTTTCGTTGAGAGCTAAGGTAACCAACTTTAAGCAAACCGGCTAATGCGTTTGCCGTATCAAATCAATCAGCAATACCTAACAACGTTTTACGAAACCCTGATGAACCAAAGTAAAAAGGCCGCCTGACGGCGGCCCTGATACCCGACTAACCCAGGGGCTCTTCGGTGCCAGCCAAAGCTGGCGATGTGTTGCGCTCTACATTACCTTTAGCAAGGTCGTAGCAGCGAAGTGGATTACACCACTCACCCTACTAAAGGGCAATTGGCAAAGACGTTGTAATATCTATGGCTGCGATAGGTTTTATCTAATCATGGCTTTGCCGTTGTTTTATAAAGATTTAAGACGTTCGCCCCGGCAGTCTGTTACATGAACGCTCAGCAGGAATTACAGCAGGTGGTCGGACTTTCCGATAAAGAACAATTGAATACTATGATGGGATCGCGTTAATACCAGGCTGGCGGGAGAAATTCAATACTTCCGCCAGCGTTTCGCAGATAAATTTATTCCAATAAATGCGTAGCCTTTATTTTATTAATCTACAGCCATGATATATTAAGCCTGAATTTAAATTCAGTTAAGTTATCCGATCAAATGGATGGTGAATGGCTAACTAACTTCTATAATCATTGTGTATATAACCGCAGTAACAAAAAGTCTACTCAGGATGAAACATGGCTAATCTCTACGATCTTAAAAAATTCGACCTTAATCTGTTGGTTATATTTGAGTGCATTTATCAGCACCTGAGTATCAGCAAGGCCGCAGAAACGCTTTTTATCACCCCTTCTGCCGTCAGCCAGTCGTTACAACGACTGCGTAATCAGATAAACGATCCGCTGTTCATTCGCTCAGGAAAAGGCATTACCCCGACGACGGTTGGCATCAATCTGCATTTGCATCTGGAACAAAATCTCAACCAGATAGAGCAGACCATTCACATGATGAACACGCCCGGGCTGAAAAAGCAGATCCATATCTTTTGCCCGCAGATCCTGACGCCGCACAACATACTGAATCCGGTGCTTTCCCTGATGGAAGAGTACAACTACACCGTAGAACTTCAGGATGTGCTGCTATCCGGGGAAAGTGCAGAAGATTTACTGGCCTACAGAAAAGCTGACCTGATATTTAACTTTACTCCCGTCGAGAATCACTCGGTTGTTTGCACCCATTTCAAGACGATGAAATTTACCTATGTGTGTAGTAAAGATCATCCGCGCATTGGCGCCTTTGCGACGATTGAGGAGATGCAAAATGAGAAATTTACCCAGTTGATTAGCGATAAACCGGGGGTGAAAGAATTTCAGGCGCATACCGACAGAGCCATGCCACACAGAAACATCGCGTTTCGCAGCGACTCCTTTGTCTCCTTATTATCGATCATCAGTTCGTCAAATTTGATTGGCGTATTGCCGGAGAGTACCTTCGAGCAATACCGTCATTCGATGAACATTCGTAAATTTGATACGCAGATTGAATTACCTACCGCAAATTTATACATGCTCTATAACAAAACGGCGCTTAATAGCGATATCTTTGCCCAGTTTATAAAGTCGGTAATAAATTAAATAATTGCTGAACATTCCGGATGAAGTAAATAACAACCTGAATGTTCAGCCTCCCATCCTGTTTTTAAAGCGCGTTTAACCGCTCCGCCGCCGCCAGCAGCGTGGCTTCCTGTTTGGCAAAGCAGAGGCGAATCAGCTTATGCGGGAACGGATCGGCACAGAACACCGACAACGGGATCGCCGCTACCCCCACCTCTTTGGTTAACCACTGGCAAAAACTGACGTCGTCCAGATCGGAAATCGCGCTGTAGTCCGCCAGCAGGAAGTAGGTGCCTTCACAGGGCAGGATCTCCAGACGACTGTCGCTCAGTGCGTCGATAAAGCGATCCCGGCGGGCACGATAGAAGTCCGGTAGTTCACGGTAGTGCTCCGGCTGATGACGCAGCATATCAGCAATGGCCAGCTGGGCCGGGGTGTTGACGGCGAACGTCAGGAACTGATGCACCTTGCGCAGCTCGGCGCTGATGGCCGCAGGCGCCACGCAGTACCCCACTTTCCAGCCGGTCATGTGGAAGGTTTTGCCAAACGATGACACAGCAACGGCCCGCTCCCGCAGCTGCGGATGGGCCAGCACGCTGGCATGCCCCGCGTCGGCAAAGCAGATGTGCTCATACACTTCATCGCTCAGGACATAAATTTCACGCTCCGCAATGGCCTGCCAGAGGGCGGCAAAATCCGCCTGCTGCCAGACGGTCGCCGACGGGTTATGCGGGGTGTTGAGGATCACCAGCCGGGTTTTCTCGCCAAGCAGCGCTGTAAAGGCCTGCCAGTCCGGGCGGAAATGCGGCGGCTGCAGCGCCACGCGCTTGACCACGCCACCCGACAGCTCAATCGCCGGGGCATAGCTGTCGTAGCTGGGTTCAAAGCAGATCACCTCATCGCCCGCCCGCACCAGCGCCGTAATGGCGGCGTACAGGGCTTCGGTTGCGCCAGCGGTGACGGTGATGTCGCTGTTGGCATCCGGCTTGTAGCCATACAGCTCCGCAGTTTTGTCGGCAATCGCCTCACGCAGAGGCTGCACGCCGGTCATCGGCGCATATTGGTTTGCGCCGTTGGCCACATGGTAAGCCAGCCGTTGCTGGAGATACTCTGGCCCATCGAAATCGGGAAAACCTTGCGACAGATTGATGGCGTTAAACTGCTGCGCCAGAGCGCTCATCTGCGTAAAGATGGTGGTGCCGAGACCGGGGAGTTTGCTTTGTGGAATCAGTGGGTTATTACTCATTTCGACGGGCCTGTATGTAACACAAATGTTGCTGCCACTATAACACGATGCTAGTATTTGGCAATCAAGACACTTAGACGTCTAAACCATAATGATATTCCTGGCCGAAGAGGTAAGAAGGAAGATGACAGACAACCTGCAACTCACCGCCCTGGTCGAAGCCTGCCACTGGATCGGCGCAAAAGGCTGGGCCCCCGCCACCGGCGGCAATATGTCCGTACGCCAGGACGATACCTGGTGCTGGCTCAGCGAATCCGGTAAAGACAAAGGCAGCCTGAGGACCGCTGATTTCCTGCAGGTTGAAATTGCCACCAACCGCGCCCCCTCCGGGCGAAAACCCTCCGCCGAAACCGGTCTGCATACGCTGGTCTATCGCCTCTTCCCGGACGCAAACGCGGTACTGCACGTTCACACGGTCAACGCGACGGTACTGTCACGACTGGTCACAGGGCCTGAACTACACATTAGCGGCTTTGAGATGCAAAAATCGCTCAGCGGACAGACCACGCATCTGGATACCGTCCCGGTAGCCCTCTTTGATAACGACCAGAATATCGACGCGCTGGCGTCGCGTATCGCCCATTACGCCCGGGAGCGCCCGCTGAATTATGGTTTTCTTCTGCGCGGTCATGGCTTAACCTGCTGGGGACGCGACGTGGCAGAAGCCCGGCGTCATCTTGAAGGCCTCGAATTCCTGTTCGAGTGCGAGATGCGTTTACGACAACTGGAGAGAGTATGATTCGCGCGATTGTGACGGATATTGAAGGCACCACCAGCGATATTCGTTTTGTCCATAATGTCCTGTTCCCCTACGCGCGCGAGCGGCTGGCCGCGTTTGTTAATGCGCAGCAGTATGCCGAGCCGGTCAACACCATTCTGGACAACCTGCGTGAAGAGATTGCCGCGCCGCAGGCCAGCACCCGCGAACTGATTGACACCCTGTTTGCGTTTATGGACGAAGATCGCAAATCCACGGCGCTGAAAGCGCTGCAGGGGATCATCTGGCAGGAGGGCTACCTCAACGGCGACTTCACCGGCCATCTCTATCCGGACGTTCTGCCTTCCCTTGAAAAATGGAAAGCGCAGGGTATTGATCTCTATGTTTATTCCTCCGGCTCCGTGGCGGCGCAGAAACTGTTATTTGGCTACAGCGACGAAGGTGATATTACTCATCTGTTCAGCGGCTACTTTGATACCCACGTGGGTGCCAAGCGCGAGGTGCAGTCTTATCAGAACATTGCGGCCCAGATTAACGTCGCGCCCTCGCAGATCCTGTTCCTGTCGGATATTCACCAGGAGCTGGACGCCGCTGAACAGGCCGGCTTTCGTACCCTGCAGCTGATTCGCGGCGATGATGACGGTGCCAGCCACCATCATCAGGTGCATCAATTTGACGACATCAATCCGGAGCAGATCCCTTCATGAGCGCATTGACCATTTTTTCCGACAAAGAAGCCAGACAGCCGCAGTGGCACAGCACTGATGCCAACGCCATCGCACAACAGCTTAACGCCCGTGGCGTCCGCTTTGAGCGCTGGGAAGCCGACCGTGACTTAGGCCGCGATCCGGCGCCAGAGGCGGTGATTAATGCTTACCAGCACGCCATCGACAAGCTGGTGGCGGAAAAGGGCTATCAGAGCTGGGACGTGATCAGCCTGCGTGCGGATAACCCGCAAAAAGAGGCCCTGCGTGCGAAGTTTCTTAATGAACACACCCACGGCGAAGATGAAGTGCGTTTCTTTGTGGAAGGTGCCGGGCTGTTCTGCCTGCACATTGACGACCAGGTTTATCAGGTTTTATGCGAGAAAAACGACCTGATCTCCGTTCCCGCCGGGACGCCGCACTGGTTTGATATGGGTTCCGAGCCGAACTTTACCGCCATTCGCATCTTCGATAACCCCGAAGGCTGGGTGGCGCAGTTTACGGGCGACGCCATTGCGGATGCGTATCCAAGGTTGCCCTAGCGCCGTGCCATGCCCGGCGGCGCTGCCCTTGCACGGGCCTACAAAACCAGGTTTTGTAGGCCGGGTAAGGCGAAGCCGCCACCCGGCATTACTCAGACCGCACTATGCCCCAAACACCCCGCCCGCCACATCCTCAGGCCACACCACTCCGCTATCCAGCACCCAGCCGCTGATCAGCGCCGCAGGCGTAACGTCAAACGCCGGGTTATACACCTCTGCATCAACCGGTGCCCACTGCACCGCCCCGAAGCTCCCCGCCACGCCGGTCACTTCCCGGGCATCACGCTGTTCAATAGGGATCGCCTCCCCGTTCGGGCAGTTCGGATCGAGCGTCGTTTGCGGAGCAGCAACATAGAACGGAATGCCGTGGAATTTCGCCAGCACCGCCAGGGAATAGGTGCCGATTTTATTCGCCACATCGCCGTTGGCGGCAATGCGATCTGCACCCACCCACACCGCATCCACCAGTCCTTTGGCCATCAGGCTGGCCGCCATCGAATCGGTGATTAGCCTGTACGGCACGCCCAGCTCGCCGAGCTCCCAGGCCGTCAGCCTGCCGCCCTGCAGCAGCGGACGGGTTTCATCCACCCAGACGTTGCTGACGTTGCCCTGCTGATGCGCAAGGGCAATCACCCCCAGCGCCGTGCCCACGCCCGCGGTCGCCAGCCCGCCGGTGTTGCAGTGGGTCAGCAGACGGCTGCCCGGCTTCACCAGCTCGCTGCCCGCGCGGGCGATGGCGTCACAGAGCTGCTTATCTTCGTCGATCAGGCGAAGCGCCTCCGCCACCAGCGCCGGGACAAAATCCTCCTGCCACAGCGCCTGCTTCATGCGGTCGAGATTGTTCATCAGGTTCACCGCCGTCGGACGCGAGGCGCGCAGGGTCTCCAGCGCCGCCGCCAGTTCATCCCGGCTTTGGCCGTTCTCCGCCAGCAGGGCCAACAACAGGCTGGCAGACAGCCCAATCAGCGGCGCGCCCCGCACGCGCAGGGCGTGAATATGCCCCACCAGCGCCTCTACCGTTGTCGCATCCAGCCAGCGTTTCTCCTGCGGAAGCGCCTGTTGGTCGAGAATAAATAGCTGATTTTCCGTCACCCGCAGGCTGGTCGTCTGTAATCTCTGCATGTCGTTAATTCTCTGTTGCGTTGTTGTAGCACATTGTGTCAGGATAAAATTCAGATGTATAGACGTCTAAATGTCTTTATTACCGGAACAGATGAGGAACAGGCAATGTCGCAATACCATACCTTTACCGCTCAGGACGCCGTGGCGTATGCCCAACAGTTTGGAGGCCTCGATGATCCCTCCTCGCTGGTGGAGGCGCAGGAGGTAGGCGACGGTAACCTCAATCTGGTGTTTAAAATTTTCGATAACCAGGGCGTCAGCCGCATCATCGTTAAGCAGGCCCTGCCCTACGTGCGCTGCGTGGGCGAATCCTGGCCGCTGACGCTGGACCGCGCCCGTCTCGAAGCGCAAACCCTGGTGGAACACTATCAGCACAGCCCGCAGCATACGGTGAAAATCCACCACTTCGACCCGGAGCTGGCGGTGATGGTGATGGAAGATCTTTCCAGTCATAAGATCTGGCGCGGCGAGCTTATCAACAACGTTTACTACCCGCAGGCGGCGCGCCAGCTGGGTGAATATCTCGCCCACACCCTGTTCCACACCAGCGATTTCTACCTGCACCCGCACGCCAAAAAAGCGCAGGTGGCGCAGTTCATCAACCCGGAAATGTGCGAGATCACCGAAGATCTGTTCTTCAACGATCCGTACCAGATCCACGAGCGTAATAACTACCCGGCGGCGCTGGAAAGCGACGTCGCCGCCCTGCGCAACGACGATCAGCTGAAAATTGCCGTGGCCGCCCTGAAGCACCGCTTCTTCTCCCAGGCCGAAGCGCTGCTGCATGGCGACATCCACAGCGGCTCGATTTTTGTCGCCGACGGCAGCCTGAAGGCCATTGATGCGGAGTTTGGTTATTTCGG
Organism: Leclercia barmai; assembly: GCF_049312895.1. Lineage (NCBI taxonomy): Bacteria > Pseudomonadati > Pseudomonadota > Gammaproteobacteria > Enterobacterales > Enterobacteriaceae > Leclercia > Leclercia barmai. The sequence continues at coordinate 402,846 of NZ_JBMNWZ010000001.1, read as the reverse complement.
CCCGATGGGTTTTGATATCGGCACGGCCATCGGCAACCTGCTGCTGAACTTCTGCGGCCTGCCGGGGCATCTGGGCATCCGCGACGCGGCCGCCGGACGTGAACAGCGTCTGATTGATATTCAGCAGCTGTGGACCACCTTCGCAGAACGTTTCCAGGCTCTGGCCGCAGAAAAATCCCGCGATGCGGCGCTCAGCGTGCCGGGCTATGCCAGCGCGTTTCTGAAAAAGGTCTGGCATGACGCCATTGGCTTCTGCGGCACCGAACTGATCCGCCGCAGCGTGGGCCTGTCGCACGTGGCCGATATCGACACCATCCGTGATGACGAGATGCGCCACGAATGCCTGCGCCACGCCATTACCCTGGGCAAGGCCCTGATTGTGATTGCCGATCGCATCGACAGCGTGGACGATCTGCTGGCGCGGGTGCGTCAGTACAGTTAGGTGCGGTCTGTTTGCCCGGTGGCGCTAACGCTTACCGGGCCTACGATTTTCCTTCACCCTAAATACTCAATCACCGACAACCCGCCGTTGTAATCCGTGCTGTAAATAATCCCCTGCGCATCGACAAACACGTCACAGGACTGGATCACCTGCGGACGGTTGGGCCGCGTATCCATCATCTTCTCCGGCGCGGCGGGCACCAGCGCCCCGGTTTCCACCGGGCGATACGGATTCGAAATGTCGTAGGCACGCACCCCGGCATTCTGATATGTGGCGAAAATCAGCGTCGAGCTGACAAAGCTCCCGGGCCGGTTTTCATGCAGATTGTGCGGCCCGAAGTGCGCCCCTTTCGCCACATAATCCCGCTCCTCTGGCTGCGGGAAGGTGGCGATGCTGATTGGGTTCGACGGCTCACGAATATCAAACAGCCAGATCAGCTTCTCGCCGTCCTCCTGATTGTCGAGCACCGCTTCGTCCAGCACCACTAACAAGTCGCGATCCGGCAGCGGCAGCGCGGTATGGGTACCGCCGCCAAACGGCGGGCTCCAGTTGCGATGGCTGATCAGCTTCGGCTGACTGCGATCTTTCACATCCAGCAGCGTCAGACCGCCGTCGCGCCAGCTGCCGTAGGCGGTATCGCCCGCGATAATGGCGTGGTGCAGCGCGTAGCGTTTGCCTTCCGGCCAGTCCGGGGTTTCCCCTGCCGCCTGGTTCATTCCCGGCAGCCACCAGCGCCCGGCAACCTGCGGCTTGCGCGGATCCGCCAGATCGATGGTCAGGAAGATATAGTCGGTAAAGCCGTCGATCAGCGCCGAGACGTAGGCCCAGCGTCCGCCCACGTACCAGATGCGGTGGATTCCAATACCACTCAGCGACAGAAAACCTATCTCCCGCGGCTTATCCGGGGTGGAGATATCAAAGACGCGCAGCCCGGCGCTCCAGCCTTTGTCCTGCACATCGCTGACCGTCTCTCCCACCTGGCGGGTGTAGTAGACCTTTTCATCCGCAAAGCGGGCATCGGCAAACAGATCCCGGGCGTTGATCACCAGCAGCAGATCGTCGTGGGCCTGGAGATGCACGTTCCAGGTGCCGGGCGGCGCGGGAACAAAGCCTGCCGCCTTCGGGTTTTTCGGGTCACGGACGTCCACAATGGAAAAGCCCTGGGACACCATATGGCCAATATACGCGAAGCCGCGATGCACCATCAGCTGCACGCCGTCCGGGCGTCCGCCCTGATCACTGTGGCCGATTAAGCGCATATTACGGCTGTATTCGGGTTGAGGTAATGAAGACATATTTGAGTCCTTTCGCCCGGTGGCGCTGCGCTTACCGGGCCTACAGGTGCGAAATGTAGGCCGGGTAAGGCGCAGCCGCCACCCGGCAAAGTTTATTTTGCCTTCGCTTCCAGCGTTGCGAACCACGGGGCGATAAAGTCTTCGGTCTGGCCCCAGCCAGGAATGATCTTGCCCAGAGACGCCACGTTCACCGCACCCGGCTGGGCCGACAGCAGCGCCTGCGGAATGGCCGCGGCTTTAAAGTCATAGGTCGCAGGCGTCGCTTCCCCGGCAATTTTGTTGGCGATCAGACGCACGTTAGTGGCGCCAATCAGCTTCGGATCCACCGCCACGCTCACTACCCACGGGCTGCCCGCTTCGCGCATCAGCTGCAGATCCTGGTTAGAGATGTCGATGCTGTAGAGTTTGATCTCAGTGCGGCCGTTCTCTTTCAGCGCCTTATACGCGCCCTGGCTGAAGGCATCCCAGGTACCCCAGATGGCGTCGATCTTGCCTTTCGGGTATTTCGCCAGCACCGCGCCCACCTTGTTAGCGGTGTCACCCTGCACGTCGGAGGAGACCGCGCCGATGGACTCCAGCTCTTTGATGCCCGGGTTCTGCTTCAGCAGCTCCTGATAGGCGGTCTGACGGCGCTCCATCGGCGGGAAGCCAGCGACCCACAGCTTGATGATATTGGCCTTGCCGTTGAAATCTTTCACCAGCTGGCCGAACGAGAGGTTGGTCAGGGAGGCGTCATCCTGCTGGGTAACGGTCACGCCCGGGATCTCACCGTTTACCGCGGTATCAAACACCGCCACCTTGATCCCGGCATCCACCGCCTTTTTCACCAGCGCGGTGGAGTACGGATCGCGGCCCTGGGAGAGAATAATTCCGTCATATTTCTGGCTGATCGCCTGGTTAACGAAGTCCTGGAATTTGGCATCGTCGCCGTTGCTTAAAAAGGTGCTGACCTTAAAGCCGAGCTTTTTACCTTCCTGGATCGCACCGGCCACAAACTGGGTGGTGTTGTCGTCAGAGCCGAGGTTACGGATAACCGCGATGCGGATCTGCCCGTCGTGGTTAGCAATGGCCGCCGGAACCGGCGCAGGCGTTGCCGCATAGCCCGGCAGTGAACTCAGTAATCCCAGCGTCAGCAAAGAGAGTGCAACTTTTTTCATTCTGTTATCCCGTTGTGTTGTTAGCGTTTTTGTACGTACGTAATCGCCAGTGCCACTGCAAGCACCAGCCCTTTTATAATGTCCATCGCGTAATAGGGCACCGAGAGCATCACCAGCCCGTTCGAGAGCACGCCGAGGATCACCGCCCCCACCAGGGTCCCCAGCGCATTCGGTTTGCCGGAACCCGCCAGCGAAAAGCCGATCCACGCCGCCGCCACCGCATCCATCAGGTAGCCCCCGCCCGCGTTCACCTGCGAGGAGCCAATGCGCGAGGCCAGCAGAATGCCGCCCAGGCCCGCCAGCAGCGAGGCAATCACGTAGGCCGCCACTTTGTAACGGGTGGTGCGAATGCCGGACAGACGCGCCGCTTCCGGGTTGCCGCCAATGGCGTACATCCGGCGGCCATGAGTGGTCAGCGACAGCCCCAGCTGCGCCAGCAGCGTCACCGCCAGCATGATGATGACGATGGTCGGCACCTGGCCCAGCGCGCCAAACGCCGCCGGAATGGTCCCTTCCGCCATATCGCCGCTCGGCAGCACCATATTTTCGGTGATCGACCCGCCGTAGCTGTAGGTCATCGCCACGCCCTGGATCACAAACAGGCTGGCAAGGGTCGCAAGCATGTCGGGAATGCGCAGGATGACGATCAAAAAGGCGTTAAACAGCCCCACCAGGGTACAGAGCGCGAGGGTGATCAGAATGGATTCGGTGGTACCAAACCCGTGCCAGACAAAGAGCGAGATCACCAGCGCATTCGCCAGCGACGCCGTCGAGCCCACGGAGAGGTCGAACCCGCCGATGGTCAGGGAGATGGAGACCCCGACGGCAATCACCGTCACGATGGCGATGGAGCGCAGAATGTTGATGATGTTGTTGGGATCGAGGAAGTTCTCTGACGCCACGCCGAAAATGGCCACCAGCGCGACCACCGTCAGCAACATGCCCCATTTGTAGAGAAAATCGAAAATTTGCTGACGGCCAGACGCCGCCGCCGTCACTGAAAGGGCCTTGCTCACGACGCCGTTCCTCCGGTTGAATAATAAAGTAATGTCTCTTCGCGGGCGTTTGCCCCCTCGACTTCCGCCACGATGCGCCCGTCCCACAACACGCAGATGCGGTCGCACAGGCCCACCAGTTCGGCAAACTCCCCCGAGGCGTAAATCACCCCTTTGCCTTCCCGCGCCAGGCCGTCAATGAGCTGGAACAGATCGGTTTTGGCCTTCACGTCCACCCCTTTGGTGGGCTCGTCAAAGATCAGCACCTGAGCGTTGCCGCGCAGCCATTTGCCGATCGCCACCTTTTGCTGGTTGCCCCCCGACAGACGGCGCAGCACCTGCCCCGGCCCGCGGGCACGCACGCCTACCCGGGCAATCACCTCTTCCGCCCAGCGCCACGCCTGGCGATGACCAAACAGGCTCCAGCGCGAAAAGGTGTTATCCGCTGACACTGCCAGGTTCATGCTCACCGGCTCATCGATAAAAATGCCCTCTTTGCGCCGCTCTTCCGGCACCAGCGCCAACCCGCGCAGGACGGAATCCGCCGGATCGCGCGGCTTCCACGCCTGATGGTTCAGCTCGCCCTTCGCCACCTGGCTTTTGCTGGCACCAAACAGCGCCTTGCAGAGCTCGGTTTTCCCGGCTCCCGCCAGCCCGGCGATCCCCAGAATCTCGCCCTTGCGCAGGTGCAGGGAGATATCCTTCAGCAGCCCTTCGTCGTGCAGCCCCTCTACGCGGAGCAGCGTCTCCTGGCTGTGCGGCGGTCGCGCTGGCGGGTAGATATCGCTCAGCTCATGGCCGAGCATCTTTTCGACAATCGCTTCCCCGCTGAGCTCCGCCATCGGGCCGGACTCAATCAGCTTGCCGTCGCGCAGCACCGTTAAGGTGTCGCAGATCGCCTTCAGCTCGTGAATGCGGTGGGAGATAAACACCACCCCGATCCCCTGCTGCTGCAGTCGGCGCACCACGGCGAACAGCCGCTCGCTTTCGTGGGCGTCCAGCGGCGCGGTAGGTTCATCCAGAATTAAAAAGCGGCAGTGATGGGAGAGCGCCCGCGCCAGCAAAATCTGCTGTTTTTCCGCCAGGGTGCAGCTGTCGATGGAGCGCCGCACGTCGAGGGTAACGTCCAGCTGCGCCAGCGCCTGGCGGGCCTGCTCGCGCATCGTGCCCCAGCGGAAGCGGTGCCCCGGCTGCGCCAGATGGTCGAGCATGATGTTTTCGGCAATGCTGAGGCCGGGGATCAGCGCCACGTCCACCTCCTGCTGCACCAGATGGATGCCCAGCAGTTTGGCATCCACCGGCTCGCGAATGGCGACGGGCTGATTGTTAATGCTGATCTCGCCCTCGTAGCGCCCGTGCGTACCGCACAACACCGCCATCAGCGTGGACTTCCCGGCGCCGTTCGCGCCCGTGAGCGCGTGCACCGATCCGCCCGTCAACGTGAAATCAACGCGCGACAACGCCTGAAAGCCAGAAAAAGCCAGGCTGATGCCACGCATCTCGAGGCGACTGGTTGTCATCCGCTGCTATCCTGTAATTAATCGTTTGATTTATAGAATTTTTCACAGCCTTGTCTGGCTGGCAACGACGGAAAAAGCATAAGATAAAGCAAAAAAGTATTAGCCATCCGGATGTCCAGACATAACATCAGGTTAGCGCTTCGCAAAAAGGACAACATCATGAGCAACACTGACATCCGCGTCGTTCCCGGCCCGGCAAACTACTACTCCCACCGCGGCGCCCTGGCCCGGCTGGACGATTTTTTCACCCCGGTGCAACTCTCCCGGGCGGTGTGGATCTACGGTGAACGCGCCATTGCCGGTGCCCGCCCGTTCCTGCCGGAGAGCTTTAACGCCCCGGGGGCAAAGCAGCTGCTGTTTAAAGGCCACTGCAGCGAGCGCGATGTGAATGACCTGGCGCAGGCCGCGGGGGATGACCGCAGCGTGGTGATTGGCGTCGGCGGCGGCGCGCTGCTGGATACCGCCAAAGCGGTGGCCCGTCGTCTGGGTCTGCCGCTGGTGGCTATTCCGACCATCGCCGCCACCTGCGCGGCATGGACCCCGCTGTCGGTGTGGTACAACGATGCCGGGCAGGCGCTGCATTTTGAGATCTTTAACGATGCCAACTACCTGGTGCTGGTCGAACCCGAGATCGTCCTCAACGCCCCGGCGGAGTATCTGCTGGCCGGGATCGGCGATACCCTGGCGAAATGGTATGAAGCGGTGGTGCTGGCACCTGAGCCCGAACACCTGCCGCTGACGGTAAGACTTGGCATTAACGGGGCGCTGGCGATCCGCGACGTGCTGCTCGAACACAGCGAGCAGGCGCTGGCAGATCAGGTGCGCCGCGAAGTGACCCGGGAATTTCATGACGTGGTGGACGCCATCATCGCGGGCGGCGGGATGGTCGGCGGGCTCGGCGAGCGCTTTACCCGCGTGGCGGCGGCGCATGCGGTGCATAACGGCTTAACGGTACTCCCGCAGACCGCGCCATTCCTCCACGGCACCAAGGTGGCGTACGGGATTCTGGTGCAGAGCGCCCTGCTTGGTCAGGACGACGTGCTGCGCGAACTGGCGGCGGCGTACCAGCGCTTTAACCTGCCCACCACCCTGCGCGAGCTGGAGATAGACATCCACAACCGCGAGGAGCTTGACCGGGTGATCGCCCATACCCTGCGCCCGGTGGAGTCGATCCACGCCCTGCCGATTGCCCTGACGCCTGAGGTTCTGCGCGCGGCGTTTGAAAAAGTCGAAAACCTCAGCCACCCGGCGCATTGACGTCGCGCAAACGCCCTCTATACCTAATGATGGTTCTCATCACTCTTGAGTTGAGGTCATCATGCAGATCGATTTAACAGGTAAGAAGGCGCTGGTTACCGGTGCCAGCCGTGGGTTAGGCCGTGCCATTGCGCTGTCGCTGGCCCGGGCGGGTGCCGATGTGGTTATCACCTATGAAAAATCCGCCGATAAAGCCCAGGCCGTCGCGGATGAAATCCGGTCGCTGGGGCGGCACGCCGAGGCGATCCAGGCGGACAGCGCCAGCGCAGAGGCGATTCAGGACGCCGTCACCCAGGCGGCGCGCAGCCTTGGCGGGCTGGATATTCTGGTGAACAACGCCGGGATCGCCCGCGGCGGCCCGCTGGAATCCATGACCTTGGCGGATATTGATGCCCTTATCAACGTCAACATTCGCGGGGTGGTGATCGCCATTCAGGAGGCGCTGGTCCATATGTCCGACGGCGGGCGGATCATCAACATTGGCAGCTGTCTGGCTAACCGCGTGGCCCAGCCGGGTATTGCCGTCTACTCCATGACCAAATCGGCGCTCAACTCGCTGACCCGAGGGCTGGCGCGCGACCTCGGCCCGCGCGGGATCACCGTTAACCTGGTCCACCCCGGCCCGACCAACAGTGACATGAACCCGGAAGACGGCGAGCAGGCCGCCTCCCAGCGTCAGCTTATTGCGCTCGGCCACTACGGTCAGCCGGATGATGTCGCCGCTGCGGTAACCTTTCTCGCCAGCCCCGCCGCCGGGCAGATCTCCGGTACCGGCCTGGACGTGGACGGCGGGCTGAACGCCTGATGCCCGCTCGCAGTTCTGATGTAAGCCTCTGTTCTCTGGCAGAGGCGTTTTCGACCCGCCTCGACGAACCGTTATCTGCCCCTTTTTTCGCCCTGCCCACCGCCCTACAGTAGCCCATAAGTAATTCGGAATTTATCTAATAGTCTTATTATTTCCTTATATTTTGTGTGGGCGTACAGTGGAGGTACGGATGGTGATTTTTTGGTCACGGACTGCAAAGAAGGCACTCGCTAAAATCGACAGCCGGTATCGGCAGCGAATAGAAGCAAAACTTGCCCAACTGAATGACCGCTCGGCTCCCCAACCCGATATCAAGAAAATATCGGCTTCTGAGAACCGTTTCCGTCTGCGAGTAGGTGATTATCGAATCTTCATTAGCCTTCAGGATAATCACCATCAAGAATGTATTGTTTTAGCCGTCAAACGCAGAACAACAACGACCTACCTGCACGAGGAGGATGTGCCCTATGGCTGTTCAGATCATTAAGGACGATGAAGGGAACGCGCAGTACGCCGTGATCCCTTATGACGAATATCTTTGGATGTGTTTCCAGATGGCAGAAATCGACGACGAAACAGACGACGATCTGGAAGATATAGAGATTGAGCACGATATATACGATGACGTTGAATTACCCGGAGAGGTGTGCAGCATCATGACCTGGCAGGATGTCAGCCTGCAGGCGGCCTGGCGCATTCATCGCGGCTTATCCCAGCAGGAGGTCGCCGACAAACTCGGCATCAGCCAGTCCGCCGTGTCACAGCTGGAAGCCGTTGACTCCCGCCCGCAAAAACGCACCCGTGAAAAGCTGGCGGCCATTTATGGCTGTAAGCAGGAACAGATCAGTCTGTATTTACCGAAAGAGGGTTAACAGCACTTCGCCCCGCCTTTGCCGCCGTAGCGCGCATCCTGGCGATCGCGGAAAAATTCTTCGTAACTCATTGGCGTCTGGTCAGGGTGATTGACGCGCATATGCTCGACGTAGTTGTCGTAGTCCGGCACGCCGATCATCATCTTTGCTGCCTGACCTAAATATTTACCGGCTTTGGATAGGGTGTCGAACATTTCTTTTATCTCACAGAAAATGTAGGCCGGGTAAGCGCTAGCGCCACCCGGCACACGGGTTAATGCGCCCCTTTCGCCTGGGTCACAATCTCTTCATAGTTGGCTGGCATCGGCTCGTACGGCGTCTCTTTCGCCGTTGGCTTGTCCTGTTTCAGGGCGGCCATCGCGGTCTTCAGAGAATACAGCGCCAGCACCACAACCACCACCATAAAGAAGATGGTCAGCCCGGCATCCAGACGGTTGTTAAACACCAGCTGGGACAGCTGCGATTCGGTGTACTGCGCCGGGATCTTGCCGCTGTCGATCATCGCCTGGAACTTGTTGGCGATAGCCAGGAAGCCCACTTTCGCATCCGGGCTGAAGGCTTTCTGCCAGCCGGCGGTCAGGGTACAGATCAGCAGCCAGGCTGTTGGCACCAGGGCCACCCAGGCATAACGCTGACGTTTCATCTTGAACAACACTACCGCGCAGAGCATCAGCGCCATACCGGCCAGCATCTGGTTCGCGATACCGAACAGCGGCCACAGGGTGTTGATGCCGCCCAGCGGATCGACTACCCCCTGATGCAGGAAGTAGCCCCACGCCAGCACGCAGAGCGCCGTCGCCAGCAGGTTAGCCGGTAGCGATTCGGTACGTTTCAGGCCCGGGGAGATTACCCCCAGCAGATCCTGCAGCATAAAGCGCGCCGCACGCGTCCCCGCATCCACCGCCGTCAGGATAAACAGCGCTTCGAACAGGATCGCAAAGTGATACCAGAACGACACGTCCATCAGGCCGCCCAGCGCGCCGTGCAGAATGTAGGCCATCCCTACCGCCAGGGTCGGCGCACCGCCCGCACGAGAGATAATCGACTGCTCGCCCACTTCGTTAGCAATGTGGGTCAGAGTCTCCGGCGTAATGGCAAAGCCCCAGCCGCTGACCACCTGTGCCGCAGACGCCACCACGTCCGCCGTACCGGCAGGCGCCAGTACCGCAATCGGGCTGTTCATCGCGAAGTAGACGCCCGGATCGATAATGCAGGCCGAGACCAGCGCCATAATGGCCACGAAGGACTCCATCAGCATGCCGCCGTAGCCGATAAAGCAGGCCTGATTTTCATTGGCCAGCATCTTCGGCGTGGTGCCGGAGGCGATCAGCGCGTGGAAGCCAGAAACCGCGCCACAGGCAATAGTGATAAACAGGAACGGGAACATGTTGCCGGTCCAGACCGGGCCGGTGCCGTCAATGAATTTGGTCACCGCAGGCATGGTCAGGGTCGGGCGCATGATCAGAATGCCAATCGCCAGCCCGACAATGGTGCCGATTTTCAGGAAGGTGGAGAGGTAGTCGCGCGGGGCCAGCAGCAGCCACACCGGCAGTACCGCCGCCACAAAGCCGTAGCCCACCAGCATCCAGGTCAGCTGAACGCCGGTAAAGTCAAAGTACGGCGCCCAGGTCGGGCTCTCGGCCACCCAGCCGCCGGAGATAATGGCGAACACCAGGAAGAACAGGCCAATCACCGACACTTCACCGATGCGCCCCGGGCGCAGATAGCGAATGTAGATGCCCATAAAGATCGCCAGCGGAATGGTAAAGGCGACGGTATAAGTTCCCCACGGGCTGTGGGTCAGGGCTTTCACCACGATCATCGCCAGTACGGCGAGGATGATCACCATGATCATAAAGGTCGCGATCAGGGCAATCACCCCGGCGGTCGGGCCCATCTCCTCTTTCACCAGCTCGCCGAGCGAACGCCCGTCGCGGCGGGTGGAGACGAACAGCACCATAAAGTCCTGCACGGCTCCGGCCAGCACCACCCCGGCGAGGATCCAGATCATCCCCGGCAGATAGCCCATCTGCGCGGCAAGCACCGGCCCGACCAGCGGCCCGGCTCCGGCAATCGCGGCAAAATGGTGACCGAACAGCACTTTTTTATCGGTTGGCACATAGTCCAGCCCGTCGTTGTGGCGCACCGCAGGGGTCATGCGCGTCGGGTCAACCGACAGCACGTTGCGGGCAATAAACTTGCCGTAAAAACGATAGGCAATTAGATAGATACAGACCGCTGCGACGACTATCCACAGCGCATTAATCTGTTCACCGCGGTTGAGGGCGATATAGCCCAACGCAAAGGCTCCCACCACGGAGAGCCCTGCCCATATGAAGTATTTCCCTGAGTTATTCATGATATGGTTTCCATCATCGCAGAAGTGAGATGTTACATTTTGTATCTATAACACTCGCTTAAGATTTAACAACTCAACTACACGTAAAAACAGACATCCAACCAGTCATTTACATAACAGTGTTAAGCCGATCACTTTCACCCTGTACGCCCGCCGTCTCGCTTAATACCCACTTCACACTTCGCGCAAATTTCCCCTTATCCGCAATTACAGGATGATTTACATCAGTTTTTTTGTGGTCTTTCTCACCAGAATAGCCAGGCGAGACCTCACATAAACAAGGAAAAGGAAATGAAGAGTTCACACCCTGAGGAGTACAAGGTTGGTCCCGGCGCCTATTTTGCTCTGGCGTTTGCCGCCGTTTTTTTCTCCGGCCTGTTGGGCGGTAAAGAGTGGTACGGCGTGTTTGATTTCACCACCCTCAACGGCGCGTTTGGCAAGGTGGTGAGTAAAGCGAGTCTTGATGATGGCACCTTAACCACCGCCACCAGTGCCTTTCGCGGCACCGGCGGCAGCGGCGCGATGGATGGTTTTCTGTTTGCCCTCGGGCTTATCCCGGCGGTGATGTTTGCGCTCGGCATGATCAACGTCCTGGAGCACTACGGTGCCCTGCGTGCCGCGCGTAAATTGCTGACCCCGCTACTGCGCCCGCTGCTGGGGATCCCGGGCACCACCGGTCTGGCGATGATCGGCAGCCTGCAAAGCACCGACGTGGGCGCATCGCTGACCCGCAACCTCGCCGACGAGGGGCAGATCACCGAGAACGAAAAAGACGTTTTCGCCATGTTCCAGTTCTCCGCCGGGGCGATGATCACCAACTTCTTCTCGTCCGGCGCGATCCTCTTCACCCTGGTGGCCATCGACGGTACGGCGGCAGTGCCGACCTCCATCGGAGCCTGTATCGGGGTGATGTTCATCATGAAAATCGTCGGCGCCAACATGATGCGCCTGATAGTCAGATTCCAGAATAAAGCCCCCGCCTCTGCCCCGGCACAAGGAGAAGCCTGATGAGCGCCCCACAATCAAATCCTGTTATTACCGACGTCTTCGTCGAAGGCGCCCGCAAGGGCTGGAGCATCGCCACCAGCAGCACCCTGCCGAACGTGGTGATGGCTTTCATCATTATCAAAGCCCTGGAGATCACCGGGGCGTTAAAAGGACTGGGGATGGTTTTCGCCCCGCTGATGGGGCTGTTCGGCCTGCCGGGCGAGGCCGCCGCGGTGCTGATTGGCGGCTGGATGTCGATGGGCGGCGGGATCGGGGTCGCCATCGGCCTGTTTGATAAAGGCATTCTCACCGGCGAGCATCTGGCGATCCTCGCCCCGGCCATCTACCTGATGGGCTCTCAGGTGCAGTACCTCGGCCGCATTCTGGGGGTGATTGGCACCCGCGCCACCCGTATTCCGCTGATGATCGGCATCTCCGTCATCAACGCCTTCTTAGCCATGCTGCTGATGCGCATTATTCTCTGAAAAAGGACCTCGCATGAACCTTGAACATTACATTGAAGAGCTGAAAACCCTGGTCAACGTCGACTGCGGCACCAGAACCCTCGACGGCGTCGCGACGGTGGCGGGCATTATGCAGCGCCTGTGGCAGGCCGAAGGCTGGCATGCTGAGCAGGTGGATCTCGGCAACCAGGTAGGCCCTGGCGTATTTGTCACCAACCAGCCGCAGGCGGCGCAGTTTGACGTGCTGCTGGTCGGCCATCTTGATACGGTGTTTGCGCCGGGCACGGCGGCAGCGCGTCCGCTGAGTCAGGATGAAACACGGCTGTACGGCCCCGGCGTCTCCGACATGAAAAGCGGCCTGCTGAATATTCTGTGGGCGATGCGCGGGCTGGACGCGGCTGACAAAGCGCGGCTGTCCATTGCCGTGGCGATGAACCCGGACGAAGAGACCGGCTCGGTGCACTCCCACGAATGGATCGGCGAGCTGGCAAAACGGTCCCGCTGCGTGCTGGTGTGTGAAGCGGCGCGCGCCGACGGCTCGCTGGTGAAAGCCCGCAAAGGGATGGCGGGCTACCAGCTGCACTTCAGCGGCGTGGCGGCGCACGCGGGTAACGACCCGGAGAAAGGCCGCTCGGCGATAACGGCGCTGGCTAATGCGATTATTGCCATTAACGGGTTAACCGACTGGGATCGCGGCACGACCCTTAACGTCGGGGTGATTCAGGGTGGCAGCGCGGGCAACGTGGTGGCAGACAGCGCGAGTGCCGAGCTGGACGTGCGTTTCTGGGAAAACGACGAGTATGACCGGGTGCATCAGGCGCTGGAGGGGTTATGCGCGAAAGGCTTCCTTGACGGAGTCACCACCACCCTCACCCGTGTAAATCACAAACCGGCGATGGCCACCAGCGACGACACCCGGGCATTAATGCAGAAGGTTGAAAACGCCGGACGCGAAGAAGGGATCGCCATAACCTGGCAGGCGGTGGGCGGCGGCAGCGATGCCAACCATACCGCCGCGCTGGGCATCCCGACGTTAGACGGCTTTGGCCCGATCGGTGCCGGATTCCACAGCCCGGCGGAGTGGCTGGAGATTGCCTCGATCGCGCCGCGGATCAGGTTGTTGAAGCGGGTGGTGTCCATGTTGTAACGATCGTGCGGCTGTGTGCCCGGTGGCGGCTTCGCCTTACCGGGCCTACAACACCCACGAACCGTAGGCCGGGTAAGCGCAGCACCACCCGGCAACAACACCCCGAACCGTAGGCCGGGTAAGCGCAGCACCACCCGGCAACAACATCCCGAACCGTAGGCCGGGTAAGCGCAGCACCACCCGGCAACAACATCCCCGAACCGTAGGCCGGGTAAGCGCAGCGCCACCCGGCAACAACACCCCGAACCGTAGGCCGGGTAAGCGCAGCGCCACCCGGCAACAACATCCCGAACCGTAGGCCGGGTAAGCGCAGCACCACCCGGCAACAACATCCCCGAACCGTAGGCCGGGTAAGCGCAGCACCACCCGGCAACAACATCCCCGAACCGTAGGCCGGGTAAGCGCAGCGCCACCCGGCAAAAAGCCCCGAACCTACCCCAACACCATCGTACTCAACCGGCAGGTACAGCAGCGCCGTCCCTGCTCGTCAAATACCACGATCTCCCAGCTCTGGCTGGTGCGCCCGAGGTGCAACGGGTGACACACTCCGCGCACTCTCCCCTGCGATACCGCCCGGTGGTGGGTGGCGTTGAGCTCCGTTCCCACCACGCTCTGCCCGTCGCGGGTCATCAGAAAACCAGCCATCGACCCCAGGGTCTCCGCCAGCGCCGCCGACGCGCCGCCGTGCAATAAACCAAACGGCTGATGGGTGCGGGCATCCACCGGCATGTCTGCTTCCAGGGTGTCGTCACCGATACGGGTGTAGACGATCCCCAGATGCGCCACCAGGGTGTTCTGACTGGAGGCGTTCAGCTCCTCCAGCGATAAATGACGTTTCCAGATCATCTAGGCCCCCAGCGTGGAGCCGCCGTCCACCACAATATCCTGCAGCGTAATGTGGCTGGCATGGTCGGAGGCGAGGAACAGCACGGTGCTGGCGATCTCCTGCGGACGGGCAATTTTGCCCAGCGGGATCCCCAGCTTGAACTGCTCGCCAAAGCCGCGAATGCGCTGCTGCTCGGCGTCGTCGCTTACCCACAGGGTGCGCTGCATGTCGGTATCGGTGGAGCCCGGCGAGACCAGATTGCAGCGCACGCCGCTGCCCGCCAGCTCAAGGCCAACGGTCAGGGCCAGGCTCTTCAGCGCCGCTTTCGAGGCGCCGTAAGCACTCATGCCGATGCGCGGGGTGTGCGCCGCGTCGGATGCCACGGTGACAATCGCCCCGCCCTGCTGACGACGGAACTGGCCCATCGTCTGCTGGAACAGGTTAAACGCCCCACCCACGTTGACCGCAAACGTCTCCTGCCAGTCGTCCTGCGACAGCTGGTCCGTTGCCCCCATGCGTAAAATACCGGCGGCGTTAACCAGCACGTCCAGGCGATCAACCGTCGCCAGCACGCGCCCGCAGACCTCGTTTACCTGAACAGCGTCAGCCACGTTCAGCACTTCGGTGGCAAACGGATAACGCGCCTGCGGGAAGGCGACGTCAAAGCCCGTCACCCTTGCCCCTGCCTCGGCAAACGCAAGGGCGGTGGCGTAACCGATGCCTTTTCCGGCCCCGGTCACCCAGACGGTTTTACCCGTGAAATCCAGCATCATTTCACCTCGCGGGAGAGCAGCGCCCACCAGGCATCCAGGGTCGGGTTTTTCGCCAGCATCACGAAGTCGATATCGCCATGCACTTTGCGCCAGCGCGCCGCCAGGGCCATCATGCGAACCGAATCCAGACCGTAGTCGATCAGGTTTTCGTCATCCATCGGCTCGTCGGACTCATCCAGCAGCGGCAGGATCAGTTCCCGCAGTGCGTCTTTCGAGGCAGGAATGGACGGCAGCAGCTCGTCGGTGGTCACCACGCGCCCGGAACGACCGGCCACGTACTTGAGCGACATCAGGTGCTCGTCGCGGGTGAAATCCGCCAGCGCGTCGGCAACAAAGAACGGCTGAATGTCGCGCATAAAGGCGTCGGTGGCGGTGGTCATACAGCCGATGTGGGCGTACACGCCGGTGATAATCAGCTGGTCACGCCCGGTCTCTTTCAGCATCTGCTCCAGCGGCGAGCGGTGAAACGCGCTGTAGCGCCACTTCACCAGCACGGTATCGGCCTCATCCGGCGTCAGTTGTGCGACAATGCGCTGCTGCTCCGGCGAGCGGGTCAGGCCCGGCCCCCACATGTCGTTCAGCAGGGCGCGATCTTCATCACTCTGCTCTTTCGGCTGGGCGGTGTAGTAAACCGGAATGCCCTGCTGCTTGCAGTAGTCGCGCAGGCGGGCGATGTTCGCCACCACCTGCGCCATCATCGGGCAGTTATCGCCCCAGAAGTTGAGGAAATACTCCTGCATATCGTGGATCAGCAACGCCGCGCGGGAAGGCTCCAGCGTCCAGCTCACTTTATTGGTCGGCAGATCTGCCGCGCCTGGCAGCGCGTAACCGGTTAATTTTGGAATTGCCATCGTCTTGCTCCTCAGCCCTGCGCCCGTTCGGCCAGCCACAGGCGTAATTGTTTTTTATCGACTTTGCCTACCGGCGTCAGGGGCAGTGCCTCCAGGCACTCCACGCGATCCGGCAGCTTGAATTCAGCCACGCCCTGCTCGCGCAGGAAGCGGCGCACCTCGACCGCACGCAGGGGCTTTTTCACCACCAGATATGCGCAGCTCTTCTCGCCCAGCAGGCTGTCCTCCATGCTGACCAGCGCGGCGTGGATCACCGATTCGTGGCGCAACAGCAGGTTTTCCACCTCTTCGGCGGCAATCTTCTCCCCGCCACGGTTGATCTGATCTTTCTCGCGCCCCTGGACGGTGATGTAGCCCTGCTCGTCAATGGCGATCAGATCCCCGGAGCAGTAAAAGCCGTTCTCATCGAAGGCGCTGGCGTTGTGTTCCGGGCTGTTGAAATAGCCGCGGAAGGTGTACGGCCCGCGGGTCATCAGACGCCCCACCTCGCCGCGCGGCAGCGGATTGCCGTGCTCATCGGCCACCCACACTTCATCATCCGGACACATCGGGCGGCCCTGGGTATTGATGATGCGCTCCGGCGAATCGTCCAGCGCGGTGTAGTTCACCAGCCCTTCGGCCATGCCAAACACCTGCTGGAGCTGGCAGCCAATCTCGGCCGGAATGCGGGTCGCAAGCGTTGCGGAAAGCCGCGCCCCGCCAACCTGCAATAGCTCCAGCGACGCCAGCTGTGCGTTACCCGCCCCTTCGCTGATGGCCTGCAGCCACAGGCTGACCGCAGGCGGCACCAGCGAGGTGACGTTAACCTGATGCTTTTCGATAAGCCCGAAGCAGAGCGTGGCGCTCGGATCGTGAGCCAACACCACGCAGCCCCCGGCCATAAAGATCCCGAGAGTGCCCGGGGAGCTCATGGCGAAGTTGTGCGCCGCAGGCAGCGCGTTCAGGTAGCGGGTTTGAGCGGTGATACCGCAGATCTCGTTGCTGCGACGGATGCTGTAGTAGTAGTCGTTGTGGGTGCGCGGGATCAGCTTCGGCGTGCCGGTGCTGCCGCCGGAAAGCTGGAAGAAAGCCACTTCGTCCGCCGGGGTCGGGGTGGCGATAAAGTTCTCCGCCGGGCGGTCAATGGCCGCCTCCAGGGCGTGTTCCCCCTCATCACCGCGCAGCCACACCAGGCGCACGGAGCGGTGCTGATCGACAAAGGTGTTCAGGAAATCGTCGCCGGCAAAGAGCGCATGTTCGCGGTCGGCAATCAGCAGCGCAGGTTTGATCTGCAAAGCGTAGGCATTCAGCTCGCTGCGATGATGGCTGAACAGCGCATTTACCGGGGCCACGCCCACCTGCAACAGCGCGAAAAAGGTGATGTAGAACTCGGCGACGTTGCCCAGCTGCACCAGCGCGGTTTCGCCACGCTTGATCCCTTTTGCCTGCAGCGCAGACGCGAGGTTATTGACGGCGTGCCGGAACTGGCGATAGGTGATACAGCGTTCGCCGTCGATAAGCGCCAGCGCCTCGCTGTCGCCGTGACGGGTCAGAATGTCCGTCAGGGGCAGATCCTGCCAGTAACCTTTTTCACGATAGCGGCGGGCAAAATCATCGGGCCAGCGGGTAAAGGGAAGGGTCATGTTTAATCCTTAGTGCAAGCCAAAAACGTTGAGCATGGTGGTCAGTTTCACGCCGGTTTCGCGCCATTCGGCCACCGGCGAAGAGGCCGGAACAATCCCGGCACCGGCAAACAGGCGCACGCTGTTGGCCTGAATGCGCGCACAGCGGATGGTGACCACCCACTCGCCGTTGCCTTCGCTGTCGCACCAGCCGACGATGCCGCCGAACAGCTCGCGGTCGAACGGCTCCAGCTCGGCAATCAACTCTTTCGCCGCCTGGTGCGGGAAGCCGCTCAGGGCCGGGGTCGGGTGCAGCAGGCAGGCCAGGGTCAGGGCGTTTTCGTGCTCGCGCGCCTCGCCTTCCACCGGGGTAGCCAGGTGCCACAGGGTCGGCGTGGTGACCAGCTGCGGAGACGCCGGCATGGTCAGTTGATGGCTGCGCGGAGCCAGCACCGCTTTCATCGCCTGGGTGACCAGGTCGTGTTCGTGGCGATCTTTTTCCGAGGCCAGCAGCTTGTTGCCCGCCTCGCGATCGAGAATGTCATCCGGCTGACGACGCGCGGAACCGGCCAGCGGCAGAGAGCTAAAGTGCGCTCCCTCTTTACGCAGCAGCAGCTCCGGGCTCGCCCCCAGCAGCACCCCGCCGTCCTCCAGCGGGACGTGGAAGTTAAAGCTGGCCGGGTTCTGGGCGATCAGTTTTTCCAGCAGCGCGCTGCTGTCGATGTTCTCCGCCGTCGCAATGTCGATAAGCCGGGAAAGCACCACTTTGTTGACGCGCGGGGTGGCGGTCAGGGCGGCAGCGCGGGCCACCATATCCTCAAAGGCTAACTGCGCCGGGATCTCGGTGCGGGATTTCACCGTCAGCGGCGTCGACCGGGCGGCATAGCGGGCAGACTGCTGGCGCGCCGGGCGGGCAAAATTTTGCCACTGCTGGGGGATAAACAGCGACGACGGCTGACGAGTATCGAACGGGATGGCCCCGACCATCACCGGGTTAGCAATCCCGGCGGCTTTGGCATCGGCAAAGGCCTGCGCCAGCTGCTGCTGAAACGCGCTCGCCGGATCGTCGCCGTTGACGGCAGGGGTAGTGAAGCGGGCAAAACAGCCAGACGTGGTGAAACTGCGATAAGGCGACATAAAAAAGAAGCTGTCTTTTTGCAGCCGGGTCGCGGTGTGCTGAACATCCTCAGCCAGTGACGTATCCATATCATCCTCCTGAAATGATAAAAGCAGTAAGAATTATTATCATTTATATTTTCGCTGGCTAACCTAATCCCAGAGCGCGATGGTGTCAACCGCAGAGCGCGCAACTTGTGCGACTATCGCTTGCATCCCTGCGCCTCATTCATGAAAATGAGAAGCATTAACTTCAACAAAAACAGGATGCCCCTTAGTGAAACTGCCCGCCGCATGCCGTAACACCCTGCTTTTAATCAGCCTTTTACTTTCAGGATTAACCTCAGCCGTCGCCGCCGACTGGCCGCGTCAGGTCACTGACAGCCGTGGAACGCACACTCTGGAGAGCAAACCGACGCGCATTGTCTCCACCAGCGTGACCCTTACCGGCTCCCTGCTGGCGATTGACGCCCCGGTGGTCGCCAGCGGTGCTACCACGCCAAACAACCGCGTCGCGGACGATCGGGGCTTTTTGCGCCAGTGGGGCGATATCGCGAAACAGCGTAAGCTGGCGCGGCTCTATATCGGCGAGCCGAGCGCAGAAGCCGTTGCCGCCCAGATGCCGGATCTGATCCTGATCAGCGCCACCGGGGGCGATTCTGCCGTCGCGCTGTACGATCAGCTCTCCGCCATCGCCCCGACGCTTATCATCAATTACGACGACAAAAGCTGGCAGGCGCTGCTGACCCAGCTCGGCACCATTACCGGCCAGGAGAAGCAGGCTGCAACCCGAATTGCCGAGTTCGATAAGCAGCTCGCCCGAGTGAAGCAGCAGATGAAGCTGCCGCCGCAGCCGGTCAACGCCATCGTCTACACCGCCGCCGCCCACAGTGCCAACCTGTGGACCGCCGAATCGGCGCAGGGCAAGCTGCTGCAACAGCTGGGCTTCTCCCTTGCCACCCTGCCCGCCGGGCTGAACCCGTCCCAGAGCCAGGGCAAGCGCCACGACATCGTGCAGTTAGGGGGGGAAAACCTGGCCGCCGGGCTGAACGGCGAAGGGCTGTTCCTGTTTGCCGGCGACCAAAAGGACGTGGATGCGATTTACGCCAACCCGCTGCTGGCCCATCTGCCAGCGGTGCAAAACAAGCGCGTCTGGGCGCTGGGCACAGAGACTTTCCGTCTGGATTATTTCAGTGCGACGCGGGTGTTAGAACGTTTAGAGACGCTTTTCAAATAAAGGGCTCCCAACCCGTAGGCCCGGCAAGCGAAGCGCCGCCGGGCGCTTTTGCCGGATGGCGGCTTCGCCTTATCCGGCCTACAAAATCGGGCTATGACACCTTTTCAATAACCATTGGCTCCTGCCGGAACCGGCGCAACTCCGCCAGCACCACCAGCAACATCACTCCCACTAACGCCAGCACAAATCCGCTGCTGCTCGCCGAGGCCACCGGGGTCATTATCGCCCCCAGGCCACCCAGGATCGCCGCACCAATGGCATCGCCGGTGACGTTCTGCGCCGTCCACAGGCCGTTGATGCGCCCGAGCATCGCTTCCGGGGTCTGGGTCTGGATCAGGGTGTACTGCAACAGCGAACTGACCGCGCTCAGCCAGCCGAACAGCGCCAGACAGACCACGCCCAGCGCCCAGACCGGCATCAGGCTAAAGAAGCCAATGGCGATAAACGAGGCCAGGGTCGCCAGCAGCATAATCAGCCCCGGACGCGCGCTCTGCGCCAGATTGCCGCTGGTAAGCGCACCAAAGGCCGCGCCCAGTGGGATGGCGGCATACAGCAGACCGATCTGCGACACGCTCATCTGCCACTCCAGCGCCAGCGCCGGATAGAGCACCCGCACCGCGCTCGCCATCGTCAGCAGGCCGCCCATCAGGGCGATGCCGCCGATCAGCGGATTGCTGAACAGAAAACGGATCGCCGCCAGCAGGGATTTCAGCGGATGTTCACGCGGCTGCGGCGGAGGCGGCAGTAAAGGCAGACGCAGCAGGGTTAAGGTGGTAATAAAGGTGCCCGCCGCCGCCAGACCGTAGTTCCAGGCCACATTCCCGGTGCCGAGCAGCAGCCCGCCGACCATCGGCGAGATCACCGATCCCAGACGCACGGTGAGCATCGTAATCGCCCCCGCCTGCATCAGATTCTCGCGCCCCACCAGCGTAGGCGTCGCCGCCAGCAGCGCCGTTACCCCAAGGGAGGCAAAAAAGCCGTCCCACAGGCCGAGGGCGTAAATGGCGATCAACGACGGTTCCGGCAGCATGGCGTTCAGACACAGGCCGACAAATCCCACCCCGCAGGTGCCGCGGGCCAGCAGGATCAGCTTCTTACGCTCGTAGCGATCCGCCAGCACCCCGCCCACCATCAGGCCGATAAACATCGCCCCGCCGGTCAGGGTGACGGAGAGCCCCACCAGCCAGCTGGAGTGGGTCATCATCTGGATTTGGACCGGTACGGCCACGCCGAGCAGGCCAAGGGATAAAATGGAGATAAAACGGGCAATAAAAACAGCACGAAACGCCGGATGGGTCTTCAGCAGGCTCAGATTGAGCAGCCAGGATTGTCGGGTCATTACAAAGCCTTAATGGTTTCTTTTGTACCAATTCCATGGCCGCACATGCTAACATAGCTAAATAAGATAGATAACGATAATTACTATCATTATCAAATCATGGATGTTGCTATGTCGTACTCCCTTTCCGCGTCACGCGCCGTTGCCGTGCCCGGCTTACTGTTACTGCTCACGCTGGCGATCGCCCTCAGTCTGTTGGTGGGTGCCAAACCGCTGCCGTTTTCGGTGGTGGTCGATGCCTTCTCCGCCACCTGTCAAAGCGCCGACTGCACTATCGTGCGGGATGCACGCCTGCCGCGTACCCTCGCCGGGCTGCTGGCCGGTGCCGCCCTCGGTCTCGCCGGGGCGTTAATGCAAACCCTGACCCGCAATCCGCTGGCCGATCCCGGCATTCTCGGCGTCAACGCCGGGGCGAGCTTCGCCATCGTACTGGGCGCGGCGCTGTTTGGTTTTTCCTCCCCCGGCGAACAGCTGGTGATGGCCCTGTGCGGCGCCTTTGCCGCCTCCCTGCTGGTAGCCTTTACCGGCAGCCAGGGCGGGGGCCAGCTCAGCCCGGTGCGCCTGACGCTCGCGGGCGTGGCGCTGGGCGCGGTGCTGGACGGCCTCTCCAACGGCATCGCCCTGCTTAATCCGGACGTTTACGACCAGCTGCGCTTCTGGCAGGCGGGGTCGCTGGATATCCGCACCCTGCAAACCCTGCAGGTGGTAAGCGTGCCGGTGCTGATTGCCGCCGCCGTGGCGCTGCTGTTAAGCCGGGCGCTGAACAGCCTGAGCCTCGGCAGCGACACGGCCACCGCCCTGGGCAGTCGCGTGGCGCGCACCCAGCTGCTGGGGTTGCTGACCATCACCGTATTGTGCGGGAGCGCCACGGCGGTGGTGGGTCCCATCGCCTTTATCGGACTGATGATGCCCCACATGGCGCGCTGGCTGGTGGGGGCCGATCACCGCTGGTCCCTGCCGGTCACGCTGCTCGCCACCCCTGCCCTGCTGCTGTTTGCCGATATTCTCGGGCGTCTGCTGGTGCCCGGTGAGCTGCGCGTCTCGGTGGTCAGCGCCTTTATCGGCGCGCCGGTGCTGATCTTCCTGGTTCGCCGCCAGCGCGGAGGTGCCCTGTGATGGCCCCGTCCCGACGTTTAGTTTTCAGCTGCCTGCTGCTGGTGCTGGTCAGCCTCGGCGTGGCGATATTGAGCCTTAAGAGTGGCGCGGTGATACTTGATTTCACTCAGGTGCTCGATGCCCTGACCGGCAGTGCCCCGCGCAATATCACCATGCTGGTCAACGAATGGCGACTGCCGCGAGTGACGATGGCGCTGCTGGTGGGCGCGGCGCTTGGGATCAGCGGCGCGATTTTCCAGTCGCTGATGCGCAACCCCCTCGGCAGTCCGGACGTGATGGGCTTTAACACCGGGGCCTGGAGCGGCGTGCTGGTGGCGATGGTGCTGTTTGGTCAGCATCTGACGGCCATTACCCTGGCGGCGATGGCGGGCGGCATTCTGACCTCGCTTGTCGTCTGGGCGCTGGCCTGGCGCGACGGGATCGAAACTTTCCGCCTGATCATCATCGGTATCGGCATGCGCGCCATGCTGATGGCGTTTAACACCTGGCTGTTGCTGCAGGCCTCGCTGGAGACCTCGCTCTCGGCCGGGCTGTGGTTCGCCGGGTCGCTCAACGGCCTGACGTGGGCCAAAACTCTGCCCGCCGCCCCGCTGATCGTGCTGATGTTTATCTGCGCCCTGCTGCTGGTGAAGCGCATGCGCCTGCTGGAGATGGGCGACGACAGCGCCTGTGCGCTGGGGGTCAGCGTCGAGCGTTCGCGTCTGATGCTGATGCTGGTGGCGGTGGTGTTAACGGCTGCGGCCACCGCTATCGCCGGGCCGATCTCCTTTATTGCCCTTGTCGCACCGCACATCGCCCGCCGTCTGAGCGGCACCGCCCGCTGGGGGTTAACCCAGTCGGCGCTGTGCGGGTCGCTGCTGCTGCTGGCGGCGGATCTCTGCGCCCAGCAGCTGTTTATGCCGTATCAACTTCCGGTGGGCGTTGTGACCGTCAGTCTTGGCGGGATCTACCTTATCGTCTTGCTTGTTCAGGAGTCCCGCAAGAAATGACAGAGACTGCAACCCGCTTGCGCGGCGAAAATCTGACCCTCGGCTACGGTAAAAAAACCGTGGCTGAGAATTTGCAGGTGGCGATCCCCGATGGCCACTTCACCGCCATTATCGGCCCCAACGGCTGTGGAAAATCGACGCTGTTACGCACCCTGAGCCGTCTGATGACGCCGCTGCACGGCAACGTGTTTCTCGACGGGGAGCAGATCCAGCGCTTTGCCAGCAAAGAGGTGGCGCGCCGGATCGGGCTGCTGGCGCAAAACGCCACCACCCCGGGGGATATCACCGTGCAGGAGCTGGTGGCGCGCGGGCGCTATCCGCATCAGCCGCTTTTTACCCGCTGGCGTAAAGAGGATGAGGCGGCGGTCACCAAAGCGATGCAGGCGACCGGTATTACCGACCTGGCGGCGCAAAGTGTCGACACCCTCTCCGGCGGACAGCGTCAGCGGGCGTGGATTGCGATGGTGCTGGCCCAGGAGACGTCGATCATGCTGCTGGATGAGCCGACCACCTGGCTGGATATCAGCCATCAGATTGACCTGCTGGAACTGCTGAGCGATCTGAACCGCACGCAGGGCTTTACCCTGGCGGCAGTGCTGCATGACCTGAACCAGGCCTGCCGCTATGCTACGCATCTGATCGCCCTGCGCGACGGCAAGATTGTGGCGGAAGGTGCGCCGAAAGAGATTGTTACCCCCGAGCTGATCGAGCGGATCTACGGCATGCGCTGCATGATTATTGACGATCCGGTGGCGGGTACCCCGCTGGTGGTGCCGCTGGGGAAACGTGCGGTCTGATCCCCTCACCCCGGCCCTCTCCCCAAAGGGGCGAGGGTGAAAAGACGGCTCCGTGCGCTCCTTCCCCAAAGGGGCGAGGGTGAAAAGACGGCTCCGTGCGCTCCTTCCCCAAAGGAGCGAGGGTGAAAAGACGGCTCCGTGCGATCCCCTCTCCCCTATGGGGAGAGGGTTAGGGTGAGGGGAAACTACCCCAGAATCTCCTTCAGCACCGGCCCTATCTGCTCAAATGCCTGCGGGGAGATGATATCCACGTGGGCGCAGTCCTGAGCATACACCTCAAGCTCTTCCACCCAGGTTGCCCAGGCTTTATGCGGATCCATGGTTCGCGTGCGTTCGGCGACGAACAGCGTCGCTTTGCCGTCAAACGATGAACTGTGCGCCGTGGTCAGCAGACGTACCGCATCGCCGTAGTTACCCTCGATGGCGCTGAACAGCTCCCCGGACGCCTGACCCTGCTGGGCGGCGAGAAACGCCTGCCGCTCACGCTCGATCTCCGCTAATACTTCCGGATCCAGACCGTTAGCCTCTTTCTCGGACCAGTTTTGCGTCTCCGGCGGCCAGGTATCGAGCAGGCCGAGGAACGCCACGGCCTCTCCCTGTGCCCGCAGACGCGCGGCGATGCCCTGCGCCAGCGTGCCGCCCAGCGAATAGCCGAACAGATAGTATGGCCCGTGCGGCTGTTGCGCGCGGAGCGTCGCCAGATGTTGCTCGATCACCTCGTCCAGGGTCGCGCAGTGCTGCATCGGCCCCGGTCGCGGCGACTGGATACCCGTGATCGACCAGCGCGGGCTCAGGTAGCGGGCCAGCACGCTGAACTGCCAGGCAAAACCGGAGGCCGGATGGAAGCAGAACAGCGTCGGGCCGTGGCTTTCACGCAGGGGCAAGATGGTCTCGTAGCCCAGACGCTGCGCCTGCTCGTCACTCATCTCTGAGCTCAGCAGAGCGCTCAGCTTGCCCACCGTCGAGGCCACCATCACCTGGCCGGGCGTTACCTGACGGGCAAAGTGGCGGCTGAGGGTGGCAGCAAGACGCATCGCCAGCAGCGAGTGGCCGCCGAGTGCAAAGAAATCCGCCTCGATGTCGTTGATCTCACACCCCAGCAGGGCCGAGAACGCGGCGGCAATGGTCCATTCGGCATCGGTTTCCGGGGCACGCCCCTGGGCTTTAACCGTCAGTTCCGGCAGCGGCAGCGCCTTGCGATCCAGCTTGCCGTTGGCGCTGAGCGGCAATGCGCTCAGCTGCAAAATCACCACCGGCACCATGTGCGGCGGCAGCTGGGTTTTCAGGGCCGCCAGCAGCGCATCGCGATCCAGCGGCAGGCCCGACTCCGAGACCACATAGCCCACCAGCTGACGGGCATCGCCGCCGGTAGCCGCCGCCTGGTTGATGACGCAGGCGTGAGTCACCGCCTGGGCCACGTCCGGCAGGGTCAGCATCGCCCGGTCGATTTCTCCGAGCTCAATGCGCTGGCCGCGAATTTTGAGCTGATCGTCGCTGCGGCCTAAATATTCCACCGCACCGTTGTCAAGCCAGCGGGCGACGTCCCCGGTGCGGTACATGCGCTCGCCAGGGACAAAGGGATCGGCGATAAAGCGGCTGGCGGTCAGATCCGGACGGCCCAGATAGCCCTGCGCCAGCTGGATGCCAGTGAGGTAGAGGTCTCCCGCCACGCCGAACGGCACCGGGCGCATCATCGCATCCAGAATACGCAGGCCGGTGTTCCACACCGGGAAGCCAATCGGCACGCTGTTGCCCGTAACCGCCGCCAGTTCCGGGCCATACGCCGGATACCAGCTAACGTCCACCGCCGCTTCGGTCGGGCCATACAGGTTATGCAGCGGGGCATGGGTAAGCTGCTCCCACTCCCGGCACAGTTCGGTCGGCAGGGCTTCGCCGCTGCAGAACACCTGTTTCAGTCTGGCGCAGCAGGCGACGTTTTCCGGGGTCAGCGAGGCGACAAAAGCCGCCAGCATCGACGGCACAAAGTGGGTGGTGGTGACGCCGTATCTGGCGAAGAAATCCTGCATCGCCAGCGGATCGCGGTGCGCCTCCGGCTCGGCCATCACCAGCTTCGCCCCGGCGATAAACGGCCACCAGAACTCCCATACCGAGACGTCAAAACTGCACGGCGTTTTTTGCGCCACCACGTCTTCGGCGGTTAACGGGTAGTGGTTTTGCATCCACAGCAGGCGGTTGACGATGGCGGTCTGGCCGACCATCACCCCTTTCGGCCGCCCTGTCGAGCCGGAGGTGAAGATGATATAGGCGGTCTGTTCCGGCCTGCTCAGGTGCAGAGGTTCAGAGTCCGCAGCAGGTAATAGTGTGTTGTAACTAAAAATCGTTACTGACAGATGGTCAAAGCGCGGGCGCTGGTCGTCGGTGGTGATCAGCAATGACGGCTTCGCGTCCTCGAGCATCATCTGCAGGCGATCGTCGGGATAACCGGTATCCAGCGGCAGCCACGCGGCCCCCGCTTCGACGATGGCGTGCAGGGCCAGGGTGAGGAATACCGAGCGCGGCAGTGCCACCGCCACGCTGTCGCCGGGCTTCACGCCACGCTCCCGGAGCTGGTTTGCCAGGGCCACCACCTGCTCGCGCATCTGGCGGTAAGAGAGTTCAACGTGCGCATCGGCCAGCGCCGGGGCGTCCGGGGTTTTCGCCGCCTGCTCCGCCACCAGCGTGCTTAGGGTAGTGAGCGGCAGCGGAACCGCCGTCTGGTTGATGTTCTGCAGCAGGCGGTATTCGTCGTCTGATACGGTTTCGGCCTCGCCGCAGCGCAGATCGCTGTTGGCGGCAAACTGCGCCAGCAGGCCATGCAGGCGCTCGATGTGGCGCACCAGGGTGGCCTCATCGTAACGCTGCTTGTTGGCGAGGATCTCAATGCTCAGCCCGCCCTGCTCGTCCGGGAACAGCGCCATCTCCAGGTCGTTCACCGGACCGGTGGCGAGGGTGTGCGTCACCGCCTGTACGCCGTCTATATCCAGCTGATAGTCGAAGACCTTGACGTTAAACACCGGGCCGAACAGCGCCTCGTCGCTGGCGGCACGCCCGCTGTCGCGGACGATCTGCTCGGCGTCGTAACGCTGATGGCGACGCATCTTTTTCATCTGTCCGGCCAGGCGCTGGGCCAGCTCCGGCAGCGTCTCCAGCGGGTTGATGTTCACCGCCAGCGGCAGCACGTTCAGCACCGGGCCGGTGGCGGTGAGCGCCGCGGAGCCCATCCGGCGCATAAAGATAAACCCGGCGGCGTAGTTCATGCGCCCGGTCAGGCGGGCGAGCCACAGGGCCACCAGCGCGAGCGCAAGGTCGGTGCGCTGGCTCTGGCTGGCGTTTGCCAGCTGGCTGAAGGCGTGACGATCGGCGGTCAGCTTCAGGCGTAGAATGTCGGTCG
This sequence comes from Leclercia barmai, assembly GCF_049312895.1. Taxonomy (NCBI): domain Bacteria; kingdom Pseudomonadati; phylum Pseudomonadota; class Gammaproteobacteria; order Enterobacterales; family Enterobacteriaceae; genus Leclercia; species Leclercia barmai. The sequence continues at coordinate 375,510 of NZ_JBMNWZ010000001.1, read as the reverse complement.
TGGCGGCGCGCCCCGGCAGCGGCGCGCTGGAGAGCGAGACCGGCGGCGGGAGCTGTTTGCGCTGCTCCGCCCAGAACGCGCCGTCGCGCGCATAAGCCTCGCTGTCGCGATAGCGCTGGTACTCCTCCACCACCTCCGCAAAGGGCGTGAAGGGTGAATCCGGCGTAGCATCGCCTTTCAGCCAGGCACGATAAATGGCGGCGATCTGGCGGGTAATCGCCGGGAAGCTGAAGCCATCCACCACTAAATGGTGATAGCGCTGATACCAGTACCAGCGGTTGTCCGCCACCTGAAGCAGCAGATGGAAGGCCAGGGGCTGACCGCTGTCGACGCGCAGGTTCTGGTTGAGATCGGCGTGCATAACCGCCAGGGCTGCCGCGTGCGGATCGCCGTCGGCGCGCAGGTCGAGAATGTGCGGTTCCGGCAGGATGAGGCTGTCGTCCACCCATTGCCCAATCTCGCCGTTATCTTCGCTAAAGCGGGTGCGCAGGGTGTCGGCCTGCATCATCCCGGCCACCACCGCTTTCGCCAGCAGGGGGGCATCAACCGGGCCGGTCAGTTCGACGTAGTGGGCCACGCTCCAGGCGTTGGGCAGGTCGGAAAGCTGTTCCGCCATCCAGATCCCCGGCTGGGCGGCCACGAGAGGATGTTGTGCGCTCATGATTTCACCTGTGCAAAATGGGCCGGGATCAGGGTTTGCCAGTGCGCGGCAAGCCACTGCTGACAGGCTTCCTGCGACTGCGGCTCACAGGCCACGCGCCAGCCGTCGGGCAAGGCGCACTGCTGCGGCCACAGGCTGTACTGCTGTTGGGCGTTTTGCACAATAGTGAACAGACCCTGCGGATCGTCGAAGGGGTTACTGAATTCCATACCAGACTCCGTTATTGAATAAGCGGCTGCCAGAGAGTCATCAGCCCCTGCGTCAGCCCTCCCCGCCAGCAAAGTGCATCATGGCCGCCGTCCACCGGACGCCAGAAAACCGGCTGCTGTGTCTGCTGTAGCCCGGCATAAAGCGCCTCACAGGCGCGAAAAATCAGCGGTTCACGTCGCCCCGCCTCAAGGACAATGCGCAGTCCCTGCGCTGAAAGTTGTTGGTTTTTAAGTTGTTCGATAATCACCCCGTCCTGCTGACCACCGCGATGCGGCCACCAGAAGGATCCCGACTGGCTGAGCACGCAGCCAAAGCGCGCCGGCCAGTGCAGCCCGGCATACAGGGCGGAGAGGCCGCCGAAGCTCTGCCCGGCGACAACGGTGCGATCGGCCCGCTCGCTGAACGGGGCCAGCGCCTGCACCTGCGGCAGGAGCTCATCCTGAACGGCGAACCAGAAATCGGGATTACAGGGCAGTTCGCGGGTGCGATGGGCGGTATCGATGACGTCAATAAGTACGTAGACCGCAGGCGGCAGCTGGCCATCAAGGGTGAGCGCCGTGAGCGCAGGCCACACCGGCATGCTCTCGGCCCAGAACTGGCCGTCGAGCAGCACCGCCAGCGGGCGTTTGTGCGGGGTCTGTTCGCCGGTGGTGAAGATCCACACCCGGCGGGTGTTGCCGAGTTTTGCGCTCTGCCAGGTAATGCACTGAGCAGGTTGATACGGCGTATCGGGGCGATCCCAGCCGGGCTGGAGCGGTGCTTCGGGCATTTCGAGCGCCGAGACCGGGTGGCCGCGTCCGCCGCGCCAGTGCTGCCGGTTGCGTGGATCGGCGATGGCCTTTGGCAGCAGTTTGCGCCAGCCTTCGCGCAGGGCCATGCGGTCCGGCGGGTCGGTGGCAAACACCGCATCAGCAAAGTCGTCATCATGTTCAGAGGGGATAAAACAGTAGCTGCCGCGCCAGTTGGGGCTGAACTCGCCCTGCCATTGCCAGACGTCGGTGCCACTGATGCGCACCAGCGTCTGCGGGCGGGCGTTGTGGTGGTGATCGGTCACGCCAGTGATGTAGAGCCACACCCTTTTCAGCGGCGAGGTCTGTTCCGTGCCGTTCGGGTCGCGCCAGTAAAACGTCACCCGATAATGGTCCCCTTCCCGCACCCCTTCGGGCCCCTGTTTCGACTGCCACCAGGCATCACTTCCCGTCTCCAGCGTCGTCACCGATTTAACCCCATGAACTGTTCTGTTTTTTTGATTAAAGATAAACAATATCGATAATATTATTGATAACTATTTTCATTTGCAATAGCGTATGGGCGCGCTGTGGGAAGCGCGAACATTAAATAACCATGCCATGCGCTGCGTACTGACTCAGGATCGAGAGGTTTTCGCAGACTGCGGGCGACATCCTGCCGCCTCCTCACCCATTCGGGAACGGAGCCATGGGGAACGCGGCATCGAAAAGCAGGATATACAATGAATAACAAGCTTCACTCACTGGCCTTACTGGTCAATCTGGGGATTTATGGTGTGGCACTGCCTGCGATGGCAGCCGAAACCGCCGGGCACGAAGATACGATGGTGATCACTGCCGCCGAGCAGAACCTGCAGGCGCCTGGCGTGTCCACCATCACCGCCGATGAGATCCGTAAAAATCCGTCGGCGCGCGACGTGTCCGAGATCATCCGTACCATGCCGGGCGTCAACCTCACCGGCAACTCCACCAGCGGCCAGCGCGGCAACAATCGCCAGATTGATATTCGCGGCATGGGCCCGGAAAACACCCTGATCCTGATCGACGGTAAGCCGGTGACCAGCCGTAACTCGATCCGTCTGGGCTGGCGCGGCGAGCGTGACACCCGCGGCGATACCGGCTGGGTGCCGCCAGAGATGATCGAGCGCATTGAAGTGATCCGCGGTCCGGCTGCGGCGCGTTACGGTAACGGCGCGGCGGGCGGCGTGGTGAACATCATCACTAAAAAGGTGAGCAACGAGTGGCATGGCTCCTGGAACACCTACCTGAATGCCCCTGAGCATAACGAAGAGGGTTCCACCAAACGCACTAACTTCAGCCTCAGCGGTCCGCTGGGCGACGCGTTCAGCTTCCGTCTGTACGGCAACCTGGATAAAACCCAGGCCGACGCCTGGGATATCAACCAGGGTCATGAGTCTGAGCGTACCGGCGCTTATGCCGACACGCTGCCAGCCGGACGCGAAGGCGTTGAGAATAAAGACGTTAACGGCGTGCTGCGCTGGGAATTCGCCCCGATGCAGGCCCTGCAATTTGAGGCAGGCTACAGCCGTCAGAACAACCTCTATGCCGGTGATACCCAGAACACCAACAACGACAACAGCAGCAACGGGCTGGTGAAGAAAAATTACGGCAAAGAGACCAACCGTATCTATCGCCAGAACTTCGCTCTGACCTGGACCGGCGGCTGGGATAACGGTATCACCACCAACAACTGGGCGCAGTACGAACACACCCGCAACTCCCGCCTGGGCGAAGGGCTGGCTGGCGGACTGGAGGGGCTGTTTAACAGCGATAAGTTCACCGACACCGATCTGTCCGACGTGATGCTGCACAGCGAAATCAATCTGCCGATCGACTTTATCGTCAACCAGAACCTGACCCTGGGCACCGAGTGGGATCAGCAGCGGATGAAGGATATGTCCTCCAACGGCCAGGCCCTGCAGGGCGGTGCGATCCCGGGGATGACCGACAACCGCAGCCCGTACTCCGATGCGGAAATCTTCTCCCTGTTCGCGGAAAACAACATGGAGCTGACCGACAGCACCATGCTGACCCCGGCACTGCGCTTCGATCATCACTCCATCGTTGGCAACAACTGGAGCCCGTCCCTGAACCTTTCTCAGGGGCTGGGGGATGATTTCACCCTGAAGATGGGTATCGCCCGGGCCTATAAAGTGCCGAGCCTGTACCAGACCAACCCGAACTACCTGCTCTACAGCAAGGGCCAGGGTTGCTATGCGAGCGCCGACGGCGTGGGCTGTTACATGCTGGGTAACGAGGATCTGAAAGCCGAAACCAGCATCAACAAAGAGATCGGCCTGGAGTGGAAACGCGACGGCTGGCTGGCGGGCGTGACCTGGTTCCGCAACGACTACCGCGACAAGATTGAAGCGGGCTACGCGCCGATTGGGCAGACCTCTGCCGGTAAGACGAAAACCGATATTTATCAGTGGGAAAACGTGCCGAAGGCGGTGGTAGAAGGTCTGGAAGGCACCCTGAACGTGCCGGTCAGCGACGCCATCAACTGGACCAACAACATCACCTACATGCTGCAAAGCAAGAACAAGGAGACCGGCGATCGTCTGTCGATCATCCCGGAGTACACGCTGAACTCAACCCTGAGCTGGCAGGTACAGCAGGATGTGTCGCTGCAGTCCACCTTCACCTGGTACGGCAAGCAGCAGCCGAAGAAATACAACTACAAAGGTGAGCCGGCGGTCGGGTCTGAGACGGATGAAGTGAGCCCGTACAGCATCGTCGGCCTGAGCGCGACCTGGGACGTGACCAAATACGTTAGCCTGACCGGCGGCGTGGATAACGTCTTCGACAAACGCCAGTGGCGTGCGGGTAATGCCCAGACGACCGGGAATACCACGACGGGGGCGTATATGTATGGTGCTGGGGCGTATACCTATTATGAGCCGGGGCGGACCTGGTTTATGAGTGTGAATACGCGGTTCTGATGAGCGTGAAAAGGCAACTTAGGTTGCCTTTTTCTTTGTTATCGCACCGTGCCCGGTTTATCCCCTCTTCCCTTTGGGGAGAGGGGATAAACCCCGCCCGGCGGCGCTGCGCTTGCACGGGCCTACAAAACCAACATCCTTCTGTAGGCCGGGTAAGGCGAAGCCGCCACCCGGCGTTGTTGTTGCGGTGCGATGTATTCCCCTCACCCTCCACGGCGCTCCGCTTGCACGGGCCTACAAAACCAGCATCCGTCTGTAGGCCGGGTAAGGCGTAGCCGCCACCCGGCGTTGTTGCTGTAGTGCGATGTATTCCCCTCACCCTACACGCCGCTCCGTACATTGCCCGGCGGCGCTCCGCTTGCACGGGCCTACAAAACCAGCATCCATCTGTAGGCCGGGTAAGGCGAAGCCGCCACCCGGCGATGTTGTTACGGAGCGATGTATTCCCCTCACCCTAACCCTCTCCCCAAAGGGGAGAGGGAATAAACCCCGCCCGGCGGCGCTGCGCTTGCACGGGCCTACAAAACCAACATCCATCTGTAGGCCGGGTAAGGCGAAGCCGCCACCCGGCGATGTTGTTGCGGTGCGATGTATTCCCCTCACCTCCACGGCGCTCCGCTTGCACGGGCCTACAAAACCAGCATCCATCTGTAGGCCGGGTAAGGCGTAGCCGCCACCCGGCGATGTTGTTGCGGTGCGATGTGTTCCCCTCTCCCTCCACGCGGCTCCGTGCATTGCCCGGCGGCGCTCCGCTTGCACGGGCCTACAAAACCAGCATCCATCTGTAGGCCGGGTAAGGCGTAGCCGCCACCCGGCGTTGTTGCTGTAGTGCGATGTGTTCCCCTCACCCTAACCCTCTCCCCAAAGGGGAGAGGGAATAAACCCCGCCCGGCGGCGCTGCGCTTGCACGGGCCTACAAAACCCCAAGCCCAAAAGCCAGCGATGAAGAAAGTGAAAAGAATAAAAGACTTACAGCGACACCAGAGTCCGGCTGAAAATCGCTGAGGCGTTGACCGCAGGCCGGGGCGAGGCGCAGGGATGCGCCGAGAGGGCGTGACCTACAGGGACGTAGGATCACGCCCGACCCGATAGCCGGAGGGAATAAGCTGAGGGCACCGCGAAGCGGCGATTTTCTTTGCCGGGAGCCGGGATTGTTAAGGGGGTGGCGACCCCCTTAACACGTTCACGGTTGACGTGGTTTACAGAGAAGCAGCGAACGTAAGGTGAACGGAACCACCACAGCATCCGCATGTTCCCCTCACCCTAACCCTCTCCCCAGAGGGGAGAGGGAATAAACCCGCCCGGCGGCGCTACGCTTGCACGGGCCTACAAAACCAGCATCAGACTGTAGGTCGGTAAGGCGTAGCCGCCACCCGGCGTTGTTGTTGCGGTGCGATGTGTTCCCCTCACCCTGACCCTCTCCCCAAAGGGGAGAGGGAATAAACCCCGCCCGGCGACGCTCCGCTTGCACGGGCCTACAAAACAACAAACCTCAAAACCATCCGGTTACCCAACCGCCATCTCCCTGAGCTGCGTCTTCAGCTTATGATACTCATCAATCACATACTGCTCCGCAGCCTGCTGGTCGGCGATCGGCTCCACGCGCACGGCGCAATACTTATACTCCGGCGTTTTGGTAATCGGGCTCAGGTTCTCCGTCACCAGCTCGTTACAGGCACCAATCCACCACTGGTAGGTCATATACACCGCACCTTTGTTCGGTCGATCGCTCACCTGCGCGCGGGTGATGACCTTCCCTTTACGCGAGGTGACCCACACCAGCGCCTCATCTTCAATGCCGAGACGCTTCGCGTCGGCAGTGTTGATCTGCGCATAGCCCGGCTCGTCGGCCAGCGCTGCCAGCGCGGCACAGTTACCGGTCATCGAGCGGCAGGAGTAGTGCCCCACTTCACGTACGGTCGAGAGCACCAGCGGATACTCTTCCGTCAGCTTGTCGATCGGCGCGACCCAGTCGCAGGTATAGAGCTGCCCCAGCCCGTTCGGGGTGGAGAACTCTTTTTCGAACAGGTAATCGGTCCCCTGATCGGCCTCGGACTCGTCACGGCACGGCCACTGGATATAACCCAGCTCGCCCATCTTCTCGTAGGTGGCACCGTAGAAATCCGGACACAGATGACGCAGCTCGTCCCAGATCTCCTGGGTATTGCTGTAGTGCATCGGGTAGCCCATCCGCGTGGCGATTTCGCTGATGATCTGCCAGTCCGTTTTCAGATCCCACTTCGGCTCGACCGCTTTAAAGAAGCGCTGGAATCCCCGGTCGGCGGCGGTGTAGACCCCTTCGTGCTCACCCCAGGAGGTGGACGGCAGGATCACATCGGCGGCGGCAGCGGTCTTGGTCATAAAGATGTCCTGCACGATGACCAGTTCCAGTCCCTCAAACGCCTTACGCACCGCAGAGAGCTCGGCGTCCGTCTGGAGCGGATCTTCCCCCATGATGTACGCGGCGCGCACTTCGCCGTGGGCCACCCGGTGAGGCAGCTCGCTGATGCGATACCCGGTATGGGCAGGCAGCGAGTCAACGCCCCAGGCTTTGGCAAACTTGGCCCGGTTTTCCGGTTTATTGATGTACTGATAGCCCGGATAGGTATCCGGCAGCGCACCCATGTCGCACGCGCCCTGCACGTTGTTCTGGCCGCGCACCGGGTTAACCCCCGCGGACGGCTTGCCGAGGTTGCCGGTCAGCAGCGCCAGGCTGGTGAGCGAGCGCACGGTTTCCACCCCCTGATAGAACTGGGTCACGCCCATTCCCCAGAGGATCGCCGCGTTTTCTGCCGCGGCGTACATCCGCGCCGCCTGGCGGATCTCCGCCGCGCTGACCCCGGTGACCGCCTCAACGGACTCCGGCGTATAGCCTTCGACGATCTTGCGATACTCCTCGAAGCCCTCGGTACGTGCCGCCACAAACGCGCGGTCGTACAGCTGTTCTTCAATAATCACGTGCCCCATCGCGTTAAGCAGCGCAATGTTGGAGCCGTTTTTCAGGGCCAGATGCATATCCGCAATGCGCGCAGTTTCAATTTTGCGCGGATCGCAGACGATAATCTTCGCCCCGTTGCGTTTGGCTTTGATCACGCGATTCGCCACGATAGGGTGCGAATCCGCCGGGTTGTAGCCAAAAATAAAGACCATATCGGCATTCTCAATACCGACAATAGAGTTACTCATTGCGCCGTTACCGACCGACTGGTGCAGACCTGCAACCGATGGGCCGTGTCAGACGCGCGCGCAGCAGTCGACGTTATTGGTGCCGACTGCCGCGCGGGCAAATTTTTGCATGATGTAGTTGGTTTCATTCCCGGTGCCGCGCGATGACCCGGTGGTCATGATCGCGTCCGGGCCGTGCTCGGCCTTAATGGCGCTGAGCTTGCCGGCAACGTAGTCCAGCGCTTCGTCCCAGGAGACGGCTTCCAGCTTGCCGCCGCGCTCGCGACGGATCATTGGCGATTTCAGGCGCGGGGTGAGGATTTTGGTGTCGTTGATAAAATCCCAGCCGTAATACCCCTTCAGGCAGAGATCGCCCTGGTTGGTTTTACCCTGTGCTGCCTCAGCCTTGACGACTTTGCCGTTATTGACCACCAGGTTGATTTTGCAACCCGATGCGCAATAGGGGCAAACCGTGACGACTTTCTTCATCGGTGTTACTCCGTTGGTAATATGTCCCCAGCGCTATGCATTAACTATGCCAGCCTGAAACATTAAATTAAGTCATTGAAAAACAGATGGATAAATGAAGGAAAGAGGTCCGTTCGTCAAAAGTGTCATGACGAACGGACAGGGATGACGTTAGCGGACGACCAGGGCGTCGTAGCCTTTGAAGCGGTAGTTAATCAGGGAGATGAGCCAGCAGGCGACAAACAGCCCGACCACGATAAACCCGGCGTTGCCGAGGTTGTCATTCAGCGCCGCGACGCCGTTCCACAGGCCGCCCTCCAGGCCCAGCTTATCCGCCAGCAGACCCAGCGCTTCCAGCCCGCCGATAAACAGCGCCACCACCACCGAGGTGCCGGTGATGGTCATGTTGTAGTAGAGCTTGCGCTGCGGCTTGTTGAAGGCCCAGCCGTACGCGCCCACCATAATCAGGTTGTCGAGGGTGTCGATCATCGCCATGCCGCTGGTGAACAGCAGCGGGAAGACCATAATCGCCCACACCGACATGCCGCTGGAGGCACCCGCCGCGGAGATCCCCAGCACGCCGATCTCGGTGGCAGTATCAAACCCGAGGCCGAACAGGAAGCCCACCAGATACATGTGCCAGCTGCGGGTGACCAGGCGGAACGCCGAGCGGAACAGCCAGTTCATCACCCCGCCCTGCGCAAACGACACCGCATCCGGCACGCTTTCGCCGCGCTTCATTTTGTTAAAGCTGCCCCAGACGTCGCGCAGGATCACCAGGTTCACCAGCGCCATCGCCAGCAGGAAGAAGGCGGAGACCGCCGTCCCGATGGTGCCGCCGGTTTCGTGGAACCACGCCATATTGCGGCTGAACGCCGTGGCGGTGGCGGCGATGGCAATGGAGGCCAGCACCACAATCGTCGAGTGCCCGAGCGAGAACCAGGCCCCCACGCCGCAGGGGCGTTTGCCCTGCTGCATCATCTTGCGGGTGACGTTATCAATGGCGGCGATGTGGTCGGCGTCCACCGCGTGACGCAGCCCGTAGCACCAGGCGAGCAGGCTGGCCGCCAGCAGCGACGGCGTGGCGTGAAAGAGGTAAAAGGCCAGCGCCCAGGCCAGAATGTTGGTTGCGATTAACGCCAGCATCAGCGCCATGGCTTTCGGATGGTTATTGAAATATTTCATGTACATAGTCAGATCCAGATTCAAGAAAAAATCGCGGCGGCAATCACTGCCTGCCCAAATGCCACCGCCCCGTCACCGGCGGGAAGCCGCCCGGGAAACAGCACGGTAAAATCGCTCAGCCAGAACTGCAGACGTTCCCGCAGCAGGCGGTTGTGCAGCACGCCCCCGCTGCACACAATGGTGGAGAGCTGACGCTGCCGGGCATGTTCGCCCGCAAGCGTCGCCAGCCCTCTAGCCAGCGCATCGTGAAAGGCCCACGCCCGCTCAGCGTCAGACGCCTGCCAGCTCAGCCACTGCCGCCAGAAGGTGGCCATATCCAGCTCGCCGTCGCGCACCGGCATCGTAACCGGATGGCTCTGCGGCGCGGCGCTCAGGGCCAGCGCCTCCAGCCGACAGGCAGCCTCCCCTTCATAACTCATCTGTTCCGGGGCGCAGTTCAGCGCCGCAGCCACGGCGTCGAACAACCGCCCGGCAGAGGAGGCCAGCGGCGCGTTGATCCCGCGTTCGATGGCCCGGGCCAGCGGCTGCCAGGGTTTATTCTCCAGCAGGGCGGCCTGCGGCAGGGTCGGCCACTCCGGCACAAACGCCTGCCACTGGGCCAGCAGGTTGCGCCACGGCTGGCGCGCGGCCAGATCGCCCCCGGGCAGCGCCATCGCAGGCAGTCCGCCCAGCTTTTCGCAGGTGCGGTAGTTCACCCGCAGGCACTCCCCGCCCCACAGCGCGCCGTTTTCGCCCTGGCCGATGCCGTCCAGTACCAGGGCAATCACATCTCCGCCGTCGCGCGGCCAGCCGTGCTCCGCCATGCAGGCCGCGGCGTGGGCGTGGTGATGCAGCACGCGATGCTGCGGACAGGGCATCTGTTGACCAAGTTGCGTGGAGCGATACCCGGGATGGGCATCGGTCACCACCCGCTCGGGGGTAAACTGCCAGATGTCCTGAATGGCGGTCAGGGCCTGCTGCCACTGGGCCTGTGCGTCGTCATCATGCAGATCCCCCAGATGCTGGCTCAGCACCGCCTGCCCGCCGCGCACCAGGCAGAAGGTATTTTTGCGATCCGCCCCGAGACAGAGCAGCGAAGGCGCATGCTCAAAACCGGGCGGCAGCGGCAGCGCATCCGGCACAAAGCCCCTGGCGCGGCGCAGCATTTCGCCGCTGGCGCGCATCACCGAGTCGTCCATGCGCTGAACGATATCGCGGTTGTGCAGCAGCCAGCCGTCGGCGATCCCGGCGAGATCACGCAGGGCTTTGTCGTTGGTCAACGCTGGCGGACAGCCGTTGAGGTTGCCCGAGGTCATCACCAGGGGGCGATCGAGATCCTGCATCAATAAATGCTGGAGCGGGTTGGCGGCCAGCATCACCCCCACCTCGTTAAGGCCGGGGGCGATGGCCTCGCAAAACAGCGTGTGTTTAGCCACCAGCACCACCGGCGCGGCCGGGGAGCGCAGCAGCGCCTGCACGTCAGCAGGCAGCCACACCGCCAGACGCTCGGGGATCATCACCGCCAGCGGCTTAGTCGGGCGGCGCTTACGCTCGCGAAGGGTATTTACCGCCGCAGGGTTTTGCGCATCACAGGCCAGATGGAAGCCACCCAGCCCTTTTATAGCCACGATCCCGCCCTGTTTCAGCATTGACACAGCGGCCTGCAGGGCGGGCTCCCGCTCCTCACGCGCCGCACCGCTCACCCAGCTAATCTGCGGCCCGCAGTCCGGACAGGCCACCGGCTGGGCGTGAAAGCGCCGGTCGGCGGGGTTGCGGTACTCCGCCTCGCAGGCCGGACAGAGCGCAAACGCCGCCATGGTGGTGGCCGGGCGGTCGTAGGGCATCGCCCGGATAATGGTGAAGCGCGGCCCGCAGTGGGTGCAGTTGATAAACGGGTAGCGGTAGCGGCGCTCGTGCGGATCGTTCATCTCGGCCAGACACGCCGGGCAGGTGGCGGCATCCGGCACCACCTGGGTGGTCATCTGGCCGTGGGCGCTGGCACGAATGGTGAAGTCCACCGGGCGCTGCGCCCAGCGCCAGGGCTGCTGGCTGATGTCGTCGATGCGCGCCAGCGGCGGACATCCGGCGGCAAGCTGGCGGATAAAAGCCTGCGCCTCACCGACGAGGCGCACCTCCACCCCTGCCCCATCGTTGCAGACGTCGCCCTTAAGCCCCAGCTGCTGCGCCACCTGCCAGACCCAGGGACGGAATCCCACCCCCTGGACTTTGCCGCGAATGCGCACCAGCGTGCCGTTTGTACTCATTGATTAACTCTCTACCGCCTCACGCAGGCGTGTTTTCATGTCGTGATAGGTGGTCTGGGCGTAATTTTCCGCCCAGGGCTGATCGGCGATGGCGTCGATTTTGACCGCGCAGTATTTGGTTTCCGGCGTTTTCGAAATGGGATCAAGGTTGTCCTGGGTCAGCTCGTTACAGGCCCCAATCCACCACTGATAGGTCATGTAGACCGCGCCCTGATTGATGCGCTCGTTGACGTCCGCCCGGCTGATCACCTTCCCGCGACGGGAGCTGACCCACACCAGCTGGCGATCCTGAATACCCAGTTTTGCCGCATCCTGCGGGTTCATCTGCACAAAGCCCGGCTCATCCGCCAGGGCCTGCAGCGCGGCGCAGTTGCCGGTCATGGAACGGCAGGAGTAGTGCCCCACCTCGCGCACGGTGCAGAGCACCAGCGGATAGTCGGCGTCCGGCATTTCCGCAGGTTTGCGCCACGGGGCGGCAAACAGCTGGCCTTTACCGTTCGGCGTGTCGAAGCGGTTGCCCTCGTAGAGCCACGGCGTGCCCGGATGGTCGAGCGTCGGACAAGGCCACTGGACGTGCCCCATGTCGCCCATTTTTTCGTACGTCACGCCGTAGAACAGCGGGCATAGCTCGCGCATCTCGTCCCAGATCTGCTGGTTGTCGCGATAGTGCATCGGGTAGCCCATCTCTGTCGCGATCAGGCTGACGATCTCCCAGTCGCGCTTGACGTCGTACTTTGGCTCGACGGCTTTTTCGAAGCGCTGGAAGCCGCGGTCGGCGCAGGTAAAGACTCCGCCGTGTTCGCCCCAGGAGGTGGCGGGGAGCAGCACGTCCGCCGCCTCGGCGGTTTTGGTCATGAAGATGTCCTGCACCACCACAAAATCGAGGGCGGCAAAGCCTTTGCGCACCAGGCCCAGGTCCGCCTCGGTCTGGAGCGGATCTTCCCCCATGATGTAATAGGCTTTCACCTTCCCTTCCAGCGCGAGGTGCGGCACTTCGGTGATGCGCACGCCCACCTGATCATCCATCCGCGCAGGATCGACGCCCCATGCCCGGGCAAACTTCTCGCGCACCTGCGGGTCGGTCACGTCCTGATAGCCGGGGAACTGGTTGGGGATCACCCCCATGTCGCACGCCCCCTGGACGTTATTCTGGCCGCGCACCGGGCCAACGCCCACGTGTTCGCGCCCGAGGTTGCCGGTGAGCAGCGCCAGGGTCGAGAGCCCCTTCACCACGTCCACCGCCTGACCAAACTGGGTGACGCCCATCCCCCACATCACGGTGGCGGACGGCGCGGCGGCGTAAATGCGCATCGCATCGCGGATTTGCCGGGCACTGACGCCGGTGATGCTTTCGACATTTTCCGGAGCGTAGTCGCGCACCGTTTTACGCAGCGTTTCCAGCCCGTCGGTGTAGCGCGCCACGTAGTCGCTGTTGTAGAGGTTCTCCTCCAGCAGCGTATAGATGAAGGCGTTGACCAGCGCCATGTTGCAGCCGTTGTTGATCTGCAGATGGCGATCGGCGATGCGCGCTGTCTCGATTTTGCGCGGATCGCAGACGATCACCTTCGCGCCGTTCTGTTTGGCTTTGATCACCCGGCGGGCGACGATGGGGTGCGAGTCGGCGCAGTTGTAGCCGAAGATCAGCAGGCATTTTGAGTGTTCGATATCGCTGATGGAGTTGCTCATCGCCCCGTTGCCGAGCGTCTCCTGCAGCCCGGCAACGCTCGGCCCGTGGCATACCCGGGCGCAGCAGTCGACGTTGTTGGTGTTGAGCACCCCGCGGGCAAACTTCTGCATCACGTAGTTGGTTTCGTTCCCCGTTCCGCGCGACGAGCCGGTGGTCATGATGGCGCGCGGGCCGTACTTCGCCTTGATCTCGCCGAGACGCCGGGCGGTGTAGCGAATCGCCTCATCCCAGGAGACCGGCTCAAACTTGCCGCCCTTCTGGTAGCGGATCATCGGCTGCGTCAGGCGCGGCGTCAGGATGCGGGTGTCGTTGAGGAAGTCCCAGCCGTAATAGCCCTTCAGGCACAGCTGATTCTGGTTAGTGACGCCCTCTGCCGCTTCGGCACGGACGATTTTATTGTTCTCAACGACGAGTTTTAATTTGCAGCCCGCACCGCAGTAAGGGCAAACGCTGGTGATTTTTTTCATCAGTAACAGACCTGCTAAAAGTGAAAAGAAAGCAATGCTTACAGCATCATGGAAGAGACATTGTCCAGAGCCGCCCGACGGCGTTTCTCCAGGCTCAGCTGCTCAAGTTTTTTTCTGTCGATGCAGACAATGGCGTTGGTCGGACAGGCCTGCACGCACGCCGGGCCGTCCGGCTGGTGATGGCAGAGATCGCATTTGTTGGCTTCGGCTTTTTCCGACATCACGTTCAGCCCGCTGCCGATACTGCGCACAACCGGACGCAGCACCACTTCCATCGCGCCGTAAGGACAGGCGACCACGCAGGTTTTGCAGCCGATGCAGCGCTCCTGGTGGACGTGCACAAAATTGTTATCGCGGGTGATCGCCCCGTTCGGGCAGACGGTGGCACAGGGGGCGTCTTCGCACTGGCGGCACATGGTGGCGGTGGAGACGTTGACGCCTTTGATGACGTGAATGCGCGGCAGGAAGTTCTGCGGGGTCAGCGACGCGCAGTCCTGGGTGTCGTGGTGGGAAACAACGCAGGCCACCTCACAGGTACGACAGCCGATGCATTTGCTGGCATCGGCAATGATAAAGCGATTCATCCTTTAACTCCGGCAATGATTATAAGCGCGGGAAGGTATGCATAAATCGCGCCAGAATTTAGTTTGTTGAATTTAAAGGGATTTTGTTTGATGGCGAGGTGTCGTCGTCAGAAGTGACGATGACAGGAGTGACGTTGGGGTAGTGAATGACCATCCTGTGATAATACAACGCTATTCACTCACTTATTTTCGCGAATAAATAAGCACGCTTACGATTATTATAATTACCCAGGATATACGTTCGTTTCGCCATAACAGCGAAGCGGTGATAGTAACGTATTATTTATCAGAACTGTCTTTAAACTTTTATCTTATTGTTTTTAACCTGGCCAAATTAATAATCAATTATTATCGGGGGTTTCCTCAAATATCTTCCTGGAAAAGTTCACATCTGTTATTGGATCGCTGGATAGTTATTGAAGGCTGTTGCTTTTTGACTTTATTAATTTAGCCAGGGACGCGTCGCGATATAACAAGAGAAGCTAAGTGCATATGTTATTTAGCAAATCCAGGCGTGTAATGCGGGCTGCGCATTTCCATGCCTTGTCATAATCATTATTGAGAGTAATGAACATGAACAATGTCAAAAAGCATGACCTTAAATATCTCCTCCAGCAAAACGCGATAACTCAAGCGTATTTCGACGGAGCCAACGCCAATATACTCAACCAGGTGCCAGTCAGTACGAGCCCCCCTGATGTTGGATTCAGTAATCTGGTCACACGACAGGACAAGCCTGATACGACAGATCACAGCTTCCAGCGCCTGTTTGCTCCCTCCTATAAAGCGGAATACACCGGGACAGCGTCGCCGCCGTCAAAGATTATCCCTGACCAGACCGCCACCCTCTTATCCACGGTTGAAGTGAAAAAAGCGGCCGACCCCGTCATCCTGGCGAGCCAGAAATCCTCGGCGGACGACGATGATGCCGGGGGCGGCGGCGAAGACGATGTAGCCGGCGACGGTGCCTTCCCGCTCACTGCCAGCGATGTCGCCAGCCTGAAGGAGCTCGTCAACGGGCGTGAAGGCGGTGAAGACAACGATGCTCTCGGGATCCGCGATCTCGAAGGCACCGGCAATAACCGTACTCACCTTGACTATGGTTCAGCCGATCAGCCGTTTATACGACTCACCGACGCGCACTACGGCGCTTACAACGAGACGACGCACAACCGCGACATCAACCCCCTGTTCGCCGGGCTGGATCCGCGTGCCATCAGCGATGCCCTTGGCACCCAGGAAGCAGAGCTTTCCGGCAACGCCGCCAACGTGAACAGCCTGTTCACAGCCTTCGGTCAGTACTTCGATCACGGTCTCGATTTCCTCGCCAAGGGCGGGAACGGAACCATCCAGATTGGCGCGCCGGGCTCGGTGCCCAATCCCGCCGACCTGACGCGCGGCACCGTTGACAGCATTGATGCCAACGGCATCCCGCAGCATCTCAATAAGACCTCGCCATTCGCTGACCAGAACCAGACTTACGGCTCGAACGAGCTCGTCGGCCAGTTCCTGCGCGAAGGCGACGGGCTGGGCGGGTTTACGGGCAAGCTGCTGGAGGGCGGACTTGACCCTTCTAATCCGAACTTCAAGCTGTTGCCCACGCTGAGAGAACTGATCCTGCATCACTGGAACAACAACACGCTGTTCTCCGACACCTCGCTGCCGGGGGATCACAACGCCACCTTCCGGGAGTACTACGCCGGGCTGGTCGACAGCAATGGCGCGATCAACCAGTCGATGCTTCCTGCCATGACGGCTAATTTCATGGGAAGCGGCTTTGCGCTGCTGCTCGACACCAACCCCTTTATCAACCTGCTCGACCACTACGTAGCGGGTGACGGACGGGCGAACGAGAACATTGCTCTCACTGCGGTGCACAACATCTGGGCGCGGAACCACAACTTCCACGTCAACGGACTGCTCGAGGCCGGATTTGTGGGAACCGCGGAAGAGCTGTTCCAGGCGGCCAAGATCATCAACGAGGCGGAATATCAGCGCGTTATTTACACCGATTTTGCCGACAAGCTGCTGGGCGGCATGAGAGGCGAAGGCGATCACGGCTTCGTCGAGTACAATCCGGAAACGGATGCACGCGTCTCGCACGAGTTCGCGGTGGCCGCTTACCGGTTCGGTCATTCGCTGATCGGCCAGACGCTGACGGTGCTCGACGCGCAGGGCAATGCCACGGAGATGCCGCTGTTCGACGCCTTCCTCAACCCGACCAACGACACCAGCGCGTTCAAATTCCCTGCATCGCAACTGCCCTACTCTCCAAAACCAGGCTATGAGCAACTGGGTGCCGCCGGGATCATCGCCGGAGGTGTTGTCCAGGCGGCGGAGGAGGTCGACGTCAATATCGTCGACGCTGTGCGAAACGACCTGGTGCGCATGAGTGCTGACGTGTTCGCCTTCGACGTCGCCCGCGAGTGGGACGTTGGTCTGGGTTCGATGAACCAGATCCGCGCCGACCTGCTTGCCTCCCGCGATCCCTACGTGAAGGAGGCGGTCAGCTTTGCCGGCGATCTCACGCCATACAGTTCATGGGAGGACTTCCAGGCCCGGAACAACCTCAGCGACACCGTCATTGCGCAGTTCAAACAGGCCTATCCGGACCTCGTGCTGGAGGATTCGCAGATTGCCGGTTTCCTGGCGGCCAACCCTGGCTATCAGTTTGTTAACGGCAACACCGTCAAGGGCATCGACAGGGTGGATCTGTTCGTGGGCGGACTCGCCGAGAAGCACATCAATGGCGGCGTGGTGGGCCAGACCTTCTGGGTCATCATCCACGAGCAACTTGACCGCATTCAGGAAGGTGACCGGCTCTACTATATCGACCGCGTGGAGCATCTGGACTTCTACGACGTCCTCGAGGAGCAGGGCTTTGCCGCCATCGTGGCACGCAACACCGGCCTGACCAATCTTCCCGAGGACATCTTCGGGACCAGCCAGCTCGGTAAACCGCCGGTTGTTGCCAACAACAACCTCGTCCTCAACGGCGGGAACGGCAATGACATCCTCAATGGCGGGATCGGTCACGACGTGCTGAACGGTGGGGCCGGTAACGACACGCTCAACGGGGGAGCCGGCAACGATAGCCTCAACGGCGGCAGCGGTAATGACACCCTTGATGGAGGTGACGGTGCCGACATCCTTCAGGGCGGGACCGGTAACGATAAGCTGACAGGCGGAGCGGGCAACGACAGGCTCGAGGGTGGCGCAGGTGCCGATACCATGGCAGGCGGTGCCGGAGACGATATTTATCTGGTTGATAACGCCAAGGATGTCGTTAAGGAAGATCTCAATAGCGGGACCAATGATGTTGTCCAGACCACCCTCAACAATTACACCCTGACCACCAGCGTTGAAACCCTGGCGTTCACCGGGACAGGCGCTTTCACCGGCAAAGGGAATGCCACTGCCAATACCATCACCGGTGGCAGCGGCAATGACTCGCTGTATGGGATGGGAGGAAACGACCAGCTGAACGGCGGCGCGGGAAATGACGCCCTGGATGGGGGTGACGGCGCCGATAACCTTCAGGGCGGAGCGGGTAACGATAAGCTGACAGGCGGAGCGGGTAACGACAGGCTCGAGGGCGGCCAGGGTGACGATACCCTGAACGGGGGGGCAGGAAATGACACCTTCGTCTTTAGCGCAGGCTTCGGGCGAGACCGTATTACCGGCGGCTTCGACAGCAATCCCAGCGGCGGACAGGACTATCTCGATCTGAGTGCGTTGGGCATTAGCGCGGCGAATTTTGCCAGCAGCGTCAGTATTGCCGGGGGAGCGGGTAACAGCACCCTGATTACCCTCGGCAACCCTGCTAATGGCAATATCATTACGCTGGAGAACGTAAAGGCTAACACCGTCGATATGCATGATTTTGTGCTGATCGGATAAGGGGAAGGCTAAGGCGCGCCAGCACAGGCCAACAGAACTGCATTTTTTAGTTTTGTTATTAGGCTTGTGCTGGTGCCTGCACAATAATCTCTAATGTAGGGACCATCTATCTGGGGTCTTATACCCTCAACAGCAAAGATAATTGCTACGATATGTCCGATCGCTATGAACTTGACTCAAATGTTTTTCAGGCTAAAGGGAACATAGTGGTAAGTAAGGTAAAACCGGATGTCCTGTACTCTGTGTCGCAACTCGAAAGTTCCGGACGATTTATTCAAAGCACTCACTCCTCAATCATTCCCGAAGCTGGAAAGTATTACTATATCGTCTCAGGAAACAAGGCTGTTCAGGTCCCTGCAGACTTTGTTCCTGACGCGGCCGTAAACTCCGATGAAGTCGTCAATAAATATGGCAACAACCAGGTCAAATACTGGAATGTTAAAAAAATCTGCAGTCGCCCGTTCTGGAAGATTGGCTGATTTAACAACCATTCCTGATCTGTACTTATGATGATGACATTTCTGGCGCGTTCGCTGTGGCAGCCGAAGGCGCAGCAAGCATCGTAGGCCGGGCAAGCGAAGCGCCCCCGGCATGGCCTTTCTGGAAGGCGCATCACTCGTCACCCTTCACAATCAATAAGATGATTTATTTTGCAACATTAACGCAACATTTCCTCAATATACTCCGCGCCTTGTTAACATTTAATTGCAAGGAGTATTGCTTTGAAATCGTCCGCACGTCCTCTGGCTGTCCTGATTTGCCTGCTCTGCACTACCGCTCAGGCTGAAACTGTCCTCACCACGCCCCGTCTCGCCGGGATCGATAATTTCCGTGATGTCGCCGGAATCGATACGGCCTACACCACCACCTATAACGGTGAGATGCGCTCCGGCGTGTTCTATCGCTCCAATGCTCTGACGCCGCAGGGCGACGATCTTGCCACGCTCAACAGCCTGGCGATTTCCACGGTGATTGATGTGCGATCCCCGTCGGAAGTGGCCGCGCAGGCCGATACGCTGCCTGATGGCAGTCGATATGTGAACATCGATCTCATCGGGAATAACGGCACGTTCGTGATTGATCTCAGTAAGATGACCGTCGGCGATGTGGACGCAATGATGGAAGACGGAGAGCGTAACTTTGTCACCAGCGATTATGCCCGTCAGGGACTCGGCGAAGTCTTTCGGGAGCTGGCTAACGCGGATGAGGCTGCGCTCTATCATTGCACGGCTGGCAAGGATCGCACGGGGTGGATTAGTGCGGTGTTGCAATCAATAGCGGGCGTCAGTCAGGACGATATTATGGCGAACTATCTCGCCACCAACGATTACACAGCGGCACGCCTTAATGCCACCGTCGCCATGCTCCCGGCCTCGATGAAAGAGACGTACGGCGCACTGATGGGTGTGCGGGCAAACTGGTTACAGGCAGGCCTGGATCAGGTCGTCGCCAGCTATGGTTCAATGGACAGTTATCTCAAAGACGGGCTGGGTCTCGACCAGGCCACAATTTATGTGCTCAGAGGCAAGATGGTGCGCTATATGACGCTGCCCGGTCAGGAAAATCTGTCTGGCAATGCGGGGGCCGGGGCCAGCGCGCTAAATGCTCTGCAGGATTCGGCACTCTCCGGACACTACACCGCATACAACTATTATCTCCAGAATGCCATCGATCACAGATCCTTAGGCGGCGTGGAAAAACAAATTGGCGGCCAGGTTCATGCTGATGCCGAAAGCTATCTGCTGCGCCAGCCATCGCGGCAGTACGATGCCATTGCGCCACAGATTACGGGCCGCAACCTTCAAACGGAGCAGTCTCAGGTCTGGCTGCAAGGGCTGACAAGTTACCTTGGAACAGACAGCCACGACGGCGCAAGTTCAAGTAATGAGCATACCAACGGAGCGCTTGTTGGCGTCACGCACCGCTTTAATGACTCCGCAACCGCTAACGGTGCCATCGGTTACAGCCATGGCTCTGTTTCTGCGGCAGGAGGGGAGGTGAAAACGCATACCACCTCGGCAACGCTCGGTGCTCGCTATGGTTTCCGTTCACTCAATAGCGGTCCGTGGGCGGGTATACAAGGGAGTGCGGGATACATCGATTATGAGAGCGAGCGACATCTGGGGGGTGGCTTAGGGACGGCTCAGGGGGACAGCAGTGGTCAGTACTACAGCGGTCGCGCCTCAGTGGGTTGGCTCACAACGGCATCCTCACTGACGCTCGATCCCGCGCTGGGAGTGCAGATCACTCACCTTTCGATTGATGGATTTCAGGAGAAAGGCAGTGAACTGGCGCTGGATATGGCAGGCGTTAATGAAACACAAACCAGCGCAACCGCCGATCTGGGCATAGCCCTGTTATCGCAACAGGTGGGAAGCTGGGCGCTAACGCCGGGCATCAATGTGGGCTATGAACGTATGCTGAATGACGATAACGCGAGCAGTCACGGGACGCTTTATGGAATTGGTGTTGATCAAACCTCTTCGTTCGGCAGCAAAAATCTGTACAAAGCGGGTCTGCGTCTGAGCGGGGAATACCGTAACATCAAGGTCGCGACGCGCGTGGATTATCTCTCAGCAGATACTCACAGCGACGGTGTTACAGGTCAATTAGACGTCGCGATAGCATTTTAATCATTCACGCATTCTGCTTTCCGGTTGCGGAGATGAAAACGCAGCCGGAAGACTTTAAAGCGGCCTCTCGCACATTGCCGGTAGCATCCCAGGCCGGGCAAGCGAAGCGCCCCGGCATGGCCTTTCTGGAAGGCGCCTCGCAAACCTCAAAGTAACCCTTTGTAATTCAGGGTTAACGCTTTTATTCCCGTAAACAGGCTCGTAAAGTGACTGCGTTGCGGCACATCTGCAACCGGGCGTAGGAACCCGAGCATATATCGACATTCACTATGTCGTGGCAGCGTTTATCCCGTTACAATCACGGTGGCGCTGGCGGAGCAGCCGAGAGGCTGGCCGTTTTCTATATGCGCGGTATTCCTACCTCCGTCAGCGCTGCCTCCCCGAGCGTAGGAACTCATAGGGTGGCTAATTTAAATAGCATATAGAGGATGTCATTATGACTACTATCCTTACCCTGACTTACCCGCAATCTAACGAAAGCGTTATTGATCAACTCATCCCCCTGCCCCTTACAGCTGAATCGGATATCTTTGAGGTCGCCGATCACTGCGCTGCGCTGGTGAGCATACTGATTGAAACCGACGACAGTTCATCCCGCACTGCGCTCTGCGAACGTCTGCTGCACGCCCTGCGCCAGTTGCGTGAACTTTGCGATGCGGATCTCCCGCCACACATTCTCGCGCACTTGATTCAGGGGGAAACATTCACCTCCTGTATGCCGGACTGCTGGCAGGATACCGCTCCCCAGGTGGATTATGCGCTAGCTTTGGTGCAGGCAATTTTGGGTGGAACGTTGCCCGGAAGCGTAGAGAAAGAACTGGCGGGGCTGCTGCATGATCTGGTCTGGTTGTTGGATGAGTATGTGAAGGAGCCGTTTATCAGCGTGCATTGAGTGCGGGTGAATGCGGTGAACTCGATTTGATTTTAGGATGTGATAAGGGGCTGTGGCAGGCCCCTTAGTTTGTTTGAAGACAAAGTTAGCGTTATGGGGATGGTCTTCAATTTTTATAAGCTAATAACATCGATTGTTGCATATGAGAAACAACGAATGTCTTTTGAGAGCGAGAAGCGGACATTGCTAACAGCATTCTGTATGGATCAACAGGGTGCAGGTTAGTAAGGTGTTCCCGACTGACGACTCGGTGCGAAAAATGATTTATCTGGCAGTCAGAGATGCTACGAAAAAAATAGAGTATGCCGATCCAGAACTGTCGATGAACTGTTTTATTGGCGAGTTCAGTGACCGCCTGAGCGATCACCTTTCATGCAGTGGCAGGTATACAGAATTATTTTCCGCCTTATAAAAACAGCCCTCAATAATAAGGACTGTTATCTGATACTGTCTTCTCTAGTCTCCTCTCTGAGGAAAGAGCGCAAGATGCAATTCACCATACTTTTCAGGATTTGAATCTATATGCATTAACAAAACATCCAACTGATTTGTTAAATATATATTCCTTTCTTTTTTCTCCTTGTCCTTAATATCTTTAAGCTTTTTCTTTTCTTCACTTTCGAGAGTTTCTCTCTCCTGAACAGCTTTTTTCCTAACATTTTCTTCTGCCAGTTTTTTAGCTTTCTCTGTTCGAGCCTGAATTAATTCATCAACAATACTCTTAACATATTGTTTACCAGAAAGTATTCGCTTCGCTTCTTCGATAATAGTTACACTATAATCAACGCACTCATTACCATACTTAAAAGCATATTCAGGGGATAATTCTTTTATAGCTGAAGAACTAGAATCATCAGACAAATACGGCTCACTTAAATGAGCAAAAGATCCCCTGTACGAAGAGAAATTTTTCCACGACGAAAAATTCGCATCTTCAACGTCACAATGAATACCTACAGACTGAAGAACAGAATTTAAATGCTTTGTTTTTATTCCATGATTGGAAGTGATGACATCTCTCCATTTCATAATAGTCTTCACTTCACAATCAACAATAAACTCAACAACATGTTTTTTTATATGATAACTATCATCATCGCTGTCATCGACATCGCCCTTCGTAACAAATCTGTCATCATAAATTTTTGTCCCATTTAATAAAAACATCAGTGGTATAGTTATTTCCCCATGTTCCTTAAGCAGGAAGAAAGCATATTTAGCGACAAAAAAACTGACATCCTCAACAAAATTTTCTAGAGCCGCATGTAATAGAACACAATAACTTCTTGTGTCCAATTTAAATTCTTCAACACTACCAGTACCGTTCATGTGTTTTTTAAGAAAACGCTCATACAAGGCATCATTTGCCGTATGCAGAGTGTAATACATATCATCTAATAAGGTGATCTCCATTTTTTCACCTTAAGGTTGATGGGATCTCATTACTCAATCCCAATGAAGAATTTAATCTTTCATAAGCCAACCTAAATCTTCTTACATGCTGCTCTTTACCTGTTGTGGTTGACTCAATTGCCACAACAAATTCAGCATTATCAAAAAGAGATTTGATAGAATCAATAAATTCATATTTCTTTTCAATTAAATCATCTGCGTTGTAGTTCTGTATTGTACTAGCAATATAGTTAACTAAAACCTCAAAAAATGTACGGTTAAATCTTGATTCCCATCTTTCCTCAATAGGAAGCCACTTTCTACCTACTTTTGTTTCTTCGCCATCAAAAAGGTCGACAAGCACCTTACATGATTCATTAAAAAGATTAAGGTAGTTACATACACCAATTTCTTTGGATGCGAAATTATCATTCATGAATTTAGTGAAGTTATCTAAGTAGACCCTAAGAGAACCATTATATTTTTCTGGATTTAGATTTAATGCTAAAAACTTCAGTAAAATTTCAACATCTCTATATCTTTTATCAGATGATTTAAGCTTCATTATCTTATGCAGATGCAAATCGTTATCTGTATGCCTTGTAATGAAATTACTAAAATCACCCTTGTAAATTGAGTTCCTCAGTTCCTGCATAGACAATGGTGAAGATCCAGTATTTAGCCTATAAAATATATCATATAGGACGCTATAATCCTTATAACCTGAAAGTATAGTGCAGCGTAGATCAGCATTAAGTAAGAGTCTAGCGTCGTCTTTAGAAAATTCAGAAAACTTCAACCCTTCAATTGATTTTTTAATTGTTAGATTTCTTAACTTAGCATTACCATCCCATGTATTAAAACTAGGTTCGATGAAGCCATTTATAGCTAGAAGCCTCTGTTTTCCATCTATGACCATGTATTTTTTCTTTTCGCCTATAACTTCAGCCAAAACTACTTCGGGTACCGGGTACCCCACAAGTAATGACTCTATAAGTTTTGATCTTTTATCGTTATCCCATACATTTCTTCGTTGAAAGTCAGGGTTCAAATCAATATTCCCTTCCTCAATCTGATGAAGAATTGTCTGAACCGTCCAGTCTCTGGAATAAACAACAAGCTCACCGACGTCTATATCGTTACCAGCGCTTTCAACTTGTTCTTTATTACTTTCAATAATCAAATCATCTAATTCATCAATCATTGTATTCACCTTGTTTCTATATTAATTAGAAAGAGTAACAGCAAGACTCAACTATGGCTCATCTCAAATTTTAGCCTTCCCTTCTTTGTCTAGCTCGGAAAGAATAAAGCCCCACATTACTTTTTTAACTGCGATCACGCCTCAGAAAGCTAAAATTAGTTTAACAATGCCGTTTTACTACCGGTTTCGAGGACTGTTATCTGGGCCCACTTTTTGCAACATATACTCTATTTTTGTGACGACTCACTGTATAACCTATAGCTACATGACTGAAGCACACTTTATAACGCTGTCTTCCCTTTTCGTCTATGGTTCGACCTTATAAACATTGAATATTCTGTTATAAAGTGATTTTTTGCAACGTCCGCTCCTGGCACGAAGCGGACATCCCCCAGCAGTCTGCCCCCTACCCCCGCATATCAAACCCAACCTTATCAAAATCCCGATAAACCTCCGGATTACTAAACGCCGGGAACTTCGCTTTTTGGGCAGCAATTCTCACCGCCTCACAATACCCTTTATCGCCATCGCTAGTAGATACCTTCAACGCCCTACCATCTTGCGCAAACTCCATATGCAGCCTGCATTTCTTGCCCTTCCAGCGTTCTGGCTCAGCGATTTTCTCTTCTATCGCCGCCTTAATCCCCCGCGCCTGCGCACCCCACTCATCCTGATCGTCCCAGCGGCCAGAACTGCAACTACCCATCGCGGTGGTTTTATGGCAGCCAGAAGGCTGTAACGGCGCACAACCTGCCGCCAGGCTGACCACAGCTGCGAGCATAAATATCTTCCCTGCACTTTCACGCAACCTCATGCCTTAACTCCCATTCTCATATACCCGTCAAAATTAATTTCGGTTTACCACTTCATGAAAATCAGAACAAATAAAAAACACAGGCACAGGCCCGGTAGAGAGGTACACGCTGTCAGCAATCTGGTTTAAACATTGTGCTTGCTTCCGCCGGGCGGCGGCTGACGCCTTGCACGGCCTACAAAACCCGCTCTATCAAAAAGTAGGCCCGGTAAGGCGCTAGCCGCCACCGGGCATTTCCAGAGAGGCACCTTAGTGGTTACGCGCTACAACTCCCCAAAAACACCACCTCCCACACATCCCTGCGCAGCTGATCCACCAGGGTGTTCAGCGGAATATTGTGAGTGGTCATCATAAACATCTCGACGTCGTCGTCGCCCATCATGCTGTTCGGATTTCGAACAGCTAGCAGAACTGGGCGGTATCAATTAAACATCCAGGTCCTGCTGGCGTAGCTTAATCAAATAACCATTTACCCGCTTCGGCGGATTCAGCGAACATACGAACAGTAAGTGGTAAGCGGGTTGCCTCAACGTCTTTCTGTTTTACTTTACCAAACCATCGTTTTAGCCGAGGAATATTCTGCCAGGGGAAATAGTAACTCCACTTCACATTTGACAGATCCACTTTGAATATCTGTTCGTACTTATTTAAGACGTGGTGTAGATCATCTCCTGGCACGTCAAATAAATCAGAATCCAGTACAAGCATGACCTCTTTGCCGTTATTGTCGAGTTCCTTCGAGATCTCTTCGTTGAATAATTCAAGTACCTGATTAGCGATCGTCATATTTTTGCGTCAAAAAGATGTGAACTGAATACGGTCTTTAGGGCGAGCAATCAGGTTGTATTTTGCCTGAGTCTTACGTGAGACTTGGTACAATGAATTGACCAGACCAACCCAGCCAATCCACGGAACATAACGAGCAATGACAGCGGCGAGGCTGGTAGTCTTCCTCATACTTATACCGACGGGTGTTTTAACTCTCAAGCCAAAGGGTACTTTTGTGTCCTTAAGCAGCATTCGCGCATACTTAGAGACAACACTCGTTCCTTTGATAGCCGTTCCTGGCTTCGTTCTTGTTTCCAGCCATGGTTGACCAGCAAGGATAGCAGCACCTGCCGAAACGCCTAGCCCCAATTCATCACAAAATTGCTCGAGGAATATCACATCAAATAGTTCTCCAGCCGTCAGGTTAGATTGACCGTGATAAAAGTACGTTCCGTTTCTTTCTTCTGTGGTATCCATCCACTCACCTCGTTAAGCCGTCTGGCGCTCGTTCCATGCATCGGTGAAAATAATATTCCTATCGTTATGCTTCCATGTGATTTTTTCGTAGCGAAGCTCCACCGATTCAAGGTGATTGTTATTCCGATCTTCCGGAGAAGCCATTGTAGGGGTAACTGAAACAATACGAACGCCCTCAAGAAGAATATTGAAGTATTCCGCTTCCTGACCTGCATCATTAATTTTATAGAATTTCAGTTCGCATTTAACTAAGCGCTGGCCGGTGGCTACTGCTTTATACAAGTATGGGGAGGAGGGATCGAACTCTTTGGTGATCAGCATTACCGAATGCTGGCGCGGGCCTGTTGGTTTACCGGTAAAATTATCGGTTGGTATGGATAAGTTATGGTGAAAACCCTTGAATTCAATGCTGTAGTCACGGTGTTGAACATCGCAGCCACCTTTAATTAGAGCGCCGCCATCGTCGTAAAGCCACATGTTGCCAGGAATAGCCATTTCCACATCTCCTTGTTGTAAATCCATATTTTTAGTGTGGATTATACAGAAATAGCGCAGGAATTATACGGCATGTATAAAAAAGCCGCTTACGCGGCTTCCGAATTAAACGTGGTCTGTTGGTTTCCCGCTGTGGATTTCGGCAAATATCAGCTATTCAGTTGTTAGATCCGTACAGAATAGCTCCTTTACAACTCCCCAAACCCCCACACCCCATCCCGGTCTAACAAACTTTCATAAACCCTCTCAACCGCAGCTTTAATCGCCTCCGTCATCGGATAATAAAACCCAACGATATCCGGTTGAATCCCCAAAAATACCACCTCCCCCACATCTTCGCGCAGCTGATCCACCAGGTAGTTCAGCGGCATGTTGTGGGTGGTCATCATAAACATCTCGGCGATGTCGTCCGGGTCGATGCGGCGGATCTCGCCGGGGTTGAGCCCCATGTCGGTGGCATCCACAATCAACAACCGCGCCGGGCGCTGCTCGCGGATCGCCACGATGTCGTTCTCCGGGGCGCTGCCGCCATCGAACACCACCCAGTCGCCGCGCGGCGCTTCCCGGCACATCTCGGCCAGCAGCGGACCGGCACCGTCGTCGCCCATCATGCTGTTGCCGACGCAGAGTAAAACATCAGTCACGTTGCCTCCTCACCATCAGGTAGATGGCGTTTTCCTGGTGAATGGCCTGGAGCATAACGAGCATTGCCCGGCTCCATTCCTGCTGCTGCGCCGTCTGGCGCGCGATTGCGGCGTCAAAGGCGCTGGCCAGCATCACGATATGGTTCGCGTCGATGACGATCTCCCCGTAGCGCGGCACGCCCTCCATTTTGCGCCGCGCCTCGCTCCCCGCTTCCAGGGTGGCGATCCAGTCCAGATAGGCCTCCCACGGGCAGGTGAGCGCTGCCTCCAGGCAGTCAATCACCCCCAGATGGTGGCCGATGGCCAGCCCGTAGTAGATCACCTGCTGGGCATCGGCGGGAGTGTCGTCATTCTGGTCAATGAACTTGCGGCTGAGCTGGCTGAATACCACCATCTCACTCATCACACACGCTCCTGCCCGACCACCTCAATGAGGTTGGCGACGATCTCGTTCAGGCGCGGATCGTTCTCGTTCGCCAGCCAGCGGGCCACGCTCGCGTCGCCCTCGATCAGATGACGCATAAAGTCGTCGGCGATCTGGCGGCCATAGCGGTAGCCCGCCAGACGTCGCGCGGCGCGGTCGATGCGTACCCGCAGGGGCTGCACCATCTCAGGATGCAGGATCTCGGCGGGCTGGTTGTCCAGTGCCCCCGGTTCGCGGGCATGGATTTTTTGCTCCAGCAGCCCCAGCGCCATGGCAAAGCCGTACAGGGTGGCGGCTGGCGACGGCGGGCAGCCCGGGATGTAAACATCCACCGGGACGATTTTGTCGGTGCCGCCCCAGACGCAGTACAGGTCGTGGAAGATGCCGCCGGAGTTGCCGCAGGCCCCGTAGGAGATGCAGATCTTCGGATCGGGCGCGGACTCCCACGCCCGCAGCGCCGGGGAGCGCATCGCGCGGGTCACCGCCCCGGTGAACAGCAGAATGTCGGCGTGGCGCGGGGATGGCACCACCTTGATGCCGAAGCGTTCGGTGTCGAAAATCGGCGACAGGGTGGCGAAGATCTCAATCTCGCAGCCGTTGCAGCCGCCGCAGTCCACGCGGTAGACGTAGGCGGAGCGTTTGATTTTTTTCAGCAGCGAGGCCTTCATGCTGGCGATGGACTCGTCCACCGTCACCGGGACCGGCATCCCCTGCTCGTTACGTGGCCCTAACAGTTCGCTCATCGTGTCGCTTCCTCCATTTCCCGGGTCAGCTGGATCTTGTCCGCCGGGGTCAGCCCCTGCAGGCGCTTGCAGTCCGGGCAGGTTTCAAAACTCTCGCGATGCGATTCGGCGCGCTTATCGCCGTTGTGGCGCAGCAGGGCAATCGCGTAATCAATCTCTTTCTGTACCGCATAGGGGCGTTTGCAGACCCGGCAGTTACAGATGTCAAAGCGCGACTGCTGCAGGAAATCCGCTTTGCTCCACACCGCCAGCTCGTACTCCTGAGAGAGCTTAATGGCGGTGGTCGGGCAGACCTCTTCGCAGCGTCCGCAGAAGATGCAGCGCCCAAGGTTGAACTGCCAGGTCAGCTGGCCGAACTGTAGGTCCGTCTCCACCGTCAGGGCGTTGGACGGGCAGGCGTTCACGCAGGCCGCGCAGCCGATACACTGCTGCGGGTCGTGCTCCGGCTTGCCGCGCAGATTTTTATCCACCGCAATCGGCGCCAGGGGATACGACTCCGTGACCGTGCCGGTTTTGATCACTTTTTTGATAAAGGTAAACATGGCAAGTCCTTATTTCAGCGGCGAGTTCTTGCGTTCAATGCTGTAGCGTTCCAGTTCCTTGTACGGAACCACCTTGCTTTTCTTCTTGCGCACGTCCACCACCGTCATGCGGTCGGTGCAGGAGTAGCACGGGTCGAGGCTGCCGATAATCAGCGGCGCGTCGGAGACGGTGTTGCCGCGCAGCATGTAGCGCAGGGTCGGCCAGTTAGCGTAGGTGGCCGCCCGGCAGCGCCAGCGCCAGAGCTTCTGGTTGTCGCCGGTCATGCTCCAGTGGATATCATCCCCGCGCGGCGCTTCGCTGAAGCCCAGCGCAAAGCGGTTCGGGATGTAGGTAAAGCCCTCCACCATCAGCGCGCCGCCCGGCAGGTTGTCGAGGCCGAAGTCGATCATGTTCAGGGCGGTAAAGACCTCGTTGATACGC
Organism: Leclercia barmai; assembly: GCF_049312895.1. Classification (NCBI taxonomy): domain Bacteria; kingdom Pseudomonadati; phylum Pseudomonadota; class Gammaproteobacteria; order Enterobacterales; family Enterobacteriaceae; genus Leclercia; species Leclercia barmai. The sequence goes on along the minus strand of NZ_JBMNWZ010000001.1, from coordinate 345,779 downwards.
ACCTTCAGGCGGGAGATGACGTCGCAGCCCTGCTCGCTGTGAACTTCCATTGGCAGCAGGCCGTAACCGACAAACGGGTGATCGGCGCGGGTGTCGCGGGCGTGGCCGCTGGCGCGCACCATCGGGCCGACGTTACTGAAGTCGCGGGCGATCTGCGGGTCGAGGCGGCCGATGCCCAGGGTGCGCTGTTCGATGTTCGGCGTGCTCATCAGGATATCCACCAGATCCTGCACCTCGCGGCGCATCTGCTGGGCCAGCAGGCGGGTGGCGATCATATCCTCTTTCAGCAGGTCGCGACGGATGCCGCCGATCAGGTTCAGGCCGTAGGTTTTACGCGCCCCGGTGAGGATCTCCGCCATCTTCATGGAGGTCTCGCGCACGCGGAAGAACTGCATAAAGCCGGAGTCAAACCCGACAAAGTGGCAGGCCAGGCCGAGGTTGAGCAGGTGCGAGTGCAGACGCTCCACCTCCAGCAGGATGGCGCGGATCATCTGGGCGCGCTCCGGCACCACGATCCCCATCGCGTTCTCGACAGAGGTCGTGTACGCCGTGCTGTGGGCGAAGCCGCAGATGCCGCAGACGCGGTCGGAGAGGAAGGTCACTTCGTTGTAGCCCATCCGCGTTTCGGCGAGCTTCTCCATGCCGCGATGGACGTAGAACAGGCGGTAGTCGGCGTCGATGATGTTCTCGCCGTCGACGAACAGGCGGAAGTGGCCCGGCTCATCGGAGGTAACGTGCAGCGGGCCAATCGGCACCACGTTATTTTTCTTATCCCCGAGTTCGTTGATGAACTCGTAGGTCTCTTTGTCGGTGGTCGGCGCCGGGCGCTGACGGTAATCCATGCTGTCTTTACGCAGCGGATAGAGTTCGTCCGGCCAGTCGTCCGGCAGCACCAGGCGGCGCTCGTCCGGCAGCCCGACCGGGATCAGGCCGTACATATCGCGCACTTCGCGCTCGCCCCAGACGGCGGCAGGCACGCGCGGGGTGACGGACGGGAACTCCGGCTTATCGGCGTCCACTTCCACGCGCACGGTGAGCCAGCAGCGGGTGCCCTGCTCCATCGACAGCACGTAGTAGACGGCGTAGCTGCCGCAGAGCTGGCGTTCGTCGTTACCAAACAGCACCGACAGCCAGCCGCCCTGCTGGTAATAGAGGAACTCCACCACTTCCGGCAGGTAGTTAATTTTCACCGTGACGGTGATCTGGTCTTTGGTCTGCCAGGCTTCATCCAGCACCACGCCAGGGAAGGCCTGATGCAGTGCGGCGAGATAGTGTTGACCAACTTTTTCTTCAGACATGGTTATTCTCTAAAATCACGCCGCCAGCAAGGAGACGAAAGCTAAAAATGCCAGACCGAAACCGGTCCAGGTAATCCGTGAGGTGGCGTTAAAGCGCAGGCGCGCCATGCTGTTTTCAAACAGGGCGATCGCCAGCACGCCCGCCACCAGCTTGACCACGGCGATAATCACCGCCAGCACCAGGCTGCCGATGGAGAACTGCGTCATCTGTCCCCAGGGGATAAACACCCCGACGAACATCTGCAGCACCACCAGCTGTTTCAGGCTGATGCCCCACTTAAGAAGGGCAAAGCCCGCGCCGCTGTACTCCGACAGCGGCCCTTCCTGCAACTCCTGCTCCGCTTCGGCGAGGTCAAACGGCAGCTTGCCCATCTCGATAAAGGTGGCGAACGCGCAGGCGCACATCGCAAGTACCAGCGTCACGCTGTGCGCCGCGGGCCAGTGGTAGATGGTCTGCGTTACCGCGCTGATGTGGGTGGTGCCCGCCACCTGAGCGGCGACCCACAGGCCGAGCAGCAGGATCGGCTCCACCAGCACCCCGAGCATCGCTTCGCGGCTGGCACCGATCCCGGTGAACGGGCTGCCGGTATCCAGCCCGGCGATGGCAAAGAAGAAACGCGCAATGGCGAAGAGGTAGATCAGGGTAATGAGATCGCCCAGCGCAGGCAGCGGCGAGGCCAGGGTGATCACCGGCAGCGCCGAGGCGATGGCAAACATCACGCCTACCATCACAAAGGGCATCAGGCGGAACACCCAGCCCGCGGCGGCAGGCGCCACGCTCTGGCGGCCCAGCAGCTTGATGAGATCCCGGTACTCCTGGAAGACGTCCGGCCCGCGGCGGGTATGCATCCGGGCACGCGCCACGCGGGTGATGCCAGCCAGCAGCGGCGCGAGGGCAAACAGCACCAGCGCCTGAATCAGTGCGTATATCAAAGTCATGTTCAGGCTCCTCGGGAGATGACAACCACCACCAGCACCGCCAGCTCAATCAGGGCGATACGGTGGAATAGCACGGCGGTGCAGTCGCACTGCCAGCCGGGGATAAAGCGAACCGGATTGAGCCATTTGCGCAGCTTCAGCACCGGCGCGAAGGACTCTTTAACCGGCATGGCAAAGCCGTGGGCGGTGATCACCATCGACTGCTCGTGATCGTACCCACACACCCAGGCGAAGCCGCGGGAGCGGTTCGGCAGGCGATTGCCTTTGAAGACCACCAGCACGATAAACGGCAGCAGCAGCCCCGCCAGCAGCAGGAGGGTGATCATCGGCTGGGAAACGGTGTTCACCGCCCCGCCGTTCACCGGGAACAGGCGGCTAATCACCGGCAGCAGCCAGGGGGCAGCCACGCCGCCCGCCACGCAGCAGAGCGCTGCCAGCAGGGTGCTGAAGGTCATCATCCCCGGTGCGCAGGAGGCGTTTTCCGCTTCAGGAGTGCGCGGTGCGCCGAGGAAGGTGACGCCGTAGACTTTCGCCATACACATCACCGCCAGCGCGCCGGTGATCGCCAGTCCCGTTGCCAGCAATGGTCCCAGCAGGCGAGCGACAAAGGCCTCGTGACCGCCGAGGTTGAAGAAGGACTGGTAGATCACCCACTCCCCGGCAAAGCCGTTCAGCGGCGGCAGCGCCGCCATCGCCATCAGCCCCACCAGCATTGAGAGCGAAATCAGCGGCATTTTTTTGCCGATGCCGCCCAGCTTCTCAATATCGCGATGGCCGGTGCGATACCACACCGCGCCCGCGCCGAGGAACAGCGTGGTTTTAAACAGGCCGTGGTTCACCAGGTGGTAGAGCCCGCCGGTAAAGCCCAGCGCCACCAGCAGCGGACTGCGCAGCGCAATGCCGGTGACGCCCGCGCCCAGGCCGAGCAGGATAATGCCGATGTTCTCCAGGGTGTGGTACGCCAGCAGGCGCTGGATGTTGTGCTCCATCAGGGCGTACAGGCCGCCGACAAAAGCGGTGATCATGCCCATCACCAGCAGCAGCACGCCGAGCCACAGCGGCGGCAGCGCCCCACTCAGGGCGACGGTCAGCATGCCGTAGAGGCCCACCTTCATCACCACCGTGGAGAAGAGCGCGGCAGCCGGGGCGCTGGCGTTAGCATGCGCCTGGGGTGCCCAGCCGTGCAGCGGAATGACGCCCGCCAGCAGGCCAAAGCCCGCCAGACCCGGGAGCCAGATGCTGGCCCCCGGTGCCTGTCCGGAGGCCATCGCCCCCATCGCCGCAAAATCCAGGGTGCCGTAGAAACGCCACGCCTGCCAGCAGGCGAAGGCCAGCAGCAGCGTGCCCAGACGCCCCAGCACAAACCACAGCTTGCCAGATTTGGCGCAGCCGGTAAGAAACGCGCCGCACAGGGCCATGATTTCCGCCATCACCACCAGCCAGCCGAGGTTATCGACCATAATCGCGGCGACGCCGGTGGCCATCAGCAGGTTGGTCAGCAGGCCGGTGCTTCTGGACTGCGCAGGACGGTGCCAGGCGACGGTATAGAGGCTGATGAGAAACGCCGGCAGGCCGATGGCGATAAGCCAGACCGCGCGGATCCCGCTCATCTGCATGCCGATGTGCAGCCAGGGAATCTGCCCCTGTTGCACCGCAAGCTGCGGCGCGGCGAGCAGCGAAATCGCCCCCGCCATCACCGCCATGGCGCTGGCGATCGCCCCGCCGAAGCCGGTAACGGCGCTGCTGAGGGTGCGGTTGGCGCTGAAGACAAGCGCCAGCACGGCGCTTGTCAGATACCACACCAGCGACAGGTCAATTAACGAAAAGGCATTCATCAGCGCTCTCCTTGTTGCGACTGGAACAACGACAAATCGCCCAGATCCGTATTCATCGTCAGCTCGCGTTTGCGCTTGCTGGCGCGGGCGATGTCCTGGTTATTCACCAGACGCAGGGATTTGGTCGGACAGGTGCGCACGCACGCCGGGCCTTCCGGGTCGAAGCTGCACAGGTCGCACTTCACCGCGATGGCGCGCACGCCCGGTACCCAGTCAAGGAACGGGCTGACGCGGGCCGGGGCCGGTGGGGCCATCGGCGCTTTCGAGGTGTTGCTGTTGGCGGGGATCGCCAGCGGGCGGCTGCCGGCAAACTCAATGGCGCCAAACGGACAGGCGATGCCGCACAGCTTGCAGCTGACGCACAGGCTTTCATTCAGCTGGATAGCGCCGTCGGCGCGGGTAATGGCGTTGACCGGGCAGACCTGGGCGCAGGGGGCATCTTCGCAGTGATGACATAGCTGCGGCGCGGAGTCTTTACTGTTACGCATCACTTTCAGCCGCGGCTGGCTTTGCAGGCCATGCAGGCGATGGTTTTCTGAACAGGCAGCCTCACAGGTGTGGCAGCCGATACAGAGCGAGGGATCAGCAATTACAAAACGATTCACCTGGTTTCCTCTGGTGATAGTCATTTTTGACGAAAAACGGGCGGAAGTGTCATTTTCGACACCTGTCGACACCCGGCTCAGACCGCAGCGTGGTGCTGCGCCAGTACGGCGAGGGTCAGGGATTCGCCGCGTTGCGTTGCCTGATAAAGCGCGGCGTAAATCCCGCTGATTTTATTCAGGAAATGGTCCAGAACCGCTTCGCGCTGGTCGATGTTGATCGCGTCGTCCAGCATGCCGTCGTCGCTCAGGCGGGCGCGGCCAATCAGCACGCACTCCGGGTTGTCGCGCACTTCGACGGTGTAATTGAAGATGTGGCCGTTGAACGCCTGCTCGGGCGTCACGCGGATAAGGAAGTGGTCGAACAGCCAGAAGCCAAGCCCGTTGTCGGTGTTACAGCCCACGGTGAGGTGCAGGCTGGCTTTAGAGAGCGTGATGGCCTGAATCAATGAATTGCCGTAGTGGTTCCAGTGGGAGCGAAGGACCCGCTGTTGTCCGGCGATGATATTGGCTTTCTCACTTAATTCGGAAAGTGTCATGTGACGTACCTGATGCGTAATGTGTAAAGAGTTGGCTTCCCTAAGCACGTTTCGTGCCATTTTTTAATTGATTGATTTTCAATGAAAATAAATTTTAAAGCCGCAGCGATCACAAAAAATGACATGTCATTTCGTCATCTTTGACCGCGCGCCCTGTCTCCTCTCGCCACGCGTCGCGTAAACATGGCATCAATATTGCTTTATCCGGCCAGACTTCACCGGGAACAGCACAATGCACGAAATCACCCTCTGCCAGCAGGCGCTGGAATTGATCGAAAAACAGGCGCATCAGCATCAGGCCAAACGCGTGACGGGCGTCTGGCTGCGCGTCGGGGCGTTCTCCTGCGTGGAGAGCAGCGCCCTGCAGTTTTGTTTTGAGCTGGTATGCCGGGAGACGGTCGCCGAAGGCTGCGCCCTGCATCTCGAAGAGCAGCAGGCGGAATGCTGGTGTCAGGACTGCAAAGCGTACGTCGAGCTGGTGACCCACCGCGTACGCCTCTGCCCGCAGTGCGGCGGAGCAAACCTGAATATCGTCGCCGACGACGGGCTGCATATCACGCGTCTGGAAATTGAACAGGAGTAAACCATGTGTACCACCTGCGGTTGCGATCAGGGCAACCTCTATATTGAAGGCGACGAGCATAATCCTCACTCCGCTTTTCGCAGCGCCCCCTTTGCGCCGGCCAATCGCCCGGCGCTGCGCATCACCCGCGTGGACGCTCAGGCTTTTGCCCCTGCCGAGCCGCTTGCAGGCCAGCTGCATTACGGCCACGGCGAAGCGGGCACCCATGCGCCCGGCCTCAGCCAGCGTAAAATGGTCGACATCGAGATGGACGTGCTCGGCAAAAACAGTGCTATTGCCCGGCGCAACCGCACCCTGTTCAGCGCCCGCAACCAGCTGGCGCTCAATCTGGTCTCCAGCCCCGGCTCCGGTAAAACCACCCTGCTGACCGAGACCTTAAAGCGCTTACAGCAGCAGGTGCCCTGCGCGGTGATCGAAGGCGATCAGCAGACCGTTAACGACGCCGAGCGGATCCGCGCCACCGGCACGCCCGCCATTCAGGTGAACACCGGCAAGGGCTGTCACCTCGACGCGCAGATGATCGGGGACGCGATGGCGCGTCTGCCGCTCGCGGATGGCGGCATCATGTTTATTGAAAACGTCGGCAATCTGGTCTGCCCGGCCAGCTTCGATCTCGGCGAGCGTCATAAGGTGGCGGTGCTCTCCGTCACCGAGGGCGAGGACAAGCCGCTCAAGTACCCGCATATGTTTGCCGCCGCGTCCATCATGCTGCTCAACAAGGTCGACCTGCTGCCGTACCTTAGCTTTGACGTGGAAAAATGCCTCGCCGCCGCCCGGGAAGTGAACCCGGAGATTGAGATTTTGCTCGTCTCCGCCACCCGCGGCGACGGGATGGACGCCTGGCTTGCCTGGCTGGAGGCGCAACGATGTGCATAGGCGTTCCTGGAAAAATCAGCGCCATTCATGACGGAATGCAGGCCAGCGTCGAGGTCTGCGGCGTGCTGCGCGACGTGGATCTGACCCTGGTGGGCGATTGTGACGAAAACGGCCACAGCCGTCTCGGGCAGTGGGTGCTGGTCCACGTCGGCTTTGCCATGAGCGTGATTGACGAAGCGGAGGCGCTGGATACCCTCGCCGCCCTGCAAAATATGTTCGAAGTGGAGCCGGACGTCGGGTCGCTGCTGTTTGGCGAGGAGTCACGCTGATGCGCTTTGTTGATGAATACCGCGACCCGCAAAAGGTAATGCAGCTCATCGCGGCCCTGAAAGCCCGGGCTGAACTTTTAACCTACACCGCCGCGCGTCCGCTGCGCATTATGGAGGTGTGCGGCGGGCACACCCACGCCATCTTTAAGTTCGGGCTGGACCAGCTCCTGCCCGACAACATTGAGTTTATTCACGGCCCCGGCTGTCCGGTCTGCGTCCTGCCGATGGGGCGGATCGACACCTGCATCGAAATCGCCAGCCACCCGGAGGTGATCTTCTGCACCTTCGGCGACGCGATGCGGGTTCCGGGAAAAAACGGCTCGCTGCTGGATGCCCGGATGCGCGGGGCGGACGTGCGGATCATCTACTCCCCCGCCGACGCCCTGAAGCTGGCCCGGCAGAACCCGGATCGCAAAGTGGTGTTCTTCGGGCTGGGGTTTGAAACCACCATGCCCGCCACCGCCCTGACCCTGCGGCAGGCAAAAGCGGCGAACGTGGATAACTTCTTCTTTTTCTGCCAGCACATCACGCTGATCCCGGTCCTGAAAAGTCTGCTGGAGCAGCCGGAAAACGGCATCGACGCCTTCCTGGCCCCCGGGCACGTCAGCATGGTGATTGGCACTCACGCCTACGATTTTATCTCCGCCGATCATCAGCGCCCGCTGGCGGTGGCAGGTTTTGAGCCGGTGGATCTGCTCCAGGGGGTGTTGATGCTGGTGGAGCAGAAGATCGCTGGCATAAGCCAGGTGGAAAATCAGTACCGCCGCATCGTGCCGGAAGCGGGCAACGCCGTGGCCCAGGCCGCCATCGCCGAGGTGTTTGGCGTGGAGGGCGACAGCGAATGGCGCGGGCTGGGGGTGATCTCCCACTCCGGCGTGCATCTTACCGACGCGTATCGCCAGTTCGACGCCGAGCGTCACTTCAGCCCCCAGGCGCAGGCGGTGTGTGATGACCCCGAAGCGCGCTGCGGCGAGGTGCTGACCGGACGCTGCAAACCGGCGCAGTGCCCGCTGTTTGGCGGGAAATGTACACCGCAAAGTGCCTTTGGCGCGCTGATGGTCTCATCGGAAGGGGCGTGCAGCGCCTGGTATCAGTACCGTTCTCAGGAGTGTGAAAGTTGAAACAGATAACCCTCGCCCACGGCAGCGGCGGACAGGCGATGCAGCAGCTGATCGGCGAGCTTTTTATGCGCGCCTTCAGCAACCCGCTGCTTGACGAGCAGGAAGATCAGGCCCGCATTCCGCTGCACGAACTGACCGCTCACGGCGACCGGCTGGCCTTCTCCACCGACAGCTACGTGATTGACCCGCTGTTCTTCCCCGGCGGCGATATCGGCAAGCTGGCGGTCTGCGGCACCGCCAACGACGTGGCGGTAAGCGGAGCCATTCCGCGCTGGCTCTCCTGCGGGTTTATCCTCGAAGAGGGGCTGGAGATGGCGACTCTGGAGCGCATCGTCACCAGCATGGCTAATGCTGCGGCTGCGGCGGGCATCACCATCGTCACCGGCGATACCAAAGTCGTCCCGCGCGGCGCGGCGGATAAGGTGTTTATTAATACCGCAGGTATCGGTTCCGTTCCCGAGGGGTTAAACTGGGGGATGCGTCAGATTCACGCCGGTGATGTGTTGCTGGTCAGCGGCACCCTGGGCGATCATGGCGCCACGATCCTGAATCTGCGCGAAGGCCTGGGGCTGGAAGGGGATCTGCAGAGCGACTGCGCGGTGCTGACCCCGCTGATTCAGGCCCTGCGCGGCGAGCCCGGCATCAAAGCCCTGCGCGATGCCACCCGCGGCGGGGTGAATGCCGTGGCCCACGAATTTGCCGCCAGCAGCGGCTGCGGGATTGAAATACAGGAAGGCAGCCTGCCGGTGAGGCCCGCCGTGCGCGGCGCGTGCGAGCTGCTGGGCCTTGACCCGCTCAACTTCGCCAACGAAGGCAAGCTGGCTATCGTGGTGGAACGCCAGGCCGCCGAACGGGTGCTGGCGCTGCTGCGGTCACATCCTCTGGGAATGCACGCCGCCATTATCGGCGAGGTGGTTGAGCACAAAGGGGTACGACTCACCGGGCTGTACGGCGTAAAACGGACGCTGAATTTGCCCCACAGCGAGCCACTGCCGCGTATTTGCTGATTCGGGCGGCGCATAAGCCGCTCATTTTTCTGGATACTCTGGATATAACGCATGTCGTATACACCCACGAACGATCCCATCGATCAAGGACTGTTCGATATTACCCGTACCCTGCTGCAACAGACCGATCTTTGCGCCCTGGCGCAGGCGCTGACCCAGCACGTCCGGCAGATAAACCTCGCCGATAGCGTCCACATTCTGCTCTGGCAGTCGGAGTCGCGCCGGGTTTATCTCTACTGCACCGACGACCAGGGTTGCGATATCCGCTATGAAGATGAGCCGATGCTGGCGAACGGCCCTTTCCGCCGCATGCTTTCGCGCCCGGACGTGCTGCACTGCACGGCGGCGACCTTCCAGGAGACCTGGCCGCAGCTGGCCGCCCTCGACCGCTATCCCTCGTTCGCCCACTACTGCCTGACGCCGATTGCCGCCGACGGCCGCATTCTGGGCGGCTGCGAGTTTCTGCGCGCCCGGGATGTGCCCTGGACGGATACTGATTTTTCCCGCCTGCAGACCCTGACCCAGGCGGCCGGGCTGGCCGTCGAGCAGATCCAGGCCCGGCTGAGCAACAGCGACAGCTACGATCTGCTGTGGCGGGAGCGTAACGATTTTCGCCTGCTGGTCGCCATCACCAACGCCGTGCTGTCAAAGCTCGACCTTGATGAGCTGGTGATGGAAGTTTCCCGCGAAATTCAGCGCAACTTCGGCATTGATTCCATCAGCATGGTGCTGCGCAGCGACCGCAAAGGGAAGCTCATCGTCTACTCCACCCACTATCTGGACAAAGATGCCCCCCTGCACGACCAGAGCGAGGTGGATGAGAAGGGTACGCTGTCTGAAAAAGTGATGCGTAACAAGCAGATGCTGATGCTTAACCTGCACCACCGGGATCAGCATGCCCCCTACGAACGCATGCTGTTTGATATGTGGGGCGAGCAGGATCAGACCCTGTGCCTGTTCCCGCTGATGTTCCGCGACCGCGTGCTCGGCACCCTGAAGCTGGCCCAGTGCAAGGCTCAGGTGTTCACCCCCACCAACCTGAAGCTGCTGAACCAGATCGCCGAACGTGTCGCCATCGCCGTGGATAACGCCCTCTCCTACCGGGAAATCAGCCACCTCAAGGAGCGGCTGATCGATGAGAACCTGGCCCTGACCGAGCAGATCAACAACGTCGCCACCGACTTCGGCGAAATCATCGGCCGCAGCAGCGCCATGATGACGGTGATGAAGCAGGTGGAGATGGTGGCCCAGAGCAACAGCACCGTTCTGATCCTCGGCGAGACCGGCACCGGCAAGGAGCTGATCGCCCGCGCCATCCACAACCTGAGCGGGCGCAGCGACAGGCGGATGGTGAAGATGAACTGTGCGGCGATGCCTGCCGGCCTGCTGGAGAGCGATCTGTTTGGTCACGAGCGCGGGGCCTTTACCGGCGCCAGCGCCCAGCGCATCGGCCGCTTTGAGCTGGCGGACAAAAGCACCCTGTTCCTCGACGAAGTGGGCGATATGCCCATCGAACTCCAGCCCAAACTGCTGCGGGTGCTGCAGGAGCAGGAGTTTGAGCGCCTCGGCAGCAACCGCATCATCCACACCGACGTGCGCCTGATTGCCGCCACCAACCGCGACCTGACGAAGATGGTGGCCGACCGCGAGTTCCGCAGCGATCTCTATTACCGTCTGAACGTCTTCCCGATCTACCTCCCGCCGCTGCGCGAGCGCCCGGAAGATATTCCCCTGCTGGTGAAATCCTTCACCTTCAAGATCGCCCATCGGCTGGGACGCAACATCGACAGCATTCCGGCGGACACCCTGCGCCAGCTCAGCCGGATGGAGTGGCCCGGCAACGTGCGCGAACTGGAGAACGTCATTGAGCGGGCGGTACTGCTGACGCGCGGTAACGTCCTGCAGCTTTCGATGCCGGATATCGATTTCCAGCGCGCCGACAGTGCCGCGCCGGAAGCGCCCGTCAGCAATATCCGCGAAGGGGAAGAGGAGTATCAGCACATCTTGCGGGTGCTGAAAGAGACCAACGGGGTGATCGCCGGGCCACGCGGCGCAGCCCAGCGTCTGGGACTCAAGCGCACCACCCTGCTGTCGCGGATGAAACGCCTGGGGATCGACAAAAACGTCCTCTCCTGAGTCACACCAGGCTAAAATACCTCTCCTTTTGTCCACGGCGAGAAGAACATGCACACTCACCACTCCACATTTCTTCTCGCCGGGCAGACCCTTCACCGTATTACCTTCGATCCGGCCACCTTCAGCGACGCCGATCTGCTCTGGCTCCCGCACCACCACCAGCTCGCTGACGCCGGGCGCAAGCGCAAAGCCGACCATCTGGCCGGGCGCATCGCCGCCTTCCATGCCCTGAACCGCCAGGCTATTCCCGCCATCGGCAGCAGCGGGGAACCCCTGTGGCCTGCGGGGATCAGCGGTAGCCTCTCCCACAGCGGCACCCAGGCTGTGGCGATCTGCCGCGAGAGTGGCCTTACCGGGGTTGATTGCGAGGCGATTATCGATGAAAGCGAAGCCCGCGAGATTCAGGACGGGGTGATTGATATTCAGGAAGCCCGGGTGCTGGCCGGGTGCGGTCTTCCCTTCTCCCTGGCCTTTACCCTGGCGTTCAGCGCCAAAGAGAGTCTGTTCAAAGCGCTCTTCCCTCAGGTGCAGGCCTGGATGGGGTTTGAGTCCGCCCGCGTCACGGCCATGAACGCCGACACCCTGACCTTAACGCTCACCCGACCCCTTCCCCCCTTTGCACAAAATCAGGCATTTACCGCGCACTGGCAGCGTTCGGACGCCACGGTTGTCACCCTGATCTGTGATGAATAATTGCTCAGGATCGTGATCCTTTTCTCCTTTTAAACAAATTAGCGGCCTGAACCGTAGACAGTTTAATCAGGCAGACTTATCGTTACATTGAATAATAAATCATTATTGAATAAATATTCAATGTGGAGAAAAAGAATGAACAAGACCTTTGTAAAATCCGCTTTACTGGCCTCAATGATCGCCGCTTCCGGCTCCCTGTTTGCCGCCGATAACGGACTCATTGCGATTATTACCCCCTCACACGACAACCCGTTCTTCAAGGCTGAAGCCGACGGCGCGGCGGCGAAGGCGAAAGAGCTGGGTTACACCACGCTGGTCGCCTCGCACGACGATGACGTGAACAAACAAAACCAGCTGATTGAGACCGCCATCGCCCGTAAGGCGAAAGCGATCATTCTGGACAACGCCGGGGCAGATGCCACCGTCGGTCCGCTGGAGAAGGCCAAAGCGGCAGGCGTCCCTGCCTTCCTGATCGATCGTGAAATCAACAAAACCGGCGTGGCGGTGGCGCAGATTGTCTCGAACAACTATCAGGGGGCGCAGCTTGGTGCAGAGAAGTTCGTCAAGCTGCTGGACGGCAAAGGTAAATACGTTGAGCTGCTGGGCCGTCCGTCGGACACCAACGCGGGCGTGCGCTCCCAGGGCTACCACGATGTGATCGACGACTACCCGGACATGAAGATGGTGGCGCAGCAGACCGCCAACTGGAGCCAGACCGAAGCCTTCACCCGTATGGAAGCCATCCTGCAGACCAACCCGGATATCGTGGGCGTGATCTCCGGTAACGACACCATGGCGCTGGGGGCCGAAGCTGCGCTGAAGGCCGCCGGGAAGAACAACGTGATTGTGGTCGGCTTTGACGGCAGCGACTACACCCGCGACTCGATCCTGAAAAAAGGCAACATCAAAGCCACGGTGCTGCAGCCGGGCTGGCAGCAGGCCCAGATGGCCGTTGAGCAGGCCGACTACTACCTGAAAAACGGCAAAGCGCAAAAAGACGAGAAGCAGCTGATGGACTGCGTGCTGATCGACGAGTCCAACGCCAGCAAGCTGAACCTGTTTAACCTCAGCAAATAAGCGGAGGCAGTATGCGTTTAACACAATGGGGCGCCGCGCTGACAGGCGCTGCCGCCCTGTTGCTGACGGCCTGCACCGTGGTGGATCTGGATGAGTTCGGCAAGCCGATTATGCCTGCCGATCCCAATGCCAAAGCGAGCTTTGACAACAAGACCCCACAGCAGATCGCGCAACAAACCTGGCAGCCGCGGATCCTCGACGTCGCCAGGAATCATTCCCTGGACGCCAGCGCCCTCTCCACCCAGCTGAACGCCCCTGCGGCCAAACCACAGAGCGTCTTCGTGCGCCTGACCGGCAAGGTGGAGCGCGTGGATGCCAGCAACGAACGCGAGCAGAAGCTGGTGATGACGGTGAACGGCCAGCCGGTGGAGATCCAGAGCGGGCCGGTGATGCGCGGCAACGCCATCCGTGACGCCGCCGGGTTCCGCTTCGATGAATTTACCAACCAGGTGCAGTATGCCCAGCTCTCCCGCGCCCTGAACCGCGAGGCGGTGAAGCATCTGCCGAAAATCGACGACAGCTGGAGCGGCAAAGATGCCACCGTCCTGTTCGCCGCCACTCTGAACGCGGGCAAAGCGGTTGATGCGACGGCGCTGGAACTGAAACAGGAGACGCCGTGATGAGCGAGAGTCCGGCAGATGACATTATCCTCAGCACCCACGGGATCTCGATGCTGTTTCCCGGCACCGTGGCGCTGGATAAGGTCGATTACCGCGTCTGGCGCGGCAAAGTAAACGTGATTATCGGCGAGAACGGGGCCGGGAAATCGACGCTGATGAAGATCCTCGCCGGCGTCCAGCAGCCGAGCCTCGGCGAGATGTGGCTCAACGGCAAACAGGTGACGTTCGCCAGCACCCGGGATGCCGCCCGCCACGGGATTGGCATGGTGCACCAGGAGCTGAACCTGTTTGAAAACCTCAACGTGGCGGAGAACGTTTTTCTTGGCCGCGAGCTGCAAAAAGGGGTCATGCCGATCAACGAGGCAGAGCAGGAGTCCCGCACCGCAGAGCTGCTAAAACGCCTCGATCAGCCTATCTCTCCGCGCGAGCTGGTGGGCAACCTGAAGGTCGGACAGCAGCAGCTGATTGAGATCGCCAAGGCGCTGGCAGAGGATGCCGACATCCTGATCCTCGACGAGCCCACCTCGGCGCTCAGCAAAACCGAGGTGGAGATCCTGTTTCGGGTGATCCGCGAGCTGACCCGCCAGGGGGTCACCATCATCTATATCTCCCACCGGCTGGAAGAGCTGATGGCGATAGGGGATGTGATCACCATTCTGCGCGACGGCAAGTTCCAGGCCGAGGCGAAGGTGCAGGAGATCGACGTGCCCTGGATCGTGCGCGAGATGCTGGGCAGCGATCCGGTGAGCAACTTCCTCGAGCCGGGCCGCACCTTTGGCGCGCCGGTGCTGGAGGCGGAGCACATTACCTGCGTGAACGCCGCCGGGAATACGGTGGTGAATGACGTGAGTTTCCAGGTGAACGCCGGGGAGATCGTCGGGATCTACGGCCTGATGGGGGCCGGGCGCACCGAGCTGTTCGAGTGCATGCTCGGCACCGAACGCAACTATCTCGGCAAGCTGTGGCTCGACAGTAAACCGGTGCCCCAGCGGCTGACTACCGCCGAGCGCATCCGCATGGGGATGAGCCTGGTGCCGGAAGACCGCAAGCGCACCGGGATTTTCCCCGGCTCGTCGGTCGCCAGCAACCTGACCATCGCCAGCCTGTGGCGTCGGCTGCAGCGCGGCTTTGCCATCGCGCAAAAGGCCGAGCAGGAGGTGGTGGCCAGCACCATCGGCAACCTGTCGATTAAGGTCTCGACCCCGGAGGTGGAGATCCAGGCGCTCAGCGGCGGGAACCAGCAGAAGGTGGTGATTGGCCGCTCGCTGCTGACCAACCCGAAAGTGCTGTTCCTCGACGAGCCGACGCGCGGCATCGACGTGGGGGCCAAAGCCGACGTGTTCCGCATGATGGTGCAGCTCTCGCAGCAGGGCATTGCGGTGGTCTTTTCCACCTCGGATTTGAAAGAGATTATGGCGGTATCTGACCGCATTCTGGTGATGTCCGGCGGCAAACTCACCGCCGATATTGTTCGCGATCGGGCCGAAGAATCGGCACTGGTAACCGCAAGTGCTCAGGGGTTCTAAGATGAAAACAACACAGTCTGTCGCGCTGACGCCGCAAAAAGGGGCCGCGCCTTCCCGGGAAAAACTCCTCCTGCTGCTGCTGAAAATGCGCACCTTCATTGCGCTGTTCCTGATTGTCGGCTTCTTCACCATGACCGTGCCGGGCTTTCTCTCCGCCGGCAGCCTGGTGATCATGATTAAGCATATCGCCATCAACGCCTTCCTGGCGCTGGGGATCACCTTCGTGATCATCACCGCCGGGATCGACCTGTCCATTGGCGCAACCCTCGGGTTGTGCGGGATGATCGCTGGGTGGATGATCACCAAAGGGATTGTGCTGCCGATGTTTGGCATCGCCATCTTCCCGAGCGTGTGGGTGATTGTGCCCGTTGTGCTACTAATTGGCGCCCTGATAGGGGCGATGAACGGCTGGATCATCACCCGCTACAACGTCGCGCCCTTTATCTGCACCCTTGGCACCATGTACGTGCTGCGCGGGGCGGCGATGCTGACCTCCGATGGCCAGACCTTCCCGGGGCTCTCCGGCAACCCGCAGCTGGGGAATACCGGTTTCGATGAGATTGGCGCCGGAACGCTGCTCGGCATTCCGTGGGCCATCTGGATGATGATCGTCCTGGCGCTGGTGATCGCTTATATCGCCCGCCGCCTGCCGTTTGGCCGCCACGTGTACGCCATCGGTGATAACGAGCGTGCGGCAGAACTCTCCGGGGTGCGGGTCAAGCAGGTGAAAGTACTGGTCTATACCCTGTCCGGTTTCTGCGCCGCCATCGCCGGGATTGTGGTCTCCGCGCAGCTGCTGGCCAGCCACCCAGCGAACGGCACCGCGTTTGAGATGAACGCCATCGCCGCGGTGGTGCTGGGCGGCACGTCGCTTGCCGGGGGCCGCGGCACCATTCTCGGCACGCTGATCGGGGCCTTTGTTATCGGCTTTCTGGCCGACGGCCTGGTGATGATGGGCGTCAGCGAATTCTGGCAGATGGTGATCAAAGGGATAGTGATTATCGTGGCGGTGATCATCGACCAGATGCAAAACCGGATGCAGCAGAAAGCAGCCGTGGTAGCGCAAAAGGCGGTGATGGAAGGGAGGTAAAAGCAATCCGGGCATGGGTGCGGTCTTTGTGCCGGGTGGCGGCTTCGCCTTACCCGGCCTACAAAAGCTGCAATCCGGGCATGGGTGCGGGATTTGTACCGGGTGGCGGCTTCGCCTTACCCGGCCTACAAAATCTGCAATCCGGGCATGGTTGCGGGATTTGTGCGGGGTGGCGGCTTCGCCTTACCCGGCCTGGAAAACCCTGTAGGCCCGTGCAAGCGCAGCGCCGCCGGGCATTTTTCTATGCTTTCAACAAACTCCGCGCCGTCGGGTAATCGGTGATCAACACATCTATATACTTCCCTTTCAGCGCCCCGCGGATGGCGTTGCGTTTTTCTTCCCCACCGGCCAGGGCAATCACCTGCGGGCAGGCGCGGATCTGCGCCAGCTCCATACCAATCACCGGATCTTCTTCCGCGCTCAGCACCGGCTCGCCGTTGGCGTCGTAGTAGTGCAGGCAGATATCCCCCACCGCCCCGCGTTCGGCCAGCAGTTTGAGCATCTCTTCGGTGTAGTAGTTGCCGGAGTTTTTCAGCAGCTGTGACGGCTCCAGTTCGCCGATGCCGACAATCGCCACGTCCACTTCGGCGAATTTTCCCACCACCGCCGCCACGTCCGGGCTGCTCACCAGCCGGGCGCGCTCTTCAACGGAGTGTTCGATGCTCTGGGACGGCAGCAGCCCGGCCGGGCAGCCAAGGTGCGCCGCCAGCTGCTGGGTGAGGATCGTCGCCTGCACGTTGCCGTTCGGACCCACGCCGCCCAGCAGCTGGATCACCCCTGCCGCGCGGATATTCTGCGGGTGCATCTCATCCACCATGCAGCGGATGGTGCTACTCCAGGAGGAGATCCCCACCAGGTCTTCGGGACGCAGGCGGGTTTCAACGTAGTGCGCCGCCGCACTGCCGATGGCGTGTTTGATCTGGGTGTTAGTCGGGTCCTCCCCCACGTCCACCACGATGGCCTGGCGGATGCCGTACTGCTCTTCCAGCGCCTTTTCCAGCGAGACAAAAATATTGGTCGGCTGAACGACGGTAATTTTTACCAGCCCCTCTTTCTGGCAGCGCGTCAGCGCCCGCGACACGAAGGACTGCGAGAGGTGCAGCAGGGAGGCAATCTCGGACTGCTTTTTATTCTCGCTGTAGTAAAGTGTGGCGATCTTCACCAGCAATCGCTGTTCATCCTGTTTCGACATAACGTTCCCCTTAATCGGCTGTCGTTATTTTTATTCATCACTGAATATTTAACAAGCAAGCACCCGCCCGATCCGCCAGGCAAATGTGATCCTTTTCTCCTTTCTTCGAAATTTGCCCGCTCAAACCGTAGACAAACCCTCTGACTGGGCATATCTTACATCTTATGAATAATAAATCAGCATTGAATATATATTCATGAGGGGCAAAAACCTGCTGTTTTAGAGAATGAAACCTGCAAAGATCATTCCTGGCAGAGCGGTCTTTTACCTGGCTGGAATAATTATTCACAACAGATTATAAATTCAGGAGGTATGTTATGAATCCGTTTTCGCTCTCCATCGCGGAGCTCGAAACCCGGGCACGCTCGATTCGTCGCCGGATCATCGTGCTGAATGCCGAAAGCCCGGCGGGCGGCCATACCGGGGCCGATCTGTCGCAGGTCGAACTGCTCACCGCCCTCTACTTCCGCATTCTGAACTGCTCCCCGGCACTTCAGGAGAGCGATGAACGCGATATCTACATCCAGTCGAAAGGCCACGCGGTGGGCGGTTACTACTGCGTGCTGGCCGAAGCCGGGTTTATTCCCGTCGAGTGGTTATCCACCTATCAGCATGCCGACTCTCACCTGCCCGGCCATCCGGTGAAACATAAAACCCCGGGTATTGAGCTGAACACCGGCGCGCTGGGTCATGGCCTGCCGGTGGCGGTGGGGATCGCCCTGGCGGCAAAACGCAACAACAGCAAGCGCCGGGTGTTTGTGGTGACCGGCGACGGCGAGCTGGCGGAAGGCAGCAACTGGGAAGCCGCGCTGGTGGCCTCCCACTACCAGCTGGATAACCTCTTTATTATCAACGACAAAAATAACCTCCAGCTGGCGGGCTCCACCAAAGAGATCCTCAACACCGATCCGCTGGATGAGAAGTGGAAAGCCTTCGGTCTGGAAGTGACCGCCTGCGACGGCAACGACATGGCCGACGTGGTCGCCACCCTGGAGGGGCTGAAGCCCAACGGCAAACCGCACGTGGTGATCGCCCATACCACCAAGGGGGCGGGAATTTCATTTATTCAGGGACGGCCTGAATGGCACCACCGGGTGCCGAAAGGGGAAGAAGTTGAACTGGCGCTGGAGGAACTGAAAGATGAGTAATAGCGAACACCTCGCCACGGTGATGGTTGATGCCTTTATTGATGCCGTTGAACGCGGCGTGGACCTGGTGCCGGTGGTGGCGGACTCGACCTCCACGGCAAAAATCTCCCCGTTTATTCAGCGTTTTCCGGGGCGTCTGGTGAACGTCGGCATCGCCGAGCAGACGCTGGTTGGCGCAGCGGCCGGTCTGGCAATCGGCGGCAAGATTGCCGTCACCTGCAACGCGGCGCCGTTTTTGATTTCCCGCGCTAACGAGCAGATCAAAGTCGACATCTGCTACAACAATACCAACGTGAAGCTGTTCGGCCTGAACGCCGGGGCCAGCTACGGCCCCCTCGCCAGTACCCACCACAGCATCGACGATATCGCCATTATGCGCGGCTTCGGCAATATCGAAATTTACGCCCCGTCGAGCCCAAACGAGTGCCGCCAGATCATCGACTACGCCCTCGACCACGTCGGCCCGGTCTATATCCGCCTCGACGGCAAAGCCCTGCCGGAACTGCATGACGACAGCTACCGTTTTGCGCCAGGCAAAATCGACGTTCTGCGCACCGGTCATGACGTGGCGCTGGTGGCGATGGGATCGACGGTGCATGAAATTGTGGAAGCTGCCGCACAACTCGCGGAAGAGGGTATTGACGCCACTGTTATCAGCGTTCCATCTATTCGTCCCTGTGATACCCAACAGCTGCTGGCCACCCTCGCCCCCTGCAAGGCGGTGGTAAGCGTCGAGGAGCATAACGTCAACGGCGGCGTCGGCAGCCTGGTGGCCGAAGTGCTGGCCGAAGCGGGCTGCGCTGTACCGCTGAAACGTCTGGGGATCCCGGATGGACAATACGCGATTGCCGCCGACAGAGCGTCAACGCGGGCACGGCATGAGATCGATGTCGCTGGGGTGGTGAAGTACGCCCGGGAAATGCTGACGCGACAGGTTTGCTGAAAATAACAACAACATCTTACTGGAGAGAAAAGCAATGTCCCGAATTCCTCAACAACTGACGATGGGCGTAGTCATCGGCAACCGCGGATTTTTCCCAAGCTATCTGGTGGCGGAAGCACGCGAGCAGGCCATCGCCCTGTTTGGCCGTCTCGGTATCAACACCATCATGCTCGATCCCAGCCAGACCGAGCTCGGCGGGGTGGAAACCCGTCAGGACGCCAAAGCCTGCGCCGAACTGTTTCGTGCCCATCGCGACAGCATTCACGGCGTGGTGGTGCTGCTGCCTAACTTTGGCGATGAAAAGGCCATCGCCGAAACCCTGCGCCTCTCCGGCCTGAACGTGCCGGTGCTGGTGCAGGCCGAAGAGGACAACCTCGATAAAATGGGGCTGGCGACCCGCCGGGACAGCTTCTGCGGCAAGATCTCCCTGTGCAATAACCTGCGTCAGTACGGCATTCCCTTTACCCTCACCACCCAGCACGTCTGCGCCCTCAACGGTGAGGTATTTGAGCAGGATCTGAGGCGTTTCGAACAGGTCTGCCGCGTGGTGAGCAGCATGCGCGGCGTGCGTGTCGGGGCGATTGGTGCCCGTCCGGCGGGCTTTAACACCGTGCGCTACAGCGAAAAACTGCTGGAACGCCTGGGCATTGCCGTGGAAACCCTCGACCTGTCTGAAGTCTTTACCCGGATCAAAACCCTGCGCGATGACGACATCCGCGTGGATGAAAAACGCCGGATCCTGATCGACAACGCCGACGCCAGCCGCATTCCACCGGAGAAGCTGGTGACCATGGCGAAGCTGTTTGTGGTGATCAGCGAGTGGGTGGTCGCTAACGACATCGACACCACGGCGATCCAGTGCTGGACCTCCCTGCAGGAGAACCTCGGCATCAACGTCTGCTCGATCATGAGCGTCATGTCCGGCCAGCTGATGCCGAGCGCCTGTGAAGTGGACGTGATGGGCGCGCTCTCCATGTTCGCCCTCGCCAGCAGCAACATGAATCCGGCCTCGATTGCCGACTGGAACAACAACTTCGGCGACGATCGCGACAAATGCGTCCTGTTCCACTGCGGTAACTTCGCCGCCTCCAGCCTCGAATCGCCGCACATGGGCACTGCCGACATCATCGGCACTACGGTCGGGAAAGAGAACACCTGCGGCGCGGTGCATGGCCGCCTGAAAAGCGGGCCGCTGACCTACTTCCGCCTGAGCACCGACGATCTGACCGGAGAAATCAAAGCTTACGTGGGCCAGGGCCAGTCGGTGGACGATCCGCTGGATACGGTGGGCTGCCGGGCGGTGATCCAGGTGCCGCATCTGGAGAACCTGCTGAACTGGATCTGCCGCAACGGCTTTGAGCATCACGTGGCGATGAACCACTCCGCCAGCGCGGAGATCCTGCACGAGGCGTTCACCCGCTACCTCGGCGTCTCAACCTATCTTCATCGCTAAGGCAGGAGGCCGCTATGTCGGTGAACAAGGACATCATCATCGCGCTCGATGAGGGTACCACCAATGCCAAAGCGGTGGCACTGGATGGGAACGGGCATGTGGTGGCGAGTTTCTCCCGGGCGCTGGCGATCCAGACCCCGCACGAAGGCTGGGTGGAACAATCCGCCGAACTGCTGGTGGAGGCCTCGCTGGAAGTGGTAGCCCGCGCCATTGCTACCGTCGGGGTGGAACGGGTTGCCGCGCTGGCAATCAGCAACCAGCGTGAAACCGTGGTGGGCTGGGATCGGGCGACCGGTAACCCTATCGCCCCGGCGCTGAGCTGGCAGTGTTCCCGTACTGCGGCCTTTTGCCATCAGCTGCGTGAACAGGGCCACGGCCCGCAGATCAAGGCGGCAACGGGTCTGCCCATCGCGCCGCTGTTTTCGGCCTCTAAAATGCGCTGGCTGCTGGATAACACCCCCGACGGCGCACGGCGCGCCGCCCGGGGCGAGATCTGCCTCGGCACCGTGGACAGCTGGCTGCTGTGGCAGTTGACGCAGGGGGACGCCTTCAGCTGCGACTACGCCAACGCCGCCCGTACCCAGCTGATGAGCCTGCACAGCGCCGACTGGGACCCACAGATGCTGGCGCTGTTTGGCATTCCGCGCACGGCGCTGCCGGACATCAAACCCTCCAGCGGCCTGTTTGGTTACACACGCGGCTGCCCGTCCATTCCTGATGGACTGCCGGTGATGGCGATGATCGGCGACTCCCACGCCGCGCTGTTTGCCCACGGTCTGGGCGCGGAAGGGTGCGTGAAAGCGACCTACGGCACCGGCTCGTCGGTGATGGCGCCGGTGGATTCCGCCCGCAGCGACGTCAGCGCCCTGGCCACCACCGTGGCATGGCATGACGGCGATTCGCTGGTCTACGGGCTGGAGGGCAATATTCCCCACACCGGCGACGCGGTGGCGTGGATGGCGGACAGCACCGGCCTAAGCGAGCTGTCGCAGGCGGAGCTGGCCCATGAGCTCAACACCCTCCCCCGCTCGGTGGACTCGACGCTCGGGGTCTATTTTGTACCCGCGCTGACCGGCCTTGGCGCCCCCTGGTGGGACGAGAATGCCCGGGGGATGATCCACGGCCTGAGCCGCGGCGTGAAACGCGCGCACCTGATCCGCGCGGCGCTGGAGTCGATTGCCTATCAGATTGCTGATGTCGTTGAGGCGATGCGCGTCCATCCTGGCTTCACCCTGAACGCGCTGATGGTCGACGGCGGGCCGACGAAAAACGACTGGCTGATGCAGTACCAGGCGGACCTTCTCGGCTGCCCGGTGATGCGCAGCGACGTGGCGGAACTCTCGGCGATGGGCGCGGCACTGCTGGCGCGTAAAGCGCTGTTTCACCTGACCACCGCGCAGCTGCGCCAGTATCTGCCGGAGCATGTGACGTTTATGCCGGACATGGCGCGCCACGTCCGATTGCAGACCCGCTGGCAAGCCTGGCAGGAGACGGTTAAGCGAGTACGGGCGTAAAAATGCCCCGCCTGGCAATAAACCAGACGGGGCAAATAAACGGGTGCCTGTACCAAACCGACAACTGGATAGGCGGGGAATGCTCCCCGCATACCGCTACTTCTTCGCTTCGCAAGCGAGAACAGCTTTCAGTTCTCTGCCACCTTCCTTAAAGCTCAGTTCGCATAGCTGCTCATGAACCAGAAATGTGACTCCCAGCACAGTTAAGCCCAGTACCAGGATCGCCGCAAAGGCGTACTTGTTAAGCATGTCATTGCCTCCTTGCTAAGAAGAGGCTACCATCCAAATTGTTGAGGTTTGGGTAGGTAGCCCCGGTTGATGGAAACATCTCCGGGGCTTTTGCTTTCTGCATCTCCGCACCTGCCTGAGCTCAGAAAGCATCAGGCACCCGTCGCAATACTACTCCCGCAATGGTGAAAAAACCGCCTTTCACTGGTTATTTAGCCAGTTGAATTACTCTTTCAGAATACGTTTAGATCGCTGCAAAAAATGTCTCTTTAGATGAGTACTCTCACTCTGCAGATATAAAAATGCCCCGCCTGGCGATAAACCAGACGGGGCAAATAAACGGGTGCCTGCACCAAACCGACATCTGGATAGGCGGGGATTACTCCCCGCATACCGCTACTTCTTCACTTCGCAAGCGAGAACAGCTTTCAGTTCTCTGCCACCTTCCTTAAAGCTCAGTTCGCACAACTGCTCATGAACCAGAAATGTGACGCCCAGCACAGTTAAGCCCAGTACCAGGATCGCCGCAAAGGCGTACTTGTTAAGCATGTCATTGCCTCCTTGCTAAGAAGAGGCTACCATCCAAATGTTTGGGTTTGGAGTGGTAGCCCCGGTTGATGGAAACATCTCCGGGGCTTTTGCTTTCTGCATCTCCAGACCTGCCTGAGCTCAGAAAGCATCAGGCACCCGTCGCAATACTACTCCCGCAATGGTGAAAAAACCGCCTTTTTACTGGTTATTTAGCCAGGTTAATTACTCTTTCAGAAAACGTTTAGATGCTGAGTCGCTACACGTTAAACCGATATCATCACGGGGGCCGAATGCAGCATCGCCAGCAGCACAAACTGTAAGTCGTGAATCAGCGATCTTATGTACGTTGCCAGCGAACCAGGGCAGAAGATCTGAACCAGTCCCAGCGTCAAAATCGATCCTGTGGTGGCGACTATCGTTAACAGCAATGTGACGATCGTAATCCAGACCAGCAAACGCCACGCGCGGAATAACATCATTGTCTCAAACCCTTCTGTTATCTGAAGCGGTATTCAGCCTCCGGGGTTAACCTGACGGTGCTGTCGGTGAAGCATTAAGGCTTCAGCAATGATGTCCTGTTTGCTTTTTCGCGTTTCGTAAGCGGTGGCCTGCACGTACTCACAAAGTTCATCATCGATGCGGGCGCTCAGCATCGTTAAGCGGGCATTTTTACTTTCTCCCCGCTGTCTGCGCTTCGATGGATAGCTTCTGATTTTTTCCACACGTCCTCCCACTTAAGCATGCAGTTATTTCACGCAATGAAATATGAAAGTCTGGCTTAAACATGTCAACATTCTGAATCAGGGAAGCATTTTGTAGAATAAATGTTAAATCAGGAAGACTTCACAGGCAGATGCTCTTCAGATGAAAGTGATAATTATGTCTGATGATAAATAGCATCAACATAAAAACCATGTTTACAATTAGTCTTCATAAGTAAGACTTCAATGTTAGACACAAGAGGATGATTTAAGCGCCTGCTGAAATTCTCAGCCACACCAGAGCATTACATGCCCTGGCGAAGTCTGGATGAATGAGGAAAGGTAGCATCCGGTACCGCTAATCTCTTTTATATTCTGTGAGCCATCACGCAATTTTATGTAAAACAGACTATTGCAAGATTAATGCAGATTGTAACAATTTTTTAAAAACAGCTATCGAGAAACATCTTCAAGACAATTAAATAAGTAATAAAAGTTTGACATTAGTCAAATGAAAGCAGTCAGCAAAGCAAGGTCGTACGAGTATGAATTAACACCGCAGGGGCACCCCTGCGGTACACGCATTATCATGCCGTTTCCGGTCTGGCGCGAAATGCCTCAAGGCGCTTAATTTGCCGCCCTTCGCTATCAAAGTTCTCTGCGGCCAGCCAGCCGCGCAGGGCCGCGTCACGTTCCGGCCACTCGCTGTCGATAATGGACAGCATATCGCTGTCGCGGTTACGCCCTTTGCGCACCAGCTTCTGGCGCAGCCGCCCTTCCCAGGTAAAGCCCAGCCGCTCAGCGGCCCGGCGCGAGGCGATGTTCATCGAGTCGCACTTCCACTCCAGCCGACGGTAGCCCCGCTCAAAGCCATATTTCAGCAGCAGCCAGACTGCCTCGGTGCCGAGCGGGCTGTTTTTCATCTTGCGCGACCAGGTGACATGCCCTATCTCCACCGAGCCCAGCTGTTGTTCAATGGCCATATAGCAGACCAGCCCGACAGCACGCTCGCTCTGGCGGTCGATCACCGCAAAAGGCACCAGCCCGATATCCTGCACTTTGCCCTGTACCCACAGAGCGGTCTCCTTAACGCTGGCAGGCTGATTGCTGGCAAGCCAGGTCCAGTCGCTGTCGTCGCCCAGGTCGTACGCCTCGAACAGATCAACCGCATGCACCCGGGCATCCAGCGGTTCAAGGCGACAAAAACGCCCCTCCAGCACCCCACGCTCTAATATGCTGGCCCCCTGCCAGCCGGGAACAGGATCGTTTACCGTCTGCCCCCAGATATTGATTTCCGGCACGCCATTACCCCTTTTTGTTTGTTAGTAATTTGTTAAACCACAATACAGGATAGAGTTGATAACAGTAATGCAGGCGGGGGAAAGAACGCTATTTAATTCCAGGAGCGTCCCGGGGACAATCGGAGGGAGCAGGTCACGGACCTACAAGGTAAACGTTTTGTAGGCCGGGTAAGCGCCAGCGCCACCCGGCAGAGCAATGCAAATTACTTCAGGTTCTTAAGCATTTTCACCGTCGCGTCCAGGTCAATCTCATCTTCCGAGAAGATATAGGTTTTGCCCTGGAAGGTGGTGATGGCCAGTTTTCTCACCGTGCGCATCTCGCCTGCTTTTGCCGTTGATTTCGGCGCGATATTGCCCATCAGGCTCTTCACCGACAGCACGCCGTTCTCTTTATCAATCCGGGTTTCAGCGGGCTCTTCTTCGCTGTAGACCAGGTAAGTCTTGATGGAGGTGATTTTATGGCGCTCGCCGTCGAGGAAGATGTACTTGCTCTCCGGGATCACCTTCACCGCATACGCCGACAAACCCTTGTTGTTGGTGGTGGGTTCAAACGTCACCGCGGCATCTTTCTTAATCAGATCGGGATTGGCGACCTTAATCACATGAAAATAGCGGTTATCGCCGTTTTCATCTTTGATAAAACCAAAGCCCTTATCTGCAAACCAGGTTGTGATTGTTCCGTTCATCGCCATCGCCGTTACCGCCTAATTAATCGTTACACACTCAATTTTTGCCGCGCGCAGTGTAAAGCACAACGCCTGCGCAAACCACGTCTTTAACGCAGGAACTACTCATTGCCCCACTGGTTGAGGAAATTGGCAATATCATCAATGCGCTGGGTGCTGATGCCTGCTTCCACCGCCATCTCGGTCTGGGCTTCTTCGCTGATCTCTTCGTTATTCATCAGACGGGTGATCAGCAGCTGGAAATAGAGCGCCAGAGAATCACGTTCTGCTTCGCTCACCGGCGTTGCCGCTTCCGTCGTGTACTCATCCACGATGTCATAATATTTAATCGGTACGTCGTTGCTCATATCTGTTCCTCAGGGTGTCGGTTGCTGCCTGATAATAGCATTCTCACGGCGTTTTGCCTTCCCAGGGGCGAGAGGCCAGGGACGCTTGCAGCAATCTGATAAAGTTTTCAGCCCGGGGGGAGCGATGCGCCGTGTCGTCACTGCTCAGCGCCACGATATCGGCATCGGGCAGCGAGTAATCCGCCAGAATTCTCACCAGCGTACCCGCGTTGAGCTGCGGGGCAATATCCCATTCCGAGCGCACCATGATCCCGCACCCCGCCATCGCCCACTGTTTAACCACGCTGCCCTGGTTACTGGCCAGCCGGGGATGGATCCGCACCGGCAT
This sequence comes from Leclercia barmai, assembly GCF_049312895.1. NCBI lineage: Bacteria > Pseudomonadati > Pseudomonadota > Gammaproteobacteria > Enterobacterales > Enterobacteriaceae > Leclercia > Leclercia barmai. The sequence goes on along the minus strand of NZ_JBMNWZ010000001.1, from coordinate 319,196 downwards.
CTCCGTCCCGTCGCGGCTAAAACGCCAGAGCGTGACGTCCTCATCATTCTCCCGCAGGGCAATGCAGCTGTGCTGTTTTAAGGCCGCCGGTGAAGTCGGTTCCCCCTGTTTGGCCAGATATTCCGGCGAGGCGCACACCAGACGCCGGTTAGCGGCAAGTTTGATGCAGCGAAGGGAAGAGTCGCGCAGCTCGCCAATATACACAATGACATCCCACCGGTGCATGGACGACCACTCCGGCACGTCGGACAGCGTCAGCTCCACCTCAAGCCCCGGGTGCTGTAAGGCGTATTGCGCCAGAACAGGTGCCACGTACTCATTACCAAACCCGAGCGGCGCCAGCACGCGCAGTTTGCCCGTCACCTGCTGCAGGCGGTTATCAATGATCGACTGCAGCTCACTGAGCTCGGCAATCACCCGCCGGGCGCGGGCGAGCACCAGGGAGCCCTCGTCGGTCAGGCTGACCACGCGCGAGGGACGCTGGATCAGCTTGACGCCCAGCCGCGACTCAATGCCCTGCAAACGTTGGGTCACCGAAGAAGGGGAAATATTCAGGGCGCGCGCGGCGGCGGCAAGGGTTTTATGGGTTGCGATCGCATGGAAGAAACGCAGATCGTCGCTGTTAATCATTAAGTCCAGACCTAATCAGGGATTACGGTTTTGTTTATTTAAACATAAATCATGAGATGTAAAACTGGCCAGACATTTTCCAGGAGATCCCCACCATGACGACCCCACGCTGGCTGAACGCCCCTGAAACGCCTTACCTTCTGATTGATGAGAGCCGATATGTGCGCAACATCACCCGGCTCTATACGCATGTAGAGGGGCTGGGAAGCCAGGTCCGGCCGCATCTGAAGACCCTGCGCTCGCCCGAAGCCGCACGCTATCTGTTAAAACATCCGGACTCGCCGGCAACGGTTTCAACGCTTGCCGAAGCGGAAGGGTTTGCCGATGCCGGCTACACCAACATCCTGTATGCCGTCGGGATTGTGCCCCATAAGCTGGCGCGGGCGGCGAAACTGATTAAGCGGGGCGTGAACCTGCATCTGCTGCTGGACACCCCGGAGCAGGCGCTTGCCCTGGCAGACTACGCCCGGCAGCATGAGGTGGTATTTTCGGTATTTATTGAGGTGGACTGTGACGGGCACCGGGGCGGATTGCCGCCGGACAGCGAGGCACTGGTTGCCCTGGCGAGAGCCGTTCATGGCAACGGCGCGGTGCTGACCGGGCTAATGACCCATGCGGGCGAGTCCTACAGCTGTCGCACCGAGGAGGCGATCCGTCAGGCCGCGCAGAACGAGTGTGATGCCATTCGTCTCGCCGGGCGTCGGGTCCGTGAGCTGGGTATCCCCTGCCCCGTGCTGAGCGTCGGCGCCACCCCGACCGCGCATTTCTCGACAGAGCTTGCAGGCATAACGGAAGTGAGAGCCGGGGTCTTCACCACCTTTGATCTGGTGATGAAAAACGTGGGAGTCTGCGAAATTGACGACATTGCGCTTTCGGTCGTCACCACGGTGACAGGCCACAACCGGGACAAAAACTGGGTGTTTATTGATGCCGGCTGGATGGCGATGTCCCGCGACCGGGGTACGGCCTCACAGGCGACAGACTACGGCTACGGGCTGGTCTGCAATATGGCGGGGCAACCTTATGACGGCGTTTGTCTGAGCATCACCAATCAGGAGCACGGCATCATCGCCCTGCCTGCTGGTGCCTCCCTGACCACGGAAGATTTCCCTGTTGGCACGCGTCTGCGCATCCTGCCTAATCACGCCTGTGCAACAGCGGCAATGCATAGCGTTTATCAGGTGCTGATGAGGGATGGCCAGCAACGGACGTGGCACAGGATCACGGGCTGGTAGAGGGCGGTGTAGTGAGGGATTTCCGGAATGCGTCACGTAAATCTAAAAATAACCACTTTCTACGAACACTTTTACTTTGTGGAGCATTCAATTAAAGGCCTTTGGGTTTCCATATTGTCAACTCACTTTCAACTGCATATAATTTTTATCAAACATATCAGCACGCATGCAGAGTATGACAAGCTGACGGACCTCTACCGGAGAACCAAAGAATGAATTATGCACAGGCCATTAAAGCAGCCAACGATCTGGCAAACGTCCTGCCTTTTCTGGGAGCACGTCCGTCGCGTAAAGACTATGAGGATGCGCTGTCGCTGATGGAGTACCTGATCGAGCACCAGCCCGACAGCCCGCTCATCGATATGCTGACCGCTAAGATCGATAAATACGAGAATGAATCGCCAGAGTTTGCTGAGTTTAACGCCCGTATTGCCAGTACGCCTTCCGGCGTTGCGCTGCTACGAACGCTGATGGATCAGCATCATTTGACGCAGAGCGACCTGGAGAATGAGATTGGCAAGAAATCGCTGGTCAGCCGGATCCTCAACGGACAACGCACATTAACGCTGGAACATATGCGGGCGCTGGCGAAGCGTTTTGATTTGCCGGTCAGTGCGTTTGTCGGCGACTGAAGGCGTTCCTCACCCGTTGTCTATACTCAACGTATAACAGACAACGGAGTGCGCCATGCCTTTACCCGACTTTCATTCCTCTGAACCCTTCACCCTTGGCATCGAACTGGAACTGCAGGTGGTTAATCCGCCGGGCTACGATCTGAGTCAGGACTCCTCCGCGCTTATCGCCGCCGTCAAAGACGACATCAAAGGCGGGGAAGTGAAGCACGATATCACCGAAAGCATGCTCGAAATCGCCACCGGCGTGTGCCAGAACATCGACCAGGCGGCGGCGCAGTTCTCCGCGATGCAGCAGAGCATTCTGCGGGCCGCGGCGGAGCAGCATATCCAGATTTGCGGCGGCGGTACGCATCCGTTTCAGAAGTGGCAGCGTCAGGAGGTGTGCGAGGATGAGCGCTATAACGCCACGCTTGAGCGCTTCGGCTATCTGATTTTGCAGGCGACGGTGTTTGGCCAGCACGTGCACGTCGGCTGTCGCACCGGGGATGACGCCATCTACCTGCTGCACGGGCTGTCGCGCTTTGTGCCGCACTTTATCGCCCTGGCGGCCACCTCGCCCTATATGCAGGGCACCGACACGAAGTTCTCGTCATCAAGGCTCAACATCTTCTCCGGGTTCCCGGATAACGGCCTGATGCCGTGGGTCAACAGCTGGCAGGAGTTCGAAGGACTGTTCCGTCGCCTGAGCCACACCAGCATGATTGACAGCATTAAAGACTTGCACTGGGACATTCGTCCGAGCCCCCATTTCGGCACCGTGGAGGTGCGGGTGATGGATACCCCGCTCACCCTCGCCCATGCCATTAATATCGCCGGGCTGATCCAGGCCACCTCCCACTGGCTGCTGACCACACGGCCTTATAAGCATCAGGAGCGGGATTTTCTGCTCTATCGCTTTAACCGTTTTCAGGCCTGCCGCTACGGGCTGGAGGGGATCCTGACGGACGTCCACACCGGGGAGCAAAAAACCATTGCGGAGGATCTCGCCTGGCTGCTGGAGCGCGTCGCGCCGTCGGCGGAAAAAGTGGGCGCCAGCAGCACGATCCAGGAAATTGCCCTGCGGTTAAAGCAGGGCAAGAGCGAGGCAGACCTGATGCGGGACTTTATCGCAGACGGCGGCTCACTTATCTCTCTGGTGCAGAAGCACTGCGATCTGTGGGCGACGAGTCCGTAAGGCGATGCCCCCACTCGCGCAGGCGCTGGAACAGCACAAACAGCGCCGGGATAAAGACAATCCCCGCCAGGGTAGCTACCAGCATACCGCTGAACACCGTGGTGCCGATGATGCGACGGCTCTGGGCACCCGCCCCGGTCGCCAGCATCATCGGTAGTACGCCGATAATGAACGACACCGCGGTCATCATCACCGCCCGGAAACGGCGCGTGGCCCCTTCGCGCGCCGCATCAACAATCGCCATCCCCTCATTGCGCCGCGCGCGGGCAAACTCGACGATCAGGATCGCGTTTTTGGCGGCGAGGGCGATCAGCAACACCAGGCCAATCTGCACGTAGACGTCGTTGGCGTACCCGGCAACCCACAGCCACACCAGCGCCCCGCCGATGGCGAACAGCACCGAGAGCATGACGCTTGCCGGGAGCGTCCAGCTCTCATACTGGGCGACGAGGAACAGCCACGCCATCACTACCGCCGCCAGCACAATCCAGATCGCCTGATTCCCGGTCTGCTGCTCCTGATATGACATCCCGCTCCAGGCGTAGTCATACCCGGCGGGCAGGTGCTCCGCCAGCAGCTGCCCCATCGCCGCCATCGCCGTACTGCTGCTGACCCCGGCTGCCGCCGAGCCGCTCACGGAGACGGACGGGAACTGGTTGTACTGCTGCAGGAACGGCGCGCCGACGGTCGGCGTAATGGTGACCAGGTTGCTCAGGCGCACCCGCTCGCCGTTATTGCTGCGCACGAACAGCTCGCCGATCTGCTCTGCCCGCTCGCGCCACTGCATCTCATTTTGCATCACCACGTGGTAGACACGGTTGTTGACGCTGAAATCCCCGGCGCGGGTGCCGCCAAAGGCGGTCTGCAGGCTGCTGAAGATGCGCGACACCGGCACGTCGAGACGCGCGGCCCGCTCGCGATCGACGGTGAGGGTCAGCTGCGGCACGTTGCTGCTCCAGGTGGTGAACACCCGGTTCAGCTGCGGATGCTGGTTGGCTTTCATTAACACATCGCGCGTCACGCGCTCCAGCTCCGCCGGACTTTGCCCCGCCTGGGCCTGAATGCGCAGGTCGAAGCCGGAGGCGTTTCCCAGCCCCGGCAGCGTCGGCGGCGCGAAGGTCATGATGGTGGCTTCCGGCAGGGCCAGCAGCTGGCGCTGCAACGTACCCATCACCTCATCCAGCGCGGGGCGCTCGCTCCAGTCTTTCAGCATCACGGAGATAAAGCCGCCGTTGGAGGCGCTGGTGCCGTTGAGAATGTTAAATCCGGAGACCTGAATCACGTCTTCAACGGCCGGATTTTTAGCGATCAGCTCCCGGGCGGTTTTCATCACCGCTTCGGTGCGCTCCAGCGAGGCCGCTTCCGGCAGCTGGACGCTGGCGAAGAAGTAGCCCTGATCCTCCTGGGGCAGGAAGCCTTTTGGCATGGAGATAAAGCTGAACACCACCACCGCCGCCGCGCAGCTGGTGGCCAGCAGCGCCAGCCACGGGCGCAGGTTAAACAGGCTGACGATGCGGGAGTAACCGTTGCGGGTGGCGTCCAGTCCGCGGTTGAAGCCGCGATAAATTGCCGCCGGGCGCGCAGGACGCGGGCGCAGCAGCATGGCGCACAGGGCAGGCGTCAGGGTCAGCGCCACCAGGCTTGAGAGGGTAACCGCCGTCGAGAGCGTCACCGCGAACTGGCGGTACAGCTCGCCGACGATCCCCGGCAGCAGCGCCACCGGCACAAATACCGCCAGCAGCACCAGGGTGGTGGCGATCACCGGCCCGGCAATCTGGCGCAGCGCCTGGGCGGTGGCCGCCGTACGGCTCTGCCCTTCCGCCATCAGGGTTTCGACGCTCTCCACCACCACGATGGCGTCATCCACCACCATGGTCAGGGCCAGAATGATGGCAAACAGGCTCAGGGTGTTGGCGGAATACCCCAGGGTATAGAGCACCGCAAAGGTGCCCACCAGCGACACCGGAATAGCGAGAGCGACAATCAGCGTGGCGCGCCAGCTCTGCAGGAACAGGGAGACCACCACCACAACCGCCAGCAGGGTCAGCGCCAGCGAGACGCCAATCTCCTTGATGGTCGCCGCAACAAAGGTGGTGGTGTCAAACTTCACCTCATACGTCAGATCGTCCGGGAAGCGCGTCGAAAGACGCTCCAGCTCGGCACGAACCGCGTCGGCCACCCGCAGGGCGTTAGCGGACGGCGTCGGGTAGATCCCCAGATACGCCGAGTCATGACCGTTAAGCTGAGCACCGGAGCTGTAGCTGCGCGAACCGAGTTCGATGGTGGCGACATCCTTCAGGCGCACCAGCTGGCCCATCTCGCCCGCGCGAATGACGATCCCGGCAAAGTCGTCGGCCTGATTTAAGCGCCCCAGCCCGTTGATGGTCAGGGTCTGCTGCTGGCCGTTAAACACCGGCGGCGTTCCTACCTGCCCCGCCGCGCCCTGCACGTTCTGCTCGCGCAGCGCCTGGGCCACGTCGTCGGTGGTGACGTTCAGGGCGTTCATCCGATCCGGTCGCAGCCAGATGCGCATGCTGTAGTCTCGCGCGCCGAACATCTGTACCTGCCCGACGCCCGGTAAACGGGCCAGCGCCTCGCGCACCTGGGTGCTGGCGTAGTTGCTGACGAACAGCGGCGTGTGGCTGTTGTTGGGTGAGTAAAGACTTACCCCCATCATCAGATTGGTGGCGCGCTTGCGCACCTGCACGCCGTTTTGCTGGGCCTCGGTGGGCAGCTGCGCCACGGCCTGGGCCACGCGGTTCTGCACGTCGATGGCGGCGAGATCCGGATCGGTGCCCGCCGCAAAAGTGATGTTCAGGCTGTAGCTGCCTTCGTCAGAGCTGGTGGACTCCATGTACAGCATGTGATCCACGCCGTTAAGCTGGGTCTCCAGCGGCGTGGCGATGGCCTCCGCCACGTCGGCCGAGCTGGCGCCGGGCCATGAGGCTGACACATTCACCACCGGAGGTGTGATCTGCGGATACTGCTCCACGGGAATGATCTTCAGGGCGATAGCCCCCAGCAGGGCAACAACCAGCGCAATGACCATCGCGAAGCGCGGGCGTTTGATGAAAAACGTCAGCATGATGGCTCCTTAATTCAGTATCTGGACGGTAGCGCCCGACGACACGCGCTGCGCGCCGTCAGCGATAGCTCGCTCACCGGCCTGCACGCCGGAAGCAATCTGGAACTGCTGGCCGATCTGCCCGGCGATGTTCAGCATGCGTTTTTCGGCTTTGCCGTCGGCGTTAACCACCCAGGCGAAGAACCCCTCGCCGTTTTGCTGGACAGCCGCAGCAGGCAGGGTCAGCACCGGTTGAACGCTTGCCGGGCGCAGAAACACATTCACGTTACCGCCGGGCAGCAGCTGATGGCGAGGGTTGGCGAACTCGGCACGCAGCATCACGCTGGCGGTGCGCGGGTCGATACGGTTATCCACCGAGGTCAGTTCCCCGCTTACGCGCTGGCCGTTGCTGTCGATCAGCGCCTGCCAGGCCTGCTTCATGGCGTGGATATCCGCATGCTGCCCGGCTTTGGTGGCAAACGCCCCCTCTTCCAGCGCGAAGGCGATGCGGATCGGGTCGAGCTGTACGACTTCCGCCAGCACGCCGCTGGCAGGATTCACCAGACTACCCACGTGGAACGGGCTGTGCCCCACGCGGCCGTCGATGGGGGAGATGATGCGGGTGTAGGTCAGGGTCAGGTTGCGGGCCTCGAGCCGGGCTCGCGCCTGCTCCAGCGCGGCGCTGGCCACGTCGCGCTGCATGCGGGCGTTGTCCACGTCATGGCGGCTGATGGCGTTGTTGTTGCCCAGGCTCTCGAAGCGGGAGAGCTGCTGCTGCGCCTGACGCAGCGTGGCTTCGGCGCTTTTCACCTCGGCCTGGGCCAGGCGCACGGCGGCACGCGGCTCGGCATCGTCCAGCTCAAACAGCACGTCGCCTTTTTTCACATACTGCCCGTCGCGAAAGTGGGTCCGGGTGATGACGCCTTCCGTGCGGGCCCGCAGCTCAACGGTGTGAATGGCTTCGATGCGGCCCGGGATTTGACGCTCCGCGGCGTGGGCGGTTTGCTCCACGGTGGCGACGCGCACGGGAATGGCGGCGGCGAAGGCGGAATTAAGGGTGCAGACGAGGAGCGCGCTGGCCAGGGCGGCGCGCAGGAAAGTCAGTTTCATAGAGAATGCCTCGGTGTTTGTCCCCTCACCCCGGCCCTCTCCCCATAGGGGCGAGGGAGAACACCGACTATTCCCTCTCCCCTGTGGGGAGAGGGTTAGGGTGAGGGGTAAGGTTTTAAGGTTTTGTCATGCAGCCTTGCGGAACCTGCGGGTCAGTCGCTTCTCAATTTCGACGATGAAGAACATCGCGCCCGCCATCCCCAGGGTCACACCCCAGTAGCGCAGCGGCAGGGCTTCGGTGCCGAACAGCATCTGCATAAACGGCAGGTAGATAATCGCCAGCTGCAGCAGAAGCAGTACGCCCGTTACAAGCCAGATCCCTTTGTTCGCAAGCAAGCCGCGGTTCAGGGAGAAGCCTTCGGTGTTGCGGCAGTTAATCATGTAGACCCACTGGGCGCAGACCAGCATCTGCAACAGCACCGTGCGGATGAACTCGGCGCTGTGGCCGCGCGGAGCCAGCCAGGCTTCCAGGGCAAAGGCGGCAACGGCGATCAGGGTGCCAACGAAGGCCACGCGCCAGACAGCATAAGCGTCCATCACGTGCTGCCCGGTCTGACGCGGCGGGCGCTTCATGATGTTGCGCTCGGCGGCTTCAAAAGCCAGACCGAAGGAGAGCGTGGCGGAGGTCGCCATGTTCATCCACAGAATCAGCACCGGCGTCAGGGGAATAATGTTCCCCGCCAGCAGGGCAATCACAATCAGCAGACCCTGCGCGAGGTTGGTCGGCATGATAAACAGAATGGTCTTCTTCAGGTTGTCGTAGACGCGACGCCCCTCTTTCACCGCGCTGGCGATGGTGGCGAAGTTGTCGTCCGTCAGCACCATGTCGGCGGCCTCTTTGGTCACTTCGGTGCCCTTGATGCCCATCGCGATCCCAACGTCCGCCTGGCGCAGCGCCGGCGCGTCGTTCACACCGTCACCGGTCATGCCGACGATCTCGCCTTTCTCCTGCAGGGCTTTCACCAGACGCAGCTTATGCTCGGGGCTGGTGCGGGCGAAAATGTCATACTCCACCGCCGCTTTTGCCAGCTCGGCATCGTCCATGTGCTCCAGCTGATAGCCGGTCACCGCCTGGGCGCTGTTGCTGATCCCCAGCATCTGACCAATGCTCATCGCCGTCTGCGGATGATCCCCGGTGATCATCTTCACGCGGATCCCCGCCTGCTGGCAGGCGTGAATGGCGTCGATGGCCTCCGGACGCGGCGGATCCATCATCCCGGCGATGCCGAGGAAGATCAGGCCGTGGCTGAGGTCGTCGTGGGTTAACGTCTGCTCACCGTTTGCCGGTTTGAACGCCGCGGCCACCATGCGCAGCCCCTGACGCGCATAGCGCTCCATCTCGGCTTCCCAGTAGCTGCGGTTAAAGGCTTCGGCACCGCTGCGGGTCTGCTGCTGCGTGCAGAGGGCGAAAATCACGTCCGGCGCGCCGGTAATCAAAATCTGCTCCTCGCTACCAATCTGGTAGTGAGTGCTCATGTACTTGTACTGGGAGTCGAACGGGATCTTGTTGATGAGCGTGGTCATGACCGGCGCGAGCTTAGCCTTGGCGGCCAGCACCTTCAGCGCCCCTTCGGTTGGCCCACCGGTGATGCCCCACAGGCCGCGCTCGTCCTGAATCATCTGGCTGTCGTTACAGAGGTCGACGGTGCGCAGGTACTGCTCCAGCACGGTACCCGGCTGGATCTGCACCGGCTCATCGCTGCCCTCCAGACAGATATTGCCTTCCGGGGCGTAGCTGTCGCCCTCCACGCGGTAGCAGCTGTCGGCGGTGATGATCGCCTTAACGGTCATCTCGTTCATGGTCAGGGTGCCGGTTTTGTCCGAGCACACCACGGTCATCGCCCCCAGGGTTTCAACGGTGGGCAGTTTACGGATGATGGCGCGCTTGCGGGCCATTGCCTGCACGCCCAGCGACAGGATAATGGAAATAATGGCCGGCAGACCTTCCGGCACCGCCGCCACCGCCAGGCTGATCAACGACAGCAGCAGCTCGCCGAGCGGCATGTCGCGCAGCAACAGGCTGAAGACGAACAGCGCGGCCATCATCGCCATGATCAGCCCGAAAATGGCCTTGCCGAGCTTGTCCATCTGCACCAACAGCGGCGTGCGGTGTTTTTCGATCCCGGCCATCATCTGGTTAATGTGGCCCAGTTCGGTCTCCTGGCCGGTGGCAATCACCACCCCGACGCCGCCGCCTGCGCTCACCGTCGTACCGGAAAACACCAGATTGGTGCGATCGCCGAGCGGTAATTCGCCGTTCAGCGGCTGGGTGTGTTTATCCACGACCGTCGATTCGCCCGTCAGGATCGCTTCTTCAACGCGTAAATTATGCGCCTCAATTAAACGCATATCCGCCGGAATACGATCTCCGGCACGCAGGACAATAATATCCCCGGGGACTATTTCAGTTGTGGGTATTGTTTCATGATTTCCGTCACGAATAACCCGCGCCTCGCTGGCGAGCATATTACGGATACTCTTCAGGGATTTTTCGGCGTTACTTTCCTGAATATGACCAATTAACGCATTAATGACCGCCACACCCAGAATAACCAGGGTATCGACCCAGTGGCCCATAATTGCGGTTAACGCCGCGGCGGCCAGCAGGACATAAATTAAGACGTCATTAAAATGGGCCAGAAAACGCAGCCACGCCGGTCGGGATTTTTTCTCCGGCAGGGCATTATGGCCATGCTGCTGCAGGCGCGCCTGCGCCTCAGCACGGCTCAGACCCGCGGCGGTACTCTGCTGCGCGGCAAGCGTCTGGTCATGGGTCTGCTGGTAGGCCAGGTTCGGCGTGGTGCCTGGCGTGGGCGGCGTCTGGGTGTGGTGCATTTTGGTCATATATCAGCTCCTTCAGTTTGCGGTGAGCAAAAGCCTGAATTCCATTTCTGCTTTTATAAATCAATCGACAATAATGGGTTGTCACGGAAATTAATTTAACGCACTATTATTGCTATCGACGGCATTAAACAGATAACGTTTCATTTCAATACAGCGATTTTTACAAATTATTTCTAAACCTAAACTAAACGGAGGTCAGCATGTTTGGAATTTATCGCGGGCGTCGACTGGCGTTATATATAATCGCAGCAGTTGTTATTGCGACGTTAATTGGATACAGCACCTATACCTTTGTAAAACTATTAGCCGGAGGGTGACAGTAATTTACATTAGCGGAGATTAATTGAATTAATTCTTTTCTGGCAGGGATAATTCAGCGGATTAGCGGAGGATTATTTATCATCCTCCTCTCTGACGGTTGATATTGCTTTACGAAGCCCTATCCGTGACAATGTTATTTTTAACTGACGATTAACATTATTATGAAACACCCGTTAGAATCGCTGTTAACGGCTGGCGGCATCTTACTGATGGCCTTTCTCTCCGTTCTGCTGCTGCCAGCACCCTCCCTGGGGCTGGTGCTGGCGCAAAAGCTGATGGGCACCTTCCATCTGATGGATCTCAACCAGCTTTACACCATCCTCTTCTGCCTGTGGTTTTTAGTCCTCGGCGCCATTGAATTCTTTGTTCTGCGTTTTATCTGGCGCCGCTGGTTTTCACGGGCGGCGTAAGCCGGTTAAATCGCGCATGCCGTGGATCAGGGCTTCACACCAGGCCGCGTAGTCGTGGCCGCTGGACCACGGATGGAAGCTGACGCGGTAGCCTTTCTGCCGCAAAACCTGTTCAAAATCCTGGGTCGTGCGATAGATCCCTCCCCCCGGCCCGGTGGTTTCGAACTTCCCGGCCTGTAGCCAGAAGCGCACCGGATACTGCGGTGACTGCTGGTACTGACGCGTCAGCCAGCCTGGCGCTTCCCCTTTCGGGGCCCACCAGTAGGAGCCGGACAGGCTCAGCACATTGCCAAAGAGACGCGGATAGCGCAGCGCCACCCATGAAGAGGCGATCCCGCCATAGCTTGACCCCGCCAGCACGGTTTTCTGCCGCTGCATGGCGACCCCCTGCCCGCGCAACCGCGGCAGCAGTTCGTGCGCCATAAAGTCGGCAAAATCCGCATTCGGCGGCAGCTCTTTACTGCGTCGGGCGTGATCGAGACTGTCGACAAACACAAGGTTGACCGGCGGGAGATGGTGACGGGCAATCAGGCCATCCAGCACGTTGGCGAAATGGTACTCGTCCTGATAGATCTGGCCGTCAAAGAGGATTAACGTCCAGCGTGCAGGCTGCGGCCCACGCGGTTTGTAGATCATTACTTCCCGGGAATTACCCAGAATAGTGCTGGTCAGCGTCTGGCGGCTCAGCGAGCCCTGCGTCAGCGGCCTGGACGTGGCCTGAACGGAGCAGTAGCGCGCCGGGCTGAGATCGAGCAGGGAGTAGCGGTTCCAGCGATCCGTTTTCTGTTCACCAAAGCTGTTCGGGTTTAGCGGATCGGCCTGGGCGCTGACGAGGATCGCCCGGCGCTGTTCGCGGGGAGAGCCGTCAATTGTCGGTACATCCGGGGCGAGCTTGTACTGCATCACCGTGTCGGCGGGCACGACGTAGCTGCGGAACCAGACGTCACTGTTACCGAGGCGGAACAGCGGATCGTGATCGCCCGCCGGAGAACCGAGAATAAAGACGTTGCCGCGCGCGCCGCGCCACAGGAAGGTGACGCGCTTGTGGCGCGCGTCAACCGGCTCCACCATCGGCGTTCCCTGCCGAATTTGCGCCTGCCAGAACGCATCGGTACTTCCCCCGGCAGCAACCGTTTTAGCCAGCGCCTGCAGCGTCGGGCTTTCAGGCATTAGCATTTGTACGCGCGGTAAGGCAGAAGTCTCTTTCATCCGCCACTGAAAACGCCAGGGCTTGCCGGCTTCGCCATGCAGCACCAGGGAGCTGTTCTGCTTCACCGGCAGGGCAAACAGCAGGGTGTGTTCCCCGTCGGCAGGGCCATTTTCAACCAGGGTGCGGATACGGCGGTTCTGGCCGTCCAGCAGGCGGGCATCGGTTACGCCGTTCAGCGTGGCCGAAACATAATTTTCACCCAACTCTGGCAGGCTAAAACAGACTTCACCGCTGGCATCAAACTTTCCCTGAACCTCCCCTTGCAGGGACGAGGGTTCGCACGTCGCCGCCACGGCGGGCAGCGCCCCGATCCCTAATAACAAACCACTCCATGCCCTTTTCATAACCGCGTGTCCCCCCCAAAATTTGTTAACAACGCTAATGCAAATGGTAATAGTTTGCAATATCATTTGGGCGAATTGATCGGTGTTTATATGGCGATAGCAACCAAGGATGTTAAATAAAAATGTTTAAAAATAATAAGATAATGCAGGCATGGCTCCTGAGTCTGGCCACGGTTAGCGTGGCGGCTCAGGCAGAAAACGGAGAAGAAACCATTACGGTGACGCAAGGAACGAGTGAAGAACCTACCGCCCCGGTGAAGGGCATCGTGGCCACCAAAACCCTTTCCGCCACCAAGACCAGCGCGGAGATCGTGAGGACGCCGCAGTCGGTCTCGGTGATCACTCGCGATCAGATGAACATGCAGGATGTGACCTCCGTATCCCAGGCGCTGCGCTACTCGGCGGGGGTGTTTACCGAATACCGCGGATCGTCAAACCGTAACGATGAAGTGTTTGTGCGTGGCTTTAGCTATGTGCCGAAATTCCTCGACGGGTTAAGTTTCGGCGCCACCGCCTCGTCACAGACGGGAACGGTTGACCCCTGGTTGCTGGAGCGTGTGGAGCTGGTGCGCGGTCCGGCCTCGGTCCTGTTTGGCCAGGTCAATCCGGGCGGGTTGATCAGCATGACCAGCAAGCGCCCAACCTCTGAATCCATTCACAACGTTCAGTTCCGCACCGGCAATAACGACCTCGCGGAAGGCGCGTTTGATTTCGGCGGCAAGCTCAGCGATGACGGCCGGGTGCTCTATCGCGTTAACGGCATCGCCCGCACCCAGCATAATCAGGTGGAGGATTATAAAGAGACGCGCATGGCGATTGCGCCGGCGATCACCTGGTATCCCAACGATCAGACCCGCTTTACGCTGTTGACCAGCTACCAGAAAGATCCCGATGCGGGATACCGCAACTTCCTGCCCGCGTACGGCACGGTAAAGAGCGTCGACGGCAAATACATCCCGCGCGACTTTAACGTCAGCGATCCGGATTACGATCAATCCTGGCGTGAGCAGACGATGATCGGCTACGAGCTGGAGCATCAGTTCGCCGATAACCTCACCTTCCGCCAGAACGCGCGTTACGCCACCATCAAACAGAAGTATCGTTATCTGGTCTACGCCACCAGCGCCGCCAACAGCTCGGTACTGACCCGCCGCGCCCAGCATGAAGAACGTACCACGGATGAATTTGGCCTGGATAATCAGCTGGAGTATCTGGCGAACACCGGTGCCGTCAGCCACACCCTGCTCGGCGGATTCGACTACAAGACCAGCAAAGATAAACAGCTGCTGGAACGTGGGAGCGGTTCACAGTACGACCTCGACTGGCAAAATCCGGTTTACGGCGTGAAGGTGGATGAAAGCAGCTTCCGGACCGCCAGCGACGAGCAGCAAAATCTCGATCAGATGGGGCTGTATCTGCAGGATCAGATGAGCTGGCATAACTGGGAGTGGCTGCTCTCCGGGCGTTACGACTGGAGCGAAGTGCGCACCAACGACTTCACCGATAGCAGCTTCACCCAGCAGAACGACAGTAAATTTACCTGGCGTACCGGCCTGCTGTACGCCTTCGACGTTGGTCTGTCGCCGTACATCAGCTACAGCACCTCGTTTGAACCGAACCTGCAAACCAACCGGGCACCGGGCGTCGGGCCGTTTAAACCTACCACCGGCGAGCAGACCGAAATCGGCCTGAAGTATCAGCCGGTCGGTACCACCCTGATGACCCTGGCGCTGTACGATTTAACCCAGGATAACGTGGCGACCTACAACAGCGCCGAAGGCTGGTTCGAAAACGCGGGCAAAGTGCGTTCGAAAGGCGTTGAGGCGGAGATCCACTCCACGCTGCTGGACAACATCAACCTGATTGGCTCTTACACTTACACGGATGCGAAAACCGAGAGCACAACGGTGGCGGGAACGGAAGGCAAAACGCCTGCGCGCATCCCGGCGCATATGGCCTCCGCGTTCGCCAGCTACACCCTGCCCGGCGGCGCGCTGAAGAGCCTGACCGCAGGTGTGGGCATGCGCTATATCGGCACCAGCTACGGCGATGCGAAGAACACCTTCAAAGTGCCGTCGGTGGATCTGTATGACGCCATGCTGAGCTACGATCTGGGCGAGATGAACAGCAGCCTGAAAGGGGCCAGCGTGCAGTTCAACGTCAACAACCTGGCGGATACGAAGTACGTTGCCTCCTGCGCAAGCGATACGGCGTGCTTTTACGGCATTGGCCGTACGATGACGGCGACGGTGAATTACCGCTGGTAATGTGCCTGGCAAAAAATGCCGGGTGGCGGCTACGCCTTACCCGGCCTACGTTTCCACTTCCAGGCCCGGTAAGCGCAGCGCCACCGGGCAAACTAAATCCGGGTTCGATGCGTTCAATGCGCCCGGCTGTGATTATCCTTGCGATACGCCCCGGGCGGCTGGTTGAAGGTGCGGGTGAAGACGCGGGTAAAAGTCTGCTGGGAGTCAAAGCCGTAGCGCAGGCAGATGTCGTACACCTTTTCATCCGATTCACGCAGATCCCGCGCCGCCAGCCGCAGCTTGCGTTCACGAATATAACGCCCCAGGCTTTCCCCTTTGTACTGCATAAACAGCCGCTGCAGGTGCCATTTGGAGTAGCCCGCATGCCGGGCAATATCCTCAATGCGCAACGGCTGATGAAGATTGTCGTCAATCCAGTCGACGATAGTGTCGATAACCTGAGCGGAAATAGTCATGCTGCTCTCCCCCTCTGCTCTTCGATTTAACATTATTCCCACCACGCACGAAATTGTTGCGAGGCATCATCCACCCTGACCGGCTCCCCGAGCTCAGGGGTCAGCAGGCGATAGTTTTTATCCTTGCTGGCCTGCGTAAGCTGGATCAGCGGGTCGTTCCAGGTGTGTTTTGCCAGCACAAAGCGCCCTGAGTGACCCGGTACCACCGCGCTGGCATTCAGATCCGCAGCCGCCTGCGCCGTTTCGGCAGGGTGCATGTGGATGTACTTCCAGTCCTGGTCGTACTGGCCGTTCTCCATGATCGCCAGATCGACGTTGCCGAACTGCTCGCCGATGGCGCTAAAGTGCGGGCCGTAGCCGGAGTCACCGCTGTAGAACACCTTTTTCTGCGGGGTAACGAACATAAAGCTGCCCCACAGGGTCTGGTTGCGCTTCAGCCCGCGCCCGGAGAAGTGACGCGCCGGCAGGACGTGAACGGTCAGATCATCGCTGATGCGCACCGATTGATCCCAGTCCCGCTCCTCAATGATCGACGGATCCATGCCCCAGTAGCGCAGATGCGATCCCACTCCCAGCGGCGTGACCACCCGCTTCACTTTCGGTATCAGCGCTTTGATGGTGGCGTAGTCAAGATGATCGTAGTGATCGTGCGAAATGATCAGCAGATCGATCTCAGGCATCTCTTCAGCACGCCACGGGTACTCCCCGGCAAAGGCTTTGTTAAGGAAGGAGAACGGCGCGGCGTAGTTGCTGAACACCGGGTCGATCAGAATGCGTTTACCCGCCAGCTGCAGATACCACGAGGAGTGGCCGAGCCAGACCAGGGTCTCCTGATCCAGCGGCAGCTGCGCCAGATCGGTTTTCACCAGCGGCAGCGGCGCTGCAGGGCGCGCGTTCTCGCGCTTCGTCACCAGAAAATCCCACCACGCCGCCAGCATGTTCTTGTTGCCGGTAAATCCGGGGGTCGGCAGGGTGTTATGGAACTGGCCGTCGCGATACTGCGGCGAGGCGGCAAACTCACTCAGTTGCTCGCCCTGCGGCGGCTGGCCGAATCCGGCATTCAGTACGAACGGCAAGGTTGCCGCGGATGCAATAATCATCACTACCACCAGGCTAACAATAAAACGCTTTTTCATATCCCGACCCGAATTCGCGCCCCATCCGATGGCCTGCGCGGGCAAAACTTGATTATGAGTGAGTAAGCACTCATTATAGAAGTGATGCGAAAGTCGTCAAGACGTTTTAAGATCTTTGACATTCCGCGTTGCAGCCCCACAAAGGGCATGATTCAATCGGGGTTTTTGCACGTTACCTGGAGGAAATGTAGTGGCTCGTCCGAAAAGTGAAGATAAAAAACTGGCGTTGCTGGACGCGGCAACCAGCGCCTTTGCCCAGTCGGGCATTGCGGCTTCTACCGCGTTAATCGCCCGCAGCGCGGGGGTGGCTGAAGGCACCCTGTTTCGCTATTTCGCTACCAAAGACGATCTGCTTAACGCCCTCTATCTGCATCTGAAACAGGATCTGTGCCAGACCATGCTGGCGAATATGGACAGGGCCCTCACCCAGCCGAAAGAGCATACCCGCAATATCTGGAACAGCTACGTTGACTGGGGTATTCGCAACCCGGTGGCCCACGGCGCCATCCGCCAGCTTGGGGTGAGCGAGAAGATCAACGCTGAAACCGAACAGGCGGTGCACGAGATGTTCCCGGAGCTGCACGAGCTGTGTCGTCGCTCGATTCGCACGGTGTTTATGTCGGAAGAGTTCCGTCTGTTTGGCGACGCCCTGTTTTTATCCCTGGCGGAGACCACCATGGCCTTCGCCACCCGCGAACCGGCTCGCGCCGCCGAATTTAAGGCGCTGGGTTTTGAAGCCATGTGGCGCGCGCTGGCCGAAGAGGATTCAGATGGACAATAAGACGCTCGCGGCCTGCGCAAAGCAGGCGGCGCTGGATCTGCCCTTTACCGAGCACTGCTGGCCGTTTGGCCCGGAGTACGACGTGTTTAAAGTCGGCGGGAAAATTTTTATGCTGATGGGCGTGGCGCACGGGCGTCTGCACGTCAGCCTGAAGTCCGATCCGCAAAAATCGCTGCTTAACCAGCAGATCTACCGGGGGATCGAGCCCGGATATCACCTGAATAAAAAGCACTGGATCTCGGTGTATGGGGTGGACGATATCACCCCGGAACTGGTGGCCGATCTGGTGAATGATTCATGGCATCTGGTGGTGGATAAGCTGCCGAAAAAAGATCAGAAACGGCTGCGTCCGGGCGTTTAAAGGCCCGGAATGCCCTTATCTTTGCCCCTTTCCTCTTGTACCCTTTTCCCTTTTGAACTGAACCCCAGGAGTCGTAATGGATATCATCTCTGTTGCCTTAAAGCGTCACTCAACAAAGGCCTTTGACCCGAGCAAAAAACTGACTGCCGACCAGGCGGAACAGATTAAAACCCTGCTGCAGTACAGCCCGTCCAGCACCAACTCGCAGCCGTGGCACTTTATCGTCGCCAGCACCGAGGAAGGTAAAGCCCGCGTGGCGAAATCCGCAGCCGGTGGCTTTGTGTTCAACGAGCGCAAAATGCTGGATGCTTCTCACGTGGTGGTGTTCTGCGCCAAAACCGCGATGGACGACGCCTGGCTGACGCGCGTGGTGGATCAGGAAGAGGCCGATGGCCGCTTCGCCACCCCGGAAGCGAAAGCCGCTAACCACAAGGGCCGCACCTTCTTTGCCGATCTGCACCGTGTCGAGCTGAAAGATGACCACCAGTGGATGGCAAAACAGGTTTACCTGAACGTCGGCAACTTCCTGCTGGGCGTCGGCGCGATGGGCCTGGATGCGGTGCCGATTGAAGGCTTCGATGCCGCGATCCTCGACGAGGAGTTCGGCCTGAAAGAGAAAGGCTTCACCAGCCTGGTGGTGGTGCCGGTGGGGCATCACAGCGTGGAAGATTTCAACGCCACGCTGCCGAAATCACGTCTGCCGCTGAGCACGGTTGTGACTGAGTGCTAAAAGCAAATGGGCCGCTCACAGCGGCCCATTACGTTTTAGTGATGACTAACCGGCGATGCGGACGCACGTCGCGATCGCATCCCCAGGCGAACGCTATCCAGCGTGCCTCCAGCTCAGCGTAAGAGCTGACTGGCGTTAAGGCCCACTCTTCCCCAACCGTTCCGTCTGCCACACTGATCTGATAATTCATGGTAAACGCCCAGTCGATCATCCGCAGCCAAAACCGCTGGCCGTCACCGGTTTGCTCGCTATCTGAAACAACAATGTCGTACTCGCTTAACAGCCACTGGAAAAAGAGTTGCGGAAAGCCGCTAACGACGCGCTGGTGTACGGTACGCGGGGTACGCCAGACCATGACCTGTGTCGCCGCCCCGTGAGGAAAAGTAATCTCTTTATGAAACTGCAGCTTAACAGCATAGGCCGTGTAGGGCTTGCCTTCGTCCGTGGTCACAATGCGATATTCATCGCTTGAAAGGGATTTTAAGAGGCGATAACCCACAGGCAAGACAAATCCCGGCAGATGAAAGTCCGCCGTACCGCGCGCAAGAAAGGCTTCGGTATGTTCTACGTTTCGGGAGACAAGACCTAACTTCTGGCTGAAATCAGCAAAATCCATTTCATTCACCGCCGTAGTTTAATAAAGCGTAATCTGCGGATGTTTCACGCCACACACCAGCGCATAACGCGTTAAGGTATCCAGACTCGCCCGGGTAATATTGGCTTCCATTCGGGAAACGGTTGGCGCGCTGACCCCCATCCGCTCCGCTACCTGCGCGCGCGTAAGCCCGGCATGTTGCCGCCACTGTGCCAGCATCTCACGCAGGCGCTCTTTACGTTCCTCGGCGTCAAAGGCTGCCTGCACGTCTACATCACTTAGCAGCTCTGCTCTTAGCACATCCCAGTCAATAATCTTCTTGCTCATCCAACATCTCCTGTTGTCGTTTTAGTGCCAGACGGATTTCAGCAGAGGGCGTTTTCTGCGTCTTCTTAATAAATACGCGCAACAGATAAATTGTTTTTTCCCGCTGATAGACATAGATCCCACGACTATGGATCAGCCCAAGGGTTCTGATTTCAAACAGGCCATGGGGTAAGGGTTTGCTGTCAGGCTCCCGTAGAGCCGTTGGGTTACTGCGCAATTTATCAAGCTGACGAATCAGTTTCGCCTGTACTCCGGCAGGCAAAGAGAGGATCTCTTCTCTGACTGCCTCATGAACGATGAGTCTGTACACAATTTTTCATCCCTGAAGATATTAGCATATAAGGCAATTTGCATTAAAGGCTAATTTGGCCTTTCGTGATTCACCTTATACGCTTTATCCGGGCGATACCGGAGTCACTTCCATTCCCTGAAAGCGCCTCGCAGAAATTATTTTTGTGCAGCCAGCCACGCCATCACCCTTTCCCCCGCCTCATCCACCGGCAGATAGACCAGCAGCCGCGAGCCGTTGCGCGGGGCGGAGTACCAGTACATCTGCTGGAGAGTAAAATCCCCGAGCTCAGGATGGGTGAACAGCTTCAGCTGGTTTTCTACGCCGCGCACGTCGTAGCGCTGGTGCCACAGGGTTTTGAACTCTTCCGAGACGGCAAAGAAGCGCGCCAGTTTCGCCTCCCACTGGGGATCGCCCCGGTGCTCGGCCATCGCCGCGCGAAAATAGGAGACAAAAATCGCCAGCACGTCGTCACGTCTGCCAAGCCGGGCGCGCCACGCCGGATGCGTGAGATAGAGATAGATACAGTTGCGGTCTTCCGGCGGGATGTCGTTAAAGTCGACGCCCATCAGATGGCAGAAGCTGTCGTTCCACGCCACGATATCGAAATTCGGCTTCTGGATGCTGGCAGGTTTTGGCATCAGGGTATCCAGCAGACGGCGGGTGCCTTCGCTGATGCCTTCGCAGCAGACCGCCCCCTGCGGCGCTTCGCCCGGCGGCAATCCGGCCAGCAGGAACAGGTGGCGGGATTCGGTTGGGGTACACTGCAGCGCTTTCGCCACCGCAGCCATCACCGCGCTGGACGGGTTCACGTCCCTGCCCTGCTCCAGCCAGGTGTACCAGGTGACGCCGACATCCGCCAGCAGGGCCACCTCCTCCCTGCGTAGGCCTGGGGTACGGCGTCGGCCGCTGCGCGGCAGGCCGAGGCGCTGGGGATCGAGACTTTCACGCCGCGCGCGTAAAAATGCGCCCAGCTGTTTACGGGTGTCATCCTGAAGTGAGGTGACAGGTTCAGACATCAGCGCCATATTGCCCCCTGCATGGTAGTGCCAGTACCAGTATAAGCAAGAACTGGTACCCGTTTATCAGATCGTTGATGCTACGGCCATCCGCTGTTTGACGCAATGGAGTCACCATGAATACGTCAGTTGTTTCACCGGGCCGTGCAGGCCTGATATTGCTGTTAACCGGCCAGATGCTGCCGCTGATTGATACCTCAATCACCAACGTGGCGCTGGATTCCATCACCCATTCGCTGCATGCCACCGCCACCGAGCTGGAGCTGATTGTGGCCCTTTACGGCGTGGCCTTCGCCGTCTGCCTGGCGCTCGGCAGCAAGCTGGGGGATAACCTCGGTCGCCGTCGTCTGTTTATGTGGGGCGTTGCGAGCTTTGGTCTGGCCTCGCTGCTGTGCGGAATGGCGGGCAACATCGAGCAACTGCTGGCCGCGCGCATCGTGCAGGGGGCCGGGGCAGCGCTGATCGTGCCGCAAATTCTTGCCACCCTTCACGTCACCCTGAAAGGCACCGCCCATGCCAAAGCCATCAGCCTGTTTGGCGGTATCGGCGGGATTGCCTTTATCGTCGGGCAGATGGGCGGCGGCTGGCTAGTATCAGCGGATATCGCCGGGCTGGGCTGGCGCAACGCCTTCTTTATCAACGTGCCGATCTGTCTGCTGGTGCTGGCCCTGAGCCGCCGCTTTGTGCCGGAGACCCGTCGCGATACCCCGTCGCGCATTGACTGGCAGGGCACCGCGCTGCTGGCGGCGATCCTCTGCTGCCTGCTGTTCCCGATGGCGCTGGGGCCGCAGTGGCACTGGTCGTGGCCGCTGCAGGTAATGCTGCTCGCCATTATCCCGCTGGCCTGGTTAATGGCGCTGAACGCGCGTAAAAAAGAGCGGGAGGGTGCCCACCCGCTGATCCCGCCGCGCTTAATGCAGCTCGGCAGCATCCGTTTCGGGGTGCTGATTGCGATGCTCTTTTTCAGCGTCTGGTCCGGGTTTATGTTCTGCATGGCGCTGACCATGCAAACCGGGCTGGGAATGGCCCCGTGGCAGTCCGGGAACAGTTTTATTGCCCTCGGCGTGACCTATTTCGTCTCGGCATGGTTCGCTCCGCGTCTGATTGCCCGCTACAGCACCAGCACGATTTTGCTGACCGGGCTGGCAATCCAGATAACCGGCCTGCTGGCGCTGATCGCCACCTTCCGCGTCTGGGGAATGGACAACACCACCCTGACCCTGGCCCCGGCCACCGGGCTGGTGGGCTACGGCCAGGCGTTGATTGTGAACAGCTTCTACCGTATCGGGATGCGCGATATTCAGCCCGACGACGCCGGGGCCGCCAGCGCGATCCTCAGCACCCTGCAGCAGGCGGCGCTCGGCCTTGGTCCGGCAATATTTGGCGCGATTTTGCTCCACGCCCTGCACAGCCATCACGGGGATTACGCCCGGGCGATCAACGTCTTCCTGGGGGTGGAAACGGGGATGATGATCGTCCTGGCGCTGGCCACCCTGCGGCTGCGCCATCGCCTGAGCCTGCCGGTGGTGAAGGCCTGTCAGGCCGCTAAATAAGCCTCGCGAATTTGCAAAACGGTTCCGCAGTCGCCATTATGGCGGCTGCTTTAATACAGGAGACGTTATGCAGGAGTTTATTTCCCTGGTCGAAGAGTCAGGTATTGAAATTAATCACACCACCAGCCTGGTGATTATTTTTGGACTTATCTTTCTGACTGCACTCATTATTCATTTTATATTACATAAAGTCGTTTTGCGGGCATTTGAAAAACGCGCCCGCGCCAGCAGCCATTTATGGCTACAGATCATTACCCAGAATAAATTATTTTACCGTCTGGCCTTTACCCTGCAGGGGATAATCGTCAACATCCAGGCGAAGCTGTGGCTGCAAAGCGGCAGCGACGCGGCGGAATTATTAACCACCTGCGCGAAACTGTGGACGATGGTGTATGCCCTGCTCACCTTTTTCTCGCTGCTGGACGTCGTTTTCAATCTGTCACAAAAGATGGCCACCGCCTCGCAGCTGCCGCTGAAAGGGATTTTCCAGGGCATTAAGCTGGTGAGCGCCATTCTGGTTGGCATCCTGATTATCTCCCTGCTGATTGGTCAGTCCCCTGCCATTCTGATTAGCGGCCTGGGTGCGATGGCGGCGGTGTTAATGCTGGTATTCAAAGACCCGGTTCTGGGGCTGGTCGCCGGTATCCAGCTGTCGGCAAACGATATGCTCAAGCTCGGCGACTGGCTGGAGATGCCGAAATACGGTGCTAACGGCACGGTAACCGATATCGGCCTGACCACCGTAAAGGTGCGCAATTTTGATAATACCATCACCACCATTCCCACCTGGGCGCTGGTCTCCGATGCCTTTATTAACTGGAGCGGGATGTCGGCCTCCGGCGGACGGCGCATCAAGCGCAGCCTGAATATCGACACCACCAGCGTTCATTTTCTCGACGAACAAGAGCAGCGGCAGCTGATTCAGGCGAAGCTGCTTAAACCTTATATGGTCACACGCCATGAGGAAATTACGCTGTGGAATCAGCAAAATGGTGAAGGGGAATCGGTGCTGAACCTGCGTAAGATGACCAATATTGGCACCTTCCGCGCTTACCTGAATGAATATCTGCGCAACCATCCGAATATCCGCAAGGATATGACCTTAATGGTGCGCCAGTTAGCGCCAGACGCCAACGGTCTGCCGATAGAAATATATGCCTTTACCAACACGGTGATCTGGGCGGAATATGAGGAGATTCAGGCCGATATCTTCGATCATATTTTTGCGGTGATCGATGAATTCGGCCTGCGTATTCACCAGTCGCCAACCGGGAACGATATTCGCTCCCTGGCAGGCGCGCTGGCGAAATAATCAGGTGCTGGCGCGGGAAATAAAGCGCCAGTTCATCATTACCCGCTCGGCAGGGGCGTCGGGGTTGTCGATTTTATTCAGCAGCAGATCGACCGCCTTGCGCCCGATATCCCGCGACGGCTGCTCGATGGTGCTGAGCGGCGGCGAAACCATCCCGGAGAGTTCCGTGCCGTCGAACCCGGCTACGGCAATATCCTGCGGCACGCGCAGCCCCGCCTCTTCAATCGCGCGCAGCGCGCCCGCGGCCAGGGTATCGGAGACGGCAAAGACCGCATCCGGGCGCGGTTCGGCGGCCAGCAGTTTGCGCATCGCCGCTTTGCCTGCGGCGGCGCTCAGATCGCTGGCATACTCCACCGCCTGATATGACAGGTCGCGCAGGTGCAGCACGCTTTTATACCCCCGCTCGCGCAGACGGGCATATTTGTAGCTCAGGTCATGGTTGATCAGCGCGATCCGCTGACGCCCGCCGTCCGCCAGGTGGCTGACCACATGCTGGGAAGCATCGACGTCGTTAATCCCGACGCAGGAGACCGCGCCCGCGTCGGCGTATTCGGCGCACTGCACCCAGGGGGCATCGCCAATCAGCGCCGCCAGTTCGGTGAGCCGGGAGAAGGCGTCCATGGTGATAATGCCGTCGACCATTTTGCCGGTGAGCAGGCTGAGCCCCGAGCGGGAGCGTTCAATGTCGGAGCCGGAATTACACAGCAGGATGCGGTAGCCGTTTTTCTCCGCCTGCTCCTCAATGCCCTTCACCACTTCGGCGCAGAACGGGTTGGCAATGTTGGAGACCATCACCAGCACCATATAGCTGCGCGACGTTCGCAGCTGACGGGCCAGAAGATTGGGCTGATAGTTAGCCTCTTTAATCGCCTGCAAGACGCGATCGCGGTTTTTGGCTTTGACGGTATCGCTGTTATTCAGCACGCGCGATACCGTCGCCACCGAGACGCCCGCCAGTTGGGCGATTTTCTGAATTGACATAGCGACGAGTGATCCTGCAGTTTGCGTTAGCAGCAGGCTACCATAAATGCGTTGCCCGGCGCACCGGGCAAGGTGTTACTGCGCGACGGCGACCCAGCGCTGCTGCTGATGGCTTTTCACAATGGCATCAATGATGTACATCACGTTCGCCCCGTCATGGAAGGTGGCAAAAACCGGCTTCTCCGGCATCCTGCCCGCCTGCACCGCGCGATAGAACTGCGCCATCATGTTTTTGAAGGCGTCCGGCCAGCCTTCAATGTGTCCGCCGGGGAAGTGGGCGCTGTATGCCACATCCTGGTTCATCAGGCCCGGATCGTCCGTCAGCGTCTGATTGGCCTGCGCCCGATGGCCCACCCACAGCTGCTGCGGCACCTCCTGATCCCAGGCCAGGGAACAGTCGCTGCCGTTCACCTCAAGGCTGAGGCGGTTTTTACGTCCGGCGCTCACCTGCGAGACGTTAAAGCTGCCCTTGCTGCCATCCTCAAAGCGGAACAGCACCGAGCCGAAATCCTCGGTGGTGACCGGTTTGTCCTCATACACCGCCTCGCCCGCCTGGCTGAAAGTCTGATTCCCGGCCACGTTGGCCTTGCGGGTCGGCCAGACGACCGAGAGATCGGCCATCACCTCGACGATGCGCCGCCCGGTTATAAACTGGATAGTGTCGCACCAGTGGGAGCCGATATCGGCCACCGCCCGCGATGCCCCTCCGAGCGCGGCGTCGACCCGCCAGTTGTAGTCGGTTTCCAGCAGCATCCAGTCCTGAAGATAGCTGCCGTGGGCGGCAAACAGCCGTCCGAGGCTGCCCGCCGCTACCATGCTCGCCGCCTGGCGAACCATCGCAAACTGGCGATAAACAAAGCTTACGCCGTGTACCACGCCCGCCTGCTCCGCCAGCGCCACCAGCTCCCGCGCCTCGTCCGGGGTCATGCACAGCGGCTTTTCAGAGAAGAGATGCTTCCCGGCTCGCAGGATCTGGCAGTTGATCGCCGCATGCAGATGGTTCGGGGTGCAGTTATGCACCACGTGAAGATCCGGGTGGGCCAGCAGTGCATCCACGCTGCCGTAAGCGTGGGGAATATTGAGCGCCCGGGCCTTCTCTTGCGCCTGTTCCAGCGAGCCGTCGCACAGGGCGACGACCTGTACAAACCCCAGACGGCGCAGGGCTTCGATGTGCGCCGGGCCGATAAAGCCGCTGCCGATAATGCCGACGTTAATCATGAAGTTCTCCTGCGGCGAAATCGTCAAACGCCCGATCGGAGACCGGAATAATGTGGCGGGAGATAAACTCGCGCCCTTCCCGCGCCCCGGTGTCGCCATCCTTCAGGCAGCACTCCCACTCCAGCACTGCCCAGCCGTCGTAGTCGTACTGGGTCAGCTTGCTGAAGATGCCCTTGAAGTCGATCTGCCCGTCACCCGGCGAGCGGAAGCGTCCGGCGCGGTTGATCCAGCTCTGATACCCGCCATAGACTCCGCTGCGCCCGTTGGGGCGGTACTCGGCATCCTTCACGTGAAACGCTTTGATGCGAGTGTGGTAGTGATCGATATAGCTCAGATAATCGATCTGCTGCAGCAGCAGGTGGCTCGGATCGTAGAGGATGTTGCAGCGCGGGTGGTTGTCCACCAGCGCCAGGAAACGTTCGAAGGTGACGCCGTCGTGCAGATCTTCCCCGGGGTGGATCTCATAGCAGACGTTCACCCCCTGCTCGTCGAAGGCATCCAGAACCGGCCGCCAGCGGCGGGCCAGTTCGCTGAACGCCTCCTCGAAACGCGCCTCGTTATGCGGCGGCCAGGGGTACATAAACGGCCAGGCCAGCGATCCGGAGAAGGTGGCGTGGGCGGTGAGCCCGAGGCGGGCCGAGGCCAGCGCCGCCTTTTTCACGATATCGGTAGCCCATGCCTGGCGGGCGGCCGCGTTGCCGCGCACCGCCTGCGGGGCGAAGTTATCAAAGGCGTCGTCGTAGGCCGGATTGACGGCGATCAACTGCCCTTCAAGATGGGTGGAGAGCTCGCTGATGACCAGCCCCTTCTCCGCCAGCCTGCCGCTTATCTCATCGCAGTAGGTCTGGCTTTCCGCCGCCTGCTCCACGTCAAAAATCGCTTTATGGTTGCAGGGAATTTGCAGCGCTTTATAGCCCTTTTCCGCCGCCCAGCCTGCCAGCCCGTCGAGGGTGTTAAACGGCGGTTGCCCGCCGATAAACTGCGACAGAAAAATGCCCGGACCTTTAATCGTCCTCATACCACCTCCAGTAATTACGCCTTGTCGTCGTCATATTTGAACGAGACGAGGAAAACAAGCGCGATGACCGCAGCCGCCACCGCCGGGATCCACCAGAAGGTGACCCAGGCCTGAGGTACGGTCTGCCCCGCCACCAGGCGGTTGTACAGCGCGCCGGAAATCTGTGAGCCCAGCAGCATGCCGATGCCGTAGGTGAACATCACGATCATGCTCTGCGCCTGGCCTTTTACCTTATCGCCCGCGACGCGGTCGGTGTAGATAAAGCCCACCACAAAGAAGAAGTCATAGCACACGCCGTGCAGCAGGATGCCGAGATAGAGCAGAATGCGCCCCTCTTCACTCACGCCGAGGGCAAACATCGCGTAACGGACAAACCACGCCAGCATGCCGATCAGCAGCATGTATTTCACGCCCAGGCGGCGGAACAGCAGCGGGATCACCAGCATAAAGAAGATTTCGGACATCTGGCCGAAGGACATGGCGGTACTGACATCCGCGATCCCGGCATCCGCCAGATAGGACGCGGTGTAAGCGTAGTAGGTGCCCAGCGGGACGGAGATCAGCATCGCGCACAGGCAGAAGATAAAGAAGTGACGGGTTTTCAGCAGGGCGAAGGCGTCGGCGCAGAAGAGATCGCGCATCTTCACCGGCATGCCTTTGGCGGGCGCTGGCGTATGCGGCAGCGTCAGGCTATAGAGCGCCAGCATGACGGAGCTGGCCGCTGCGACGTGGAAGATGGTGACGCTTGCGGCGACGCCGGTCACGCCGATAAAAATCCCCGCCACAATCCAGCCGATGGTGCCGAACACGCGCACCACCGGGAAGGTTTTATCGACGTTCGCCAGGCTGTGGAAGGCGATGTTGTTGGTCAGCGCCAGGGTCGGCATGTAGCAGAGGGTGTAGCCAAACAGCAGGCCGATCAGCAGCGCGCCGTTTTCCGCAATCAGCGCACCCGGCACAAACCAGAGGATCGCTGCCCCGGCCAGATGCATCACCGCCATCACCTTTTGCGAGGCGAAGAAGCGGTCCACCAGCATGCCGAGCACAAATGGCGATAAAATAGAGGCGATTGGCCCGGCAGAGAACGCATCGCCAATCAGCAATGACATGTTGTGCTGGGTCATCACCAGACCGAGGGTGACCGACCAGCTCCCCCAGATAAAGAACTGCAGGAACATCATCAGCGACAGGCGCGGCACCAGCATCCGGTGCTGCCCTATCACCTTTCCACTACTTTCAGTTGTTGACACCATGATCAGCCCCACCCTTAAAAAGTAATCGATTACAAAACGTATCAAATGAAAAGTAATCGATTACAAAATAAAGATCCTGGGGATCGATCAAGAAGTGGGAGGGGGGTCACGATAAAGGTGAAGTTGGGTGCGGGGAGATGCCGGGTGGCGCTTCCCCTCACCCTAACCCTCTCCCCAAAGGGGCGAGGGGATCGTCCGTGCGAATATTTAGAGCGCCACCGGGCATCAAACCGCACAAACCGTAGGCCCGTGCAAGCGCAGCGCCGCCGGGCGGTTGTAATTCTAATCTTTAAGCTGTATTCCCTATAGCCAAAAGGCTATAAAGTTGAAAAGCGATTCTACAAACAGATGATCGCCATAGCTGACGCTGAATTCAGCAAATATCTGGCAAATCAGGAGGCCAAATGGCAACGTTAAAAGAACTCATGGCCCAGCAGAGTGAAGAGAGTCAGGAGCGGATAGGCGCAAAGGTTGAGGAACTGCGAATTATTGTCGCGCTGAATCAACTTCGCGAAGAGCTCAATATTTCGCAAACGGAGCTTGCCGCCGCGATGGGGGTTAAACAGCCTACCGTTGCGAAGATTGAGCAACCGGATAACGATCCGCGCCTCTCCACCCTTAAGCGCTATGTCACGGCTTTGGGCGGTGAAGTGAGCATTGATGTGATCCTTCCAACAGGAAAGCGGGTCGCGTTTCATTTTTGAACAATGTGCGGCATTGTGCTCGCATTTATGCCCGGTAAGCGCAGCGCCACCGGGCAATAGCCGACTACTTCTTGCGCGACAGCTTAAACGCCGCAAACAGGAACAGAATCCACACCGGAAGCAGAATTGCCGAGGTGCGCATGCCGTCCATGGTGCACATCAGCACCAGGATCATCGCCAGGAAAGCGATACAGAGGTAGTTACCCGCCGGGTAGAGCAGCGCTTTGAACTGTGTTTCGCGCCCTTTGCGGCGCATCGCGGCGCGAAAACGCAGGTGTGCCAGGCAGATCATGATCCAGTTCAGCAGCAACGTTGCTACCACCAGCGCCATCAGCAGGCCAAAGGCTTCGTGCGGCAGCAGGTAGTTGATCAGCACCACCAGCGAGGTAATGCCCCCGGAGAGCAGGAGCGAGTTCACCGGCACGCCGCGACGGCTGACGCGGGTCAGGAACTTCGGTGCGTTGCCCTGCACGGAGAGGCCAAACAGCATCCGGCTGTTGGAGTAGACGCCGCTGTTATAGACCGACAGCGACGCCACCAGAATGACGAAGTTCAGCGCCGAGGCCACCAGGTTGCTGTTCAGATCGTGGAAAATCATCACAAACGGGCTGCTGTCAGATTTCACTTCCACCCACGGATAGAGCGCCAGCAGAACCACCAGCGAACCGATATAGAACAGCAGGATACGGTACACCACCTGGTTGACCGCTTTCGGGATGCTTTTATGCGGATCCCGGGCTTCGGCGGCGGTAATGCCAATAAGCTCCAGCCCGCCGAAGGAGAACATGATCACCGCCAGGGAGAGCACCAGCCCTTTCCAGCCGGTAGCGAGGAAGCCGCCGTGCTGCCACAGGTTGTCGATGGTCGCCCGCTCGCCGCCGTGGTCGGTGAAGAGCATCCACAGGCCAAAGCCGATCATGCCGATGATCGCCAGCACCTTGATCAGGGCAAACCAGAACTCCGTCTCACCGTACAGGCGCACGTTCACCAGGTTAACGGCGTTGATGATGATGAAGAACACCGCCGCCCAGACCCAGGTCGGTACGTCCGGCAACCAGTACTGCATGTAGATCCCTGCGGCGGTCAGCTCCGCCATCCCCACCAGCACGAACATCACCCAGTAGTTCCAGCCGGAGAGGAACCCGGCAAACGGGCCCCAGTATTTGTAGGCGAAATGGGCGAAGGAGCCGGATACCGGCTCTTCAACCACCATCTCACCGAGCTGGCGCATGATCAGAAAGGCAATAATGCCCGCAATGGCATAACCCAGCAGCACGGCGGGACCGGCCATCTGAATGGCGGGGCCGATACCGAGGAACAGCCCGGTACCAATTGCGCCGCCGAGGGCGATAAGTTGAATATGGCGGTTCTGTAAACCACGGTGGAGCGTCGGTGTCTGTTCCGACGCGGCTTCAGCAACACTTTTATCTGAAGCGGATGAGGCGTTTCTCACGGCCTGGCCCTGTCTCTTTTTATGGAAGGGGCACCTTTTAACACTTCAGACAGACGGGAGCAAGTTAAACGCCGGGCAGCGGTCGCTGCCCGGTGCGAGCGGATCACGACCCGATAATGCCGCCGTCCGCTCTGGTGATGACCACCGTCGAGGCGCGGGGGCGTCCGTTCGGGTTATTGTCCGGCCAGTTGGAGACGGCGCGCGGGTTTGCCGGGTCGGTAATGTCGTCCCCACCCTCGCCCGGATGCTGAATGTTGATAAACAGCGTGCGGTTGTCCGGCGTGAACGCGATGCCGGTGATTTCGCACCCGCGCGGGCCCGTCAGGAAGCGGCGGTACTCGTTGGTGCCCGGAATGGTCGCCACCATCTGGTTATTGCCCATTCCCTCGTAGGCTTTCTTATTAATGGTGCTGGAGGAGACGTCGGTCTGGATCCACAGCACGCCCTGATGGTCGAACGACAGGCCGTCCGGGCTGCCAAATTCGGCCCCCTTCATGCTGCCCTTCGCCTTCTCATCCGCGGTGTCCGTGCGCCCGGCCAGCACCAGGATGTCCCATTTGAAGCGTAACGCCGCCGGATCTTCGCCCTCTTCGTGCCAGTGCATGATGTGGCCGAAGGCATTACTGGCTCGCGGGTTGGCCGCGTCCACCGGCGCTTTGCCCTCTTTGCCGCGATCGCTGTTGTTGGTCAGGGTGCAGTAAACGCTGCCGCTGGCGTGCGGATCGACCGCAATCCACTCCGGCCTGTCCATTTTGGTGGCCCCCACCGCATCGGCCGCCAGGCGGGTTTTGATCAGCAGATCGCCCTGGCTTTCGAAGCCTTTGCTCTTGTCCAGCCCGTTCTGGCCGAAGACCAGCGGCAGCCACTCGCCGGAGCCGTCGTCGTTGAATCGGGCAACGTAGAGCGTACCAGCGGTCAGCAGCTGCATATTGGCGGCGCGATCGGCCGGATTGTATCTGTTGTCGGAGACAAATTTGTAGATGTACTCAAACTTCTGGTCGTCGCCCATGTAGGTGACCACGCGCTTGTCGGCGGCCAGGGTGACGGCGGCACCTTCATGCTTGAAGCGCCCCAGCGCGGTGTGTTTGCGCGGCGTGGAGTCCGGGTTGTAGGGATCGATTTCCACTACCCAGCCAAAGCGGTTCGGCTCGTTAGGGGTTTTATCGACGCTGAACCTGTCGTCCACTTCGCTCCAGCGGTAGGACTCATCGCTGTCGCTGATGCCGTAGCGCTTCTCCAGCGCGTTACGTTCGCCTTTCTTGACGAAAATATCCGACCAGTTCTCTTCGCAGGTCAGGTAGGTGCCCCACGGCGTGTGGCCGTTGGCGCAGTTTTGCATGGTGCCGAGCACCCTCTCGCCCTGCGGATCGGCGGCGGTTTTCATTAAGTCCTGCTGACGCGCCGGGCCGGTGAGCTGCATCGGTGTGTTGACCGTGATGCGGCGGGCAAAGCCGGAAGGACGCACCACTTCCCAGTCGCTGCCGTTCTTTTTCACCTCGATAACCGACACGCCCATGGCGTTCTGGCCTTTACGCGCTTTATCCAGGCTCCAGTTGGCGGTGCCGTCGGTAAAGAGCATGCCGTTGTCGATGTACTCATGGTTCATCGCCAGCAGGCCGTGGCCGGGGTTCTCTTCCCCCTGCGGCAGGCTAAACCACGCCATGCCGTCATGGTGCATGCCCGCCTGCGCTGCCTGTTCGTCGGTGGTGTTGCTGGCGTCAAATTTGAAGCCCGGCATTGCGCCCTTAATGCCGGTGGCATCGCCCCAGCGGTAGAAAGGACGCGCGACGTAGCCCTCGGGCACCCTGACCGTATCGTCAGTCGACACCGGAATGCTGGTAAAGCCGAGCGCGACCGCCTTGCTCAGGGCTGAAGGCCGGGAAACCGCGGCCAGGGCATTTTCAGACTTAAGCAGGAACGGGAAAGAGGCGGCGGCACCGGCAATGGCGCCCATCTGCAGGAAACGGCGGCGGGAGAGCACGCTGGAAAAGACCGGGTTAGCGCTGGAATTGCTGACATCGTCGCGATGTTCTTTTTTGAATACGGACTTAAGAGGTTTACCCACAATGGCTTCCTTTCTTCAGGCTAAGAAACGATAAAGTGGGAACACTATAAGTACAATTGATTACATTTTTATAACAGTCAGAAGGGGGGCATCCCTGCCCCGATAACAAGGGTCGAACTCAGAACTCGTAGCCGACAGAGACCTTAAAGGTGCGCGGCTCCCCCTGGAACAGGTAGGTGCCGCCGTCGTCCACGCTTGACCAGTAGTTTTCGTCGGTGATGTTTTCGATCCCGGCGCGAACGGTCATCTGGTTCTGGTCATTGTTGACCGCGAAGCGGTAACGCATGCCCAGATCCAGGGTGGTGTAGCTGTCCAGCTTCTTGCTGTTGGCGAGATCCGCATACTGCGAGCCGGAGTGGTTTACGCGGGCTGTGGCGGTCAGGCCGTCGACAGGCTTGATGTCATACTCTGCCCCCAGCACGCCGTAGAAGCTCGGGACGCCAATGGCGTCATTGCCCTGGTTAACGCCGTTGTTGGTTTTGGTCAGCTCCGCCTGCAGCCAGGTGGCGCTGGCGTTCAGACGCAGGCCCAGCACCGGCTCGCCAAAGACGTTCAGCTCCACGCCGCGGTTACGCTGCTCGGCATCCAGACCGTAGTGTTTGGTCTGGCTGTCGAGAATGGCGGACGGCATTTTGATCTCAAACAGCGCCAGCGAGCCGCCAACGCGACCGAAATCGGCCTTCACGCCCACTTCGTTCTGCTTAGAGTGGACGATCCCGGTGCTCTGGCCGTAGTTGGTGGCGGTGTTTGGCGCGGTTTTACCCGGCTGCAGCGCCTCGGTGTGGTTGGCGTACAGGGACACCGTTTCCCACGGTTTGTAGACCACGCCATAGGTCGGCATCCAGCGGCTGCCGTCGAAGCTGTCCGCCTCGTTTTCGTGACCGGTGATTTTGTTATAGCCGCGGATCACCACCTTCTGATGACGGGCCCCAACGGTGAACAGCAGGGTGTCATCCAGCACCCCGAGGGTGTCGCTCAGCAGCCAGCCCTGAGTGCGGGTGCGGCCGCTGGTCAGCGGATCGCTGTAGTTACCGCCGGAGCCGTTTAAGTTAGTGCTTGGCGGCGCGTCCACGCCGGTGTTGTGATAGATGTTGGTGACCGGGTTATCCTTCGCGGCCGACATCTTCCAGGCGATTTTCTCGTTTTTGCTCATCGCTGAGTAGCCGACGTTCACCTTGTGCGACACAAAACCGGTATCGAAGTTACCGCGGATGCCCGCCATGCCGCTCACGCTGTCGCTGATGCGGTTGGTATCGAGACGCGACGCGGTGGCTTTGCCGCTCTTGTCCACCAGCTTCGCACCGCTGTAAAGCCCCTCTTCATGGGCGTGCTGGGCACCCAGACCGGTGTAAGCCGTCCAGTTGTCGGTGATGTCGTACTCGCTGCGCCACATGCCGAATTCGTTTTCGATGTTGCTGTAGGCCCATTTCTGCGAGTAGTTACGATCGTTTTTCGGCGGCTCGGGCACGAAATCAACGCCGGAGATGTTGACCCCGGTTTCTGAGCCGTGGAAGGTTTTCATCTGATAACCCAGGTCCACGGAGCTGCGGAACTTGTCGCCCGCATAGTCCAGGCCGGTGGAGAGCAGCGTGGTGCGGCGGCGATCGTTGGCTACCGGGGCCTCGCCTTCACGGTGAACCACGTTGACGCGGGCGCCAAACTGGTCGTTATCGCCGAAGCGACGACCGGCATCCAGGGTGGTGCCAATCTGCGAATCGGAGGTGTAGTCGACGCCCACTTTCGCCTGCGGCGTAGCGCCCGCATGTTTCGGCTCAAGGTTGATCATCCCGCCCACGCCGGAGCTGGCTGCGCCGTTCATCAGGGAGTTGGCGCCTTTGAAGATCTCAATGCGATCTACCATCTGGGCGTCCACCACCTGGCGCGGCAGCACGCCGGAGAGTCCGCCGAAGGTCATGTCGTCCCCGTCGAACTTCAGGCCGCGAATGCGATAGCTCTCCGCGCTGTTGCCGTAGCCCTGCACGGACTGCACGCCCGCATCGTTTGCGACCACGTCAGCAATGGTGCGGGCCTGCTGATCTTCCACCAGCTTCGAGGTGTAGCTGATGATATTAAACGGTACGTCCATCGCATTTTGCTGACCGAGCATCCCCATGCGTCCGCCGTTTGCCACCTGGCCGTCCAGGAAGGCCGGTACCAGCTGGTCGCCGCCGGGTTTGAAGTCGCTGGCAGCGGACTGCACCACGATGGTCTCTTCTTTTTTGCTCTCCGCCGCGACGGCGGAATGGGCGATGGCGCCGATGGCGAGGGCCAGCAGCGTTTTGTTCATTTTTCCGGTGTTGTTCATGATTAACTCGTTCAAAGTTCGCGCAAAATGGCCCGTTGCCGGGCCTTAATTGTTATAAAAAACGTCTATTTCAGGGCGATACGGACAACGCTGTCCGGCCCGTTGGTGGAGTGATCTTTGTTGAACGCCTGTTTCACGGTGACGTACAACGTCTGACCGTCCGCCGACAGCAGCAGGCTGTTCGGATTCGGCGGCAGATCCCAGCTCTGCTTCACGGCATAGGTCGTGGCATCCAGGCTCAGCAGCTTGCCGCTTTCGCGCTGGGTGATGTAAAGCTCGTTGCGCTTAGCGTTGAACTTCACCGCCAGCGAATCGCCCACATCGAGCTGTTTAATGAGTGCCCCTGTGTGGATATCCAGCACCAGCGTGGTTTTGGCTTTTGAGTTGTCGGTGACGAACAGGCGACCGGTGGCCGGATCTTCCGCCAGGTTCAGCAGCAGGGCCGGTTTATCCCCGAGCGGCTTCCAGCGTTTTTCGATGCGGTTGCGCTCAGGATTAACAATCAGAATTTCACCGCCGCCGTTTGCCACATAGATACGCTGGGTTTGTTCAGACCACATCAGGCCGGTGACCCACTGCCCCGCGTTTTTGATGGTTTTTTTCAGCGTCAGGGTTTTGGCATCCACTACCCAAATCACCGCCGGATCGGCTACGCCGCCGATGTACAGGACGTCGTTATGCAGCAGAACCTGACGCGCGCCGTACGGGTAGCCCTCTTTGTTGCGCTCGGTAAACAGCAGGCGCTTTTTGATTTTGCCGTCTTCGGTGCTGATGGCGCTGATCCCGCCGTCCAGCGAGTTGGTGGCATAGAGGGTTTTACCGTCCGGGGAGATAGTGAGGGCGAAGTTTTTCAGATCGGTATGGCTGCGACCAATGGTTTTAAGGGTCGCCGGATCGAGCTTATACACCACCCCGCCCTGCACATCTTTAAAACCTTCCGAGCTGGCAACGTACAGCGCGTCCCCTTTCGGGCTCAGGACCATTTCGTACAGGCCGTCAGCCAGATCGCGTTTTACGACGTTGGTCTGGGCAGGGGCAGCAGGTTTCGGGGCTTCAGCAGCGGGTGCGGTTGTTGCGGTGTGTTGTGCAGCGCAGCCGCTGAGTGAGACGGCCACGAGCAGCGCCAGGGCGGACAATTTTTTGGTCATCAGGAACATCCTTTACCGTGCAAAATGTGAGGAGGACGCCTGCGTCGCTTATGTTTTGCGATTAGGTTTGTGGATTCAGGCCGTCAGGCCAGAGCAGCGTCTCCCGTAACGCTCAGTGTTCCGTGTGAAAAATGCATTCACTGTTGCTGCGGGAAAGTCCATACGCGCCCACAAACACTAAAGAGAATGAGAACTATACTCATTATCTTTATATGATCAAGTGTAAATATGGGCAACAAAGTAAAAAAAGGGTGAGAAATTACCCCCTTAATGGCGGGGTGTTATCCTTTGGTGCAATATATGACGGGGGAATTACTGTAGATAAAGTAATAGCTGTCCGCATTGGCAGGCAGGATATTCAGTCTTATTCCCCGCTCCCGGTGCTGAAAGAAATCCGGGACATAAGAAAGGTAATTTAATTTTTTCTTCGGCAGCACGTTGGTTTCGTCAGAGACCATGATCGTTTCGTCTCCTTCGCGCCAGTAACTGAACCCTACCTTATTACTGATCGCCACCGGCTGGGCATTCTCTTCGATATACTCTCCTGATGCGTCTTAACTCCCGACCCCATTATTAAACGAAAAGTTCATTACCGTATCGATTACCGCACCCTGTTCAACAATAATCACATGCGTCTCACAGCTAAAATTATTGCGCTGATAATGCAGATACCCGGCAACAAACAGCGGGGAAACGGCCAGCAGAAAAATAATGCTCCAGCGCATTGCTTTGTTATTCATTATCATAATAGGGCTGCCTGTAAAAAATAGAATCGCAGCGCGCATCGCGTTTTTCCGGCGCGCGATCGCAGATAATCACCGATATTCCAAGCTGAGCATGATTGAGGGTGATATAGGCCACATTGCCTTTATTGCAGTTTAATGGAAAGCGCTGCGACAGCGAGGCCCACGCTCTTTGGCTTTTATCGGTAGACCTCACAGCCGTCAATCGTACCTGTCAGGTGATAGCCAACAAATACCGGTTCAGCCTGTTTTATTTCAGGAAAGAGCACGGCGCAGGAGAGTAAAAAAATCGCCCCTGCCAGCCAGTAAAGCATGGACGGTCGCCAGATACGGGGTGTGCGCTGCGCCACCCCGCTACGGGGTGGCGTCAGAATTATTTTTTCTTGTAGATATCCGCGGTGCCGTGGATTTTGTTTTCCGTGTGCCCCGACGTCAGTACCAGTACGTCTGCACCTTTTTTATCCGCTTTTTCCGTCAACTCCTTTTTGGCATCTGAAACCGACACCTTGTTAGAGGTCGAAACCGTGCCAATTTTCGTGTACTGCGTTTCGACTTTTTTAAAGTCTTCCCGCGACAGCAATTCAGCAGCGAAAGCGCTGGAGGTGAACAACACGGCGGTACCCAGCAGAACAGCAATCGTCTTTTTCATAACCTGATCCCTTGTGATGAGTAAACGAGCAGCGATCGCCTCACTCTACAGCGTGAGGTTTAATCAGCATGGTGAACAAGCGCAGGAAAAGCCACGTTTCCGGGGAGTTTCTTTTATAACAGAGTGTTGCTTCACAAATACGGATAATCCGCGTTAACTGGCGGTTTAATTTTGGCGGGCCTGCAGCACAAACGGGGCGTGTTCTTGTTCAACCGGCGCGCTTTTCAGCACCGAAGGCTCAACGCCGGACAGCTCCGCCATCCCCAGCGCGGAGAAGACACCGCTGTTGATGACCTCATCCGTAAAAGGCACGTTCCCATTTTCCTGACGAATGATCGCCTTGCTTAGCGCAAGCAGGACCGGCGGAGAGGTCACATCCAGGCGGGTCGTGGGCGAGACGCCGAGGGCCTGGCTGACATTCTGAATATAGGCGGTGGTATCGTTGTTATCCTGCGGGGGCGCCCAGCGCGAGATAATTTTACTGATGGTATCCAGACCACGTCGCTGGTAGGAGAGCAGGTTAACGCCCAGCGCGCGGATGCCGTGCTCCGGCGTGGCGAAGGTGGCAAAGCGCCCGTCGGTGCCATTCTGACCCTGCCAGCTGAATGCCCAGCTGGCTTCGAGATTACCCGGGTTGTTATTGCGAATACCGCGAACGCTTCCGCCCGGTGCCGTCCACGACGGACCAGAGCGACCCTTTTTGTACTGCGACAGGCGGTTCATCAGCGCGAGTTGATTTTCGCTCCAGCCCTGGATGCGGGCGTACTGATCCAGCTGGCCAAACGAGGCTGGCGTGGCGGCAACGGCGGTCTGGCGGGTATCGGCGGCATGCAGCGTCGGGATCGCAGGCTGCGTTACGATCGGTTGCGACGCACTGGACATCTGCTGAAAGGAGGCCGGGACGCTGGTCTGGGACGCCCCGGAAGATGAGACCTGAGCCGATAGCGTCGCCACCTGCTGGGTGTTCACGCTCTGCTGCTGTACATAGTAATGCGCAATACCGGACATCATTCCCTCAACATACTTACCCGTTTTCAGCCCGGCTTGATTTACTTCTTCTTATTCAACATCGATTTCAGATCGGCAAAGGGGTTATAGGTGGCTTCACCTACATCTTTTTGCGCATCTTCACCCGCCACCACGGTTGTCCCGTAGATGTCGGCCTCGGTGTACTTCGAATGCTCGTGATCGTGACAGAACAGACACAACAGCTCCCAGTTACTGCCATCTTCCGGGTTGTTGGTATGGTCATGATCGATATGGTGAACCGTCAGCTCGCGCAGGTTTGAGTAAACAAACTCCCGCGAGCAGCGTCCGCATACCCATGGATAAATTTTAAGGGCTTTTTCACGGTAGCCGCTTTCCAGCCGCGCGTAGTTTTTGGGGATCAGAGCCATTGCCGGTGTTACCTGTCAGAAGGAGACGAGAATGCCCCTACTATATCGCAGAATGGAACCGAAGGTTAAACGAGGTTTCGCGCGATTTTGTAAACCGTTTTCTGATCGTTTGCCGCGGTTTCCTCAGCCAGCCCTTCACGCACCAGGGCGCGTAAATCTTTACGAGCGGTATTATCGGATATCCCCAGCGCCTCGCTGACGTCTGCGGCGGTATAGGCCGTTGTCGATGTTGCCAGCATGATATTCAGCAGCGTGATCTGGCGGGACGTCAGGCGCGATAAGGCCCGCGATTCGAACAGGAACCGCTCAATGTTTGCCGCCCGGGTGACCAGGCCATCAACATGCTGCAGAAGCCGGTCCAGCGCGCGGCGGACGATGCCGGTCTGGTACTCCAGAAAATAGGTCAGATCCATGCCGTCCGTTTCCGTGTACTGGTAACTCTGGGCATATTTCACCGGGGCGGCATGCAGCAGGCTGCTTACCGAGATGTATTTAAACGCCTCGTAACCCGATTTCAGCATAAACCAGTAAAACAGCGCCCGGCTGGTGCGCCCGTTTCCGTCCCGGAAAGGATGCTCGTGGGCGATCATGAAATGCAGGACGCAGGCTTTCACCAGAGGGTGTACATAGTCCGTGCTGCTGTTCACCCAGTCACAAATGCCCTGCAGGCGGGCCGGGAGTTGGTCTGCCGCTGGCGGCTGATGGATCACGTTGCCGTCGTAATCGGCAATCACAACATCGTTTGTCGTGCGGAACTCGCCGGGCTGATACTTCGCATCGTTAATCCCCTCCATCCCTGTCGCATGCATACGGCGGATAAGCTCTGGTGTAAGGGGCTCATTCAACCATTCAGGGATTGCTGCCATCAGCCGCGCATTACCGACGATCATATGCTCGCCTTCGGTACGCGGCGCACGACCGGAGCCCAGCATGTTTCTGGCCACCAGCGTGGTGGTATTAGCCCCCTCCAGCTGCGAGCTGGTGATCGGTTCATCGAGCTGGAGCTGGATCAACGCCGCTCCCGCGCCACGCAGGCGGTTTATCAGGCTATCCAGCGCCAGACCGGTGGCCTGTTTATCTACCCTTTCGCAGGTGGCGAAGAGGGCGGAGGTGAGCACGAATCCGGCCTGATCACCCGCCTGGTTACGGTAATCGATTCGCTGCAGCGCGGCATCGCGGGCGCGACGCGTCAGGGTCCAGGCAAGCGCCACGTTCTCGCGCTGGGATACCCGGTGTCTGAATGCATCAAAGGGAAGATACCGGCCTTTGTCGTCAGTGGTGCGTGCATATTGCTGATGGGCAGCAATATCGGCTCCCGTCAGAAATTCCAGAGGTATCAGACCGGGAGGACGTTTAATGGCCATGATTAAACTATCTCAAAATATCCAATATTTGAGATAGTTTAACGCAGAGATGTGAAAAAGCACATGACGCAGAATCAATAAAAGTGAAAAGTCTGGGGGAGAAAACGGTGTTTGAATGGCACGCCCTAAAGGATTCGAACCTTTGACCTACGGCTTAGAAGGCCGTTGCTCTATCCAACTGAGCTAAGGGCGCACGGAGAAGAAGAAACTTCGCAGTGGTGAAGCGCGTGGAATTATACGGTCAACTCAGGTTGAGTCAATGCATTTTAGTACAATCCTCTTGTAGTTCATACCCATGCCCCGCAACAGGACCGCTTAACAGGAAAATCCGCAAAGTGTGACTGACAGCAGCGCGCGCTTCTGACAAAATATGCTCATCCCCCCTTTCACTCCTTACAGACGGAATCTTCTCTCTGATGGCAGCAAAGATTATTGACGGTAAAACGATTGCGCAGCAGGTGCGCTCTGAGGTTGCGGAAAAAGTGGCAGCACGTCGGGCCGCTGGAAAACGCGCTCCCGGGCTGGCCGTTGTGCTGGTCGGCAGCAACCCGGCTTCACAAATTTATGTCGGCAGCAAACGTAAAGCGTGCGAAGAGGTGGGCTTCCTCTCCCGCTCTTACGATCTGCCGGAAACCACCTCAGAAGCAGAGCTGCTTGAGCTGATTGATACCCTGAACGCCGACAAAGAGATCGACGGCATTCTGGTTCAGCTGCCGCTGCCTGCGGGCATCGACAACGTGAAGGTACTGGAACGTATCGCGCCAGACAAAGACGTCGACGGTTTCCATCCGTATAACGTGGGCCGCCTGTGCCAGCGTGCGCCTCGCCTGCGTCCGTGTACGCCGCGCGGCATCGTCACCCTGCTGGAGCGTTATAACATCGACACCTACGGCCTGAACGCCGTGGTCATTGGCGCCTCCAATATCGTCGGTCGCCCCATGAGCATGGAGCTGCTGCTCGCCGGCTGCACCACCACCGTTACCCACCGCTTTACCAAGAATCTGCGCCAGCACGTCGAAAATGCCGACCTGCTGATCGTGGCGGTCGGTAAGCCGGGCTTTATTCCGGGTGAGTGGATTAAGGAAGGGGCAATTGTCGTGGACGTGGGGATTAACCGTCTCGAGAGCGGCAAAGTGGTCGGCGACGTGGTGTATGAAGATGCCGCCGCACGCGCCTCTTATATCACTCCGGTTCCGGGCGGCGTAGGCCCGATGACCGTAGCAACACTGATTCAGAATACTTTGCAGGCATGCGTTGAGTATCACGACGTAGAGGAAGCGTAAGATGGCGACATTTTCATTAGGTAAACATCCGCACGTTGAGCTGTGCGATCTGCTGAAGCTCGAAGGCTGGAGCGAAAGCGGCGCCCAGGCCAAGATCGTTATTGCCGACGGTCTGGTCAAGGTTGATGGCGTGGTAGAAACCCGTAAGCGCTGCAAAATCGTTGCCGGGCAGACCGTGAGTTTTGAAGGTCAGAGCGTTACTGTCACCCCCTGAGTGACCTGGCACGCCCGGCGGCGCTTCGCTTGCCGGGCCTACATGAGTCGGTAGGCCGGGTAAGGCGCCAGCCGCCACCCGGCAATTTTCCTCAACATTCCCCCACCCCTATCGCGGTTAATTATCGATCAACTTCAAATAATCACTATTTCATCTGTTGAAATGTGAAAATTAAGTTGCGCGAATTTCAGGCTTTCCTCACGATAAGTAGAACGTTCTACTAAAACGTTCTACTCACTATAATAGCGCTCACAGAGCGTACTCGGGGGAAATCAGCATGGGTCTGATGTCAGGGTTTGTTAAATCGTTGTCAAAACTGTCGATGATTGGTCGCGCGTTAATGCTGCCGATCTCGCTGCTTCCCGCTGCGGGCCTGCTGCTGGCTTTCGGCGATAAATTCCATCTGCCGCTGATGATGAACGCGGGCGGCGTTATTTTTGATAACCTGCCGATGCTGTTTGCCATCGGCTCGGCCGTCGGTCTGGCATCTGAATCCGGTATCGCGGCGCTGTCGGCGGCGGTGGCGGTGTTCGTCACCAACATCACCATCGGCACCGTGCTCGGCATCACGCCGGAGATGGCCTCCCAGGGCGGGAAATACGCCATGGTGGTGGGCATCCCGACGCTGCAGATGGGCGTCTTTGGCGGCCTGCTGTGCGGGATCCTCGCCGCGTGGTGTTATAACCGCTTCCACACCATGCAGCTGCCGGAGTTCCTCGGCTTCTTCTCCGGGAAGCGTTTTGTCGCCATTGCCACGGCGTTCCTGGCGTTTGTGATGGGTCTGCTGCTGCCGTACGTCTGGCAGCATATCCAGGCCGGTATCGACGCGCTGTCGGTGATTGTGAACGGCGATAACCAGGCAGCCTCGACCTTTATCTTCGGTCTGGTGGAACGCGCGCTGATCCC
The DNA here is from genome assembly GCF_049312895.1 of Leclercia barmai. Lineage (NCBI taxonomy): Bacteria > Pseudomonadati > Pseudomonadota > Gammaproteobacteria > Enterobacterales > Enterobacteriaceae > Leclercia > Leclercia barmai. Next base: position 276,693 of record NZ_JBMNWZ010000001.1, on the reverse strand, counting down.
GCTGGGTCTGCACCACATCTGGTATCCCTCCTTCTGGTACTCGTTCGGGGATTACACCACCCAGGCGGGCCAGGTGATCCACGGCGACCAGACCATCTGGTTCAAGATGCTGGAAGAAGGGGTGAAATCCTTCAGCAGCGACACCTATCAGAACGCCGGTAAGTTCATGCAGGGCGAATTCCCGCTGATGCTGTTTGCCCTGCCTGCGGCCTGTCTGGCGATGTACCACGAAGCGCACACCAAAAACAAAAAGATTGCCGCCGGTATCCTGTTCTCTGCGGCGCTGACCTGCTTCCTGACGGGGATCACCGAGCCGGTCGAGTTCACCTTTATCTTCGTGGCGCCAATCCTGTATGTCTTTAACGCCATTATGGCGGGCCTGGCGTATATGACCATGTACCTGCTGCATGCGCACATCGCCAAATCCTTCTCCGCTGGCTTTATCGACTACCTGTCGTTCGGGATCCTGCCGTCGTTTAACGGCTATCAGACCAACTTCCTGAACGCCATTATCATCGGTATTCCGATGGCGCTGATTTACTACTTCACCTTCCGCTTCGTGATCCGTCGTTTCGACGTGAAAACGCCGGGCCGCACCGACGTGACGGCCAACGCGGATGATAAAACCGACACCGAAATCGCCACCGAGATCATCGGCCTGCTGGGCGGGGCGCAGAATATCGACTCTGTGGGCTCCTGCATCACCCGTCTGCGTCTGGAAGTGGCGAAAAGTGACATGGTGGATAAGGACGGTCTGAACGGCCTCGGCGCGCGCGGCGTGGTCTTTGTCGGCGACTCCGGTATTCAGGTTATCTTTGGCGCCCGGGCGCAGTTTATCGCCCAGACGATGTCGACCATGATCGGTAAATAATAAGCTGCCTGACCGACACGTCTCCTGTACTCTTACGGGAGGCGTTGTCTTATCAGGCATTTCAGGGAGAAGATGTGAAGAAGGTCAGCATCATAGATGTCGCCAGAGAGGCAGGGGTTTCGGTTTCTACCGTCTCGCTGGTTCTGCGTCAGAAAGGAAAGATCTCAGAGGCGACGATTGAAAAAGTCCACGCCGCCATCACCGCCCTGGGCTACGTGCATAACGTGGCCGCCGCCAATCTTCGCGCCAACACCTCCAATCTTATCGGCCTGATCCTGCGCGATTTCAGCGACAGCTTTTCCATAAAAGTGATGGCCAGCATCGTCCAGGAGCTGGAAAAGCAGGGCTATATGGTCTTTCTCGGCCAGCCGCTGAACGACGGCGAGCACCTCGAGCGCTGCCTGCTCTCCTTCAAACAGCAGGGCGTCGCCGGGGTGATCTATCTGGCTTCCGATACGCGTCATGCCGCGCTGCCGGCGCTGATCCGCCAGTGCCCGCTGCCGCTGGTGGCGGTGTCGCAGTCGCTGCTCAACGAAACCTGCAATCTGGTGATGCGGGATAATCGCCAGGCGGCGCATCTGGCTACCCGCTATCTGATTGAGCGCGGCCATCGCAATATCGCCTATATCGGCGGCAGGGAGGGAGATCTGATCCGCGAGCAGCGCCTGCTGGGCTTTCGCAGCGCGATGACGCAGAACGGGCTGGTGTTCCGCGACGAATCCGCCCCCGCATGCAGCGACGATACCCAGGCGGTGAGCTTCGCCACCCGCCAGCTGCTGGAGAAAAACAACACCATCACCGCCCTGCTCTGCCACTCCCCGGATGCGATGATCGGCTCTATCTCCGGTATTCATCACGTTGGCCGCACGGTGGGGAAAGATGTCTTTCTTACCCAGCAGGTAGCGCTGGTGGGGTTTGAGGATATGCTGCACGTTAATCTCACCTCCCCGTCGTTTACCTATGTCTCCTCCGCCAGCGAAGAGACCGGGCGTCAGGCGGCGGGGCTGATGATCCGCCAGCTGAAAGAGCCTGAGCTGCAAACCCAGCGCATTACCCTCTCCGGACAGCTTGTCGCGCGGGAATCGGCATAATTCAGATTTCCTCCGGGACCTGAGTTCAGCGGCGCTCTGCTATATTTCCATGATTTGCCATGGATAATCACTATGCCAACCATCATTACCCACGCCGCCGTACCGATCTGCCTCGGTCTGGGGCTGGGCACCCGGGTTATTCCCCCTCGCCTGCTGTTCGCCGGGATCGTTCTCGCCATGCTGCCGGATGCCGACGTGCTCTCATTTAAGTTTGGCGTCGCCTACGGAAATATTTTTGGTCATCGCGGGTTTACCCACTCGCTGCTGTTTGCCTTTGTGGTGCCGTTACTCTGCGTGCTGGCCGGGCGACGATGGTTCCGGGCGGGGCTGATGCGCTGCTGGCTGTTTTTAACCCTGTCGCTGCTGTCGCACAGCCTGCTGGATTCGGTGACGACGGGCGGGAAAGGGGTCGGCTGGCTGTGGCCGTGGTCGGATGAACGCTTCTTCGCGCCGTGGCAGGTGATTAAGGTCGCGCCCTTTGCCCTCTCACGCTATACCACGCCGTACGGGCATCAGGTGATTATCTCGGAGCTGCTGTGGGTATGGCTGCCGGGGGTGGTTGTGATGGGGATGTTGTGGTGGAAGCGTGCGCGCTGATGCCCTCACCCCGGCCCTCTCCCACAGGGAGAGGGAGAAAACCGGCTTGTAGGCCCGGCAAGCGAAGCGCCGCCGGGCGTAACAAACTTACTTACGGCGCCAGGTCGTACCCTGCGGGCCATCTTCCAGGATAATACCCATCTCGGTCAGACGGTTACGCGCGGCATCGGCAGCGGCCCAGTCTTTCGCCTGACGCGCTTCCAGACGCGCTTTGATTAACGCTTCAATCTCCGCGACTTCGCCGTCATCCGACTGCGCACCGCTCTGCAGGAACGCTTCTGGCTCCTGCTCCAGCAGGCCCAGCACGCCAGAGAGTTTACGCATATGGGAAGCCAGCGCGTTCGCGGCGTGCGCATCTTCACCTTTCAGGCGGTTCACTTCACGGGCCATATCGAACAGCGCAGAGTAGGCTTCCGGGGTGTTGAAGTCGTCGTTCATCGCTTCGATGAAGCGGGCTTCAAACGCCTCGCCGCCGGCCGCTGGCACGGAGGTGTCGGTGCCGCGCAGGGCGGTGTACAGACGCTCCAGGGCAGAGCGCGCCTGCTTGAGGTTCTCTTCGCTGTAGTTCAGCTGGCTGCGATAGTGACCGGACATCAGGAAGTAGCGGATGGTTTCGGCATCGTAATACTTCAGCACGTCACGCACGGTGAAGAAGTTGCCCAGCGATTTAGACATCTTTTCGCGGTCAATCATCACCATGCCGGAGTGCATCCAGTAGTTCACGTATTCGCCGTCATGCGCACAGGTGGACTGGGCGATTTCGTTTTCATGGTGCGGGAACATCAGGTCAGAACCGCCGCCGTGAATATCAAAGTGGTTACCCAGCTGTTTGCAGTTCATGGCAGAACATTCAATGTGCCAGCCCGGACGGCCCGCGCCCCACGGGGATGGCCAGCTTGGCTCGCCCTCTTTGGACATCTTCCACAGCACGAAGTCCATCGGGTTGCGCTTCACGTCAACCACGTCCACGCGCGCCCCGGCCTGGAGCTGATCCAGATCCTGACGGGAGAGCTGGCCGTAGTGCGGGTCGGTCGGCACGTCGAACATCACGTCGCCGTTGTCCGCCACGTAGGCATGGCCTTTGGCAATAAGCTGTTCGGTGATCTCAATGATCTCCGGAATATGGTGCGTTGCGCGCGGCTCGAGGTCCGGGCGCAGGATATTCAGCGCGTCAAAATCCTTGTGCATTTCGCCGATCATGCGATCGACTAAGGCGACGAAGTTTTCGCCGTTTTCGTTAGCGCGCTTAATAATTTTGTCGTCAATATCGGTGATATTGCGTACATACTTAAGGTTGTACCCGAGGAAACGCAGGTAGCGCGAAACCACGTCGAAGGCGACAAAGGTACGGCCATGGCCGATATGACAGAGATCGTAAACGGTAATACCACACACGTACATGCCGACTTCCCCGGCATGAATAGGTTTGAATTCCTCTTTTTGGCGCGTCAGTGTGTTGAAGATTTTTAACATCGAAGATTCCATGTGAGACGTGTGTGGGTGAAAACGGCATATTCTAATGGTAATTCAAACCGGAAGCAGCAAGTAATGCAAGGTGATCGCGCGTTGCGGTTATGCTATAACAAGCGCTTATTGTGGCCCCTGGCGGGGTCGAAGCACCACTATAACGGAACAGGATGCAAAAATGGTTACTTTCCACACTAATCATGGCGATATCGTAATCAAAACCTTTGATGACAAAGCGCCTGAAACAGTTAAAAACTTCCTGGACTACTGCCGCGAAGGTTTCTACGACAACACTATTTTCCACCGTGTCATTAACGGCTTTATGATCCAGGGCGGCGGTTTTGAACCTGGCATGAACCAGAAAGAGACCAAAGCGGCGATCAAAAACGAAGCGAACAACGGTCTGAAAAACACCCGCGGTACCCTGGCAATGGCCCGTACTCAGGCGCCACACTCTGCCACCGCGCAGTTCTTCATCAACGTAGCAGACAATGACTTCCTGAACTTCTCCGGCGAAAGCCTGCAGGGTTGGGGCTACTGCGTGTTTGCTGAAGTGGTTGAGGGTATGGACGTAGTTGACAAGATCAAAGGCGTTTCTACCGGCCGCAGCGGCATGCACCAGGACGTTCCAAAAGAAGACGTTGTGATCACAAGCGTGACCGTCAGCGAATAATTCGTGGCGACACTCTTTATTGCAGATCTGCATCTGCAAACAGAAGAACCGGCGATTACCGCCGGTTTTCTGCGTTTTTTACAGGGTGAAGCCCGCCACGCCGACGCGCTTTACATCCTGGGCGATCTGTTTGAAGCCTGGATTGGCGATGACGATCCGAACCCGCTGCACCGCGACATAGCGAGTGCGCTTAAAGCGCTGGTCGACTCCGGCGTCCCCTGCTTCTTTATCCACGGCAACCGCGACTTTCTGCTGGGCAAGCGCTTCGCCCGTGATTGCGGCATGACCCTGCTGGCGGAAGAGACCGTCCTCGACCTGTATGGCCGTAAAGTCCTGATCATGCATGGCGACACGCTCTGTACCGACGATACCGGCTATCTGGCATTTCGCGCCAAAGTGCACACCCCCTGGATCCAGACGCTGTTTCTCGCCCTGCCGCTGTTTATCCGCAGCCGTATCGCCGCAAAAATGCGTGCCGGCAGCAAAGCCGCTAACAGCAGCAAATCAATGACCATCATGGACGTGAACCCGCAGGCGGTGGTCAGCGTGATGGAAAAGCACCATGTGCAGTGGCTGATCCACGGCCATACCCATCGCCCGGACGTCCATCATCTTACCGTAAACGGCGAACCCGCTCAGCGCGTGGTGTTAGGGGCCTGGCACACCGAAGGCTCGATGGTCAAAGTCACGCCTGAAGGTGTGGAGCTTATCGCCTTCCCGTTCTGAAATCCCTGCCCAGAAATTATTCAAATTTTTTGAACTCTCTCCGCAAATTGTTTTGATTTTAATCACACTCTGGTCGGCCTATGATTATTCACATCAGGGCAACAACGCCCTATCCCAAACAAAACAGCTTAAGGAACACGACCATGAAATCCATCAAAACTTTCGTTGCAGTTGCCGCTCTTTCTCTGATCTCTTTCGGTTCTTTCGCCCAGAGCGTGAGCGCTACCGCCTCTACCCTTGACCGTGCAGAAGCGAAAATTGCCGCTCAGGCCGCAAAAGAAGGTGCTGCTTACAAAATCACCAGCGCCCAGTTCGACAACCGCGTGCACATGACCGCTGAACTGACTAAATAATTTGCCCGATTGCCGTGCCGCCAGATAAGAGCCCAGCGACAGCGACAATACGATGAAAAAGGAAAAGAGAATGAAAACTATCAGTATCGTCAGCGCCCTGCTGCTGGCCGCTTCATTGTCCTCTGGCGCGATGGCTGCAGAGCACCACTTCTCCGCCCCGGAAGCGGGTTCGAATATCGACACGGCGGTGCATCAGAATCATATTGATGTGAACCATGCTTTCGACAAAGAGAACCTGACCGCAGGCAATCTGCTGTAAGCCGTAAAGCAGACTGTAAAAAGACCGCCTTTTGGCGGTTTTTTTATTGCATAAAGCGACAGACTTTGGCGGAAGTTTTAGCCGCGCAACCGTTTTCCTTGCCTGTAGATCGTGCTATTCTCTGTGGCCTCAAAAGCCGAGAGTTGTGCACCACAGGAGTTTTAAGACGCATGTCTTCCAGCAATAATCCGGCGCGTGTCGCCATCGTAATGGGGTCCAAAAGCGACTGGGCTACCATGCAGTTCGCCGCCGAAATCTTTGACATCCTGAACGTTCCTCACCACGTTGAAGTGGTCTCCGCGCACCGCACCCCCGATAAACTGTTCAGCTTCGCCGAAGGCGCAGAAGAGAACGGCTATCAGGTAATTATTGCCGGTGCCGGCGGTGCCGCGCATCTGCCCGGCATGATTGCTGCAAAAACCCTGGTGCCGGTGCTCGGCGTCCCGGTTCAGAGCGCAGCCCTGAGCGGCGTCGACAGCCTCTACTCCATCGTGCAGATGCCGCGCGGCATTCCTGTTGGTACGCTGGCCATCGGTAAAGCGGGCGCTGCCAACGCCGCCCTGCTGGCCGCACAGATCCTCGCAACCCACGATAAAGCACTCCATCAGCGCCTGGCGGACTGGCGTAAAGCCCAGACCGACGAGGTGCTGGACAATCCCGACCCGCGAGGTGCGGCATGAAGCAGGTTTGCGTCCTTGGTAACGGCCAGTTAGGCCGTATGCTGCGTCAGGCCGGTGAACCGTTGGGGATCACCGTCTGGCCGGTTGGGCTGGACGATGAACCTGAAGCCGTGCCGTTTCAGCAAAGCGTCATCACCGCAGAGATTGAGCGCTGGCCTGAAACCGCCTTAACCCGCGAGCTGGCGCGTCACAACGCCTTCGTCAACCGCGACGTCTTTCCGATCATCGCCGACCGCCTGACGCAAAAACAGCTGTTTGACGATCTGCATCTCGCCACCGCGCCGTGGCAGCTGCTGACCGAAAAAGGCCAGTGGCCGGGCGTGTTTGACACGCTGGGCGAGCTGGCGATCGTCAAGCGTCGCGTGGGCGGCTACGACGGCCGCGGCCAGTGGCGTCTGCGCGCCGGTGAAACCGACCAGCTGCCGGACGAGTGCTACGGCGAGTGCATCGTTGAGCAGGGCATCAATTTCAGCGGCGAAGTGTCGCTGGTCGGTGCCCGCGCCCACGACGGCAGCACGGTTTTCTATCCCCTGACCCACAACCTGCATCAGGACGGTATTCTGCGCACCAGCGTAGTCTTCCCGCAGGCGGACGCAGCCCAGCAGGCGCAGGCTGAAAGCATGCTCTCTGCCATCATGCAGGAGCTGGGCTACGTGGGTGTAATGGCGATGGAGTGTTTCGTCACGCCGGAAGGTCTGCTGATCAACGAGCTGGCACCGCGCGTGCACAACAGCGGTCACTGGACGCAAAACGGGGCGTCCATCAGCCAGTTTGAGCTGCATCTGCGCGCCATCACCGGGCTGCCGCTGCCGAAGCCGGTGGTGAACAGCCCGTCGGTGATGATCAACCTGATCGGCACCGATCTGAACTACGACTGGCTGAACCTGCCGCTGGTGCACCTGCACTGGTACGACAAAGAGGTGCGCCCGGGTCGTAAGGTCGGCCACCTGAACCTGAACGATACCGACACCGCGCGCCTGAGCGCCGCGCTGGACGCTATCGTGCCGCTGCTGCCGCCAGAGTACGCCAGCGGTATTGCCTGGGCGCAGTCCGCACTCAGCTAAGCCTCACCGCCGGGGAGTTGACCTTCCCCTTCCCCGGCGTAAAATCCTGCCCATCGCTGTTTTGAGGGATCCTTATGAACGATGGGACGGACTACCGCGCCATTCTTACCGCCGACACGCCATTGATTGACGTGCGTGCGCCCGTGGAATTTGCTCAGGGCACCATGCCTGCGGCAATCAACCTGCCTTTAATGAACGACGACGAACGCGCCGCCGTGGGCACCTGCTATAAGCGCCAGGGACCGGAAGCCGCGCTCGCGCTCGGCCACCGTCTGGTGAGCGGCGAGACGCGAGACCAACGCCTGGAAGCCTGGCGCGCCGCCTGCCTTGCCCAACCGCAGGGCTACATCTGCTGCGCCCGGGGCGGGCAGCGCTCGCATATCGTGCAGGCCTGGCTGAAAGAGGCAGGCGTGGATTACCCGCTGATCCGGGGCGGCTATAAAGCGCTACGTCAGGCGGCAATGCAGGCGACCGTCGAGCAGGCGCAAAAACCCAGCGTGCTGATTGGCGGCTGCACCGGGAGCGGTAAAACGCTGCTGGTGAAGGCGCATCCTCAGGGCGTGGATCTCGAAGGGCTGGCGCACCATCGCGGCTCCTCCTTTGGCCGCACGCTGGCCCCGCAGCTCTCCCAGGCGAGTTTTGAAAACCATCTGGCGGTTGAGCTGTTAAAAAAAGACGCCACGCGCTGGGTACTGGAAGACGAAGGCCGGATGATCGGCTCCAACCACCTGCCGGAATGCCTGCGCGATCGCATGACGCAGTCGCCGATTGTGGTGGTCGAGGATCCGTTTGAAGTGCGTCTTGAGCGCCTTCGGGAAGAGTATTTCGCGCAGATGTGGCAGGCCTTTCGCGAGGCGCGGGGAGAAGAAGCGGGCTGGCTGGAGTATCGCGACTATCTGCACCACGGACTGTTTGCCATCCGCCGCCGTCTGGGGTTGCAGCGTTATGCCGAATTTACCGCCCTGCTGGATAGCGCTCTGGACGATCAGCAGCGTACCGGCAGCACCGAAGCGCATTTCAGCTGGCTTGCGCCGCTGCTGAATGACTATTACGACCCGATGTACCGTTATCAGCTGGAGAAAAAAGCGGAAAAGATTGTTTATCGCGGGACGTATGCAGACGTTGCGGATTGGCTGAGCCGCTGAAAAAAAGCCGGATGCGCTAACGCTTATCCGGCCTACAGATTCTGCCCGACTGTTCCCTCTCCCTTTCAGGGAGAGGGTTAGGGTGAGGGTCAGTTTTAGAAGTCGTAACGCAAACGCACCAGGTTCATATCGCCCAGATCGTCGGTGCTGGAGGTGAACACGTGCTCGTAATCCACGCGGAAACCGTAATCCAGCTGGAAGCTGATACCCACGCCGTTGTCGATGCGCTGGTAGTTGCGGCCATTCATGGTCTCGATGCGGTCGCCCATGAAGTAAGGCTGGATGGATTTCACCGCATACTGACCAATCGGGAATTTATAGCCCGCAAAGTACTCAATACCCCACGCGTCACCCGCAAAGTAGTCGTTTACCGACACTTTTTTGCTGGTCATGAAGTTCTGATACCAGCCGCCGCCTGCGGAGAAGGTCCAGTTGTCCGGGGTCCAGCTCAGCGCGGTACCAAGGATATTCTGATCCCAGGTTTTGCTGTCGCCGTTATCCGGATTACGCATGTCCGCACGGGTGTAGTTCCACGCCGCGCCCCAGGTCAGGTCGGTGGTCAGGCGATAATCCAGACCCAGTGAACCGCCGCCTTTACGCTTGTAGCGCAGGCCGTTGCCCGGCAGGTATTCGCTGTCTTCGAACAGGTAAGAGGCGTAGATGTCCGCATCGCCGAGGGTTTTCTTGTACTTCAGCATCTGGCGTGAACGGTAAGAGCCGTCGTAGTCGCCGTTGATGCCGTTACCCGGCGCCTGGCCGATCATGTCATAGTCCCAGATATCGGTTTTCGCACCAACCACATCGTAGTAAACGCTGTTCTGCTGACCGAAGGTCAGGGTACCCCAGGTATCGCTTTTCAGGCCGGTGTAGAGCATACGACGGGAGGTATCACGCGCGCCGTCTGCATGGTGGTTATCCCAGTTGAACTGGGCCGGAATGTTCACACCCAGCTCGTAGTAGCTCACCCAACTGATGTCATCAAACAGGTAGTAATCTGCCGCGAAACGGAAGCGGGTGCCGCCGTCAAAGCCGTTACGCTTGTAGCTGTTTTTGCCGTCGTCGCCGGTCATATTCTGGAACTGGGGACGAATACTGCCGCCAACGGTAAAGTTCAGGCGGCTCAGCGGGTTGCCCGCCTGCGGATCTTGTTTCAGAACGGTGATTTCAGCCTGGGATGCAAAAGACGTCAATGCCACTGCAGCGCCAATAGCGACTGCCAGCGCTTTTTTATTTATTGTCACTGTTTTTCCTTGATAGACACACTGCCATTTATTTAGCAGGTGAATATTAACCAGGATTTATCTGTCCGTGTTGTCCGGTTTTTAATGATTTGTGCCACTAACACTCAGTGTTTTATCTTTTTATGCTGCTAAGACATCACGCACCGATATAAAAACCGGTGCGTGATGGTTACGAAAAGGGATTAACCGGAGAACTGGCGGAACAGGGCTTTGCCCTTAAGTAGCCGGGCCCCCAGCCAGCCGCCGCACAGCGAGAGCATCACCGCGCCGCTGAGCGGCAGGATCACCCACAGCCGCCAGTCAGGCTCCCACGGGAAGTCGAACACCCGGGTTTGCAGCACCGCCAGCGCGGTTTCGGCCCCGATGGCCGCCACCAGGCCAGCCACCAGTCCCAGCAGGGCGAACTCGCTCCAGAGCGTGGTGCGCAGCAGTTTTTTACCTGCGCCCAGGGTGCGATAAACCACCAGCTCCTGATGGCGCTGACGCATCCCGACCTGCACCTGCGCCAGCAAAAGCAGCACGCCGCAGATCGTCACCAGAACCACCATCACCTCCAGCGCCCGACTTACCTGCTCCAGCACCTGCCCGACCTGTTTCAGGATCGCGCCGATATCCAGCAGGCTGATGGTCGGGAACTCGCGGTTCAGCTGGGTGAGCATGCCGTTGCCGTTCTCCCAGCGGAAGCTGGTCAGCCAGCTCTGGGGCTGCCCGTCCAGCGCCCCGGAAGGGAAGATGAAGAAGAAGTTTGGCCGCAGGCTCTCCCAGTCAACCTTGCGCAGGCTGGTGACTTTAGCGCTGAAGTCCTGGGTATCGCCGGTAAAGGTCACCGTATCTCCCAGGGCGACGTTCAGGCGTTTTGCCAGCCCCTCTTCCATCGACACTTCCCCCGCGCCTGGCGGCCAGGTTCCGGCGGTGATCGGGTTATGATCCGGGCGTTTATCCTGCCAGGTCAGGTTCAGCTCGCGGTTAAGGGATTCATCTTTATTACCCTCGGTAGACTGACCGTTAATCCGGGTCAGACGCGCCCGCACGATGGGATAGTAGGACTCGGGGATAATCTGGTGCTCCGAGAGGAACGTCTTCAGCGGCGTCACCTGCTCCGGGGCGATGTTAATCAGGAAGTAGTTCGGGCTTTCGGGCGGGAGCTGCTGTTGCCAGCGATCCAGCAGGTCGCCGCGCAGCACCAGCAGCAAAGCCAGCAGCATAAACGACAGCGAGAAGGCCGACAGCTGGCTGAGGGTTGACCACGGCTGGCGCAGCAGGCGATTCACCGCCAGACGCACCGGCAGGGATTTTACCGTCAGCCCCTTAAGCACGCTGAGCAGCATCCAGCCCAGCACGCCGCAGAGCAGCGCCAGCACCACGGCCCCGGCCAGCACCGCCCACAGCAGCATGCTGCCGCCCATCAGCCAGGCGAGGAGCACCACCACCAGCACCACAATCGCCGGAATGTAATATTTCAGCGGCCAGACGCTGGCCACCACGTCGCGACGCAGGACGCGCAGCGGCTGCGTCGCCAGCAGCAGGCGATAAGGGCGCAGCCCCACCAGCAGGGAGATAACGGTCATGGCCCCAATCGCCCACAGCCACGGCCACAGGCTGGCAGGCGGCAGCGCGGCGGGCAGCACCGGCCTGAGCAGCACCATCAGCACCTTCTCGAACAGCAGCCCCATCGCCCCGCCGGTGACAGCAGAAAGGGTAAGCACCATCAGCCACTGGCCGACAATCAGTTTGCGCAGCTGTGCCCTGCCCGCGCCGAGGGTTTTGAGGATCGCCACCAGGTCGTAGCGACTGCGGCAGTAGTGGCCCATGGCCACCGCCACCGCCGCGACCGCCAGCAGCAGCGTTAACAGCGCCGACAGCAGCAGGAACTGCTGGGAACGCTCCAGCGACTTGCCGAGCGCGCCATCCTCCTGCTCCATTCCGGACCAGCGGTGCTCCGCCTTCAGCTGCGGCAGCAGCCACTTTTCATAGGTGCTCAACTGGGCGGGCGTGCCGCCAAACTTAATGCGCCAGGTGACGCGGCTCCCGGGCTGTACCGCCGCGGTTTTGGCGACATCTGCGGTGTTCATCAGCAGGCGCGGCGCCATCTGGAAGGGGTTGAAGCCGGAATCCGGCTCCTGAATCACCTCTCCGGCGATTTTCAGTGTGGCATCCCCGACGTCAATGCTGTCGCCGGTTTTCAGATTCAGCAGCGCCATCAGGCGCGAGGCCAGCAACACCGTTCCCGGCGCGGGCTTGAGGCCCGGCGGGTTGGTTTGTAGCTCGCCGTACATCGGGTAAATATCATCGACGGCCTTTACGCTTGCCAGCTGTGGCGTATCGGCGGCAAAGGTCATGGTCTGGAAGCTCAACTGCTCGCTGACCTTCAGCCCCTCTTTTCTCGCCTCCTCAAGCCACGCCTGGGGCACCTCGCGGGAGCTGCGCAGCGTGCGGTCCCCGGCCATAAACTCACGGCTCTGCTGGCTGAGTCCCTTTTCCATGCGATCGCTGACGCTGCCGAGCGCCAGCACGCAGGCCACCGCCAGGCTTAACGCCAGCCAGACGATCAGCAGCGAGGGGGAGCGCCATTCGCGCCAGAACCAGCGGGTAATCATGCTTCCTCCTGCAGTTCGCCATTCACCAGGCGCAGGCGGCGATCGCAGCGGGCAGCCAGTTGCGGATCGTGGGTGACGAGGATCAGCGTGGTGCCGTGCTCGCGGTTAAGCGAGAACAGCAGATCGGCAATTTTGTCCCCGGTCTGGCGATCGAGGTTACCGGTGGGTTCGTCGGCAAACAGCACATCCGGGCGGCCATTGAACGCACGGGCCAGCGCCACGCGCTGCTGCTCGCCGCCGGAGAGCTGCGCCGGAAGGTGATCGAGGCGTTTACCCAGCCCCAGCTGTTCCAGCAGCGCCCTGGCGCTCTCCCGGCTGTGGGCGGTATTCTCGCCGCGCAGCAGCCCCGGCAGCTCAACGTTCTCCAGCGCGTTAAGGGTCGGGATCAGCATAAACGACTGAAAAACAAAACCAATGTGCTTTGCCCGCAGGGCGGCGCGCGCCTCTTCATCCCACGCATGCAGGGGCTGGCCGACCAGGTTGACCTCACCGCTGCTGCCGTCATCCAGACCAGCGAGGATCGCCAGCAGCGTGGATTTGCCCGAACCCGATTCACCAATCAGGGCGATGCTCTGCCCGCGTTTGACAATGAGTTCAACTCCGGTAAGGATGGAAAGCTCGTGCTCCCCCTGACCCACGGACTTCTTAAGATGATGAACTTCAACAATGTTTTCCGCTGGCATTTGCCCTTCCTGTTTTTGATTCTGTTCTCATTTCGCGCCGCGGCGGCGGACACGCTATTAATTCTGGGTGACAGTCTGAGCGCTGGCTACCGGATGGCGGCCAGTGCCGCCTGGCCTGCGCTGCTGAACGATAAATGGCAGAGCAAAACGACGGTCGTCAACGGCAGCATCAGCGGCGACACCTCCCAGCAGGGACTTTCCCGTCTGCCTGCCCTGTTGAAACAGCATCAGCCGCGCTGGGTGCTGGTGGAGCTTGGCGGCAATGACGGCCTGCGCGGTTTCCAGCCGCAGCAGACGGAGCAAACCCTGCGCAAAATTTTGCAGGATATCCGCGCCGCCAACGCCCAGCCGTTACTGATGCAAATTCGCCTGCCTGCTAACTATGGTCGTCGGTATAATGAAGCCTTCAGCGCGATATATCCGAAGCTCGCCAAAGAGTTCGATGTTCCGCTGCTGCCCTTTTTTATGGAAGAGGTCTACCTGAAACCGCAGTGGATGCAGGACGACGGTATTCACCCCAATCGGGACGCCCAGCCGTTTATCGCAGACTGGATGGCAACCCGGCTGGCTCCTTTAGTTAAACATGACTCGTAATTCAGCGGAGATCCTGACAGGTAAAGTTATGCAAAAATCGGTCTTAATAACAGGATGTTCCAGCGGAATTGGCTTTGAAAGCGCCCTTGAACTGAAGCGTCAGGGATTCTGGGTGCTGGCCGCCTGCCGCAAACCCGAAGACGTTGAACGGATGAACAACATGGGTTTTGCCGGCGTGCTGTTGGATCTGGATTGTGCAGAAAGCATTGAACGCGCCGCCGATGAAGTGATCGCCCTGACCGGTAATCGCCTGTATGGGCTGTTCAACAACGCCGGATTTGGCGTTTACGGCCCGCTGCAGACTATTACGCGCCAGCAGCTTGAACAGCAGTTTTCGGCCAATTTTTTTGGCGTCCATCAGCTTACCATGCGCCTGCTGCCCGCCATGTTGCCGCACGGCGAGGGCCGGATTGTGATGACCTCCTCGGTGATGGGGCTCATCTCCACGCCCGGTCGTGGGGCTTACGCCGCCAGCAAATATGCGCTGGAAGCCTGGTCGGATGCGCTGCGCATGGAGCTGCGCCATAGCGGCATTAAGGTGAGCCTGATTGAACCGGGCCCTATCCGCACCCGCTTTACCGACAACGTCAATCAAACCCAGGCCGACAAGCCGGTGGAAAATCCCGGCATTGCCGCACGTTTTACGCTGGGGCCGGAGGCGGTGGTCGCCAAAGTGCGCCATGCTTTTGAGAGCAAAAACCCCAAAATGCGTTATCCGGTCACGCTGGTGACCCACGCCGTCGGCCTGCTGAAGCGCCTGCTGCCGGGCCGGATGATGGACAAAATTTTACAGGGCTGAGTTGAAGCCACGCGTCACGCCCCCATGTAAACAGAAACTCATAATCGAGAATGCCGCATGTCCGTACAGAATATTGTCAACATTACCGAAGCAAACCTGCACCAGACCCTTGAACAGTCGATGACCAAACCGGTGCTGTTCTACTTCTGGTCTGAGCGGAGTCAGCACTGTCTGGAACTGACCCCGGTCCTTGAGAAGCTGGCCGCCCAGTACAATGGTCAGTTTATTCTGGCGAAGCTCGACTGCGACGCCGAGCAGATGATTGCCTCGCAGTTTGGCCTGCGCGCCATTCCAACGGTCTATCTGTTCCAGAACGGTCAGCCGGTGGATGGCTTCCAGGGCCCGCAGCCGGAAGAGGCGATCCGCGCCCTGCTGGATAAAGTGCTGCCGCGCGAAGATGAGCTGAAAGCGCAGCAGGCGGCGGCACTGATGGCCGAAGGCAAGCATGACGACGCCCTGCCGCTGCTGAAAGAGGCGTGGCAGCTTTCCGGTCAGAACAGCGAAACCGGCCTGCTGCTGGCGGAAACGCTGATTGTCTTAAAACGTTCTGAAGACGCCGAAGTGGTGCTGAAAACTATCCCACTTCAGGATCAGGATACCCGCTACCAGGGGCTGATGGCGCAGATTGAACTGCTGAAGAAAGCCGCGGATACGCCGGAAATTCAGCAACTGCAACAGCAGGTGGCCAACAACCCTGCCGACGCGGCGCTGGCCAGCCAGCTTGCACTGCAGCTGCATCAGGTAGGTCGTAACGAAGAAGCGCTGGAACTGCTGTTCAGCCATCTCAAAACCGATCTGGCTGCGGCTGACGGCCAGGCGCGTAAAACGTTCCAGGACATTCTGGCGGCACTCGGCACGGGTGACTCCCTGGCCTCCTCCTATCGCCGTAAGCTTTACGCTCTGCTGTACTGATCGTTTAGAAAATACTGGAGCCGCCGTTATGGCGGCTTTTTTTATATCTGCCGCTAGCGTTCATTAAGTCTTTCTAATGTTTTATTTTGAAAAAAAGTTAATGAGTCTTTAACGATGTAAAATATAGTCTTTAGCATGTCCACGCTTCTGAACGGATAGCCCGCCTGTAGTAACCTTTATCTTCCATTTGTGATCGGCGCAAAACTCCCACACGCGGTGCTAATAGCCTCATCTTGCGGGAGATGTTAAACTTTTTCGCGATAAAAATGGCTCGCTTTTAACTATAGGAAGTATGCGGCATGACACATATCTTTTATGAGTTCACCTCCCTTAAGCCGGGTGTTCCTAATGTAGAAACATTAATGCAAGTCATCCACTCCTCGGCAGAGACCAGCTTTGTTATTGGCCCTGAAGTCGTTGATTTCGTGAAAAAAGCGTTGATCGTTAATACCACTATTGGCAGCTTTAAAAATTGCAAATTCGCTTTCGACAACGGCACGCACTTCATTGAATTTGATGGGAAAGGTAAATCGAAGCGCTACGACGAGGTTCCGGAATGGTTTGTCTCCCCGGCAGACTTTTCCCGCTCGCAGTGGCTGATCAACCATAAGCTGTCGGATGTGATGGCGACGAAGTTTATTGAAGTGCTGATGTCTTACCCGCTGAAAGAGCGTCGTGCCCACTGCAATCTGCTCTTCGGATTAGACTTGCATAAGACAGGTATCGTGCCGTCCACGACTCCTGCCGCGAGCAAAATCGGCAATAAAAACGGTAAAACAACGAAGCCGAAAATCATCGAACTGGGCTCCTATGAGCTGTTCAGCCAGTTCTTTGACCGCCTGAAAAGCGCCGTGGCAGAGGATCAGTTCCCGACCCTGCAGGTGCTGACCGGTATCGATAACCTGTCAAAAGCGCCAAATAACCTCAAACAGGGGATCCGCACCTGGTTCAAAGCGATCACCGGCGATCTGCCGCCTAACAATAAGCGCGTCGAAGCCGGTAATGCCGGTCTGTTCTGCGCCCCGGTGCGTGAACAGCTGCAGCAGATTGAAGCGATTGGCCTGGAAAAATACTATGCCGGACTGTCACGGGCGATCAACGAAGCGGGCGAGCAGTACATCTCTGACTTCGCTTACACCCATCCCGACGCCTGACCTGCCGCTGTCGACTAAAAGTCCCGTCGCCCTGCTATTTTTAGCGGGGCTTTTTTATGTCTGGACCCTGCCCGGCTCGTTGATTCAAGGCGAATTTCCCCCTGTTTGCCGATATACTAATGGGCAACAAACGAACAATTGTTATCGCAACATGGAATACAAAACAGGAGGTTTTACATGTTCATCGTCATCCCTATTCTCATCTTCGTGGCGCTGGTGATCGTCGCCGCTGGCGTCAAAATCGTGCCGCAGGGCTACCAGTGGACGGTTGAGCGTTTTGGTCGTTATACCAATACGCTGCAGCCGGGGTTAAGCCTGGTCGTGCCGTTTATGGACCGCATTGGCCGCAAGATCAATATGATGGAACAGGTGCTCGATATCCCGTCGCAGGAGGTCATCTCCCGGGATAACGCCAACGTGACCATCGACGCGGTGTGCTTTATTCAGGTGATTGACGCCCCGAAAGCCGCCTACGAGGTGAGCAACCTTGAGTTAGCCATCATCAACCTCACGATGACCAATATCCGAACCGTGCTGGGCTCGATGGAGCTGGACGAAATGCTCTCCCAGCGCGACAGCATCAATACCCGCCTGCTGCACATCGTCGACGAAGCCACCAACCCGTGGGGCATTAAAGTCACGCGAATTGAGATCCGTGACGTGCGCCCGCCAGCAGAGTTGATCACCTCGATGAATGCCCAGATGAAGGCCGAGCGAACCAAGCGCGCCTACATTCTGGAGGCCGAAGGGGTGCGCCAGGCGGAGATCCTCAAAGCCGAAGGGGAAAAACAGTCGCAGATCCTTAAAGCCGAAGGCGAACGCCAGTCTGCCTTCCTGCAGGCCGAAGCCCGTGAACGTTCGGCGGAAGCAGAAGCCCGCGCCACCAAAATGGTTTCGGAGGCCATCGCTGCCGGGGATATCCAGGCGGTGAACTACTTTGTGGCGCAGAAGTACACTGAAGCGCTACAAGCCATTGGCTCGGCGGATAACAGCAAGGTGGTAATGATGCCGCTGGATGCCAGCAGCCTGATGGGCTCGATCGGCGGGATCGCGGAGCTGATTAAAAACAGCGGCAACGAGCGCAAATTATGATCGCGTTAATTGCTGCACATCCGCACGTCTTCTGGCTGAGTCTCGGGGGCCTGCTGCTGGCGGCAGAGATGCTTGGCGGCAACGGCTATCTGCTGTGGAGCGGCGTGGCGGCCGTTATCACCGGCCTGCTGGTGTGGATCTTACCCTTCGACTGGGCCTGGCAGGGGGTGCTTTTCGCGGTACTCACCCTGATTGCCGCCTGGCTCTGGTGGCGCTGGCTCTCACGCCAGGTGCGCGCCCAGAAACCCGCCGATGCCCGGCTCAACCAGCGTGGACAACAGCTGGTGGGGATGCAGTTTACGCTGGATACCGCCCTGGTGAACGGGCGCGGCCATATGCGCGTCGGCGACAGCTCATGGCCGGTGATTGCCGATGCCGACCTAAGCGCCGGTACAAAAGTTGAAGTGGTGGCCGTCGAGGGGATCACCCTTCGCATCCGCGCCCTCTCCCGATAAGAACAGGATTAACAGAATGGTCAGGAAGACAACGCTCGTAATGAGCGTTAGCGCATTACTGGCAAGTGCCGTACCGGCATACGCCTCGTTTGATATCGAAGACTGTAAATGGAGCGATGACTATTGCCTGCTGAAAGGCGACCCGGTGCTGACACCCGGCAATGATTCCCGCGACAACCTGCTGCGCCTGCTGAGCGAAGCAAAATCCTTTGCCCTGCCCGTGCAGGCCACGCCTGCGGATATCACCCGCTCCCGCGACTTCTATTTTGCTTATCATCCGGAGTGGGATGCCGCAACGACACCTGCCACCGCCTCAGGGGAAGCACCGGTTGAAGAGAGTTCGCTCAGCAAACAGCTCGCCGCTCTGCAGCTTGACCCCGTTGAGATCCGCAACGACGGTGAGCTGGAAAACCGCTTCGTCTCGAACAGTGCCGACAGCGTGAGCCAGTTTTTTGCCGTCCTGCTGGCCGATGAAACGCTCACGGCCGAACAGCGCCATGCCCTGGCCCGGGCGCGTTCAGGGCTCTATTCCGGCGCGACCGACGAGCAGCTGGCGGCATCTCTGGAGACTCTTCCGGCACAATCGACAGCCGTGCAGTACAAAACCTATCTGTCAGGGGCAGCCCTTTTTTATGCCGGGGATTACGCCGGGGCGGATCGCGCATTTAGCGCATTGATCGACAGCAATCGCCCGTGGCTGGCGGAAACCGCGCACTATATGCTGATGCGTACGGCGCTGAACAAAAGCAGCCAGAACAGCACGGGGGAGTACGGCGATTTCACTCTCGATCGTATCGATCGCTCTGCCGCCGAACAGGCGCAGAAAGCTGCTCAGGTCTATCTTCAGCGCTGGCCGGAGGGGCGTTATGCCGATTCCGCGCGCGGCATGCTGCGCCGTATCAACTGGTATCTGCAGGCCTGGCCGCAGCTGGCGGGGCTGTATGAGCAGCGGTTCCAGCAGGCCAGTGACGCCGGGGCGCTGCGCGGGCTGGTGATCGAATACGATAATGTCTTTGGCATGCAGTTCTATGTAAGCGCCGTGCAGGAGGCATTCCCCGACGCGCCGCTGGTCAGCTATACCGAAATGTTGCGTGCCCTTCGCCTGAACAGCGACGAGAAACCGACCCTGACGCAGCAGGCGCTCGACAGCAGCAAACCGGTGTTTGAAAAAAGCGGCAAGCTGGCGCTGTGGCGTAATCTGCAGTTGAACCTGTGGCGGGCAACAGACAATGATGCCGCCATTTTGCAGGCCGTTAAGCCAGCGGAAAAACTCCCGGCGCACGACATTCTCGCCTTCAGCGAGCAGGTGCTGTACGGCGACGCGCTGATGGCGCAAAAGCAGTGGCCGGCGGCAGGTGATTTCTGGCTGAAGTTGCTAAAGCAGAGCCAGGATGTCGAACAGCAGCAGTATGTGCAGGCCAGGCTGGCGGCCACGCTGGTGTATAGCGGCAATGCAGAGGCGATTTTTGCTCCGGACAGCGCCGTTACCAACCTGCGGCTTCGCTCACAGGTGCTGAAAGCGGTGGCCTCGCCTGAGTGGTTACGCCAGCAGGCCAGCCAGGGGCCGAACAACGAGGAGCGCACCATTGCGCTGCACACGCTGTTGGTGCGTGATTTAACCGAAAACCGCTTCAGCGACTGGTTAACCGACAGGAAGCTCGCCAGCGCCATCACGCCTCCGGTCGTGGGCAAAGCGTTTGACGATGTTAACCTGAGCGTTTTCGACTGGAACGGCGATACCGCCGAAGCCGGTTACGTCTGTCGAAGTCTGGACAACACGGTGCAGGTTCTCAGTAAGAACGCCAATGATGCCCATGCCCTGAACTGTCTGGGCGAGTTCTTCCGCACAACCACTACCCATGTCGATCTGTGGAAAGACAGCGCAGGCAACGGCCTGCTTAGCGCGGCGATCCACCGCAAAGAACCTTACGGCCAGTTCGACAGGCAGGGTTACTATCAGCAGGTCATCACCTCGCCAAAGGCGGAGCATGAAGATAAAAGCTACGCCCTCTATCGGGCCATCATGTGCTATGCCCCGTCCGGCTATAACGAATGTGGCGGAGCAGAGGTGGACAAAGCCCAGCGCAAAGGCTGGTTCACGCAGTTAAAAACGCAGTATCCGGGCAGCCCGTGGGCACAAAAACTCAAATACTACTGGTAGCCGCGCTGCTGGCCGGACAGGCGCAGGCGCAGGAGATCGTTACCGCGCACGAACACCCGGCCTTCTGGCTCTGGACGGGGGTTAAGGCCAGCGATGCGCTGAAGGAGGCGCAAACGGTCTATCTGCATCAGGGAGAGGTGCTGGCCCGCCCGAACGAGGTGGTGTTCCAGCGCCTCGGACTGCCCGTCAGCCGCCTGACCTTTCCCTCAATCTGGCTGACCGTGCGCTTTACCACCCTCGACGTACCGCCTGAGATCTTCCCGCGAATAGTCCGTCTGATGCAGCGCTGGCAGGCGGCCGGTAATCAGGTGGTGGGTTTGCAGGTTGATTTTGATGCGGCCACCCACCAGCTGGCGGACTACGCCCGCTTTTTGCAGGCGTTGCGCCAGCAGCTGCCGGCCGAATTTTCTCTGGGGGTCACCGGGCTGCTGGACTGGGCAAAAACCGGGGATGTCGCCACGCTGAACGGGCTGGCAGTGGACGAGCTGGTGATCCAGAGCTATCAGGGCCGCCATACGGTGGCCAACTATCAGGCCTATCTGCCCGCGCTTGCCCGGCTGCGCATTCCATTCAAGCTCGGGCTGGTCCAGAACGGCCAGCGGGATCGGCAGGCCGAAGCGCAGCTGCAACAATCCCCGTGGTATCGCGGTACGGTGGTATTTATGCTCAACCCGGCCCGCGGTTAGGCCTTCGCCTTGCGATGACAGCAGCCGGACAGATTATCAATGATCGGACAGTCGGCGCCGTCATCCCCCGGGCAGCTCTCCGCCAGGGCCAGCAATTGATCGCGCATCGCCTGTAGCTCCACAATATGACGTTCAATCTCCGCCACCTTCTCCAGCGTCCGGCTTTTAACGTCGGCGCTATGGCGCGCAGGATCGTTGAACAGGTTCACCAGGTCGCCGCACTCCTCCAGATTGAAACCCACCTGTCGCGCCTGGCGCAGCAGCGTCAGTTCATCGAGGTGCTTCTGGGTATAGCTCCGGTAACCGTTCTCACTGCGCAGCGGCGGCGTCACCAGCCCTTTCTCTTCGTAAAACCGAATCGCTTTGCTGGTTAAGCCGGTTTTTTTGGCAACATCACTGATATTCACGTTTCCCCCTTGACCTTCCCCTTGATGGAAGGTTTAACCTTCATAACAGTTAGATGAAAGTGTCTCTCCGGTCAATATCTGGCTGGAGATTTAGAAGGAGTTTACCTATGTCTCAAACCATCGACCTGACACTGGATGGCCTCTCCTGCGGCCACTGTGTCAAACGCGTTAAAGAGAGTCTGGAGCAACGCCCGGACGTTGAGAGTGCAGATGTGACCATCGAGCACGCGGTTGTCACCGGCAGCGCAAGCGCCGATGCCCTGATCGACACCATCAAACAGGCCGGTTACGGTGCGGCGTTAAGCCACCCAAAGGCTGATCCGCTGACAGCGTCAACAACTCCGTCGGAAGCACTGACAGCGGCCCCCTCTGAGCTTCCGGCAGCTCACGATAGCGATGACAGCCAGCAGCTGTTGATCAATGGCATGAGCTGCGCCAGCTGCGTCACCCGCGTTCAGGATGCCCTGCAGGCGGTTCCGGGTGTGGCACAGGCACGGGTCAATCTGGCGGAGCGCACTGCGCTGATCATGGGCAGCGCCTCCGCCGCTGATTTAGTGCAGGCGGTTGAAAAAGCAGGCTATGGCGCCGAGGCGATTGAAGATGACATCGAACGCCGGGCGCGCCAGCAGGAGACCGCCATCGCCACCATGAAACGTTTTCGCTGGCAGGCGATTGTCGCCCTGCTGGTGGGTATCCCGGTGATGGGCTGGGGAATGCTCGGCGATAACATGATGGTCACCGACGACAACCGCACGCTGTGGCTGGCAATAGGCGTGCTCACCCTTGGGGTGATGATCTTCGCAGGCGGCCACTTCTATACCAGCGCATGGAAGAGCCTGAAAAACCGCACCGCCACCATGGACACGCTGGTGGCGCTGGGTACCGGCGCGGCGTGGCTCTACTCAATGAGCGTCAACGTCTGGCCGCAGTGGTTCCCGATGGAAGCGCGCCATCTTTATTATGAAGCCAGCGCGATGATTATCGGCCTGATTAACCTGGGCCATATGCTGGAAGCCCGGGCCCGTCAGCGCTCGTCGAAAGCGCTGGAAAGATTGCTCGACTTAACGCCGCCTACCGCCCGGGTTGTGACCGAAAACGGCGAACAGAGCGTGCCGCTGGCAGAGGTTCAGGAAGGCATGATCCTGCGCCTGACCACCGGAGATCGCGTGCCGGTGGATGGGGAGATCACCCAGGGCGAAGCCTGGTTTGACGAAGCGATGCTCACCGGCGAGCCGGTGCCGCAGCAGAAAAGCGACGGGGAGAGCGTTCATGCCGGTACCGTCGTGCAGGATGGCAGCGTGCTGTTCCGCGCCAGTGCCGTCGGCAGCCACACCACGCTGTCGCGCATTATTCGTATGGTGCGCCAGGCCCAGAGCAGCAAGCCGGAGATCGGCAAGCTGGCCGATAAAATCTCTGCCATCTTCGTGCCGGTGGTGGTGGGTATCGCCCTGTTCAGCGCCGCTATCTGGTACTTCTTCGGCCCCGCGCCGCAGATTGTCTATACCCTGGTGATCGCCACCACGGTGCTGATCATCGCCTGTCCTTGTGCCCTGGGACTGGCGACACCGATGTCGATTATCTCCGGCGTCGGGCGTGCCGCAGAATCGGGCGTGCTGGTACGTGATGCCGACGCCCTGCAGCGCGCCAGCACCTTAGACACCCTGGTGTTTGATAAAACCGGGACCCTCACCGAGGGTAAACCCCAGGTGGTTGCCGTCCATACACTGGGGGGTATGAGCGAAGCCGAGGCCCTGAGTCTGGCGGGCGCACTGGAGCAGGGCTCCAGCCATCCGCTGGCCCCGGCGATTCTGGAGAAAGCGGGCAGCGCATTACCGCAGATGAATAACTTCCGCACCCTGCGCGGGCTTGGGGTCAGCGGTGAGGTGGATAATCGCACCCTGCTGCTGGGTAACCAGGCGCTGCTCGCGGAAAACGGCATTGATACTCGTGCGCTGGACGAGCAGCTGCAAACCTGGGCTTCACAGGGGGCAACCCCGGTGCTGCTGGCGGTAGACGGAAAGGCCGCGGCGCTGTTTGCCATTCGCGATCCATTACGCGCTGACAGCGTGGCCGCGCTGCAACGCCTGCACCGGGAAGGCTATCGTCTGGTGATGCTCACCGGCGATAACGCCACCACCGCCCAGGCTATCGCCCGGGAAGCGGGCATTGATGAGGTGATCGCCGGCGTGCTGCCGGATGGCAAAGCGGATGCGATTATCAAACTGCAGGGCCAGGGACGCCGCGTGGCGATGATTGGCGACGGCATCAACGACGCCCCGGCGCTGGCGCAGGCGGATGTGGGCATCGCCATGGGCGGCGGGAGCGATGTCGCCATCGAAACGGCAGCCATCACCCTGATGCGCCACAGCCTGACCGGAGTGGCCGACGCGCTTGCCATCTCGAAAGCGACGTTGCGCAACATGAAGCAAAACCTGCTGGGGGCCTTTATCTATAACGCCTTTGGTATTCCCATCGCCGCCGGGATCTTATGGCCGCTGACCGGCACGCTGCTGAACCCGGTAGTGGCGGGTGCCGCCATGGCCCTCTCCTCTATTACCGTGGTGAGCAACGCTAACCGCCTGTTGCGCTTTAAACCTAAAGCCTGAGGCGGTTGCAGGACAAGGACGTCTTGCACCGCCCTGCCCCACGCGCTAGCATGAATTTTTCATTCAGGGAGCGCGTATGGGTCTGTTTCAACGTCTGAAAGCATCGTTTCGCGCCCTTTTTCCCCGCCGCTATCGCTGGCCTGGACTCGATATCACCCTTCCCGGCGGACAGCATCTGCATCTGGTCGGCAGCATCCATATGGGGACGCGAGATATGTCTCCGTTGCCCGAGGGGCTGATTAGCCGACTGCGTCAGGCCGACGCGCTGATCGTCGAAGCGGATATCTCCGGGGACGAGTCGCCTTTCGCCGGGCTTGCGATACCACCTCCGCTGGAGGAGCGTCTCAGCGCTACGCAACTGGCTGAACTGCAGCGGGTTGCCGACGAGCTTGGCTTATCTGTCTCGATGCTCGAGAGCCAGCCGCTATGGCAGATCGCGATGGTGTTGCAGGCCACCCAGGCGCAGCGGCTGGGATTACGGGGCGATTACGGCATCGACTATCAATTGCTGAATGCCGCACGCGAGCAGCAGTTGCCGGTTATCGAACTGGAGGGTGCCGCCAGCCAGATTGCGCTGCTGCGCCAGATGCCAAACGACGGTTTGCTGCTGCTGGAAGATACGCTAACCCACTGGCACACCAATGCCCGGCTGCTGCAAACCATGGTGAGCTGGTGGCTGGATTCGCCCCCTGCCGTTGACCGGCTGGCGCTTCCGGCCACGTTCAGCGAATCGCTGTATGACGTGCTGATGCACGAGCGCAATCAGGCGTGGTGCGAAAAGCTGCACGCGCTGCCTGCCGGACGGTATGTGGTGGCGGTTGGGGCATTGCATCTGTACGGCGAGGGAAATTTGCCGTCGTTGCTGAGATAAAAAAGTGGCCAATATTTCTATTGGCCCGTCAAAGAGGAATTTCATCATTGTTATTATGCCGGAGGAGACCTCCGGTTCAGAAGATTGTCGCTCAAAGTGACCATCACTGCCAACACTATATGCGCAAGATGGTGCTATTTTTTAGCCTCTTTTGAGGCGTATTCTTAAGGCGTTTATTGTCCGGGCTAAGAAGGATTGCTATGACTCCCGCCGTTAAATTACTCGAAAAAAACAAGATTGCGTTTCGGATCCACAGCTACGACCACGATCCGGCTGAAACCAATTTTGGTGATGAAGTGGTGCGTAAACTGGGTCTGAATGCGGATCAGGTTTATAAAACATTGCTGGTCGCGGTGAATGGCGACATGAAACACCTCGCCGTGGCGGTGACGCCGGTTGCCAGCCAGCTGGATCTGAAGAAAGTCGCCAAAGCGCTGGGCGCGAAAAAAGTGGATATGGCGGACCCGATGATTGCGCAACGCACCACGGGGTACCTGGTGGGTGGGATCAGCCCGCTGGGGCAAAAGAAGCGCCTGCCGACGCTGATTGATGCGCCCTCACAGGGGTTTGACACAATCTACATTTCCGGCGGCAAGCGCGGGCTGGACATTGAACTTTCGGCGAGCGATCTGGCGAAAATGCTGGATGCGCAGTTTGCGGATATTGCGCGCCGGGATTAAGGCATTGCCCGGTGGCGCTTCGAGGTAAAAGCAAAACGGTAACAACCGTTACCGTTTTTAGTGTTTGCGCCCTCTCCCGGTGGGAGAGGGACGGGGTGAGGGCAGCAGGCCGCACGGTCCTGAAGCCGCCACCCGGCACTTACGGCGGTTAATGCCAGCTCACCTCACCCTGCGGTTCATAGGCATTCACATCCAGCGGTGAATTCTGCTGGATATACTGCTTGAGCACCTCGGCGTCGATAAAGCCGGTATTCACATAGCCCGGTTTATTATCGATATGCGGATAACCATCGCCGCCGGTGGCGTTAAAGCTTAACGTCGCCATCCGGTAGGTTTTGGCCGGATCGACCGGTTCGCCCTTGATCTTCAGGTCGCTCAGCACCCCGCCCTTCGCCACAAAGCTCACGTTGGCAAACTGTGGATAGGCTCCGGAGTCCGGTTTCATCTGCGCCACCGCCGTCAGATAGTCTGTCACCTCTTTGCCGCTCATATCGACATACACCAGCACGTTGCCGAACGGCTGCACCTTCAGCACATCTTTATAGGTGATGTCCCCGCCTTCGATGGAGTCGCGGAT
This sequence comes from Leclercia barmai, assembly GCF_049312895.1. Taxonomy (NCBI): domain Bacteria; kingdom Pseudomonadati; phylum Pseudomonadota; class Gammaproteobacteria; order Enterobacterales; family Enterobacteriaceae; genus Leclercia; species Leclercia barmai. The sequence continues at coordinate 250,252 of NZ_JBMNWZ010000001.1, read as the reverse complement.
CCCGCCGCCGCTCATCACCGCAAAATCGGCACCGGTGCGCGCCATCTGCGCGGCCAGGATCAGATGCCCCATGTTGGTCTGCACGAAGCGCACCTTGCTGCGATCGCCTTCCAGTCGGCCGTTGAGCGTGCCAATCTTCACGTCCAGCTGCGCCTTACCTTTATTCTGGAACGGCGTCAGCAGGGAGAGCATCTGTGGGTTTTCCGCGATTTCCGGCGTATAGAGCACGCGCTCGCTCTGGCCGTTATCGTAAGTGACCTTCTTCTTCAGGTTGATCGGGATCAGCTGGTAGTGCACCAGCTTCATCTCGCCGTTGCGGAATTCAAAGTCCGCGCGGCCCACATATTTGCCCCACTCGTGGGCCTGCACAATCCAGATCCCGTTCTGCTTGTCCGGCGCGCACGGCGTGCCAGGCACGTAGTCCACCTGCTTTTTATTTTCCGACGCCATACAGACCGGATCCTGGGAGTGACCGCCCACAATCATCGCCAGCGAGCCCGCCGGCAGGCTACGCGCCATCTCAACATCACCCGGCGCGTTCGAGCCGTGCTCGCCGTTATCGTAGTGGCCCATGTGGGTGGTGGCGATAATCACGTCCGGTTTTTCGTTCTGCTGCAGCTCCTGGATCACCAGCTTCGCTTCGTCGGCCGGTTTACGGAATTCGATGTCGGTAAAATATTCCGGGTTGCCGATTTTCGCCGTGTCGTCGGTGGTCAGCCCCACGACCGCAATTTTAATATCCTGGCGTTTAAAAATGGCCCAGGGCTTAAATAAGCGCTCGCCGGTGCTTTTCTGGTAAATATTGGCGGAGAGGAACGGGAATTTGGCCCACTTCTCCTGCTGGCGTAATACTTCGATGGGATTATCAAACTCATGGTTGCCGACGGCCATCGCATCGTAGCCAATCAGATTCATGCCGCGAAAGTCGGGTTCTGCGTCCTGTAGATCGGATTCCGGCACGCCGGTATTAATATCGCCGCCGGAGAGCAGCAGCACGCTGCCGCCTTTTGCCGCCACCTCTTTACGGATCCCGTCCACCAGCGTTTTCTGCGCCGAGAGGCCATATTCGCCGTATTCGCTGCGCCAGAAGTGGCCGTGATGATCGTTAGTATGCAGGATGGTGATGTTATAGGTTTTATCTTTTTCCCAGGCCTGGGCTGGCAGGCTGAGCAGACCGCACGCCGCTATTATTGCCAGCGCGACGCCTCGCTTCATTAACTTCATTTCTTCACTCCCTGATCTTAGACAAACGCAAAAATTACAATGAGTCATCAGAATAGACAAATATGTTTTCAGAATTGCGACTTTCCTCAAATGTCAGGGACAGGTATGTTAGTCGGATAATAATTACTCCCTGCACTTCCAATAACAATCGACGTGGTATTTATGGCAATCAGCGAATCTACTCCTCCGGTGTCGGCGGCTAAGGCCCGCACCTCATTCGGTATTCTCGGCGCAATCAGTCTTTCGCATCTGCTTAACGATATGATCCAGTCGCTTATTCTGGCGATCTACCCGTTACTGCAGTCCGAGTTCTCTCTCACCTTCGTGCAGATCGGCATGATCACCCTCACCTTCCAGCTGGCGTCGTCGCTGCTGCAACCGGTGGTGGGCTACTGGACGGATAAATATCCGATGCCATGGTCGCTGCCGATTGGCATGTGCTTTACCCTGAGCGGCCTGATCCTGCTGGCGATGGCGGGCAGCTTTGAAGGGGTGCTGGTGGCAGCCGCCCTGGTGGGCACCGGCTCGTCGGTCTTCCATCCGGAGTCGTCCCGCGTGGCGCGAATGGCCTCCGGTGGCCGTCACGGTCTGGCACAGTCGCTGTTCCAGGTGGGCGGCAACTTCGGCAGCTCCCTCGGTCCGCTGCTGGCGGCGGTGATTATCGCCCCGTACGGCAAAGGCAACGTGGCCTGGTTTGTGCTGGCCGCGCTGTTAGCGATTGTGGTGCTGGCGCAAATCAGCCGCTGGTATGCGGCTCAGCACCGGGTCAATAAAGGCAAACCAAAAGCGCCGGTGATAAATCCCCTGCCACGCAACAAGGTGATTCTGGCCGTCAGCATCCTGCTGATGCTGATTTTCTCCAAATACTTCTATATGGCGAGTATCAGCAGCTATTACACCTTTTATCTGATGGAAAAATTCGGACTATCGGTACAAAACGCCCAGTTTCATCTGTTCGCGTTCCTGTTTGCCGTCGCAGCCGGGACCTTTATTGGTGGGCCGCTGGGGGACAAAATCGGACGTAAATATGTGATTTGGGGCTCTATCCTCGGTGTTGCGCCCTTCACGCTTATTTTACCCTACGCAACCCTGTGGTGGACGGGCGTTTTAACCGTGATCATTGGTTTTATCCTCGCATCCGCCTTTTCTGCCATTCTGGTGTACGCTCAGGAGCTGCTTCCGGGGCGTATTGGCATGGTTTCCGGGCTGTTTTTTGGTTTTGCCTTCGGGATGGGCGGGCTTGGCGCGGCGGTATTAGGGCTGATTGCAGACCATACCAGCATCTTCCTGGTCTACAAAATCTGCGCTTTCCTGCCACTTCTTGGGATGTTGACTATATTCCTGCCTGATAACCGGCATAAATCCTGATTTATCTGCGGCCAAACTACAGCTTTGGCCGCGCCCTTCCCTTCTGCCATCAGCCTTTCTTCACCACACCTCTGATAAATCGTCCGGATGTACGTCCGTTTAACCCTTATTGCTGTTTTCATTAAAATTCAATAATTATTCATAAACGTAATCATTAATTTTGTCATAAACTATTACACGGCTTTTTGGTTTACGAACCAAAAATGGAGTCATACAGCAACGAAAGGAGACGGAATGCACCACGCCACACCGCTTATCACCACCATTGTTGGTGGACTTGTACTCGCTTTTATACTCGGCATGATTGCCAACAAACTGCGTATTTCCCCTCTGGTGGGCTATTTAGTGGCGGGCGTGTTAGCTGGTCCGTTTACCCCTGGTTTTGTTGCTGATACGAAACTTGCCCCCGAGCTGGCGGAGCTTGGGGTGATCCTGCTGATGTTCGGTGTGGGTTTGCATTTCTCCCTGAAGGATTTGATGGCGGTAAAGTCCATCGCCATTCCTGGCGCGATCGCCCAGATAGCCGTGGCGACGTTGCTGGGTATGGCGCTTTCAGCGATGCTGGGCTGGCCGCTGATGACCGGTATCGTGTTTGGTCTGTGTCTTTCCACCGCCAGTACCGTGGTGCTGCTGCGCGCGCTTGAAGAGAGACAGCTGATTGACAGCCAGCGGGGGCAGATCGCCATTGGCTGGCTGATTGTTGAAGATCTGGTGATGGTCTTAACCCTGGTGTTGCTGCCTGCTGTCGCCGGAATGCTCGAAAAAGAGAACGTCGGGTTCGCCTCCCTGGCGCTGGATATGAGTATCACCATCGGCAAAGTGGTGGCCTTTATCGCCATCATGATGCTGGTGGGCCGCCGCCTGGTGCCGTGGATCCTCTCCCGCAGCGCGGCGACCGGCTCGCGCGAGCTGTTTACCCTCGCGGTACTGGCGCTGGCGCTGGGGATTGCCTTCGGCGCCGTGGAGCTGTTCGACGTCTCCTTCGCGCTGGGCGCCTTCTTTGCCGGGATGGTGCTGAACGAATCGGAACTGAGCCACCGTGCCGCCCACGATACCCTGCCCCTGCGCGATGCCTTTGCGGTGCTGTTCTTTGTCTCGGTCGGGATGCTGTTCAATCCGCTGGTGCTGATTGAGCAGCCGCTGGCGGTGCTGGGCACCCTGGCGATCATTATCTTTGGTAAGTCGGTGGCGGCTTTCTTCCTAGTGCGCATGTTTGGTCACTCGCCGCGTACTGCGCTGACCATCGCCGCCAGCCTTGCGCAGATTGGTGAGTTTGCCTTTATCCTCGCCGGACTGGGCATGGCGCTGGATCTGCTGCCGCAGGCCGGGCAAAACCTGGTGCTGGCAGGGGCAATCCTCTCCATTATGCTGAACCCGGTGCTGTTCGCGCTGCTGGAAAAATACCTCGATAAAACCGAAACCCTCGAAGAGCAGACCCTGGAAGAGGCGATCGAAGAAGAGAAGCAGATCCCGGTGGATATCTGCAACCACGCCCTGCTGGTCGGTTTTGGCCGCGTCGGGAGCCTGCTGGGCGAGAAGCTGATGGCCCAGGGCATTCCGCTGGTGGTGATTGAAACCTCCCGCACCCGCGTGGATGAGCTGCGCGAGCGCGGGATCCGCGCGGTACTGGGGAACGCGGCTAACGAAGAGATCATGAACCTGGCGCATCTGGATTGCGCCCGCTGGCTGCTGTTGACTATCCCTAACGGTTACGAGGCCGGTGAGATCGTGGTCTCCGCCCGTGAAAAATACCCGCACCTGGAGATTATCGCCCGGGCGCATTACGACGACGAAGTGGATTACATTATGGAGCGCGGCGCGAATCAGGTGGTGATGGGCGAACGCGAGATTGCCAATACCATGCTGTCGCTGCTGGAGAAACCGCCGGTTGAAGCGACGGTGACGGGGTAAAACTTGTGCGGCCTGGGCCCCTCACCCCGGCCCTCTCCCCATAGGGGAGAGGGTGTTTGAGTTCCCTCTCCCCTATGGGGAGAGGGTTAGGGTGAGGGGTTTTCTTTTACCGATCCCAGTATGACTCTTCCAGGCTATCTTCCCGCTCCGGCAGGCCGCGCGTTAAGCGCGGTGAGTGCTGGTTCAGCACCTGATAGCTCACGCGGTTCGCGTACTTACACACCTGCGCCAGCGACGAGTAGGTCAGCCAGTTAAACTTGTGCTTGCTGGAGTTCGGCACGTTGGTGCGGTGGAAGGCGTTAGCGGTGATATCGTGCAGCAGGGCGGCCAGCGCGCCGTCGCCTGCGCCGTTGGTGTTCATGATCTTCTCCGGGCCGCCCATGTACGGGGCGATATGGGAGAAAATACGCAGGGGAGTGACGCAGTCTTTATGGCGCATGGCGCGGCTGAACTCAAACTGGTTGAACTCGGCAATCGCCCCCGGCAGCAGCGGATGCTGGGTTTTACGCTTCGCCTCTTCTTCGGTGAAACCGGCCATATACAAGCCTACCGGTCCGGCGGTGCAGAGCACCAGGTCGACCCAGTCCAGCGCCTTGTCAGAGGCCAGCAGCGGATCGCTCTCCCCGGTCAGGGCTTCGGCCTCTTCTTCGTTCATCGCCAGAATCGAGACGTGCTCTTTCAGGAACGCCTGCCACCACTCCGGGTTGTCGGCGATGACAAATTTAGTGCCCAGGGTCAGAACCACCGGTACGTTGTATTTCTTCGCATACTCCACGGCCTTCATGGTCGCTTCCGGCATCGGCTCGCCCGGCTTGCAGCGCACCAGGTAGGAGGTCAGCACCAGCGCTGATGCCCCGGCAATCACCTCTTCCGGAATGCTCTCGGCGCGTAGTTTGTTCATGTGCCCCGGGCTGATGGCAAAGGTACGTTCGCCGGATTCCCCGATCAGCGTGAAACAGCGGCCAATTGCCCCGTCCACGCCCTGCAGGTAATTCAGATCGGTACGGCTGGAGGTATTGCAGAGATAGCGGTAGGCGTAGCTGCCAATTTCGATATTGCTGCACATCACGCCCAGCAGGACGGAGCGGTCGTCCGCCAGCACGGAGTAGTTGTGCATGGTGTTGCCGATGGTGCCACCGGCAAACTGATGGGTGATGAGGTTCTCCCTCACCAGCTCCTGATACAGCGCTTCCGCCACATCGTCTTCAATAACCAGAGAGTGCCCGGCGCTCAGGCCGTAACGCGCGACAAACGCATCGTCCACTTTAGCTTCAATATCCACCAGCGTCTGATCGATGCCTACCACCCAGGCGGCACTGGTCTCATTTTCCGGCTGAATTTGCTGCAGCAGCGGATCGCGGGCGTTAACGGGAAAGTAGTGTTTAGATTTACGTTTACCGGGAAATTTCATGTTCTGGGCTATGAGTGACGGATGGGCCGGGAATGGTAGCACAAACCCGGCTCAGAGTGCGATCAGCGGCTGTTGGTCAGCAGAGAGACCATCATATCGATATGCTCCGGGTCGTCGTTAAGCGCCGGAATATACTCATACTTTGTGCCGCCCGCTTCGAGGAAAAACTCACGGTTTTGCACCGCGATCTCTTCCAGGGTTTCCAGGCAGTCCGCCGCAAAGCCCGGCGACATCACCTGAATATGCTTCACTCCCTTCTCGCCCAGCATTTTGAGGGTTTCATCGGTATAGGGGGTCAGCCACGGCTCGCGGCCAAAGCGCGACTGGAAGGTCATCATCACCTTCTCCGGCGGCAGGCCGAGGGCGGAAACCAGCTCCCGGGTGGTGTCGCGACAGCGTTGCGGGTAATCATCCCCTTCGTCGGCGAATCGCTGCGGAATACCGTGGTAGGAGAGCAGCAGCAGATCCGGCTCGCCGTGTTTCTCAAAGGACGCGCGGGCGCTGCTGGCGAGGGCCTTGATGTACAGCTCGTTATCCGCGTAGTCGCGAATAAAGGTTACGCCTGGAATACGGCGGCGTGTTGCCAGAATGCGGGCCAGTTCATCCCAGACCGCGGCCACGGTGGAGCAGGAGTATTGCGGATAGAGCGTCAGCACTTTGATGTGGTCAACGCCCTGCGCCAGCAGGTCATCGACGGCGCTTTTCAGGGACGGTTTACCGTAGCTCATGCCCAGCGCCACCGGCATATCCGGCAGACGGGCGGCCAGCGCTTTCTCCTGGCGACGGCTGTAGACCATCAGCGGCGAGCCCTCCTCCATCCAGACGGACTGATAGAGTTTTGACACGCGCGGAGAACGGATCGGTAAAATCACGCCGCGCAGTAGCGGCCACCACAGCACGCGCGGGGTATCCACAACGCGTGTATCGCTCAGAAACTGGCGCAGATAACGGCTGACCGCTGCGGGTGTTGGGGCTTCGGGGGTACCTAGATTGGCAAGCAGGATGCCGGTTTTCGCCTGACTCATTCACGCCTCATAACCATTTAACTGGCTGATAAGTGTATCTGAAAAGCGCGTAAACGGAACCCATTGCTGCGATAGACGAAATGAGAAATTTTCTCACCCGGAGGACCCGGGTGAGAGACGCGCGATTAGCCGAGGATCTTTTCCAGCTCTGCACGAACATCAGCAACGGCTTTGGTGCCGTCAACTTTCGCGTATTTGGTGTTACCCGCCTGCGCTTCTTTGGTGTAGTAGCCGATCAGCGGCGCGGTCATCTGATGGTATTCCACCAGGCGCTTACGCACGGTCTCTTCCTGATCGTCTTTACGGGTGGTCAGCTCTTCGCCGGTCACGTCGTCTTTACCTTCCACCTGCGGTGGGTTGAACTTAACGTGGTAAACGCGGCCGGAAGCGGCGTGTACGCGACGACCGATGATACGGTCAACGATCAGCTCGTCAGGTACGTCGAACTCCAGCACGTAGTCCACGTTGATGCCCGCTTCTTTCATAGCATCAGCCTGAGGAATGGTGCGCGGGAAGCCGTCCAGCAGGAAACCGTTACGGCAGTCTTCCTGGGAAATGCGTTCTTTAACCAGAGCGATAACCAGCTCGTCGGTCACCAGCTTGCCGGCGTCCATAATGTCTTTCGCCTGTTTACCCAGCTCGGAGCCAGATTTAACAGCGGCACGCAGCATGTCACCCGTAGAGATTTGCGGAATACCGTATTTCTCCATGATGAACTGAGCCTGAGTTCCTTTACCCGCGCCCGGAGCGCCAAGCAGAATAATACGCATTGCGAAAATCCCCTCAAAAGTCGATTCAATTTTTCAAAAAGCGCTAAACAATACCATCAGAACGGGTATCGCTCAAGGAAGGCGGGGCGGCTGAAACGGTTAATGAGGGGAATTTATTAGAGGGTGCGGTAACGGCTCCCCTCACCCTGACCCTCTCCCCAGAGGGGAGAGGGAACTATTACACCCTCTCCCCTTTGGGGAGAGGGCTGGGGTGAGGGGTAGTTGTATTAGCTCAGCAGCAACGCATTCACGCGCTTGATGAACTGGTTTGGATCTTCCAGCGTGCCGCGTTCGGCCAGCAGGGACTGATCCAGCAGCAGTTCAACCCACTCGGCGAAGCGCGCTTCGTCCTGGGTCTCGGCCGCACGTTTCACCAGGGCGTGATCCGGGTTCAGTTCAAAGATGTACTTCACTTCCGGTACGCTCTGGCCCGCAGCGGCGAACAGCTTCGCCATTTGAGTGCTCATCTCGTCGGCTTCGGTGGTGACGATGGCCGGGGTATCGGTCAGACGGTGGGTGAAACGCACCTCTTTCACGCGATCGCCCAGATGGGTTTTCACGCGCTCAACGAACGGCTCCAGCGCCTTCTCCGCCTCTTTCGCGGTTTCGTCCACCTCATCCGCCAGCTTGTCGATAGACTCATCGGCTTTGGCAACGGACTGGAACGCTTTGCCGCTGAACTCGGTCAGGTAGTTCATCATCCACTCATCGATGCGATCGGAAAGCAGCAGCACTTCGATGCCTTTCTTACGCAGCAGCTCCAGGTGCGGGCTGCTCTTCGCCGCGGCATAGCTGTCGGCGGTGATGTAGTAGATCTTCTCCTGCCCTTCTTTCATGCGGGAGATGTACTCTTCCAGCGACACGGTCTGCTCGGAAGAGTCGGTATGGGTGGAGGCAAAGCGCAGCAGCTTAGCAATGGCTTCGACGTTGGAGGTGTCTTCCGCCGGGCCCTCTTTCAGCACCAGGCCGAACTGTTTCCAGAAGGTCTGGTATTTTTCGGCGTCGTCTTTCGCCAGCTTGTCCAGCATCTGCAGCGCACGCTTGCTCAGCGCGGTGCGCAGATTGCGGGTCACGGTGCTGTCCTGAAGGATCTCACGGGAGACGTTCAGCGGCAGATCGTTTGAGTCAATCAGGCCACGCACAAAGCGCAGGTAGTTCGGCATGAACTGCTCGGCTTCGTCCATGATGAACACGCGCTGCACGTACAGCTTCAGGCCGTGCTTGTGATCGCGGTTCCACATATCCCACGGGGCCTGCGCCGGGATGTACAGCAGGCTGGTGTACTCCTGCTTACCTTCCACGCGGTTGTGGCTCCAGGTCAGCGGATCGGTAAAGTCGTGGGCGATGTGCTTGTAGAACTCGGTGTACTCTTCGTCTTTGATTTCAGACTTGTTGCGCGTCCACAGCGCCTGCGCCTTGTTGATCTTCTCCCAGGAGATAACGGTTTCGCCGTCCTGCTCTTCCTGTTTTTCGATCTCTACCGGCAGCGCGATATGGTCGGAATATTTGCTGATGATGGAGCGTACGCGCCAGTCGTTGAGGAAATCATCTTCCCCTTCGCGCAGGTGCAGGGTGATTTCGGTCCCGCGATCGGCTTTGGTGATGTCGGCAACGGTGTATTCACCTTCGCCGTGTGATTCCCAGAACACGCCGCTTTCAGCGCTTTCGCCTGCCGCACGGGTACGCACGGTGACTTTATCCGCCACGATGAAGGCGGAATAGAAGCCCACGCCGAACTGGCCAATCAGCTGGCTGTCTTTTGCCTGGTCGGAGCCCATCGACTGCAGGAAGGCTTTGGTGCCGGATTTGGCGATGGTGCCAAGATGGTCGATGGCTTCATCGCGGGTCATCCCGATGCCGTTATCCGCGATAGTCAGAGTGCGGTTCTCTTTATCAAAGGAGACGCGCACGCGCAGTTCGCCGTCACCTTCATACAGCTCTGGCTTCGAGAGCGCACGAAAACGCAGCTTGTCTGCCGCATCAGAGGCGTTAGAGATAAGCTCGCGCAGGAAAATTTCTTTATTTGAATAAAGAGAATGGATCATCAGGTGCAGAAGTTGTTTTACTTCTGACTGGAAACCACGGGTTTCTTGTCCTTTCATACTAAGTCGACCTCAACAATGCCATTTAATGGGGTTTAAAAGCGTTGAGGGAGAGATGGGGATAAGCGGGTAAGTTTTCAAGCGGAGGCCACGGCTGCAGCCTCCGTTTGGTCAGAAAATAATCTTGTGACGACCTGCCAGAGAGTGCGACAGCGTGGTGCCGTCCACCATCTCCAGCTCACCGCCAACCGGGACACCGTGGGCGATACGGCTGGCGTCGACGCCCGACTCCGCACACAGCTCGGCGATATAGTTGGCTGTCGCCTCCCCTTCCACCGTTGGGTTGGTGGCGAGGATCACCTCAGAGATCGTTTCCGATTTCAGGCGCTGTTCCAGGCGGTCCAGGCCGATATCATCCGGACCAATACCGTCCAGCGGTGAAAGGTGGCCCATCAGCACAAAGTAGCGGCCAGAAAATTGCCCGGTCTGTTCGATGGCGTAAATGTCCGCAGGACTCTCCACCACGCAAATCTGACCGTTTTCCTGACGACGCGGGTTGGCGCAGATGTTACACACGTCCTGCTCGGTAAAGGTGCGGCAATCGGCACAGTGACCAATTTCCGACATGGCGCGGGTCAGAGCCTGCGCCAGGCGCATTCCGCCGCTGCGATCGCGTTGCAGCAGGGTAAACGCCATACGCTGCGCCGACTTCGGGCCGACGCCCGGCAGGCAGCGCAGCGCTTCCATTAACTGCGTAAGCAGCGGACTGGTTTGCATCAGAACGGCATCTTAAAGCCCGGTGGCAGCTGCATTCCGGAGGATACAGAGGCCATTTTTTCTTTCTGAGTTTCGTCGATACGGCGCGCAGCATCGTTAAATGCAGCGGCGACCAGATCTTCCAGCATATCTTTGTCGTCTTCGAGCAGGCTTGGGTCGATCTCCACGCGACGGCAGTTATGTGCGCCGTTGATAGTCACTTTGACCAGACCTGCGCCAGATTCGCCAGTGACTTCCATCTGCGCGATCTCTTCCTGCATCTTCTGCATTTTTTCCTGCATCTGCTGGGCCTGCTTCATCAGACCACCCAGACCGCCTTTACCACCAAACATAGGCTTCTCTCTTCTTTCACGTTAAAGATAACAACCGTAAGTCAGACTCACGATCAAATGGGTCGAATACTCTCTTCATCCAGGTCTGCATCAAAGTAACGCTGCAGGGTCTGAATGTTATTATCCGCGATAATCGACTCACGCGCCTGCGCGAGTTTCTCTTCATAAATGGCCTGACGCCACTCCAGCGGCGTTCGCACCGCCGGATTATCATCTTCAATGATGGTCAATTCAACCGGCGCACCCTGTAATGTGGAGAGCGCCTCAGTCAGCACCTGCTGCGCGCTCGCCGAGTTCAGATGACGCTGGCCCGGACGCAGATGCAGACAGATGCGGTTGCCATCCTGCTCGCGCCAGGCGTTGAGCGCGACCTGCTCCACCAGTTTCGGCAGCTTGAGTTTGCTGACCTCTGCCGCCCAGGGATCGCGCTCAAGCGACTCCTCGGCGAGTTTGGCGGAGAGCTCCGGCGTTTTCTCGTGCTCCAGCGCCTTTTTCAGCGCCTTCGGCGTGGCAACCTCCACCTTCACCTCTTCGGTGACGGTGGTCGCTTTCCAGCGATACGCCTCTTGCTTAACCGGAGCCTTTGGCTCAGAGGTGACCGTTGCCGAACGCGACTGGACGCGATCCGTGACCGAAGCCAGACGTTCAAGCGCGGCATTATTTACCGGCCGCGCTCTTGCAGGCGCTGCCGGTTCACTCTTTTTTGGTTTGGTTGCTCCCTGAGCACGCTGTAGCTGGCTACGGGCAGCAAGCACCGAACTGGTGGCATCCGACAGCGGCACGTCCTGTCGCGGCGGTGGCGCACTCTGCTGCGTGGGCACCTGCGGCGGCGTGAGCACTGCCGTCGGCGCCACCGGAGCGAACGACTGCGGCTGCACCTCAGGTTCTGGCAGCGGCATGCGCGGATGGAACGCTAGCGCGCGCAGTAGGGTCATCTCGACCCCCATACGTCTGTCGGGCGCGAACGGCAGTTCCTTACGGCCAATTAACAGGGTTTGATAGTAGAGCTGTACGTCCGTTGGCGGAATGGTACGCGCCAGCTCGCGCATCCGCTGTTCAATGGCCGCCATATCCGGGCCCAGCGCCGCCGGGGAGAGTTGCACCATCGCAATGCGGTGCAGCAGGCTGAGCATTTCAACCAGCAGGGCTTCCCACTCGACGCCGCGTGACGCAGAGGCGTTCACCAGCTCCATCACCCGCTCGCCGTTGGCCTCGACCACCGCTTCAATCAGCGACAAGGCCTGATCGTCATCCAGCGTGCCGAGCATGGTGCTCACCGCCTGGGTCGTCAGCTTACCTTCCCCGCTGGCAATCGCCTGATCGGTGAGGCTGAGGGCATCGCGCAGGCTGCCATCGGCAGCACGCGCCAGCAGCTGCAGCGCACGCGGCTCATGGGCAACCTGCTCTTCGTTGAGAATGTATTCGAGCCGATCGCGGATCTGCGTAACGTCCAGCGCCTTCAGGTGGAACTGCAGGCAGCGGGATAAGATAGTGACCGGCAGCTTTTGCGGATCGGTGGTCGCCAGCAGGAACTTAACGTGTGCGGGCGGCTCTTCCAGCGTTTTCAGCAGGGCGTTAAAGCTGTGGCGCGAGAGCATGTGCACTTCATCGATCAGATAGACCTTGAAGCGGCCACGCGCCGGAGCGTACTGGACGTTATCCAGCAGATCGCGGGTATCTTCGACTTTGGTGCGCGAGGCGGCATCGATCTCAATCAGATCGACAAAGCGCCCCTGCTCGATTTCACGGCAGTTATCGCAGACGCCGCACGGCGTGGCGGTGATCCCGCTTTCGCAGTTAAGGCCTTTCGCCAGCAAACGGGCAATAGAGGTTTTACCGACGCCACGGGTGCCGGAAAAAAGCCAGGCGTGATGGATACGTCCTAGCGATAAGCTGTTCGCCAGGGCGGTCAGCACATGTTCCTGGCCGACAACGTCAGCAAAGGTTTGGGGTCGCCATTTTCGGGCTAACACCTGATAACTCATGGGCAGGCTCTGCAACGCTGGAAGGTGGATATTCAGGGGGGTAATGCTAACACAACCTCACCCGTTGGGCGAGGTTGCGGGCGGGAGGATTAATGTCCCGGGAAAGGCACGAGGCTGTAGCTGGTGATGCCCTGTTTTTCGAGGCGCTGTTCGCCGCCCAGATCGAACAGGTTGATGATGAAGGCCGCATCGGTCACTTCACCACCCAGACGACGGATCAGCTTCACGGTGGCTTCAATGGTGCCGCCGGTTGCCAGCAGATCGTCAACCACCAGCACTTTATCGCCAGGCTTGATCGCATCAACGTGGATCTCAAGCTGGTCGGTGCCGTATTCCAGCTCGTAGCTCTCGGCGATGGTTTCGCGAGGCAGTTTGCGCGGTTTACGTACCGGCACAAAACCCACGCCCATTGCCAGCGCAACCGGCGCGCCGAACAGGAAGCCACGGGCTTCGGTGCCTACAACTTTGGTGATCCCGGCGTTTTTATAACGCTCAACCAGCAGTTCAATGCTGAGAGCATACGCTTTCGGGTCTTCCAGCAAGCTGGTGACATCACGGAAAAGAATGCCAGGCTTCGGATAATCCTGGATGCTTTTGATGCTGTTTTTAAGAAATTCAAGCTGCTGCGCAGTTGCGGTCATAAATAGATGCCTGATGAAAACGGTGTTACTCACGGAGCGGATGAATGGTCGGTCAAAGTAACAATTGTTTAACCTTTGACCAGCTCTGCCCGTGCTCGAAAACGGTCGAATTTACTGGCTGCGCGCAAGAATTGCAACAGCCATACTCATGATTATTGCTTTTGTTGCTTTTCATCAACGACGGGGATCCGCCACATGAAAATCAGCAGGCAGGTGAGGATTGCCAGCAGCAGGATCCGCACCCACATCATTTTTACCATCCATAATGAAAAGGCGAAGGTCACGAGGATCACCGCAACGGCCCGTGGCTTAGCGCCGGGCGGCATGGCACGGTGCTGTTGCCAGTGGCGCAGGTAGCCGCCAAACCAGGAGCGGTAGAGCAGCCAGTGGTGAAAACGCGGCGAAGAACGGGCAAAGCACCACGCCGCCAGCAATATAAAGGGCGTGGTGGGTAAAAGAGGTAAAACAACGCCCAGCGTGCCGAGCACTACCGCAAGCCAGCCAATGATGATTAGAATAGTACGCTGCATAATGCGAATCGTTATCAAACTGAACGGCTACTGTACCACTGGAGTGCGGATTGAAAACAGCCTTGCTTTTACAGACGTTGCAAAATCAACTGACGACCCTGCGCGAGCAGGCCGCCCCCCTGATGCAGCACGCCACCTTGAAGCCGCGTTTTGACCGGCAGCTGTTCCGCACCCGCAGCACCCTGATGAAAGATTATCTCGATGAAGCCCAGCACCATCTGGACGAGCTGCGTCACGCCGTAGATAACGCGCAGGCTGAGCAGGTCGCCTGGCTGGCCGCTCATCTGGCGGAACAGATCGCCGCCCTGCACCGGGAGATAGCCGCCTGGCCGCTGCGCCTCTGGGACGGTGCCTCTGCGGGCACCACAAAATGGCAGCGCAAGCGCCTGGAGCACCAGGAGTTTGAACGTCGGCTATGCGAGATGAAAAATGAACGCGAGTCCCGGCTGAACCAGGCCGAAACGCTGGAAGAGCAGCAGATGCTGATGCGCGAAATTACCGCGCTGGAGGGGCGGCTTGAACGCTGCCGCAAGGCACTGGATGATATTGAACGCGTTATCGCGCGTCTGACCCGTTAACAGGAGTAGTGTGTGTCACTGGAAAACGCCCCCGATGAAGTCAAGCTGGCCGTCGACCTGATTATGTTGCTGGAGAATCATGAATTGCCGATCGACACGGTGCTGAAAGCACTGGAAATTGTGAAGCGGGATTTTGAAGGAAAAAGACCCTCACCCCTGCCCTCTCCCTGAAAGGGAGAGGGAGCAAACCATTCCCTCGCCCCTTTGGGGAGAGGGTTAGGGTGAGGGGTAACGTTACGCTGGAGTCGGAACGTCACCCTTAATGTCACGTTTCACTTCAGTATGCTCGTCGCCCTTCTCATTGCGCAGATGAACTTCAAGCTGGTTGAACGCAATATTGATATTGTTCTCGCGGCACAGGCGTTCGATGGTGCGGTTCAGCTCATCTACGGTGTAGCTGCGGTCACGCAGTTCACGTACGTACAGACGCAGTTCATGATCCAGAGTGCTTGGTCCGAAGGTGGTGAAGAATACTGATGGCTCCGGATCGTGCATCACTTTCGGATGATCCATCGCCGCTTTCAGCAGTACTTTTTTCACCGCGTCCAGATCGGAGCCGTAGGCCACGCCAAGGCGGATCACCACGCGGGTGATGGTGTCCGAGAGCGACCAGTTGATCAGTCGCTCGGTCACGAACGCTTTGTTCGGGATGATCACCTCTTTGCGATCGAAGTCGGTGATGGTGGTGGCACGAATACGGATCTTGCTGACGGTACCCGAGAAGGTGCCGATGGTGACGGTATCGCCGATACGTACCGGACGTTCGAACAGGATGATCAGACCCGAGACGAAGTTACCGAAGATCTCCTGCAGACCAAAACCAAGACCGACCGACAGCGCCGCCGCCAGCCACTGCAGTTTATCCCACGACACCCCGAGCGACCCGAAGACCGTCATGGCACCCGCCACCAGAATCACGTAGTTCAGGATGGTGGTAATGGCGTAGGAGGCACCCTGGCGCATGTTCAGGCGTGAGAGCACCAGCACTTCCAGCAGGCCTGGCAAGTTGCGGATCAAGGCCCAGGCCACCACCGATGAGACCAGCGCAAACAGCAGGCTGCCCATGGTGACGTTTTTCACCACCGCCGCACCCGCTTCGGTGCCGTTGTAGTGCCACAGCGTAATGCTGTCGAGATAAGCAAAGACGGTGATTAAATCAGACCAGATCGCCCAGAACATCACGCCGAACAGGGCAATCATCACCAGCATGGTGATGCGCAGCGTCTGCTGGTTTACCTGCTCCAGAGCGATGGTCGGCTCTTCCTGCGGTTCGGCGCCTTCGGCCCCCTCTTTCACCATATTCTGTCGACGCGCCAGGGCACGGCGATAGGCAATACGACGAGCTGCAACGCTCAGCCCGCGCAGCACGGTCTGGTAGAGCAAGTTCCAGAAGATCACCAGATAGACGGTTTCAATCCAGCGCCCTGACAGACGCAGGGTGGTATAGAAGTAGCCGGTTGCCGTCAGCACCATCAGCGCGACGGGAATAATAGAGAGCACGGTGACCGTCACCAGACGGATTGTGTGCGACTCTTTGTCGCGCCAGCTGTCACGGCACATCGGCCACATCAGCACGCTGATCAGCAGCAGGTTAAGCAGGATAACGAACTGCCCCAGCACATCATCCATCAGATGCAGCGGAGAGAGTTCCGCCACCACGGACCAGAAGTGCAGCGGCAACAGCGCCAGGCTGACGCGCACAATCTGGCGGCGCCAGTGGCTGGTCAGCTGCGCAGGCATATTAAAGTGACTCACCGCCACGCCGTCTTTCTCCAGCACCTTCCAGCACAGGCCAAAGACCAGCCAGAAGAGGGCCAGCTTTTTGCTGAAGGCCCACAGCAGATCGCTGATATTGAGCTGCATGGTCAGCAGGATCAGTCCGGCGGCGAGGATCAGCAGACAGACCGGCAGAGCGCGGATCAGATCGATAAGAATCGCTTTCGGGGTGTGAAGCTGGCTGTCATTACGCAGCTGCCCCACCTCCTGTGCCAGCTTCGCCTGGTATTTTTTCAGCCAGCCGAGACGCCAGCGAATTAAACCGGCAATCAGTAATAGCGGCAGGCCCGCCAGGAAAGCAAAGGCCACCGCAGGGCCTGCTTTTTCCCAGTTAACGGTGATTTTCATCGCCTTAATCTGATCTTTAAGCATGCCCGGGAAGGATTTGATCCAGTCCCAGTCCATCGGTTTGTTGCTGTTTACCCAGAAGATTTGCTGGGTGAGGATCTCCTGCAGGCTTTTAGAGACGCTCACCAGCTGCTGCTGGTTGATCTGCAGGTTAATGGCCATCATCAGCTGATTGCCCAGCTGTTTGTTCATCTGATCCAGCAGCTCGCGGCGCATATCCACCACCTGCAGCAGGGCATCATGAACTTCGTCATTGACGTCGCTGCTGTGCCCTTCTTCCAGTTTGGCGACGAAGGCATCGCTCTGGAACAGGGCGTCGCGCTGCTGGTTGACCTCAAACTGCTCCAGACGCAGATCCGCAATGCGGTTGGTCATGTCTTCCAGCTCATCGGCGGAAGGCAAGGTCTGCTGTTGCTGATAAAGAATACGCGACAGCAGCAGGCTGCCTTTCAGGACGGCAATCTGCTCTTTAATATTGCGTTCCGACTGCAGGGCGCGATCCAGCCAGTTTTTCACTTTGATATTCTGCTGAACCAGCGAGTTGCCGTTTTCGGTCGCTTTGATCAAACGCTGGCTGAGCTGATGGTTGATATCCAGCTCCTGCTTCACCAGCGGATTTTCCTGGATACGGGCGGTTTCGTCCGGGTTGACAGCTTCCTGGGCAGTTTTCTCGGTCAGGGTCAGCCGTTTGCTGTTCACCGCCTCCTGCAGCAGCTGCAACTGGTGCTCCAGACGGTTGATGTTGGCGGTGACATAGTCGCGCTGTTTTTGCAGGGTATCCTGCAGCACGGTGTTGCCTTCCAGGCTCTTACGCTGCTGCTCGATCTGGGCATTCAGCAAAAGCTGCTGCGTCAGGAGTAGCGTCTGCTGGGTGGGGCGTAACGCAGCCTCTCCCGCGGAGGTGCCATTCAGGCGATTGCGGATCTGCTGCAGCTCCTGAGACGCGGTATACATCGCATTCTGCACGCGCTCCGGCTGAGTTTGCAGGGAGACCAGCTGGCTGTTGTAGGTGGCGAGATCGCTCTGGGCAGTTTGTAAGTCGTCCAGCAGCTGCGACACGCGCAGTTCCAGCTGGCGCAATGACAGGGTCGCCAGCGTCTTGCGGGTTTCGTCATCATTATCGATATCGCCCAGCGCGTTCAGGCTCTCTGTCGCCTTGCGCATCGCTTCTGGCGCCTGCGCCACCTTCTGACGTAATTGTGTGGTTTCGGCCTTGACCCGCTCGATCTTATCGATGGTTTCCAGAGTTTCCGTCAGATCCTTCTGCACCAGCTTATCCTGCGGAGTAAGCTCTTTTTGTTTGCTCAGGGCATCGAGCTGACTCTGGACATCGGCGCGGGTTGGCATGTCGCTGGTGTTATCACCACGCGCAAATGCAACCGGCGAAGCCAGAAAGGCGAGAAAGAAAACCAGAATAAAGGCAAAAACAGGATGCTGTTTGCGTGTGTAATGCGACATAGTAATGTGTAATTTGTGTGATGAATGACCCAATTGACCGGCGTGAAGAATATCACGCCAGTTGAAAGCAAAATAGCGTCAACTGTGGGCTCCTGGATAATTCCTGGGAGTCAGGCCAGCAGGGGGTCAGGCTGGGCGCGGAGCGTAGGGCAGAGCTGGTACATTTCCAGCAGAATGGCGACATAATCACGGGCTTCACGTTGCAGATCAAAAGACTGCGGCGCAAAGAGCCAGTTTTCCATCAGTCCGGAAATATAGCTGCGCATCAGAATAGCGGCGCGACGGGTCAGCAGATTGGCGGGTAGCATTTTCGCTTTGATACAGTGAGTCAGCGTCTGTTCAATACGGTCGTAACTGGCCAGGCAGAGGCTGCGCTGCGCCTGTTGCACGATCGCCATTTCCCCAACGAATTCACATTTATGGAAGATGATCTCCATCATAAGACGGCGTCGCTCTTCAATAACTGTCGCCTCAAGAATATAAACCAGAATCTCTCTTAAAACTGAGAGTGGATCGTCAGGGAATTTTGCCCGATACTCAGTCTCGAGATCCCCAATACTGGACTCTGACAACTCCCAAATTTCACCAAATAAATCTGACTTATTTTTGAAATGCCAGTAAATCGCTCCCCGGGTTACCCCAGCCGCCTGAGCTATCTGTGCCAGAGAGGTAGATGAAACCCCCTGTTGCGAAAACAAGCGTAAAGCGACATCAAGGATGTGTTGGCGTGTTGCAAGTGCTTGTTGTTTGGTTTTTCGTGCCATGCGCAGGTGAATTTACAGGAGTCAGATTTACATACATTTATGAATGTATGTACCATAGCACGACGATAATATAAACGCAGCAATGGGTTTGTGGACGCGTGATCCATTGATCAATTTGAAATCGGAAACTCGAGGTTTACATATGAACAAAAACAGAGGGTTAACGCCTCTGGCGATCGTTCTGATGCTCTCAGGCAGCTTAGCGCTTACAGGATGTGACGAGAAACAGGCTCAACAAGGAGCTCAGCAGGTGCCAGAAGTTGGCGTCGTGACGCTCAAAACCGAACCTCTCCAGATCAAAACTGAATTACCCGGCCGTACCAGTGCTTACCGCATTGCGGAAGTGCGTCCACAGGTGAGTGGCATCATCCTGAAACGTAATTTTACGGAAGGGGGTGATGTTAAAGCGGGTGATTCTCTGTATCAGATTGATCCCGCGACCTACCAGGCTAACTACGAAAGCGCAAAAGGCGATCTGGCCAAAGCGCAGGCTGCAGCAAAAATTGCCCAGTTGACGGTCAGCCGTTATCAGAAACTGCTGGGTACTCAGTACATCAGCCAACAGGAATACGATAGCGCCCAGGCTGACGCACAGCAGGCTAATGCTGCCGTCATCGCGGCAAAAGCCGCTGTTGAAACCGCACGCATTAACCTGGCCTATACCAAAGTGACCTCCCCTATCAGCGGTCGCATTGGTAAATCGTCCGTGACTGAAGGTGCGCTGGTGCAGAACGGCCAGACTAACGCGCTGGCAACCGTGCAGCAGCTCGACCCGATCTATGTCGATGTTACCCAGTCGAGCAATGATTTCCTGCGCCTGAAACAGGAGCTGGAGAACGGCACGCTGAAGCAGGAAAACGGCAAAGCGAAAGTTGAACTGGTTACCAGTGACGGCATTAAGTTCCCTGAGGCCGGCAGCCTTGAGTTCTCTGACGTCACGGTCGATCAGACCACCGGTTCCATCACCCTGCGCGCAATTTTCCCGAACCCGAACCATACGCTGTTACCGGGCATGTTCGTCCGCGCCAGCCTGGAAGAAGGGACCAACCCAACCGCACTGCTGGTTCCACAGCAGGGCGTGACCCGCACACCGCGCGGCGATGCCAGTGCGATGGTGATTGGCGCTGAAGACAAAGTCGAAGTTCGTCAGATCACGGCAACCCAGGCCATTGGTGATAAATGGCTGGTGACCGACGGTCTGAAAGATGGCGATCGCGTCATTATTACCGGATTACAAAAAGTTCGCCCAGGCGCCAAGGTAAAAGCGCAAGAGGTCACGTCTGACAATCAACAACAAGCCTCAGCAGGCGGTCAGTCAGAACAACCTAAGTCTTAACTTAAACAGGAGCCGTTAAGACATGCCTAATTTCTTTATCGATCGCCCCATTTTCGCGTGGGTGATCGCCATAATCATCATGCTAGCCGGGGGACTCGCGATCCTGAAGCTGCCTGTCGCGCAATATCCAACCATTGCGCCGCCAGCAATTTCAATCGCCGCAACCTACCCAGGGGCTGATGCGAAAACGGTGCAGGACACCGTGACGCAGGTTATCGAACAGAACATGAACGGTATCGATAACCTGATGTACATGTCCTCCAACAGTGACTCCACCGGTACGGTGCAGATCACGCTGACCTTCGAATCCGGTACGGATGCGGACATCGCCCAGGTACAGGTGCAGAACAAACTGCAGCTGGCGATGCCGTTACTGCCGCAGGAAGTACAACAGCAGGGTGTGAGTGTGGAGAAATCCTCCAGTAGCTTCCTGATGGTTGTCGGCGTTATCAACACCAACGGCACCATGACGCAGGAGGATATTTCCGACTACGTGGGCGCCAACATGAAGGACGCCATCAGCCGTACTTCTGGTGTGGGTGACGTACAGCTGTTCGGTTCTCAGTACGCGATGCGTATCTGGATGGACCCGAACAAGCTGAACAACTTCCAGCTGACGCCAGTGGACGTGATCACCGCCATTAAAGCGCAGAACGCCCAGGTTGCAGCCGGTCAGTTAGGCGGTACGCCGCCGGTGAAAGGCCAGCAGCTGAACGCCTCTATCATCGCACAGACCCGACTGACCTCCGCAGATGAGTTCAGTAAGATTCTGCTGAAGGTGAATCCGGACGGTTCACAGGTTCGCCTGCGCGACGTTGCGAAGGTGGAACTGGGTGGTGAGAACTACGACGTTATCGCCAAGTTTAACGGCCAGCCGGCATCCGGTCTGGGTATTAAACTGGCGACCGGTGCTAACGCCCTTGATACGGCGACCGCGATCCGTGCTGAACTGAAGAAAATGGAACCTTTCTTCCCGTCAGGCCTGAAGATCGTTTACCCGTATGACACCACGCCGTTCGTTAAAATCTCTATCCACGAAGTAGTGAAAACGCTGGTAGAAGCGATCATCCTGGTATTCCTGGTGATGTATCTGTTCCTGCAAAACTTCCGTGCGACGCTGATTCCAACCATCGCCGTACCGGTGGTTCTGCTCGGGACCTTTGCTATCCTGGCGGCCTTCGGCTTCTCGATAAACACCCTGACGATGTTCGGGATGGTGCTGGCCATCGGCCTGCTCGTGGATGACGCCATCGTGGTGGTCGAAAACGTCGAGCGTGTGATGTCCGAAGAGGGACTGCCGCCGAAAGAAGCGACCCGTAAATCCATGGGTCAGATTCAGGGCGCGCTGGTCGGTATCGCTATGGTTCTGTCGGCGGTATTTATCCCGATGGCCTTCTTCGGTGGTTCTACCGGTGCGATTTATCGCCAGTTCTCGATCACCATCGTTTCCGCGATGGCCCTGTCGGTACTGGTCGCTCTGATCCTGACCCCTGCGCTGTGCGCCACCATGCTGAAACCGGTGGCTAAAGGCGATCACGGAGAAAACAAAAAAGGCTTCTTCGGCTGGTTTAACCGCATGTTCGATAAGAGCACGCACCACTACACCGACAGCATAGGCAATATCCTGCGCAGCACCGGTCGTTACCTGCTGCTCTATATCATCATCGTGGTCGGCATGGCCTACCTGTTCGTTCGTCTGCCAAGCTCCTTCCTGCCGGATGAAGACCAGGGCGTGTTCCTGACGATGGCCCAGCTCCCGGCGGGTGCATCGCAAGAGCGTACCCAGAAAGTGCTGGATGAAGTCACTGATTATTACCTCAATAAAGAGAAAGCCAACGTTGAATCGGTGTTTGCGGTTAACGGCTTTGGCTTTGCAGGTCGTGGTCAGAACACCGGTATTGCCTTCGTCTCATTGAAAGACTGGGCTGATCGTCCGGGTGACGAGAATAAGGTAGAAGCCATTACCGGTCGCGCCATGGGCACCTTCTCGCAGATTAAAGATGCGATGGTCTTCGCCTTTAACCTGCCAGCGATTGTTGAGTTGGGTACGGCGACCGGCTTTGACTTCCAGCTTATCGACCAGGGTGGTTTGGGCCATGAAAAACTGACTCAGGCGCGTAACCAGCTGTTCGGCGAAGTGGCCAAGCACCCTGACCTGCTGGTTGGCGTTCGTCCAAACGGCCTGGAAGATACCCCGCAGTTCAAAGTGGATATCGATCAGGAAAAAGCACAGGCGCTGGGCGTCTCTATCAGCGACATCAACACCACACTGGGCGCAGCCTGGGGCGGGAGCTACGTCAACGACTTCATCGACCGTGGTCGTGTGAAGAAGGTGTACGTAATGTCTGAAGCGCAATACCGTATGTTGCCAAGCGATATCAATAACTGGTATGTGCGCGGCAGCAACGGGCAGATGGTGCCGTTCTCAGCCTTCTCTACTTCTCGCTGGGAATACGGTTCACCGCGTCTGGAACGTTACAACGGTCTGCCATCCATGGAGATCCTGGGCCAGGCGGCACCGGGCAGAAGTACCGGTGAAGCCATGAACCTGATGGAAGAGCTGGCGGGTAAACTGCCTGCGGGTATTGGCTACGACTGGACGGGGATGTCCTATCAGGAACGTCTGTCCGGTAACCAGGCCCCTGCCCTGTATGCCATCTCGCTGATTGTAGTGTTCCTGTGTCTGGCGGCGCTGTACGAGAGCTGGTCGATTCCGTTCTCGGTTATGCTGGTTGTACCGCTGGGGGTCATTGGTGCCCTGCTGGCAGCGACGTTCCGCGGGCTGGGTAATGACGTGTACTTCCAGGTGGGCCTGCTGACAACCATTGGCTTGTCGGCGAAGAACGCGATATTAATCGTCGAATTCGCCAAAGATCTGATGGATAAAGAAGGCAAAGGCCTGATTGAAGCAACGCTGGAAGCAGTCCGTATGCGTCTGCGTCCGATTCTGATGACCTCCCTCGCCTTTATCCTCGGCGTTATGCCGCTGGTTATTAGCTCGGGTGCAGGTTCCGGTGCGCAGAACGCCGTAGGTACCGGCGTAATGGGTGGGATGGTGACCGCGACCGTCCTGGCGATCTTCTTCGTTCCGGTGTTCTTCGTGGTTGTACGTCGTCGTTTTAGCCGTAAGAGCGATGATGTGGAACACAATCACCCGGTGTGATGACACAGATTCGGGTTTAACCGTTAAAAAGGCCGCATATGCGGCCTTTTTTTTAGCAATTGAAAATCATAAAATTAGCTTATTGAGGGTTTATATATTTAATGTAACGCTTAAACCACATATCATATTTAGCCTGGTTCTTTTACAGAAATTCTCAATTTCATGCGTTGCTTCTTAGGTATTAAGAGTATTCCTGGTGTTTTTTGATTTTAAACGGGCTTGAGAAATCACATGTGGTGATAAGTAAAGTTCGGTGTCAGGAGAAAAAAATATATAACATAGTGAAGGTCAAAGACGGTAAAGCGCTGCGTAATTGTAATTTTTCGTAATAGCGCGGTGAAATCCTGATTAGAGTAGATTATAGTTAAAGCAAGAGGCATAACAGTAGCCGTTGACGCTAAGCCAGTTGTACCCTTCCCGACAGCGATGTTCGGTGAGTAAAGAATCACTCAAAAAGGGGATGCGCTATGGACGAATACTCGCCCAAAAGGCAAGATATTGCACAGTTGAAATTCCTTTGTGAATCCCTGTACCATGACTGCCTGACAAATCTCGACGAGAGCAATCATGGCTGGGTAAATGACCCTACTTCTGCCATTAATTTGCAGTTAAACGAGTTGATTGAACATATTGCTACCTTCGCCCTTAATTATAAAATTAAGTATAACGAAGATAATAAGTTGATTGAGCAAATTGACGAATACCTGGATGACACTTTTATGTTATTCAGCAGCTACGGCATTAACGCACAGGATTTGCAAAAATGGCGTAAATCGGGCAATCGGCTTTTTCGTTGTTTTGTTACGGCAAGCAGAGCTAATCCGTTAGCTTCTCCGGTTAAAACTATTACAAACAATTAGGTGAATTTATGTCTGATAAACCATTAACCAAGACTGATTATTTGATGCGTCTGCGACGTTGTCAGTCAATTGACACCCTTGAGCGCGTGATTGAAAAAAATAAATACGAGCTTTCTGATAATGAACTGGCAGTATTCTATTCTGCGGCCGACCATCGCCTGGCCGAACTGACGATGAATAAGCTGTATGATAAAATTCCTACCGCAGTATGGAAGTTTGTACGCTGATTCTGTTTACAGATGCCAGAGGTGTTGCGCGACTCTCCGGCGCTTCAAATTTGCGTTACTGGCAGCTCTTCATCCGGTTAGGCTCATGCTATCGTCCAGGGAATTTTGCGTTGTAGAGAACAGACTGGTCACTTCATCTCACCCGCCCTTTTCAGGTAACTGTTATGATTTTTCTTAGTCTAACTGTTACTTTCCACAAACATTGTGGTCACTTAAAATATACGGATCCTTCGTATTGAGTTGAATTCACAAAGGGCAGAAGATGACCGAGATACAACGCCTGCTTACCGAAACCATTGACGATCTCAATGTTCGCGAAAAGCGTGACAATAAACCGCGTTTCAGCATCAGCTTTATTCGCAAACATCCTGGTCTGTTTGTCGCCATGTATGCGGCGTGGCTGGCGACGCTGGTGGTGATGCTGCAATCAGAAACCCTGATCGGTTCCGTCTGGTTGCTGGTGGTGTTGTTCATCGTCTTTAACGCCTTCTTCTTCTTCGACGTTAATCCACGCTATCGCTATGAAGATATTGATGTACTGGATTTTCGCGTTTGCTACAACGGGGAGTGGTACAACACACGCTTTGTGCCTGGACAGCTGATCGAAAACATTCTGCACTCGCCCAACGTCGAGTTACAGCAAAAAGAGAAACTGCAGAAGATGATCGCCACCAAGGGCGAGCTCTCTTTCTACGACGTCTTTACCCTCTCCCGCACACCTGCCTGATCCCGTTTAGACCTGCCGCCGACAGTTTACCTTTCAGCGGCAGGCACCTTACCCGCTTAACGTCTCTTCTTCCGCCCCTGCACCGCCTTAAAGCGCGGATTGGATTTGCATATCACATACAGCCGCCCTTTACGTTTGACGATTTGACAATCGGGATGACGTTGTTTGGCACTGCGCAATGAATTCAGAACCTGCATGCTTACCTCAAATATGAATTGTTATAACATAACAATAAGCATATCCGAGTGGCGAGCGGAAAACAACCCACGCCGGAAGCCAGGCCGCCGGAGTTTTCCTGGCCCCCTAAATTGCAGAATGAAATCAATGCCAGCCGCATGCTATAACGCTACACTTCAACAGTACTTTTCGTTTTAACGTCATCGTTTTGCACGCCCCGGGCCCGGCGTTATAAAAAGGAAACAGGAGCATGACAACCCGACAGCTGGTGAGCATGGTTACCTGCGTGCTAATTATTTCAGTGCTTGTTCCTGTTTGTCTGAGCGTATGGCTGGCGCATAGCAATGCGGAGCAGCGGTTTGTTGACGATCTGAATAACTACTCTTCCCGGGTGCAGATCCGAACCGACAAAGTCATTACCCAGGCAAAGTCAGCGCTTACTGAGATGGCGTCGTTTAAAGGGATCCCCTGCAGTTACGAACACACGTTGGCCATGCGCCGCACCTCTTTTTCCTGGCGATATATTCAGGAGGTCATCTACATTGAGGATCTCAAGCCGCGCTGCTCCTCACTGGAACAGGAGAGCCATGCCGCCCCCTTTCCGCCTGCAATGCGGGTAACGCCTGATGGCTATCGGGCCTGGATCACCTCGCACAACGACCTCGCCGTCGATCGCTATATGGCTGCAATTGGCAATGACCACTATATCGTGCTGGTTGACCCGGCCTCGCTGATCGATGTGATCCCCTTAGGCTCCTGGCCGATCGACGTGGCCCTGATCGGCACCCTGCGCAATGTGATCTTTGCCAGCAGTAATAACCTGGATATTCAGGTATTCAATGAGATGCGGCGCAGCGGCAGCACCCATTTTCAGCATGACGGCGCGATGTACAACGTCCATAACGTGTCCGACCTGGGGTTTTCCATCGTCACCTGGTCCTCCCTCAAACCTCTAAAAGAGAGCTGGCACCACCAGCTTATTTTCTGGCTGCCTTTTGGCGTCCTGATCAGTCTGCTGACGGCCTGGTTTATCCTGCGCGTGTTACGCCGCCTGCAGTCGCCCCGGTACCGTTTACTGGATGCCATTAATGCCCGGGAGTTTAAGGTTCATTTCCAGCCGATTGTGGCGTTAAACAGCGGCAGGCTGACCGGCGCGGAAGCGCTTGCACGCTGGCCGCAACCGGACGGCAGCTATCTGTCGCCGGATATTTTCGTCTCCCTGGCCGAGCAGACGGGCCTGACGAATCAGCTGACCACGCTTATCATCGAAAAAGTTTTTGAAGAGATGGGCGAGTGGCTGCGCCAGCATCCGGGCCACCATATTTCGATTAACCTTGCCCCGGAGGATTTGATCTCCGGTAAGGTGCTTCCGCTGCTGAGCCGCCTGCTGAATCAGTGGCAACTTCCCCCCTCACAGATTGCGCTGGAGCTCACCGAGCGCGGGTTCGCCGATCCCGCCGTCAGCGCTCCGGCCATTGCCGCGTTCAGGCGTGCAGGCCACTCGGTCTATATCGATGATTTCGGAACGGGCTATTCCAGCCTCAGCTATCTCCAGGATCTGGACGTCGATACGCTGAAAATAGATAAGTCCTTTGTCGACGCGCTGGAGTACAAAAACGTCACCTCGCACATCATCGAGATGGCCAAATCGCTCAACCTGGATATGGTGGCAGAAGGAATTGAAACCGAAGGCCAGCTGGCATGGTTACGGAGCCACGGCGTGCAGTACGGTCAGGGGTGGTTTTACAGCAAAGCGCTGCCGAAAGAGGCATTTATTCAGTGGGCGGAAAATAACCTCGAGCCGGAGAGTCGCGCTTAGCGCCCGACGGAGAGCGCCGCCGGGCGGCAGGTTTATTCGTCCAGCAGAGGCGAGAAGCCTCCATAAATCATCCGTTTACCGTCAAAGGGCATGGCTTCGCCAAATTCTTTCATCCTGGGATCGTTCATCATCTTCTGATTCGCCTCGTCGCGAACCGCTTTGGAAGGATATTCGATCCAGCTGAAGACCACTTCTTCGTTCTCTTCCGCCTTCACCGCCATGCGAAAGTCGGTTAATTTGCCGTCAGGCACGTCATCTGCCCAACACTCTACGATGCGAAGCGCGCCAAACTCTTTAAACAAAGGCGCGGCTTTCGCCGCCATCTCGCGATAAGCCTCCTTATTACCCGCGGGAACGGCAACCACAAAACCATCGACATACTTCATCAGATAAACCTCCGAAGTGAACGTGCGGCCACGCGTTGTGGCCGCATCAGCGATTAAGTTTAGTTCTGTTGCCAGCTAAAGGCGTAACGCACCTTTTTCCCCTGCAGAATAAATTCCGGTGAGACGCTTGGGCTCCAGGAGTCATCCCCGCCGACGCCCATATGGAAGGCATCAAGGTTCAGCCAGCAGCCGGACTCCTCCCGTAACAGGTGGTGGTGCGACGTCTCACGCAGCTGCGTCTGGCTGTAGCGGCTTACCGAGAAGTGGAAGTCGCCATCCAGCTGATGCTGTCCCAGGTTCAGCTGACGCGTATCGCAGCGCAGGCCGTTGTCGGTGGGGAAAATGTAAGGCGTATGCAGCTCAGCCAGCGGCAGCTCCCAGCGCCCCTGACGGGCGGCGAGCTTGCGATCCGGGTAGTTCTCATACGGCCCGAGCCCCTGCCAGCTTACAGTCTGCGGCGTCAGGGCCAGCTGACAGCAGAGCCCAATACGCGCAGGCTCGGGTATATCGCTCGCCACCTGGACTTCAATATCGCCATGCAGCACGCCCTGGCAGTCGATACGCCAGCATTTACGGCTCAGGAACAGGACCTGATTGCCATGCTCCCAGGCATGCAGCGTGGTGATAATCACCGCCTGCTCCAGCTGCTCGCCGTCGCACTGCAGCAGACGCGGCGTCAGGTTGTACATCCCCGCCGCCTTCCAGCGCTCCGCCCAGGCGTTGGGATCGATGCGGGTCGCTTCGCTGACGCCGATATCGTTATCCAGCGGGGCGCGGGTGAAGTTATCGGTCAGCGGTGAAAGCAGGGCTGGCTCTCCCTCGCGCCACCACTGGGTCAGGTCGCCGCTGGCGCGGTCAAACTGCCAGCGCTGCTGCTGATGCGTTACCACCAGGGCGTCATCCGCGCGGATCAGCTGCGGCGTTTCCCCGGCAGCTTTCGGTGTTGCGACGAATAACGGCGCGGGCAGCGGCCACTGATCCCAGGCACAGAGGTGGTTTTCGCCGGACCACGGCGTGGCCTCAGGCTGGAACACTTCCACGTTCAGCCAGACATCGCCCGGCGCAGCTGCCCACTGTGGCAGGGTAATCTCCAGTCGTTGCTTCCCTTGCGCCGGAATGTTCAGAGCGACAACATCGGTGGCCAGCACTTCGCCATCGCGCATCACTGACCAGCGCAGTTGCTCGTTGTCCGTGGTGCGGAAGAGATAATCGCTCTGCACCTCCACCACCAGCGGAGAGTGGCTGTGCAGAGTAAAGGTGAAGAACTGCTGGGCGCGCTGGGCTTCGTACAGGGCCGGATGCGGGGTGCGATCCGGGAACACCAGCCCGTTGAGACAAAACTGTCGGTCGTTAGGCTTATCGCCAAAATCGCCGCCGTAAGCCCAGAAGGGATTGCCCTGCTCGTCGTATTTCGTCAGCGCCTGGTCAACCCAGTCCCAGACGAAACCGCCCTGCAGGCGAGGATGTTTGCGGAAGGCCTCCCAGTATTTCGCGAACCCGCCGAAGCTGTTGCCCATCGCGTGGGCGTATTCGCAGAGGATCAGCGGGCGGGATTCATCCGGCATGCCAATCCACTTTTTGAGAGACCATTTTGGTACTGCCGGGAAAGGCTGATCCTGATCGACACGGGCGTACATCGGACACACAATGTCGGTCGCTGCGGTATTGGCGCCGCCGCCTTCATACTGTACCGGGCGGGTTGGATCGGTTGTCTTGATCCAGCGGTAAAGGGCGTCGTGGTTCGCGCCATGACCGGACTCATTGCCCAGGGACCAGATAATAATCGACGGGTAATTTCTGTCGCGCTGCACCATCCGGGTGACGCGTTCGCTCATGGCGGGCAGCCAGCGCGGATGGTCGGCCAGTCGACTCATCGGCACCATACCGTGGGTTTCAATATTGGCCTCATCCACCACGTAAAGCCCGTAGCGATCGCACAGGCGGTACCACAGCGGATGGTTAGGATAGTGCGAGCAGCGTACGGCGTTAAAGTTGTGCTGCTTCATCAGCTCAATGTCGCGGCGCATGGTGGCTTCGTCCATCACTTGCCCGCGCTCGGGGTGATGCTCGTGACGGTTCACCCCGCGGATCAGCAGCGGCTTGCCGTTGAGCTTCAGCAGCCCGTTGGCTATCTCAACGTGGCGGAAGCCGACGTCGCAGGCTTCAATGTCCAGAACCTTGCCCTGAGCGTCGCGCAGCGCAAGGGTCAGCCGGTACAGGGCGGGGATTTCCGCGCTCCACAGCGCCGGTTGTTCCACCTTCAGTGAAACATTGACCCTCTCCTGCCAGTGACCCCGCTCATCGACAATGTCCGAGCCCGGCAGGCCGACGGCGCTGGCGATAAGCTCCCCTTCCCGCCACAGGTTGACGCTCACCTCGCAATCGGCGTAATCACTCCCGCCGAGGGTCAGCCCCAGCTTAAGCCGGGCACGGTCATAATCGGCATTCAGTTCGGTCTCGACGTGATAATCGGCGATATGGGTAGCCGGTTTGTGCAGCAGAGTGACGTCGCGGAAGATGCCGCTCATCCGCCACATATCCTGATCTTCGAGATAGCTACCGTCGCACCAGCGCAGCACCATCACCGCCAGGCGGTTACTGCCTGCGCGCAGGAACGCAGAAACATCAAACTCCGCAGGCAGACGGCTGTCCTGGGAGTAGCCTACCCACTGGCCGTTGCACCACAGATAAAAGGCCGAGTTGACGCCCTCGAAGACCAGCCGGGTCTGGCCGCTCGCCAGCCAGCTCTCTTCCATCTCGAATGTGAGCGAGTAACAACCGGTCGGGTTCTCTGCCGGGACAAACGGCGGGTTCACCGCAATCGGATAGGTAACGTTAGTGTAGATCGGGGTATCAAAGCCCTGCATCTGCCAGTTGGAGGGGACAGGCATCACCACCGCATCCGCGCAATCATGTTGCGTCCAGCTGTCGGGAACCTGCTCCGGAGCCGTAAAAAAGCTGAACTGCCAGTCGCCGTTAAGCGAGCGGACGCTGGGCGTCTTACCCTCATCCCGCGCGGCGTGCTCGTCGCGCCAGCTGCTCAAGGGCACGTGGGCAGGGAGTCGATTCCATTGGGTGACGCCGGGGTTTTCCCAGTCGCGGCGAGTGATCAGGGTGCTGAGGGTCAGCGGAGCAGGATGGGACATGTTTACCTCTTTGCGAAGCGCTCACAATTTTAGATACAATGCCCTGCCAGGGAGACAGGGTAAAGCGGGAGAGCGTCATGAAGCGAGGGCGATCACAAAAGCGTTATCGGCGCGCCAGCTGTTCCGCCAGCAGCGCCAGCGATTTTAGCTGCCGGGCAAGATCGTCGCTCCCCTGCGGGATCCCTTCCCGGGCGGTGGAATGGCGCTCGATCAGCGTTACCGGCAGCCGGGTTTGTGAGGGCGTCTTTTCTGTGCTGCCCTGCTGCGCCAGCAGCCACTCCACGCTGCGCAGGCCGGCCTCACGAAACGCCTGACGAACCGTAGTCAGCGGCGGGGTAAACCATGCGCTGTCGGTGGTATCGTCAAAACCCACCACCGATATCTGGCCCGGCACCGCAATCCCTTTTTCGGCGCAGGCACGCATCACGCCCAGGGCCATCTGATCGTTTGCCACCAGGATCGCCTGCGGGAGAATCGCCCCGGCCAGCAGCTGATGGCCTTTTTCATAACCTGAGGCCGCGCTCCAGTCACCCTGAACGATGGAGCAAGGTTCGAGACCCGCCTGACCTAAGGCTGATAACCAGCCTGCAAGCCGTGCCCGGGCAGAGACGGAACTTTGCGGCCCGCCGAGCAGGGCAATTCGCTGATGGCCCAGCGCCAGCAGGTGTTCCGCCCCCAGGTTTGCTCCTTGCTCTGCATCGAACACCAGGCTGTGTACCCGGGCGTTGGGGGTGACATCAAGAAATAACACCGGCACCGGAACGGCCTGCGCCTGCAGGCTTTCGGCCAGCGCATCTTCCAGCGGGACGTTGACCAGCAATCCTTCCACGCGCTGGGCCAGCAGCTCCTGCACCGCCGCCAGGCACTGCTGTGGATCCTCGACCATCGAGATCAGCACGCTCGCCCCACGCTCCCCGGCCCGCGTTTTTACCGCCGACGCAATCTGCGAGGGGGCATGCAGCGCCAGATCGGTGGTGATCAGCCCCAGCGTACGGGTGCGTTTGCCTGCCAGCTGCTGGGCACCGCGGTTGGGTACATAGTGCAGCTCGGCCATCGCCTGCAGCACTTTCTCCCGGGTACGGGCGGAGACGTGGGCCGCATCATTAATGACCCGCGAGACGGTTTGATAGGAGACGCCCGCCAGGCGGGCGACATCGTAGAGGGTTATGGCTTTCATGCGCTTCAGGGTGCAGTGACGGATGTGTCTATTCTGTCATAACGCCTGGCGTAAAGCATGTGAGCGCTTCGCAAAATCAGACAACGCGGCCCGGCTCTGGGGCAACGATCCGCGGCTTCTGCCGAAACCACGGCAGGCAGATCTGGATCAGCGGACCGATGCTCAGCGCATAGAGTATGGTTCCTACACCAAAGGTGCCGCCCAGCACGCAGCCAATCAGCAGGACCGTAATTTCAATCGCCGTGCGTACGCTGCGAACCGACCAGCCGGTGCGGGCGTTGATCCCGGTCATCAGGCCGTCGCGCGGCCCGGCGCCAAATCCGGCCCCGATATACATGCCCGTCGCCAGCGCATTGACAATCACCGCGCTTGCCAGCAGCAGGCTGCGAGCCATCAGCGAATCAATGGCCGGAATAACTGCCAATGCGGCATCGGCGGCCAGGCCAATCACAATCACGTTACTGATCGTGCCGAGACCGGGACGCTGGCGCAGCGGGATCCAGATCAGCAGGACCAGCGCCCCGGTGAGGATCATGACGGTGCCAATATCCATTGCCAGCAGTTTTGCCACCCCCAGGTGAAAGACATTCCACGGATCGGCTCCCAGATCCGCACGGACAAACATCGCCGTTGACAGGCCGTACAGGCTTAATCCGACGTAAAGCTGAAGTAATCGACGCAACATGATCTTTCTCCGGTGGTTTCTGCTTTAATCATTGCCTGAAATGGCCCTATGATTAATGTCCAGTTTTCAAAAAGTGGACTGCCCGTGTCATCACGTCGTTTTGGAAGTCAGTCATTGGTTCGCCTGCTGGGTCACTGGCAGGAGAGTGCCTCCCGTACCCCGCTGTGGCGGCAGCTGGCCGATGCCCTGCGCCTGCTGATCCTCGACGGCAGGCTGGCGCTGGATACGCGCCTGCCCGGGGAACGGGAACTGGCCTTAACCCTCGAGGTCAGCCGGACCACCGTCAGCAGCGCCCTGGCCCATCTGCGGGACGAAGGTTATCTCGAAAGCCGGCACGGCAGTGGCTCGCGGGTGATCCTGCCCGACAGCCGCACGCCCCCTACCCGCGCCAACGCCAGCGCGGCGCTGGATCTCTCTACCGCCGCGCTGGGTGCCGGGCCGGAGATCCATCAGGCCTATACGCATGCCCTGACCGCCATTACCCCGCATCTGACGCAAACCGGCTACGATCAGCTGGGATTGCTGGCGCTGCGCGAAGCCATTGCGGCACGCTATACCGGCCGCGGTTTACCTACCCGGGCTGAAGAGGTGATGGTAGTTAACGGTGCCGTCAGCGGGCTGGCGCTGGTGCTGCGCATGTTCACCGGCCCGGGCGATCGGGTGGTGGTGGATCACCCCACCTACCCGCTGGCTATCGCGGCGATTCAGGGTGCATCCTGTCGGCCGGTAGGCGTGTCGCTGCCGCATACCGGCTGGGATATCGACGGTTTTGCCGCCACCCTCGCCCAGACCGCGCCGCGCCTGGCGTACCTGATGCCCGATTTTCACAATCCTACTGGCCGCTGCATGGACGAGAAGAGTCGGGAGGCCATCGCCGCCGTGGCTGCCCGGGCCTGCACCACGCTGGTAGTGGATGAAACCATGGTGGATCTGTGGTTCGATGCCCCTCCCCCGCGGCCGCTGGCCTCCTTCTGCCCGAACGGCAATGTCATTACGCTGGGCTCGGCGGGAAAAAGTTTCTGGGGAGGTCTGCGTCTGGGCTGGGTTCGCGCCCCGGCACGCACCATCGCCACGCTTGTCCAGACCCGCGATACGCTCGATCTTGGCTCGCCGCTGCTGGAACAGCTGGCAACCCTGTGGCTGATTGAGAATGGCGAAACATTTTTATCTGCCCGACGGCAGATGCTGCGTGAGCGGCGGAATGCTTGTGCGGCGCTGCTGCAGGAACATTTCCCGGACTGGCGTTTCCGGATGCCGGAAGGGGGTCTCTCTTACTGGGTTGAGCTGCCGGATATGCTGGCCACCCAGCTGGCCTCGCGCGCCGAAGCGGCGGGCATTCATCTGGGTACCGGGACGCGCTTTGGCCTCTCCGGGGCCTTTGACCGCTACCTGCGCATGCCTTTTTCTTTGGCGCCTGCTGAGCTGGAAAACGCGCTGGTGCGGATCAAGCCGCTGTGGATGGCGCTGAGTAACAGCGGCCACAGTGTAAAACGCACGCTGGTATAATCGCTTTGACTCAATGAACGAATGCAACAGTAATATTTATTACGGGAAAAGAGTGAGCGGGCGCACAAATAGCCGCTAATAAGACGAGATTTAAAAATGTCTGACTGTAATGGTTACAGTCAGACATTTTCAGCATGGGGAGATCAGTGCTGAGCCGGGATAGGGAAACCTTTCAGGGAAATAACAAAACTATCGCCTTCTTTCTTTATTTTTGCGCCGGTATCACACCAGTCAGACGCAATTCGAAAGAACTCATCACTGCCAACGTCCCAGCCCAGGCGGACATGTTTGACATAGCCAGAGCGCAGAAGCGAGCAGGCCTCTGAGTAGCTGCTGGCGGTTGATTGTTGATGTTGTTTCATTTTTTCTTCTTCAGAATTTTTCTTAATGCTTTGATTTCTTTAGGAGTAAATGGAGCTACACTCTCTTCTTCCGTATGCTGATTGTCGATATCCTCTTCCGTTACTCCCGCCTCATCTGCTACAGCAAACGCCATCTGCAGCAGCTTCTCTGTGGTAACGCTGAGATTCTCATTATTCACTTCGGCATAATGACGAAGCTTCTCTTTCAGCGCTTCGTCAATTTTCACATTCAGGACAGCAGTCGTCATGGTTTTAACATCCCTGGCACTATTTTCTTAAATTAATACACGAAGTTAACATTATTATCCAGATATATATTTCCTGCTTATAGATAATAAAAATGTCACACTTACCCTGCCGAAAATTTATGACAGAATAATGACAGTCACGTTTCAGTATGATGACAATTTGCGAAATAGACAGGCAGATATGAAAATATAAAATATACGCACTATTGATGGGGATAATAGTAGAAAGGGGGATACGACAGACTTAAGGAGAGCAGAAATGGGTGGGGGCCCTGCCAGCTACATCCCGGCACACACGTCGTCTGCCCTGGCTGCTTCCTTCCGGACCTGACCTGGTGAACAGAGTAGCGTTGCGGGAGAACCAACAGAGCCCCCATTGAGAGCGTTGTTAACCAACGCGCTGGCGCATTATCACTGTACCGGATGGCAATTGCAAGTTAACCGCGTCCGGGTGATGTTTTATTGCGCAAAGCGTTTACAGAGTGGGCGCTTTCTTCCTCAATTACCCGTTAATCTCTATCATGCCCGCAACACAGGAGAAAAAAATGGACGAGCACGACTCTTTTTCCCAGCGGGTATGGCAGATAGTCGCTTCGATTCCCGAAGGCACGGTCACCACCTATGGCGAAGTGGCACGACTGGCGGGCTCTCCCCGCGCAGCCCGGCAGGTAGGCGGTGTCCTCAAACGGCTGCCGGAAGGCAGTACCCTGCCCTGGCACCGGGTCGTCAACCGCCACGGAGCGATCTCCTTAACGGGGCCGGATTTGCAGCGTCAGCGTCAGGCATTGCTCAGTGAAGGGGTGCAGGTGTCAGGCAGTGGAGAGATAGATATGCAGCGATACCGCTGGCGGTACTAAATGCCCCTCTCAGGCGAGAGGGGCAGGGAACATTAAAGCTGGGTTGGCGCCGGGGTCGCCGTAGACGGGCTAACCTGGGTTGGTGACGTTGACGGCACCGTGGTCGGCGCACCGCCGCCAGGCTGCAGCGGCAGCGAGGTCTGCTGCACCGGGACCAACACCAGATCGGCTTTCGTACCGCCCTGGTTGATCACCGGCTTCACGATGTCGGTCATCAGAACAACCTGATCGTTAATGGTGATCGCCGCACTCAGCAGAATACGGGCATTGGGCTGAACATCCGCCGGGTTAAACGGCAGTTCAAATTTGAATGGCGCCTGTTTACCCTCGGTACGCGTCGCCTGCTGCGCCAGTACTTTCGATGGCGAATCGGCCAGCGAGGCATCAGACAGGGTAACGGTTAACACCGCATCCGGCGGTAA
This sequence comes from Leclercia barmai, assembly GCF_049312895.1. Lineage (NCBI taxonomy): Bacteria > Pseudomonadati > Pseudomonadota > Gammaproteobacteria > Enterobacterales > Enterobacteriaceae > Leclercia > Leclercia barmai. The sequence goes on along the minus strand of NZ_JBMNWZ010000001.1, from coordinate 214,214 downwards.
AGCAACTTTCTGGCGGATCCAGATCGTACCAGAGACATTTGGCTGCTGAATAGTCGGCTGAGCGGCTACGCCAGCAGTATTCGGGTTCGGCGCTGGCGTCTGAATGTCTGCGCTTTTGTCTGCGCAGGCAGAAAGAGCGACCGCTACCGCTAAACCACTTAACACGTGCACGAGTTTCATTGAGTTCTCCTTATCATCAATGCACCAGCGGGATCGATACCGCCAGATGAGTGGTTAACATAAAGATAACGAGACTAAGTGTGGCACATATCAATTATTTATGCCTGGAATCCCCCTGTTATTCAGATTATTGCACCCATCGGACCACTTTCAATTCTGCGTTATACTCTGCGTATCTTTCGCCACGGCGTATTAATTGAGGACGACTATGAGTCAGGCACTAAGCAATCTGCTGACATTATTAAACCTGGAAAAAATAGAAGAAGGACTCTTTCGGGGACAAAGCGAAGATCTGGGTTTACGCCAGGTTTTCGGCGGCCAGGTTGTGGGACAAGCCCTCTACGCTGCTAAAGAGACCGTACCTGCGGAGCGCTTTGTGCACTCTTTTCACAGCTACTTTTTGCGCCCGGGCGACAGCCAGAAACCCATCGTATATGACGTTGAAGTCCTGCGCGATGGCAACAGCTTCAGCGCCCGTCGCGTGGCGGCGGTGCAGAACGGCAAGCCGATTTTCTATATGACGGCGTCGTTCCAGGCCCCTGAACCGGGCTATGAGCATCAGAAGACGATGCCGCCAGCCCCTGCGCCTGACGCGTTGCGTTCTGAGACCGACATTGCCCGCGCGCTGGCGCATCTGCTGCCCCCGCAGGTTAAAGAGAAGTTTCTCTGCGACAAGCCGCTGGAGATCCGCCCGGTCGAGTTTCATAACCCGATGAAAGGCCACATCGCAGAGCCTGCCCGTCAGGTGTGGATCCGCGCCAACGGCACCATGCCGGAAGATTTCCGCGTGCATCAGTATCTGCTGGGTTATGCCTCGGACTTCAACTTCCTGCCGGTTGCCCTGCAGCCGCACGGCGTGGGCTTCCTTGAGAAAGGGATGCAGGTTGCCACGATCGACCATTCGATGTGGTTCCACCGTCCGTTCAATATGAATGAGTGGCTGCTCTACAGCGTGGAGAGCACCTCGGCGTCCAGCGCTCGCGGGTTTGTGCGCGGTGAGTTCTATACCCAGGATGGGGTGCTGGTGGCATCCACCGTGCAGGAAGGGGTGATGCGTAATCGGGGATAATGTTACGTGCGGCCTGGTGCCCTCACCCCGGCCCTCTCCCACCGGGAGAGGGTGCAAACACTAAAACGGCAACCGAGGTTGCCGTTTGCTTTTATTTACGCGTTATACGCATTCTCGCCGTGGCTGTTGACGTCCAGACCTTCGCGCTCCTGCTCTTCCGGCACGCGCAGCCCAACCGTCATGTCCGCCAGCTTGTAGCCGATAAAGGCAACCACGCCCGACCAGACTACCGTGATGGCGATACTTTCCAGCTGCACCAGAACCTGATGGCCCATGGTCACGCCTTCCGCATAGCCTACGCCGCCCAGAGAGGTTGAAGCGAAGATGCCGGTCATAATGCAGCCAACGATACCGCACACGCCGTGGACGCCAAACACGTCACAAGGGTCATCCACACGCAGAACACGTTTCAGCGCCGTCACGCCCCACAGACCGGCCAGACCCGCCACGATACCGACGATCAGCGCGCCACCGACACCGACAAAACCACAGGCCGGGGTAATACCTACCAGACCGGCAATCGCACCGGAACAGGCGCCCAGCAGAGAAGGCTTACCGCGTACCGCCCACTCGCCAAAGATCCAGGAGAGGATGGCACCCGCCGTCGCGACAACGGTGTTCACGAAGGCCAGGGCCGCGATTTCGTTTGCCGCACTGGCTGAACCGGCGTTGAAGCCAAACCAGCCAAAATAGAGGATCGCCGTACCGGTAAAGACCATCGGCAGGTTGTGCGGTTTGAACGCTTCTTTGCCAAAACCGACGCGTTTGCCAATCAGGTAAGCACCGACAAGCCCAGCTACTGCGGCGTTGATATGCACAACGGTACCGCCCGCAAAGTCCAGCGCGCCATGAGAGGCCAGCAGACCGCCGCCCCAGACCATATGCGCCACCGGCACGTAGGAGAGGGTCAGCCACACCACCACGAAGATTAATACGGCGGAGAAGCGGATACGTTCCGCCAGCGCCCCGACAATCAGCCCCACGGTGATACAGGCGAACGAACCCTGGAACGCCACGTGGATGTACTGATAGAAGCTGCCCATCACCGCGGTCAGTTCGATATTTTTCAGCATTGCCCAGTTAAAGCTGCCGAAGAAGGCGTTGCCCTCCCCGAAGGCCAGCGAATAGCCGTAGACCACCCACAGCACGCAAACCAGCGCAAAGGTCACCGTTACCTGAGTGAGCATGGAGAGGACGTTTTTGCCGCGGATCAGGCCGCCGTAAAACAGCGCGATCCCCGGAATGGTCATAAAGAGCACCAGCGCGGTGCAAATCATCATAAAGGCGTTATCGGCTTTGTCTGCTACCGCGGGTGCAGCCATTGCCAGGCCCGGCAACAGCGCCAGAGACCCCAGACCTGCTTTAAGTGTTGTTGTGTTCATTTTCTCGATCCCTATCACTGTGTGCCTGCTGTTTTACAGTGCCGCTTCGTCGGCTTCGCCTGTACGAATGCGAATAACGCGTTGCAGCTCAGCAACGAAAATTTTGCCGTCGCCAATTTTGCCGGTGTAGGCTGCTTTGCTAATTACGTCGATGACTTCATCCAGCTGATCGTCGGCAATCGCTACGTCAATCTTCACTTTTGGCAGGAAGTTGACGCTGTATTCCGCACCACGGTAAAGCTCTGCATGCCCCTTCTGACGACCGAAGCCTTTCACTTCGGTAACGGTCAGCCCCTGAATACCCATTGAAGAGAGTGCTTCGCGCACGTCTTCGAGTTTGAATGGTTTGATTACCACGGTAACCAGCTTCATATATCCCTCCAGTCAGAATTCGGTTTTGGCGAGCCAACGAAAGAGGTATTGCAAGGGGTGTGCCAAAAGTGAAAAGAGAGGAAATACGAGGCACGGAGAAGGCATGACCAAAAAAAACGCACCATGACAGTGCAGGGTGCGTTTCATTTTTGCACCAACCGATTCAGCGGCTGGCTGGTTGCTTAATTTTAGTGCATCAGGCGCTGAGAGATTCCTCACGGGCGCTGGCGGCCAGCTCTTCCCCGGCCAGCTGCAGCTGATACATTTGCCAGTAACGCCCTTTTGCCTCAAGCAGTTGCTTATGGGTACCGCGTTCAACCGCCTGACCGCGATGAAGCACCAGAATGGTATCCGCCTCTACGATGGTCGAAAGACGGTGGGCAATCACCACCAGGGTGGTGTGTTCGCGTACCGCGGCCAGCGCCTGCTGGATAGCCTGCTCGGTACCGGAATCGATGCTGGCGGTAGCTTCATCCAGAATCAAGACCTGCGGGGTATCAATCAGCACCCGGGCCAGCGCCAGCAGCTGCTTTTGCCCGACAGACAGGTTATTCCCCTGCTCGCCGAGCCGGGTATGAATGCCGTCGTGCAGACCGCGCGCCAGCTCCGCCAGCTGCACTTTCTCCAGCACGTCCCACACCTGCTCCTCGCTGAACGGTCGGCCCAGCGTCACGTTGGCAAAGAAGGTATCGGCCAGCACCACCGGATCCTGCTGCACCATCGCCACGCCTTTACGCAATGTGCCGTGGCTCAGGCTCGACAGCGGACGTCCGTCGAGACGGATTTCTCCTTCGGTGAGCGGGTAGTAGCCCATCAGCAGGCTGGCGAGGGTGCTTTTACCGCTGCCGGTGTGCCCCACCAGCGCCACAAAGCTGCGGGGCGGCACCGTCAGGTTGATATCCTGCAGCACCAACCGATCGTCGCGATAGGCAAAGGAGACGTTGTCAAAATCAATCGCCCCGCTTTGCAGTTCGCGCTCGTCATCGCCATACGCCTGGCGCGGGCGATCCATCAGCTCAAAGACGCGCTCACCGGCCACCACCGCCTGTTGCAGCATCGACTGCTGGGTGGTGAGCTCGATCAGCGGCTCGTTAAGACGCCCGAGATAGCTGATAAAGGCATACAGCACCCCGACTTCGATGGTGCCACCGGCGGCAAAGCCAAACTGCATCAGCAGCCCGCACAGCACCAGCGCCGAGAACAGGCTTAACAGCGGGCGCAGCAGGAAACCGTCCAGACGCAGGGTCTGCATGCGGGCCATATAGTGGGAGCGGCTGGCTTCGCCCATCCGCTCGCCGAAACGCGCCTGCTGGCGGAACTGCTGGATAACGCTCATGCCGTTGATGACCTCGTTAAAGCCATCGTTGATATCCGCCAGATAGGCCCGCACGCGACGCACAATCGGCGTGCTGTAGCGCTGGTAGATGATCATCACAATCATTACCGCCGGGAAAATCGCCATCGCCACCAGCGCCATGCGCCATTCGAGGCTGAACATCGCCACGAGCATAGCGCCCACCAGGGCGGCGCTGCGCAGTACCGTAGCCACCACGGTGACATACAGGTCGCGGATAACTTCCGTATCGTTGGTGACGCGGGAGATGATCTGCCCGACTGGCTGGGTATCAAACGCACTCAGGGGCTGGCGCAGGGCGGCATCCATCACGTCGGTACGCAGCTGCTGCACCACGCCGACGGCGGCCTGGTTAAACAGCAGCGACTGGGCATAGTGCAGCCCGGCCGCCAGCAGCTGCAGGCCAACGTAGGCCACCGCCAGCCCGGTGACTAAACCGAGCGGGAGATAATTTTTTGCCACCATGTTGTCGATGAAATAGCTGATCAGCAGCGGGCCGGTTACTTCGGCAATCGCCGCAATCCACAGCAGCACGACAGCCAGCGACAGCGGCTTGCGCCACGGCGAACCATACGCCAGCAGGCGCTTAAGGGTGGGCCACAGCTGGGAAAAACTACGCATCGGCGGCCTCCTCGTCGGTTTCCGGCACGTCATCCAGTGCCGCTTCCAGTTGTTGATAACGATACATATCGCGATACCAGCCCGGCTGTTCCGCCAGCTGTTCATGCTGGCCGCGCTGGGCAATATGCCCGTGCTGCATCACCAGAATTTCGCTCGCCTCGGTCAGAGCAGAGAGACGATGGGCGCTGATGATCACCGTGCGCCCTTCTCCCCACTGGCGCAGGTTGTGCAGGATCTGGTGTTCGGTGCGGCCATCGACCGCAGACAAGGCATCGTCGAGGATCAGAACTTCGGCATTCAGCAGCAGCGCGCGGGCGATGGAAATGCGCTGTTTTTGCCCTCCCGAGAGCATTACGCCGCGTTCGCCCACTTCGGTTTCGTACCCCTGCGGCAGGCGCAGGATGTCGTCATGGACGCTGGCAAGGCGGGCGACGTGCTCAATCTCTTCCTGGGTCGCATGCGGGCAACCGAGGGCGATATTGTTGGCGACGCTATCGGAGAAGAGGAACGGCGTCTGGCTGACGACCGCCAGGCGGCTGCGCCAGCTATCCAGCTGCAGTTGCGTCAGCGGGATGTCGTGGAAGCGGATCTCGCCCTGGTCAATATCGAAGTGGCGCTGGATCAGCGAGAGCACGGTACTTTTCCCCGCCCCGGTCGGGCCGCAAATGCCCAGCATTTGCCCCGGCTGCAGCGTGAAATGGACATTTTCGAGCGTCGTTTTTTCCGTATGCGGGTAGGCAAAGGCCCGTACTGAGAATTTTAGCTCGCCGCGCCCATCCGGCACTGTCTCGCTGCCATCGTTAACCACCGGCGCTTCGGCGAGCATGGCGCGGATCCGGCTATAGGCCGCACTGCCGCGCTCGACGATGTTGAACATCCAGGCCAGGGCCAGCATCGGCCAGATCATCAGCCCCAGATACATGGCAAAGCTGGTCAGTTGCCCGAGCGTCAGTGAGCCGTTAATCACCATCCAGCTCCCGCCGCCAATGGCCAGCAGGTTGGCGGTGCCGATGGCGATGTAAATCGTGGGATCAAAACGGGCGTCGATCCGGGCGACGCGCAGGTTTTTAGCGCCTGTATCTGCCGCATCGGCGGCAAACAGGGACGACTGGCGGTCTTCCAGGCCGAAGGCTTTGATCATCCGGATGCTGGTCAGGCTCTCCTGGGTGCGGTCGTTAAGGGTAGAAAACGCCGCCTGCGCCAGCTTGAAGCGCTGGTGCAGCTGGTCGCCGTAGCGCTTGATCGCCAGCGCCATAATCGGCATCGGCAGCAGCGCCAGCAGCGTGAGCTGCCAGCTGATTTGCGTTGACATGACGATCAGCACCGCGCAGCCCATCACCAGCGAGTCGACCAGGGTCAGCACCCCTTCCCCGGCGGCAAAGACCACGCGATCGACATCGTTAGTGGCGCGGGCGATCAGGTCCCCGGTGCGGTGACGCAGGTAAAATTCCGGATGCTGGCGGCTGAGCTGGCGGTAAAAATCTTCCCGCAGCTCCACGGCGAGCTGGTATGACGCGCCGAACAGCAGCACGCGCCAGACATAGCGCAGCAGATAGACCACCACCGCCGTCAGCACCAGCGTGCCGATCCACATCATCACCCGTGCGGTGGTGTAATGCTGTTGGGTAACGCCGTCCACGACGTAGCCCACCACTTTCGGCGGGATGAGCTGCAGAATGGCAATGATAATAAGCAGGGCCACTGCACCGAGATAGCGTTGCCACTCCCGGCGAAAGTACCAGCTTAATTGAGCAAATAATCGCACGCGGTCTTTTCCTGAGGATCGTATTCCGGCAGCGCCGGGAAGTTATTCAATGGGTAAGGCGGTGGTGTATTTTATCTGTTCCATCGCGAAGCTGGAGGTGACATTCGACAGACCTGGCACGCTGTTGACCAGCCGTTTATAGAAATCATCATAGCGCTTCATGTCCGCCACCTGAACGCGCATCAGGTAGTCGTATTCGCCCGCCATGCGCCAGAAGCCCAGCACTTCCGGCATCTGTGATACCACGCTGACGAATCCGCAGTACCAGTCGCTGCTGTGGTGCTGCGTTTTTATCAGCACAAACGCGGTCAGGCCAAGCCCCAGTTTTTCAGGATCGAGCAGCGCCACGCGTCCCAGCAAAATGCCTTCGTCTTCGAGTCGCTTAAGGCGTTTCCAGCAGGGCGTGGTGGTCAGATTAACGGCATCCGCCAGCGCCTGCAAAGAGAGGGTGCAGTCGCTTTGCAGTAAGGACAGCAGCTTACGGTCAATTTTATCTAGCACACCCACCCCCGCAGAGAAAAATTTTCTCTTCTCATTCTATTTTAAAGGCCAGATAGCAACAATTTTTTCTGTGCTTTTCGCTATGCTGGGCACAAAATGACAAACGGATTACTTCGATGAATAGCACCTGGGTTAAAAACGCCATCAGTGAAATTAACGCCGATTATCAGCGCTCGGCGGATACACACCTTATTCGCCTCGCCCTGCCCGGCTTTCCGGGTATCCAGCTTTATCTGAAGGACGAAAGCACCCACCCGACCGGCAGCCTGAAGCACCGTCTGGCGCGCTCGCTGTTCCTGTACGGGCTGTGTAACGGCTGGATCAATGAGGGCACCACCATTATTGAATCCTCTTCCGGCTCAACCGCCGTCTCTGAGGCCTATTTTGCCCGCCTGCTTGGACTGCCGTTTATCGCCGTTATGCCCTCCTGCACGGCAAAACGCAAAATCGAACAGATCGAATTTTATGGCGGACGCTGCCACTTTGTGGAAAGCGCCTGTGAAATTTATGCCGCATCAGAAATGCTGGCCCGGGAACTGAACGGCCATTATATGGACCAGTTTACCTTCGCAGAGCGGGCAACCGACTGGCGCGGTAACAACAACATTGCCGACAGTATCTTCCGGCAGATGCAAAATGAACCCCACCCGGTGCCGACGCATATCGTGATGAGCGCCGGAACCGGCGGCACTTCGGCCACCATTGGCCGCTATATTCGCTGCCAGGGTTATGATACTCGCCTGATGGTAGTGGACCCGCAGAACTCGGTGTTCCTCGATTACTGGCAGCAGCGCGATCCGGCCCTGCGCAGCCCGGTGGGCAGCAAAATTGAAGGGATTGGCCGCCCGCGCGTCGAGCCTTCGTTTATCCCGGATGTAGTGGACGAGATGCTCCGCGTGCCCGATACCGCCAGCGTTGCCACCGCTCACTGGCTGGAAACCCAGCTCGGTCGCAAGGTGGGTGCCTCCACCGGGACCAATATGTGGGGCGCGTTGCAGCTGGCGGCGCGGATGCGTGACGCGGGGCAAACCGGCTCCATCGTTACTCTGCTGTGCGACAGCGGCGAGCGCTACCTGGACACCTACTACAACGCCGAATGGGTAAAAGCGAATATTGGCGATGTGGCGCCGTGGCTGGCAGAAATTGCCCGGCTGGTGAAATAAAAAAAGCCAGACTTTCGTCTGGCTTGCTGGAAGGGTCTCACTATTCGGGGGAATAAGGAAGATCGGGTGTATCCAGCCAATGGGTTAAGAAATGGGACACGGCCTCGTTGCGGCAGTGTCCAATAACGGGTAAATGCGAGAGCTCGGCGATCAGCTGCGGCATCGCATTGCCCATAATCAGGCCGCGCCCTACGCTGCCCAGCATCTCGCGATCGTTCATCGCATCGCCAAACGCCATACACTCCTGCATGCTCAGCCCCAGATGCTCGCTCAGTACCGCCAGAGCGGAACCTTTGTTGCATCCGACCGGCAGCACCTCCAGGCAATCGATCGCCGAGAAGGTGAGATGCGCGCGGTTGCCCAGCGCCTCGTTGAGCTGAATGCGCAGGCGGCACAGATCGTCATGATCGCCGCAGAAACAAATTTTGGTTACCGCATGGGCCGGAATACGGCGCAGGTCGGTCAGCTGATACTGAAAGCCACTGTAGACGTGCGCTTCGAGCATCGCCGGGATGTCTTTTCCTGTCAGCCACCCGGTATCGTTAAAAACATGGATACTGGCCTGGGTATCCCAGGTGCTGTGCAGCACTTGTTCAGCCACATCCGGGGCGAGATCCTGACGATAAAGCACATCACCCTCCACGGAGTGAATACGCGTTCCGTTGCCGGTAATCAAAAAGGCGTCGAGGGAGAGCGCGCCCATTAAATGGCGCATCTCCAGCACATGTCGGCCCGTGGCGAAGGTGAGCGTAACGTCACGTTCGTGCAGACGCTTAAGGACGCTCAGCGTTTTGTCACCTAAACGGTGATCCGGCATTAATAAGGTGCCGTCCATATCAAATGCAGCCAGCCGCGCCATGGGAACTCCGAAAATGTGAAGGGGATTAACTTGTGCATCAGTATTGCCTGTTATATACGGAAGTAATACTGAATAGATGGAAATTATTGTTCCGGGTTTACGATGCGCCAGCTTAATCGACTTAATCAGTTCCAGCGCCTGTGGCAGCCCTCTGCCGGTGCGCCTCAGCAGGTGAGCGTGGCCGAACTGGCCAGCCGCTGTTTTTGCAGTGAACGGCATGTGCGCACGCTGCTGCGACAGGCGCAGGAGGCTGGCTGGCTGAGCTGGCACGCGCAATCCGGACGCGGAAAACGCGGCGAGCTGCGATTCCACGTCACGCCGGAGTCGTTACGTAACGCGATGATGGAAGAGGCGCTGAAGAGCGGACAGCAGCACAACGCGCTCGCGCTGGCCCAGCTGGCCCCCCAGGCTCTGCGTGCCCTGCTGCATCCTTTTTTGGGCGGACAGTGGCAGAACGATACCCCGACGCTGCGTATTCCATATTATCGCCCGCTCGATCCGCTCCGGCCGGGCTTTTTACCGGGCCGCGCTGAACAGCATCTGGTGGGGCAGATCTTTTCCGGTCTGACGCGCTTCAACGACACCCGCAGCGAGCCTGCGGGCGATCTGGCGCATCACTGGGAGATCGCATCTGACGGATTACGCTGGCACTTCTACCTCCGCTCAACCCTGCACTGGCATAACGGCGATAAAATCGAGGCCGCCCAGCTCCAGAGCCAGCTGGCGAAGCTGCTGACCCTTCCCGCCCTGCGCAAACTGTTTAACAGCGTGAAGCAGATAGAGGTCACGCATCCCCAGTGCCTGACCATTGTGTTACATCACCCCGACTACTGGCTGGCGCACCGTCTGGCAAGCTATTGCAGCCATCTTGCCCATCCTGAACAGCCTTTAATCGGCAGCGGACCGTTTCGCCTGGCGATCTTCGATCCCGACCTTGTCCGGCTGGAGAGCCACGAGCAGTATCATCTCGGCCATCCGCTGCTGAAAGCGATCGAATTCTGGATCACCCCTCAGCTTTTTGACCAGGATTTAGGCACCAGCTGTCGTCATCCGGTGCAGATCGCCATTGGCGAGCCGGAGGAGCTTGCCAGCCTGCGGCTGGTCAGTAACAGTATTAGCCTCGGTTTTTGCTACCTCACCCTGAAGCAGAGTGACCGACTAAGCGAAGCGCAGGCCCGCAGGGTGATTGATATTATTCATCACACATCGCTTCTGCATACCCTGCCGCTGGACGAGAATCTCATCACCCCGACCCAGGAGTTACTGCCTGGCTGGTCGATCCCCCAGTGGACCCGGGAACAGGAAACCGTTCTGCCGAAGACGCTTACCCTGCTTTATCACCTGCCGGTGGAACTGCATACCATGGCGGAGCAGCTTAAACGCTATCTGGCCCAGGAAGGGTGCGAGCTCAGGGTGATTTTTCACGACGCGAAAACCTGGGATGGCTGCACCGCGCTCGCGGACGCCGATATCATGATGGGGGACAGATTAATTGGCGAGGCGCCAGAGTACACCCTTGAGCAGTGGTTGCGCTGCGACACGCTGTGGTCCTGGTTGCTCAGCGCGCCGCAGTTTGCCCACCTGATGGCGACTCTGGATGCTGTGCAGACGCAGCCAGACGCCTCTGCCCGCCATCTGGCGCTGAAGGAGGTTTATTCCCGCCTGATGGAGCAGGCCGTGCTGACCCCGCTGTTCAACTATCAGTACCAGATCAGCGCCCCGCCGGGGGTAAACGGTATCCGGCTGAATCCGCGCGGCTGGTTTGATTTTACCGAGGCCTGGCTACCCGCACCGAAAACGTGAAGAAGCTGGTCGCCACCACGGGCAGACGTTACCATATGTCTTTAATCTTCAACGTTGGGAAGTCTTATGAAACGTGCTGTTGTCGTGTTCAGTGGAGGCCAGGATTCCACCACCTGTCTGGTGCAGGCTCTGCAGCAATATGATGAAGTCCATTGTGTCACCTTTGACTATGGCCAGCGCCATAGCGAAGAGATCGAGGTGGCGCAGAAACTGGCCGTTAAGCTCGGCGCGCGGGCGCATAAGGTGCTGGATGTTACCCTGCTTAACGAACTGGCGGTGAGCAGCCTTACCCGCGACAGTATCCCGGTACCCGACTATGAGCCGGACGCAGAGGGTATTCCCAATACCTTCGTGCCGGGGCGTAACATCCTGTTTCTGACCCTGACGGCAATCTACGCGTACCAGGTGAAAGCCGAAGCGGTGATCACCGGCGTGTGTGAAACCGACTTCTCGGGCTATCCTGACTGTCGCGATGAGTTTGTGAAAGCCCTCAACCACGCCGTGAACCTCGGTATGGCCAAAGATATCCGCTTCGAAACGCCGCTGATGTGGCTGGATAAAGCCGAAACCTGGGCCCTGGCCGACTACTGGGGCAAGCTGGATCTGGTGCGTACCGAAACCCTGACCTGCTATAACGGTATCAAAGGCGATGGCTGTGGACAGTGCGCGGCGTGTAACCTGCGCGCCAACGGCCTGAATCACTATCTGGCGGATAAAGCCGGGGTGATGGCGGCCCTGAAAAAGAAAACCGGCCTGAAATAATCTGCGCCAGTCTGCCGGGTGAAAGCGTTGCTTCGCCCGGCATCACACGGCGGGTTATTTGATTAATAGTTCCAGTTTCTCACGTAACTCCCCTTCCAGCGGCAACGCTTTCTGCGTTTTCAGATCGATGCAGACAAAGGTAATTAACGCATCTGCCACCACCTGCCCTTCCGGCTCCAGGGTTATCACCTGACTCAGCACGCCACTTTTACCGTTCAGTTGCTGCAACTGGCTGGTCACGGTCAGTAAATCGCTGAGCACTGCGGGACGGCGATAGTTGATATTGATATTCGCCACGACAAAAGCGATGCGGTGTGCCGTCATCCACTGGAAACTGTCGCTGTTTTCCAGGCCATCCCAGCGCGCCTCTTCGAGGAACTCCAGATAGCGAGCGTTATTCACGTGCTGGTAAACATCAAGGTGGTAGCCGCGTACTTTGATTTGGGTCTGCATAGCGCAATAGCCTTTAGGGTAGTTAATTATAAGATTCAGAGGTCATAACTGGTATGACCTCTTTATCCTGGCAAATTTTTGCCACTGTGCAAGTTATTACAGCGTCAGATGCGCAAGATTACGCTCCACCAGCGCCCCACCCATACCCGGTACCTGCCTGAGATCGTCCAGCGTTTTAAACGGGCCGTACTCTTCGCGGTAGCTGACAATCGCCTGCGCTTTCTTCATACCCACGCCATTCATCACCTTTGCCAGATCTTCCGCCGATGCGGTATTGATGCTAACCCGCGTCTTATCCTCTTCTACTGCTTTCGACTGTTGCGAAGTGGAGGCCGCGGGCGGTACATCGGCCTTACTCTGCGACACCTGCGTTTTGGCCGCCGGTGTCGCCGCCAGCGCGCTGTGGCTCATCCCCGCCGTGACGATAGCAAGCGTGACGAAAAGGGCTTTGATTCCATGTTTCATGCTGCTTTCTCCTTGTTTGTTGACAGCCCCCTCACCTTAGTCGGACCGCTTTTCAGGAACAAACAGCAGATTGCAGAAATGGAAAAGGCCGCGAAAGCGGCCTTTTGGTATTGCAGTACGTTGCTTAAACTTGCGAGCAGCGCCGTAATTACTGCTGAGTCATGATATCGCCCAGCTTAATTTTGGCTTCTTTACGCAGGTTGCTCATCAGCGCCTCGAAAGCAATTTGCGCATTGTTCTGGGTAATACCCTGAACCATCGCTTTCTTCTGTGCTTCCGGCATGGTGCCCGCTCTCACTTCGTCCAGCGCCAGAATGACCACGTTGCCCTGCATATCGTTGGCGATACCGAAGCTCGGCTTGTCTTTCGCCGGCTGGCTCAGGCCGAATGCCGCCTGGCTAATCGGATCCTGACCGGTACGGCTCAGGGTTTTCGCCTCACCAAAGCTCAGGCCAGCCGCTTTAAGCGCCTCATCACCTTTACCGGCTTTCAGGTCAGCCAGCAGCTTTTCAGCATCCAGCTTCGCCTGCTGCACGGCTTTGTTGTGTTTCACCAGCGCCGTAATCTGATCCTTCACCTCGTCCAGCGGCTTGATCGCTTCTGGCTTATGCTCGCTCACGCGCAGTACGAAAGCGCGATCGCCATCAACAGAGATGATGTCGGAGTTGCTGCCCGGGGTGCCATTTTCGCCTACCAGACCGCCATTGAAGATGGCATCTGCTACCGGCTTGAAGTTCAGCTCTTCCGGCAGGTTGTCATGACCAAACCAACCGGTGGTCACCGCTTTCGCGCCTGCAGCCTGCTCTGCGCCCGCCAGCGATTCGTTGTCATTGCTGGCCGCGTCGCTCACTTTCTGCTGTAAGGCATAGAAGCCATCCAGCGCTTTCTCCTGCTTCACTTTCGCGGCGATCTCATCGTGGACATCCGCCAGCGGTTTGGTGGTCGCAGGGGTAACATCATCCAGACGCGCAACCAGGAAGCCAACGGAGGATTTGATGACGCCAGAAAGCTGACCTTTCTCTTTCAGGCCGGCATTTTTCAGCTCGTCCGGGGTGGTCGCGTCTTCCAGCCAGCCCATATCACCGCCGTTTTTCGCAGAGATGATATCCGTGGATTTCTCTTTTGCGACGGTGGCGAAATCGGTGCCTTTGTTCAGCTCATCCAGCGCCGCTTTAGCGTCGGCTTCGGTTTTGGTCTGAATCACGCTGTAACGATTACGCTGTGGCTGAGTGAACTGATCCTGATGCTGATCGTAGTAAGACTGGATCTCGGCATCGGTGGCGTTTTCCTGCATCGCAGCCGCATCCAGCTTGATGTAGCTCACGCGGAACTGCTCCGGCGCGGTGAAGTTGTTTTTGTTCTGCTCGTAGTAGCTTTTGACCTCTTCATCGCTCGCCTGCTGTTTAGCAGCCAGAGCATTGACGTCGAAAGTGGCTTCGCGCACGACGCGCTGCTGAGAAACCAGCGTCGCCAGTTCATCCGCTTCGCCTTTGAGCATGAAGTCGGTGCCCACGACAGCGTTGATAAGCTGCTGAGTGGTGAGCTGATTGCGCAGCGCCTGAGCGTATTGATCCGGCGTCATCCCCATCTGATTAACGATGGCGGTATAACGGGAGTTATCGAATTTGCCGTTATTCTGGAAAGCAGGGGTGACGAAAATCGCTTTCTTAACCTGGTCATCGCTGATGCTCAGACCGAGTTCACGGGCATACTGATCCAGCAGCGCCTCGTCGATAAGACGGTTCAGCGTCTGCTGACGCAGGTTCTTCATATACCCTTCATTCGCCGCCAGTTCAGAGAACTGGTCGCCCAGCTGTTGTTGCATGCGGTTACGTTCACCGGCAAATGCATTCTCAAACTGCCCACGGCTGATTTCCTGGTCGTTCACTTTTGCGGCGTAGTTTGCACTACCGCCAATCAGGTATCCGCTCACGCCGGTCAAAATGAACGACACGATAATGATACCGAAAATAATCTTGAGCACGAGACTGTTAGCAGCCGTGCGTAAGCTGTCCATCATGGTGTAACCACACTCCGCTGTAGGTGACTGGTGACCTGACGCTGGCGGGAATCCTGACCGCAGCGCGTAAAGGCGTATTGTGACAAGAAACCGGGGCGATTGTCAGCCCACAACTCGCATAAACTCACATAAATCAGGTCTGGACAAACAAAAAAGGCACATCAAATGATGCGCCCTTGTACTTTTCAACTTCCCTGAAGTAAGAAAGCGATCAGTTTACCGCGTCTTTCAGCGCTTTGCCGGCACGGAAGCCCGGAACTTTAGCAGCAGCGATGGTGATCTCTTTACCGGTCTGAGGGTTGCGGCCAGTACGGGCAGCACGCTCTTTAACAGCAAAAGTACCAAAACCTACCAGCGCTACGTCGTCCCCAGCCTGCAGAGATTCGGTAACAGAAGCAATCAAAGCATCTAACGCACGTCCAGCCGCAGCTTTGGAGATATCAGCACCCGCAGCAATTTTGTCAATCAGTTGAGATTTATTCACTCTTCTCTTCCTCTCTTTATAATTTATATCGCGTCTGAATCCTTCACAACGCGACCGCGCAGCAGTTATATCAGGCCTGCCATGACCTTACAACACCCGTTGTTGATGGCTGGCCCAATCAGCAATCTAAATTAGCTATACAAAAAAAGGCTGGCAAGCCCGAAATAGCTCACCAGCCTTGTTTTTATTGACGCTCTTTGCGCGAGGTCACTATTTTGCGGTCACAACCTGCATTCCTGAAGGCTCATTCTGCAGTGCAAGTGTCAGAACTTCCTCAATACGTTTCACCGGATGGATCTCCAGATCGGCGATAACGTTGTCCGGAATCTCTTCCAGATCGCGCTTGTTCTCATGCGGGATGAGAACCGTTTTAATGCCACCGCGGTGGGCTGCCAGCAGTTTTTCTTTCAAACCACCAATCGGTAATACCTGACCACGCAGGGTGATTTCACCGGTCATGGCTACATCGGCACGCACCGGGTTACCGGTCAGGCAAGACACCAGGGCGGTACACATCGCAATACCCGCGCTTGGGCCATCTTTCGGCGTCGCCCCTTCCGGCACGTGAACGTGAATGTCGCGTTTTTCGTAAAAGTCCGGATTAATACCCAGTTTCTCCGCACGCGCGCGCACCACGGTCAGCGCAGCCTGAATGGACTCCTGCATCACTTCACCCAGCGAGCCGGTGTAGGTTAGCTTGCCTTTACCCGGTACACAGGCGGTTTCAATGGTCAGCAGATCGCCGCCCACTTCCGTCCACGCCAGACCGGTCACCTGGCCTACGCGGTTTTCGCTGTCCGCACGACCATAGTCGTAGCGCTGAACACCGAGGTACTCGTGCAGGTTGTCGCCATTGATCACAATATGCTTCAACGTCTTGTCGAGCAGCAGCTGTTTCACCGCTTTACGACACAGCTTGGAGATTTCACGCTCCAGGCTACGCACGCCCGCTTCACGGGTGTAGTAACGAATGATGCCGATAATCGCGCTGTCATCGACGGTCAGTTCGCTCTCTTTCAGTGCGTTACGTTCAATCTGCTTCGACAGCAGGTGACGACGGGCGATGTTCAGTTTTTCGTCTTCGGTGTAGCCAGAAAGACGGATCACTTCCATACGATCCAGCAGCGGTGCCGGGATGTTCATGGAGTTAGAAGTCGCCACGAACATCACATCGCTCAGATCGTAGTCCACTTCCAGGTAGTGATCGCTGAACGCCACGTTCTGCTCTGGATCAAGCACTTCAAGCAGGGCTGAAGCCGGATCGCCGCGCATATCGGACGACATTTTGTCGATCTCATCCAGCAGGAACAGCGGGTTTTTAACGCCCACTTTCGCCATTTTCTGGATCAGTTTGCCCGGCATGGAACCGATATAGGTCCGACGGTGACCGCGGATTTCCGCTTCGTCACGCACGCCGCCCAGCGCCATACGGATATATTTACGTCCGGTGGCTTTGGCAATGGACTGTCCCAGAGAGGTTTTACCCACCCCCGGCGGCCCTACCAGGCACAGAATTGGGCCCTTGAGCTTATTAACACGGCTCTGAACCGCGAGATACTCAAGGATGCGGTCTTTCACACGTTCCAGACCGTAGTGGTCGGTATCCAGGATCTCCTGAGCCTGACGCAGATCTTTTTTGACCTTGCTGCGGGCGTTCCACGGAACCTGCACCATCCACTCGATATAGCCGCGCACGACGGTCGCTTCAGCCGACATCGGAGACATCATTTTCAGCTTCTGCAGCTCGGCTTCCGCTTTCTCTTTCGCCTCTTTCGGCATTTTTGCCGCGTCGATCTTACGCTTCAGCGCTTCGTTTTCGTCCGGCGCGTCGTCCATCTCGCCGAGCTCTTTCTGAATGGCCTTCATCTGCTCGTTCAGATAGTACTCGCGCTGAGATTTTTCCATCTGCTTTTTAACGCGGTTGCGAATGCGTTTCTCAACCTGCAGCAGATCGATTTCAGACTCCATCATCGCCATCAGATATTCCAGACGCTCGTTAACGTCGGACATCTCCAGCACGGACTGTTTGTCAGCCAGCTTCAGCGGCATGTGCGCTGCGATGGTGTCTGCCAGACGCGCAGGATCGTCGATGCTGTTCAGCGACGTCAGCACTTCTGGTGGGATTTTTTTGTTCAGCTTGATGTAGCCTTCAAACTGACTGATCGCGGTGCGTACCAGCACCTCCTGCTCACGCTCATCAAGCTGAGGCGAGTCGAGGTATTCCGCTTTTGCTGCAAAGTGTTCGCCATCATCCGACAGCGTGGTAATACGCGCACGCTGCAGCCCCTCAACCAGCACCTTCACGGTGCCGTCAGGCAGCTTCAGCATTTGTAAAATAGAGGCCACGGTCCCGACGGTGAAAAGATCGTTTACACCCGGCTCATCCGTTGATGCTTCTTTCTGCGCAACCAGCATGATTTTTTTATCATGATCCATGGCGGCTTCAAGGCAACGGATAGATTTTTCCCGCCCTACAAATAAGGGTATGACCATGTGCGGATAAACCACCACATCGCGCAACGGCAATACGGGGATTTCAATGCGTTCAGAACGCTCAGGATTCATAGAGCTCTCTCTTAGTTTAGTGTCCGCCAGGTAAGCTGGTCATGAGACTGTGCTTCACATAACCATTAACATGTAATCCAGTATATGGGGATGTTTCCCACACATTCAACGCCATGTTTACGGAAAAATAAAAGGGGGGATTAAATCCCCCCTTTTTGATTAACTGCTTGTATGGTCTGGTGAATTATTCGCCAGATGCCTGCTGCGCTTCCGGCGTGCCGTAAATCAGCAGCGGCTTGGTTTGGCCGGCAATGACGGACTCATCGATAACCACTTTTTCGACCTCTTCCATTGAAGGAAGGTCGTACATGGTATCGAGCAGGGCTGCTTCAACGATAGAACGCAGGCCACGCGCACCGGTTTTACGTGCCATTGCTTTCTTGGCAATCGCATCCAGCGCTTCATCACGGAATTCCAGCTCAACGCCTTCCAGATTGAACAACGCCTGGTACTGTTTGGTCAGGGCGTTTTTCGGCTCTTTCAGGATCTGAATCAGCGCATCTTCGCTCAGTTCAGTCAGCGTGGCCACAACCGGCAGACGACCAATGAACTCAGGGATCAGACCAAACTTGATCAGATCTTCTGGCTCAACCTGCATCAGCAGTTCGCCTTCTTTTGCTTTTTCAGACTTGGCTTTCACCGTAGCGCCAAAGCCAATACCCGAGCCGGTTTCAACACGGTTAGCGATGACTTTATCCAGACCGGCAAACGCGCCGCCACAGATAAACAGGATTTTGGAGGTATCAACCTGCAGGAACTCCTGCTGAGGATGCTTACGACCACCCTGTGGTGGAACAGCGGCAACCGTCCCTTCGATCAGCTTCAGCAATGCCTGCTGCACACCTTCACCGGAAACGTCACGGGTGATCGACGGGTTATCGGATTTACGTGAGATTTTGTCGATCTCATCGATATACACGATACCGCGCTGTGCTTTCTGCACATCGTAATCACACTTCTGCAGCAGTTTCTGGATGATGTTTTCCACATCTTCACCCACGTAACCGGCTTCGGTCAGGGTGGTGGCATCAGCCATGGTGAAGGGAACATCCAGCAGGCGTGCCAGCGTTTCTGCCAGCAGGGTTTTACCGGAACCGGTTGGGCCGATCAGCAAAATGTTACTTTTGCCCAGCTCAACGCCGTTGCTGTTATCCCCGTTACGCAGACGTTTGTAGTGGTTGTACACCGCCACTGCCAGCACTTTTTTCGCCTGTTCCTGACCGATGACGTAGTCGTCAAGGTGATGACGGATCTCGTGCGGGGTCGGTAACGCGCTGCGCTCGCGGTGCGGTGCAACTTCTTTAATCTCTTCGCGGATGATGTCGTTACATAAGTCGACACATTCGTCGCAGATATACACGGATGGCCCGGCAATCAGTTTGCGCACTTCATGCTGGCTTTTGCCGCAAAAAGAGCAGTAAAGCAGTTTGCCCGATCCATCTTTGCGTTTATCTGTCATGAGTCAAAACCTCTTTTTAAGTTCTTTGTGCCGCACATGACGACGCAAATGCCATTCTCAGACGCAAGCTGCTCGTAAGCAAAGTGCCGCCCTACCATAGTATAGCGGCACACCCGCGTCGTGGGCATCAATTACGATGGGTCAAAATGGAGTCGACTAAGCCGTACTCAACTGCCTCTGGTGCGGACAGGAAGCGATCGCGCTCGGTATCGCGCTCGATCTGCTCAAGTGATTGACCCGTGTGGTGAGCCATAAGTTCATTCATGCGCCCTTTTACTTTCAGAATTTCACGGGCATGAATTTCAATATCTGTGGCCTGGCCCTGGTACCCGCCCAGCGGCTGGTGAATCATTACGCGCGAGTTCGGCAGGCAGAAACGCTTGCCTTTCGCCCCTGCAGTCAGCAGGAATGCACCCATCGATGCTGCCTGGCCCATACAAATGGTGCTCACATCAGGCTTGATGAACTGCATGGTGTCGTAAATGGACATCCCGGCGGTGATCACGCCACCCGGGGAGTTGATGTACAGGTAAATGTCTTTTTCCGGGTTTTCCGCTTCCAGAAACAGCATCTGCGCTACGATCAGGTTCGCCATGTGGTCCTCCACCTGGCCGGTCATGAAGATAACGCGTTCTTTAAGCAGACGGGAGTAGATATCAAAAGAACGTTCACCGCGAGAGGTCTGTTCAATGACCATTGGCACCAGCGCCATATGGGGTGCAAAGTTATCTCGTTCGCCACTGTATGACATTTCCGTCTCCTGGATAAAAAATGAAAATACCTGCTGTACTGATTGTAACCTTGCGGACGGATTATCAGCCAGTCTCTTTAATACTACTTCCCCACTAATGGGGGCGGCTCAGCCCTATTTCAAGCATAACAATCTTTTGGTGTAACGCTAACACTGAAAAAGCGTTTTATCACGCTTCGTGATTTATAACTGTGATAAAAAAAACCCGTCGCCAGACGGCAACGGGTTTTTCGCTCAAACTTTAAACGAAGCGGGCAGAATTACGCCTGCTGGTTCATCAGTTCGTTGAAGGAAGTGGCTTTTTCGGACACTTTCGCTTTGGCCAGAACGGCTTCAACAGCCTGCTCTTCCAGTGCGACGTTACGCATGTTTTCCATCAGCTCTTTGTTGCTGCCGTAGAAAGCAACAACTTCTGATGGATCTTCATAGGCAGAAGCCATCTCTTCGATCAGACCTTTAACGCGCTCTTCGTCAGCTTTCAGCTCGTGGGTACGAATCACTTCGCCCAGCAGCAGGCCAACAACTACGCGGCGTTTAGCCTGCTCTTCGAACAGTTCACGTGGCAGTTCCAGAGCTTGTTTCTCGTTGCCACCGAAACGCTGTGCAGCCTGACGGCGCAGAACGTCGATTTCGCTGTCGATCAGGGCAGACGGGATCTCGATTTCGTTAGCTTTAACCAGACCTTCGATCGCCTGAGACTTAACGCGGTTACGCACGGCGCCTTTCAGCTCGCGTTCCATGTTTTTACGCACTTCCGCACGCAGACCTTCAACAGAACCATCTTCAACGCCGAAACGTTTGATGAAATCTGCAGTCAGTTCTGGCAGTTCGCGGTCTTCAACTTTCTTCAGAGTAATCGCGAACTTAGCCGCTTTACCTTTAAGATTTTCAGCGTGGTACTCTTCCGGGAAGGTCACGTCGATGGTGAACTCTTCGCCAGCGCTGTGGCCTTTGATACCGTCTTCAAAGCCTGGGATCATACGACCCTGGCCCATTGCCAGTACGAAGTCAGACGCTTTGCCGCCTTCGAACTCTTCACCGTCTACAGAGCCGGAGAAGTCGATGGTGACACGGTCTTCTGCATCAGCAGCGCCGTCTTTGTCTTTCCAGGTCGCCTGCTGCTTACGCAGGGTGTCCAGCATGCCGTCAACGTCAGCTTCAGTCACTTCAACGATTGGTTTTTCAACTTCAATCGCGTCCAGACCTTTCAGCTCAACTTCTGGATAAACTTCGAACTCTACGGAGTAGGTGAAGTCTTCGCCCAGTTTGTATTCGCCCGGAACATAGGTCGGGGAACCGGCTGGGTTGATTTTTTCTTTGATGATCGCGTCAACGAAGTTGCGGCTCATCAGGTCACCCAGCACGTCCTGGCGAACAGAAGCGCCATAACGCTGAGCAACGACATTCATTGGTACTTTGCCCTTGCGGAAGCCGTCAATACGGACTTTCTTCGCTACGTTGACCAGCTCGCTTTTTACAGCGTTTTCGATGCTGTCAGCAGCGATTGTAATCGTTACACGGCGGCCAAGGCCTTGAGTGGTTTCAACTGAAACTTGCATCTTGTTACCTCAAAAAAATCACAGTGCTCGGTCAACTCTGAATTTGCCTCGCAATACCGGGATGCTCTCTTGTAGCAGATTCACATTCCCTGTCGCCAGAATCATCCCGAAGACATTCATTAAGACGCGGCATTATAGCGGCATCACTTTAGTGAGTCGAGAACGGTTGGCGCATGTTGCTGCGGCTTTTTTCACAATTTAAGGCTATTTTTAGCCTTAAAATCGCGCCACCGGCTCAAAACCCGGACAAAACAAAACGGCCCGCAGGCCGCTTTGACGTATTCTTTATGCAACATACTGGAAAAGTTCCCGTTGTTGCAAACAGGATTTATTACGCGATCGTCCCGGCTCCCCGGCACGGCGGCGACGCGAAAATCGTATCCTGTAACCCCTTCCACTCTTTGATCGTATATGTGTGTAACGCCAGCGCGTGGACCGTGGTCGAGAGCTCCTCCGTCAGGGTTCCGTAAATCATACGGTGACGATTGAGAAAACGCTCGCCAGCGAAACGGTCGCTGACCAGCACCACCTTAAAGTGGCTTTCAGAGCCTGCCGGTACGTTATGACGATAGCTTTCGTCGACGACTTCAAGGAACACAGGTTCAAACGCCGCCCTTAACTTATCTTCAATCTGTTCACGTATCATCATGAAATTACTCCTCCGACAACGCTGAGATGTCACCCATCCCTTTAAATGTTAGCCGCTTTTACCGCTTGCATAACAACAAGACAACAAAAATTTAGCTTTCGTCTGATTTTCTCATTCAACCGTATGAAGTCATATAAGGGAAGCGTCGATTTGTCGCCAGAATAACGGAAAAGCGTTTCAGGTGGTCAGTTTTCAGACAAGGCGATGAATTTACATGCGTTGACCACTTCCCCTTGCCGTTGGCGATGTTATGATGGCGGCAATTTTTTTCTATATATGCTTACGATTCCTTGAGAGCCTGAACATGTTAAAAAAACTCTTTTTCCCTTTAGTCGCCCTGTTTATGCTGGCGGGCTGCGCAACTCCACCAACCACCATTGATGTTTCACCAAAAATCACTCTGCCGCAGCAGGATCCAAGCCTGATGGGCGTGACCGTGAGCATCAACGGTGCGGATCAGCGTCGCGATCAGGCGCTGGCGAAAGTCACCCGCGACAACCAGGTGGTCACCCTGACCGCTTCCCGCGACCTGCGTTTCCTGCTGCAGGAAGTGCTTGAGAAGCAGATGACCTCCCGCGGTTATATGATTGGTCCAAGCGGCGCGGTCGATCTGCAGATCATCGTGAACAACCTGTATGCAGACGTCTCTCAGGGCAACGTGCGCTATAACATCGCCACCAAAGCCGATATCGCCATCATCGCTACCGCGAAGAACGGCAATAAGATGAACAAAAACTACCGTGCAAGCTACTCCGTTGAAGGTGCCTTCCAGGCTTCCAACCAGAACATTGCTAACGCGGTTAACAGCGTGCTGACCGACACCATCGCCGACATGGCGCAGGACACCAGCATTCACGAGTTCATCAAGCAGAACGCACGTTAAGTCTGCCCACTGACCCGACTCCCGGTCGGGTCAGTTTTAGCCCATGTCCAGTCAATATTTACGCATTTTCCAGCAGCCTAAATCAGCTATCCTGCTGATCCTTGGTTTCGCCTCCGGTTTACCTCTTGCCCTGACCTCCGGCACGCTACAGGCGTGGATGACCGTCGAAAATATCGATCTTAAAACCATCGGCTTTTTCTCTCTGGTCGGCCAGGCCTATGTGTTTAAGTTCCTGTGGTCACCCATGATGGACCGCTACACGCCGCCTTTCCTCGGCAGGCGTCGTGGCTGGCTGCTGATGACCCAGGCGATGCTGCTGCTGGCGGTTGCCGCCATGGGCTTCCTTGAACCGGCGTCACAGCTTCGCTGGATGGCCGCGCTGGCGGTGGTAATCGCCTTCTGTTCCGCATCGCAGGATATCGTGTTTGATGCCTGGAAAACGGACGTGCTCTCAGCCGAAGAGCGTGGAGCCGGTGCCGCTATCAGCGTGCTCGGCTACCGTCTGGGCATGCTGGTCTCGGGCGGACTGGCTCTGTGGCTGGCAGACAGATACCTCGGCTGGCAGGGAATGTACTGGCTGATGGCCGCCCTGCTTATTCCCTGCATGATCGCCACGTTCCTTGCCCCGGAGCCGAGCGACGTGATCCCCGTTCCGCGCTCCCTGGAACAGGCTGTCGCTGAACCGCTGCGCGACTTCTTTGGCCGCAACAACGCCTGGCTCATTCTGCTGCTGATTGTGTTGTATAAACTTGGCGATGCGTTTGCGATGAGTCTGACAACGACCTTCCTGATCCGCGGCGTGGGCTTTGATGCCGGCGAGGTGGGGGTCGTGAACAAAACCCTGGGGCTGATTGCCACGATTATCGGCGCGCTGTACGGCGGCGTACTAATGCAGCGCTTAAGCCTGTTCCGCGCCCTGCTGATATTCGGCATTCTTCAGGGAGTATCCAACGCAGGTTACTGGCTGCTCTCCATCACCGATAAGCATATGCTCAGCATGGCGGCGGCGGTGTTCTTCGAAAACCTGTGTGGCGGGATGGGGACAGCCGCCTTTGTCGCACTGCTGATGACCCTGTGCAATAAATCCTTCTCTGCCACGCAGTTCGCCCTGCTCTCTGCGCTCTCTGCGGTGGGTCGGGTCTACGTCGGCCCTATCGCGGGCTGGTTTGTTGAAGCGCATGGCTGGGCGGAGTTCTATCTGTTTTCTGTGTTTGCAGCTATTCCAGGGCTGCTCCTGTTATTAATATGCCGTCGTTCGCTGGAATATACCCAGCAGACCGAACACTTTATGGAAAGGACGCTCTACCCGTCGGCCTATCGCTTCGCCTTACGCGTATTGCTGGCGGGCTGTCTGATGCTGGCGCTGTGGCTGGTTGTGCTGATTATCAATGCCACCACCGCACTCGATCTGCCTTTTGCCCTGCTGCTGCTTGATGTTGGGGCGTTGCTGGCGCTGGTCGGCATCGTGACCGGGGCACTGCTCGACTATCTGGCAATGCGAAAAACCCAGGCGGCTTAAAATAAAAAAACGTTATTTGCCGTTGTAATCACCCTGCGAAATTATAACGGCAAATAAACCTGTCCTATTAAAAAAAATATTTGTTGTTTTGTGCGTCTTAGAATTCCGGAAATTATTGGAAGCTGTAATAAGCACTAATTTCGTTAACCGATTCAGCAAACGAAAGATTAATTTTCCGTTTTTTGTTTGTCTTTTTATTGATAATTAATTGTTAATTATTTGTATCTTTTTCACAATGGTTATACCAATTACCCTTTTTGCCCCCCAGACAGGGCTGGATTCGTTATAAGCCGCGTGCGGCGGGACTCCCATCTGGAAATGGTCATATTTTGCAACATGTGTGACTTATCCGGCAGAACCCGGTAACACGTTCCTGACACAGGCCTAATCATGTTTACAGTAATGTAACCTTCCCGTAAAATGCCCCCACACTTTAAACGCCACCAAGGTCCCCGTGGAATTGAGGTCGTTAAATGACACTTAGGAAATACAATAAAGGTTTGGGCTGGTTGTCGTTAATTGCAGGTACTGTTTTACTCAGTGGCTGTGATTCTGCGCTTCTGGACCCCAAAGGACAGATTGGACTGGAACAACGTTCCCTGATTCTGACGGCTTTCGGCCTGATGATGATCGTCGTTATTCCTGCCATTTTGATGGCTGTTGGTTTTGCGTGGAAGTACCGTGCGAGCAATAAAGATGCGAAGTATAGCCCTAACTGGTCACACTCCAATAAAGTGGAAGCTGTGGTCTGGACGGTGCCTATCCTGATCATCCTGTTCCTGGCCGTACTGACATGGAAAACCACTCACGCGCTTGAGCCGAGCAAACCGCTGGTTCACGATGAGAAACCTATCACCATCGAAGTGGTCTCCATGGACTGGAAATGGTTCTTCATCTATCCGGAACAGGGCATTGCTACCGTGAATGAAATCGCCTTCCCGGCGAACACTCCGGTAGAGTTCAAAGTCACCTCTAACTCCGTGATGAACTCCTTCTTTATCCCGCGTCTGGGCAGCCAGATTTACGCGATGGCCGGTATGCAGACTAACCTGCACCTGATCGCGAATGAAGCAGGCACCTATGACGGTATCTCCGCCAGCTACAGTGGCCCGGGCTTCTCAGGTATGAAGTTCAAAGCCATTGCCACGCCTGACCGTGCCGCTTTCGACCAGTGGGTTGCTAAAGCGAAACAGTCCCCGAACACCATGTCTGACATGGCCGCGTTCGACAAAGTGGCAACGCCTAGCGAATACAACAAAGTGGAGTACTTCTCTAACGTGAAACCGAATTTGTTCAAAGATGTTATTGGCAAATTTATGGGACATGGCATGAGCATGGACGTGACCCAGCCTGAAGGCGAGCACAGCGCGCACGAAGGTATGGAAGGCATGGACATGAGCCACGCGGAAACCGCTCACTAAGGGGCCGAGGAAGAAAATGTTCGGAAAATTGACACTGGATTCAGTGCCGTACCATGAACCCATTATCATGGTTACGATTGCTGCAATTATCATTGGTGGCGCGGCCTTAGTTGGCCTGATCACTTACTTCGGTAAGTGGAGCTACCTGTGGAATGAGTGGCTGACTTCGGTCGACCACAAAAAACTCGGTATCATGTACTGCATCGTCGGTATCGTCATGTTAATTCGTGGCTTTGCGGATGCGATCATGATGCGTAGCCAGCAGGCGCTTGCCTCCGCTGGCGAAGCAGGCTTCCTGCCGCCGCACCACTACGACCAGATCTTTACCGCGCACGGCGTGATTATGATCTTCTTCGTAGCGATGCCGCTGGTTATCGGTCTGATGAACGTTGTTGTGCCGCTGCAGATCGGCGCGCGTGACGTTGCGTTCCCGTTCCTGAACAACCTGAGCTTCTGGTTCACGGTTGTCGGTGTGATTCTGGTTAACCTGTCTCTGGGCGTCGGTGAGTTCGCACAGACCGGTTGGCTGGCCTATCCGCCGCTTTCTGGAATTGAATACAGTCCTGGCGTAGGTGTTGATTACTGGATTTGGGCGCTGCAGCTCTCCGGTGTCGGTACTACCCTGACCGGTATTAACTTCTTCGTGACCATTATCAAGATGCGTGCCCCTGGCATGACCATGTTCAAGATGCCGGTATTTACCTGGGCATCTCTGTGCGCCAACATCCTGATTATCGCGTCGTTCCCAATTCTGACCGTCACCATCGCGCTGCTGACCCTGGATCGTTACCTGGGCACCCATTTCTTCACGAATGATATGGGTGGCAACATGATGATGTACATCAACCTGATTTGGGCATGGGGTCACCCGGAAGTGTACATCCTGGTTCTGCCGGTCTTCGGCGTGTTCTCCGAAATCGCAGCAACCTTCTCGCGTAAACGTCTGTTTGGTTACACCTCGCTGGTGTGGGCAACCGTGTGTATTACCGTCCTGTCGTTCATCGTTTGGCTGCACCACTTCTTCACCATGGGTGCGGGCGCGAACGTAAACGCCTTCTTCGGTATCACCACCATGATTATCGC
The DNA here is from genome assembly GCF_049312895.1 of Leclercia barmai. NCBI lineage: Bacteria > Pseudomonadati > Pseudomonadota > Gammaproteobacteria > Enterobacterales > Enterobacteriaceae > Leclercia > Leclercia barmai. Next base: position 187,072 of record NZ_JBMNWZ010000001.1, on the reverse strand, counting down.
AATCCCGACCGGGGTTAAGATCTTCAACTGGCTGTTCACCATGTACCAGGGCCGTATTGTGTTCCACTCAGCAATGCTGTGGACCATCGGCTTCATCGTGACCTTCTCCGTAGGCGGGATGACCGGCGTACTGCTGGCTGTTCCAGGTGCTGACTTCGTTCTGCACAACAGCCTGTTCCTGATTGCGCACTTCCATAACGTTATCATCGGCGGCGTCGTCTTCGGCTGCTTCGCTGGCGTAACCTACTGGTGGCCAAAAGCGTTCGGCTTCACGCTGAACGAAACCTGGGGTAAACGCGCGTTCTGGTTCTGGATCATCGGCTTCTTCGTGGCATTTATGCCGCTGTACGTGCTGGGCTTCATGGGTATGACCCGTCGTCTGAGCCAGCAGATCGATCCGCAGTTCCACCCAATGCTGATGATTGCAGCGGGCGGCGCCGTTCTGATTGCATGTGGTATCGCGTCTCAGCTGATTCAGTTCTACGTCTCTATTCGCGACCGCGATCAGAACCGTGACCTGACCGGTGACCCATGGGGTGGCCGTACGCTGGAGTGGGCAACTTCTTCTCCACCGCCGTTCTATAACTTTGCCGTTGTGCCGCACATTCATGAGCGTGATGCATTCTGGGAAATGAAAGAGAAAGGCGAAGCGTATAAGCAGCCTGCGCATTACGAAGAGATCCACATGCCGAAAAACAGCGGTGCGGGCATTGTTATCGCCGCCTTCGCTACGGTATTTGGTTTCGCAATGATCTGGCACATCTGGTGGCTTGCGATCGTCGGTTTTGCTGGCATCGTAATCAGCTGGATTGTGAAGAGCTTTGATGAGGACGTGGACTACTACGTACCAGTCCGTGAAGTTGAAATTCTGGAAAAACAGCATTTCGACGAGATTGCTAAAGCGGGGCTGAAAAATGGCAACTGATACTTTAACCCACGCGACCGCCCATGCGCATGATCACGGGCACCACGATACAGGGCCGATGAAAGTCTTTGGCTTCTGGATCTACCTGATGAGCGACTGCATCCTGTTCTGCTGTCTGTTCGCGACCTATGCCGTTCTGGTGAACGGCACAGCGGGCGGCCCGACCGGCAAGGACATTTTCGAGCTGCCGTTCGTTCTGGTTGAAACCGCACTGCTGCTGTTCAGCTCCATCACCTACGGCATGGCGGCTATCGCCATGTACAAAAACAACAAGAGCCAGGTTGTTTCCTGGCTGGCGTTGACCTGGTTGTTCGGTGCTGGATTTATCGGGATGGAAATCTATGAATTCCATCACCTGATCGCAGAAGGCTTCGGCCCGGATCGCAGTGGCTTCCTGTCCGCGTTCTTCGCGCTGGTAGGCACTCACGGTCTGCACGTAACGTCCGGTCTGATCTGGATGGCGGTACTGATGTTCCAGGTATCCCGTCGCGGCCTGACCAGCACTAACCGCACCCGTATCATGTGCCTGAGCCTCTTCTGGCACTTCCTGGATGTGGTCTGGATCTGTGTGTTCTCTGTTGTGTATCTGATGGGGGCGATGTAATGAGTCATTCTAACGATCATGGCGCTTCCCACGGCAGCGTAAAAACCTACATGACAGGTTTTATCCTGTCGATCATCCTGACGGTCATCCCGTTCTGGATGGTGATGAGCGGTACTGCTTCTCACGCGGCGATCCTGGGCACTGTCCTGGTTACTGCGGTAGTGCAGATTCTGGTGCATCTGGTTTGCTTCCTGCACATGAACACCAAGTCTGATGAAGGCTGGAATATGACAGCATTCATCTTTACCGTGATTATCATCGCAATCCTGGTAGTCGGATCCATCTGGATTATGTGGAACCTCAACTACAACATGATGGTTCACTAAGAGCGGCGAGTATGTTTAAGCAATACCTGCAAGTAACAAAACCAGGCATCATCTTTGGCAACCTGATCTCGGTGATCGGAGGGTTCCTGCTGGCTTCTAAAGGCAGCATCGACTACACCCTCTTTATCTACACGCTGATTGGGGTGTCACTGGTTGTTGCGTCCGGTTGTGTATTTAACAACTACATCGACATGGATATCGACAGGAAGATGGAAAGGACCAAGAATCGGGTGCTGGTAAAAGGCCTGATGTCCCCTGCCGTCTCGCTGGTGTACGCCACCTTGCTGGGTATTGCTGGCTTTATGCTGCTGTGGTTCGGCGCCAACCCTCTGGCCTGCTGGCTGGGGGTTATGGGTTTCGTGGTGTATGTGGGCGTCTACAGCCTGTATATGAAGCGTCACTCCGTCTACGGTACGCTGATTGGTTCTCTCTCCGGCGCTGCGCCGCCGGTGATTGGCTACTGCGCGGTCACCAACGAGTTCGACAGCGGTGCGCTCATCCTGCTGGCTATCTTTAGCCTGTGGCAGATGCCGCACTCCTACGCCATTGCGATTTTCCGCTTCAAGGATTATCAGGCAGCGAACATTCCGGTTCTGCCGGTGGTGAAAGGCATCTCAGTCGCCAAGAACCATATCACGCTCTACATCATTGCGTTTGCGGTTGCTACCCTGATGCTGTCGCTGGGCGGTTACGCTGGATATAAATATCTGGTGGTTGCTGCCGCGGTGAGCGTCTGGTGGCTCGGTATGGCGCTGCGGGGTTATAAAGTGGAAGACGATAAAGTCTGGGCGCGCAAACTGTTTGTGTTCTCGATTGTCGCTATCACTTCCCTCTCGGTAATGATGTCCTTCGATTTTATGGTGCCTGACTCTGGTAATCTGCTGACTTACGTCTGGTAACATCGTCAGACTGAGTGGCTCAACAGCCCGCCACCTTATGGTCGCGGGCTGTTTTTTTTATTTTATATTGAAAATAAATTAATATCCCACCAAAAATAACCATTAAATATTAATCAAGTTAAAAAAAGAGCATGTAAACCACTTAATGTAAATTTCCCTGTCTTGTTTGTATTTCAGAATGGTAACCTTGGGCCGTGAGTAATTTTCTCACTTACCCATTTTCATTTAATAAGGAAATATGAATGAAAGAATTATCAATGAATGAAATGCATTATATCTCCGGTGGTTTTAATCTGATCGGCGCCGCAAGCGGTTTCCTGAATTTTACCGTTAACTCCGGCTTTGGCTTTGGCTCCTTCGCCCTGACTTCAGGCGAGGCTTTTGCTAACTTCGTGATTGACAGCACTGTTTCGTTTGGTAAGTTCGTCGCAGGCGAATCTAACTGGCAAACCTTCGTAGATAGCGGTTCAAATAACTGGGGCGCTTTTGTTCAAACGGCAGGTAACAGCTGGTCATCTTTCGTAAATAACGCGGCATCAGACTGGAATAGTTTCCTTGTCAGCGCTAGCGCGTAAACCGTAATAAGTTCAGGGTCGGGATAGTTCTATAATTATCCTGACCCTGCAAATGGCTTATATAATTACTGGTAGTTTTATTAATTCTCACTCATATATCCAATTTCTATTGTAAAAATCTCTGCTGAATAATTAGATTCCGCACTTTCACCTGCCTTAGATAGCAACCATAACGCTACTATATGTTTAATCGCACAAATCATTAACTATAGAAATAATTGTTTATCATCACTCTGTTTACCCCACACCGCTCTCAGACTACACTGGACGCGCTTTTCAGACAGAGGTGGTAATGAACGATTATAAAATGACGCCAGGCGAGCTTCGTGCCACCTGGGGTTTGGGGACGGTTTTTTCGCTGCGTATGCTCGGCATGTTTATGGTCCTGCCGGTACTGACGACATACGGCATGGCGTTACAGGGAGCAAGCGAGGCGCTGATTGGTCTTGCCATCGGTATTTACGGCCTGGCGCAGGCGATATTCCAGATCCCCTTCGGCCTGCTCTCCGATCGCGTGGGTCGCAAACCGTTAATCGTCGGCGGGCTGCTGGTCTTCGTCGCCGGTAGCGTGATAGCCGCCCTCTCCCACTCCATCTGGGGAATTATTCTCGGCCGTGCGTTGCAGGGCTCCGGCGCCATTGCCGCCGCCGTGATGGCGCTACTCTCCGATCTGACCCGCGAACAGAACCGCACCAAGGCGATGGCCTTTATTGGCGTCAGCTTCGGCGTGACCTTTGCCATCGCGATGGTGCTGGGGCCGATCGTTACCCATGCACTTGGGCTCCACGCTTTGTTCTGGATGATCGCCGTGCTGGCGACCGTCGGTATCGCCCTGACGATCTGGGTGGTGCCGGACAGCAAAAACCATGTGCTGAACCGTGAATCGGGGATGGTTAAAGGCTGCTTCAGCAAAGTGCTGGTTGAGCCGCGCCTGCTCAAGCTCAACTTTGGCATCATGTGCCTGCATATTCTGCTGATGTCCACCTTCGTCGCCCTGCCCGGCCAGCTTGCCGCGGCCGGTTTCCCGGCGGCCGAGCACTGGAAAATCTATCTGGTCACCATGCTCATCTCGTTTGTCTCCGTGGTGCCATTTATTATCTATGCCGAAGTGAAGCGCCGGATGAAGCGCGTCTTCATTTCCTGCGTCGCCCTGTTGTTGATTGCGGAAATCGTATTGTGGGGCTCAGGCCCGCACTTCTGGGAGCTGGTTGCCGGTGTACAACTCTTCTTCCTCGCCTTCAACCTGATGGAAGCCCTGCTGCCGTCGCTGATCAGCAAAGAGTCACCGGCAGGCTATAAAGGCACGGCAATGGGGATCTACTCCACCAGCCAGTTTATCGGCGTGGCTATCGGCGGAGCGCTGGGCGGCTGGGTCGATGGAGTGTTTGATTCTCAGACCGTTTTCCTGGCGGGTGCGCTGCTGGCAACGCTTTGGTTACTGGTCGCCAGTACCATGAAAGAGCCGCGGTACGTCAGCAGTCTGCGGGTGGAAATTCCGCAGGACATTGAGGTGGACGATCGGTTAAAACAGCGTCTTGAAGCAAAAGAGGGTGTCAGTGAGGTATTACTGGTGCCGGAAGAGCGCAGTTTGTATGTCAAAATCGACAGTAAAATAACTAACCGCTTCGAAGTTGAGCAGGCGCTGAAAGCCTGAAAAAAAGCCCGGCTCTGCCGGGCTTTTTCTTAATCGCGGAAGTTTTTGAACTGGAACGGCTGGCCGAGATTGCCGCCACGCACCAGCGCCATCACGCCCTGCAGATCGTCGCGGGATTTCCCGGTAACGCGGATCTCTTCGCCCTGGATTTGCGCCTGTACCTTCAGCTTGCTGTCTTTGATGAGCTTAACGATTTTCTTCTGCGTCGCGCTCTCAATACCCTGCTTCAGTTTGGCTTCAACAAACCAGGTTTTCCCGCTGTGAACGAAGGTTTCCGGCACGTCGAGGGAGGTCCCTTCGATACCACGCTTCAGCAGCTTGGCACGCAGAATGTCCAGCAGCTGCGTTACCTGGAAATCAGACTCGCTCAGTACCTTAATGGTCTTATTCGCGTCGTTCAGCTCAAATGAGGCCTCAACGCCACGAAAATCGAAGCGAGATTCAACCTCGCGGCTGGCGTTGTCCACGCCGTTACGTACTTCCTGGATATCAACTTCGGAAACAATATCGAAAGATGGCATCTTTTCTTCTCCCTTCACTTTTGTTGCGTTGCATAATACCCGCTACGGGGCATAACTCAACAGAAGCTTAGTTGTCGACGCTATACTAAATGCTGTAACACCTGGCGCAGTTGCAGGTGAGGAGGAACGATGAAAATTACCGTGCTCGGATGCGGAGCATTGGGACAACTTTGGCTCACCGCACTTTGCAAACATGGGCATGAAGTACAGGGCTGGCTGCGCGTGCCACAGCCCTATTGCAGTGTAAACCTGATTGAAGAAGACGGGAGTATCTTTAACGAATCTCTTACCGCTAACGATCCTGATTTTCTCGCAAAAAGCGATCTGCTGCTGGTCACCCTGAAAGCCTGGCAGGTTTCCGATGCCGTCCGGGCGCTGGCAACCACCCTCCCCCGCACCTCACCAATTATGTTGCTGCACAACGGTATGGGCACCATTGAAGAGCTCAGACACATACCCCAGCCGCTACTGATGGCGATCACCACCCACGCTGCCCGCCGTGATGGCAACGTGATTGTCCATGTCGCCAGCGGTATGACCCACATCGGCCCTGCCAGAGCCCAGGAGGGCGACTACAGTTATCTGGCGGATCGCTTCCAGCAGGTGCTGCCGGATGTCGCCTGGCACGATAACATTCGTCCCCAGATGTGGCGCAAGCTGGCGGTAAATTGTGTGATCAACCCGCTCACCGCCCTGCTGAACTGCCCGAACGGCGAGCTGAAAAATCATCCCGAGGAAGTGGCGACGCTGTGCGCCGAAGTGGCTGCGGTGGTAGAACGGGAAGGCATTCACACGTCGGAAGAGGATATCCGCTACTACGTTGAAGAGGTCATTGAGAGCACCGCGCAGAATATCTCCTCAATGCTGCAGGACATCCGCGCGCTGCGCCATACCGAAATTGACTATATCACCGGCTACCTGCTAAAACGCGCCCGGGCGCACGGTATTAGCGTGCCGGAAAATGTCCATCTGTATGAACAGGTTAAACGTAAGGAGAGTGAGTATGAGCGCGTCGGCACTGGTATGCCTCGCCCCTGGTAGCGAAGAGACCGAAGCGGTTACCACCATCGATCTGCTGGTTCGCGCCGGGATTAGCGTCACGACGGCGAGCGTCGCCAGCGATGGCAACCTGGTTATTACCTGCTCGCGTGGGGTGAAGATCGTGGCAGATGCGCCGCTGGTGGAGGTCGCCGACGGGGATTACGACGCGATCGTCCTGCCGGGTGGCCTGAAAGGCGCGGAGTGTTTCCGCGACAGCCCGCTGCTGGTCGAGACGGTCAGGCAGTTCCACCATTCCGGGCGAATCGTTGCGGCAATCTGTGCGGCAGCAGCCACGGTGCTGGTGCCGCATAACATCTTCCCTATCGGCAATATGACCGGTTTCCCGACCCTCAAGGATAAAATCCCTGAAGAGCAGTGGGTGGACAAACGTATGGTCTGGGATCCGCGAGTGAACCTGTTAACCAGCCAGGGGCCGGGCACGTCGATTGATTTTGCGCTGAAGATTATCGAACTGCTGGTTGGGCGAGAAAAAGCGTATGAAGTCGCGTCGTCCCTGGTGATGGCGGCAGGGATTTATAACTATTACGAAGCGTAGGAATTGCCCGGCGGCGCTACGCTTGCCGGGCCTACGCGATTTATGTAGGCCGGGTAAGGCGTAGCCGCCACCCGGCTTAACAACTACGGACGATACACCTTCACATTGGTGAAACCCTGCTCGCGCAGATAGAGCGCCTGCAGGCGGCTCATCACCCCGCGCTCACACCACAGCAGATAGGTTTTGCTCTTGTCGAGATCGCCAAATTTGGTGCTCAGCTTGTAGAACGGCAGCGAGGCCACTTCCACACCCTCCGGCTCAAACGGCTTCGCGTCCTGCTCATCGACGGAGCGAATATCCAGCAGCACGTCATTCGGGCCGAAACCGTTAACGGTCTCCACTTCGACTACTTCCTGCTCGGTCTGCTGGGCGATTTCGCGGATATCAATGTTAGAGGCTTCCTCCACCACTTTATCCAGAATGGAGAAATCGAAGTTCTCCTCTTCCGCTTCGATCTTCGCCTTCACCGCTTTAACCGTCGGGCTTTTAGAGATCACGCCGCAGTATTCCGGCATGGTGCGGGCAAAGTCTTCGGTGCCGATTTCACGCGCCAGGTCGATGATGTGCTCTTTATCGTGAGAGATCAGCGGACGCAGGATCAGCGTGTCGGATACGTTGTCGATAAGACGCAGGTTGGTCAGGGTCTGGCTGGAAACCTGACCCAGCGCTTCGCCGGTAACCAGCGCCTGCACGCCATAACGCTCAGCCACTTTCGACGCCGCGCGCACCATCATGCGCTTCAGCACCACGCCCATCTGGCCGTCGTCCACTTTTTCGAGGATTTCGCCAACCACCGGTTCGAAGTTAATGGCAACAAAACGCACGCGGTGGGAGCTGCCGAAGCGGTTCCAGAGATAATGCGCAACCTGACGCACGCCAATTTCATGCGCAGCGCCGCCGAGGTTAAAGAAGCAGTAATGCACGCGGCAGCCGCGACGCATCAGCATATAGCTGGAAACGCCGGAGTCGAAACCGCCGGAAATGAGCGACAGCACGTCTTCCTGGGTGCCAATCGGGAAACCACCGATCCCTTCGTAGCGGCCCTTCACCAGCAGCAGACGGTCGTTTTCGATCTCCAGATTAACGGTCACTTCCGGGTTGGTCAGACGCACGCGCGCGGACTCAACGTGCTGGTTCAGACCACCGCCGACGTAACGTTCTACTTCAATGGAGCTAAACTCATGTTTACCGCGACGCTTGGCGCGCACGCAGAAGGTTTTGCCCTCGATCTGGTCGCGATACTGGGCCAGCGCCTGTTCAAAAATGTCGTGCAGGGAAGTGAACGGGACATCTTCCACTTCCAGAATATGGTGGATCCCGGGGATTCGGGTTAAAGCATCACGAATGTCCAGGCGCTTGTTTTCATCTTTAGCGCGGACTTCGACGTGATCCCAGTGACGCACGACGGCGAGGGTCTCGTCGTAATGCTTCAGAACGTTACGAATGTTCCCGGTTAAAATTTTAATAAAGCGCAAACGCACAGATTGGCTTTTGATGGTGATTTCAGGGAACAATTTAATGATAAACTTCATGGCGGCAATGTTTCTTTGGCAAGCATTTAAGCTTGTAATGGAAAAGTAAGCAGCCCACATCCGCGGCTGCATCCAGGCGCGCAAGTATACCACCATCGCGCGCCTCCTGTGCACATTGCGCGTTATTTGATAATTACCCTGAGTCCGATACCATGTCAGGGATAAAAAACAGAGAGTCAGATATTCACTATGCCGAAGAAAAACGATGCACCTGCCAGTTTCGAAACTGCGCTGAGTGAACTGGAGCAAATCGTTACCCGTCTGGAAAGCGGCGATCTGCCGTTAGAAGAGGCGCTTAATGAATTCGAACGCGGCGTACAGCTGGCGCGCCAGGGCCAGGTTAAGCTGCAACAGGCGGAACAGCGCGTGCAGATCCTGCTTTCCGATAACGAAGACGCTGCCACAACCCCCTTCACCCCGGATGCCGAGTAGATGGATTTTTCGAACCAGCTTCAGGCGTGCGTCGAGCGTGCTAACGACGCACTGCGCCGTTTTATAGAACCCCAGCCTTTTCAGAACACTCCACTGGTTGAGGCCATGCACTATGGCGCACTGTTAGGCGGTAAACGCCTGCGTCCTTTTCTGGTATATGCCACCGGCGGGATGTTCGGTATCAGCGCCGATACGCTGGATGCCCCGGCCGCTGCGGTCGAGTGTATCCACGCCTATTCGCTGATCCATGACGATCTGCCGGCCATGGACGACGACGACCTGCGCCGCGGCCAGCCGACCTGCCACATTAAGTTTGGCGAAGCGAACGCTATTCTGGCTGGCGACGCCCTGCAAACCCTGGCGTTTTCAATTCTGAGCGATGCACCGATGGTTGAAGTGGCGGATCGCGACCGTCTGGCGATGGTTTCCGAACTGGCGATGGCCAGCGGCGTCGCGGGCATGTGCGGCGGTCAGGCGCTGGATCTGGAGGCGGAAGGTCGTCAGGTTAATCTGGAACAGCTGGAGCGTATTCACCGTCACAAGACCGGGGCGCTGATCCGCGCAGCCGTTCGTCTGGGGGCGCTGAGCGCGGGTGAGCGAGGACGTAAAGCCCTGCCCGTTCTGGATCGTTATGCCGAAAGTATCGGTTTAGCCTTCCAGGTTCAGGATGACATTCTGGATGTCGTGGGCGATACTGCAACATTGGGTAAACGTCAGGGTGCCGATCAGCAGCTTGGCAAAAGTACCTATCCCGCCCTTCTGGGCCTTGAGCAAGCCCAACAAAAAGCCCGGGACCTGATTGCTGAAGCCCGCCAGTCGCTCGAACAACTGGCCGCGCAGTCACTGGACACCTCGGCACTGGAAGCGCTAGCGGACTATATAATCCAGCGTGATAAATAACGAAAACACCACGATGAGTCTCTGATGAGTTTTGATATTGCCAAATACCCGACACTGGCGTTGGTTGACTCCACCCAGGAGTTACGTCTGTTGCCGAAAGAGAGCCTGCCGAAGCTGTGCGACGAACTGCGTCGCTATCTGCTCGACAGCGTAAGCCGCTCCAGCGGCCATTTCGCCTCCGGGCTTGGCACGGTGGAGCTCACCGTGGCGCTGCATTATGTCTACAACACCCCGTTCGATCAGCTGATCTGGGACGTGGGTCATCAGGCTTATCCACACAAAATTCTCACCGGCCGTCGCGATAAAATTGGCACGATTCGCCAGAAAGGCGGCCTGCATCCGTTCCCGTGGCGGGGCGAAAGCGAGTACGACGTGCTGAGCGTTGGGCACTCCTCCACCTCGATTTCCGCCGGGATCGGGGTAGCCGTCGCGGCTGCCAAAGAGGGCAAACAGCGCCGCACCGTCTGCGTGATTGGCGATGGCGCGATCACCGCCGGGATGGCCTTTGAGGCGATGAACCACGCGGGCGATATCAAGCCGGATATGCTGGTGGTCCTCAATGACAACGAAATGTCGATTTCCGAAAACGTCGGGGCGCTGAACAATCACCTGGCAAATCTGCTCTCCGGCAAGCTGTACTCCAGCCTGCGCGAAGGCGGCAAAAAAGTGCTCTCCGGCGTACCGCCAATCAAAGAGCTGCTGCGTCGCACCGAAGAGCACATCAAGGGCATGGTGGTTCCCGGCACGCTGTTTGAAGAGCTGGGCTTTAACTACATCGGCCCGGTAGATGGCCACGACGTTCTGGGCCTGGTCAGCACGCTGAAAAACATGCGCGATCTGAAAGGCCCGCAGTTCCTGCACATCATGACCAAAAAAGGTCGTGGCTACGAACCGGCAGAAAAAGATCCGATCACCTTCCACGCGGTACCGAAGTTCGACCCAACCAGCGGCTGTCTGCCGAAAAGCAGCGGCGGCATGCCGAGCTACTCAAAAATCTTCGGCGACTGGCTGTGTGAAACCGCCGCCAAAGACAGCAAGCTGATGGCCGTAACGCCGGCGATGCGTGAAGGGTCCGGTATGGTCGAGTTTTCCAGAAAGTATCCGACCCAGTATTTTGATGTCGCTATCGCCGAACAGCATGCGGTGACCTTTGCTGCGGGCCTGGCGATTGGCGGCTACAAGCCGGTGGTGGCGATCTACTCCACCTTCCTGCAACGCGCCTACGACCAGGTGATCCACGACGTCGCGATCCAGAAACTGCCGGTGCTGTTCGCCATTGACCGTGCGGGCATTGTCGGCGCCGACGGCCAGACGCACCAGGGGGCGTTCGATCTCTCTTATCTGCGCTGTATCCCGGATATGGTGGTCATGACCCCGAGCGACGAAAACGAATGCCGTCAGATGCTGTTCACCGGTTACCACTATCAGGATGGCCCGACCGCCGTACGTTATCCGCGCGGTAACGCCGTTGGTGTTACCCTCGAGCCGCTGGCGAAACTGCCGATTGGCAAAGGCGTGGTCAAACGTCGCGGCGAAAAGCTGGCGATCCTCAACTTCGGTACGCTGATGCCGGAAGCGGCAAAAGTGGCGGAATCCCTGAACGCGACGCTGGTGGATATGCGTTTTGTGAAACCGCTCGATGAAGCGCTGATTCTGGAGATGGCATCAGAGCATGAAGCGCTGATCACCCTCGAAGAGAATGCGATTATGGGTGGCGCAGGCAGCGGCGTGAACGAAGTGCTGATGGCGAAACGCAAAGTCGTGCCGGTGCTGAACCTCGGCCTGCCGGACCACTTTATTCCGCAGGGTACCCAGGATGAAGCCCGCGCCGAAATCGGCCTGGATGCTGCTGGTATCGAAGCGCGCATCGCCGCCTGGCTGGCATAATCCCTCCCTTTTCCGCTCCTGCTATGCTTAACGGTACGTTTTAAGTAATCAGCAGGAGTGGAACCATGCAATACAATACATTAGGAAGAACCGATCTTAAGGTTTCCCGTCTTTGCCTGGGCTGTATGACCTTTGGCGAACCGGACCGGGGTAAGCACGCCTGGACGCTGCCGGAAGAGAGCAGCCGTCCGATTATCAAACACGCCCTTGAAGGCGGCATTAACTTCTTTGATACCGCTAACAGCTATTCCGACGGCAGCAGCGAAGAGATCGTCGGCCGGGCGCTACGCGAATTTGCCCGCCGCGAGGACGTGGTGGTCGCCACCAAGGTTTACCATCAGACGGGGGATCTGCCGGAAGGTCTCTCCCGGGCGCAGATCCTGCGCTCCATCGACGACAGCCTGCGTCGCCTGAATATGGATTATGTCGATCTGCTGCAGATCCACCGCTGGGATTACAACACCCCGATTGAAGAGACTCTGGAAGCGCTGAACGACGTGGTCAGAGCAGGCAAAGCGCGCTATATCGGCGCCTCATCGATGCATGCCGCCCAGTTTGCTGAAGCGCTGGCGCTGCAGGAACAACACGGCTGGGCGCCGTTTGTCACCATGCAGGATCACTACAATCTGATCTATCGCGAAGAAGAGCGCGAGATGCTGCCCCTGTGCTACCAGCACGGCGTAGCGGTGATCCCGTGGAGTCCGCTGGCGCGCGGGCGTTTGACCCGTCCATGGGGCGAAACTACGGCCCGCTCGGTGTCCGACGAATTTGGCAAAACGCTGTATGACGAAACCGAAGCCAACAACGCGCAAATCGCCGAGCGTTTAGCGGGAGTTGCCGAAGATCTCGGGGTGACGCGCGCCCAGGTGGCGCTGGCGTGGGTGCTGAGCAAAAGGGGAGTGGCAGCGCCGATTATCGGCGCTTCGCGTGAAGAGCAGCTGGATGAGCTGATCAACGCCGTGGATATCACTCTGACGCCGGAGCAGATTGCCGAGCTGGAGACACCGTACAAAGAGCATCCGGTAGTTGGGTTTAAGTAATAAAAAAGCCGGGTGGCGGCTTCGCCTTACCCGGCCTACAAATTTGCACTCACCGTAGGCCGGGTAAGCGCAGCGCCACCCGGCAACACAGGTCAAGCGAAGTGATCGTACCCTTTCCAGTCGAGCGTCACCGCCTCGCCGTTCTGCACAAACTGCAGCCCTTCGCTTTCCGGCATGATCTGCCCGATACAGGTGTACCGCGCCCCCAGATTGGCTAACGCCACATCCAGCGTTCCGCGATTAAGCTCAGGAACGGTAAAGCACAGCTCATAATCTTCGCCGCCGGAGAGCGCCCAGCGTAAGGCGCGCTCTGGCTCGACATGCCTGCGCATCGCCTCTGAGAGCGGGAATTCGTTCAGATCGACTCGCGCGCCAACGCCGCTGGCCTTGAGGATATGCCCAAGGTCGGAGATCAGGCCATCCGACAGATCGATGGCAGCGCTGGCGCGATCGCGCAGCGCCTGCCCCTGCAAAATACGCGGCGTCGGGCGCAGATGACGTTGCAGGAAATAGGCCGCGTCATCGTCGTTTTCCACCACGAATTGCTTCTGCAAAATGGCCAGTCCTGCCGCGCTATCGCCCGGCGTGCCGGTCACGTAGATCCAGTCGCCCGGCTTCGCGCCAGAGCGTTTCAGCGCGCGCCCTGCCGGCACGTAGCCGTGGATCGCCAGCGTCATCGACAGCGGTCCGGCGGTGGTATCGCCACCGATCAACTGCATATCGTAGTAATTAAGCTGTTCAAACAGCGCGTCGCTGAAGGCCTCAAGCCAGCTTTCATCGACCTTCGGCAGGGTCAGCGCGAGGGTTAACCACGCCGGATCGGCTCCCATTGCCGCCAGATCGCTCAGGTTCACCGCCAGCGCTTTATACGCCAGATCGGCAGGATCGATATCCGGCAGAAAATGGTGGCCGCACACTAACGTGTCGGTGCTGATTGCCAGCGTCTGTTTATCGGGAATATTGAGAAGTGCACAGTCGTCGCCGATGCCGGTTTCCACATCGCGACGCGAGCTTCTGACTCGGTCAAAATAACGGGCAATCAGGGAAAATTCGCCGCATGCCATACGTTATGCCTCAGCAAAGAAAATAAAAAAACCGGAGCCCGCACCGCCCGATGGGCAGTACGACACTCCGGCTTGCGGATCACTTTTTACGGGGACGGATCGCAGGTGCAGCTTTATCCAGCACGCCATTCACAAACTTGTGGCTGTCTTCAGCACCGAAGGTTTTCGCCAGTTCGATCGCTTCGTTGATGGCCACTTTGTACGGCACATCGTCACGTTTAGACAGCTCAAAGAGTGCGATACGCAGCACCGCTTTTTCAACCTGGCCCAGCTCTTCGAGCAGACGGGACAGGTACGGCTTCATCAGACCGTCGAGATACGCGCTATTAGTCGCCACTCCCGACAGCAGTTCACGGAAGTACACGACGTCAACGTCTTTGACGTCTTGTTCCGCCAGGAACTGGTATTCAACATCAGCGATGTCGTTCTGGGACAACTGCCAGGAGTAAAGTGCCTGAACGGCACATTCACGGGCGCGGCGACGAGCAGCAGGTTTCACGGAATTCCCCTTACAAAAAAATCAGGCCTTGATGGCTTTCAATACATTGATCATTTCAAGCGCGGTCAGTGCAGCTTCTGCACCTTTGTTACCGGCTTTGGTGCCAGCACGTTCGATGGCTTGTTCAATACTTTCAGTGGTGAGTACGCCGAACGCGACAGGAATTTCTGCATCCTGAGCCACGTGCGCCAGACCGTTGCTTGCGCCACCCGCAACATATTCAAAGTGCGCGGTACCGCCACGAATCACCGTACCCAGCGCAATTACCGCATCGTACTTGCCGGTTTTCGCCAGTGCGCCCGCTGCCAGTGGCAGTTCGTAAGCACCCGGAACCCAGACAACGGTAATGTTTTCGTCTTTCACCTGGCCGATACGTTTCAGGGCGTCAATCGCGCCATCCAGCAGGCTGTCGTTGATGAAGTTGTTGAAACGCGCAATGGTGATGGCGACGCGAGCGTCCGGGGTAGCAACGGCTGCTTCAATAATGTTCATACTCTTCCTTAACGGGTTCATTTGGTGGCCCCGCAGGGGGGCGGATTTTATCATAATATTTTGCGCACTGCTTCCCTATTTAGGCAAGCCTTACGCGGTGGTCAGGTGGAGGCAGACATCCGGTCCAACCGGACGTATCTCGCTGAAGTTAAATGCCGGTGCATCCGCCAGTTTTTCCAGCCCGGGCAAGGTGCATAAGCCGCGGGCGTCGCTGCCTAACAGTTTAGGCGCCAGATAAACGATCAGCTCATCAACCAGCCCGGCCTGCAACAGCGCGCCGGCAAGCGTTGGGCCAGCTTCAACCCAGATACTGTTGATCTGCTGTTTGCCCAGCAGCATCATCAGCACCACGAGATCGAGATGCCCGTTATGCTCAGGCACCATAATGCTGCGCACGCCTTCCGGCCAGCTGCGGTCATCCTGCTGGGTGCGGGCAAACCAGGTTTCACCCGGCTGCTGCACAATGCGATGCGCAGGGGTGACGCTGTTCTGCCGGTCGACCACAATGCGCAGCGGCTGGCGTGAATTCTCCTGCGGGTAGAGCGCCTGGGTATCAGGGTTCAGCTCATCCCAGCGCATGGTCAGGGCAGGATCGTCCGCCAGCACGGTAGCACTGCTGGTGAGAATAGCATGGCTTTGCGCGCGCAGACGTTGCACATCGCGCCTTGCCTGCGGCGACGTGATCCACTGGCTTTCGCCGCTGGCCATTGCCGTGCGGCCATCCAGCGACGCGCCGAGTTTCAGCTGCACGTAAGGAAAACCGGTCCGCATCCGCTTGAGGAAGCCTTTGTTCAGACGTTCGGCTTCACTCATCATCAGGCCGTGGCTGACGTCGATTCCGGCCTCCTGAAGACGGTAAAGTCCGCGGCCGGCTACCTGAGGATTAGGATCCTGCATTGCCGCCACCACCCGTGAAACGCCCGCGGCGATAAGGGCATCGCAGCACGGCGGGGTGCGGCCATGATGGCTGCAGGGCTCCAGCGTGACATAGGCGGTTGCGCCCCGCGCCTTCTCTCCTGCCATGCGCAACGCGTGCACTTCGGCATGCGGCTCGCCAGCGCGATAGTGAAAACCTTCCCCGACGATCTCGCCATCTTTCACAATGACGCAGCCGACATTCGGATTGGGATGGGTGGTAAACCGCCCGCGCTGCGCCAGCTTCAGCGCTCGCGCCATGTAAATCTCATCCTGCATGGGCTTAATCCTGTAGGCGGGCGATCTCTTCGCCGAACTCTTTGATGTCTTCGAAACTGCGGTAAACGGAGGCAAAGCGGATATAGGCCACTTTATCGAGCTTTTTAAGCTGCTCCATCACCAGGTTGCCGATCATTTTACTCGGCACTTCACGTTCGCCGGTGGCGCGCAGCTGAGTTTTGATGTGGTTAAGCGCCATTTCAACGTCATCTGCGCTCACTGGCCGTTTTTCCAGTGCCTTGAGCATCCCGCTACGCAGTTTCTCTTCGTTGAACGGTTCGCGAACGTCGTTACTTTTCACCACGCGCGGCATCACCAGCTCTGCCACTTCAAAGGTCGTAAAACGTTCATTACACACCAGGCACTGCCGACGGCGGCGCACGGACGAGCCCTCTCCCACGAGTCGGGAGTCGATTACTTTGGTATCCACGGCGAGACAGAATGGGCAATGCATACGGTGTCCTGACTATCGGGTTGACTGAACTCTATTTTACCCCGAACTGGCCCCACAACAAAGAAGGAGCGTTTTTGAGATAAAGGATCTATACGAATGGCAGCCTGGTTGACTACCCTTAGCAGAATCCGATAATTCAGGGAAATAATTGCCATGACAAGACGTTACCTGAGGATCCTGCTGGTGGGAAGCCTCTTTAGCCTCAGCGCCTGCGCGCAGCAAAGCGAAGTTCGTCAGATGAACCAGAGCATCAGTTCGCTGAATACGACCATGAACAAGCTCAACCAGGAAACCGTCAAAATCACCCAGCAGAACGCGCTGAACGCCAAATCGACCAGCGGCGTCTATCTGCTTCCGGGTTCGAATACGCCGGCCCGACTGAACAGCCAGATTGGTACGCTGAAGATGTCGATGGTCAACGTCGCGCCAAATGCCGACGGCACCCGCGCCACGCTGCGCATTCAGGGAGAATCTAACGACCCGCTGCCGGCCTTCAGCGCCACCGTGGAGTGGGGCCAGATTCAGGGCACCACCGACAGCTTCCAGGAACAGAACGTGCAGACCCAGCTGATTAACGCCCCTGCCAGCGTGCTGGCACCGAGCGATGTCGACATTCCGCTACAGCTAAACGGTATGACGCCCGATCAGCTCGGCTTTATCCGCATTCACGATATTCAGCCCGTCCAGCAATAATCCCCCAGCGGAACGTGTTTCGCGTTCCGCTCTCCTCTGAAGTGTAAACATTGGCAACAAAGATGTTTGCCATTACAATCCGCTTCGTCAAAAATACGCAAACGTGAACGCAATCGATTACGTATGTGAGAGAACTGTGAAACAACACATATTTTTGTGAGCAAGGATTCCTATAATAGGCTCCCAGAAACACGAAATATTTAGAAACGCAATTCGCGCCTTTTTCACTCCCGTAAGGGATTTCAAATCAGTGGCATCATTATGAAAAAAACATTACTGGCAGCCGGTGCAGCGCTGGCCCTCTCTTCTACTTTTACTGTGCAGGCAGCAGAAAACGACAAACCAGAGTACGTTTCCGACTGGTGGCACCAGAGCGTTAACGTCGTCGGCAGCTATCACACCCGTTTTGGACCACAGATCCGTAACGATACCTACCTGGAATACGAAGCCTTTGCCAAGAAAGACTGGTTTGATTTCTATGGTTACATGGATGCGCCGGTCTTCTTCGGTGGTAACACTGACGCGAAAGGTATCTGGAACCACGGTTCCCCACTGTTCATGGAGATTGAACCGCGCTTCTCTATCGACAAGCTGACCGGCACCAGCCTGGCGTTTGGTCCGTTTAAAGAGTGGTACTTCGCGAACAACTACATCTACGACATGGGCCGCAACAAGTCCGGTCGTCAGAGCACCTGGTATATGGGTCTGGGTACCGACATCGACACCGGTCTGCCGATGAGCCTGTCCATGAACGTTTATGCCAAATACCAGTGGCAGAACTACGGCGCAGCGAACGAAAACGAGTGGGATGGCTACCGTTTCAAAGTGAAATACTTTGTGCCGATCACCCAGCTGTGGGGCGGCAACTTGAGCTACATCGGCTTCACCAACTTTGACTGGGGTTCAGACCTGGGCGACAACGACTTCCGTGACCTGAACGGTAAGAAAGCGCGTACCAACGACTCTATCGCGTCCAGCCACATTCTGGCCCTGAACTACGATCACTGGCACTACTCTGTTGTTGCCCGTTACTGGCACAACGGTGGTCAGTGGAACGACGACGCAAGCCTGAACTTCGGCGACGGTGA
The DNA here is from genome assembly GCF_049312895.1 of Leclercia barmai. Classification (NCBI taxonomy): domain Bacteria; kingdom Pseudomonadati; phylum Pseudomonadota; class Gammaproteobacteria; order Enterobacterales; family Enterobacteriaceae; genus Leclercia; species Leclercia barmai. The sequence continues at coordinate 168,696 of NZ_JBMNWZ010000001.1, read as the reverse complement.
CTTCAGCGTTCGTTCTACCGGCTGGGGTGGTTACCTGGTTGTGGGTTATAACTTCTAACCTGGTGGTTGGTGCCGGGTGGCGGCTACGCCTTACCCGGCCTACAAAACCTGTAGGCCCGTGCAAGCGCAGCGCCGCCGGGCAAAAAAGCCAGCTCAAGAGCTGGCTTTTTATTGCTTCACTTTCCTGAGAAAATCCGCCAACGACCTGTCCGCGCTTTCGCTAAACCGCCTGTCCGTCATTGTGATATTCAGACACCTGTCGAGCCGGAAACAGCGATAGTCATCGCGCCGTTCGCACCAGGCCGCCAGCAGCCAGTGCTCTCCCCAGAAGAACAACCCCAGCGGCTGCACCTCGCGGGAAGAGAGCTGTCCGGCTTCATCCCGATAATGCAGCGCCAGTACCCGCAGGGCCGATATCGCCTGATGAATCAGATCGAAACCGCTGCGGGAGTGGTTCTGCATAGCAATGTCCGGGGCGTAGATGCGCGTCTGCTCGGCCTTGCGGCGGCTCTCCTCCGGCAGGATCGCCAGCACTTTCTCCTGCGCTGACTCCAGCTCGCGCGACAGCGACTCCCCGCCCCAGGTTTTGAGCAGGCGGATCGCCACCATCAGCGCTTCCGATTCCCGGTTGGTCAGCATCAGCGGCGGCAGGTCGAAACCCGACATCAACCGGTAGCCGCTCCCCGCCTCCCCTTCCACCGGCACGCCGGAGAGCGACAGATCCCGGATATCGCGGTAGACCGTGCGTTCAGACACGCCCAGCCTGTCCGCCAGATGCGCTGCCGTTGTCAGACGCCTGCCGCGCAGGATCTGCACAATCTGAAACAGGCGGTCAGCGCGTCGGGTCATAGGTTCTCCGGATCAGGCGGGTTGATGAAGACCGACGCGGTTGCCCTCGCTGTCGGTAAAGAGCGCAATGGTGCCAATACCGTGCGGCAGCTCCAGCGGGCCGAACACGCACGCGCCACCGGCGGACGAAACGCGATCCAGTGTGGCCGCCAGATTGTCAGTATGCAGATAGATAATAGCGCCCTGCTGCGACGGTGTAATGCCATCAAATTTCGCCAGCGCGCCGCCGGTAGCCGGATCGTCATGAGGGAAAACAGCCAGCTCAGCGCAGTCCATTTTCTCGCGTCTCAGCGACACCTGCATCACCGGCTCGTAAAATTTGATGGCGCGATCCATCTCAGCAACCGGAATTTCAAACCAGTTAATCACACTTTTCATACATCCTCCTGCCTGTTGTTTGGGTTCAGAAGGAGTCTACGCCAGGGCTCCTGACAGCATACTGTCAGGAGTGTTTGTCAGGAGCAGGCAAAAAAAATCCCGGCCATAAGACCGGGATTTTGCTGACGTAACAGCGTTTCCGTTACGGCAGGATGGACGGTTGATCCGCGCCCTCTTTTTCCACTTTCTGCTGGAGCAGGTGCTCGCGCTTCATGCCCAGTTTCAACGCCAGCGCGGACGCGACGTAGATGGAAGAGGCCGTACCGATGGAGACACCGATCAGCATGGTCAGCGAGAAGCCTTCCAGAATCGGACCGCCGAAGAGATACAGCATCAGGATCACCATCAGGGTAGTCCCGGAGGTAATCAAGGTACGGTGCAGCGTCTGGGTCAACGACACGTTAAAGATTTCGTACGGCGTACCGCGACGGATCTTACGGAAGTTTTCACGGATACGGTCCGATACCACGATACTGTCGTTCAGAGAGTAACCGATAACCGACATCAACGAGGCCACAATGGTCAGGTCGATCTCGATATGGAACAGCGACAGAACGCCCATGGTGATCACCACGTCGTGCGCCAGGGCGATTACCACCCCGGCAGCCAGACGCCACTCAAAGCGGAAACCGACATAGGTCAGGATACAGAGCAGCGCCACCAGCAGTGCCATCGCACCGGTCTGGGCCAGATCCGCACCGACGCTCGGGCCAACGAATTCAATACGTTTTACCGTTGCATTCTGGCTGGTCGTTTCATTAACCACCTGTACAACCTTGCTGCCCAGCTCCTGGCTGCCGTTGGCATCCTTCACTGGCGGCATGCGCACCATGATGTCGCGGCTGCTGCCGAAGTTCTGCAGCAGCGGCTCTTCAAAGCCCGCTTTCTCAAGCGAGATACGCATCTGGTCCATGTCGACCGGTTTTTCTAGGGTGATCTCAATCACCGTACCGCCGGTGAAATCAAGACCCCAGTTGAAGCCTTTCACGCCAATAATGGCGAGGGACAGGATCAGCAGAAAACCTGAAATGCCGAAGGCCCAGTAGTCCCAGCGCATAAAGTCCCAGACTTTACGGCCGTAGTTCAATTGTTCAACAGTATATTCCTGTGCCACAACGCACTCCTCAGATAGACAGCTTTTTAACGCGCTTGCCGCCGTACAGCAGGTTCACGATGGCACGGGTGCCGACAATAGCGGTAAACATTGACGTTGCCACACCGATACCGGTGGTGATAGCAAAGCCCTTGATCGCGCCAGTACCCACTGCATACAGGATAAGAACCTTAATCAGTGTTGTTACGTTCGCATCGAAGATGGAGCTGAATGCGCCACGGTACCCTTCATCAATCGCCTGTTGGACTGAGCGACCGTTGCTGAGCTCTTCTTTGATACGTTCGTTAATCAGTACGTTGGCATCCACCGCAACCGCAAGGGTTAAGACGATACCCGCAATGCCTGGCATGGTCAGCGTCGCCCCTGGTATCAGGGACATAATGCCGATAATCAGCACCAGGTTGGCAATCAGCGCCGACGTCGCAATCAGACCAAACTTCTTATAGAAGAAGACCATGAAGATGATGGAGATCGCCAGGCCGGCCAGACAGGCTTCCAGACCCTGAGTGATGTTCTGCATACCCAGCGTTGGACCGATGGTACGCTCTTCAACAATCTGAATCGGCGCAATCAGCGCACCGGCACGCAGCAGCAGCGAGAGCTGGCGGGCTTCGTTCGGGTTGCTGATACCGGTGATACGGAAGCTGTTACCCAGACGAGACTGGATATTGGCGATGTTAATCACCTCTTCCTCTTTCACCAGCACGGAACGACCGTTGGCATCTTTCTTACCGCTGTCTTTGTACTCCACGAACAGGGTCGCCATCGGTTTGCCGATGTTGTCCTTGGTGAAGTTAGACATGATGTTACCACCCGCGCTATCCAGCGAGATGTTAACCTGCGGCTGGTTGTACTCGTCCTGGCTGGAGGTCGAGTCAGTGATGTGGTCACCGGTCAGGATCACGCGCTTGTACATGACAACCGGCTGGCCTTCACGGGTCTGTTTCACCTCTGAGTCGCCCGGCACGCGGCCAGAAGCAACAGCAGACTGATCGACGTTGGTGTTCACCAGACGGAATTCCAGCGTCGCGGTAGCGCCCAGAATCTCTTTCGCACGCGCGGTATCCTGGATACCCGGCAGTTCAACCACGATACGGTCAGCACCCTGACGCTGTACCAGCGGTTCAGCTACGCCGAGTTGGTTTACACGGTTACGCAGGATGTTGATGTTCTGCTGAACCGCGTATTCACGCGCTTCTTTCAGACGCACATCGGTCATCACCGCACGCAGCTGGTTGCTACCCTGAGAAGAGAGCACCAGATCTCGGTGACGCTGGGTCAGGTAATCCATCGCCTGGTCGCGGGCGTTGCTGTCGCGAAACGCGATGCTCATCCCGTAGTTATCTTCCTTACGCACGGTGGTGTAAGGGATGCCTTTATCGCGCAGATCGCTGCGCAGGCTATCAATGTTTTGTTCCTGAAGTTTTCCGAGTGCGGTTTCCATATCCACTTCCATCAGGAAGTGAACGCCACCACGCAGGTCGAGACCGAGTTTCATCGGCTCAGCGTTAATAGCAGCTAACCAACGCGGAGTTGCAGGAGCAAGGTTCAACGCCACGACATATTTATCACCCATCACGCCCATCAGCGCTTCACGAGCGCGGAGCTGCGTGTCGGTGGAGTCGAAGCGAGCAAGAATTGCGCCCTCTTCCAGTGCCACAGACTTAGCGGTAATTTTTTCTTCTTGTAACGTTTTCTGGACCTGGATCAGCGTTTGCTCACTGGCGGCGACGCCGCGCGCGCCAGTGATTTGAACAGCCGGATCCTCACCATACAGGTTGGGAAGCGCATACAGCAGGCCGACGACAATGACGACGACCAGCATGATGTACTTCCACAAAGGATAACGGTTTAACACGGCAGTTCCCTTTGGGAAAAGTTAATTACAGCGCTTTCATGGTGCCTTTCGGCAGAACGGCAGCAACGAAGTCACGTTTGATAACCACTTCAGTGGTATCGTTCAGTGCGATGACGATGTAGCCGTTATCAGCAACTTTGCTCACACGACCAACCAGACCACCGTTAGTCAGCACTTCATCGCCTTTCGCGATGGAGTCCATCAGCTTTTTGTGCTCTTTGGTGCGCTTCTGCTGTGGACGCAGGATCATGAAATAGAAGATCAGACCGAACACCACCAGCATCAGAATCAGAGACATCGGGCTGCCCTGCGCCGGTGCACCTGTTGCCGCTACCGCATCAGAAATAAAAAAGCTCATTAAAATTCCCTCATTAAATAAATTAATCAACGTTCAAAGGTGGGACATCCCGACCCTGACGTTGGTAAAAATCGGTCACGAAGCTCTCTAATTTACCTTCTTCAATAGCCTTGCGTAAACCAGCCATTAAGCGCTGGTAATAGCGAAGGTTATGAATCGTGTTGAGACGCGCGCCTAATATTTCATTACAACGATCAAGATGATGCAAATAGGCACGAGAATAATTGCGACAGGTATAGCAATCGCACTCGGCATCGAGCGGGCTGGTGTCGCTTTTATGCTTCGCATTACGGATTTTTACCACGCCGTCGGTCACGAACAGGTGGCCATTACGGGCGTTGCGGGTCGGCATAACGCAGTCGAACATATCAATGCCGCGACGCACGCCTTCAACCAGGTCTTCTGGCTTACCGACGCCCATCAGGTATCGAGGTTTATCTGTTGGAATTTGCGGGCAAACATGCTCCAGAATACGGTGCATATCTTCCTTCGGCTCTCCCACAGCCAGACCGCCGACAGCGTAGCCATCAAAACCTATCTCTACCAGACCTTTAACAGAGATATCGCGTAAATCTTCGTAAACGCTTCCCTGAATAATGCCGAACAGCGCATTTTTGTTCTGCAGAGAGTCAAAACGGTCGCGGCTGCGCTTCGCCCAACGCAGCGACATCTCCATCGAGCGCTTAGCGTAGTCCCAGTCCGCCGGGTATGGCGTACATTCGTCGAAGATCATTACGATGTCGGAACCGAGATCGTACTGAATCTCCATCGATTTTTCTGGATCGAGGAAAATCGGGTCGCCGTTGATCGGGTTGCGGAAATGCACGCCCTTTTCGGTGATCTTACGGATATCGCCGAGGCTGAAGACCTGGAAGCCGCCGGAGTCGGTCAGGATTGGGCCTTTCCACTGCATAAAGTCATGCAGATCGCCGTGCAGCTTCATCACTTCCTGGCCCGGGCGCAGCCACAGGTGGAAGGTGTTGCCGAGGATAATTTGCGCGCCTGTGGCTTCAACTTCTTCCGGCGTCATCCCTTTTACGGTGCCGTAAGTGCCCACTGGCATAAAGGCTGGCGTTTCGACTACGCCGCGATCGAACACCAGGCGGCCACGGCGAGCGCGACCGTCGGTGGTATCAAGTTCAAATTTCATTCTTATTCCTCTGTGCCAGAAAAACAGTCCAACACATTATTCTGCTGTCGCGGACTTATTCCCCGACACGCTCATTCAAAGCCTGCGGATTGTACGTGATAAACATCGCGTCACCGTAACTAAAAAAGCGATATTTTTGTTCTACCGCAGCCTTGTAGGCATTCATGGTGTTTTGATAACCAGCAAAGGCCGATACCAGCATGATCAGGGTTGACTCCGGCAGGTGGAAATTGGTCACCAGCGCGTCGATCACCTGATATTGATAACCCGGGTAGATGAAGATTTGAGTATCGCCGAAGAACGGCTCGATCAGGTCATTTTTGGCGGCCTGCGCGGCGCTTTCCAGCGAGCGAACCGACGTTGTACCAACGGCAATGACGCGGTTACCGCGCGCTTTCGCCGCCATCACTGCATCGACAACCCCCTGCGGTACTTCGGCATATTCGGAGTGCATGATGTGGTCTTCAATGCTGTCAACGCGCACCGGCTGGAAGGTTCCCGCGCCGACGTGCAGCGTCACAAAGGCCATCTCAATGCCCTTCGCACGCAGTTTTTCCAGCAGAGGTTCATCAAAGTGCAGGCCCGCCGTCGGCGCCGCTACGGCACCCGGCTTCTGGCTGTAGACGGTCTGATACAGCTCGCGGTCAGCCTCTTCATCCGGACGTTCGATGTACGGCGGCAGCGGCATGTGGCCGATAGCGTTAAGGATATCCAGCACCGTGCGCTCGTCGTTAAACTCGACTTCAAACAGCGCATCGTGGCGCGCAGTCATGGTCGCTTTAATGCTCTCGTCATCGCCCAGCAGCAGCTCCGCGCCCGGCTTAGGGGCTTTGGAAGCGCGAATATGTGCCAGAATACGTTTATCATCGAGCATTCTTTCGACCAGCACTTCAATCTTGCCGCCGCTGGCTTTGCGGCCGAACAGACGGGCCGGGATCACGCGGGTGTTGTTGAACACCAGCAGGTCGCCCGGGTTGAGCTTGTCGAGCAGATCGGTGAAAGTACCGTGCGTCAGCGCCCCCGTCGGCCCATCCAGCGACAATAAGCGGCAGCTACTGCGCTCAGGCATAGGATAGTGGGCAATCAGGGACTCGGGTAAATCAAAGGAGAAATCGGCGACGCGCATGGCATATACTCGTGACTTAAAAACAGGCGGCTTAGTCTAGTGCTCACACCTCTTTGCTGCAACAACTAGCCTCGCTTCGGATAACGAATCGCATGAATTTTCTCGCTCACCTGCACCTCGCCCATCTCGCTGACAGCTCCCTTTCCGGCAATTTGCTGGCCGACTTCGTGCGCGGCAACCCTGCTGAGGATTACCCCGCCGACGTCGTGGAGGGCATTTTCATGCATCGCCGGATCGATGTTCTCACCGACAATCTGCCCGAAGTGAAAGAGGCCAAAGAGTGGTTCCGCCCGGAAACCCGCCGCGTGGCGCCCATTACGCTGGATGTGATGTGGGATCACTTTGTCTCCCGCCACTGGGCGCAACTCTCCCCCGAGATGCCGCTGCCGGCGTTCGTGCGCTATGCCCACGCCCAGGTGGCGATTATCCTGCCCGACTCTCCGCCGCGCTTTGTGAATCTGAATGACTACCTGTGGTCAGAGCGCTGGCTGGAGCGCTACAGCGAGATGGATTTCATTCAGCGGGTACTTAACGGCATGGCCAGCCGCCGCCCGCGTCTCGACGCCCTGCGCGACTCCTGGCAGGATCTGGACGCCCATTACGACGCGCTGGAGCAGCGCTTCTGGCAGTTCTATCCCCGGATGATGGAGCAGGCGAAGCATAAGCAGCTTTAATATAAATGTGATTGATAGGTAAAAGCTGGGTTAACGATTGTCAGCGCCTCTTTGTCTTTAGGACGAACACTCTCTATACTGGCCCGCGTTGCGTTCTAAATAACCTTAGTAATCACAGGAGAATCATATGGTTCTGGTAACTCGTCCGGCTCCGGATTTTACAGCAGCAGCCGTTCTGGGCAGCGGTGAAATCGTTGAAAACTTCAACTTCAAGCAGCACACCAACGGTAAAGCGACCGTTCTGTTCTTCTGGCCAATGGACTTCACCTTCGTTTGCCCGTCTGAACTGATCGCGTTCGACAAGCGTTACGAAGAATTCCAGAAGCGTGGCGTGGAAGTGGTTGGCGTCTCCTTCGACTCTGAGTTTGTACACAACGCATGGCGTAACACCCCTGTCGACAACGGCGGCATCGGTCCAGTGAAATACGCAATGGTTGCGGACATCAAACGTGAAATCCAGCAGGCTTACGGTATCGAACATCCGGACGCTGGCGTTGCACTGCGTGGCTCCTTCCTGATCGACGCGAACGGCATCGTTCGTCACCAGGTTGTGAACGATCTGCCACTGGGTCGTAACATCGACGAAATGCTGCGTATGGTTGACGCGCTGCAGTTCCACGAAGAGCACGGTGAAGTGTGCCCGGCTCAGTGGGAAAAAGGTAAAGAAGGTATGGCAGCCTCTCCGGCAGGCGTTGCTAAATACCTGACCGAGAACGTATCCAGCCTGTAATCGGCACGGTTTACGAGAAAGGCCCGCAGATGCGGGCCTTTTTTATGCCGTTAAGCCGCCCCGTCTTTTTTCACTTCCCGCCAGATACGCCAGGCCATCAGCGCCAGCGCTCCAACCCCGAGCAGCAGCGCGCCCCACACCAGCAGCGTTTTCCAGCGTGCCTGTTGCTCGGCAACCGAGGTCGCCGTCAGTCGTTCTTCGCCGCCCAAAGTGACGTCCTCTTGCGCCAGCGCCCACGGCAGCGCGTTTACCGGGTGGGTGTTACGCAGCGATGCCGGGATCAGCATATCCAGCCCGATGTCCGCCTTTTTGGCCGCCCGGTTTCCCCAGGCCAGCAGATAGGGGCCTTTACCCTGGGCATTGAACACCATCTGATAGCTGTCGCGCGCGCCGCTCATTTCAGGCAGCGTCTCGGGCAGGCGGGTATTGATGGTCACCATCCGCACCGCTTCAACCGGCTGACCGGAAAGCAGGATATCGTCCGAACGTTTACCATCCAGCTGGTAGAGCACGGTTTTGCTCAGCGGCTGCCAGGGCTCTTTTTCGCCACTGCGCCAGCTCAAGTCCACCGGCAAGACCCCTTCATTTGCCAGGGTGATCCTGAGCGAAGTCAGCGGCTGCGGCTTTTTCCAGCGCCAGACGACCTGGTCATCGCCCGCTTTTTCGGCCCGGGCATTGATTACCACACGTTCAGGTTCCGGCTCGCGGCTATCGGCAATGGCGCTGACGCCGTTCAGGGCCAGCGCCGGGCTTTGCGAATCCAGGATCACCAGCAGGTATCGCGTCCCTTCCCCGGAGAGCATCAGACGGGCGCTGATGGTATCCATCTTCAGCCGATCGTTGTCACGGGTCAGATCCATCAGAGGCGCATCTTCCTGCACCTGTCGCCAGTAGCGTAGATCCTCGCTGGAATAGACCGACGCTTTCCCCTGCCAGTTACCCGGCGGCGTGTTCCAGTTCAGGCGCAGTTGTGCCAGATAAAGCGGATCTTTTCTCTCCTCGGGCAACGTCAGTAGATAACTCTGGCCGAACCTTTTTACCTCGTCGCTTTCCAGATGGATTTCAATCCCGCTCCTGGAGCGTAAAACAACGGATGCCGACCCCTTTTCCTGCTGTTCAGTCGACGAGACCGGTGCCCTGTCCAGCGGGAAAAGCCGCAGATCCAGCGTCTCTGGTGTCACGGGCTGCTGTTTTTGCACCTCGAGGGCAAAGGGCACAGCGTCACCCCGATGGTTAAAGACCCGCACATCACGCAGGTCCAGCCAGGCCGTGCTCTGATAGACCGCCTGGGGCAGCGCAACGCGATACCAGGGCGATGCGTCAAGCGTTTCAAGTGACATCCCCGTGGCGTAATCCTGCGGCGTTTCCCCTGCCTTATCGTTGCCCGAGGCCGCCCCGGCGGCACTGAACAGCACGCCCCATAATACCGCTCTCATCCATTTCATTTTGCTTCTCCTGCTTTTGGCGGTAACGGGGAGAAATACCCGACGATTAACACCAGAATAGCCACGCCGATAAACGCGATTGCCCGCGCCAGCCCGCCGCCGCCCGCGCTGTCCACCAGCATCAGTTTCACAATTACAATTCCCAGCAGCACCGCGCCGCACAGCCACTGGTGGCGGGAGTGACGCCGGGTGGCATGGAGCATCACCACCAGCGCCGCCAGCATCCAGACCAGCGCAAAGCAGGTCTGCACCAGCCGCGAATGCCATAGCGCGTCCGCATCCCAGGCAATTTCTCCGTACCAGGCCAGGGCCCGCAGCAGCATGCCGTTCAGCCACCAGCAGCTCAGGGCAAGCAAGGCGACAACCGGCCAGGGGCGGGAGACCTCGATATAGACCGGGAAGTAGCGCAACGCCGCGCGATACAGCATCACCAGCCCCAGCAACGCCAGGGCCGCCCCCTCCTCCAGCGGATTGATTAACGGTAGCCAGGTCTGACGATAAACCACGCCATCCTGGAAGTTGGTCAGCACTAACAGGCCTGTCAACGCCGCCGCGACCGGTAGCATCGCCTGTACCCCATACAGCGCAGGCCAGACGCGGAATGGCCAGATGTTTCGCCCCACCGCCTCGTTAATCAGGAAGATCGCCAGGCCACCCGCCGCCATCATCAAGCCGCTTCCCCAGGCCGCCATGCCCCACGGCAGATCGCGTGCAAACCAGAAAAGCTCCATCGCCAGCGCCAGCAGAACCATCCAGAAAAGCGACAAATGCGCAATCCTGGACAGCCGCGGCGGCAATGCCGCTCCGTCGCGCCAGAGCAACGCCACCGCCGCGGGTAACGCAACACACCACGCCAGATTCGACCAGCCTGCGGCGAAGATCTGCTGCTGTGATATCTGATACAGCAGCACCACCAGCATCATGGGCCACAGCAGCCATTTACTGTGATCCAGCGCCTGCCATGCCAGTCGCCCCGCGACGCCGCGCCAGCCCCAGACCGAGATCGCCAGCAGCCCCAGTACGCCCGCCATCACCCGTGAGTCATTGTTCAGCACCCACTGCGATGCGCCCGCCAGCGCGACCAGCCAGAAAAGTAGTCCGCCTGCGAGAAGCCCCAGGCTGACCTGAAGCTGGACCGCACGCCACAGCCATGCCCCCGCCAGCCAGCACAGGCTGAGAACCGCGAAGATCAGCATCAGAGACAGCGGCACCGTGCCATTTACCTGCGCCCAAAGCGCGCTGCACAGCGCCAGAACCAGCAGCGCCGTGCCGCTGTACGTCATGCGTCGCTGGTGCTGCTGCACCCCCAGCCAGAGGATCCCCACCCCTTCCAGCGCCCAGGCCATCGACGTCCAGCGCGCCGAGAGCGCCAGCGGGATAGCGAGAGTGATAAAAGCGCCGCCAAGCGCCAGCGCAGCCAGGACCAGCGGTTTCCCCAGCGAAGGGTAGCGACGCAAGGCCAGCCAGGCTAATGCGACATAGAAACCGCCGTACCCCAACGCGCTGAGGGCTGGTCCATACTCCCAGTGCCGGGTAATGGCGTACTGCATGCCAAAGCCCACCAGGGGCGGCGCAAACAGCAGCACGCCATCAATAAGTTGTTTCCCCTTCTCCTGCGCACGCAGCGACAGCGCCACGCTCAACACGCCGAAAAGGATCGTATTTGCGATCAGGAACAGCTGACAGCTCAGGTAGTACGCGGGCTGGTAAGCATTCGCTCCCCATAATCCCCCGACGCCAAAGGTAAATAACAGGCCGAGCAGATTCAGCTCCCGCCAGTGCTGCCAGATGCTGATGGCAAGAATGCCCACGGAAAGCAGAAGATAAAACGAGAACAGCGCCACGTGGTTGCCGCTGCCGCTGGAGAGCAGCAGCGGGGCCAGATAACCGCCGAGGCTTGCCAGCATCGCCAGGCTGAGCGCCTTTTGCAGGATTGCCAGCCCCACGCTCGCGGCGCAAATCACCACCAGCAGCGCAAACGCCAGGGTCATCGGCAGCATCTGCCACAGGCGAAACGCGCCAAAAACGGTGAGATAGAGCGCCCCTGTCGCGCCCCCCTGTAATATCAGGGCGTAAACCGGCTGTTTATGACGTAATCGCCAACCTGTCGCCAGCAGCACAAGAGCAAATAGCGCGGCCGCGACGAGACGTAATTCCAGAGGGAAGAGTGAATGTTCAACCGTATAGCGCAGCAGGAATGAGAGGCCGAAGAACAGGAGCAAAATACCAAGCTTCGCCAGCGGGTTACCCTGCATAAACCAGCGTACCAGCGAGGTAATCATGCCGCCCAGGGCAGAAGGCTCCCGGTCTTTGGTCGTCGCGTTAACAGGGTCTGGCTCCCGGGCAGCGGGTGCAGGCTTCGCCCGGGATAGCCAGGGATCGGCAGGCTCGGGCACAACGGCGGCGACCGGTTCCGGGGCAACAAGTGTCGGCGCAGTTGTCACCGCTTCAGCCTGCGGCATCGCAGGTTTTTCTGCCACGCCGCGCTGTTCAAGCTCCTCAAGACGGCGGCGCAGAACCGTTAGCTCAAAGCGAAACGCCGAGGTGCGGTTAAGGGCGACAATCGCGAGGATGGGCACCACCACCCCCACGAACAATAAAACAATGCAGCCAAAGATCAGTAGCTCATCCATGTTTCCACCTTCCACCGTATATGGGTTAAGCAGATTGACACAAATTGTTGCATTTCCGCTATCTCTGACTGTAAAACTAGTCGCTTTTCAGAAATTCTTCCCACCCGAAAAGCAGGCGGCAGGCGCTCAGCGCCTGCCGTACAGCAAATTAATTACCGAACCAGACGCAAGCCGAGATCGCCGGGAGCGAAAGCACGCCGTCCTGCGCCACGCCTTTCCCCTCTTTCAGCTGCCACTGCTTAACGTTGAGCAGCGGCGAATCGTCCATCACCACTTCACAGGCATCGCCCCGGTTAATGGCCACCAGCACCCGCTGCTGGTTGTAGACGCGCACAAACACCACCACGTTGTCGTGGGCGTACACCACCTGACAGCCGCCGTAGCGCAGGGCCTGGTTCTGCTTGCGCAGCCTGATTAAGCGCTGGTAGAGCGCCAGCAGGGTTTTGTCCTGTTTTTCATCCTCCCACGGGAAGGTCTTGCGGCAGAACGGATCGTTATTGCCGTCGAGCCCCACCTCATCGCCGTAGTAAATGCACGGCACCCCAGGCCAGGTGAACAGCCAGGTGATGGCCAGCGGCAGGCGGGCGACATCTTTGCCGAGCAACGACTTAAAGCGGGCGGTGTCGTGACTGTCGAGCTGGTTAAACATGCGCAGCTGCTGCTGATGGGAAAGGCTGGCGCGGTAGTTATCCATCCATCTCATGCAGGTTTCCGCATCAATCTGCTGCGGATCGTAGGAGATATCGGTATTGGCGAGGAAACCCCACAGCGGGAAGGTGAAGCCGCGATAGTTCATCGCCGAATCTTCTGCATCAGCCTGTAACCACTGGCGGGCGTCGCCAAAATGTTCACCAAAGACGAAAGCCTCTGGATTGGCCTCCTTCGCCGAACGGGTGATCCCGGTGACGTGCTGTAAATTATGGCGCGCCCCGCCGCCTTCGCCGAGCATGTGCACCACGTCCAGCCGCCAGCCGTCCATGCTCCACGGCGCTTTCAGCCAGTGACGAACAATGCTGTCCTCGCCGCCGTAGATCTCATCCACCACCCCGGACGACTGATAATCCAGCTTCGGCAGGCTGGCGTAGCCCAGCCAGTCGAGGGCGCGGCCCTCGTCGTCAAAGCTGTACCAGTCCCGTTGGGCCGAGTCCGGGTTATGGCAGGCGCCGCCCGTCCCCCGGTTGTGGCGGTCGAACCAGGCGTGGGAATCACCGCTGTGGTTGAACACGCCGTCGAGGATCAGGCGCATCCCCTCCCGGTGGGTGTTCTCCCGCAGGCGTAACAGGGCGACGTCGCCGCCAAAGCGCTCGTCCACGTGACGATAATCTTCGGTGTCGTATTTATGCACGCTGGGGGCGACAAACACCGGGTTGAGGTAGAGCGCCGTGACGCCCAGTTTTTTCAAATAGGGCAGCTTCTCGCTGATGCCGTCGAGATCGCCACCGTAAAACGTCGATCCCCCTGCCTGGGCGGTTACCGGCTCATCCCACTCCCGGAAAAGGGTCTCATGGCCGGCGGCATGGTGATGATAGGTGCGATCCAGTTCCGGGTTGCGCCGCTGGCTGCGGGCAAAGCGGTCCGGGAAGATCTGATAAAAGACCTGGTCGGCCACCCACTGCGGCCCGGCATCCGGGTAATCGACGGCAAACTGCTCCAGCCGCGCGGGTGGAAAACGGCTGAAACCCTGCGGGGTGAACCACAGCTGGCGGTTATGCCAGAGCATCTTAAAGCTGTAGCGACGGCGCGGCTGCCCTTCCTCCACGTCGAGGGTGGCCCGCCAGGCCGTTACGCCGGGTTGCGGCTGGCTGCGCTGCTTCTGCATTTTCAGCGACGTCTCTTCGTTATCGATTTCAGCGCGCAGCGTCACCCGCTCAGGCAAATTCTCGCCCGTCAGCCACAGCGTGATGACAAGTTTATCGTTGTTTTGCTTAACAAATGGGGCAACCGGCAGGTGCCATGCATTCAACATCTTTTATCCCCTTTCCCAGAAATGAGGTCACCTTGCCACAGGGTAGTTGATGTTCACTCCTCACGGAGAGGTTTATTGGGGGAGGAGGAAGGGGGAGGAGAAAAATGCCCGGCGTTTGCCGGGCATTGCTGTTACTGCACTTGCGCTAACTGACGCTCGCGGCGGCGTTTAAACACCCAGCCCACCAGCAGCAGCGCAATCCACGCAAAGCCGACATACAGCGAGATGCGGGTTTCCGGATGGTAACCAATCAGGCCGATAATAAAGACCAGGAAGATCAGGCCAGCAACGGTACTTGCCACGCCGCCCGGCACCTTAAACTTCAGCGCTTTCACCTCTTCCGGCGACAGACGGCGGCGGAAGCCAATCTGCGACATCAGAATCATGATCCACACCCAGACGGTGGCAAAGGTTGCCAGCGATGCAATCACCAGGAAGACGTTCTCCGGCATGATGTAGTTGAGGTACACCGACAGCAGCAGCGCCACGGTCATCACCAGCACCGTCACCCACGGCGTACCGCGGCTGGAGGTTTTAGCGAATGCCTTCGGCGCACTGCCCTGCTCGGCCATGCCGTGCAGCATGCGCCCCACGCCGAAGACGTCGGCATTGATGGCGGAAAGCGACGCGGTCAGCACCACGAAGTTAAGAATGCTGGCGGCAAAGGTGATCCCCAGATGCTGGAACGTCAGCACGAACGGGCTGCCGTTGGTGCCGACCTGGTTCCACGGGTAGATGGACATGATCACAAACAGCGTGCCCACGTAGAAGACCAGGATACGCATCGGCACCGAGTTGATGGCGCGCGGGATAGACTTCTCAGGATCTTTCGCTTCACCGGCGGTGATACCGATGATTTCGATCCCGCCGTAGGCAAACATCACCATCTGCAGCGACATCACCATGCCTATCCAGCCGTTACTGAAGAAACCGCCGTTGCTCCACAGATTGTGGATCCCGGTTGGCTCTCCACCGTTGCCAATACCCCAGATGATGATGCCGATACCGGCAGCAATCATGATGATAATGGTGGCGACTTTAAAGAAGGAGAACCAGAACTCCAGCTCGCCAAACACCTTCACGCTCATCAGGTTGATGGCGCAGATGATCAGCACCACGCTGAGCACCCAGATCCAGTGCGGCACGGTCGGGAACCAGACGCCCATATAAATGCCGAACGCCGTTACGTCGGCGATAGCGACAATCAGGATTTCGAAGCAGTAGGTCCAGCCGGTGATATACCCGGCAAGCGGGCCTAAGTTTTCTTGCGCATAGCGGGAGAAGGAGCTGGCTGACGGGTTATGTACCGACATCTCCCCCAGCGCACGCATGATGATGTAAGCGGCAACACCGCCGATAAGATACGCCAGCAGAACGCTGGGACCGGCCATTTTGATGGCATCTGCCGAGCCATAAAAAAGACCAGTACCGATTGCAGAACCCAGCGCCATAAAGCGGATGTGGCGGGCGCTCAATCCACGCTTGAGTTTGTTAGTGCTTTCCATTTGTTGTCATGCCATTTCAGACTAAAAAAAACAAAAAACCACGGGGCATTACGCCCCGTGGTTAAACATTCAGCCGTTGATTAGTGCGCGTTCGATGTAACCTGACGCCCTGCAGCACGATCCCAGATAATTGCCAGTACCAGTGCAACAACGGTAGGCATCAACCACGCCAGACCCTGTTCGGACAGCGGCAGACGCTGTGTCCAGGCAGGCAGAATGGCGCTGATAGCAGATGCCTTAATGCCGTCAAGCATACCAAAAAGCAGACTGATAAACATGGCCGGCGCGATAATTCGTGTGGAATTGTTCCACCAGCCGCGGGTGAAGCTCAGCACGACGAGCACGATGCACGGCGGGTAGATGGTGGTCAGCACCGGAATGGAGACCTGAATCAGGTGGCTCAGACCGAGGTTCGACACCGCCATGGAGAAGCCGCCCAGGATAAACACCAGCGTGCGGTAAGAGAGCGGCACGTACTGGGCAAAGAACTCTGCACAGGCACAGGTCAGGCCAACCGCCGTCACCAGACAGGCCAGGAAGATCAGGATAGCCAGCATCATGCTTCCCGCGCCACCAAAGGTGTGCTGAACGTACGCATGCAGGATTGCCGCACCGTTAGCGCCCTGGTCAACCAGCACGCTGCTGTCGGAACCGAGACGGAACAGCGCCAGATAGAGCAGCGCCAGCCCTGCGCCCGCCATCAGGCCAGCCCAGACGGTGTAACGGGTCAGCAGACGCGCTTCGGTCACGCCGCGGGAACGCGCAGCGTTAACGATCACGATACCGAACGCCATCGCGCCCAGCGTATCCATGGTCAGATAGCCGTTCACAAAGCCGTTAGAGAAAGCCGCATTCTGGTACGCTTCGGTCGCGGAGCTCAGCGGGCCGGCAGGCCAGATAATCGCCGCAACAGCCAGTACCACCAGCGCCAGGATCTTCATCGGTGCCAGGAAGTTACCCACGGTATCCAGCAGCTTGCCCGGATAGAGCGACACCAGAATCACGATGGCGAAGTAAACCAGGCTGTAGATAAACAGCGGCAGCGGGCCGTCGCCGGTCAGCGGGGCAATCCCCACTTCGAAGGAGACGGTCGCGGTACGCGGCGTGGCGAACAGCGGGCCAATCGCCAGGTAGCAGACCACGGCCAGCATCACCCCGGCCACCTTGCCAATCGGCGCGCTGAGGCTGTCAACGCCGCCGCCAACTTTCGCCAGCGCAACGACGGTCAGTACCGGCAGACCTACGGCGGTAATTAAAAAGCCAATAGCCGCCGTCCAGACGTGTTCACCCGCCTGTAAGCCAACCATTGGAGGAAAGATGATGTTGCCAGCGCCAACGAACAGCGCAAATGTCATAAAGCCCAGCGCGATGATATCGCGCGATTTCAATTGATGGGTCATAAAACCTTACTGCCTGTGGATGTGGTGTTGAAAACGTTGAATTTTTCGCTATCCGTTGCGGAACAAAACAGCGGAAAAAATGTGCAACCTCAGCGGGAAATGCTTTCCTACCGGCGTGGAGAAGAATAGTTTTTCGATTTACCACGCAAATACAGTCTGTCCGACGATATCAGGGGGGCAATTTAAACGCTTATAACGTTTAAAGGCAATATGGGATCTGAAAACCAGAACAATATGCCAGCCTGAAAGATGAGAGTGGAACATTACACCATTTATAAGAAAAACTCATGGCTAATCATGCGAACAAAAAAGCAACAGGCGTATAAAATTTACCCGCGCTTCGGTTGACTGCAAAGCAAACAGGCCAGCATACGCTGGCCTGTGGCAATATCTGATTACAGTGACGCCGTCAGGCGCTGTTACTGGCAATTAAACGTTCCGGGATCACGAAGCTGAAACGCGTACTTTTACCCGGCGTACTGACGATATCGAGACGGCTGTCGTGGTGATTGATGGCGTGCTTAACAATCGCCAGCCCCAGGCCGCTGCCGCCCGTCTGCCGGGAACGCGCTTTATCCACCCGATAAAAACGCTCGGTCAGACGAGGAATATGCTCCGGACCGATCCCCGGGCCATTGTCCTCAACGCTGAACTCCGCCCCCGTGGGCACATGCTGCCAGCGCACGGTGATGTGGGTCCCGGCGGGGGTATGATTCACCGCGTTATAGACCAGGTTCGAGATCGCGCTGCGCAGCTCGTCGTTACTGCCGCGCACTTTCAGGGTGTTATCCACCTCGAAGGTAAGCTGGTGCTGCTGCTGGCTTAAGGTCTGCGCTTCGCGCTCTAACATCCGCAGCATCATCGGCACATCGATCGTTTCATTCAGCGCCAGGGTCGGAGCCGCCTCAATGCGCGAGAGGGTCAGCAACTGCTTCACCAGGCCTTCCATGCGTTGCGTCTGCTCGCGCATGGTCTGCAGCGCTTTTTCCCGCGGCGCGCCCTCCAGGGTCTGCTCCTGCATCATCTCCAGATAGCCCTGCAGCACCGTCAGCGGGGTGCGTAATTCGTGGCTGACGTTGGCGAAGAAGTTGCGCCGCGCCCCTTCGAGCTGGTGCATTTGTGTCACGTCGCGCGCCACCATCAGCCACTGTTTGTCGCTGTAGGGCATCACGCGGATCTCCAGATGACGACCGTTGTTGAGCACCAGATTATGCGGGCGGGTGAAGTCGCGTTTTTTCAGATACTGCGCGAACTCCGGATAACGCAGCAGGTTGAGAATGTTTTGCCCATTATCATCCGGCCAGCGCAGGCCCAGCAGCTGTTGTGCCAGACCGTTGCACCAGAACATTGTTCCCTCTTCGGTGGTCAGTATCACCGCATCCGGCAGCGATTCCGCGCCGCTGCGAAAGCGTTTGATCAGGCTACCCAGCTCACGACGGCGTTTTTTATTACGCATCTGCATCTGGTGCAGGCCATACAGAAGAGGTTCCCAGCTTCCGCTGCCGGGCGGCGGCGTCATACTTCTGTCAACCCACAGCCACCATGACAGGCGGAGCAAATTCCAGAAATGCCAGATCAGCAGTCCTGTGACCGCTGCCAGTAAAAACCAGGGTAAATAACCGATTAAGGCCCCGAGGATCAGGGCCGGGATACAGCAAAGTATCAGTTCAAAACAGAGCCTTTTCCATGACAGACGTTCCAGCACGCGTCACACTCCTGTCATTGTTCAGAAACGGGTGGAGAAACGATAACCCGTGCCGCGGACGGTCTGTACCATGCGATCGTGACCGCTGGTTTCGAGTGCCTTACGCAAACGGCGAATGTGAACATCCACCGTTCGATCTTCAACATAAACGTTAGTGCCCCAGACATTATTGAGCAACTGCTCGCGGCTGTAGACGCGCTCCGGGTGGGTCATGAAGAAGTGCAACAGTTTGAATTCGGTCGGCCCCATATCAAGAGGGTTTTCACCGGTCATCACGCGGTGCGAGGTAGGATCCAGGCTCAGGCCCTGCATCTCAATCACCTCTTCCACCGCCATGGGTGAAATACGGCGCATCACGGCCTTAATGCGTGCCACCAGCTCTTTCGGGGAGAAGGGTTTGGTGATGTAGTCATCCGCGCCGGTCTCCAGGCCACGCACGCGATCTTCCTCTTCGCCACGGGCGGTTAACATCATCACCGGGATATCGCGGGTTAAGGCTTCACGTTTGATATGTTTGATGAATTGCAGACCAGAGCCGCCAGGCAACATCCAGTCGAGCAGGATCAGATCGGGCCAGGGTTCGTTGAGCTGATTCACCGCGCTGTCGTAATCTTCGGCTTCTATCGGTTGAAAGCCATTTTGTTCGAGCACGAAACAGACCATTTCGCGAATGGGTGCTTCATCTTCTACGACCAGAATACGTCTCGCCATACTTAGCCCTGTCTTATTGAGGTTACATGTTTGTAATACGGCGTCATTATGCGTCAGATTTATGACAGATTTATGAAAAACGTACCCGCTAATAATGGCAAGCCGTTGTTTTATGGCAGCCCCGATTGTAACGGTTATCTTCGTCACCCTGAAAGTTTATAATCCCGCTAACCTTTTTTTGCCACGGATCTGTTATGCGCATACTTCACACCTCGGACTGGCATCTGGGACAAAATTTTTACAGCAAAAGCCGCGCCGCCGAACATGAAGCGTTCCTCAACTGGCTGCTTGAGACTGCGCAATCACAGGACGTCGATGCCATCCTGGTGGCCGGGGATATCTTCGATACCGGCTCGCCGCCGAGCTATGCGCGCGAGCTCTATAACCGCTTCGTGGTGAACCTGCAAAAAACCGGCTGCCATCTGGTGATCGTAGCGGGCAACCATGATTCCGTCGCCACGTTGAATGAATCCCGTGAGATCCTGGCTTTTTTGAATACCACCGTGGTCGCCAGCGCCGGCCATGCTCCGCAAATATTGAACAGACGCGACGGCACGCCCGGGGCGGTGCTGTGCCCGATCCCGTTTTTACGTCCGCGCGACGTGGTGCAGAGCCAGGCGGGTCTGTCCGGGACAGAGAAACAGCAGCAGCTGTTAAAAGCCATCACCCACTATTATGACGATCAATATACCCAGGCCTGCGCGCTTCGCGGCGACAGCGTGCTGCCGATTATCGCGACCGGGCATCTCACCACCGTCGGGGCCAGTAAAAGTGACGCGGTACGTGACATCTATATCGGTACGCTGGATGCGTTTCCCGCCCAGCATTTCCCGGCGGCAGACTATATCGCCCTGGGCCACATTCACCGGGCGCAGATGATTGGCGGCTGCGAGCATATTCGCTACTGCGGCTCCCCTATTCCCCTCAGCTTTGATGAAACCGGCAAAAGCAAATGCGTGCATCTGGTGAGTTTCGACCAGGGTAAGCTCAGCGCCGTCGAATCGCTCGAGGTGCCCATTACCCAGCCGCTGGCGGTGCTGAAGGGCGATCTGGCGGCCATTACCGCCCAGCTTGAGCAGTGGCGCGGCGTGGAACAATCACCGCCCGTCTGGCTGGATATCGAACTCACCACCGATGAGTACCTGCACGACATGCAGCGCAAGATCCAGAACCTGACGGAAGATCTGCCGGTGGAGGTGCTGCTGGTGCGTCGCAGCCGCGAGCAGCGCGAAAAGAGCCTGGCCAGCAGCCTGCGCGAAACCCTCAGCGAGCTGCGGGTGGAGGAAGTTTTTGAGCGCCGCCTCGCACAGGAAACCCTGGATGATGCCCAGCGTGCCCGGCTCAACGAACTGTTCAGCCACACGCTCCACGCCCTCAGCAATGAGGAGGATGACGCATGAAAATTCTCAGCCTGCGCCTGAAAAACCTCAACTCCCTGAAGGGCGAATGGAAAATTGACTTTACCGCCGAGCCTTTCCTCAGCAATGGCCTGTTTGCCATTACCGGCCCGACCGGTGCGGGTAAAACTACCCTGCTGGACGCCATCTGCCTGGCGCTCTATCACGAGACGCCGCGCCTGAATACGGTCTCGCAGTCGCAAAACGACCTGATGACCCGCGACACCGCCGAGTGCCTCGCCGAAGTGGAGTTTGAAGTCAAAGGCATCGCCTATCGTGCCTTCTGGAGCCAGAACCGGGCGCGCAACCAGCCGGACGGCAACCTGCAGGTGCCCCGCGTGGAGCTGGCCCAGTGTGAAGATGGCAAAATTCTGGCGGATAAAGTAAAGGACAAGCTGGAGCTGGTCGCCTCCCTGACCGGGCTCGACTACGACCGCTTTACCCGCTCGATGCTCTTATCCCAGGGACAGTTTGCCGCCTTCCTGAACGCCAAACCGAAAGAGCGCGCCGAACTGCTGGAAGAGCTGACCGGCACGGAAATTTACGGCCAGATTTCCGCCATGGTGTTTGAAAAACATAAAGCGGCGCGCAGCGAGCTGGAGAAACGTCAGGCCCAGGCCGCCGGGGTGGTGTTGCTCAGTGAAGAACAGCAGCAGCAGCTTCAGCAAGGTTTGCAGGTACTTACTGACGAAGAAGCGCAGCTGCTGGCCCAGCAGCAGGCGCAACAGAAAGATTTTCAATGGCTTACCCGCCACGATGAGCTTGTGCGCGAGCAACAGCAGTCGATGGCAGCCCAACAGCAGGCGCAGCAGGCTCTGACCGACGCCATGCCCGAGCTGGAAAAGCTGCATCTGGCCCAGCCTGCGGCCCAGCTGCGTCCGCAGTGGGAGCGGCAGCAGGAGCAGCTTGCCCTTCTGTCGCAAACCGAGCAGCAGATGCAGGAGGTGAATACTCGCTTACAGTCCAGAGTGGAGCTGCGCTCGCGCATTCGCAACGGGGCCCTGCGCGCGCGCGATGAGCTGCAAACCGAACTGACCGCGCTTACCCAGTGGCTCACCGAACACGACCGCTTTCGCCAGTGGAGTCAGGAGATTGCCGGCTGGCGGGCGCACTTTACCCAGCTCAACCGCGACAAAACGCAGATGGCGACCCTGACCCGGCGTCTGACGGAGTTACGCCAAAAGCTGGCCGGATTACCGGTAAGCACCCTGACGCTCAGCGCGGAACAGGCCGCCGCTGAGATGGCGCTCCAGACCCAGTCCCGCGGGGCACGCCAGCGCCTGACCACCCTGCATGCCCGCTATCAGCCCCTGCAGCAGCGGTTGCGCCAGAATGGTGAAAGCGTGCAAAAGGCGCAGGGTGAGCTGGCAACACTGAACGAAACCCTGACACTGCGCCGTCAGCAGTACAAAGAGAAAAACCAACACTATCTCGATCTCAAAACCCTGTGTGAGCAGGAAGAGAAGATCAAAAAGCTGGAAAGCTACCGGGCGGAACTGGAAGCCGGGAAGCCCTGCCCGCTATGCGGCTCCACCGGGCATCCGGCGATTGCCCAGTACCAGGCCTTAGTGCTCACCGAAAACCAGCGCCGTCGGGACGCGATGGAAAAAGAGGTCGCCGCTCTCAAAGAGGAAGGCCTGCTGGTGCTCGGACAGGTGAATGCGCTCAATACTCAGCTTCAGCGGGAAACAAGCGAAGCGCAGACCATCTCGCAGGAAGAGCAAGCGCTCACTAAAGAGTGGCAGGCGGTGTGTGGTTCCCTGAACGTTAACCTGAATATTCAGGAAGATATCACCCCCTGGCTGGCTGAACAGGAGCAGTACGAGCAGCAGCTCCACCAGCTTAGCCAGCGTCTGACCCTGCAAAGCCAGCTGAACGAAGAGGAAGCCCAGGAACAACTCTACCAGCAGCAGCTTCTGGCAACGCGCACGGCGATGGCGAAAACGCTTGATGCCCTGTCGCTGGCGGTGCCGGAGGACGGCACGGAGGCGGCCTGGCTTGCTGAACGCGAAAAAGAGTCGCTGGCCTGGCAGGAGCGGCAGTCGCAGCATAACGCTCTGCGGGATCGCATCACTGCCCTGGCACCGCTACTGGATACCCTGCCGGAAACGGATCTCACGGAAGCGGAAAGCACCATCCCGGATAACTGGCGCGAGATCCACACCGAGTGCGTCTCCCTGCAAAGCCAGCTCGCCACGCTGCAACAGCAGCACAAGCTGGAAAGCGAGCGCCTGCAACAATCCCGGGCGCAGTTTGCCGCCGCGCTGGCCGCCAGCGTCTTCAGCGATCGGGAGGCGTTTCTCACGGCCCTGCTGGATGCCGGGACGGTTCAGCGTCTGGAGCAGCTGAAACACAGCCTGGAGAATCAGATCCAGCAGACCACGGCGCTGCTCCAGCAGGCCGGTCAACGGCTGAACGAACATCTGGAACAGCGCCCGGCGGGCCTGACAACGCAAGCCCCGGTTCTGCACGAGCAGCTCCAGCAGCTGGCGCTGAAGCTCCGGGAAAACACCACCCGTCAGGGGGAGATCCGCCAGCAGCTTAAGCAGGACAGCGACAATC
This sequence comes from Leclercia barmai, assembly GCF_049312895.1. Lineage (NCBI taxonomy): Bacteria > Pseudomonadati > Pseudomonadota > Gammaproteobacteria > Enterobacterales > Enterobacteriaceae > Leclercia > Leclercia barmai. Next base: position 145,135 of record NZ_JBMNWZ010000001.1, on the reverse strand, counting down.
GCCAGCACCAGCAGACGCTGATGCAGCAGATCGAAGAGGCGGCTCGTCAGGCGGATGACTGGGGTTATCTGAACTCGCTGATCGGTTCCAAAGAGGGGGATCGCTTCCGCAAGTTCGCCCAGGGCTTAACCCTGGACAATCTGGTGTGGCTCGCCAACCAGCAGCTGACCCGCCTGCATGGCCGCTACCTGCTGCAGCGCAAAGCCAGCGACGCGCTGGAGCTGGAAGTGATGGACACCTGGCAGGCGGATGCGGTGCGCGATACCCGCACGCTCTCCGGCGGGGAAAGTTTCCTCGTGAGCCTGGCGCTGGCGCTGGCCCTCTCCGATCTGGTAAGCCACAAGACGCAGATTGACTCGCTGTTCCTCGATGAGGGCTTCGGCACGCTGGACAGCGAAACGCTGGATACCGCCCTGGATGCGCTGGATGCGCTGAACGCCAGCGGTAAAACCATCGGCGTGATCAGCCACGTGGAGGCGATGAAAGAGCGCATTCCGGTGCAAATCAAAGTGAAGAAGATCAACGGGCTGGGGTACAGCAGGCTGGATAAGGTGTTTGCGGTGGAGTAGTTAAGGATGGGTGCTATCTGTACCCCTCACCCTAACCCTCTCCCCATAGGGGTGTACGGTCCGGGGTGAGGGGGGAACAAGCCGCACCAATGGCACTATCAGTTCGGCCACAGCCAGGCCGCGCCGCGCACGCCGCTGGAGTCGCCGTGCACCGCTTTGCGGATCGGGGTTTCGCATTCGCCGCCAAACACCCACTGCTTCACCAGTTGCGGAACGGTGGTATAGAGACGGTCAACGTTACTCATGCCGCCGCCCAGCACGATCACATCCGGGTCGAGAATATTCACCACGTGCGCCAGCGACTTCGCCAGCCGCATCTCGTAACGGCTGAGCGCCAGTTCGGCCACGGCGTCCTGCTCCTCCACCAGCCGCATGATCTCATTGCCTTTCAGCGGATGGCCGCTCAGACGACGGTAGTCGGTGGCAAAACCGGTGCCGGAAATAAAGGTCTCGATACAGCCCTGCTTGCCGCAGTAGCACGGCACTTCGGCGCGGTACTTCAGTTCATCTTCATCCATCCACGGCAGCGGGTTATGCCCCCACTCACCTGCCGTGCCGTTGCCGCCGATATGGGAGCGGCCATTGAAGGCTACGCCTGCCCCGCAGCCGGTTCCGATGATCACCGCGAATACAGTCTGTGCACCCGCCGCCGCGCCGTCGATGGCCTCGGAGACCGCCAGGCAGTTAGCGTCGTTCGCCAGCCGGACTTCGCGGTTCAGGCGCTGGCTTAAGTCGCGGTCGAAGGGCTGGCCGTTAAGCCAGGTCGAATTCGCATTTTTCACCACCCCGGTATAGGGCGAAATCGACCCCGGAATGCCCATACCCACCGTGCCGGTCTGGCCGGTGGCCTTTTCGGCCATCTCCACCAGGTGAGCGATGGTTTCAATGGTCTGCCGGTAGTCGTCACGCGGGGTGGGCAGGCGGTGGCGGAACAGCTGCTCCCCCTGCTCGCCAAGGGCGATGACTTCTGTTTTGGTGCCGCCGAGATCAATACCAATTCGCACAGGACGTTCCTCATTATTTTGATTATCAACAGAGTAGAAGCCTGCTACCCGATTAGCAATGCAAGCGATGCGACAATTCGCTATCATGCCCGCTGAATTAAACGACAAGACCGTGGAAATTATCATGCTGTGGTTCAAAAATTTGATGGTTTACCGTCTCAGCCGCGATATCGAACTGCGCGCAGACGAGATGGAAAAACAGTTAGACCTTTACGCATTTACCCCGTGTGGCAGCCAGGACATGGCCAAAACCGGATGGGTTCCGCCTATGGGATCACAGAGCGATGCGCTGACCCACACCACCAATGGTCAAATCATCATCTGCGCGCGTAAGGAAGAGAAGATCCTTCCGACGCCGGTGGTGAAGCAGGCGCTGGAAGCCAAAATTTTCAAGCTGGAAGCCGAACAGGGCCGGAAGCTGAAAAAAACGGAAAAAGATTCGCTGAAAGATGAAGTTCTGCACTCCCTGCTGCCGCGCGCCTTCAGCCGCTTCAGCCAGACGATGATGTGGATCGACACGGTAAACGGCCTGATTATGGTCGACTGCGCCAGCGCCAAAAAAGCAGAAGACACCCTGGCGCTGCTGCGTAAAAGCCTCGGCTCGCTGCCGGTGGTGCCGCTGACGATGGAAAACCCGATCGAGCTGACCCTCACCGAGTGGGTACGCGGCAACAACGTTCCGCAGGGGTTCCAGCTGCTGGACGAAGCCGAGCTGAAAGCGATTCTGGAAGATGGCGGCGTGATCCGCGCCAAGAAGCAGGAGCTGGTCAGCGACGAAATCGCCGTGCATATCGAAGCCGGCAAGCTGGTGACCAAGCTGGCCCTCGACTGGCAGCAGCGTATTCAGTTCATGATGTGTGACGATGGCTCAATCAAGCGTCTGAAGTTTTCCGATGAGCTGCGCGATCAGAACGACGATATCGACCGGGACGACTACGCCCAGCGCTTTGATGCTGACTTCATTCTGATGACGGGTGAACTGGCGGCGTTGATTAAAAGCGTGGTGGAAGGATTAGGCGGCGAAGCACAGCGTTAATGCATACTGCCAGTCAGAAATCGGAGCCGGGTTAACCCGGCTCTTTTTTTTTACAGATAACGACACAGGTAGGATGAAGGTTCAGCAACCTGCAGATGGAATTCGCTGTGGCCGGGTACGTTGAAAACATCACCCGGATTATAGATTTTCCACTCGGTTTCACCCGGCAATAACACCTTCAGTGAGCCGCTGACCACGGTCATCTCTTCAGGTTGCGCGGTCCCGAAGGCGTACTCCCCTTCTTCCATTACGCCGACACTGGCGCGGCCAGTAATGCTGCTGCTAAAACCGATGGACTTCACTTTACCGGAAAAGTATTCATTACTCTGAAGCATGGACTGGTCCTTATTGTCGTTGGTTGTCAATCCAATATAGGGGTGACACTCCATGCCTGTCACGCAAAATCATCAGACCAGCAATTCCGAGGCCAGCCGGGCCACCAGCACGTTTGACAGCAGCACCGGCACATCCAGATTTTTTTGCAGTAAATCGCGGTGATGCTGATGGAAACCAAGACAGTCGAGCATCAGAACGTCCGCGCCGCGATCGAGCAGATCGCGTCCGGCGTCGATAAGTCTGGTTTCGCTGTCCCAGAAAGGGTTGGCTACGGCGAGGAGCGGCGCGTTGGACAGACCCTGCCACTTTTTCGACTGGTTCTCCAGCAGCTCATCCATCGGGACGATCACCCCCACCTGATGGCTGTCGACAATGGATCCGACCAGCGGGGGGATGATCCGCATCGGCTCAAGCAGGATCGCGTTGCGGGCGACAAGCCCGGTGATGGGGGCCGTGCTCATCAACAGGATCACCTCATAATCCTGGTTATCGAGCACTTCAATCACGCTTTGCAGGCCTCGCTCGATCTTTGGCAGCGAGACGTGACCCAGCTTACCGTCGCTGAGCAGAACTGGCAGCCGCGCCTCACCCCGTTCAGGGGCGTAGTCTTCCATGACCTCTTCCCGGCTCAGCGTACCGAGCAGACTGTAATGCGTAATCTGTTGTTCAGAAATATGCTCTGTTAAGAGCGGTAATATTTCGCTTACCGGGACTACCCCAATCGTGAGGATCGCCAACGTCGCCTTCATTGTTCTCGCCTTTCTTAACCATCACTACCGTGACACAGATACAGGCTCACTTCGCTGTTCAGAAAAAGTGCTGAAAAGCGTAGCAGCACTTTAGGGTGCTGGAATGTAAAGATCCGCGAGCCTGACACAATGTGTCTGTAAACCCTGAACATTACCCTCCGATTGATGTTTACGCTTTGTTAAAAATGTGATTACCGTACGGTTCTTTATGCTTTCAGATTTTTATCAGGACTTATCGGGGTCTTCGTAACGGACTTTGGCATCCTGCGCTTCCTGCTCCGTTTCATGCTCGCTGATGAGCGAATCCGGTTTCGGGTGGTCGGCGCGCAGCTGATACCAGGTTACGGTCTGGCCCGTCGCACCTTTTTCAACGGCAACGATACGGGCTTCACGCGGATAGGGAGGTCTGGTTGGCATAGTTCATCCTTTTTTTGGTTGGCTGAACTATCAGTATAGACATCAGTTAGCTGGCGCATGCCAGATGCAGCGCAGCGACGATATTTTGCACCACGTCTTCAGGCGCAAGCGATGCGTCCACCACATGATGCGCGGCTTCGCGATAGAGCGCGTCACGCTCTGCCAGCACCGCGCTCACCTCTTCGCTGATGGGTTTGCCGGTCAGGGTTGGACGCTGTCCCTCTTCCGGGGAGGCTTCAAGGCGCTCCACCAGCACCGAGACGGGGGCACAAAGGTAAATCACAATGCCCTTTTCGCGCATAAACTGCCGGTTGTAGGCAGACAAAATAATGCCGCCGCCGGTGGCGATAATGCCGGAGCCCGCCGTTACCGCTTCGAGAGTGGCCGTTTCACGGGCGCGAAAACTCTCCCACCCTTCCTGCTCAACAATGTCGGCGATGCTCTGACCGGCATGGGTCTGCAGCCAGTGGTCGGTATCGACAAATTCACTCTGGCACAGACGAGCCAGTTCAAGACCGACGGTGGTTTTGCCACAGCCGCGGGGGCCAATTAAAAAAATAGGCTGGGTCATGACCAGGTGTTCCCCTTGATGCCGCAGACGTGCGGGACGTGAAGTCGAAAAGAGTGCAATGATACCATTAAGCTAGTACACACGTTAACCGTAAAAAAATTATTACATCAGGCGTGGCTTTTTACTGACATTTCAGTCAACTCCAGAAATATCAAGGAAAGAACCTGTAAAGAAATGATGGCACTAGCCGGTGCGCCCACCTTACCTGAACCCACCCGCCGTTGACAACCCCGGACTGGAGTAATAATGACCAAAACATATGTCGCAGTGATGATTAACCCTGGCGGCGCTTCACTTCCAGCAGCCATTTATCCAGCTCGGCGGCAAACAGCTGCCTGTCGCGCTGGGAGAGGCTATCCGGCCCACCGGTCTGCACGCCGCTGGCGCGCATGGTGTCCATAAAATCACGCATCGTCAGCTTTTCGCGGATGGTGGACGGGGAGTAACGTTCGCCGCGCGGGTTGAGGGCTGCCGCCCCTTTCTCCAGCACTTCCGCCGCCAGCGGAATGTCGGCGGTGATCACCAGATCCTCCGCGCTGCACAGGCGCACGATTTCGTTATCGGCCACGTCAAAACCGGCCGGAACGCGCAGGGAGCGGATAAAGCGGGACGGCGGCACGCGCAGGTTCTGATTCGCCACCAGCGTCAGCGGCATCTGAACGCGCTCGGCGGCGCGAAACAGGATCTCTTTAATCACATTCGGACACGCATCGGCATCCACCCAAATCGCCATCTTCTCTCTCCGGCATATAATGCTGCGTAACAAAACCTGATAGGCTAAAGTTCGACAATCATAACAAAGTTTAAGAGGGAGACGTGATGGAGAAGAAAATCGGTTTTATCGGCTGCGGTAATATGGGCAAAGCCATTCTCGGCGGACTGATTGCCAGCGGTCAGGTGCTGCCGGGTCAGATTTGGGTCTACACCCCATCACCGGACAAGGTCGCCGCCCTGCACGACCAGTACGGGATCAACGCTGCGCAGAGCGCCCAGGAAGTGGCGCAGGTGGCCGATATCGTCTTCGGGGCGGTGAAGCCGAACATGATGGTCAAAGTCCTGAGCGATATCACCTCCAGCCTCAATAAAGAGACCCTGGTGGTCTCAATCGCGGCAGGCGTCACCCTCGACCAGCTGGCGCGCGCCCTGGGCCACGACCGTAAAATCGTCCGCGCGATGCCAAACACGCCGTCGCTGGTGAAAGCGGGCATGACCTCCATCACCCCTAACGCGCTGGTGACGACGGAAGAAGTTGCCGATGTGGTCAATATTTTCCGCTGCTTCGGGGAAGCCGAAGTAATTGCCGAGGCGATGATCCACCCGGTGGTGGGCGTCAGCGGTTCGGCGCCCGCCTACGTGTTCATGTTTATCGAAGCGATGGCGGATGCGGCGGTGCTGGGCGGGATGCCGCGCGCGCAGGCTTATAAGTTTGCTGCGCAGGCGGTGATGGGTTCAGCCAAAATGGTGCTGGAGACCGGCAAACATCCTGGCGAACTGAAGGATATGGTCTGCTCACCGGGCGGCACCACCATCGAAGCGGTGCGGGTGCTGGAAGAGCGCGGATTCCGCGCAGCCGTCATTGAAGCCATGAATAAGTGCATGGAAAAATCAGAGCTGCTGAGCAAATCCTGATCGACAGCCGGACGTTATGCGGCCACCTCGGTGCGGTTCCGTCCGGCATTTTTCGCTTTATAGAGTGCGATATCCGCCGCTTTCAGCCACTCCTGGTAATGCACCATCGACGTCGTTAGCGGCGCAACCCCGACGCTGATGCACAGCTTTACCTGCGGCGCACCCGGCAGGCGCAGTTCCGCCAGCCGTTCATGGACCCGCGACATCGCCGCAATGGCGCTTTCCGCAGGCGTCCCGCTCATGATCACCGCGAACTCATCCCCGCCAAAACGGCCGATCATATCGCTGGCGCGTAACGTCAGCTGAAGCTGGCGGGTCACGGCGATAATGGCCTGATCGCCGACGTCGTGGCCCCAGGTGTCGTTAATGCCCTTAAAGTGATCGATGTCGATCAGCAGCATCGTCGCACTCCGGTGGTAGCGACGGCAGTTTTCAAACTCCGTGCGCAGCAGCACTTCCCAGTGGCGACGGTTAAATACCCCTGTCATCCCGTCCAGCGTGCTCATCAGCTCCAGCCGCCGCTTATGCTCCACCAGACTGTTGGTAGTATGGAAACTGACCCAGGCAAACAGCATCGGATAACCCACAATGACCGGCAGCGCGAGCCAGATTTCCAGCGGGGCGCTGACGAAGGCCAGCGGCACGTGCATCATTTGCAGGGTTACCAGCGCCGACAGCGCGGTCATTAACGCGCCTGTGGCGTAAAGCCGGATGCCCCCCACGCCCATCAGGTTCATGCTCATCATCATGATCAGCGCCGCGCTGGGCATGGCGTTGAAGCCCATCAGCCCAATCCACACCCCGGCCATAATGGCGTCAATTTTGAGGTTGAACATCTCATTATGATGAGGATCCGCCGAGCGCATCGCTAATTGCCAGGCCAGGTGCGGCCAGACGAACGCCCATCCCACCAGCAGTAGCCACCAGAGGCCGTTCGCCGGCAGCGCGGCCAGCATGCTGCCAATCGGGAAGAAAAGAATAGCCAGACCCACAGCACGGGGTAAACGTAACCGGCGGGCCAGACGGATGCCTTCGCGGTGATGTTCATCCGCGGATCGCGCCTGGTTTATACCCTCACGGGCATAGGCTTTAGTGTAAAAGTTCTCATCATTCATGGGCATTGGGAATACTCAATAGTATTTTCCCAAATTATAGAAAGGCTTATCTGGCGCTAAGTATGATATTTCGGGTGAGCCAGACGAAGCGCTCACCCTTTTGAACTAGCCGGTTTTCTTCAGGCAGGCGCTCATGAACTTATTACGGTCATCGCCTTTGAGCGATTGTTGCGTCGCCTGGGAGTTACATTCACGCATTCTTTGCTGTTGCGGCGTCAGGCTTTTTTCGTTGGGTTTAGAAGAGGCGTTTTTCAGGCAATCGCTCATGTAGGTCTTACGGGAGTCGCCTTTCAGCGCCTGGGCGGTCGCCTGTTGGTTGCAGGTAGTCATGCGTTGCTGCTGCGGGGTGAGCTGTTTATCCTGCGCCCCCGCCGGGGTGAGAGAAAACAGCCCAAGGAGCAGCGTGACCAGCAGTGTGATTTTCATAGCACTTTCCTTCTGTGAATGATCTCCTTAAGTCTGGTCCGTGTTGATAAAAAAACCACCCGGCGGGATATTTTCCCGTCGGGCAGTCAGTTTATATCAGCCCTGATGCGGCATCGCTCACCAACTGATAGCCACGGGCCTGAGCCTGCACGCGCCTGCCCCTTCGGCATAATTTCGTTCCGCGGTTATTTCGGAATCGACCATTCCGTCGCCAATCAGCAGAATAATATTTTTGGCTGGCTTATCATTTAATGACGCGCGGATTGCGGCGGTCTGAACTTCCGTCAAACGACGAGCCCCGCCGGGCCAGGTGATATCCCCTGGGCAGCACGATTATCAAGCACCGTAGTGGATGCAACATTTTCAGCATAAATAGTGAGGGTAAACAGCTGAGGGAGTAATGCAATATAAAATGCGCTCTGTTTCACTTATTTTCTCCATGGAGAAATACATGAAAAATAAAACAGAGCGACTACAGGCAACCGACGTGACGTTTCTATGACAATAACTTAAGTCAGATAACCGTTCAGCTGCGCGGGTGCCGTAGCAGCTTTTTTACGTATTGCTGCAGCATCTCGCTATCCTGGGCCGGTACCTCCGCATCTGGTCGGGCCTCATCCAGCGCGCCTTCCACGCTTTTGATCAACGCCTGCTGATCGCTTTGCGCCATCTGGCGTAACAGTGCGGTGACCACAATTTCCAGTGCCTCAACCTGAGCCACCAGCTCTTTTGACTCTTCTTCCTTTTCTGCCAGCTTCACCAACAACTCTGCAATGAGATTTTTCACAGCGCTATTTCCTTATCAGTTTTTTTCGACGTTATCATTATGTCTGATGCTTGCAAAGTGGGTAAAAGTACTATTTTTAAGCAAACCCCACATGCATCATAAAATAGTATCTCTGGGTGCGTGATAAGACGTGCTTTAAATTAAATTTAATTCTTTCTTAGCAGAATAATTAAAATGAAGAACCGCCATTTCACATTTATGATAATGGCGGTCAGATCACACTATATTATACAACAACACTAAAGACGCTTTGCCGCCTGAGTCCGGGCTTCCCGCAGGCGGCGCTGGCGCATCGCCCATGCCAGTTGCAGAATATTCACCAGCACCACCACCGCGGTGGCGGCAAATACCCAGCGGAATCCGGCCATCGCCGAAACCGCGGCCCCCATCAGCGGACCGGCCACGTTCCCCAGATACATAAACGACTGGTTATAGCCGAAGATGCGCCCGGTGACCCGATCGCTGGAGTACTTGATCAGCAGGGTCTGCACGGCGGGCAGCATGGCGCCATCAGCAAAGCCGAGTAAAAAGCGCAGCACGCCAAGCTGCAACGGGGTGGTGACAAAGGACATGGCGAAAAAGAGCACCACCGCCACGATAAGCGTCGCCATCAGAATACGGCCCGTGCCGATGCGATCCCCGAGCTTGCCCAGTCGTGGAGCGGACATTAACGCAGAGATACCCGGCACGGCGGCAATCATCCCGCTGAGGAAGGCAATATTGTTACTCTCGGGCGCCATCGACTGAATAAACAGGGCGAGGATCGGCCCCACCGAGCCGTTGCAGAGCTGGATCACCATGGTGGTGACGAACAGGCTGATCATCAGCCCCGGATAAGGGAGCGAGGCAAACACCGCCTTGCCGCTCAGCCGCTCCGCCTTGCTCACGGTCGGGCGCGCCCCCTCTTTAATCAGAAACAGCGTCACCAGAAAACTGATCACCAGCAGGACGGCGGTGATGACGAACACCGCGCGCAGCCCCACGTGGTCTGCCATGAATCCGCCCATCAGCGGACCGCCAATCACCCCGCTGATCTGCGCCGTCGACAGAGTGCTGATGGCCCAGCCGCTACGCTCCCGGGGCACCTGGGAGGCCACCAGCGCCATCGCATTCGGAATATAGCCGGAGGTGAGCCCCATCAGGGCGCGCAGCAGGAACAGCTGCCAGACGTTAGTGGCAAACGCCTGCAGCAGGATGGCAATCGCCATCCCCAGCGAGGCGCGCAGCAGCATCAGCTTGCGCCCTTTGCGGTCCGCCAGGCTGCCCCACATGGGCGAGACGATGGCCGACACCAGAAACGTGACGCTGAAGACCAGCCCTGACCACATCGACAGCGCCTCGTGGGACGAGACGCCAAGCTGAGACACATACAGCGGCAAAAACGGCAAAATCTGACTGATGGCAAGGCCGGTGAAAAAACAACCAAACCAGACCGAGATGAGGTTAACCTTCCACGATTCCATAGGCGGGTACTGTCTTCATATTACGTAAATTCGTTATCAGATTAGCAAGTTACGTTGCGCCGTTAGTTGTCAGAGATGCGCCTGACGCGACTTCGGTGTTTTATCTTCCCAGTCATCATATTTGTGAAATATGTCACATATTTTCGCCTTTTTGCTGGTGATTTATGCTTTGCGGGCAGTAGCCAAAACCGCGCATTCCCAGGTGAAAATGGTTGGCGTGGGCGGCGTTGTAATCCGGGCCGAGGGCATTGCCGAAGTAGCCGCAGCTGGCGCTGAGCAGCGCCCGCAGCCAGGGTTCGGTTCGGGCGTTCTTCCAGCCGCGCAGGACCGAAATTCGCTGACCGTTTTCCAGGGTAAATCCGCTGATGTCCAGCGCCTCGGCGGTGGCATGCTCGCTGCGCCGGGCGTTGGGACGGTGATAAATGTTCCGGCAGGCAAAACTGCCGAAATGGTCGATGCGCGAAAGGCTGCTTCCCATCAGGCTTTGGGTCAGCGGTCGGGCCTGTTGATCAACGAACAGCGCCGTACTGAGCGCCAGCGGGCAGCTGGCGATAAAGCTGCTGCTGAGGCTGACGTGACCAAAACTGCGCACCCGCACCACGTCGCTCAACGGACACTCTCCCGTGCTGTCGGCCACCGCCTGGGTGCGGATCAGCTGCCGCGCATTGGCCTGGGCCAGCAGCACGTCACAATGCTCAGGCGTCAGGCGACGGAGCTTAAACTGGGTCAGGGTGCCGGGGGGATCGTCGAGGGTGAGCGGCGCGAAAGGATTGTAATAAGACGGCAGCCAGCGATAGCCCGCCACAGCCGCAACAATCAGTATCAGACAGATAATCAGGCTTTTTCCTTTCACTCACCCCCCTTTGCGATGTGTCAAAAACATTATGGCAGAAGGCGGCGAATCCCGCCGGGCATCGTGATATGGTAAGCGTTTTGAGTCAGAGTGGATGAACGAAGTGATGGCGAAGTTGCGGGTAGGTATTGTCTTTGGGGGAAAATCAGCAGAGCACGAAGTGTCGCTGCAATCGGCCAAAAATATCGTTAACGCGATTGATAAGAGCCGCTTTGAAGTCGTGCTGTTGGGTATTGATAAACAGGGCCAGTGGCACATTAACGACGAGCAGGGCTATCTGCTCAACGCTGACGATCCGGCGCACATTGCGCTGAACCCGTCTGAAATCAGCGTTGCCACCGTACCGGGCGTAGTACAGGGCCAACTGATCGACGCCGGCACCGGCCAGACGCTTTCACAGCTCGACGTTATCTTCCCGATTGTCCACGGCACGCTGGGCGAAGATGGCTCCCTGCAGGGGATGCTGCGCATGGCCAACCTGCCGTTCGTCGGCTCCGATGTGCTCGGTTCCGCCGCCTGTATGGATAAAGACGTCACCAAACGCCTGCTGCGCGATGCCGGGCTGAACGTGGCGCCGTTTGTCACCCTCACCCGCGCCAACCGCGAGCAACACACCTTTGCCGATCTCAGCGCCCGCTTTGGCCTGCCGCTGTTCGTCAAGCCGGCTAACCAGGGCTCTTCCGTTGGCGTCAGCAAGGTGAACAGCGAAGCGCAGTTCAGCGAAGCGGTGCGTCTGGCGTTCACCTTCGATCACAAAGTGGTGGTTGAGCAGGGAATTAAAGGGCGTGAGATTGAGTGTGCGGTGCTGGGCAATGATTTTCCGCAGGCCAGCACCTGCGGCGAAGTGGTGCTGAACAGCGAGTTCTACTCTTACGACACCAAATACATCGATGACAAGGGCGCACAGGTGGTGGTCCCTGCGGCGCTGGATGCTGAGGTTAACGACGCGATCCGCGCGATTGCCATCGAAGCCTATCAGGCGCTGGGCTGCCGCGGCATGGCGCGCGTCGACGTCTTCTTAACGGCGGATAACAGCGTGGTGATCAACGAGATCAACACCCTGCCCGGCTTCACCAACATCAGCATGTACCCGAAACTGTGGCAGGCCAGCGGCCTGAGCTATCCGGATTTAATCACCCGCCTGATTGAACTGGCGCTGGAGCGGCATGCCGCTGACAGCGCGCTGCAGATTTCAGTGAGCGGTTAATCCGCGTCGTTCGCCGTCGTCTCTTCCGGGCGGCGGCGAATGATAAACCCCGCCAGCCAGAAGCTGACCACCCAGGTCACCAGCCCCACCGCATAGGTTTGCCAGCCCTTTGCTTCGAAGCCCAGCAGTCCTACCACCCCATTCAGAATAAAGATCAGCCCAATAGCAAAAGCATAGAAGTGCCAGTCACGGCGAATTTTGGCAGGCAGTTTCATGGTCGCTCCAGAAGAAAAAATCTATCCTCGCACAGTTTTGTCGCCAGGTCTGCGGCGTATGCGGAAAATCTGAAATGAGAGTGAATTTCACTTAAGTAAAAAATCTGTGATGCGCGGCAGAAATTGGTAAACCAGGAGAATTCCCCAGGCCAAATTACCATCATTCCGATATTGACAACGGCAATGTGCTGTCAAACTTGGCGTGTACAACAGGCACATAGCCAGGCAGAACACTCGGAGGTATTTATGGCAGACTTCACTATGCCGAAGCCCATCTTCAGCACCAGACAACCCAAAACCTCCACGGCGGGTAATATTGCTTACGCGCTGTTCGTGCTGTTCTGCTTCTGGGCAGGTTCGCAATTGCTGAACATTCTGGTGCATGCACCAGGGGTCTACGAACATCTGATGCAGGTCGAAGACAGCGGCCGTCCGCGGGTTGAAATTGGCCTGGGCGTCGGCACCGTGTTCGGACTGATCCCCTTCCTTGTCGGTCTGGTAGTGTTAGGCGCCGTTGCCGTCGTGGTGCGCTGGCGCCGCTACCGTTAATTCAGCGCCATACATTTCGCCCGGCGATCGTCAACGCGCTGGGCAAACCAGGCCGTGGTCAGATTGCGGGTGATTTTCGGACTCTCAAGCTGGATCCCCGGCAGCATCGCCCTCGGTAACGTCTTTCCGCTCTTCTGCTCCGCCAGTTTATACACCCGCTCATACAGTTCAGTTTTCTCAAACGCCAGGCTGTCGCCCTTTCTCAGCTGCTGACGAATTTCGCTCTCGCTCATATCCAGCTTGCTGGCCAGCTTGCGCACCGCCAGCTCCGTTTTGCCTGCCTCGTTGCTGCCATAGACAATCAGGTCGCCATCCAGCGCCAGCTTCACGCCGCTGGCGCGGCTGACGGCATTCTGGAACGCTGCATTGCGGCTGGCATACCAGCCAGCGTTAAAGTCAGCAAAGCGGTAGAGCGGCACCGTATAGCTGGTGGGGTAGTTCAGCAGATGGTAGGTGCCAAACCAGAGTCCGCCGCGCAGGGAGAAGACCTCCTGGCGAACCGTGTTTTCGATTTTCCACGGATAGCCGTCGGTATGCTTTTCAGCAAAGGCGATACTCACCTGCATTGGCCCGCCGGTATGCACCGGGTTAAGCGAGCCAAACAGGGTCTGCCCCATTGGCACCGTACCGATCATGTCATCGAAGATGGCGCTCAGCTGCTTCTCGGTTTTCACCGCATCCAGCCGCTCGCTGTAGCTTTTGCCGTTCGGGGAGGTGATTTTCAATGCGGTATGCACCAGGAACGTCGGGATGTGCAGCTTTTCGGCGCGCCGGTCGATCTCTTTCCAGGCGATTTTGTTCAGCCCCGGCACCGCCGGGTCGGACTGATACAGGGACTCCTGCTGCGCCACCGCCAGCACCGAGCAGATGTTCTCCTCGGTGGGGGCGATCTTCTGGCTCTCAAAGGTTTTCGCCAGCGCCGAGGCCCACTGGTCCCGGTCTTTTACCGTGGCAGGCATTTTTTGCCGCACCACGCTTGCCACGTCGACGGGCTTTTCGCCCTTTTTCAGCGGCGCCGCCCCTTTCTCAGCACACCCGGCCAGCACCAGGACGGCAAGCAGTGAAAGGGGTAACGCGCGCGGTACGGTAAAAGACATAGACACTCCCTGTATTAACCTAACGTATGGGTAACTTCCTGTAGATCCTGACCGTCCAGCTCACGTTCAAAACTGCGCAAACGTTTATAGATGGACATCAGCTCCACCAGCGTGGTCCACGAGCTGATCAGATACTGGAACGAGCCGCGTACCTGACCGAACACGTTAGTGATTTGCGTCATCAGACCGAGCGTAATGGTACCGGCCACAATCGACGGGAACAGCAGGAACAAACCGAAAACGTTATCCACCTGCAGGTAGAGGATGCGGGCAATGTTGAAGTACATGTAGTGGAAATAGAGACGGAAGTAGTTCCGGCGCACCGCGCCGAACAGCTCGCGCACCGTCGGCGGCGAGGCGCGGCTGGCATCGTCTTCGCCATAGACCAGCTCTTTACGGTAGGCCGCTTCGACGCGCTGGTTTTTAAACTCCAGCCCCGGCAGCTTGATCCCGACCACCGCCAGCAGTCCGGTCCCCATCAGCGACCAGACAATCGCGGCGATCACCAGGCCATACGGCAGATGGCCGACAATCGGCAGATCCGGCACGTGTGCCGACAGGGTCACCAGCACCGGCAGGAAGGCGATCAGGGTCATGATAGCGTTGATAAAACTCACGCCCATATCCTCCAGGGTGGAGGCAAAGCGCATGGTGTCTTCCTGCACACGCTGGGCGGCACCTTCGATATGGCGCAGCTGCTGCCAGTGGGCCATATAGTGTTCGTTCATCGCGGTACGCCAGCGGAACACGTAGTGGCTGACGAAGAAGTTATTCATCACGCCGATAATTACAGCGATCAGCGCGATGCCAAGGAAAATGCCTACCTCGTGATAAAACTGGTTGATGGTGACCTTATGCGGCGAGCTGAGCGCGGTCTGGATCAGGTCATAGAACGGCGCGTACCAGGCGTTGACCGCCACCCCCACTTCCACCAGAAACCAGGTGACGAAGATAATCAGCGCGGTGCCGAGAATCGACCAGTACTGCCAGCGGTGCGGTGAGTAGACAAACCAGAACAGGGCAAACGCCCCGACGCAGATCGCATAGTAGGCATAAAAGAGCAGGTAGCTGCGCGACCAGAAACGCGCCGCGCTGATGGGTACATCGCCGGTTGCGCCGACCAGACGCTCAATCCAGGCCCCACCACCCGCCTGCCAGAAAATGACCGCGATCAGAGCCCAAATAAAGGCCGAGAGAAAAAAGGGTCCCGGTTTTGGGAAAAACGACTTAAACATAACGCTTCCTTCTGGTTGTTATCTTTACTGCTGTGCACGACGGATTATCAGACCTGTCGGCCTGGTTTTAGTTCGCCGTCACCCGCCACCCGGGCGGAAAAGTGAATGAATCTGGCAGGTATCATAAGCGCAATGTCACAAAACATGAGATCGGTAATCACGAAATTGTTCGTATTTACCCATGGTTACGTTTTTCACGCTATCGTTATGCTGTTCAGGCCTTTGCAATACGCCGATTAGTAGTATAAATACGCATACTTTTTTCATTCACTTCATGGATACTTTCGTTGAAACGTTGTCTGTTCCTCTCCGCCGCGCTGTATGCGGCCAGCCTCACCAGCGTGCAGGCTGTCGAGCCGATCGCCGATCCGGCTTTTGCCTCTGATGTGGTTGATCGCTACGCAAATCATATTTTTTACGGCAGTGGCGCAACGGGGATGGCTCTGGTAGCGATTGACGGCAACCAGCGCGTGTTCCGCAGCTTTGGCGAAACGCGCCCGGGCAACAACGTTCACCCGCAGCTGGATTCGGTGGTGCGCATCGCCTCCCTGACCAAGTTAATGACCAGCGAGATGCTGGTAAAACTGCTCGATCAGGGCGTGGTCAGGCTCAACGATCCGTTAAGTAAATATGCCCCGCCGGGGGCTCGCGTGCCGACCTATCAGGGCGCGCCGATTACGCTCGTCAACCTCGCCACCCACACCAGCGCCCTGCCGCGCGAACAGCCGGGCGGGGCGGCGCATCGTCCGGTCTTCGTCTGGCCCACCCGGGATCAGCGCTGGAACTGGCTGTCGACGGCGACCCTGAAATCGACGCCGGGCACGCAGGCCGCCTACTCCAACCTGGCGTTTGACCTGCTGGCCGACGCGCTGGGCAACGCCGCCGGCAAGCCCTATGCGCAGCTGTTCGAAGAGCAGATCACCCGTCCGCTGGGGATGAAAGACACCACCTTTACCCCCTCCCCCGATCAGTGCAAACGCCTGATGGTGGCGGAAAAAGGGGCCAGCCCGTGTAACAACACTCTGGCCGCAGTGGGCAGCGGCGGGGTTTACTCCACGCCGGGGGACATGATGCGCTGGATGCAGCAGTTCCTCTCCTCGGATTTCTATTCGCGCAGCAACCAGGCCGACAGAATGCAGACCCTGATCTATCAGCGCAGCCAGTTAACGCGGGTGATCGGGATGGATGTGCCGGGCCGCGCGGACGCGCTGGGCCTTGGCTGGGTCTATATGTCGCCGAAAAACGGTCGTCCGGGGATTATCCAGAAAACCGGCGGTGGCGGCGGATTCATCACCTATATGGCGATGATCCCGCAGTCTAACGTGGGGGTATTCGTGGTGGTGACGCGCTCGCCGCTCACGCGTTTCGTCAACATGAGCGACGGCGTTAACCAGCTGGTGGTGGAGTTGAGCGAGAACAAACCGCAGGTTATTCCGGCATCCTGAGGCTTAATATTCAGCGGGCAAATGGTTGATACCGATCAGTTTGCCCCTTTCCATCATGATGTAGTTCCCCTGCCGCAGCGCCGCCAGCACTTCTGCCACCACCGAACGCGAAATGCGCGTGCGGCGCTGAATGTAGTTCATCACCCCCACCCGCATCCGCAGCCCCTCGTCCCACTGGGCCATGTCCAGCAGCGTGGAGCGGATCTGGCTGTAGGAGTTATTGCCTACCAGCTGTTTATCGCGAATCTCCATCATCCGGTGGTGCCAGGAGAGCCAGCAGAAGGCGTCGGACCACAGTCCGGCCTGCTGGATCAGCTGGCGGGCGCTCGCCGCAGGCAGCCAGAAACCGGTACAGGGCGATTGCGTCACCAGCAGATATTCGGTGCTGCAGCCCATCATGCCGGCATTGAGCCCGAAGATATAAGGCGCGGCGACAATCTCTATCAGCAGGTCGTCCTGCTGGCGGTGAATACTGAGCGTGCCCGACTGCAGCACCACTGCGTTGTCATTTTCTCGATCGCCCTCCCCGAAGAGAGGATGCATTGCGGGAAGTTTGAATGGCGTGCTGTGCGACGCCAGGCAATGTTCAAGTCGGGAGAACTCAGAAATGGGTTTTGCATAACGGTTCATGAGGCCTCAGGTCATCCTTAACTGAGCTAAAAAACGGGGAGGCAAGCCTCCCCGCATCAGACGTATTACCAGGTGTATTTCACACCCAGGTTTGCGCCCCAGTTCTGATCGACATCACCCCCACCCAGGTAAGTCGCATCAGTGTAAGCACTGAAGTGTTTGGTGAAGCTGAACTGAGTCCCCAGCCCCACGCGAACCGCAGAGCCTTTCACGCCGTTGTCGATGTTGTCGCCGTTCACGCGCGCATCTTCACCGGCATCATCATAGACGTACGCCAGTTTGAAGAACGGCGTCAGCGCCTGATCGTCGCCATAACCGAAGGTGTAACCCGCGGCGAAACCGGCCTCATAACGCATGCTGTCGTAAGACTGGCTGCCCACGCGCATATCGTTGCTCAGACGGTAGTCGTCGCCAGACTGGAACAGCCCGGAGATAGCCGCGTACGGGGTCAGGTAACCGGCATTGTTCGGTTTCCAGTCGTAGCCCAGCTTCAGGCCAAAGCCCCAGGCATCGGTCGTGGTGTTGCCATCGACGTACTTGCCATCGCTCATGGTCGCAGAGAGATCGTTATTGAAGCGCGAGTAGCTCAGGGAGCTGTCGAGGAAGATAGCGTTCTCAAAGCGCGCCGCGGAGTAGACCATGGCGGTCTGGCTGTCCTGATCCACCTGGCCGGTACGATCGCTCATATCGCCTTTGGCAAAGCCCGCTGCCGCACCGAAGATCCAGTCGGCGTTGTTGCCATCAATCCAGGTATCGAGACCCACCATGATGCCGCTGACGTCCTGATCGTAGTGGATCGTGCCGTTATCGCCGTCGAAGTTACCGCCGACAAGGCTTACCCACGCGCCGCCGTTGTCCTTCAGGCCATGACGGCTGTTGGTCAGACGGGTAGAGAGCGCATCCTGCTGCAGATGCCAGATATTGGTGTTGGCTGATGGAATGCTCAGGGCCATGTTGGCGTAATCGGTCAGACGCTCCTGATGCAGCACCACGGTGTCGCCCTGCTGCTGCGCCTGGTAAGTGTAAGCACCGAGATCCGCTTTATTGGCCGCGGTAAAGCTAAACCGGGTATCCGCGTTGTTGTCGTAAACGCGAACGATCTCGTTATTGTTATAGTCGGCAACTGAACCCGCCCCGGTTGCGTTATCCAGACGCACGTTGTAGTTACCGGAGACTTCACCGTTCACCGCCAGATGCCCGTCAGAATTGAGGGCAATCACCCCGTAATCGTACTCAGCATGGTGGATATCGTCAGAGACATAGCGGGCGTTGTTCAGATCGGAATTGAACACGTAATCGCGGCTGGCAACGTTGAGCACGCCGCCGTCGGTCAGCACCATTTTGTGGGTATCTACCTGGCCCAGACCCAGCGCCAGTTCAGCCTGGTTATCAACGGTAATGGTGTTGGCGTACAGCCCGGCGGTTTCCTGAGTCAGGGTGAGCCGGCTGGCGCTGTCGAGATACAGGCTGTCGGTCGCCACGTCACCGGAATCGCCGATGTTCATCGACGAGCGGTTGGTCAGGGTGATGCTGTCAGCCAGCAGGCCGGAGCTCTCGACGTTAACCTGCGAGCGGTTGTTCACGGTCAGGGTATCGATGTTGGACTGCTTACGGGTATCCCACTCTGAGCCGTTATCCAGCGCGACGTTGAACAGACCGCTCTGGTAAACCTGATTACCCACCAGATGGCCGTTGCTGTTGAACGTTGAGGCTGGCCAGATGCTGTTTGGCGACAGCGCACGCCAGTCGACGCTGCTGTAGCCCTGACCGTACATCTGACCCGGCCCGATGGCCTCCACGCTGGAGACCGCCGCGCCGACCCATTTGCTGCCGTTGGTCAGGGTCAGATCCAGTTTGTCGGTACCGTCCCAGCCGTTGGTGGTCGGGTTATAGACGCCGTCAGCGGTGGTATCGGTGGCCGGATCGCCATTCGGATAGAAGTTGTTGTCGAAGGTGCTGGTGAACAGCACATCGCCGGTCAGGGTGGAGCGATCGAAGTTCGCCGTGGTGCGCATGGCGTTATCCGCGCTGCTGGCGGTGACGATCAGCGCCGCATCATCCGAGGCCGTGGCGTTGTTTTCGCCGTAATCGCTCGGTTTTGCCGACTGACCATAAAAACCGCTGGTGCCCAGATCGCTGTAGGCGCCTGAAGTGACGACAGAATCTTTCACCTGCAGGGTGTTGGTAAAGACGTGGCCGTTGTCCTCAATGCCGGTGACCGCGTCATACGGGGTGTTGTCCAGCTGATGATAGCCCTGGGTCAGGGTGATACCGGCCACGCGGGAGTTGTTCTGAATAACAATGTCCGACTCCACGTCGAGGGTGATGGCATTCCCCAGCGCGTAGGTATCCCAGTAAGAGGTGGTGGTGTTGTTACCGTTCACCACGTCGTAAGCGTAATGCTCATAAGTATCGTTGATGGTGGTATTGTCCACCGTCAACGCAAAACGGTCGTACTGCTGATGCGTCGTGCCGTCTGAATTCAGGCCGCTGGCGCATTCAGTGGTCATGCACTTCGAGGTGATCATCCCGTTAATGGTGCTGTTGGAAATAGACAGCGCGTTGGCGCGACCGCCTGCGCCATCGTCCAGGTAGTACGTTGAAATCACGCCGTTCACCGTGGACTTGTTGATGACAGGATAGATATCGCCATCGTGTGCCGCGGAAGAGTCATTCCAGTCGGAATATCCGTTATACCAGGCCGAGGTGGCGGTATTATCGTAACCAAAGGTGTTGTAAGTGGTACCAGAAATATCCTTTGCATTGGCCTGAGAAGCGATAGCCAGCGTGCAGGCTAATGCAAGTTGAGATACAACAAATTTCTTTTTCCATGTTTGCATTGGGTCATCCCTCCTCAGGGACGTAAGCAAGTTTGTCCGTAAATACAGTGCAAATATATTGCGAGGCGAATTATGCAGTCTCGAAAGAAAATAGTTCAATGAATGCGGCAATTAAGTCCGGAAACAGACAAAATAACGTCAGCACTTTTTAAAATACAAAAAATAATAAAAAACAACATTACTTACAGTGTGTTATATATATTCGAAAGAAAAATAAGGCGAGGCGAAAGATCATTGCTAATTATAAAATAAAAGAAAATAAGAGATAAAATAAATAAATAACAACCAGCAACTAACAGCATCAGCAAGGCAAGTTGAGATATTACCTGGATTCACTATATCCATGGCCCTGTAATTAATGCTCGCCGATAAAGCGTAAACTTATTTCAGGCGGAAAAACATATAAAGCAAAAATAATGCCGATTTTACCGCTGCGCACTCTGTGGCCAAAACGACAACTTTAGTAAAACAGTCTGCGCGCATTTCGGTTACACTGCCTCTCTTTGATTCACCGACTTCAGGCATATCATGACCGATTTAATTGCTCGTCCCCGTCGCCTGCGCAAAACCCCGGCGTTGCGCGCATTATTTGAAGAGACAACCCTGTCCTTAAACGATCTGGTGTTGCCAATTTTTGTTGAAGAAGAGATCGACGACTACAAAGCCATCGATGCCATGCCGGGCGTGATGCGCATTCCTGAGAAGCACCTGGCGCGCGAAATTGAACGCATTGCCAACGCGGGCATCCGCTCAATCATGACCTTCGGCATCTCCCACCATACCGACGCCACCGGCAGCGATGCCTGGAAAGAGGACGGTCTGGTGGCGCGTATGTCGCGCATCGCCAAACAGACCGTACCGGAAATGATCGTCATGTCCGATACCTGCTTCTGCGAATACACCTCCCACGGCCACTGCGGCGTGCTGTGCGATCACGGCGTGGATAACGACGCGACCCTGCTCAACCTGGGCAAACAGGCGGTCGTGGCAGCCGCAGCGGGTGCTGACTTTATCGCCCCCTCCGCGGCGATGGACGGCCAGGTGCAGGCCATTCGCCAGGCGCTGGACGCGGCGGGCTTCACCGATACCGCCATCATGTCCTACTCCACCAAATTCGCCTCCTCCTTCTACGGCCCGTTCCGTGAAGCAGCCGGTACCGCGCTGAAGGGCGATCGCAAAACCTACCAGATGAACCCGCTGAACCGCCGGGAAGCGATCCGTGAATCGCTCCTCGACGAAGCCCAGGGCGCTGACTGCCTGATGGTTAAACCGGCTGGTGCCTATCTGGACATCCTGCGCGATATCCGCGAGCGCACCGAGCTGCCGCTGGGCGCGTATCAGGTGAGCGGTGAGTACGCGATGATCAAGTTCGCCGCGAAGGCGGGTGCGATCGACGAAGAGAAAGTGATCCTCGAAAGCCTGGGTGCGATCAAACGCGCGGGCGCGGATCTGATCTTCAGCTACTTCGCGCTGGATCTGGCCGAGAAGAAAATCCTGCGTTAACCGCCAGTGCCGGGTGGGGCTTTGCCCTGCCCGGCCTGCGACAAACCTTCACCACACTGCAATACAACCGACATCTGGCGCTTCTACTGTCTTCGCAGAACAGGAGGAGGAGCCACCATGTTTAGTCTCGACAGCGTTCTCGATGACCTTTGGCCGCAGGCGAAACCTGCACCCTGGCAAAAAAGCCTGTTAAAGAAGCTCTTACACGAAGAGGAGTTTCAGCAGTTTGCCGCCGACCACCGTCACCTGAAAGGGCTCGATATGGTGGAACAGGTTCTGGACCATCTTGATATCCTCTGCGCCATTCCGGCTCACGACCTCGAACAAATTCCCGCTCACGGCCCGCTGATTGTTATCGCTAACCACCCCACCGGGACGCTGGACGGCCTGGCGCTGCTGTATGCCCTCTCCCGGGTGCGCCGGGACGTGAAAGTGGTCACCAACCGCATGCTGAGCCACCTCGAGCCGCTGAGCTCGCTGTTTATCCCGGTGGATAATATGGGCGGACGCACGGCGAAGTCGTCGTTCACCCTGATGGAACAGCACCTGCAAAACGCCGGGGTGCTGATCTTCTTCCCGGCCGGAGAGGTCTCCCGCCCGACGCGCACCGGGATCCGCGATAAAAAGTGGCATCCCGGCTTTATCAAGCTGGCGGGCAAATTCCGCGCGCCGCTGCTGCCGGTGAACATCCACGCCCGTAACAGCCTGCTGTTTTATGCCAGCACCCTGCTCTCGCCGCAGCTGTCGATGCTTCTGCTGATGCAGCAGATGTTTCGCCGTCGCCACAGCCGCCTGCCGGTGAAAATCGGCCAGCAGATCGGCTGGAGCCACTGGTACAGCCCGACCCTTTCAGCCCGGGAGATGGCCGAACAGTGCCGCCAGCACGTATTGCGTCTCGGCAAGGGGCTGTCAGGCGTGTTCAAAACCGAATCCGCCATTGCCCGCCCGGAAGACCGGGTCACCCTGAAGCGCGCCCTGACGCAGGCGGAGTGTCTGGGGAGCACCGCCGATGGCAAAACCATCTATCTGTGGCAGCGCAACGGCCAGGAAGAGGCGCCGATCCTGCGCGAGCTGGGTCGCCTGCGGGAGATTGCTTTTCGCGCGGTGGGGGAAGGCAGCGGAAAGCGGCGCGATACCGATCGCTATGACGATGACTATCTGCACCTGATTTTATGGGATGACGAGGATCTGGAGATCGTCGGCGCCTACCGCTTTATGCCGGGTGCCTTAAAGGGACGGGAGGCGCTCTACAGCCACAGTCTGTTTCACTACGATGACGAGATGCAGGCGATCCTCGATCAGGGGATTGAACTGGGGCGCAGCTTTATTCAGCCGCGCTACTGGGGACGTCGCGGCCTCGACTATCTGTGGTCAGGAATTGGGGCCTATCTGGCACGCTATCCGCACTATCGCTACCTGTTCGGGCCGGTCTCTATCTCCGGCGGTTTGCCCCCTGCCGCGCGGGATCTGCTGGTGGCCTTTTACCGGCTGTGGTTCCCGGCAACCCATCCGCTGGCGACCTCCCGCCGCCCGTATCCCGCCTCGTTGCCCGACGTGCTGGCGCAGTTTGGCGGCGAAGATTACGTGGAAGACCTCACCCGCCTGAAATCGCTGCTGGGTAATCTGGGATGCGGCATTCCTCCGCTCTACAAACAGTATTCCGAGCTGTGCGAGCCCGGCGGCGTGCAGTTTATCGATTTTGGCAGCGACCCGGCGTTCAACAACTGCATCGACGGCCTGGTGCTGGTGGATCTCTGTTACCTGAAAGCCAGCCGGTACCAGCGGTATATTGGGGCACATTTGTAGGTGTTGATGTCTCGTAGGCCGGGTAAGCGCAGCGCCACCCGGCAAAAAAAGCGCACATTTGTCACGCCCGGTGGCGGCTACGCCTTACCGGGCCTACGGGAACTGGAAGGGAGAGGGGACAGTCAGGTGCCGTACAGGTTTTCTCCCTCGCCCCTTTGGGGAGAGGGTTGGGGTGAGGGGATCAGCCCGCACGGAAGAAAGGCTTATCCCCTAAAATCGTCGCCCGGTGCATAATCCGCCGCTGCGGCAAATAATCGGCATTGGCGTAATGCTGCGTCACCCGGTTATCCCAGATCGCCAGATCGTTCTGCTGCCAGCGCCAGCGCACCTGGAATTCCGGCTTAGTGACATGCGCAAACAGGAAGGTTAGCAGCGCATCGCTCTCTTTCTCGCTCAGATCCACAATCCGCGTGGTGAAGCCTTCGTTAACGAACAGCGCCTGCTTGCCGCTCACCGGATGGGTGCGCACCACCGGGTGCAGCAGGGGCGGGTGTTTGGCCACAGCCTCCAGCCAGCGCCGATGCTCCTCTTCGGTTTTACGGTACTTATACTCCTGGAACGATTTCTTAAAATCGTGCTCCGCCCGCAGGCCGCTCAGCAGCAGGCGGAACGGCGCGGATAACGCCTCAAATGCCGCAATTCCGCTGGTCCACAGGGTATCGCCCCCGCTCTCCGGCAGCAGTTTAGCCGCCAGGATCGCCCCGGCGGGCGGGGTCTCGATAAAGGTGACATCGGTGTGCCAGTTGTCGTTGTCCGGCGGATTATCGTTGTGGGTATCCAGGACGATAATCTCCTCTACCCCCTCGGCATGGGGATAGACCGGGTGGATATGCAGATCGCCAAACCGCTGCGCCAGCGCCCGCTGCTGCTGAGGCGTCACCGCCTGCTCGCGCAGGAACACCACCTGATGGCGCAGCACCGCGTGATACAACTGCTCAAACTGGTTATCGCTTAATGGCCGGGTCACATCCAGGCCGGAAATCTGCGCCCCAATGTACGGCCCCAGCGGGGTAATGGTCAGACGTTCACTCATTGTATCTCTCCATGCCAGGGCGTCAGGCGGCGCTGAAGCGCGCGCAGCCCCAGTTCTAATCCGAAGGCGATCACGGCGATCGCCGCGATCCCTGCCAGCACCACGTCCGTCGCCAGGAACTCCCCCGCCGACTGGACCATAAACCCTAACCCGCGCGTTGCGGCGATGAGCTCAGCCGCCACCAGCGTCGACCAGCCAACCCCAAGGCCGATGCGCAGCCCGGTAAGAATTTCCGGCAGCGCGCCGGGCAAAATCACAAACCACAGCACCTGGGCACGGCTGGCACCCAGCGACTGCGCCGCACGGATCCGCACCTGCTGGGCGCTTTTGACCCCGGCCACCGCCGACATCGCCACCGGGGCAAAAATCGCCAGGTAGATGAGCAGGATCTTCGAGGTCTCGCCGATGCCAAACCAGATCACCATCAGCGGCAGATAGGCCAGCGGCGGCACCGGGCGGTATAGCTCAATCAGCGGATCGAGAATGCCGCGCACCGTCGGGCTTAAGCCCATCGCAATGCCCACCGGGATCCCGACGATCACCGCCGCCAGCAGGGCCACCAGAATGCGTCCCAGGCTGGCCGCCAGATGTTGCCACAGGGTGGCATCCATAAAACCTTGCGGACCGGCGATGGTGAACAGCTTCACCAGCACCTGGCCCGGCGGCGGCAGGAACAGCGGGCTGACCCACTGGGCCGCCGCTACCGCCCACCACACCGCCAGCAGCACCAGCAGGGTACTGAGGCTGAGGGTCAACTGGCGGGAAAGGGGCCAGCGCAGGGTCAGGCGTTTGCGCGCCGTTTTGTCATTCACCACAATGCTCATGAGAAGGCCTCCCGCTGTTCAAAGACGCGGCTCAGCACGTATTCGCGCCGGGCAATAAAATCGGGATCGGACTTGATGCTGCGCACCGGCTCCCCCGCCACAAAGCGGCGGGCAAAATTGAGCGGCAGGCGCTCCAGCACCCTTCCAGGCCCCGGCGACAGCAGCACCAGTTCGGTAGCCATAAACACCGCTTCTTCGATGTCATGGGTGATGAGCAGCACCTGCTTGCCGGTCTCGTGCCACAGGCGCAGGAGCAGGGTTTGCATCTGTTCCCGGGTGAAGGCATCCAGCGCCCCGAAGGGTTCATCCAGCAGCAACAGCTGCGGATTAGCCGCCAGCGCCCGGGCAATGCCGACGCGCTGACGTTGTCCGCCGGAGAGTTGCCAGATAAAGCGTTTTTCCGCCCCCTCCAGCCCCACCTTTTTCAGCATGTCCCGGGCGATCGCCAGCCGCTCTTCCCGTCCGGTACCCGCCAGCTGCAGGCCAAAGGCGACGTTCTCCTGCACGTTACGCCACGGCAGCAGCCCTTCGTTCTGGAAGACCACGCCGCGCTCCGCGCCGGGGCCCTCCACCTTTTTTCCTTCCAGCTGAATGGTGCCGTGCTGATAAGGTACAAACCCGGCGATCAGATTCAGCAGCGTGGTCTTGCCGCAGCCGGACGGGCCGAGCACCACCAGCAGCTCGCCGCTGTCCAGCGTCAGGTTGATATCCTCCAGCGCAGGCTTGCCAGCGTAATCGGCAGACAGATTTGTAATATTCAGCATCCGGCCCCCCCTTATTTCACGAAGCGATCGGTCACGTACTGGCTGTAATCTGCCGCCACCGCGGGCACTTTGCCCTGCTCTTTCAGGAACCCGGCGGTATCGACAATCGCTTTATTCACCGGCCCGGAGAGCTGCTGCACCTGCTGGGCAGGCGTCAGGTAGGTGTTGCCCTTCACCAGACCCGGCACGTCGGCTTTCGGCACGCCGCTCAGACGGGCGAGCTTCTCCAGGTTGGCGGGCTGTTTCAGCCACTCATCCGGATTAGCGATGTAGGGCTGCTGGGCGTCGATGGCGCTTTTGGCGAAGGCTTTAACTACCTCCGGGTGCTTCTCGGCGAAGTCTTTACGCACCACCCACACATCGAGGGTTGGCGAGCCCCACTGGCCGACCTGGGCGGAGTCGGTCAGCACGCTGCCGTCTTTTTCCAGCTCGTTGACCGCAGGAGACCAGACATACGCCCCGTCAATATCGCCACGCTGCCAGGCGGCAATAATCGCTGGCGGTTGCAGGTTGATGATTTCCACCTGACCCGGCTTGATCCCCCAGTGTTTCAGGGCGGCGAGCAGGCTGTAATGGGTGGTGGAGATAAACGGCACCGCGATGCGTTTGCCGATCAGATCTTCGGGTTTGGTGATGTTTTTCTTCACTACCAGCGCTTCGGAATTCCCGAGCTGCGAGGCCAGAAGGAAAACTTCAATCGGCACCTGCTGGCTGGCGGCGACCGCCAGCGGGCTGGAGCCGAGGTTGCCAATCTGCACGTCGCCTGAGGCCAGGGCCCGCACGATGGCTGCGCCGCTATCGAACTTACGCCAGTCCACTTTGGCGCCGCTGGTTTTCTCGAAGGTCTTGTCCGCCTGGGCCACTTTGGCGGGCTCAGCGGAGGTTTGATACGCGACGGTGACGTCCACCGCCTGCGCCTGAAATGCCCACAGCGCAAGGGCGCCAAGTAAGGTGATACGCGATGAAATTGCCATGGTGTCTGCTCCCGTAGTTGTTATGGAGGCAGTATTTCCGGCGGCGGTATTTTGATAAAGGAATTAAAAAGCATCGTTAATGCCGAATCGTTTTTAGAAAAAAAGTGGCAATAGATAGTGAATTTTGTGCGGTCTGCATTGCCCGGCGGCGCGGTCGACCCCCTCTCCCTTGAGGGAGAGGGTTGGGGTGAGGGGTAGCATGCTACACCGGTGGTGGTTCCGTTCACTTCCAGTCCATTGCTTCTCTGTTACAACAGAACCCGTGAACGTGCCAGGGTGGCTCAATCGCCACCACCCTGGCTACCCGGGCTACCGGCAAGAAAATCGCCGCTTCGCGATTCCCTCAGCTTATTCCCTCCGGCTATCGGGTCGGGCACCAGCCTGCATCCCTGCAGGCTATGCCCTCTCGGCGCGTCCATGCGCCTCGCCCCGGCCTGCGGGAAACGCTTCGGCGATTTTCAGCCGGACCAGGTGTTGCTGTGAGTCGGTAAATGACTCAAGCATTTTCATCGCTTTTCGTGGGTTAATTTAAGGGGATTGTTCCCTCGTCTGTTCTGAGCCAGCGTGGCATTTTTAGCGTATCGGCATAGAAGCTGACCAGCTCATAAAGCAGATCCTTGATGACTCTTTCGGCTTCAGGTGGGAATGCACCGCTCATCAGATGCCGAGTCAGCTCCTGACAGTAACGGCCCAGTTGATCGGGTTCAGGGTCGAAGGCGGGCAGGCGTGTCGGTAAATCGTCTACGGTCAGGCTCGCTTTTAAATAGTCCGGCACGGGCTCCAGCAGCGTGGGTTGCAGCAGGGCCAGACAGGCGGAAAGTCGTCCGTAAAGGGCGAGTTTTTCAGTGGGAAGATCACATTCAACCAGCGCATCCATAAAGCGTTCGCAGTTGTCCGCCAGTTCGGTAAAAGACGTGCTGTGATTGAAGGGCAGGGTAAGTAATGCGTGAGTGTGGTTTAGGGTCGTAGCCATAAAGGCAGCCTCCGATGAATGATTTAATTAACCACCACCAGAGAGGTCAATCTCATGGGTGGCGGACTAAGCAGAGTTGACCTTACCGGCTTCATCGGATACCGGCGCACCTTGCGATGCCCCTACTCAGCCCACCATTGAGATGTAGCAGAGCGTACGACGCATCATTATACGTCGCCGATGAAGAAAGCAGGAGGTCAATCCCGACGCCTGATTTTGCAGACGCGTAAAAAAGATACCGCCATATCCATTCTATGTGAAGGGCTATTCCCGGAAGCAGCCTCGCAAAACAAGAAATTACCGCGATGAAAATGCCTCTCAGGCACAGATGTCCCAGCGGCACCCTGGTCCGGCTGAAAATCGCTGAGGCGTTGACTGGAGGCCGGGGCGAGGCGCATGGATGCGCCGAGAGGGGGCGACCTACAGGGATGTAGGATCGACCCCGACCCGACAGCCGCAAGTCATTAGCCGAAGGGACCGCGAAGCGGCGATTTTCTTTGCCGGGAGCCGGGGTGGTCAGGGGGGCGGCGGCGAGCCCCCCTGACACGTTCACGTGTTCTGGGGCTACAGAGAAGCAAGAAACATAAAGTGAACGGAACCACCACAGCCCTCAGCATATTCCTCCCCCCCACCCCAAACCTTTATTGCAATTTTGTTACATTCGTTACATAACCACAGGCATCTCATTGCCAGCCAAACGCGGACAGGCATCATAGGCAAACTATTCAGCAAAGGTATGCAAGATGATCAAAGTGGTGCTGGTGGACGACCACGTAGTGGTGCGTTCCGGGTTCGCCCAGCTGTTAAATCTGGAAGACGATCTGGTGGTGGAAGGCCAGTACAGCAGCGCCGCCGAGGCCTGGCCCGCGCTCAGCCGCGAACAGATCGACGTGGCGGTGCTCGACGTCGCCATGCCCGATGAGAACGGCCTGAGCCTGCTCAAACGCCTGCGCCAGCAGCGCCCCGGATTTCGCGCCATTATCCTCAGCATCTACGACACCCCTGCCTTTGTGCAGAGCGCGCTGGACGCCGGGGCCAGCGGCTATCTCACCAAGCGCTGCGGCCCGGAGGAGCTGGTGCAGGCCGTGCGCTCCGTCGGCATGGGCGGTCATTACCTCTGTGCCGATGCGGTCAAAGCCCTGCGCGGCGGCGAGCCGGTGTCCCGGGCCCTGGCGGTGCTGACTCCGCGCGAGAAAGAGGTGTTCGAGCTGCTGGTTCACGGCAAAAGCGTCAAGGAGATTGCGTTCCAGCTGGAACTCAGCCACAAAACCGTCCACGTGCATCGCGCCAACGTGCTCGGCAAACTCCAGTGCAACAGCACCATCGAGCTGGTGCATTTTGCCCTCGACCACCAGCTGCTGACCGGCCACTGATGCGGCGCTCCCTGCGACACACTATCCTCTCGCTGTTTATCATGCTGGCGTGGGGCACCGGCTGGCTGATGCTTTGGACGCTGAGCTTTTACCTCACCCAGAACGGCCAGCATGCGGCGCTTTTTTTACCTCAGGGCGTCTATCTGGCGCTGCTGATCCTGCTCTCGCGCCGCTTCTGGCCGGCGCTGATCCTGCCCACCCTGGCGGCGATGCTCTGGCTGCACGGCGAACAGCTGCTTACCCGCCCGCTGATGCTGATGGTGCCGCTGGTGGGCACCCTCTGCGCCTGGCTGGCGCAGCGCTACTGGCACCGCTATCCCCTTTACTGGCAGCGTCTGTCGCTGCTGATTGCCGCGGTAACCCTTAACGCGCTTCTCCAGACCCTGATCCTGGCGCCGTTTATCGACAGCCCGCCCACCCTGCTGGTGCTGGCCTCCTTTACTGGCGGGGTGCTGCTGACCCCGTTCGTCTACCTGGTGTTTGAGTTTTTACGCCAGCAGCACCGCTACCATCTGCTGGGGCTCGATACCAGCAATCCGCCCCTGCGCACGTCGCTTATCATCTGGTGCAGCCTGTTCTTTATCATCGGCATCGGCACCCAGATGGTGCTCTCCCCGGCTCTTGAGCGGCTGCTGCTGATCGTGGTGTTTCTGCCAAACGTAGTGATGGCGTGGAAGTTCGGCTGGCAGGGCGGCGTGCTCTCCGGGCTGCTGGGCAGCATGATGATCACCATCGCCCGTCAGGTTGGGGTGGGGTTCAGCGATCTGCTGGAGCTGGAGATTTTCCTCGCCACCCAGTCGCTGCTGGGGATTGGGCTCGGGATCGCCATCAGCCGCCAGCAGCATCTGGCGATGAACCTCGATCACTATCGCCGTCGGCTGGAGGCGGAGCTGCAGGCCCGGCGCGAGCTGACGGAGAAGCTGATCCATACCGAAGAGGACACCCGCAAACACCTGGCCCGGGAGCTGCACGACGAGATCGGCCAGAACATTACCGCCATTCAGATCCAGTCCCAGCTGGTGAAGCGGGCCGGGGATACCCCCCAGGCGCTGGAAGCCGCCGGGCAGATCAACGAGCTGGCCCGGCGCATTCACCACTCCACCCGCCAGCTGCTGCGCCAGCTTCGCCCTCCGGTGCTGGACGAACTCTCCTTAAACGAGGCGCTGCACCACCTGGTGAACGAGTTCGCCTTTGCCGAGCGCGGCATTCAGTGCCGGTTCGATTACCGGCTCAGCGCCCCGCCCCAGAGCGAAACCCTGGTGTTCACCCTCTATCGATTACTCCAGGAACTGCTGAATAACGTCAGCAAACACGCCAACGCCAGCGAGGTCAGCGTCCTGCTCTGCGAGCACGACAACCAGCTGCGCCTGGAGGTAAAAGATAACGGCAGCGGCATCAGCACGCAGCAGATCCCCGGCTTCGGCATCCAGGGGATGCGCGAGCGGGTGCATGCCCTGGGCGGGGAGTTCACGCTGGAGTCGCAGGGCGGCACGCGCGTAATTGTTAACCTGCCCACAGTTTTGCAACAAACACACCGCTAACCAGGAAAAAGTCTTAGTCACGCCAGACTTTCTCTCATCCCTTTTTCGTCGCGCTTTCATACAGTCAATGCAAACGGAGAACGCCATGTCCGCACTGTCAGCTGAACAGGTTACACAACGCTACCGGGCACTGCGCCCGCGACTGCTGCTCTGCATGGTGATTGGCTACGCCGCGTTCTACCTGACGCGTAAAAGCCTCAACTATATCCTGCCCGCGTTGCAGCTGGATCTGGGGCTGAGCAAGAGCGATATCGGCCTGATCGGATCGCTGTTTTACCTGAGCTACGGCCTGTCGAAATTTGCCGCCGGGCTGTGGCATGACAGCAAAGGCCAGCGGGCCTTTATGGGCATCGGCCTGATGGCGACCGGGGTGCTGAACGTGCTGTTCGCCTTCGGGGATTCCCTGCCGCTGCTGCTGTTTATCTGGACGCTGAACGGCTTCTTTCAGGGATGGGGATGGCCGCCCTGCGCCAGGTTGCTCACCCACTGGTACTCGCGCAACGAGCGCGGCTTCTGGTGGGGATGCTGGAACACCTCTATCAACATCGGCGGAGCCATTATTCCGCTGATCTGTGCCTTCGCCGCCCATCGCTGGGGCTGGCAGGCAGCGATGCTGACACCGGGGATCATCAGTATCGTGCTCGGCCTGTGGCTGACCACACAACTGCGGGGCACACCGCAGGAAGAGGGTCTGCCGACGGTCGGGGAGTGGCGCAACGATCCGCTGGAACTGCGCCAGGAACAGCAGAGCCCGCCGATGGGGCTGTGGCAGATGTTACGCACCACCATGCTGCAAAACCCGATGATCTGGCTGCTCGGGGCGTCCTATGTGCTGGTGTATCTCATCCGCATCGCCCTCAACGACTGGGGCAACATCTGGCTGGCGGAGAGCCACGGGGTAAACCTGCTGAGCGCCAACGCCACGGTGATGCTGTTTGAGGTCGGCGGCCTGCTCGGGGCGCTGTTCGCCGGATGGGGTTCGGATCTGCTGTTCAGCGGCCAGCGGGCGCCGATGATTTTGCTGTTCACGCTGGGGCTGATGGTGTCGGTCGCCGCCCTGTGGCTGGCCCCGGTTCACCACTACGCCCTGCTGGCGATGTGCTTTTTTACGGTGGGATTTTTTGTCTTTGGTCCGCAGATGCTCATCGGCCTTGCCGCCGTGGAGTGCGGGCACAAGCAGGCAGCAGGCTCAATTACCGGTTTTCTCGGCGTGTTCGCTTATCTGGGGGCGGCGCTGGCCGGGTGGCCGCTGTCGCAGGTTATCGAACGCTACGGCTGGTCGGGGATGTTCAGTTTGCTCTCCATCGCCGCCGTACTGATGGGTTTACTCCTGATGCCCCTGCTGATGGCGGGCATCACCGCTTCTCGCAGTCACATAACGTCATAAAAGGGCTGAATAATGAAAACAACGCTTCTCTCTACCCTCATTGCTTCCGGGATCGCGCTGGCGACCTTAACCGGTGCCGCACAGGCCAAAGGCCGTCTGGTGGTCTACTGCAGCGCCACCAACGAAATGTGCGAAGCCGAAACCAAAGCGTTTGGCGATAAGTACGACGTCAAAACCTCGTTTATTCGCAACGGCTCCGGCAGTACGCTGGCGAAAGTGGATGCCGAGAAGAAAAACCCGCAGGCCGACGTCTGGTACGGCGGCACCCTGGATCCGCAGTCCCAGGCCGGTGAAATGGGGCTGCTGCAGCCGTACAAATCGAAGAACCTCGAGCAGATCATGGAGAAATTCCGCGATCCGGCGAAGGTGAAAGGCAACCTCTCCTCCGCCGTTTACGTGGGCATTCTGGGCTTTGGCGTCAACACCCAGCGCCTGAAAGAGAAGAACCTGCCGGTGCCGAAGTGCTGGAAAGATCTGACCAAACCGGAATACAAGGGTGAGATCCAGATTGCCGATCCGCAAAGCTCCGGCACCGCCTACACCGCGCTGGCGACCTTCGTGCAGTTGTGGGGTGAAGATCAGGCCTTCGACTACCTGAAGCAGCTGAACGGCAACGTCTCCCAGTACACCAAATCGGGCATCGCCCCGGCGCGTAACGCCGCCCGCGGTGAAACGGCCATCGGCATCGGCTTCCTGCACGACTATTCCCTCGAAAAAGAGCAGGGCGCCCCGCTGGAGCTGATCTCTCCGTGCGAAGGCACCGGGTATGAGATTGGTGGCGTCAGCATCCTGAAGGGCGCGCGTAACGAAGAGAACGCGAAGCTGTTCGTCGACTGGGTGCTGTCGAAAGAGGCTCAGGAGCTGGCGTGGAAGCAGGGCAAGTCCTATCAGATCCTGACCAACACCACCGCCGAGACCTCCCCGAACTCGCTGAAGCTGGATGACCTGAAGCTGATCAGCTACGACATGGACAAGTACGGCTCAACGGACGTGCGCAAGGCGCTGATCAACAAGTGGGTCAGCGACGTGAAGATGGGTAAATAAGCCCACTCGTGCGGTAAATGCCGGGTGGCGGCTACGCCTTACCCGGCCTACAACATTCATCAACACCCGGAACACCTATGTCACAGACACTCGCTCTTTATCCCGTGAAAAAACGGGATGCGGTCTTCCTTTGGGTTTTCGTCGGCTGGCTGGCCTTTGCCCTGCTGCCGAGCTGGAGCCTGGATTACGGCCTGCTGGAGTCCACCGCCGACGAGATCCTCGACGCCTACAGCTGGTCGCACTTCAACATCAGCTGGCTGTGGTATCTGCTCCCCACCCTGCTGCTGGTGCGCCCGTTCAGTGAAGCGAAGCGCGAGCAGCGCAGCCGCCACTACCTCGACGCCGGCTGGGCCCTGCTGTGCATGGCCTTTGTGGTCATCAGCGCCACCCTCGAAGGGCGCGGTTTAGGCTATGCCACCATCGTGCTGTTTGTGGCGCTGGGTTCGATCATGACCCTGGCTCTGACCCGCCTCGAATGGCTTGGCGGCGACCGCTTTGTCATCGGCTCGCTGATCGCCATCGTCGCGCTGATCGGCATCTTTATCGTCTGGCCGAGCATCGCCATCTTTATTCCGATGTTCACCAATGACGCAGGCGAGTTCGCCCCGCTGGCGTTTATGAACGTGCTGTCGCAGTCGCACATTATTCAGGTGATCATCAACTCGATCCTGCTCTGCGTGGCGGTCGGGATCGGCTGCACCTTCTTCGGCCTGGTGCTGGCGATCTACACCACCCGCATCGCGAAGCGCAGCGCCATCATCGGGCGCATCTTCTCGATCCTGCCCATCGTCACCCCGCCGTTCGTGGTGGGTCTCGGCGTGACGCTGATGATGGGCCGCTCGGGCTACATCACCGAGCTGATGGTCGACTGGTTCGGGCTGACCAATACCAACTGGCTGTACGGCTTCACCGGCATCTGGCTGGCGCAGGTGCTGGCCTTCACCCCGATGGCATTTATGATCCTCGACGGGGCGATCAAGACCATTCATCCGTCGCTGGAAGAGGCGTCCTACACCCTGCGCGCCAGCCGCTGGCAGACCTTCAACGGCGTCTTTGTGCCGCTGCTGAAACCAGCTCTGGCCAACGCCTTCCTGATCGTCATCGTCCAGTCGCTGGCGGACTTCAGTAACCCGCTGGTGCTGGGGGGCAACTTCGACGTGCTGGCGACGCAGATCTACTTCTACATCACCGGATCGCAGCTCGACTACCAGGCGGCCAGCACCCTCGGCGCGTTCCTGCTGCTCTTCTCGCTGCTGGTGTTCTGCATTCAGTACATGTGGATCGGCAAGCGCTCCTACGTCACCGTCTCCGGCAAGTCCTATCGCGGCGACGTCCAGCCTCTGCCGGTGACTCTGGTATGGAGCGTGATCGCCCTGCTGGCGGTGTGGATCGCCTTTAACGCCCTGCTCTACGGCAGCATTTTCTACGGCAGCTTTACCGTCAACTGGGGGGTGGATTACACCCTGACGCTGGATAACTTTATCAAGCTGTTCGGCCAGGGGATGAGCGACGGCGCATGGCCTTCGCTGCTGGATACCCTGCTGTACGCCGGGATCGCCGCGCCGATCACCGCCGCCTTCGGGTTGCTGATCGCCTGGATCGTGGTGCGCCAGCAGTTCAAAGGCAAAAAGACCATCGAGTTCACCACCATGCTGTGCTTTGCCGTCCCGGGCACCGTGGCTGGCGTCT
The DNA here is from genome assembly GCF_049312895.1 of Leclercia barmai. Classification (NCBI taxonomy): domain Bacteria; kingdom Pseudomonadati; phylum Pseudomonadota; class Gammaproteobacteria; order Enterobacterales; family Enterobacteriaceae; genus Leclercia; species Leclercia barmai. The sequence goes on along the minus strand of NZ_JBMNWZ010000001.1, from coordinate 110,051 downwards.
CCTATATCCTGGCCTTTAACAGCGCCCCGGTGTACCTCACCGGCACCGCCGCTATCGTCATTATCTCGATGGTAATGCGTAACGTCCCGGTGGGTATTCGTGCCGGGATCGCGGGGCTGGGGCAGATCGACAAATCGCTGGACGAAGCCTCGCTGAGCCTGCGCGCCGGTTCGCTACGCACCATTAGGCACATCCTGCTGCCGCTGCTGCGCCCGGCCATTCTGTCGGCGCTGATCTACAGCTTTGTGCGCGCCATTACCACCGTCAGCGCCATTGTGTTCCTCGTCACGCCGGATACCCGCGTGGCCACCGCCTACATCCTGAACCGCGTGGAAGACGGCGAATACGGCGTGGCGATTGCCTACGGCTCGATCCTGATTGTGGTCATGCTGGCGATCATTTTCCTCTTTGACTGGCTGATCGGTGAGGCACGAATCTCCCGCTCAAAAGCCAAAAACCAGGCGTAACACTATGACTCAGAAACATTTCGTTGAACTGCGTAACGTGACCAAGCGCTTTGGCGCGAACACGGTGATTGAAAACATCAACCTGGCGATCCCCCAGGGGCAGATGGTGACCCTGCTTGGCCCGTCCGGCTGCGGTAAAACCACGGTGCTGCGCCTGGTGGCCGGGCTGGAGAAACCCACCGACGGGCAGATCCTCATCGACGGCGAGGACGTGACCCACCGCTCCATTCAGCAGCGTGATATCTGCATGGTGTTTCAGTCCTACGCCCTCTTCCCGCACATGTCGCTGGGCGAGAACGTCGGCTACGGCCTGAAGATGCTCGGCGTGTCGCGCAGTGAGATCAAAGCCCGCGTCAAAGAGGCGCTGGCGATGGTGGATCTGGAGGGCTTTGAAGATCGCTACGTGGACCAGATCTCCGGCGGCCAGCAGCAGCGCGTGGCCCTGGCCCGCGCCCTGATCCTCAAGCCGAAAGTGCTGCTGTTCGATGAGCCGTTAAGTAACCTTGATGCCAACCTGCGTCGGAGCATGCGGGATAAGATCCGCGAGCTGCAAAAGCAGTTCAACATTACTTCTCTGTACGTGACCCACGATCAGAGCGAGGCCTTTGCGGTGTCGGATACGGTGCTGGTGATGAACAAGGGCAACATCATGCAGATTGGCTCCCCGCAGGATCTCTATCGCCAGCCCGCGTCGCGCTTTATGGCGAGCTTTATGGGCGATGCCAACCTGTTCCCGGCGAGCTTCACCCAGGACTACGTGGCGATCCACGGCTATCGCCTGCCCCGCCCGCTGCACTTTGCTGCCATGGGCGCGGGCACCGTCGGGGTGCGCCCGGAGGCGATCACCTTAAGCCAGCACGGCGAGGCCAGCCAGCGCTGCGTGATCCGCCACGTCGCCTACATGGGCCCGCAGTACGAGGTGATTGTGGAGTGGCACGGGCAAGAGATTTTGCTGCAGGTGAACGCGACAAGACTGCAGCCGGATGTGGGGGAGGAGTATTTCCTGGAGATCCACCCGTACGGGATGTTTGTACTGGCGGATGTGGCATAGGTAAAAGCACCATCGCCCGGCGGCGCTACGCTTGCCGGGCCTACGAACGGCACGAACCGTAGGCCGGGTAAGCGTAGCGCCACCCGGCAATGGTTACAGCGGTGCGGCCTGTTCCCCTCACCCTGACCCTCTCCCCAAAGGGGCGAGGGGAAAAACACGGTTACCTTTGGGCGTGCAGATCCGCAATGTCCTTCGGCGTCGTCCGACAGCATCCGCCAATCAGTTTCGCCCCTGCCGCCAGCCACTGCGGCAGATACCCCGCCAGCGTCTCGCACGCCTCGCCGTGGTGGTGCCAGGTTTTGGTCGTCGCGTCGTAATGCTCCCCCGAGTTCGGGTAGACCACCAGCGGCAGCGCGGTCAGGCTTTGCAGATGCTGCAGCGCGGCGGTGGTGTTCTCCAGCGCGATGCAGTTAATGCCCAGGGCAATCACCTGCGGTGAGTTCGCCAGCACCGACACCACCTCGCGCAGCGGCGTGCCGTCGCTCAGGTGTTCGCTGTCGCGAAGCGTAAACGAGAACCACGCCCGGGCGCGGGGATAGTCCGTCAGCAACGCCGCCAGGGCTTTTATTTCCGCAAACGATGGCAGGGTTTCGCAGGCCAGCAGGTCAGCTCCGGCATCCAGCAACGCCTCTACGCGCGGGCGGTGAAAGGCGCTGAACTCCTCTGCGCTACGCACGTAGTCGCCGCGATATTCCGATCCGTCGGCCAGGAACGCGCCGTACGGCCCGACGGACCCGGCCACCAGTAGCGCGCCCGCCTGCGGGTTTTCCGCCAGATACGCCTCTCGCGCCTTGCGTGCCAGCTCAACGCTTTTGCTAATCAGCGCCCGGGACTGCGCCTCGTCCAGCCCGCGGGCGGCAAAGCCGTCCGGCGTGGCCTGGTAGCTGGCGGTGATCGCCACCTGCGCCCCGGCGCGGAAGTAGTCGAGATGCACGTCGCGGATCAGCTCCGGATTCTCCATTAAAACCTTCGCCGACCACAGGCTGTCGGCCAGGTTGCAGCCGCGCGCTTCCAGTTCCGTTGCCATCGCCCCGTCCAGCACCACAAACGGCTGGGACTCAAGGATGGCGGTAAGCGGATTATTCTGCGACATGTTCAGGCTCCTGGGTTTTCAGATTTTGGGTAAGGTAGTACGCCCCATAGCAGAGCGCCACAAACGGCAACCCACAGTAAAGGGCAATGCGCTGGCTAGGGTCAAACGCCAGGCCGACGCAGGCCACCAGGCAGAGGATAAAGCCCAGCACCGGCACCAGCGGATACCACGGGGCGCGATACTGCAACGCGCTCAAGGGTTTGCCCGCCTGCAGATGACGGCGGCGGAAGACAAAGTGCGAGGCGCAGATGCTGATCCACACCGCCACCACCGCAAAGCCGGAAATGGCAGACAGCGCGACAAACACCGTGTCCGGGGCCACCACGCTTGAGAAGAGCGCCAGCACGCCGCCGAGCATCGACACCGACAGCGCGGTGAGCGGCACGCCGTTTTTGTTCACCCTGGCAAAGCAGCGCGGCAGGGTTTTCTCGTTCGACAGCGACCACAGCATGCGTCCGGAGGCGTAGAGCCCGGAGTTGGCCGCCGAGAGGATCGCCGTCAGGATGACAAAGTTGACGATATCCGCGGCATACGGAATGCCGACCTTCTCAAACACCAGCACGAACGGGCTTTTCTCCACCCCGGCCTGCTGCATCGGGATCAGCGCCGCCAGCACAAACACGGTGCCGATAAAGAAGATAATCAGGCGGGCAATGGTGGTGCGAATGGCGACCGGAATCACCTTGTGCGGGTTCTCGGTCTCCCCGGCGGCAATGCCGATAAGCTCGGTGCCGGAGAAAGCAAAGTTAACCGCCACCATGGTCATCAGGATCGGCAGGCCGCCGTGCGGGAACCAGCCTTCGGCGGTGATGTTGCTGAGCCCCGGCGCGGGAGAACCGTCCTGCATCGGGATAAAGCCAAAGATGGCCGCTCCGCCCAGAATAATAAAGGCGATGATGGTGATCACTTTCACCAGCGAGAACCAGAACTCCCCTTCGGCGAAGAAGCGGGTCGAGATGACGTTGAGGGCGAAGATCACCGCGCAGAAGACCACGCACCACACCCAGACCGGCACCTGCGGGAACCAGTACTGCATGCAGAACCCGGCGGCGGTAAAGCTCGACCCGAGCGCCACCGTCCAGGTGAGCCAGTAGAGCCACGCCACGGTATAGCCGGTTGCCGGGCCAAGATAGCGCGCGGCATAGACGTGAAAGGCGCCGGTTTCCGGCATCGCCACGGAGAGTTCGCCGAGACACTGCATCACCAGCCAGACCACCAGCGCGCCGATCAGATAGGCCAGCAGCGTGCCCGCCGCCCCGGTGGTTGAAATGATGTAACCCGTATTAAAAAACAGCCCTGTGCCAATCACGCCGCCGAGCGACAGCATGATTAAGTGGCGAGTCTTCATGGTGCGCTGAAGCTGCCCATTTTGTTGTGTTTGCATATCACCTTCTATACGTATGGACATCTAAACATCCAAAAGAAGGTGTTTTTATACCGCGATTGTTAACAAATTGCTAGCCATGCACCAGACGAAGACATCCTCGACGGGCGCTCAGGCGGGGATGAACCGTATAAATGACGTAGAGAAAGGGTCGCCATGCCATCTGATACCTCCTGCAAGCCGATACTTACAGCATGTACCGCCCCGCATCCTCCGTCGGTCAGACGAAAGTGGGATCTGTTTTGGGCCGCTAAACTTTAGGGGGAGTGCGCGGCGCCCGGCGGCGCTCCGCTTGCACGGGCCTACAAAACCACGAAACGTAGGCCGGGTAAGGCATCGCCGCCACCCGGCAACAGGGCGAACTCATTAGGGGAAGTGCGCAGCGCCCGGCGGCGCTCCGCTTGCACGGGCCTACAAAACCACGAAACGTAGGCCGGGTAAGGCATCGCCGCCACCCGGCAACAGGCCGCACGCAATCATGAGAATGTTAAATCATATAAAACATCCTATAGTCGTAGTGTTTATATAAAAAAGGATGATCCAATGCGATTTAACGGACTGACCAAGGGTTTCTTCATACTTATTCTCCTGTTGGTTACCTGGGCGTTTTTTGATGTGCTGTCGCCCTACTTCTCGGCGATCCTGTGGGCCGCTATCCTGGCGGTGATTTTCTACCCGGTTAAAAACGCGCTGCGTATCAGGCTGGGGGATCGCAACGGGCTGGCGGCGCTGCTCAGCGTGCTGCTGATCTGCCTGATTGTTTTTATTCCGCTGATGGTGATCTTTTCCTCATTAGCCTTTGAACTCAATATCGTTTATACGCGCCTGCAGCAGAACGACACCCAGTTTTCCACCGTGGTGGCGAGCCTCTTCGCCCATCTGCCCCACTGGCTGCGCACCCTGATGATCGAGCACGATCTCGATACCGCGGCGCAGATCCAGCAGAAGCTCTCTGAAGCAGCGTTAAGAGGCGGACAATACCTGGCCGGCAGCGCCTTCCTGATTGGTAAGGGCACCTTTGGCTTCGCCATCAGCTTTGGCGTGATGGTCTATCTGCTGTTCTTCCTGCTGAAAGATGGCCCCTGGCTGGTGCGCCAGATCCTCAACAGCCTGCCGCTGTCGAATTTCGCCAAACAGCATCTGTTTGCCAAGTTTGCCGGGGTCGCCAGAGCGACGGTAAAAGGCACGGCCGTGGTGGCCCTGGTCCAGGGTTTGCTGGGCGGGATCGCCTTCTGGATAGTCGGTATCAACGGCAGCATTTTGTGGGGCGCGCTGATGGCGTTCCTGTCCCTCATCCCGGCGGTGGGTTCGGCCATCATCTGGGTGCCCGCGGCCATCTTCCTCTTCGCCACACAGCAAATCTGGCAGGGCCTGTTTATCGTCGGGTTCTTTGTGCTGATCGTCGGCCTGGTGGATAACATTCTGCGTCCGCTGCTGGTGGGTAAAGACACCAAAATGCCCGACTATCTCATCCTCATCACCACCCTGGGCGGGATGGAGATTTACGGTATCAATGGCTTTGTGATTGGCCCGTTGATCGCCGCCCTGTTTATCGCCTGCTGGAATCTGCTCTCGGGGCGCGATCATGCCGGTAATGCCGAAGAAATAGATGACGCCATTATCGAAGAAGGCAAAAATTCGCCTGATTTATGAAAAAGGAATAAGACTTGCGTATCGCCACTATCACTAACTGGGCATACGGTGCCACGGTCTGTCTGACCATCGCTTCAGGGATAGCCATGTTAATGGCTTCCAGCGCTGAAAAGGTGGAGCGACAGGCCGTAGAACAGCGCTACGTCTTCGATCAACTGACCGAAGAAGTTGAGGTGGACGCCTGGGCGCTCTCGGATCTGGCGCGGCTGTATGTCATCAAACAGACGCCCGCGGTGGCCGACGAGTATCGCCAGAAAGCGGCCTCCATGGTCGGCGTCGAGCATCGCCTGCAAAAGCTTAAAGACGCGGGGGCCAGCGATGAAGAGCTGGCCCTGCTGCACGAAGGGCTAAGCGTGGCCGATGCCCTGCAGGATGAACAGCAGCGCGCCATCGCCAGCGTCAATAGCGGGCAGCAGGCGCAGGCCATTGAACGGCTCTATGGCGAGCGTTACGAGAGCGAACTGGAGCAGGTGCAAAATCAGCTCGACCATTTTCGCCAGATGCTGGACCGCCGCACCGACGCGGCCATTGAGGATGCCACGGCAAAATCCCACGCGCTGCGCACCCTCTCCGAGGTGATGGTCGGCCTCACCGCGCTGATGTTCCTGTTTGTGCTGGGCTTTATCCTTAAGCGCCGGGTGCTGCGCCCGGTGGTGCGCCTGAGCGACGTGGTCAACCGGCTGGCTTCCCAGGATTATGCCGTCGAAGCCCCGGATTACCGTCAGATCGACGAAATTGGCGACATGGCCCAGGCGATCCGCATCTTTCGTGAAAACGGCCTGGTGCGGCAGCGGCTTGAGAAGGAGCGCGACGCCGACTGGGCGATCCGCGAACTGCTGGCGCGCATGACGCAGCGCCTGCAGGGGTGCGAATCCGTCGAGGACGTGCTGAACGTCGCGCGGCTGTTCGCCCCCAGCATTGCGCCGGGGATCGCCGGGCGCCTCTATCTGCTCGAACACGAACCGTGGCAGATGCGCTGCGCCGCCGAGTGGCTCAACCCGCAGGGCGAGCCCGATCCGTTCCATCCGGACCAGTGCTGGGCGGTGCGTCGCGGTCAGAGCCATCCGCCGGTCAACGGCGAGCCGGATATCGCCTGCTATCACCTGCCGGACAGCTGCGCCCATCACGCCCTTTGCGTGCCGCTGATTGCCCAGGGCGAAGCCATCGGCCTGCTCTCCTTCCAGAACCTTACTCCGGCGATGGCCCCTTCCCGCGCCTATCTGGAGCTGATGGCTGAAGCGCTTGGTCTGGCGCTGGCTAACCAGCGTCTGCGCGATGCCCTGCTGGAAAAAGCGCTGTTCGATCCTCTGACCGGGCTGCGCAACCGCCATCATCTGGAAGATGCCCTGCGCACCCAGATGAACCAGGCGCTGCACAGCGGGAACCCGGTAAGCTGCCTGATGATCGACATCGACCACTTCAAAGCCATCAACGACAGGCTGGGGCACGAAGCGGGCGACCAGGTGATTAAGGGTGTGGCGGCAATTGTCCAGCGCGCGGTCAGCGACAAGGGCATGGCGTTCCGCTATGGCGGCGAGGAGTTTCTGGCCCTGCTGCCGGGCGCGGATGAAGCGGCGGCGTTTGCCACTGCCAGCGAAATCCATACCGCCGTGCACGGCCTGGCGCTGCGCTATGAGCTGTCGGAGATCGGCCCGGTGGATGTGTCGATTGGCATTGCCAGCTATCCGCAGCACGCTCAGGGCGAAAACCTGCTGCGCGCCGCCGACGTGGCGCTGTACCGCGCGAAAGAGCTGGGGCGTTCAAGGATTGTGAGTTTCGGGATGCTGGAGGCGGGGAATCAGCCACCGGGGGCGAATATCTGACAGAGCTCAAAGAAGCTCCCGTCGCCGGCGGGTGCTTCTTCCATCTTCGCGCTGTAGCATCATAACGTTTGCGTATGATAAGCCGGTTTTACAATGACTTATACTGGCATCCAAACCGAATTTCAGCCCCAGTCAAAATGATAACCATCGAAAAATCCAGCCCAATCTCAACCGACTCTCAGACGCTCATCGATCAACTTTCCTCAGAGCTTGCCGCTATAACCGGCGACAGTGGCAAAAGCCACTTCGACCCGCAGGATGTCTCCGGGGCGCGGGCGATGTGGGTGATAGCGAAAGATGAAAATAATCAGCCCATAGGCTGTGGTGCATTCCGCCCGTTGACTGAGACCACTGCCGAACTCAAACGCATGTTCTCTGACCGGAGTTGCCCGGGCACTGGGGCGGCGCTACTCGCCTGGCTTGAAGAGGCAGCCCGGGGCATGGGCTACCGCGAGCTGTGGCTTGAGACGCGTAAAATCAACGCTCGCGCGGTGCAGTTCTATCTGAAGCATGGCTATGTGCAGAGAGAAAACTATGGCCCCTATATCGGGCGCGACGAGGCCATCTGTTTTGCCAAAAGGTTAACCGGCTAGCCCGGTTACACTCCCGCAAGGATCGCGTATCATCGCCCTTCCGGATTGATAACTGATACCGCCTACCATGCTCAATGTCCTCTGTTATTTCCTTCTCGCCCTTGCCGCCGCGGGCAGCGCCCTGTTGCCTCATTCTCTGGCGATGTGGTTTCTGCTCGCCAGCGCGCTGACGTTTTTGATCTACGGTGCCGACAAACTGGCGGCCCGCAAAGCCTGGCGCAGAGTCCCGGAATCGACCCTGCTGATATGCGGGTTTGTCGGGGGATGGCCAGGCGCTATCTTTGGCCAGCAGCTGTTTCGTCATAAAACCCAGAAGCAGCCGTTCAAAACCTATTTTATGGTTAGCGTGGTGCTTAACGTCGCGGTGCTGATGCTTGTCGCCTGGCGTTTCGCTTCCTGATTGACAGCAATGCGTGAAAGATGGTTGTATAGTACAACTATCTTTCACAGGCTAACCTAATAATGACTGATTCGTCGATTGTTGAAGAGATCCGTATCTCGTCGCGTCTGATGGTGCGGGAACTCGGCTTTATGAACCACACCCTTGCGGCAACGGACTACTCCCCTTCCGTCGTGCATACCCTGCTTGAGATGGAAGCCAGGGGCTCCCTGACTGCCGCCCAACTGGTGCAGATCCTGGGACTGGAGAAATCCAGCGTCAGCCGCATGCTCGCCAAACTGATCAAGGCCGGAGAGCTGGAAGAGAGCGCCTCCCCGGAAGATGCCAGAATCAAGCAGCTTAGCCTGAGCCCTCAGGGCAGAGAAACGGTGCGCAGAATTAATGCCTACGGTAACGAACGCGTCATTTCCGCCCTGCAAAAAATGGACGCCAGCCAGCAGCGCGTCGTATCACAGGGCCTGAGCGTCTATGCCAGCGCCCTCAAAGCCTGCAGGGATGATGTTGATCTGCCAGAAAAAAGCGCGGTAACCATTGTCTCTGGCTATCATCCAGGCATGATTGGCCGCATCACGGAGATGCACGGCAGCTATTACGCGAGAGAGCATCACTTTGGCTCTTTTTTTGAGGCGAAGGTCGCCGCTGGCTTAGCGGATTTTTCGGGGCGTCTGGACAATGCGACCAATCAAATCTGGCTGGCGATGCAGAACGGACGCATCGTTGGCTCAGTCGCCATTGACGGCGAAGATCTCGGAAACAACGAGGCGCATTTGCGCTGGTTTATCCTGGATGACGGTTGTCGCGGTGGCGGCGTGGGCAGAAAGCTGATTGCTGAAGCGATGAAGTTTTGCGATGAGAGGGAGTTCTCTGCGGTTCAGCTGTGGACCTTTAATAAGCTGACGGCGGCACGGCGGTTGTATGAGTCCTTCGGCTTTGTATTATCGAAAGAGTGGCAAGGCGATCAGTGGGGCAGCACCATTACAGAGCAACAGTTTACGCGTAAATAAATCGATTCCAGGCGCTAATAAATAATGGCGGGCATTATTAAATGCCCGCCATTATATTTATTTAGCGCAATAGACCCGCGCTTCACGAGGGGTATAAATACCCAGCGTTACGACACGTAATAATACATCCGTGCCGGATTCCTGCACTTCGGTACGAATAACTTTATCCGCGCCGCCGCAAACCTGCGCCGCATCAATCGTCTTAGACTGACCAATACCATTAACAAAGAAGGATTGTTTTGTTTCCTGAGTGGGCTTTTCAGCCACCCCGCTGTTGATCCTGAAAGTTTGTTGGGCGCAGCCGGACAGAGCAACCGCGACGAACGCTATCATCATTAACTTTTTCATAATTTTCTTAGGTTGGGGAGGAACAGTCCTGGATGTTATGACTGCCCCCCTGCCCAACATATCCGACCAGCGGGCATATCGCGAAACTTACGCGTTCTATTGACGCGCCATTGATATATGTAATTTCGGCAGATTGGCTTTGTTAAACGAGTGTGTGCGGCGAGTAAGAAAAAAGCATCTGTGCGGCATATTCCCCCTCACCCCAGCCCTCTCCCTGAATGGAGAGGGAGCCGATGGTGCCAGGATTTTCTCCCATCATATCCCCCCTGAAAGCGCGATAACCGTCACATTATGCCAGGCTTTATATTCATCAAAGAAAAGGGATCACTCATTTGAAAAATGCGAAATACGACATGCCTTTGCGCGATAACGGGTTCGTTGGCCTTGGAGACTACGCCGCTATCGGTGAAGGGCGCTCGGTGGCGCTCATCGCCCCGGATGGTTCGATCGACTGGTGGGGCGCACCCAACCTCGATTCCCCGCCCCTTTTTGACCGCTTGCTGGACCCTGGCATCGGCGGTTTTTTCAGCCTGACGCCGGCGAGTGAATACACCGTCTCCCGCGCCTATCGCGAGGACAGCAACATCCTGGAAACCCGCTTTGAAACGAAAGACGGCACGGCGCTGTTAACCGAATCCATCAACAGCACACTGGCAGGCCGTCTGCCCTGGAGCGAGCTGGCCCGCCGTATGGAAGGGGTGCGCGGCACCGTGACGTTCAGACTTCAACTGCGGTTCGGAACGATGATCGAAACGCGATCGCCCTGGCGCTCCGATACCGACAAGGGCAGCGTTTACCATATCGGCGACCTGATGGCGATGCTCCACACCAGCGAAAACGTGGTCATTACCCGTGCCGATGATGAAGAGATCGAGGCGGAGATCGTCCTGAAGAAAGGGAGCCGGGAGATTGTCGCGCTGCTGGTGACCCTGGATGAGCCGCTGGCGGTACCGGACATTCAGGCGATTGATAACCGCATTGAAACCAGCCACACCGCCTGGCAGGACTGGGTGAAGGGGCTGAAATACGACGGCCTCTATAAAGATCACGTTATCCGCTCCGCGCTGGCGCTGAAGTTCCTCTGGTACTCCCCCACCGGCGCGCTGGCGGCAGCCGCCACCACCTCACTGCCGGAGGGGCCCGGCGGCAGCAAAAACTATGATTACCGCTTTGCCTGGGTGCGCGATGCCTGCCTGATCATCAAAGCCTTTACCTATCTGGGCACCCTTGAAGAGTGTAAAGCGGCCTTCTCCTGGCTGTCGAAAACCATCATTAAACACGGCCCGGAGATGCGGGCCTGCTACACCCTCGACGGCGAACTGGTGCCGGAAGAGACCTACCCCGAACTGCAGGGCTACCGGGATTCGCAGCCGGTACGCCTCGGCAATAACGCCCGCAACCAGCGCCAGCTGAGCATGTATGGCGATATGCTTGGCGTGGCGAAACTGTTCGTCGAGGCGGGGCATATTCTGGATATCGGCACCTCGCGCTTCCTGGGGCATCTTGCCAACCAGTGCGCCGACCGCTGGCGCATGAAGGACTCCGGGATCTGGGAGCTGCCGGAAGAGCGGCATTACACCCACTCAAAAATGGCCTGCTGGCTGGCGCTGGACTGCGCCGTGGTGCTGGCCGAGACCAACCATATCGAACCTACATGGAAAGCGCGCTGGGCCCGGGAGCGGGACCGCATCCGCGACTGGATTGAAGAGCACTGCTGGTCGGAGACCCATCAGTCCTACTGTTTTTACGACGGGGACGGCGGGCTGCTGGATGCGTCGCTCACCCTGGTGTCGCGCTACGGTGTGAAAGTGAACCCGAAACGCATGAAGCTGACCTATCAGGCCATCCAACGCGAGCTGGGTCATAACAGCGCGATGATCTACCGCTACAGCGGGGTTGAGCAGGAGGAGAGCACCTTTATCGCCTGCGCCTTCTGGCTGGCGGAGGCCTGGGCCTCGATGGGCGAACCGGAGCAGGCCGAAAAGAACATGGATGAAATTCTTGAAACGCTATGTCATCGCGGCAATGTCGAAACCTTCAATGAAATGTTCGATACCCGCACCGGCGAGTGGGTCGGCAATATGCCTCAGGGGTTAAGCCATCTGGCGCTGATCTGTGCGGCGCAGGCTATCAGCGATCATCAACAGGAAGAGAAATAGCGCTGAGCCCGGCCAGCCGCTGGCCGGGCATCACCGATGCTATACCTCCAGCCCCGCGCGGAACTGGCCCCACTTCAGCACCGAATTCACCCCAATCGACAGGAACGGCTCCGGCGGGGTTCTGTTCGGGCCCGGCGATGCCACCAGGAAGTCGATCAGCTCGTTGCGCTCCCCGGCGATCATATCCGCCAGCAGCTTGCCGGTAGCGGTGCCGCGGGTGATCCCCAGACCGTTACAGCACAGCGCGCCATAGACGTTTGGTGCCAGCTGACCAAAGAAGCCTTCGTGATTATCCGACAGGCAGATGGCCCCGCTCCAGGAGTATTCGAAATCAACCTTGCTCAGCATCGGGAAGCGGCGCTCGAACGATTTACGGTGGGTCTCGATATTGTGCTTCAGCTGTTTGTCACGCGGACGGCCATCGGGATGGAAGCTAAAGCTGTTACGCATCAGGATGCGGTTATCAACCGTGCGGCGCACGGTGCTGCCAAACGGATGCGCCGGGATAACGCCCCACACCGGCTTGCCGCCGAGCTGCGCCTGCTCTTCAGCGGTCAACGGACGGGTCAGGCTGCCATAAAGGAAGGTCGGCAGCAGGCGACCGCGCAGGAAGCCAAAGTGAGCAGCAAAGGCGTTGTTCGCCAGGATCAGCGTGTCGGCGGTGATGCTGCCGTGGTCATGCACCAGCGTCACTTTGTCGCCATAGTCGATGGACGTGATCGGCGTATTTTCATACAGGGTCACGTTAGAGGGCAGGCTGTCCGCCAGTCCTTTCACCAGCGCCGAGGGCTGGAGCAGAATAGTGCCCGGAATGTAGAGCGCCTGCTGGTAGTATGAGGTGCCGATATGGTCCGGCAGATCCTTCCCGGGGATCATCTCCGCGTGACGGCCAATCTTCTCCAGCCCGCTGCGGTAGGCCTCCAGAATAGCGATCCCCTTCTCCCCCACCGCGGCCTGATATTTGCCGGAGTCGCTCATCTGACATTCAATGCCGTGCTCCTTCACAATCTCACGCAGATAGTTCTGCCCGAGGGTGTTGAGCTTGAGGATCAGATTCGCGGTGGTGACATCACCGATATAGTCCTTCGCCCCGATATCGTGCGGGACATCAATGGCGAAACCGGCGTTGCGCCCGGAGGAGCCGTAGCCCACGTCCTGCGCTTCAACCAGCACCACTTCATCATCCGGGAAGTTGAGTGCCAGCTGGCGGGCGGCGGCCAGCCCGGTTAACCCGGCACCGACGATGGCCCAGCGGGCATGCTTTTGCCCCGTGTGGGCAGGACGCGGGGTACGCGGTTGACTGGTGTGATACCAACCCGGCAGGGCGTCGTCAGCAGGTAGAGAAGTGATCTTTTGCACGTGGGTTACTCCGGTAAGTAGCGTTGAATCAATGTTAGCCATCCCGAGAAAATGTGTATGTGATGTATATCTCATGTATACATCAAGTATAAAAATAGTTACAGGAATGATAAAAAAGGCGTGCGAAGCCCGGCGCAGCGGGGCGTCAGAGAAGAAATACGAATGGGGAAAGGAGGCCTGTCAGCGGGTGCCAGCAGGCCTTAGCGGGATGCGTTCAGCGGTTATCCCCCTCCGGGAAAGGGGCGAAGTTATCGGCTTTCAGCCCCTGGGGCGCGATGAAGATCTCCATGTTTTCCCGCGACAGTTCCCAGTGCTCAAACACCAGATCGACCACCGCCTGTTCATCACGCGCCTCGATGGCAGCGATAAAGGCATCGTGATGATCCGCAGCCAGCTGTAAACGGCGCTCCATGTCCTCGTTTTGCGGCCGGAAGAAGGTGTGCCCGATGCGACAGTGGTCGATCAGCAAACGTCCCAGGCTCGGCTGCAGATAGGGGTTGGCCGCCATCTCGCCCATGATCTCGTGAAAACGGTTGTTCTCCAGCGCCAGGGCTTCGGCATCGCGGGTTTGCACCGCCTTACGAAATCGCTTCTGGGTCTCTTTCAGCGCTTTTAGCTGCGCCGGTTTGTAATGCTGTACGGCAAGACGCCCGGTGGCGGCATAGATCATCGGCGCTACCAGGAAGAAATTGCGCAGCGTCGAGTGGCTCATCGGGATCACCCGTACGCCGCGTTTTTCCACAATTTCGAGGTACCCTTCCCCCGCCAGGCGCTGGAATACTTCACGCACCGGCGTACGGGAGAGACCGTACTGCGCGGTCAGCGCGGCTTCATCCAGCAGCTCGTCCGGATCCAGCTCCATGGTCAGAATATGTCGCTTGAGATCCTCATACAGCGCTACCTTTCCCGTTCTCATTGCCGCCTCCTGAAAATCGACCTGTGATGCTTAACTATGATGTTGCTTAACCTACAGATAAAGATGTGCAACAGCAAAATTATCAGCCACAGCAATCATGCTCTGCGCATTTCTCTGGCCGTCTGATAGATCAGCCTCAGGAGGGGCTCCGGATCCCGGTCTGGGGGATGGCGCAGGATCTCCCCACGCAGCCAGACAATTTCACTGCCGGCAACGTGGCGAAACGGCGGCAGCTGCCCGGCATTTTTTAGCCACTTCATAATAAAGGCATTTTTTTGCCGGTTTGAGCAGATGCGTCCCTGCTTTCTCGACAGGCCAACCGCCACCAGAAGACAGAAATAGAAATGAATTCTCTCTTCCAGACCGTTAAAAACGGCTTCAGGCGTCGTCTTCAGAGAGATCAATCCAGAGAGTCTTCAGTTCGGTGTACTGGTCGAGGGCGAAGACAGATTTATCGCGCCCGCCAAAGCCCGACTGCTTGTAGCCGCCAAACGGCGTGGTGGCGTCACCTTCCCCGAAGCAGTTCACCGTCACCGTGCCGGCGCGGATGGCGCGCGAGACGCGAATGGCCCGGTTCAGCCTGCCGGTATACACCGACGCGGCCAGGCCGTACTGCGTATCGTTCGCCAGGGCAATAGCTTCCGCTTCGGTTCTGAAGGTGGTGACGCACAGCACCGGGCCGAAGATCTCCTCCCGGAACAGCGCGCTCTCAGGCGTTACGCCATCGATAATGGTCGGCTGGACGTAAACGCCCTGCTCGGTATCGCCGCCCTGCACCATCCGCAGCCCTTCCTGACGGGCGGTGTCGAGATAGCCGCTCACCTTGCTGAAATGCTCCGTCGAGACCATGGCCCCCAGCCGGTTGTTCGGATCGAGCGGGTTGCCCATGCGCCAGTCGCCGATCTGCGCCGCCATCTCCTTCAGAAGCGCATCTTTAACATTCTCCTGCACCAGCAGGCGCGAGGTGGCGGAACAGTTCTCACCCATGTTCCAGAATGCCCCGTTAAGCACGTGTCCGGCGACGGCGGCCAGATCCCCGGCGTCGTCAAAGACCACAGCCGGATTTTTACCGCCACACTCCAGCACCACCTTTTTCAGGTTGGATTCTGCCGCGTAGTGCAGGAAACGCCGTCCGGTAGCGGTGGAGCCGGTAAAGCTCACCATGTCGATATCCGGGTGCAGGCCAATCGGCTCCCCGACCTCCTTGCCGGTGCCGGTGACGATATTCAGCACCCCCGCCGGGACGCCCGCTTCATACGCCAGCTCGGCAACCCGCAGCGCGGTCAGCGAGGTTTGCTCCGCTGGTTTCACGACCACAGAACAGCCAGCCGCCAGCGCCGGGCCAATTTTCCAGGCCAGCATCAGCAGCGGGAAGTTCCACGGCAGGACGCAGCCCACCACACCAATCGGCTCGCGCACCACCAGCGCCATCGCGCCGTTACCGACCGGGGCGGTGTGGTCATACAGTTTGTCGATGGCTTCGGCGTGCCACTTCAGCACGTGGATGGTTTCCGGCACGTCGACCGCTTCACATTCGCTGACCGGTTTGCCGCTGTCGAGGCTCTCCAGCACTGCCAGAGAGGCGATCTCCTGCTCCATCAGCGCCGCCAGCTTCAGCAGCACCGCTTTGCGTTCGCCCGGCGCCTGCTTGCTCCAGCTTCCGGCCTCGAAGGCGCTGCGCGCCCCTTCCACCGCGGCATTGACGTCGGTGACGTCGCAGGCGGCAATGTGAGTGAGGATCTCCCCGGTAGCCGGGTTAGTGGTCGCCAGGGTCTTGCCTGAACGCGCGGCCACGAAGCGGCCGTTGATAAAGGCTTTGTCTGCCAGAGAAAGCCCCCGGGCGATGGCCGTTACCGCATCCAGCGTTTGCAACTGACTCATATCGCCCCCTTACAGCGCCGCAGCGACGTTGCGTTTCACATCGGCAATCACCGCTTTCAGTTGCGCTTTCTCTTCTTCATTCAGATCCTGCAGCGGCGCACGCACCGTGCCGGAGGTCAGGCCGTTGAGCTCGCAGCCGTAACGGATGGACTGCACGAACTTTCCGCCGTCGAGGAAGTTCATCAGCGGCATCATCGCCGCCATGATCTTGCGACCTTTGGCGAAATCTTTTTCCACCACGCAGGCTTCGTACAGCGCCACGTGCTCGCGCGGGATGAAGTTGGAACCGGCGCAGACCCAGCTTTTCGCGCCCCAGGCGAAGAACTCCAGCGCCTGATCGTCCCAGCCGCAGGAGAGCGCGATGTTCGGGAATTTGCAGGCCAGCAGGTGCAGGTTATTGAAGTCGCCGGAGCTCTCTTTGATCGCCACCACGTTCGGCGAGCGGCTCACTTCGCGGAAATAGGTCTCGCCCATGGTGATGCCCATGCGGCCCGGGTAGTTGTAGAGCATGATCGGCAGCTGCGCGGCCTTATCAACGGTCAGCGCGTGATGGGCGTTTTCCAGCTCGGTCGGCAGGGCATACGGCGGCGAGGTCACCAGGATGGCGTCGGCTTTGGTCTCACGGGCATGTTTCGCGTAGTCCACCGCGTCTTCGGTACGCGTCGCGCCGGTGCCGACAATCAGCGGCAGGCGGGTGCCAATCACCTGACGCGCATGCTCTACCAGCGCCTTACGCTCCTGTGGGCTCTGCGCGTAGTACTCACCGGTAGAGCCACCGATGATGATGCCGTGAACGCGGGCGTCGATCAGCGACTCCAGCACCTCTGAAAAGCGCGGGAAATCAATGCTGCCATCGGCTGCGTAAGGGGTAATTGCCGGGGTGTAGATACCTTCAAATGTCAACACGATAACCTCCAGGGGGAATTCACGACCGTTTAAGTCTGCTACGCAACCGTGATGGACTGCGTTTGTTAAAAATTTGCACACAGGGAGGAAAAAGGTCAATGGATGAATATTTTTTGTATACAACAAAAATACAACATAAATACGGGATAACAGGAGATTTTTACGATCAATCAAAAATAAACACTTAATAATCAATTAATTAAATTGTTAATTCTACCGTAGTAATTTTCTATATGATTTCAGATAGCGATCACATTCCCGAATTATCGCTCTCTGAGACGTATTTACAGCGTCCATCGGGAGGCATAGTTTTAATCCTGTAGTTAACCAGAATTTAACAAAGTGGCACGCCAGAACCCCTGGTTGTGACCTAAATGTAAACAGAGGTAGCGGTTATGCCCCATAAGAAAGCGACACTCATCGGCCTGATCGCCATCCTGCTCTGGAGCGCGATTGTCGGCCTGATCAAAAGCGTGAGCGAAGGCTTTGGCCCGGTGGGCGGGGCGGCGTTGATCTATTCCTGTAGCGCGGTGCTGCTGCTGTTTACCATCGGCTTTCCGAAGATCCAAAAGTTCCCGCTGAGCTATCTCATCATCGGCAGCGTGCTGTTCGTTTGCTATGAGCTGTGCCTGTCGCTGTCGCTGGGCTTTACCCATAACGGGCGGCAGGCGATTGAAGTGGGGATGGTGAATTATCTCTGGCCGAGTATGACTATTTTACTGGCGGTGATGGTTAACCGTCAGAAAACCAGCCCGTTGATTATTCCCGGCGTGATGTTAGCCATCGTCGGAATTGGCCGGGTGCTGGGCGGCGACGGCGGATTTTCGCTGACGGAGATGAGTAATAACGTCATGGATAATCCGTTAAGTTATGGCCTGGCATTCAGCGGAGCGGTGATCTGGGCAATATATTGCGTGGTCACCCAGCGTATCGCCCAGGGAAATAACGGTATCACCTTGTTCTTTATATTAACGGCGCTGACGTTATGGGTGAAATATCTCACCTCGCCACAACCGGAATTTGTGCTGTCGTTGCACGCGTGGATCAGCCTGCTGCTGGCGGCAATGGCAATGGGCTTTGGCTACGCCGCCTGGAACGTCGGGATCCTGCACGGCAACGTTACGGTGCTGGCGGCGGCATCGTACTTTATCCCCATCATCTCAGCGGTGCTGGCCGCCTTTATGCTGGATTCGCACCTGACTCTGGCCTTCTGGCAGGGCACGGCGATGGTGAGCCTGGGCTCGCTTATCTGCTGGTGGTCGACACGCACGGTTGCCATAAAACGATTATCTGACGAAGCGTCTTAAAATAACAAACACAGTAAAAACATAATAAATATAACTGACATCTTATCCGACCACCTGCAGCGGAGGAGTATTTGCCATGAATTACGCGAAATAACGCACGCTCTTATTTAACGCTTGAACCTTCTTAGACCTATATTTATTCCGTAATCGATGATTAATGGAAAGCGGTTTCGCTCGGCCTGAAGAAACATTCATCGCTAATGATGTTTATTCTTGCTGTGACCCATTAATTCAACGATATCGGGGAAAGACAGGAGTTACCATGTCAAATACCGTTTCTGTTGAAGATGTACCACTCAACCGCTTTCATCGCCTGCTGACCGTGCGCTCCGGCGGTGGCTCCTTTGTTGATGGCTATGTGCTGAGCATTATCGGCATCGCCATGATGAAGGTCTCCCCGGCCCTGGGGCTGACCGCCTTCTGGGAGGGCCTGATTGCCGCCTCGGCGCTGATCGGCATCTTCTTTGGCGGCTTTATCGGTGGCGCCCTCACCGACCGACTGGGCAGACGGATGCTCTATTTCGTTGGCCCGACGCTGTTTGTGGTCTGCTCCGTGGCGCAGTATTGGGTGCAGAGCGGCGAGATGCTGTTTGCCCTGCGCTTTCTAAACGGTGTGGCGGTGGGCATTGAGTACCCGGTGGCGACCGCCTTCCTGGTGGAGTTTCTGCCGAAGAAAAACCGCGGGCCGTGCCTGGCGACGCTCACCATCCTGTGGTTTGCCGGTGCCGCCGCAGCCTACATGATCGGCGAAGCGCTGCTGCACTTTGGCGGCCCGGACGCCTGGCGTCTGACCCTGGCGAGCACTGCGGTCATTGGTGCGTTGCTGTTCCTGGTGCGTATGGGCACGCCGGAATCCCCTCGCTGGTTAATCAGCAAAGGCCGTCACGCTGAAGCCGAAGCGATCATTCGCAAGGTGTATGGCCCTGACTTTGGCCTGGACAATCTGCCGGAGCAGGCGGAAAGCAAAAACCTCTCCTTCTTCAACCTGCTGCACTCGGGTTACGGCAAACGCATGGCGTTCGTGACCATCTTCTGGACCTGCTCGGTGATCCCGGTCTTCGCGGTGTATGCCTTTGCGCCGAAAGTGCTGGATGCCCTGCACCTCAGCGGTAAGTGGGCCTCCTACGGTTCCGTTGCCATCACGTTGCTGTTCGTGGTCGGCTGCATTATCGCCACCCGGCTGGTAAATACCCTGGGACGCCGCAAGCTGCTGCTGCAAAGTTTCCTCTGGTCGGGGCTGGCGTTACTGCTGCTGGGCCTGATGCGTGACGGTCCGTCGATGATCATTCTGCTGATGTTTGGTGCTTACGCGCTGTTTATCGGCGGGGCTCAGGTGCTGCAGCTGGTCTACCCGAACGAGATCTTCCCGACGGAGATCCGCGCCGGTGCGGTGGGTGTGGGGACATCGCTGTCGCGCATTGGCGCAGCGGTCGGCACCTGGCTGGTGCCCGCCTCGCTGCAGAGTCTGGGGATTGGTACTACCATGTACATCGCCGCGGCGATCACCTTTGTGGGCTTAGCCGTCTCCTGGTGGCTGGCACCGGAAACCAACGCCCGCAGCCTGGCCGATGCGGCCTCGCTGGACGATGAGGCCTCGCAGAAAGCCCGCGTGCCGGGGCATATGGCGAAGCGTCATATGTTGTAGTGGTGCCGTCTGTTGTGCCGGGTGGCGCTGCGCTTACCCGGCCTACAAAATCACAACCAGCATCGGACATCCAGGCCCGTGCAAGCGCAGCGCCGCCGGGCGATGTCAGTTACTCCTTCACCAACTTTTCCACTTCCCGCCGCCGCTTTCTGAACGAGCTGGGCGTTTCACCGTACTGCTTGCGAAACCAGGCGATCAGGTGCGAGGCGTCGGCAAAGCCGGTGGCGGTGGCGATGGCGTTAATGCTGTTGCTGGAGTCGGCCATCAGCTTGCGCGCCTGCTCAAGGCGCATCCGCCGCCAGTACACCGCCGCCGAGTGGCCGGTACACTGGGTAAAGATCAGGTTGAGCTGGCGGAACGTCACCCCGGCAAAGTCTGCCACCTCCGCCAGCGGTACCGGCGAGTCGAGATGGTGCTTCATAAACTCAATCACCTTCGTAACCAGCGGGTTTTCGTAAACGTCAGGCTCGCTGAGCGACGCTTTGTGCTTCGTTTTCGGCGTGGGCACCTCATCCACCAGCAGATATTTCAGCACCTTTTGCGAGCGCACCAGCCCGCAGTGCTGGCGGATCAGATCGGCCGCCAGGTCAATGGCCGTCCCGCCCGGACAGGAGATAATCCCGCCGTCCTTGATGTAGGTTTTATCGATCACCGGGATGGCTTTGGGAAAGCGCAGCCGGAACTCGTCCCGGGTGGTGAAGTGGATGGCGCAGTGGCGACCGTCCAGCAGCCCGGCGTTACCGGCGACGAAGGCCCCGCTGCACAGGGTAATGATCGGGATATTGCGGGCATGCAGATCCCGCAGGGCCTGCAACAGCCATTCGGGGGACTGGCGGGTCTCTTCCAGCAGCCCGCCCGCCACCACGAAGTAGTCCCACTCTTTAGTGAAATCGAGCTTTGCGGTGGGTGACACAGGCAGGCCGCAGCTGGCGGTAATCGGCTGGTTATCGCAGGTCATCCACTCCCAGCGGCAGAAGATCTGCCGGCTGGAGAAGGACTCGTCCGCCGCAAAGCGCAGGGACTCTACCAGCCCCGCCACCGAGGCCAGCGTAAAGTGTTTCATCAGCAGAAAGCCGATCGTCAGATCGGGCTTGGGCTCAATGTGGCTGTCAGGCACTTTGGTTGGAGACATCGTCATCAGGCTCCTGCAATCCCCCCAGCTTGCTCAGCAGACGCTTCAGGTCAGCGATATCCTGGGTATTCAGACCAGCGGTAATCATCTTCTCGGCGCTTTTGGCCTGCTCAATCATCCGGGCCAGCATCGCCTCCCCCTCTGCCGTCATGGCAACCAGCTTGCGGCGGCGGTTGGCGGGATCGGTCTCTACCGTTAATAGCCCGCTTTTGGTCATCCGGTCGATCACGTAGGTGCCGGTCGCTTTATCAAACCCGGCGCGACTCCCCAGCGTTTGCTGGTCGCAGGTGGTTTCTTCCGCCAGCACTACCAGTATGGCGTACTGCACGGCAGATAACCCGGTATCGACGCACTGCGACCAGCAGGTGGTCGAGTGCTGCCCTGCGCGGCGCATCAGGTGCATTAGTGAACAATCGCCGTGCGGCCACAGGGGCGCGGCAAGGATTAAGTCGCGATTTTCTGCCATCGACTCTCTTGACTCCTGAAAACGACAAACATATAGTTCGAGCACAAACAGTTTGAACTCAAACTATACATGAAAGAATACATTCAGAGAACCCGCATGAAGCTTGTTGTAGGCATGACTGGCGCTACTGGCGCTGCAATTGGCGTTCGTTTACTGGCCGCGCTGAAAGATCTGGATGTCGAAACGCATCTGGTCATCTCTAAGTGGGCGCGCGCCACCATTCAACTGGAAACGCCCTACAGTGTACAGGAGGTTATTGCGCTCGCCTCAAAGACTTACAGTGAGCACGATCAGGCGGCGGCGATCTCCAGCGGCTCCTTTCGCGTCGACGGTATGATCGTGGTGCCGTGCAGCATGAAAACTCTCGCCGCCATCCGCTGCGGCTACGGCGATGGCCTGATTGCCCGCGCCGCCGACGTGACGCTGAAAGAGCAGCGCAAGCTGGTGCTGGTGCCGCGCGAATCGCCCCTCAACGCCATCCATCTGGAAAACATGCTCGCCCTGACCCGCGCAGGGGCCATGATGCTGCCTCCGATGCCCGCCTTCTATAACAACCCCACCAGCACTGACGACATCATCAACCACTTTGTGTCGCGCATTCTGGATCAGTTCGGCCTGGATAACGCTTTAACGAAACGCTGGGGTGAATCTCACTCCGCTCCCACGGCTTAAGGAGAGCCTGATGAACTATTACGGTGATTTACGCAGTTATATCGATGCCCTCGACGCCATGGGCGACATCATGCACGTGATCCGGGAAGTGGACGGTGATTTTGAACCAAGCGCCATTACCCGCCGCAGCTATGAGATCCAGTCCCCTGCCCCGCTGTTCCATAAGGTGGCTGGCGTGGCGCCCGGTTTCCGCCTGTTCGGTGCCCCGGCCAGCCTCTCCTCCCGCAAGGAGATGCCCTATGCCCGGGTGGCGATGTCGCTCGGTCTGGCGCCGGAGTCCACCGGGCCGCAGATCGTCGAAGCGCTGTCGGCGGCGCGTCATAAGCCCGGCATTCCTCCGGTGCGCGTGGCCTCCGCTGACGCCCTCTGTCATCAGAATATCCTGCGCGGTGAAGAGGCGAACCTCGATAGCTTCCCGATCCCCTTTGCCCACGACAAGGACGGCGGTCGCTACGCCAATACCTGGGGGACGCTGATCGTCAAAACGCCGGACGGCAAATGGGTGAACTGGTCCATCGCCCGCGTGATGAAGGTGGACGGCAAGCGGATGGTGGGGCTGATTGTGCCGAGCCAGCATATCGGCCAGATCTGGACCGAATGGGTCAAGCTCGGCCAGCCGATGCCTTACGCGCTGGTGCAGGGCCCGGCCCCGGCGATCTCGTGCGTGTCCGGTATTCCGATCCCGGCCCACGCGGATGAAGCGGACTACATCGGTACCCTGGCAGGCGAGCCGGTGCCGGTGGTGAAAACGGTTAGTATCGATCTGGACGTGCCTGCCACGGCAGAGATCGTGATTGAGGGCCACGTCTCCATCAATCGCGATTGCCAGGAAGGCCCCTACGGCGAGTACGGCGGCTACCTTGGGGAAGGCTCCTCGGCCCAGCCGACCTTCCACGTTGAGACCATCACCCACCGGGACGATCCCATCTGGCCGATGTCGATTACCGGCCGCCCGACCGACGAGTCGCACACCCTGTGGGCGATGGGGCTGGCCGCCGATGCCCTGACGTATCTGCGTGAAGCAGAGCTGCCGATTACCACCGCCTGGATCCCGGAGGACTCTACCGTCCACTGGCTGCTGGTGGTGGTGCCGCAGAACTGGCGCGAGCAGCTGCCGGGCGTCACCAGCGAAGCTCTGGCGCAACGTATCGGCGAGGTGCTGTTTAACACCGACGCGATGGTGTTTATCCCGAAGGTCTACGTGGTGGACGATGATTTTGACCCGACAAACCTGCGTGAAGTGGTATGGGTCCTCTCAACCCGCGTACACCCGGTTGGCCGCCGCGTGGTGTTTGACAATCAGCGGGTGATCCGCCTGCCGCAGTGCTACGAAGAAGCGGAGTACGTGACAGGAAAAGGGGCAAAAGTGGTGTTTGATACGCTGCAATCCACCCGCCATCTGCATGCCTCGTTTGAGCAGGGGTATCCGGAAGCGGTAAGCCAGCGCGTGCTGGAGAACTGGCCGACGGAAGGGTAATGGCTGTGCCTGCCTGGGGGTAAAACAGGCAGGCTTTCATTGGCTGACAATAAAGATCACATTCCTCATATAACAGATAGAAAGAAAAAGATAATCCCGGTACTCTTCTCAAATACACACCAGCTATATAATTTTCACCCGGGATGAATAATGAATGATTTAATCTTTATTGTAGATGAAGAGACGTATGATGATTTTTCAACCAAAGAGATTATTACCACGTTAATTACCGATGGCGAAGAAATAGAACTTGAGAACTCTACAAAAAAAGGCAAAACGTTTATAGCGCCTAAAAACAAATCTGAAGCAGAAACAGAACAAAAAGAGAAAGGCTTTCTGAATTACCAGAATGCGGGTATTGCCATGGCCGTCGCAGCACGACTGCTTCCATTGCCTGTCGCGGTTCTCGTCAATGCGGCTCCAGCGGCGTTTTCCCTGTATCAACTTCTGAGTAAGAAAGATGAAAAGGATGTTCCGGTTGATACGCTTAAGCACTCTGCGCATGCGTTTGATAAATATATGAAGCGCATCAGTATGACACCAACAATTGCATCAGATCATGGTTATCGTTTTCAACCTGGACACCCGCAAATAAACCTGGCGTATATTAAACACCCTCTGTCGAAGCCCGGCTCAGAAAAAGAGCCCTACTATATTCTCAGTGACACGCTGGATGACATCCTGCTGCAGGAACGCGAAACGGAGATGATAAAAGTATTTGTCAGCCTGGGGGCAACAAAAATAGAAATACGTAAAGAGACGAAATCACGGGCATCCGATCAGATTAAGGCAAAAGTAAAAGCCAGTACCGCTGTCGCTTCAGTCGAAGCGGGATTAAAAATGGAATCCGACGCTTCAGATACCGGCACCGATGTTCGCGTCATCAGATTAGCGGGTCGGGAGTGGAAAAAAGGGATGGTTCTCGAAAGAAAGCAGTTTAACTGGTTAGACTTTGAACCTTCCTGGGAAGCCATTGTGTTTGCCAGAGAGGTAGGCGGCTGTGTGAGTGCCGAACTGGAACTTAAAAAGCTGAGCGTATTCTCATCCAACAAAGAAGCCCGCTTCGGAATGGGGATCAAAACCCTCAAGGGTACAGCGAACGCCAGTATCGATCTGAGCCAGGAGCAGGACGAGAGTTACAGCGTGTATGTGGAGTTTAATGAGCCGGTGTAGATAACCCCCTGTGGATCAGTTGCCCCTGAATGTCAGGGGCAATGGCAGGATCAATGCAGAATGGCTTTCAGCCGTTTCAGCGCCATCAAAGGCCGCAGGGATCGCTGCTGGAAGGGTTGTACACCGGTGATATTGCAGGTGTTGAGATAGCTATCCAGCGCATCCCGGGCGGCGATCTTCAGCTCCTGCACATCTCGCGCCATAAAGCGCGCTTCACTTCTGGTATTCAGAAACACACCACGGAACATATCAATCACCGGATCGTAGGTCACCAGGGCTTTATGTCCGTCGATAAAAAGGGTATTTGAGCGGCTCATCCTTGAGAATTATCCTAATCAACATAACTGGTATGGATATTACGCTCCATAAATCAAATTAAAAAGCAGTTTTGAAAGTAAAAAAATTTTTGATGATGGTCGATAAACTTTACGGATCCTGAGGGGATTTACCATGGCGGTCATGCCTCATCGTGCTCCTGACGTGCATCCGGAGCCAGATGCTGCTTGCGGTACTGTAATGGCGTCTGCCCAATCCGCTTTTTAAAGCAGGTAATGAAATACGTCATCTCGGTAAACCCCACCTTTTCGGCAATCCCGTTGATACTTAACGGCGACATACGCAATAGATCACAGCTTTTCTTGATGCGCCGGGTGAGCAGGTATTCGTGAATGCTGCCGCCGGTTTGTTGACGGAAGATTCGCGACGTGTAGCTGCGCGACAGGCCGATAGCGCTGGCCAGATCGTCCAGGGAAAACTTCTCCTGATAATGATCTTCCACCCACTGCATGATCTGCGCCGCCACGCTATGTTGTTGCTGAACGGGCGTCTGCGGCTGTGCGGGCAGAAAGGCCATTATCTGCATCACCAGAAACGCCACCTCGCTGGCTTCCGTTTGATTGCCGCTGCCCTGCCCGCAATACCGATCCAGAATGCACCCCATCATCTGGGCGTGTTCGCTGAGATCGTACACCTGCGCAGGCACGTTGCTGTCGGCCAGGGCGGCAAACTGCGCCTGATGGCGGGGGAAATCCCGCAGGGCAGCAATCACCGACGATTGCTCAATATGCATGGTGGTGCGGTAGTAGCGATTACTGTCGCTCGCTTCGACGTGCACCTTGTGCAGCCGGAAAGGCGGAAAGATAAACAGCCGTCCGGGCCGCGCGGTGTAATGGCGGTTATCGACCACCACAATGCCGTAGCCTTCTGAGACATACAGAAATTCAACGCACTGGTGCCAGTGGTAATACATGGCGCTGGAGCCGCGCGGACGATAGAGCGCCATGACGTCGTCATTTAGCGCGATGCGCTCCATTAATTGTCGTTCCTGCATTTTTCCTCACAGCAACAGAATTAAGTTTTTAGGCCATGATTTATAAAATATTGCCGTGTACGGGCTTAAATCCAACTTTCTTTAAATAACGGATAGTTTTTGTGAAGTGGCTCACTCGGAGAAAAGCGGAAAATCCACCAGGATTCGCTCACCGTGTGCCCGCCACACGCAATAAAATAAATGAGTAATCTGGAGAGATAATGATGACGCTATCCTCATCCGTTCGTACCGCACAAATAAAAATGAGTGGTTTTATTTTTCTCTATTTTTTTACCTGGTCATCGAGCTTTGGTTTATATGCCTTATGGCTGAGCCAGAAAGTGGGATTAGACAGCATCACCATTGGCAGCGTATTTGCGATTAACGGTGCCTTTGCGGTGATCCTTAAACCGGTTTACGGCTACATCATGGATAAAATAGGCATGAGCAAGTGGTTGCTCTATTTTGTCTGCGTCATCTCGGCTCTGATGGCACCGTTTTTTGTCACGGTCTACCAGCCGCTACTGTTAACCCACACCACGATCGGCATTATCGTCGGCGCGTTCTGGCTGAGCCTCGGCTGGTATGCCGGCGTCGCGGCGGCGGAGTCCTACGCGGATCGCTTTAGTCGTCTGTATAGCCTGGAGTTTGGCCGGATTCGCATGTGGGGATCATTAGGCTGGGCGCTGGCAGCGTCGGTCTCCGGCGTGCTGTTTAACATCACCCCGCTGGCGAACTTTCTTGTCAGCAGCGGGACCTCCGTGGTGATGCTGCTGGTGCTGATGAGCCTGAAAATAGGCGACGAACAGCTGCGTAATAACAACGTCATTGCCGACAACCGCATTGTCTTTGCCGATGTGATTTCGCTCCTGAAGAACCAGAAGTTCTGGATGTTCAGCCTCTATGTGGCCGGGGTGGCGTGGATGATGTTTGTCGCCGAGCAGCAGTTCCCGCGCTACTTCGTCTCCTTCTTCGAGACGAAACAGCAGGGCAACGCGTGGTACGGCTATCTGGGTACCCTGCAGGCCGGGATCGAATTCCTGATGATGATGTTTATCCCCGCGCTGGTGAACCATTACGGCGCCAAAAAAGGGCTGTTGCTGTGCGGCCTGGTAGTGGGGATCCGCCTGATTGCCTCGGGGCTGACCTCCGATCCGCTGATGATCTCGATTATCAAGCCGCTGTATGGCGTGGAAATTGCCTTGCTGCTGATTTCGGTTTTCAAATACATCGCCGAGCATTTCCATAAAAAAGTGAATGCCACCATGTATCTGCTGGGCTATCAGGCGATGGTCTACGTCGGCTCCGTGGTGGTGGCACCGCCTGCGGGCTACCTGTATGAGACAATCGGCTTTGAGCACACCTACCTGATGATGGGCAGCTGCGCCCTGCTGTTTACCCTGATTTCCGCCTTTACCCTTTCGCCCTGCAAGTCTCAACGTGGCCTGACCGACACCTTTTCCCCTGAACTGAAACCTACCCCGGTCGAGCCGGTAAAACACTAATCTGAGGACAAAATATGATTCGTTCTGCTGTCACTGCAAATGTCGTGACCGAGTCACTGCGCCCTGTGGAACTGCATCAGGTCGATCGCCTGCAGCTGCGCCGCAAGCTGGATGAGGCGATAACCCGCATCACGCCTAAGCTGGACAAAACGATGGCCCTGATGGGAGATAAATTCCCTAACGAAGCCTGCGAAGGGGGAAAATGGACTCCTTCAGACAATACGCAATGGACCACCAGCTTCTGGACCGGTCAGCTGTGGCTGGCCTGGGAGTTGACCGGGGAGGATAAATACCGCCAGGCGGCGGAGCGCTATCTGCCCTCTTTCGCCTCGCGACTGGCGCAGCGCATTGAAACGGCCACCCACGATCTGGGGTTTCTCTACTCCCTCTCCTGCGTTAACGCCTGGCGCTTAACGGGGAATGATACTGCCCGCCGGGTCGCGCTTAAGGCGGCCGATATCCTGATGGAGCGCTACAACCCGGTGGCGAAAATTATCCAGGCCTGGGGCGACCTGAACGATCCGGCGCAGCAGGGACGGATGATCATCGACTGCAATATGAACCTGCCGCTTCTGTACTGGGCCAGCGAGCAGACCGGCGAAGCGCGCTACGCCGAAGCCGCAGCGGCTCATGCGCAGCAGGCGGCAAAATACATCGTCCGCCCGGACGCCTCGACCTTCCACACCTTTTACATGGACGTGACGACCGGCGAGCCGCGTTTTGGTGATACCCATCAGGGCTACAGCAATACGTCATGCTGGTCGCGCGGCCAGGCATGGGCCATCTATGGGTTTATGCTCAGCTATCTCTACACCGGCGATAAGCCTCTGGTAGACCTGACCCGCAGCCTGGCGCACTACTTTATCAACCGCCTGCCGGAAGATGATGTCTGCCACTGGGATCTGGCCCTGCTGGGCACCGATGCCGTGCGCGACAGTTCGGCGGCAGCTATCGCCGCCTGCGGCCTGCTTGAGCTGGTTAACGCCTTGCCGGTGCTGGATGAACATCGGGCGCATTATGAGGAGATGGCGCTGCGGATCGTCCAGTCGCTGACCGAGAACTATCTGGCGGATGACGAGGATCCGTGTGAAGGATTGCTGAAGCATTCGGTGTATCACATGCCCGCCGGTATTGGCGTGGATGAGTGCTGTAGCTGGGGTGATTATTACTACCTCGAGCTGCTGACCCGGGTGCGTCAGACCTGGACGAAATACTGGTAACCAGGGTTATACAACAACCACTGCGGGGCGATCCTGACATAAAAGGATCCCCGCAGTCATGACAGTCCAAAAATCTTAGTCATTATTCAGGCCAAAGGCGTTCTGATGTCTCACGTAATTAGCGCTTGTAAGATGTTATGTAGAGTTTGTAATCAGGATGGGCCTTGAGATGCCCATGCTCAGGCTGTTTCGCATGGCAGGCAATACAAAGCGCTGCCAGGTTTTCATCTCTGTTGTCGTTCTTCAGGCCGTTTCTATGATGAACGTGGAGGAATCGGCCATCACCCGGTTGGAAAGTTTCTCGACATGATTCACATTGATAACCGCGTTTTAGTCTGATCGTTTTTGATAATTCAGCCCAGTTTTTGGGATAGTCATTCAGGGGTGCGGTAGCGGAAGTATATAAAGGCTTAGCCCGAATCAGATCACGGGGATACTCTTTGAAAAATTCGGGTAACGAAAAACCCTCAACCCTGTTCTGCCGCTCCATTCTTGACATGCCAGATATGCTAAAACCTTTCCAGTGGATCCTTTCGAGACAGTTCTGACATACGTTCAGTCTTACATGTTCAGATGTAACATTCCGGTCAATGATATTAACTTTAAATTCCCCGGAGGTTGTTTGTGCAACAACGTATCGGTCGAATCGGGAGTTTCTCTTCATTTTCTCAAGGGTTTGACAATAAGCCAGATGATATCTTGGCATCCTAATATCACCCGCAATAGTAGCGACATCCCGGATATGAAGCAGTCCCCTATAACCCCGATAGATTAATGTTCCATCCTCGTGGACGCTAATTTCATCGAGATCGATTTCGACGCCGCCGGTATTTAGTTGATCAACAATAGATATTTTAGAATCTACAGGAGCCAGCACAAAGTTATCCGTAAGCGGAGCCCCCATTTTCTTTCGTAAAGTATCCAGCGACGACCAGCTTAGAAAATCAGGTAACTTGAAACTCATTTTTTAGATAATTTCCCGGCTATGAGGTCCATCTTCTCGCTGGCATTAGTAACAATACGAAACTCCACGCGTTGGTTTGCCGCCTGGGATGACTCATTCGACAGAGGGTGGGAAGATGACAGCCCGTTTGCTGTCACATGCTGGACAAGCCATGTTTCTTCACTCTGCACTTTGGATAATGACATCAGGTACTCAAGCGCACTGCGAGTCCTTGCCTGAGAGAGCTCCATATTTTTGAAATAAGCCTGCTTTTCATTTGCAGCGCCACTCCAGAAAGTGCTTGTATGTCCTTCGATACGTATTTCCTTAACAGCATCCCGATACTTATCTGATGTCAGGAGAGCGATATAGCGAGGGAAAAACTCAGCAAGCACCTCCCTGAAACGAGGACGCAATTCTGAAGAGCCCGTGGCGAAAAGAACCGAGGGATCGTTAAAGCGAATGGTCATATCTCCCAGAATTTCTGCATTCCATTGCTTCAAATCCTTCGCAAATTCTTTCTGCAAAGCCATCTGCATATCTCGTTTCGTGACTTCATACTCTTTTACTACCAGCGTCGTCGTCTGCTCCACGCGCAGCATAAATGCAGCAGTCAGAAGCATGAATACCATCATTAAACCGGTCATAAGATCCGCGAGGGGTATCCAGTAAGACTGATTGCTCTGTTCTAAATTCATATTCTTCTCACGTCGCAGAAGCGATCCGTACAACTTCTCGCAGGCGTTCGGTCAGTGGTGTGTAATCAGCAACAAATTTCTCGGAAAGTGATGCAAGCTGTCGACCAAGCGTTTCGAGGCTTTTCGTCAGTTCTTCCTGCAATCCCGTATCAAGCGCAACAACACTTTGATGGATCTTGTCCACTGACTGCGTCAGCCCAGCATTGACTTCAGATTGAGACTGCCTGAGCGTCTCGGTTAAAAACTGTTTTATTTCTGAGGAGAAGGATTCTGCCTGGGAACCAAAGCCCTTAACGATATCACTGACCTCGTTTTGCAGCTTCGTGACCCCCTGCGTCATTGATGCCGTCATTTCATCAATTTTGCGTGAGAATTGAGGCGTTACCTCTTTCATTTGCGATAACACCTCACTCATGGCGCGCTGAGACTGAACGATATCCTCATATTGCACGCCAAGCTCCTCAAGCGTCTCGTCCAGAGCATCTGCGGTGCGGGCGAAACTGGCAGCCTGGCCGATAAAGGATGCCAGCCCCAGAGATGCCTCTTTAAGATCTTCTGCAGAGGATTTTTGCAAAGCCTGCAAAGTATCGAGTTCCTCCTTGTACTGCTGCTGCCAGATAACCAGCTTTTCAACACTCGCGTTCAGATGTTTAAAGTTTTCACCAAATTGCTCATTAATTTGCGCATTAAAATCGCTGATCACTTCCCTGAGTGCGTCGATAAGCGCTTTAGAGCCATCCTCGGCCATTTTCTGAGAAAACGTATCAAAGGCGCTGCGCAGGGCTCGTAATTCATCCCCCTGTTCCTGACGCATTAATTTAAGCTGAGTCAGGAGACTACTGTCTTCACTGCCAGCGAGGCTCTGCTGAAGCGCCTGAGTAGCGGCGACGACATCATCCAGACTCGCTGCCTTAGGCGTACCAGGTGTCTGTGGGATGGGCTGCTTCTGAAAATAGTGTCTTGCTCGAATAAGAAGTGACCCACCAACGCCGCTTAATGAAGCCAGAAAAGCTGTTTTCACCCCTTCCAGAAGGTGCGGTACGCTCTCTGCCACGTTGGTTGAATCAAAATGCAGTAACGAAGTGGCAATACCGGCAAAACAACCGAGAATCCCCACGGTAGTAAGTATTTCGGGGCCATGAGAAATGGCGAACCTGTCGAAGCGTATAAACGTGAAAAAGAAGGCCAGAGCCAGGTTAACAATCACGAAACAGTTAGTGATGGGATCTGACGTAATGGTGTTGAACGTGACGGATACTGCTGCATACGACATACACGGCATGAATAGCAGCAGAAATAAAAGTCTATTTTTCATCTTTATCAAGGAAGCGGGTTTTTGAATGCCATTAGCTGGCGGATAAGCGCCTGACGTTGCGTACAGGCGGTAAACAGCGGCACATCATACGCCCTAAGCGGGAAGGGTTTTAGTTTGTGTGGCCTTTGAATTATGCATGGACTGGATATATGTCAAAGAAAGCTTAAATATTGTGTTTAGCACGGTCCCAGCCCGACTTCCATTTCGTTCGTACTTATCTGGCCGCCTCATAACAGCATCCACGATTTAAGAATAATCCTGCTCACATCGCCGACTATGCTTAACGTTTAAAAAACAGACGACACAGTCGCACCCTCTTTCACTTTTATCCCCTTAAATACCGGAGGCCTGGCATGAGCAACCAAGGCGAATACCCTGATGATGGACGATCACACGACTTCAGCCTGTCCCGTCGGGATCTGATAAAAGTCAGCGCCGCAGCAGCGGCAACCGCGGCGGTTTACCCTTGTGGCGCGCTGGCCGAGGGTCAACCCGCCGTCACGCCCGCGCCGGAGATGATGCCGGTGACGTTTCGCGTCAACGGCGAGCAGCAGCAGCTGGAGGTGGATACCCGCACCACCCTGCTGGATGCTCTGCGCGAGAACCTGCACCTGACCGGCACCAAAAAAGGCTGCGACCACGGGCAGTGCGGTGCCTGCACCGTTATCGTTGACGGGCGCAGGATCAATTCCTGTCTCACCCTGGCCGTGATGCACCAGAACGCCGACATCACCACCATCGAGGGGCTGGGCACGCCTGACAATCTGCATCCCATGCAGGCGGCGTTTGTCGAACACGATGGTTATCAGTGCGGCTACTGCACGCCGGGGCAAATCTGCTCCTCGGTGGCGGTGCTGAAAGAGATTGAAGCGGGCATCCCCAGCCATGTGACCCTCGATCTGGTCTCCCCTCCCGAAATGAGCGCCCAGGAGATCCGCGAGCGCATGAGCGGCAACATCTGCCGCTGCGGCGCGTACGCCAACATCCTCGCCGCCATTGAAGACGTCGCCGGAGGGAAGAAATCATGAAAGCCTTCACCTATGAACGGGTACAAACCCCGGCCGAGGCGGCGGCCAGCGCCCGGCGCACCCCTGGCGCGAAATTTATCGCTGGCGGCACTAATCTGCTGGATCTGATGAAGCTGGAAATTGAGACCCCCACCCATCTGATCGACGTGAACGGCCTGGGGCTGGATAAGATTGACGCTACCGACGAGGGCGGGCTGCGCATCGGTGCCCTGGTGCGAAATACCGATCTGGCCGCCGATGAGCGCGTGCGCCGTGACTATGCCGTGCTCTCCCGGGCGCTGCTGGCCGGGGCCTCCGGACAGCTGCGCAACCAGGCCACCACGGCGGGCAACCTTCTCCAGCGAACCCGCTGCCCCTACTTTTACGACACTAACCAGCCCTGCAATAAGCGTCTTCCCGGCAGCGGCTGCGCGGCGCTGGAAGGGTTTAGCCGCCAGCATGCGGTGGTAGCAAGCAGCGAAGCCTGTATCGCCACCCATCCCGGCGACATGCCCGTGGCGATGCGGCTGCTGGACGCGGTGGTGGAAACCATCAACGCGGACGGAAAAGCGCGCAACATCCCCCTCGCCGACTTTTATCGCGCGCCGGGGAAAACGCCTCATATCGAGACCGTCCTGACGCCCGGAGAGCTGATTACCGCCGTCAGCCTGCCGCCGCCGGTGGCTGGGCAGCACATTTACCGTAAGGTCCGCGATCGCGCTTCTTACGCCTTCGCGCTGGTGTCGGTGGCGGCGATTGTCCAGCCGGACGGAACCGGTCGCGTCGCGCTGGGCGGCGTGGCGCATAAACCCTGGCGGGTGGCGCAGGCCGATGCGCAGGTCGCGCAGGGGGCCCAGGCGGTGTATGACGCGTTGTTTGCCGACGCGCATCCGACGCCTGAAAACAGATTCAAACTTACCCTGGCGAAGCGAACGCTTGCCTCCGTGCTGACAGAAGCGAGGGCTCAGGTATGAAATTTGAGAAACCGGCAGGGGAAAACCCGATCGATCGGTTGAAGGTGGTTGGACAGCCTCATGACCGTATCGACGGCCCGTTAAAAACCACCGGCAAGGCGCACTATGCCTACGAATGGCACGACACCGCGCCCAACGCGGCCTATGGCTACGTGGTCGGATCGGCCATCGCGAAAGGCGAGATCGCCACCATCGACACCCAGGCCGCGAAAAAAGCGCCGGGCGTGCTGACGGTGATCACCGCCAGCAGCGCGGGCGCACTCGGCAAAGGTGAGCGCAACGCGGCCACACTGTTGGGTGGGCCGAAGATCGAGCACTACCATCAGGCCGTTGCGCTGGTGGTGGCCGAGACCTTTGAGCAGGCCCGGGCGGCGGCGTCGCTGGTGCAGGTTCAGTACCGGCGTCATCAGGGCGCGTACTCGCTGGCGGAGGAAAAACCCGCCGTCAGCCAGCCGCCAGAGAAGAGCCCGGACAAAAACGTCGGGGATTTTGACGCCGCCTTTAGCGCCGCCGAGGTGAAGTTAGACGTTACCTATACCACCCCCGATCAGAGCCATATGGCGATGGAGCCGCACGCCTCTATGGCCGTCTGGGACGGCGATAAGGTGACGCTCTGGACCTCCAATCAGATGGTGGCATGGTGTCGCACCGACCTGGCGGCGACGCTGAAGATCCCCGAGGAGAACGTGCGCATCATCTCCCCCTATATCGGCGGGGGCTTTGGCGGCAAGCTGTTCCTGCGAAGCGATGCCCTGCTGGCCGCGCTGGCGGCCCGGGCCGTGAAGCGCCCGGTTAAAGTGATGCTAGCGCGCCCGACGATCCCTAACAACACCACTCACCGTCCGGCGACCATTCAGCACATTCGCATCGGCACTGACAAGGCGGGAAAAATCACCGCCATCGCCCATGACAGCTGGTCCGGCAATCTGCCCGGCGGCACGCCGGAGACGGCGGTGCAGCAGACCGAACTGCTCTACGCGGGTGAAAATCGTCATACCGGCCTGCGGCTGGCAAAACTGGATCTGCCCGAGGGCAACGCCATGCGCGCTCCCGGTGAAGCGCCGGGCCTGATGGCGCTTGAGATTGCCATCGACGAGATGGCAGAGAAAGCGGGCGTCGATCCGGTTGAGTTTCGCATCCTCAATGACACGCAGGTCGATCCGGCGGATCCCAAGCGTCCCTTCTCCCGTCGTCAGCTGATTGAGTGCCTGCGCACCGGGGCCGAGGAGTTCGGCTGGAAGCAGCGCAACGCGACGCCAGGCCAGGTTCGCGACGGACGCTGGCTGGTGGGCATCGGTATGGCGGCCGGTTTTCGCAATAACCTGTTAGAAAAATCCGCCGCCCGGGTGCATCTGGACGCCGACGGAAAGGTGACGGTAGAAACCGACATGACGGACATCGGCACCGGGAGTTACACCATTATTGCCCAGACGGCGGCGGAAATGCTGGGCGTGCCGCTGGAAAACGTGACGGTGCACCTCGGGGATTCGAGCTTCCCGGTATCGGCCGGTTCAGGCGGACAGTGGGGGGCGAATACCTCCACCTCGGGGGTTTACGCCGCCTGCGTGAAGCTGCGCGAAACCATCGCCACGAAACTCGGTTTCGACCCCGACCAGGCGCAATTTAGCGACGGGAAGATCGCCCAGGATACGCGCAGCGCGGAGATTCGCGAGGCCGCCGCCAACGGCACGCTGACCGCCGAAGACAGTATCGAATTTGGCGATCTGGACAAGCAGTACCAGCAGTCGACCTTTGCCGGGCACTTTATCGAGGTGGCGGTGGACGTGGCGACGGGGGAAGTACAGGTCCGGCGTATGCTGGCGGTGTGCGCGGCTGGCCGCATTCTTAACCCGAAAACCGCCCGCAGCCAGGTGATTGGCGCGATGACCATGGGGCTCGGCGCGGCGCTGATGGAGGAGCTGGCCGTAGATACCCGGCTGGGGTACTTCGTTAATCACGACATGGCGGGGTATGAAGTGCCGGTGCATGCCGATGTCCCGGAGCAGAAGGTCATTTTCCTCGACGACACCGACCCGATCTCCTCGCCCATGAAAGCCAAAGGGGTGGGCGAACTGGGGCTGTGCGGCGTGGGCGCGGCTATCGCCAATGCGGTG
Source organism: Leclercia barmai (assembly GCF_049312895.1). Taxonomy (NCBI): domain Bacteria; kingdom Pseudomonadati; phylum Pseudomonadota; class Gammaproteobacteria; order Enterobacterales; family Enterobacteriaceae; genus Leclercia; species Leclercia barmai. Next base: position 74,057 of record NZ_JBMNWZ010000001.1, on the reverse strand, counting down.
TACAACGCCACGGGCGTGCGGGTGCGGGAGTACCCCATCACCCTGGACAAGTTGATCGAAGCGCTACCCGATGTGGTGTAAGGAGAGAGAATGCTGCAACGCGCTGCGCTGACAGAACAAGTTATCCCCGAACAGGCCTTTGCCACCGACGACAGCGTGGCGGTGCTGCGCTTCGCGGCGGAGGGGTTAAACGCAGGCATGGCGGTGGCGCTGGTGACCCTGGTGGAGATCCGCGGCGGTGCCGCCAGGCCGTTAGGGGCGCAGATGGCCGTTCGCGAGGACGGCTTATATTGCGGCTATGTCTCCGGCGGCTGCGTGGAGTCCGCTGCCGCTTACGAGGCGCTGGAGACCCTCGCCAGCGGCAAAGACCGTCAGGTGAAGTACGGCGAGGGATCGCCGTGGTTCGACATCGTGCTGCCCTGCGGCGGCGGGATTACCCTGAACATCCATAAACTGCGCTCGGTGCAGCCGCTGCTGGCGGTATTGAACAGCCTGGCGCAGCGCAAACCGGTGGGATTGCGCTATCACGCCCCGTCGGAGTCGTTGCACTCAGTGCCCGGGACAACCCGGACAGGTTGGAAGGACGATCTTTTTGAGCAGGGCTATCGCCCCAGTGTGCGGATACTGATTTACGGGGGCTCAGTGGAGGCGCAGGCCACCGCACGCGTGGCCCAGGCGGCGGGTTATGAGGTTCAGTGCAACCCGCGCAGGGTTGAACCGATGGATGCCGACACGGCGGTGATTTTGCTCTGGCACGATGGGCACAAGGAGCTTCCGGTGCTGGAGGCCGCCCTGACGGCAGCACCTTTTTATATTGGCGCTCTCGGCAGCCGTCGCACCCACCAGCGGCGGGTCGAGAAGCTGCTTGAGCTGGGCTGGGAAGAGGCGGATATCGCGCGCATCAAAGCGCCGATTGGGATTTTCCCTCAGGCGCGGGATGCGAATACCCTGGCACTGTCGGTGGTGGCGGACGTGGCGGCGGCGCGTTTGCATCAGGAAGAACCTATCAAAATTAATGGGTTGGGCTGATTTTACGCCTGGTTTCCTGAGTGCATGTTAAATTATTTAACACTGTTTCATCGTGTGGACGGGTTACCACACACTTGAAGCTGAAAATGGAAATCGCACTTAACTAACCCCTACAGGAAAGTAGATGAAAAAAACTCTCTTCGCATTGCCCCCTGCCATTCTTATGGCTTTACCTTGTATCGTCTCCCCCGCCAGCGCCGCGCAGCCGGTACATGCTGTTGATGTAAAATCCTTTGATGTCGGCGGCGTGAAGACCGGGATGAGCGTTGAACAAGCCCGTGCAGCGATGCAGAAAAATTTTGGTGTCTCAGCCGACAAAATCGAAGCCTCTAAGTCTGCGACATACCAGGTGGCAACCAAGATTACCGGGAGCCCGCAGGTTATGTATCTGGTCTATGAGAACAACGGTACGCGGATGCAGGTGAGTTTCGAACCTCGCGTCCCTTACGACAAAAGCAACCCGATGGCTGCAGCCTTGATCTCCTATGAGATCCCCTGGACGAGCGATAATGCAGCGTCAATGAAGGACGCCGCGCTGGCAAAATATGGCCCGGTTTCCGCCCCTGATACGAACCCTATATGGTGTGAAAAACCCCTGCCCGGGACAGGCATGGGATGCGAACAGGGTACAGCCGAACTGAAAGTGGCCAGCACAAAACTGACGTTGATCGATCCTGCCTGGCAAAACGCCAGAATAAAATTTATGGATCAGCAAAACGCGACCAAGCCGCAGTTTTAACGTCGCTGGGCAGCCTGTCTTCCTATTCTACAGAAGTGTTAAGGAAGACAGGATGCTTTGAGCGAGAAGCAGAACGTCAAAGCCGTTAGCGTAAAGAACGGCTAACTGTTTTTTTTAAGTTCAAAGGGTTCAGATATCGCCCATCGCGAAGCAAAATGCTTCTGATATTGAGCCACGACTTCAGGCATTTTTTTTATTACGATGACATTCTCGCTGTTCTCATACTCCGCTGATTTTGCGTAATTAAAGGAGCCAGTCTCTAAAGTTGAACCATCAACAATCATCATCTTATCGTGCTGAATATGGTAATGCCCATCAATGCGAAGCTCCACTCCATGGCGGGTAACGTCGCGCATTGCAGCAAGTGATGTAGTGCCTTTATTTCGACGTTTATCGATAACAACTTGTACTCGAACGCCTCGCTGTTGAGCTGCATCCAATGCAGCAACAATATCTTTAGCCTGAAATGCATATGCAACCATCTGGATAGAAGAATGCGCTGCATTAATGGTATCCAGAACCAGTTTCTGTGCACTGCCCTCTGGAGAAAAACCCACTTTAATTGATGGGGCTGCAAAAGCTGACCCGGAAATGATGAGCAGTAAAAAGGCCAGTTTATTCATGGTGACTTTTCTCAGTAAATTTTCGATGCGTTGAGGATTTCTCAGGGTGAACCCGCATCTTCGATGAAGAGCATATCGCTAATACTCTCAACGTCCGCTTCTGACACAAGCGGATTATCATTTCTCCTAATGTATGGCCCGTTCAGACGTTTGCGGGCGTCCCTGCCCGCTCGTGCCGGTGTTAACTAAAACGACGCCATCGCAAACGTGAGAACGGAAAAGCCCTGCGGACTTGCATCATCCTGCTCAATATCCCCTGCGCTCACCACCCTGTCATCCGTACCCACGTGGCGCCCCCTTAACAACTGTGCTTTTTCCGCTTGCCCCGCTAATTCATATGCCTGCGCCAGATCGCGTCGCCAGTTGCCATTCCACGGGCATGCCTGGTGCCCCTTTTCCATGTGCGCAATGCCGTCAGCCAGGTGCCCTTTACGAACGCAAATCAGGCCCACTATAAAATGCGCGGTAGCGTGTTCGGGCACGTGGTGCAGCAGGCGCCGGAAGAGCGTCTCGGCTTCATCAAGCTTCCCCTGACGATAGTGCGCGATGCCATCGGTCTGCATGCCGGGTACGGGCAGGCTCACCATCTCAACGGGTTCATGCAGGATCTTCGCATTGGTCCCGGCGATCAACGGCGTCAGAAAGTCCGCGTAACGCCGCCAGCGTTCGCGCGCGGTCTGATAGATAGGCTGACGCACCTGCCACACGCTGGCGGTCTTGACCGGCCTGTCCAGTTCCGTGGTGTCGAGCACCTGCGGTTCCCATTGCACGCCCACGTAATCCAGCATGCGACGCGCCTCGCGCTCCGGATCAGAGACCACGTCCTCATAGCGCACCTCGAGAATGTCCCCAGGGAACACCTGGTTCCAGTGGTGCATCATGAGGTTGTGGTCGGCAAGCTGTTCACCAATCCACCGCAGGTCATAGGCGAAGCCCATACCGCCGTGCTTTGCTGAGTAGTCGGTGAAGTAATTGGAGATGGCGATATCGCGTGGGTCGCGGCGCACTGAGATTATCCGCGCGTTCGGGAACAGCAGCTTGATAAGACCAATGTTCTCGAAATTGTGCGGCAGCTTATCCACCACGTGCCGGATTTCAGACGCGTTTTCTGGCACGGTTTCCCGCAGTTCCTCGAGCAGGCTGGCGGTGATACCCGCTACCACATCGGCCGACAGATCGTCCACGCAGTCCGGGTAATGACGTCCTGAACCCGTATGACGTTCCCAGCGTTCCAGCCGGGCGATCGTGCTGGGAATCACCCCAAGCTCGCCTGCGCCGTGGATTTGGCTGTGTCCCGCCAGGATCTGTTCGACAAGCGTGGTACCGGAACGCGGCATACCCAGTACGAACACCGGCAGCGTTGAGTCGTTGCCGATGCCGCGTCGGTGCTCAAAGAGCGAACGGCTGAACGCATGACGGATCCGCGCGGAGTCTTGCCGATGTGCAGCCGGGTCATAGCTCAGAAGTGCGCGGCTGGCCGCGTTGGCTTCGTTGGCCAGAGTGAAGGCTTTGGTGTAGTCCTTGCGCTTTTCCCAGGCCGCAGCCAGTTGCAGCAGCAGTCCAGGCTGCACCGGGCCGGACAAGCCCGGCTTGCGTGCCAGGTTTTCCAGGCGAAGCAACGTCTCGTCGTCTTGCGGAAAACGCCGGGCGTTGATCAGGGCCGCATGACCGCGTGCCGGGTCGATCGCCAGAACCTGCTCGAACAACGCCACGGCCTCGTCGATGCGCCCCAGTTGCATATACAAATGCCCCAGCCCCTGCAGGGCGAGGACCAGGCGGGGATGCGCTTGTAGCACCTTGACGTATCGCGCCTCTGCCCCGGTGTAGTCCTGCTCCTGGACATCCACTCCGGCGAGGGTCACCTGTGCCTGCGCCAGCCACTGGGCGATCTGCGCGGCGTCCATAGCGGGTGATGGCCTCAGCGCCCCGGCCTCCTCGATAGCCTGTTCGGCCATCTGACGTGCCAGCGCCGGATAGCCCTGAGTGGCGACACTGGACAGCTTCAGGCGCAAAGGAAGCGTCATTTTTTGCTGTTGCCCGGCCAGATAGAGGGCACGGTGCAGCAACGCTATGGCCTGAGGCAGTCGCCCCTGTAACTCCGCCAGTTCAGCGTGCTGCTGGTACAGGTTCGGCTGTTCCGGGTAATGCCCCAGCCCACGGCGCAGCGCATCTTCAGCCTGGGCATGGCGTCCACGCTCGGCCAGACGCTGCGCATAACCGGTCAGCAGGCCGCAGTAATCCTCTTCAGCCAGATCGGCATGGCGTTCTTCCAGCCAGGCATCCGCGCGGGCAACGTCGTCACGGGCCAGCCACAGTTCCAGGCGCAGGCCGCGCAGCTGCTGGTCGTGCAGAGCCGCCTGCTGCGCGGGCCAGTGCTCCCGCTCGTCTGCCCAGAAGAGGTCGGCGGCGGCCAGCGTCTCCCCGGCCTGCGGCAGGTCCGCACGTTGCAGGTAGAGGCGCAGCAGTTGCTGATAGACAGTGATAGCGGGTTGCAGGCGCAGACTACGTTCATACAGGGGGATAGCCTCCTCCCCCCGTTGATGCTCCACGTAACAGGCAGCCAAACGCGCCAGCAGAAGCGGGTGGTCCGGCGCTTCCGGGCGGGTGGCCTCCAGCAGCACCCGCGCCGCGTCACATTCCCCAAAAAACAGGTGGATGGCAGCCAGGTCGACGCGGACGTCGACCTCCAGTGCCGCCGGGTCCAGCGCCATCAGCGTCTGCCGGGCCGCCTCTGGCTGGTCCAGATGGGCCCGGGCCAGAGCCAGCAGCACCTGTTCTGCCGGTAAAATCACCGGCAGGCTATAACAGGCCTCTTGCAGCACGTCGAACTGCTGCATCTCCATCAGACGGCGGAGCAACGTCAGAGAACCTGTCATGGCATCGCCAGTCCTTGCGAGGTGAGGAGGCCAGCAGGCATAGCCGGCAGATAGGCCTGAGCAAACGTATTATCCTGATTCGGATTTAGGGTCCAGGTGCCGTTCCAGAGATCCACGTTATTCCCGTAATTGCGAGTGAACTGGCCGTTTGCGTCAACGCCGGCGACGTTATAAGAGGACATCGAGATAGAGAACCCCGCCACCCAGTTAACGGCATTCCCACCGTGATGCATATCCATCACTGGGTCGCCCCACTGTCCCTTAACATCGCTGCCCGTGCCCACCAGCACGATCTTGTCGTCCAGGCCCAGATTCTGCGCCCCCGACCACATCTCGTTGCTGTCCAGCCCAACCAGCGAGCCGGAATTGCTGTTGACCTGGATATAGATGGTGTAGGCGGTATTGGCATCAAAGACGCGCCCGTTGTGATCGGAGCTTTGGCCCGTCGTCAGGTCGAAGACCACGATGGACGGATCCCCCATCCCGGCGGAAACGGTCGTGAAGTTCAGCCCCGTCGAGGTGCTGATCCCGGCATAGTCGTTGCCCGCCGTATCGTGCAGCGCAGTGCTGTCGATCTGGACGTGGTAGTTTGCCCCCGCCGCCAGGTCCGTTGTCGGGTTAATCGTCACCGTGTTACCGCTGATGCTGACCTGCGAGCTGTCGGTGATGTCGATGACCTTGTTCAGACTGCTGTTGCTCTCGTTGACGAGGGTGATATGGCCGCTGCCGGCCAGCACATCTTCGCTGAAGGTCAGCGTGAGATTCGTGCCCGTGGCAACGCTGCCGCCGTTGTCCTGCGGCGTGCTGCTGGTGAGTACCGGCGCAGTGTTGTCGACCGTCAGGCCGGTGCTGTCCGCCGCCGTCGCCGTGCCGTGGTTCGCCGTGATGACCGTAACGGCGACGTTGCGGCTGTCGACGTTGTTAATGGCACCGGCGCTGAGGGTGTATTGCGCCGTGTATTTCCCGTCGCCCGCGATGGCGTCCCCGTGGGTGCCGTCGTCCCAGGCGGTCGTCGGCGTGCTGGCGCCAAACTGGCTGAAGTCCATGGTGACGCTGGTCACAGCGTTGGTATTGGCATCGCCGCTGGCGGAGTTGTCCCACACGGCGGTAACGGTATCGCCGACCTTGTAGGTGCTGCCGTCTGCGCCGCCTGGCGTGGAGGCGATGGCGATATGGGCATCGGTCACTGTCGGCGCCACAGGCGCATTCAGGCCGATCTGGTAGATACCACCCACTGAGTAGCCGCTCTTGCTGCCATCGCTGGAGTCGGAATCAAACAGGACAGAATAGGTGATGTCATAGCCGCCCGCGCCGTCGGAGACGATCCGCGGGTTATACAGCTGCCCGCCCTGAGGCACCGTGATACCGCTGTCGGTCACGGCACTGGTCAGCTCGCCGGTAGTTTTGGAAATGGTGACCTGGCTAAAGCCGCCGTTACCGTCAGGGAACACAAACACCAGATCGGTGCCGTTGTCGTAGGCCGTGGCCGATGCCGCCACGGAGCCGTTGCTGGTCCACGCCAGCTCGTCATGGAGCGTTTTGTCCATCGCGCCAACGTCCACGGCGTGATAGCTCTGGGTCCCCATGTTATAGACGGTATTGCTCTGGACGTTGGTGGTGATCAGCGTCCCGTTGTTGTTGTAGAGCGTGACCTCCCAGGTCGCAGAGCGGTATTCCTGGCTGAAGACGGCAAAACCGCCGTCGAACGCAATGACGTTGGTCGGAGACGTTTGCTCGTCATTCCAGTTAACGCGCTGCCAGGTGGTGCCGCCGTCGAAATTGGCCAGCGTGCCGCTGGAGTCGAGCTTGAAGATGAAGGCACCGATAGGCGTGCTGGTCGCCGACTGGCCCGGCGTGCCAATCCAGTCGTAGACCTCGGAGGCCAGGACATAGCTGCCATCGCTCAGTGCCGTCAGCACACCCGGCGACAGCTGGAATTTCAGCAACTGGACTGCCGGGCTTGCAACGCCGCCGAAGTTTTGACTCGTGCTGTTGCCGCCGATCAGGTTCTGTGTACCCTCGGTGAAGCTGGTTCCGCTGCCGTTGTAGTGGAAGACAGAGACGGCCTGCTGCTGATCGGTGCCAGTGCCCATCGTCTGGTAGGCGATGGCGAAATCACCACCATTCGCGCTGCTCTGCGCCGCAATGGTGACGCCGGAGCCAGGCGACGCCAGCGTATCGCTCGATTGCAGGTTGCCGCTGTTGTCGTAGATAGCGTAGTGAACGCTGTAGTCATTCCAGTTAAGGGTATCCACCTGCGACCAGGCCACGACGAAGCCGCCGTTGGCCAGCGCCTTGATCTGCGTATCCAGCATGGTGTAGCCCGCAGGAATGGTGATGTCCAGGGTCTTAACGACGTTGTTGTTCGCGTCCAGCACCCTGACGACGCCATCGTACAGCGCGCCGGTCGGATCCCAGGTGATATAGTCGCCGCCGGTCTGCCGCATATACTCGACAACCGTATAGCCGTTACTCAGCTTCTCCAGCCCGACGTTGATGGTCATCTCGGTAGAGGTGTCGTTGGTGCTGCCCGAGACCATCGCGCTGCCATCAAGGTTGAGGCCTTGCGCCACCTCAACGGTAACGGTCTGGCTGCTGTGGTTGCCAGCCACATCGGTGGCGGTCACGACCAGGTTGTAGCTACCAGCCACGGCGGCGCTGTTCAGGGTGACGACGCCGGTGGTCGCATTGATGTCGAACCAGCCGAGGCTGTCCTGATCCAGGCTGTAGGTGACGGCGTTGGCATCGCTGGCGTTGGCGTCGTAAACCTGGGTGCCCGCCGCTGCGCCGCTGGTGAGGGCGGTGCCGGTAGCAGTCGCACCGCCTGCAATAACAGGTGCAGTGTTGTCCACGATCACGCTGCTGCCGGAGATCGCAGAGACATTGCCGGACGCGTCCACGGCGTAAGCGTGGTAACTGCCGTCGGCAAGGCCGGTCAGCGCCAGCACGGTGCCGACGTTAGATGCGACGGCAACGCTGTTCACCAGGTTATCAGCAGCACGGGTGAGGCTGTTCAGATCCGTCACCGTCACGCTGTCGCTGACCAGGTAAACCGTGCCCGCTTCGGAGCTCTGCACGATAACCGCCTCACTGCTGTTCTCCACGCCATCCAGGTCGCTGACGAGCATGACGCCAGGCGGCGTGGTGTCGACAACGTTGTAGGTGATGGTCTGCGTGGCCTGATTACCGGCGGCATCGGTGGCGGTGACAATGAATTGCGCACCGCTGACCATGGCCGGGCTGGAGATCAGCGTCACGACGCCGGTGCTGGCGTTGATGCGGAAGTGCTGGGTGTCGTTCACGCTGTAGGTGACGCCGTGCGCGTCGGTTGCCGCAGCGGTGTAGACGGTGTCGCCAGCGACGGTGCTGTCGGTAATGTCGGCGGCGGTGGCCGCGCTGGTGAAGACAGGGTCGACGTTATCCACCATCAGGCTGCTGCCGGAAATGACCGACAGATTGCCTGCCGCATCAACAGCCCAGGCATGGTAGGTGCCGTCAGCGAGGTTGGCTGCGGAGATCGCTGCAGGGGTATTGGCGGTGACGGCTGTGCTGGCCCACTGGTCGCTGGCCGCACCGGTAATGTCGTTGAGCTGGCTGACCATCACAGTGTCGTTGACCAGATAGACGGTGCCGTTTTCGCTGCTTTGCACGGTCGCGTGGCCGTCATGGTTCAGCACGACGAGGTTTTCGTAGGTGCTGCCGTCGGCGTTAAATTTCTGCACATACAGGTTGAAGTTAAAAATACCGTTGGCAGGATTGAAAGCGTACCAGGTGACCATGTATTCGCCGTCTGCACCGACGGCGGTAACGTGTGGGAACTGGTCAATCGCGCCGCCGGAAGCTTCCAGTCGCGCGATATCGCCTACCGCGACACCGCTGGCATTGAACTTCTGCACATAGATGTCCGGGCCCGGGCCGCCATTACCCATCCAGGTGACGACGTAACCGCCATCACCCAGCGCCGTGATGCGCGGATTTTCGTCGTAGTTGATGGTCGTATTGTTGTGCGGTGCATCCAGTTGCACGATAGCGCCCACTTTGCTTCCCCCCGCAGTGAACTGCTGCACATAGACAGAGTTTTCGTAGGAGCCGTTGGTGCTGTCGTATTCCATCCAGGTGATGACGTAGCCACCGTCGGCCAGCGCTGCGACATACGGACTGGCATCGTTGTAACCGAAATTGCCGCTGTTATTTGCGCCGTCCAGTTCCACTATGCCACCGACTTTCGCGCCGGTGGCATCGAACTGCTGCACCCAGGTGCTGTTGGTGTAGTTCGAGTTGCTGTAGTCGAGGCTCGACCAGGTGACGACATAGCCGCCGTTAGCCAGCGCCGTGATCTGCGGCTGGGATTCGTTGTTGAGGTCGACTCCCGTTGTGGCATCCAGCACCACCGGGGCGGTGCCGGTGCCGTTGGCGTCGAACTGCTGCAGGTAGATGTGGTAGTCGCCCGACGTGTTGCCCTGCCAGGTCACCACGTAGCTGCCGTTGTCCAGAACGGTCACCTGCGGGCTGGCATTGCTGTAAGAGCCAGGCACAGCCAGTGGCAGGGTGTTGCCCACCGTAACGCCGGCGTCGTCAAAGCGCTGCACGTAGATGCCGTCGCCGCCGCTAAGGTACCAGGTCACGATATAGCCGCCATCGGCCAGCGTCGCGATCTGCGGGGCAACGTCATGGACAGAAGCGGCCCCATCAAGTTTCACAGCGGCGGATATTGCGGTGCCGTCAGCGTTGAACAACTGCGTATAAATGCTGGTGTCGTTGCTGGTGCCGTCCTGGCCGACCCAGGCCACGGCGTAAGCCCCTGCATCATTAATGGCCGTCACGCTGACAACAGTGTCTGACCAGTTGTAGAACGTGGTGGTCGCACCTGATGCGAGCTGTACGGCATCACCCATCGCGACACCCTGTGCGCTCAGGCGCTGCGCATAGATCCCGAAGCTGCCATTGCTGTTGCCTGCCCAGGTCACCAGGAAGCTGCCGTCACCCAGCGCGGTGGTGTCAAAACCGTTGGGAAGCATGTTGTAGGTGGCCGGGCTCAACATCACCGGCCCTGACGTGCTGCCGTCGAGCGTGACAGTCGGTGCGATTTCGTCTACATCGGTCACATTAACGGTGACACTCTGCGTGGTCGCGTGACCCGCGGCGTCAGTGGCAACGACGCTGAAGGTGTATTGCGGCGCGTGGTTACCTTCATAGTCGGGGCTGGAATTAAAGGTGACCGCACCCGTTACGGCGTCGATAGTGAAATACTGGGCGTCTGCGCGACCAGGCTCGTCAGCCAGGCTGTAGGTGACGTGCTCGCCACCGTCGGCGGCGTCATTATCAACGGCCTGCGCGGTATAGAGGACGGTGCTGGCGGCGGTATTCTCGACAACGCTCACCGTGGCGCTGGCATAGCTGTCGCTGCTGTTGCCGGTGGTGAAGCTCGGGGCCTGCTCATCGACGTTGTTGATATTCAGGGTGACCGTTCGATCGCTGTGGTTACCCGCCGCATCGGTGGCGACAACGGTGAAGCTGTAGCTGGATTTGCTTTCAAAGTCCGGGTTGTCGATCAGGGTGACCGCGCCGGTAACCGGGTCAATGGTCAGGCCTGCGTCGCTGCCCGCTTTCAGCGAGAAGGTGACGCCCCCGCTGATGTCGGCGGTGTCGGTCGCCGTGGCGGCGTAGATCACCTGGCCCGCGCCGCTGTTTTCGTTGATCGCCGGGGCGGTTGTGCCGCTGGTGATGGTCGGGGCAACTTCGTCGAGGTTTTTGATATCCAGCGTCACCGTCCGATCGCTGTGGTTGCCCGCCGCATCGGTAGCCACAACGGTGAAACTGTAGCTGGCTTTAGCTTCGTAATCCGGATTGCCGGTCAGGGTGACCGCGCCAGTAACCGGGTCAATCGCCAGCCCCGCGTCGCTGTCCGCTCTCAGCGAGAAGGTAACGCCGTTGCTGATGTCCGCTGTATCGGTCGCCGTGGCGGTGTAGACCACCTGACCCGCGCCGCTGTTTTCGTTGATCGCCAGGGCGGTTGTGCCGCTGATGATCGTCGGGGCAACCTCATCGAGGTTGTTAATACCGAGCGTGACCGTCTGGTCGCTGGCGTTGCCCGCCGCGTCGGTAGCGACAACGGTAAAGCTGTAGCTGTGTTTAGCTTCGTAATCCGGATTGCCTGTCAGGGTGACCGCCCCGGTGGTCGCATCAATCGTCAGGCCCGCATCGCTGCCCGCCTTAAGTGAGAAAGTGACGCCATTACTGATATCCGCCGTGTCGGTCGCGGTGGCGGTGTAGATCACCTGGCCCGCGCCGCTGTTCTCGTTAATCGCGGTGGCCGTCGCGCCGCTGGTGATGGTCGGGGCAACTTCATCGAGGTTGTTGATACCGAGCGTCACCTTCTTATCGCTGGTGTTGCCCGCCGCATCGGTAGCCACAACGGTAAAGCTGTAGCTGGATTTAGCTTCGTAATCCGGGTTGCCGGTCAGGGTGACCGCGCCGGTGTTAGGGTTGATGGTCAGCCCCGCGTCGCTGCCCGCTTTCAGGGAGAAAGTGACGCCGTTGCTGATGTCGCCAGTGTCGGTGGCCGTGGCGGTGTAGATTACCTGGCCCGCACCGCTGTTTTCGTTGATCGCCGTGGCAGTGATGCCGCTGGTGATGGTCGGCGCAACTTCGTCGAGGTTGTTGATACCGAGCGTCACCTTCTTATCGCTGGTGTTGCCCGCCGCATCGGTGGCGACAACGGTAAAGCTGTAGCTGTGTTTAGCTTCGTAATCCGGATTGCCGGTCAGGGTGACCGCGCCAGTAACCGGGTCGATGGTCAGCCCCGCGTCGCTGCCCGCTTTCAGCGAGAAGGTCACGCCCCCGCTGATATCCGCCGTGTCGGTGGCCGTGGCAGTGTAAACCACCTGGCCCGCGCCGCTGTTTTCGTTGATGGCCGGAGCGGTGGTGCCGCTGGTGATGGTCGGGGCAACTTCGTCGAGGTTGTTGATACCCAGGGTAACTTTCTGGCTGCTGGCATTGCCCGCCGCATCGGTGGCGACAACGGTAAAGCTGTAGCTGTGTTTAGCCTCAAAGTCCGGGTTATCGATCAGCGTGACCGCCCCGGTGTTCGCGTCGATAGTCAGGCCCGCATCGCTGCCCGCCTTCAGCGAGAAGGTGACGCCGTTGCTGATATCAGCCGTGTCGGTGGCCGTGGCAGTGTAGATCACCTGGCCCGCGCCGCTGTTTTCGTTGATTGCGGTGGCGGTTGTGCCGCTGGTGATGGTCGGGGCAACCTCGTCGAGGTTGTTGATACCGAGCGTCACCGTCTTGTCGCTGTGGTTGCCCGCCGCATCGGTGGCTACAACGGTGAAGCTGTAGCTCGATTTAGCTTCGAAATCCGGGTTGCCGGTCAGCGTGACCGCGCCGGTATGCGCATCAATTGTCAGCCCCGCATCGCTGCCCGCTTTCAGCGAGAAGGTGACGCCGTTGCTGATATCAGCCGTGTCGGTGGCCGTGGCAGTGTAGATCTCCTGACCCGCGCCGCTGTTTTCGTTGATTGCGGTGGCCGTTGCGCCGCTGGTGATGGTCGGGGCGACTTCGTCGAGGTTGTTGATACCGAGCGTGATCGTCTTGCTGCTGGCATTGCCCGCCGCATCGGTGGCGACAACGGTAAAGCTGTAGCTGGATTTAGCTTCGAAATCCGGGTTGCCGGTCAGCGTGACCGCGCCGGTAATCGGATCGATGGTCAGGCCAGCATCGCTGCCCGCTTTCAGCGAGAAAGTTACCCCCCCGCTGATATCTGCTGTGTCAGTCGCCGTGGCGGTGTAGATCACCTGACCCGCACCGCTGTTTTCGTTGATCGCCGGGGCGGTTGCGCCGCTGGTGATGGTCGGCGCAACCTCGTCGAGGTTATTGATACCGAGCGTCACCATCCGGTCGCTGGCGTTGCCCGCCGCATCGGTAGCCACAACGGTGAAGCTGTAGCTGGATTTGCTCTCAAAGTCCGGATTGCCGGTCAGGGTGACCGCGCCGGTGGTCGCATCAATCGTTAGCCCTGCGTCGCTGCCCGCTTTCAGTGAGAAGGTGACGCCATTGCTGATATCCGCCGTGTCGGTGGCGGTCGCGGTGTAGATCACCTGCCCTGCACCGCTGTTTTCGTTAATCGCGGTGGCGGTTGTGCCGCTGGTGATGGTCGGGGCGACTTCGTCGAGGTTGTTGATATCCAGCGTCACGGTCTGATCGCTGGCGTTGCCCGCCGCATCGGTAGCCACAACGGTGAAGCTGTAGCTGGCTTTGCTCTCAAAATCCGGATTACCGGTCAGGGTGACCGCCCCGGTGGTCGGATCGATGGTCAGCCCCGCGTCGCTACCCGCTTTCAGTGAGAAAGTCACGCCCCCGCTGATATCGCCGGTGTCGGTGGCCGTGGCGGTGTAGATCACCTGCCCTGCACCGCTGTTTTCGTTAATCGCCGTGGCGGTGGTACCGCTGGTGATCGTCGGGGCGGAATCGTCGAGGTTGTTAACAGCCAGCGTGACCGTCTGGCTGCTGGCGTTGCCTGCGGCATCGGTGGCGACAACGGTGAAGCTGTAGCTGGCTTTGCTCTCATAATCCGGATTGCCGATCAGGGTAACCGCGCCGGTGGAGGCATTGATGCTGAACAACGCGCTATCACCGGCGGTGCTCAGGCTGTAGCTAAACTGGCTCGGGTCGGTTGCGACCGCAGTCCAGACCACCTTGCCTGCCCCGATGTTCTCATCCACGCTGGCCGCAGTGGCGCTGGTGAAGACAGGAGCATGGGTGTCAATAATAAGGCTGAGGCCGCCGGAGGTGTCGGTGGCGGCGGCTGCGCCTTTAATCAGCAACGACTGCGCCTCATCGGACAGACTGATGGTGCTGCCGAGTGTGATCCCGGCAGTGACGGCGTCAAGGATGGTCTGGGTGGATGCACCGGCGTTAGCTTCCGCGCCGGAGAATGCCGCCAGCAGGAGACCATATTTTTCACCGGCACTCAGGCCATCGGTCGCGTTATAACTGCCGCCGTTGGTTGCGACGACCGTGGTGTTCAGAATGTCATCCACGCCAAACAGGCTGCCGATAGCGGCGGAGGTGTCGGCCACCTGCGTCGCACTCAGGGTGGCTGGAGTGTCAGTCGTGCCGCCGAGGGCTTCCTGCGCCTTGTTATAGGCGAGCGTGGTCAACACGTTAATATTGAGAACGAGGGTACTGTTGTCGCCGGAGATAACACCCATGCTCCAGAGCTGGGCAGAGAGGTCTTTACCCGCGCCCGTCGCTTCGTCCAGGTAGTCAGCAGCACTGCCGCTGTTGACGAGCTTAACAATCACCACGCCGCTGTAGCTGCCCGCAGACAGGGTTACCGAGCCGTTGGGCCCCAGCGTCCCCGTGCCAATCAGCGTTTTGCCATCGGCCTGATAGATCTCCACATTCAAATCGTTGCTGCTGAGCGCCGGGCCGCCGACAAAATTAAGCTCGACGGCGTTCTCTACAGCGGGTACTTCCCCACCGTTATCGTGCTTGCCGCCGTTGTCGCCCCCACTATGGCCACTCGCCGCGGCAACCCCGACCACGCCCCCCAGTCCGAGGGCGCCGGCGAGGTAGCCCACGTAAGAGTGCGATTGTGGAAGGTAGGTTAGCGGATGGCCAGACACCACTGACCCATTCTGCACGCCGGCTAAGATATTCTCTAACCCCGGGTGGCCTGAGGTCATGCTGGCCAGCGCATCCGCAGAACCGTGCGCATAGAAAACATGACTGCCGTCGGCCAACGCCGCCCCTTCGGTGCTGTCGGGGGTCATCACCTGGGTAGAGGTGCCATCAGCAGGCAGGGTTACGCTGGTATCGCTTTGCGTAAACCAGTCCTGCAGGGTCAGCGTAGTGCCATCGGCATAGTCCAGCTGCAGATCTTGTCCGTGACGCGAAGCCACGACGTCGTCGGCCAGCGTGTCCTGGTCCTTTTCGCCCTGGCGCTTGAGTACCCGGTAAGTTTCACCCGGCGCGGCCTTGTGAATGTTGGTCTGCCCGGCCTGCAGAGTGATACGGTTTTTACCGGTATTGAGCGTGTATTGGCTTGGCTTCATCTGGGTCTCGGAGTTCATTGTGTGTTGGTTTCATTTGGGGCGAACAGGAAAATCGGGTTGCAACGACCACCTGTGGTGTCATCGCTCCTGGAATGATTCACTGAGTGTTTTACGCAAAGGTTTTAGTAAGAAGTCCATCAGCGTGCGATCGCCGGTACGGATGTCGAGCTGCGATGTCATGCCCGGCAGGATGTCCAGCCGACGCCCTGTCGTACTGCGCACAAACTGCCCCTCTTCCTGAGGGTCTGAAAGGTCTTCTGCATGGCTTTTCAGACGAACATGGACGCGGTAGTAGATCTCCTCGCCACGTGGTGTGTTTTCTTTTAGGGTGTCAGCCGACACATAGATCACCTCCCCCTGCAGTGCGCCATAAATGGTGTAATCAAAGGGATCAAGGCGTACGGTGGCCGGCAAGCCAACCTGAACGCGGGCAATATCCGCAGGCAGAACCTTGGCCTCAACGATGAGAGCATCATCTGACGGGACGATCTGCATGATCTCGTCCCCGGCACGTAATACCCCACCCAGGGTGGTGACGCGGACGTTTTTGACTATCCCCGGCCCCATAGCCGTAAAGACCGTATCGTGCACCTGCTGGCGACGGCCGGCCATCTGCTGCAGCGTCTGGCCCAGGTCATCTTCGGCTTTGGTGAGATCGGCGCGTGCGTCATCCAAAAACTTATTGCGCCGACCCAGCAGGCGTGCACGGGCTTCATTGAGATCGCGCTGGGCGTTAAGCCGCTCGCTGGTGCTGACATCGCCAGAACGTTCAAGCCCGTTCACCAGGTTGAGCTTCTGACTGGCTAAATTTACGGCGGTTTGCAGGGCGCTGATATCTTCCTGCAGGCTCTGACGACGTTGCACAAACAGGGCGCGCTCAATGTCTGCCTGCTCGCGCAATGCCGGGTCGGGATCGGAAGGGAAACGGGGAGTTGACTGTCCCGTTGATTCCGCGCGAAGTCGGGCAATACGCGCCCGGAGACCGATGATGCGCGCGTCCACTTCACCCGCCGCTGCCTCAACGCGGGTTGGGTCGAGGCGAGCCAGAACCTGCCCGGCCTTAACATGGTCACCCTCTTTGACATGCAGCTCGGAAAGTACGCCACCGTCCACGGTCTGGATTATCTGCACCCGGCTGCTGGCGATAACTTCACCGTGTGCCCGGGCGACTTCATCAATGTGAAAATACATAGCCCATATGACAAAACCCAGCACCAGGGCGACGCTGCTCCAGATCAGCCCGGCTGAGAGTCGGCTACGGTGGTAGTTTTCCAGCCGTTGCACGCGAGCGGCGTCAGCGACCTCGTCGTCAAACAGTTCAACGGCCATTTATGACTCCTGCTGTATTGGATGCTTCTGGCATACGGGGTTTGACATTCATGACTTCAACGGTAGGCCGCGAGCCTGCGGCGCGGGCCATCATTCCTGGCAGCAGCTTGTCTGGCGTACCATCACGCACGATGGTGCCTTCCTGCACGACCAGTACGCGGGTGGCTAAGTTAATAGCCGCCATCGGACGGTGAGTGGCGACGATGAGAATATCTTCTGGCTGTAGCCGGGCCTGTAATGCTTTCCAGACGCGGGCCTCAGCTTCGCCATCCAGCGAGGCCGTCGGTTCATCCAGTAGCCAGATACGGGGACGAGACATCAGCACACGCGCCAGGCCGACCAGCTGGCGCTGACCGCCGGAAAGACCCGAGCCGCCTTCACTGATAGCCATATCCATACCCAGCGGATTACCGGCAGCCACCTGATCCAGCGCCAGATCGCGGGTGACGTCCGTAAGCGTGGTGTCGCTGACTGCACCGGCGAGCATAAGATTGCTTCGCAGCGTACCTTTGAAGAGCTGCACCGCCTGGGGCAGATAGCCAACCTGAGCGCTGACCAGCTGGGGATCAATCTCCCACAGATCGACATCGCCCAGGCGCACGCGTCCCTCACCGGGGCGATAGAGCCCGGCCAGGATCTTCAGCAGCGTCGATTTACCGCCGCCAACGGGCCCTAACAGCAGGACGCGTTCACCGGCGTTAAAGCGGAGTGCGGGAATATTGAGTTGTTGCACCGGAGACTGCGGAAAGGCGAAGCGCAGCTTTTCCACACTGATATGTTCTGGCAGGCGATCGGGCAACAACAGCGTCTGCCCAGGGCGGCGCTCCGTCGGTTTGCGCAGCAGGTTGTTCACCATATCCAGCGCTTCTCTGACCTGCTGCCACTGCATCAGGTACTGAACGCCCTGACTCACTGGCCCGATGACACGTCCCCCCAGAATACTGCAGGCAACCATGCCCCCGGTGGTCAGGTATCCGGCTTCGACGCCCCAGACCCCGACCACGATCCCCATGACATACGCCAGCGTCGACAGACTGCCGGTGGTGTTAGTACAGAACTGGCTGAGCGATTTTTGCTGAATACTGTAGCCGGCGATGGAATTGCTGAGCGTCTGCCAGTCTTGTGCAAAACGCCAGCCCGCATGGCTGGCCCGCAGCGTCTCGGCACCGCGAATACTGTCCACCAGCAGGCCCAGACGCTCATTGCTGCGAAGCATCTGCTGGCGCGTGAGACGGCGTAAGCGCAGACGGGTGAACAGGCCAAGCGCCAGCGCGACAGGCAGCATTCCGAGGTAAACCCAGCCGACGGGCCCGCCGATCAAACCAATCAGCCCGATAAACAGAAAGGCAAACGGCAGATCCACGATACCGAAGACCAGACCGGCAGAGACAACCTGCCGCACCGAATCCAGGGCTCCCACCTGTGCGGCCAGCGTGCCCAGACTGCCGGGCTGCTGGTCGAGTTGCAGGTGCAGCAGGTGTTCATAGACATGCTGGGAAAGGCGTTTATCCACACTGCTGGCAACGCTGTCCATGACGCGGGCACGCAGCGTTTTGAGCAGCCAGTCCAGCCCCACAACCAGCACCATCCCCACCACCAGGGTGGTCAGTGTGGCCCAGGCCAGGGTGGGAACCACGCGATCGTAGACCTGCATCGCGAAGAGCGATGTGGGAATGGCCAGGATGTTCACCAGCAGCGTGGCGGCGACGACCCGAAATACCCAGCGGCGGTCGCGCAACAGTTCTCGCCAGACCAGGCGCATGGCCGGGTTTTCGCTATCAGCGAGGTTTTCTGACTGTACCGGTGACGCCAGGCTGAACCAGAGCACAGCCGTTTCGTCATCCGCAGTCGTACCCGGCGCACCGGTCACGATGTCGTCTGGCGTCAGCGTTCGGGATTCGGCACCTTCACGGGTCAGCGTAAGGGTGTCGGTATTCCCTCTCTCACTGTGCCGCTCGGCCAGCCACCATGACTGTTCGTGCCACATCAGGGCCGGGAGCTGGCGGGGATCAAAACGCCGCCAGGGAAGCAACGCCAGCCGGACATCTTTCATCCCCGCGTCTGACAGTAAATTGCGCACATGATCCTGGGGGCGATCGGTCAACGGAGGAGCGGCCTGCGCACGCGCCCAGGCCTGGGTTAAAGCCGCTTTATTCACCGGGGCGTGTAGCTTGTCCAGCAGGGCCAGTAATGCAGAGAGGGGTACAGGTGTCATCAGGGTTGGCTCGCAGACGTGTTAGCTAATTGTGTGCCCGTGGGCAGGGCGCCAGAGGTGTCGTCCATACGACCCGTGCGTGCGGCGAGGCGCAGGCAGTCAACCCGCCATGCCGATCGCACCGCTACCAGCGCTTGTTGTTGTTCGGTTAATTCGCGCACGGCGTTGAGGACATCCAGCCAGCTCTTGTAGCCCGATTCGTACTGGCGACGGAAGGATGCCAGCGTGTCGCTGAGTTCAACGACGGACTGCTCATAACCCGCCATCAGCATCTGGTTAGCATCACGCTGATCGAGTAGCTGGCGCGTCTGAATGTCTTCGCTGTGGCGTTGTTGGGCCAGATCCTGGCGTGCGGACTCCACGCGTTCCAGAGCGGCGTTCCTGAGGCCGCGGTTCACCAGTCCCAGACCTTCCATCGTGCCAGTCACCACCACATTGATCGTGTTGTCATTTCTCTGGTTGGGGATGCCGGAGTAGTCGTTGCGAGAGGCCTGCAGGGAGACGGTCGGCATGGATGAGGTGCGCTGACGTTCCACATCCGTTTCGGCAAGGGTGACCCCCGCTTCGCGGGCACGCACGGTGGCACTTTGCGCAAGAATTTGTTCCTGTACAGACCGATCGGCAGGCAGCTGGAGGATGCTGTCAGGAACCGGCAGGTCGCTTGCGATCGGCTCCTGGGTCAGGGATAACAGCGTGGATTCGGCGGTAAGCAGGTCCGATTTGGCCTGTTCGAACGAGGAGCGTGCCTGTAACAACCGGGCCTTCGCCAGGCTGACATCAGCGGAAGACGCCAGTCCCCCCTGCGCACGGCGCTGAATTTGTTCCTGCAATGCCTGATGGTTGGTCACATTCGATTGTGCAACGGCAAGACGCTCGCGAACACCCTGCACATTTGCATAGGCCACTGCGGTCTCTTCCAGCAGTTCACGACGCGTAGCCCAGGCCGTAGCTTGCTGGGCAAGGGTGTCACTGTCGGCGTAGTCAATGGCGCTGTCGATACGCCCAAAAGCCCATAGCGGCTGCGATACGCTCAGCGTGGTCGAACTGGAATCATTGTAACCCGAAATTTGCCCCGCCCCCGCGCTGGCCCCAAGCGTAGGTAAACGTGCCGCGCGCGCGCTGTCGGCGTTGGCCTCTTTGGAACGCACAAGCGCCTGCTGACTGGCCAGACCGGGGTGATGGAGCATTGTGCTGCGCAGTGCGGCAAACAAACCGCCTGCCGGGGTGTCGTCAGAAACAGAGTGCGAGGAGGACGAAAGGTCCCTCGCCTGAGTCGTCGTCACAGAAATGACAAAGGGTAAAGAAAGTATGATTGCAGGAAGGATGTTGCAACCGCGTCGACCTGGAAAAATCCCCATCGTCTGAAGAGCCCTGTATTGAAGAAAGAGTAAATGGCCCACCGATCACGATTTTTCTCAGGTTATCCCGACATAACAATGATTTGATAAATGGCACGGCCGGAATAACAAGTTAAAAATAAGAATAAGCTTATTGTTTTACGCAATAATTACCGATCGACAACATTAGTGTCAATATGTGTAATCGTGTAATAAAAGCTGTAAAAGAGGGCTATTTGAGAAGATAAGTTCACTTAAGCCAAATATATCCTGCATTAACAGAAACATTATTAAATAAATATATGATAAGGCAGTGGATAATTTTGCTTAACCAAAAAGCAGGAGCGGGAGGTGTTGATTGTTTGGTTGCGAAAGAGAATGTTGCTGGCCCTGAGAGGGGGTGGCGATTCAGGGCATAGCAAGAGGCTTATAACGCGTTATCTGATAAATCAACTTTCATTAATGAACACCATTCATAGTCCCTATCCTCCCGTCGGTGATTATCAGCGAGCATAAACCCGTTAACATGCTTTATCTTTTCATGTCCAACGGATCACCATGCTTAATCAACAGGCACAAACACAGTCGGCTACAGTGAAAAAAACCGGCCTGTCGTTTTTACTCATTCTCAGCGCCCTGATGGCTGTTACCTCTTTATCAACCGACATCTATCTTCCTGCTATGCCCCTGATGGCCAAAGATTTGCAGGGTGATGCAGAGCTGACAATCACTGGGTTTCTTATCGGTTTTTGCATTGCGCAACTGATTTGGGGGCCGATTAGCGATCGTTATGGGCGTCGTCTGCCACTGTTTATCGGTTTAGGGCTGTTCATCATCGGCTCGGTGGGCTGTGCGTTATCAACAGATATCGTGCAAATAGTCTTCTGGCGTGTTTTTCAGGCGTTAGGTGCCTGTACCGGGCCGATGCTGGCACGAGCCATGATCCGCGACCTGTTTAGCCGCACTCGTGCAGCACAAATGCTTTCTACACTGATGATAATCATGGCCATCGCGCCGATTGCCGGGCCCCTGATCGGCGGGCAGATGATTAAAGTTACCTCGTGGCATGCCATTTTCTGGCTGCTGGCGATTATCGGAACATTAATGCTGATGTCTTTATTCTGGTTACCGGAGACGTTACCTGCTGAAAAGCGTTCAAAAGCTTCCGTATCCAGCGCCTTTAGTAACTATTACGCATTACTGACCAACGCAAAATATATGCGTTTTACCCTCTGCCTGACGTTCTACTACGTTGCAGCCTATGCCTTTATCACCGGTTCTCCGTTTGTCTACATCACGTACTTCGGCGTTGATCCGCAGCATTACGGTTGGCTGTTTGCAGTAAACATTGTTGGACTGATGACGGTGAGCATGGTCAACAGACGTCTGGTTCACCGCTACCCGCTGGAAGCGTTGCTCAGGAATGCCGTATTCATCGCCACTCTTGCGGCAATAGTGCTGGCGGTCACCACCGGCCTGGGCGTAGGTGGAATTACCGTGATTGTCGGCGCTGTGTTCGTGTTCTTCTCTATGAATGGCATCATCGCGGCGACATCCACGGCCTGCGCATTAGACGCAGTGCCTAATGTGGCGGGCTCCGCGTCGGCGCTAATGGGCGCGTTACAATATGGCAGCGGCATCATCTCTTCACTGCTTCTCGCCCTGTTCAGTGATGGCACGCCATGGACGATGGGCTGGATAATTGCGTTGTTTACAGCAGCCAGCGTCCTGATGGCACTGATTGTTCAGATAAAAAAGTGACTATTACATTTCCGCCACGCTTATGAATTTAACTCATAGCGCCTATTTAAATAGCGTAATTATCTTTAACCGCAACTTCGTTAATCTGAATCTATCGAGTGAATATTCAAGCGGAAAGTGGCTGTAACTGACAGGCATACCCCAGCCTGTACGGCTGGGGCGTCATCGCAGGCTAGTTAAATATTCTTATCGAAGAAGACGTCTAACTGTTGCATCGCCTGGTCAACGTATTTTGGCACCCAGTACGTCTCGATATGGGTAGCGCCGTCGATCAGGAAGAGTTCTTTGTCCTTCGTCCCGGTGGCTTTCGCGAACGCATCTTCAGTCATATAGAGCGTATCGGCTTTTGTACCGGCAATCATCAGCAGCGGTTTATTGATGAGATTGATATGGTCCGTTACGTCAAAGCTCATCAAATCCAGAAGACTGCTGGTGGTGTATTTAAACGTGGAGTTCGGATGCGCATGGGTTTTCCAGTAGTACTCGTAGCCCTGGCGATATAAGGCAAAAGGTAATTTAGCAATCTGTTCATCAGTCAGGTTGGCATCGCCGGAGTATAGGACTTCGCCTCCGGCGGCTTCCTGAGCCCGTGCGTCAGAAGCCTGCTGAAGACGCTGCTGGACAGTATCCAGCTGTGAATCCTGCATACCGTTGCGGCGCACAAGGCCTGAATTAAACATGCTGATGGTTGCTATCGATTTGAACCGCTTGTCAGTTTCAGCCGCAACAAGTGAATACCCGCCGCCACCGCAAATACCCAGCAGACCAAGGCGGGCGGTATCTACACCAGGATACTGGCTGATGTAGTCAGCCATGCCATGGATATCCTCAATGCGATTAGCGGGTTTATCCACGCTGCGAGGCATTCCGCCGCTGGCACCCTGATAAGCCGCGTCGGCGGTAATGGTGATGTAGCCCTGTTCGGCGAGACGCTGGGCATATAACCCTGCGACCTGTTCTTTTACGCCGCCATTAGGATGTGCAACCACTACCGCCGGGTATTTTTTGGCGGGATCGTAGTTAGCAGGGGTATAGACATTCGCAGCAATCTGGATGCCATGCAGATCGTATTTCACGGGATGAATGTTGACCTTGCCTTTGACGTTCTCGGTAATGGCACCGTCATAGACGAGTGTGAATGGATTCTTTTTATAATCAGCCGCATTGACTGAGGACACCCCAGCCATTGCCGTGAGTAGCATTGCACTGATAAGCGTGAATTTCATGGTCTCTCCCGATGAGTGTCGGCCTGGTTATACAGGCCCGCAGAATCAAATTTGCAGGCTCAGATTAGGCGGAGAGGGCTGTCAGCATAGTGACAGAGAAATAACATTTTTGTCAGGAACAGAACGGGTGGGAAGCATTTCTGACAGCGCTGTCAGGTAGCCGTCAGCTTTATGTTGGCAATCAAGAAGCAGAATGATCCCGATTGGATAGTTAAGAGGAAGTCCCGTTATGCGTCTGTTGTTAGTCGAAGATGAAGAAAAAACGTCAACCTATCTCAACCGTGCGCTGGGTGAGTCCGGGTTTACGGTAGATGTCTCTGCAGATGGCGCTGAAGGTCTTCATTACGCGCTGGAGTTCGACTACGACGCGATAATACTGGATGTGATGCTGCCGGGGATGGACGGCTATCGGGTTCTCGAGGGCGTGCGGGCAGTCAAACAGACGCCGGTACTGATGCTCTCGGCGCGCGGCTCGGTCGACGAGCGCGTTAAAGGGCTGCGTCTTGGCGCGGATGATTATCTGCCCAAGCCCTTCTCGCTGATTGAGCTGGTGGCGCGTATTCAGGCGCTGGTGCGCCGCCGCGCTACGGATGGCGCAGACATCACCCAGCTGCAAATTCACGATCTGCATCTCGACCTGCTGGCTCGTCGCGTATTTCGCGCCGGAACGAGACTGGAGCTGACCGCGAAAGAGTTTTCCCTGCTGAGCCTTCTGGCCCGGCATCAGGGGGAGATTCTGTCAAAAATGATGATTGCGGAGCAGATTTGGGACATGAATTTCGACAGCGATGCCAACGTGGTTGAAGTGGCCATTAAACGACTTCGGGCCAAAGTGGATGCGCCGTTCGATATCAAGCTGTTACATACCGTTCGTGGCATGGGGTATGTCCTCGAAGTCCGGTCCGAATAAATGAAGGGGATAAGCATGCCTAAGCGTTCCATCTCCGTTCACCTGGCGCTGATGTTTGCCTTATCCGCGCTGCTGATTGTGTCCGTTATCGGTATCCTGCTCAGAAGCTCCTTGCATGACTCTTTGCAAAAGCAGATGCACAACGAGCTGCTGTTTCGCGAATCATTAATGAGTCCGTGGATCACCGCACGAACCTCGGCTGACGGCTGGTCACTGCTTGCCAATAAATTCACCGTGTTAACCAATTCTGAAGGTGAACGCGTTCGCTACTGGATAGTGAGCGATAACCCACGCTTTAGCATGGGGGGAACGCCACCGGTGGGCGTTCAGTGGTCTTCTTTACAGGAAGGCTTTAATAAAGTGCCCGGCGCATCAGAAGGTGCCTGCTCGCTGTTCCTTTTAGTGAAAACGATACCCGCCAACGGTGAAAGGCCTGAGCTGCGCTATGTGGTTGCCATCGACTCCACGCCGTACATGGGCACACTCGATGCGTTCACGCGTACATTACTGATCATTACCGCACTGGGCGTCGTGATTGTCGCCTTACTGGGATACGTCGTGTCAAGGATCGGTCTTCGTCCCGTTGGGGCGCTCAGTAAACAGGCGAGGCAACTCGCTCCCGGGGACCATGGTCAGCGCCTGAATACCGAAGCATTACCTGACGAATTACAGCAATTAGCATCATCTTTTAATGGCGTGCTGGAACGGCAGGAGGTCGCCTGGCGGCAGCTCGAAAGCTTTAATGCCGATGTTGCGCATGAACTCCGGACTCCGCTGACTAACCTGATCGGCCAGACGCAGCTGGGGCTTTCGCGCCGACGCTCGCAGGATGAACTGGAAGAGTTACTGGGTTCCAATCTGGAAGAACTTGAACGCATGACGTCTATCGTTAACGACATGCTGTTCCTGTCCCATGCCCATGCGGGTGAACATGCTTCCCAGCTTACGCAGGTGTCCCTGCGCGAAGAAACCCTAAAAACAGCGGAGTATGTGGAACCCTCTTTTGCTGAAAAACAGCTCTCTCTCGATGTTCAGGGCGACGTCACCGCGGACATCGACCGACGACTGTTCCACCGCTCACTGGCTAATTTACTGGAAAATAGCGCAAGGCATTCGCCCTCTGACAGTACGGTTACGGTGCGGTTAAGCGAAACCGGTCACCAAGCCTGTATTGAAGTGTCAAACCCGGGCGATCCGATAGCACCAGAGCACTTACACCGACTTTTCGAGCGGTTCTATCGCGTTGATACCTCCCGAGCCAGGAGTGATACCCATCATGGACTGGGCCTGTCGATCGTGCGTGCCGTCGCCATTATGCACAGGGGAGATGTCTTTGCCCGTAGTGAAGGTGGCATCAATACATTTGGCCTCACCTTTGCGATACATGCGGATAAAGCGGCGGGCAATACTCAATCCGGCGCTGAGCCGGGACCCGGGTTAACTGACAGAATTGTCAGGGGGGCGTCAGCCTGACGTCATCACCCTCTCGATAAAATCATCGCAGGCAATCCCCTCTTCATTGATAAGGACGCTTTGCATGATCGGACATTTACGTTACCTCGGGTTGTTACTGCCTATTACATTTTCATCCTGGGCAGCGGAGCGAAATCCCGCTGTCCATATCGCCCCTGCAGGAAGTCAGAATGCGGTGTTCGGGTCAGCCGAGAACTTTACCGGTCGCGTCAGGGTTGATCCTCTCTTCAAACCGGATAACGACATCAGTGTTTCCGGGGCTTATGTCACCTTTGAACCCGGCGCTCGTTCCGCCTGGCATACGCATCCGGCAGGTCAGCGGCTGATTGTGACCTCGGGTGTTGGGCTCACCCAACAAGAAGGCCAGCCGGTGCAGGTTATCCGCGCCGGTGACGTTGTCTCTTGCCCGGCGGGCGTCAAACACTGGCACGGGGCGGCACCCGGCAGCGCGATGACGCATCTGGCGATAACCGGGATTGTGGATGGCAAAAGCGTTAACTGGATGGAGAAAGTGACAGATGAACAATACCACGGCCATTAAAGCATTAGCGGCAGCGGTACTGCTGACCTTTGGTTTTGGTCTCGCGGCACATGCTGCACCCGTCAGTAAAGGAGCCTCAGAAATGAACCACGAACAAAAGGTTTCAGATACGCTGTCAGCTCGCCAACAGGCCATCCCGTTGATTGCGGCATCGATGGCCAGCAGTCAGATGGATAAGCTGAATGCAGCCCTGAATCAGGGACTGGATGCCGGGCTTACGATAAACGAAACCAAAGAGATTCTCGTCCAGCTTTATGCCTATACGGGCTTCCCTCGTAGCCTGAATGCGCTTAATGAACTGATGAAAGTCGTCGAAGCACGTAAACAACGTGGTATCAAAGACGTTGAGGGTAAAGAACCGGTTGCCCCGATCCCTGTCGGGGATGAGCTTCGCCGTGTCGGTACCGCAAACCAGACAAAAATCTCAGGCGCTCCCGTCCAGGGCCCGCTGTTTGATTTTGCCCCGGTGATTAACCAGTTCCTGCAAACGCACCTTTTCGGCGACATTTTCGCCCGTGATAACCTCGACTGGCAAAGCCGCGAGCTGGCAACGGTTGGCGCATTAGCGGCCACGCCGGGCGTCGAATCACAACTGCTGTCGCATACGCGAGCAAGCATGCGGGTCGGCCTGATGGCGTCGCAGCTGCGCCAGCTGGCACAGGTTCTGCGTGAACATGGCGAAAGTGATGCAGCAACGCGAGCTGAAAAGGCGCTGCAGCAGGCGCTTGCAAACAATTAGGAGTGGATTATGGAGCATGATCCCAACCGCAGAATGTTAATCACCGCACTTGCCGGGCTGACGCTGGCGAACGTTTCTTTTGCATCAGCTGCGACCGGAACCGCAAACGTGCAGGGTAAAAGCCGTGTTCTGGTGGCGTACTTTTCCCGCAGCGGAAATACACGGGTGATTGCGGGCGTCATTCACCGCAGCCTGAATACCGATCTGTTTGAAATCGAACCGGCTATGCCTTATCCGGAAGACTATTTTCAGACCGTTGAACAGGCGAAAAATGAGCGTGAGCGAGGCGTAAAACCGGCATTAAAAAATAGCGTTGCAGATATCTCACGCTACGAGACCCTGTATTTAGGCTTTCCGATCTGGGGGACCAGCGTGCCGCCTGTCGTGCAAGCATTTCTCAGCAGCCACAACCTTGCGGGCAAATTACTCATCCCCTTTATTACTCACGGTGGCTACGGTAAAGGAGACAGCGACGACATCCTTGCCAGTCTCGCCCCAACTGCGCGTCGGGAAAAACCGCTGGTCATTGAATGCGACCAGGAGCGAAGAACCACTGAAACGGTAACAAGTTGGTTAGAGACAATACGCAGTTAATCGTCCGCATTCATGAGTCTGCCAAATAAGGGCAATCAGGGGTGCTAAATAATTAACGCTGACTACTCAGATATGATTGAACGGCAAACATAACAGAGGATGTAATCTTGAAGACAATCTTAAAAACGCTGGCCATCTGCGTAATGGCGGGTGGCCTGGTGGCTCAGTCGGTATACGCCGAGCCGCTGGTCATTCAGGAACAGGGAAGCTTTTCTGCTGGTGGCACTATCATAACCGCACCAGGAACATTTGACGCGAAAAAGCCGCTGAATTCAGCTGGCCAAACCTGGCATGGCGATCATGCCTCTGTGTTCTACCAAATCCCGGAGAATCCGCATAAATACCCTATTGTGATGCTGCACGGCGCAGGTCAGTTCTCCCGTACATGGGAAAGCACTCCGGATGGTCGCGAAGGGTTCCAGAACATCTTCCTGCGTCGCGGGTTCTCAACCTATCTTGTCGATCAGCCGCGTCGGGGCAGCGCCGGGCGCACGACTGTAGAAGGTACTGTTACGCCTAAGCCGGATGAACAGATGTGGTTCAACCAGTTCCGCGTTGGCGTGTGGCCAGAGTATTTTAAGGGCGTTCAGTTCTCTCACGACAAAGAAGCGCTGAATCAGTATTTCCGTCAGATGACCCCAAATACCGGGCCGTTTGATATCAATGTCATCTCTGATGCGATGTCCGCCGTCGTGGATAAATCCGGCCCCGCTATCCTCTTCACCCACTCTCAGGGTGGCGGACCAGGCTGGTACACGGCGATGAAAAATGACAAGGTCAAAGCCATTGTCGCCTTCGAGCCCGGCAGCAGCTTTGTCTTCCCGGAAAAAGAACTCCCAGCCCCTATGCCAAGCGCGTTCGACACGCTGAAGGGTGAGCCGGTGCCGATGGCGCAGTTTATGGCACTGACCAAAATCCCGATTCTGATTATTTACGGCGATAACATACCGGATAAACCTGTAGCCATGCCCGCGCAGGACAGCTGGCGCGTAAGACTGGCGATGGCCCGTGAGTGGCGTGACGTGGTGAATAAGCATGGCGGGGATGTCACCGTGACACATCTGCCAGAAGTGGGAATCAAAGGGAATACACACTTCCCGTTCTCTGATTTAAATAATGTGCAGATTGCTGATTTGGTGAGTCAATTTTTGAAAGAGAAAAATCTGCAATAGGGAGAAATGTTATCAACAGAGAGTATCAGCCCGACACACTCTCATGCCGACGCCCAGTGACCAACAGTTATCCTGCCGTATCTGGCGGGATAACAAATCAATAATGTTAATCGCCCTATTGTTTTCTTGTGCTGGCACGAACTTGTAAAGTTGAAGGTAATTCAATGACTTTATCTGTCGATTTATCCGCCAGCAGATCCAGCAACGTTTTACCTGCCACAGTTCCCGTTTCACTCCAGGGGAATTCGACCGCAGTCAGAGCCGGGGAGCAAACCGCTGCAAGGGTCCCTCCACTCAAACTTGCCAATGCCAGCGCGTCGGGCACTTTTTGCCCCGCACCGTTGCAGGCCATGATGCAGCCGCAGGCAATTTCATCAGATGTACAAATCAGGGCATCCAGCTCAGGCCAGGTGATACGAATATCGCCCAGCAGGTTCAAACCGGTTGTAATACCCGCTGGCAGGTGAGAAGTAACCACGCGATGCGGGGAGTTGTTAACCGAGAGCATAGCGCTGTTCCAACCGCTCAGTACCTGGCGAAACATAATGTTATTGGAGGCGGTGCAAAGCAGGCCAATATTTTTATATCCGGCCTGTACCAGCGACGTGACCAGCTTTTTGATGGCTGCAGCGTAGTCAACGCCAATGCTGACCCAGCTTGCGTCGCGATTGATGGCACCAATCTCAACCACCGGCACGCCGGTGTTGATTATCATTTGCGAGCAACTGCCGATGTTATCAATATTGAACTGGACAATCGCCGCCGGGTTGTAGGCGAGCATTTGCGCAAACGCATTCTCTTCACTCTGCCCCCCCTGGCCGGACTCGATAAACATCATGCTGTAGCCCTGGGTCCCGAGCACGGTCTGCAGCGTTTCGGAGACGGCAAGAAAGCCCGGGGAGGAAAAAGAGGGAACCACGCCCATCACCAGGCTGGAGTCAGCAGAGGCAAGGCTACGGGCCTGCAGGTTTGGCACATAGCCCAACTCGCTCACCGCCGCTTCGATACGGGTGCGCAGTTCAGGATTCACTTTTTCAGGCATACGTAACGCGCGCGACACGGTCATCGTGCTAACGCCGACCAGTTTAGCAACTTCAGCGAGCGTGATTTTACCGGTGTTTTTTCTGCGTTTTTCTCTCCCGCTATCGTCCGCTTCTAACGTCTGCACTGATGTCCTCCTCTCGCCTGAATGGGCAGCCATTGTAATTGATGTTTAGCGTTTTGCGCATTGCACAACTGAAAAGTAATGATAAGTTTGATTAGCAAAGTTAGCGGTAACAAGAATTTTAACATTACATCCATGTTAGCGCTAACTTTGAGAGAATGATCACGGTAAGCCACGAAAACATTCCACTATAGTAGTCCCACTTTCAACGCTATCGGGGTATTTATGATTACGACATGGTTACCTGCAGAAAATATCCAGATTGTAGATTCAGTTAGCGACTGGAAACAGGCCATTACATTATCGGCTCAACCCTTATTGGCGAAAAAGACGATTACTGAAGACTATATTCAAGCCATTTTTAACAGCCACCGGGAACTTGGTCCTTATTATGTTCTGGCACCTGGCCTGGCGATGCCTCATGCTCGCCCGGAACAAGGAGCAATTAAAAACGGGCTATCGCTTTTACATATTAAACAAGGCGTTTCTTTTGCCGCAGAAGAGAATGACCCTATTTACGTTGTGATTATGTTATGTGCGCTTTCGGGAGATGAGCACATCAATATGATTACAGCCCTGGCGGACATTTTTAGCGATGATGAACGACTCTCAGCACTGCTGAAGGCATCATCAATGGAATCAATTCAGACCGTTATCAACGGGCAGTGAGGTAGAGATGAAAAAAGTTCTGATTGTTTGCGGTAACGGTTTAGGCAGCAGTTTTATCGTTGAAATGAAGGTAAAAAAAATAATTAAAGAGCTGAATAAAGAAGCCGAGGTTTCCCATACCGATCTGACGTCAGCAAAAAGCGAAACGGCCGATATTATTCTTAGCGCCAGAGATATTGCTGAACATTTGTCAAACCATTCTGCACAGGTATTTGGTTTATCTAATCTGCTGGATAACAATAAAATCAAAGAAATTCTTTCCGAAAATCTCTGATTAATTATTTGCGGCCTTACGGAGTCATTCTATGCTGCAGTTTATTATTCATGATGTGTTGGGTACACCAGCAATACTGGTCGGTCTGTTTTCCCTGATCGGCTTATTATTGCAGAAAAAAGCCATTTCCGAAGTTATTTCCGGAACCCTCAAAACCATTATGGGTTTTGTGATATTAACATCCGGGGCGGCGATTGTCGCCACGACGTTAACAACCTTTAGCCAGCTGTTTGAGCATTCCTTCCATATTCAGGGGGTGGTACCCAATACCGACGCCATGGCAGCGCTGGCGCAGAAAAACTACGGCACCGCGACGGCAATGATCATGGTGCTGGGGATGTTGTTTAACATCGTCCTTGCCCGTATCACGCCGCTGAAGTACATCTTCCTGACGGGGCACCACACGCTCTATATGTCGGCAATGCTGGCTGTCATCCTCTCTGTCGGCGGTCTGTCGCCGTTTTGGGTGGTACTGGTAGGGGCGATGATCCTCGGCATCATGATGATGGTCTCTCCGGCTATTCTGCAGCCGTTCACACGCAAAATTACTGGTACTGATGACCTGGCGCTGGGCCACTTTGGTTCAACCGGCTATCTGCTGTCGGCGCTGGTGGGGAAAGCGATCGGTAAAGGCAGTCCGTCGATTGAAGAGCTGAAGGTCCCGAAATCGCTGAACTTCCTGCGTGACTCCTCCGTCGCCATTTCGCTGACAATGATGATCCTGTTCGTGATTCTGGTCCTGATAGCAGGCAAAGAGTTCGTTGAAACCAGCATCAGCGGCGGTCAGAACTTTATCATCTTCGCCATTATTCAGTCGCTGACCTTCGCGGCAGGCGTGTGGATCATCCTCGCAGGTGTGCGCATGATTATTGCCGAAATTGTTCCGGCCTTTAAAGGCATCGCCGACAAGTTGGTGAAAGACGCCAAACCGGCGCTCGACTGCCCTACCGTCTTTCCATTCGCCCCGAACGCGGTGATCGTCGGATTTCTGTCAAGCTTTGCCGCCGGTCTGGTGAGTATGTTCCTGTGCCCACTGTTTGGATTGAGCGTCATCGTTCCCGGCCTGGTGCCGCACTTCTTCTGCGGCGCGACGGCGGGCGTTTACGGCAACATCTGCGGCGGTCGGCGCGGCGCGGTGGTGGGTGCATTCGCTCACGGTCTGCTGATTTCATTTTTGCCTGCGATTTTGCTGCCTCTGATGGGCGACCTTGGCTTTGCATCCACCACCTTTGGCGATGCAGACTTCGGCGTTGTTGGCATCATTCTTGGGCATGTCGTGTCACTGTTTAATTAATTAACTCTTTTGGAGGTGAGGTATGGCAGCTAAATTTTCGCCCTCGTTAATGTGTATGGATTTAACGCAGTTCAGAGAACAAATTACGGCAATGAACGGACGGGCTGATTTTTATCACGTTGATATTATGGACGGTAACTATGTGAAGAATATTACGCTATCACCGTTCTTTATCGAAAACCTGAAGAAAATTACCGATGTGCCAATTGATGTGCATCTGATGGTGAATCACCCGGAAGATATTATTCCAATGTGTATTGATGCAGGGGCAGATATTATCAGCTTCCATCCGGAGACGGCGAATAACAAAATCTTCCGTCTGCTGAACCAGATTAAAGACGCTGGTCGCCGCTGTGGCGTGGTTTTGAACCCGGCTACTCCAGCGGATGCTATTAAAGAGTACGCGCACCTGCTGGATAAAGTAACCGTCATGTCGGTTGATCCAGGCTATGCGGGGCAGAAATTTATTCCAGAATCACTCAACAAAATCAAACAACTGATTGCGATGCGCGAAGCGCATGGTTACCACTACCTGACGGAAATTGACGGCTCCTGCAACGAGAAGACCTTTAATGTCATCTCCCAGTCCGGCGTCGACGTCTTTATTGTGGGAACATCGGGCCTGTTCTCGCTGGCGGATAATGTCAGCGATGCCTGGGATAAAATGGTCGATATCTACCAGCGCGAAGTCGCTGCCTGAAAATTGCAGCGCGCTCAGCCGTATTGAGCCATCGCGCAGGACTAAGAGTCTATTTAACCGGTCTGTCTCTTTGCCCTCGCGCCTGATTTTTACGGTTGAGGGTGCTGTACCTCATTTATTATCAAGGTGAAATCTATGCACTTTGATAATTAACCCTGACTTTATTTTAACGAAGGTCGATGATGGATATTTCTCATGTACTTAATGTAAAAAACATCAAATTAAACATGGCGGCAAAAACGAAAGAAGAGGCCATTGAAGAATTAACGGATCTCCTGGTGCAGGATGGCGCCGTCATTAATAAAGCTGATTTTTTGAAAGATGTCTGGCTTCGTGAAGAACTGGATTCAACCGGGTTTGAAAATCATATTGCAATCCCGCACGGCAAATCTTCCGGCGTAGCGCGGACGGCACTGGCAATCGGACGAACCCAACATGATATTCCCTGGGAAACCATGGATGGCAGTGATGTCCGATGCATTATTTTATTTGCGGTGTGCTTAGTCGATCAGAATGCGACCCATATTCGGCTGCTGGCTCATGTTTCTGGCTCGCTGGCGGATGAAGATATTATTGATAAATTACTGCAAGAGAATGACCCTCAGAGAATTATTGATCTTTTAAATGCTGAAAGCGAAGGTGCTGGCGTTTAAAAAATGGGTTGTGTAACTGCTTACCATTAAATAAATCAAGGTGAAAGAGATGAATATTGTCGGAATTACCGCCTGTACCGTAGGGATTGCGCATACCTATATTGCCCAAAAGAAAATTGAAACTGCAGCAAAAAAAGCGGGTCACAATGTCAAAATTGAAACGCAAGGAACTATTGGTATCGAGAACGCTTTAACCGCTGAAGAAATTGCCCAGGCCGATATTGTGCTGCTCGCCGCTGATGTTCAGGTATCTGGAGAAGAACGGTTCGCCGGAAAGAGAATAGTAAAAGTTCCAACGGAAATGGCTGTGAAATCTCCCAACAAGCTTATTGAAAAGCTCGGTGAATTAGTGAATTCATAACTTTTACCTGTGCGTATCCTCTATAAATTAAAGGGCGTAATTTATGAATATAAAAGAAATATGGAAAGCAGCGAATCCTAAAGGTCATCTGCTAACTGCTATCTCGTTCTTAATTCCCATAGTATGTGGCGCTGGATTTATTATTGCTATCGGTATGGGTCTTGGGGGTACGGTTCAGGACGCTTTAGTACCCGGTGAGTTTGATCTGTGGCAGGCCCTGGCAACCATGGGAGCCAAGGCGCTCGGACTATTACCCGTCGTGATTGCCATCGGTATTTCTGGCTCGATTGCAGGCAAGCCCGGCATTGCACCCGGTTTTGTCGTAGGTCTGGCTGCTAACGCCATTGGTGCAGGTTTTATCGGAGGCATGATCGGGGGCTACATTTCAGGCTATATCGCCCTTGCTATCATTAAAAATATGAAGGTCCCGGACTGGGCCCGGGGCTTAATGCCGACACTGATTGTGCCCTTTTTTGCATCGATTCTCAGTGCGTTAATCATGGTCTATATCATCGGTACGCCGATTGGTATTTTTACCGATGCGCTGACATCTTTCCTGAGAAGTATGGGGACTTCATCTAATTTACTCTTAGGTGCTGTTATTGGAGCGCTATGTATCATTGACTTTGGCGGGCCGATTAATAAAACGTGCTTTGCATTCGTTTTAACGCTTCAGGCGCAAGGTATAAATGAGCCCATTACGGCTCTGCAGTTAGTTAACACGGCAACACCTATCGGTTTCGGGCTTGCATTCTTTATCGCCAAACTTCTTCGCAAAAACATCTACAATAACGAAGAGATCGAAATGTTAAAATCGGCGGTTCCTATGGGGGTAGTCAATATTGTTGAAGGATCTATACCCATAGTGATGAATGACATCGTTCGCGGTATTGCGGCTGCTGCAATTGGTGGTGCCTGTGGCGGTGCCATCACCATGGTATATGGCGCAGAT
Source organism: Leclercia barmai (assembly GCF_049312895.1). NCBI lineage: Bacteria > Pseudomonadati > Pseudomonadota > Gammaproteobacteria > Enterobacterales > Enterobacteriaceae > Leclercia > Leclercia barmai. Next base: position 39,370 of record NZ_JBMNWZ010000001.1, on the reverse strand, counting down.
GCAACCGTCCCTTTTGGCGGCGTTTTAATGATTCCAACAATGTCACACCCAATGGCGGGTATTATGGCATTACTGGTTAATATATTGGTCACAGCGACTGTCTATGCAGTTATCAAAAAAGATGTTCCTCGGGATGTTGTCATAAACAATGATCATGAAGAGGAGGATATTAACCTGGATGACATCAAAATAAGCTAAGTATATACGTCACCACAAATAACCAGCTGAGTAAATTATGGGCTTATTTAAGGGATGCAGATAAATATCTGCATCCCTTACGAAAAGAATAGAGCCTTTTGATGATACCCAGAACCAGTACCATTTGATTAATGAACACATCTAATAAACCCTAGCTAATTACCCCATCTAATCGAATAAATCAGTTTGCGTTATGCTTTTCCAACACAACAGCTGAAGGATAACGTCATGCAAACTGTAAAACTGAACAACGGTATTGAAATGCCCTTGGTGGGCTTTGGTGTCTTCCAGATGACGGATGCTGCTGAATGCGAAAGAGCCGTTCTTGATGCCATCGATACGGGATACCGCCTGATCGATACCGCCGCGTCTTACCAGAACGAAACCCAGGTCGGGAATGCACTGAAACAGACCAGTATCGCCCGTAACGAGCTCTTTGTGACGACCAAACTCTGGCTACAGGATACGAATTACGAAGGCGCTAAAGCCCAGTTCGAACGCTCCCTGAATCGGCTGCAACTTGATTACGTCGACCTGTATCTGATTCACCAGCCTTATGGCGATGTCCATGGAGCATGGCGTGCTATGGAAGAACTGCATCAGGCAGGCAAAATTCGCGCCATTGGCGTCAGCAATTTCCATCCTGACCGACTGGCCGACCTTATCGCCTTCAACAACGTGGCCCCAGCGGTGAACCAGATTGAAGTTAACCCCTTCAACCAGCAGCTGCATGCCGTTCCATGGAATCAAAGCCATGGCATTCAACCGGAAGCCTGGGCACCGTTTGCTGAGGGTAAAAATGGCCTGTTCCAGCATCCCGTGTTAACGGCGATTGGCCAGAAGTACGGCAAAAGCGTGGGTCAGGTTGTGCTGCGTTGGATCTTCCAGCGAGGCATCGTTTCGCTGGCGAAATCGGTGCGCAAAGAACGCATGGAAGAGAACATCAACATTCTCGATTTTGAACTCAGCTCTGAAGATATGCTGCAGATTTCCGCCCTCGACACCGCAACCAGCGCCTTCTTCTCTCACCGCGACCCGGCGATGGTGAAATGGCTGACTGGCCGCAAACTTGATGTTTAAGTCGCGATAAAAGAGGTATTAATTCAATGCAAAAACGTTATCTGGGTAAATCCGGACTCGAAGTCTCCGCGCTTGGGCTCGGTTGCATGGGCTTAAGCCACGGCTACGGCCCGGCGACCGATACTCGTCAGGCTATCGAGCTCATTCGCGCAGCGGTTGAACGTGGCGTCACCTTCTTCGATACCGCTGAAGTGTATGGCCCCTTCCTCAATGAAGAAGTTGTCGGCGAAGCCTTAAAACCGCTTCGTGACCGTGTGGTCATTGCCACTAAGTTTGGTTTTACTTTTGGCGACGACAACAAGCAGCAGATTTTAAACAGCCGTCCGGAGCATATCCGTGAAGCTGTGGAAGGATCATTACGCCGTCTTAAGACTGATGTCATTGACCTGCTGTATCAACACCGTGTCGATCCGGATGTCCCGATTGAAGATGTTGCGGGTACGGTAAAAGACCTGATAGCTGAAGGCAAAGTTAAACATTTCGGTCTGTCCGAAGCGGGTGCGCAAACCATTCGTCGTGCGCATGCCGTACAACCGGTCACTGCGCTTCAAAGCGAATACTCCATGTGGTGGCGCGAGCCTGAGCGGGAGATCCTGCCGTTGCTGGAAGAACTGGGCATTGGTTTTGTGCCCTTCAGCCCATTAGGCAAGGGCTTCCTGACGGGCTCGATTAAGCCAGGAACCACTTTTGGCAAGGATGATTACAGAAGCCAAGTGCCGCGTTTCGCAGAGCAGGCGATTGAAGCCAATGAAAAACTGGTCTTATTGCTGGGTGAACTGGCGGCAGAGAAAGGTGTGACGTCTGCACAAATCGCGCTGGCGTGGCTGCTGGCACAAAAGCCGTGGATTGTTCCTATCCCTGGTACCACGAAACTGCACCGGCTGGAGGAAAACCTTGGGGCCGCCGACATCATCCTTTCTCAGGATGACTCGCGACAGATAACCCAGGCGCTTGAAACGATTAAAATCGTCGGCGAACGTTACTCTCCTGAGCATCAGGCCCGCACAGGACGTTAATATCCGGACGGGTCCGCTGAGACTGGCGGACCCGTTATTCATGGTAGCGAAGCGCATCGATCATCAGCGCAAATGCGGGCGGATGCTGCTTACGGCTCGGGTAGTAAAGATAATATCCGGGGAAAGATGGGCACCAGTCCTGCAAAACCTGAATAAGCTCTCCCGACTTTATATAATCCTGCACCCTGTCTTCAGGTATGCAGGCGAGGCCAAAACCCGATAACGCCGCATCAATCCTTTCCGCCTGCAGATTAAACGTTAGCTGCCCTTCCACTCTGACCCGTAACGGTTTCCCATCCTTCTCAAACTCCCAGTGGTAAAGCCCACCGGCTGTTGGCAGGCGCATATTGATACACCGATGATTTTGTAGCTCGTGCGGCGTTTCAGGTGCAGGATTTGCAGCGAAATAAGACGGCGCTCCTACCACGGCCATTCTCATGTCCGGCCCAATTCTTACCGCAATCATGTCCTTATCCACGCTTTCTCCCAGGCGGATCCCGGCGTCAAAACGCCCCTCAACAATATCGACAAAGCCGTTATCAACCACCAGTTCAACATTGATTTCCGGATATTCCCTGAGGAAGGGTTTTAGCTTCGGCCATACCAGACTTCGTGCGGCATGCTCCCCGGCAGATAAACGGATATTGCCGGAGGCAGTGCCGTTCAGTTGAACAAGCGATTCAAGCTCCTGCTCCAGATCGGCAATACGAGGTTCAAGACAGGCAATAATTCTCTCACCGGCTTCCGTAGGGGCAACGCTTCGGGTCGTACGGGTCAAGAGGCGTATATTCAGCCTTTCTTCCAGGGCCTTCATCGCGTGGCTGAGTGCAGACTGAGAAACGCCCAGTTTACCCGCTGCTTTGGTAAAACTTCGTTCCCTCGCCACTACAAGAAAGATTTGCAGTTCATTGAAGTTTTCTTTAAGCATCGGCGATTTCCTTATGGAGGCATTCCCTTCATCGCACACTCATGAAGGGTGTTCATAGACACAATCATTTTAGCCCTATTACTGACAATAATGATAATTGATATTGTGACCCTATCGAAAATAAGTCCGAATTATCAGAAGGTTTATCATGAAAATACTCATAGCAGGCGCGACAGGAAGTATTGGTCTTCATGTCGTGAATAGCGCTATTGAAATGGGCCATCAGCCCGTCGCGCTGGTCAGAAATAAACGCAAAATAAAATTACTTCCTCGTGGAACGGATGTTTTTTACGGCGATGTATCACTACCTGAAACACTCACCGAATTGCCGAAAGATATTGATGCCATCATTTTCACGCTCGGTTCTGATGGTCAGGGTCGTATTGGTGCCAGAGCGATCGACTACGGCGGAGTGCGTAATATTTTACGAATTTTCAAGGATACACCTGTTCATATCAGCCTGATGACCACGATTGGCGTGACTGAACGACTCAGTACCTGGAATCAACGTACTGAGGTTCATGACTGGAAAAGACGTGCCGAGCGTCTGGTCAGGGCCAGTGGTCATCCCTATACCATCGTCCGGCCCGGCTGGTTTGATTACAACAATGACAATGAACACCGAATCGTTATGCTTCAGGGAGATCGTCGCCATGCGGGAACACCAGAAGATGGTGTGATATCCCGGGAGCAAATCGCCCTGGTTCTGGTCAGTGCCCTGACCAACGAAGAGGCAAAAAATAAAACCTTCGAGCTGGTGGCTGAACGAGGTGAAGCACAGCAGGATCTTACCCCATTATTTGCAGATCTGCTGGCTGATGATCCACAAAAAATTGATGGGGTTCTGGACATAGACAATATGCTTCTGCGTGAAGAACCTGAGTGCATTATTAACGAGCTGAATTTGTATTCAAAAAAATTAACCAATCGACAACCCTGACAATTTTGTCATAAAGCGGTCAGCATCATGACAGCTTAGGTCTGTATATTTGAATACACAGATGGAGAAAATGACTCCAGTTTCAAACATAAATTTAAAAGAGGTATTAGATATGAAAGCATTGCTTATTACTACATTGGTCATGGGATTTATTTCTGTGAATTCCGCCTCTGCCGCTCAGGAAATTAACCATGCCGATGGGAAAGAGAAGATCGGTGTCGTCTCAGCCAGCAATGCCTATACGCTTGATGAATTATCGAATGCGCTTTCCCGTAAAGCTGATGAGCAAGGAGCAACGTCATTCAAAATCCTGTCAACCACGGGGAATAGCCGGTTGCACGGGGTTGCTGAAATCTATAAGTAAATCATTAGCCTCTGGGACAGGATGTGTCACAACCTTCTTATGGGAGTTTGAAATGGTGCCGATAATAGGAGTCGAACCTACGACCTTCGCATTACGAATGCGCTGCTCTACCAACTGAGCTATATCGGCTTTCAGGAGGGGTGCTTCGGTGTAAAAGGGTAAGAAAAAGCGCCCACCCCGTCAAGCCTTCGCCTTTTGGTTGTTGTTTTTTGCAGCACCATGAACAAAATCAACACAAACTGAAGGGTTACTGCCCTCTTTTGGCTTTTTCAACCGCTCCGCTGGCGACTATTTACCCACACTGCCTGCCCCCTCTCCCCGCATCTTTCCAGAATCGTCTATCTTCAGTTTTAACTTATTAAAATCAAGCCCCGCCAGAACAGGTCGATACTTACAGAGACCGGAACGAAGAAAAGCCTGAGAGAGTGGGTGAATAATGCATAAATTTTTTGTCTCCGATGACGTAGCCGGCACGGACCTTGAGCCGAAAAGAACCGCCAGCTTTATCAAACGCGCCCTGCTGGTGATGGTGTCTCTGCTGGCGATGCTGTTTATCATCGCCATCATCGCGTTGCTGACCATCGTGCGCAATATCAACGAAGACAGCGATAAGCACAGCGCCATGCTGCTGCAAAAGGCGATCTATAACCGTGTCGATACGCTCACGACCCACATCAAAGACTATGCCTGGTGGGGCGAGGCCTACCAGCATCTTCACCCCAGGGTGGACACTGACTGGGCCTATACCCGCCAGAATATGGGCGCTTCGCTGTGGCGCGATTTTGAGTACGAAGGGGTGTTCGTGCTCGACGGTAGCGGGCAGACTCGCTACAGCGTGATTAACGGCAAGCTGGTGGCGCACTCCCTGCAATCCTGGCTGGGTGACGATCCCCTGCCCGACCTGACGCAAAAAATAGATAAGCCTGACGCCATGCCAGTGGCGAGTACGGTGGTGATGAAGGATGGCCATCCGGCACTCGTGGCGGCAGCGCGCATCACCACGGGTGATGACTCAAGCATTAATGTTGCTCCTGGGTCCGCCTCGGTGCTGGTGTTTGTGGACGTGCTCGATGCGCGTAAGCTCACCGCGCTCGGTGAGGAGTACGGAATCGCCGAAACCCGCGTGCAGCATAAGGGCGCGCCGAAGCTGGCTGGTCGGCGCGGGACGGCGACGCTCCCGGTTGATGGTCAGCAGGTCACTTTTGAGTGGAAAAGTGAGGATCCGGGGCGGGAGCTGATGCGCTATATCCTGCCGCTGCTGATCCTGCTCGCGCTCTGCACCGCTGTTCCCGGCGTGATATTAGGGCGCAACGCGCTGAAAAAGGCGCGTATGTATGACGAAAATACCTGGCTGCTGGCGCAGAACCGTCTGGCGCTGACCGCCAGCGAAAGACGTTTTCGTGACGTCGCCGAGGCCACCACGGACTGGATCTGGGAGACGGACACCGAACTGCGTTTCACCTGGCTTTCTGAGCGTTTTCCGGGGATCACGGGGCACAGTATCTCGTCCTGGATCGGCCGCCCGCTCAGCGAGTTTATGGAGGCAGAAAACCAGTCGCTGGCGGAGTGGATCACCCTGCCCGGCCAGTCGGGCCATCGCCGCCTGCTGCACTGCCGCTATCTGTCGGCGATGGGCCACCAGCGCTACTGCCATATTGCGATCAAACCCGTTGTCGCGCCGGAGGGGATCACCGGCTACCGCGGCACCGCCACGGATGTCACCCTCGAAGTCGAGGCCCAGGCGCGCGTGGAGTACCTCTCCCGACACGACGATCTCACCGGGCTGCCCAACCGGGTGCGCATGCGCGAGTTTCTGGAGGGCAAGCTGCGGGCGCAGCCTACGCAGGTACATCCGCTGGCGATGCTGAGTCTCGATCTCGATAAGTTTAAGCCGGTCAACGATCTGTTCGGCCACGGTGCCGGTGATAGCGTGCTGCATGAGGTCTCGGCCCGGTTACGGGCCTGCATCCGGGATTACGATCTGGTGGCGCGCCAGGGCGGGGACGAGTTTATTCTGATCATCTCCGACATTCATGACCGGCGCTACATTGAGACCCTGTGCGAACGCATCATCACCGAGCTGACGCGCCCTTTCCTGATCAACGGAAATGAGATCGTGATTGGGGCCAGCATCGGGATCGCCATGGCACCGCATGATGCCGTCGACGCGGGCGAGCTGCTGCGGTTCTCCGACATTGCGCTGTACCGGGCCAAAACCACCGGGCGTAACAGGTGGATGTTCTACACCCCGGAAATGGCAGAGCAGATTGTGCAGCGCCGGGAGATGGAAGAGAGCCTGCGCGAGGGCATCAAAAAAGAGCAGTTCAGTCTTGTATACCAGCCGCGCTATGGCCACAACTCATCACGGATCATCGCCGTGGAGGCACTCATCCGCTGGCATCATCCCGAACTTGGTCTGATCATGCCGGATCAGTTTATCTCCCTGGCCGAAGAGACCGGGCTGATTATCCCGCTCAGCGACTGGGTGCTGAAAACTGCCTGCCGGGATGCGCAGCAGACGCTGCATGGCCTCTCGGTATCGGTGAACATCTCTGCGGTCGAGTTCCGATCCTGGCAGGTGGTGGATCGCATCAGGGAGGCGCTGCAGGAGTCGCAGCTGGATCCGGCCCGGCTGGAGATCGAAGTGACCGAGAATGCCACGCTGTGGAACCCGGAGAACAGCCTAGAAATCATGCTGGCGCTGAAGAAACTGGGCGTGAAGCTGCTGATGGACGATTTCGGCACCGGCTACTCCTCCCTGAGCTACCTGCGCAATTTCCCGTTCGATGGCATCAAGCTGGATAAATCCTTTATCGACGGCATGCCGGGGAGCGACAGCGCCAACACCATCGTCGAAAATATTATCGGCCTCGGCAAAGCGTTCTCGCTGAGCATTACCGCAGAAGGGGTGGAAACCGAAGAGCAGCTGCAAAAGCTGATGATGATGGAGTGCGATGAAACCCAGGGGTATTTAATCAGCAGGCCGCTTAGCCTGACGGCACTGAAGGAGCAAATCGCCGCGCTGGACTCGGCGGCACAGGAACGGGCAAGCCAGAATAATCAGGGATAGCGCGGGCAACAGCGGTTGCTGCCCGCGCAGGGGATTACGCGCGAATAGTATCGTCGCCGAAGCCGATCCACTTGTAGGTGGTGAGCGCTTCAAGCCCCATCGGGCCGCGGGCGTGGAGCTTCTGGGTGCTTACCGCCACTTCGGCGCCCAGGCCAAACTGGCCGCCGTCGGTGAAGCGGGTAGAGGCGTTGACGTAAACCGCAGAAGAGTCCACTTCGTTGATAAAGCGATTCGCATTGCTCAGGGTGCGGGTGAGGATCGCATCGGAATGCTGAGTGCCGTGTTCACGAATGTGGGCGATGGCGTCGTCGAGATCGGCAACCACCTTCACGTTCAGATCCAGCGACAGGAACTCGTCGTCGTACTGCTCCGCTTTCACCGCTTTAACCTTCGCCGGACCGCTCTGCAGCTGTGTCAGCGCGTTGGCATCGGCATGCAGGGTGACGCCGCTTTCCGCCATCTGCTTGCTGAGCGCTGGCAGGAAGGTGTCGGCGATGCCCTGATGCACCAGCACCGTCTCCACCGAGTTACAGGCACTTGGACGCTGGATTTTGGCGTTGACGATGACCTTAAGGGCCGGGTCGACGTCGGCGGTGTCATCCACAAAGATATGGCATACGCCGATACCGCCGGTGATCACCGGGATCGTCGACTGCTCGCGGCACAGCTTGTGCAGGCCTGCGCCACCGCGCGGGATCAGCATGTCGATGTATTTGTCCATGCGCAGCATTTCGTTGACCAGGGCACGATCCGGGTTTTCAATCGCCTGAATCGCAGCAGCCGGCAGGCCGCACTCTTCCAGCGCCTGCTGGATCACTTTTACCGTGGCGGCGTTGGTGCGCCAGGTCTCTTTCCCGCCGCGCAGGATGGCGGCGTTGCCGGTTTTCAGGCACAGCGAGGCAACGTCCACGGTCACGTTGGGACGGGCTTCGTAGATCACGCCGATCACCCCCAGCGGCACGCGGCGACGTTCGATGCGCAGGCCGCTGTCCAGCAGTCCGCCGTCAATCACCTGCCCTACCGGATCGGCGAGGCTGCATACCTGACGCACGTCGTCGGCAATGCCTTTCAGGCGCGCGGGGTTTAATGCCAGACGATCGAGCAGCGCCTCGCTCAGGCCGTTGCGGCGGGCTTCCAGCAGATCCTGCTCGTTAGCGAGCAAAATCTCGTGAGACTGGGCTTCCAGATACTCTGCAATTTTTTCCAGCACGCGGTTTTTCTCGCGGCTGGAAAGGAGCGCCAGTTTGTACGAGGCGGCTTTGGCAGCGGCGCCCATTTGTTCCAGCATGTCCTGCTCCTTAACGGGTGATCATGTCGTCGCGATGGACAGCAACCGGGCCGTACTCATAGCCGAGAATGGCATCGATCTGCTGTGAATGGTGGCCTGCAATGCGGCGCAGCGCGTCGCTGTTGTAGCGGCAGACGCCGTGGGCAATGTCGCGCCCTTCCTGATTGCAGATACGAATCACTTCACCACGGGAGAAGTTACCTGTCACGCTTTTAATTCCTTTTGGAAGCAATGAGCTGCCTCTTTCCAGAATCGCGGCGGTGGCGCCTTCATCCACGATAAGCTCGCCGGCCGGCGGCGCGCCGAAGATCCAGCGTTTGCGGTTTTCCAGCGGGGTGGCTTCGGCATGGAAACGGGTGCCTACCGAAATGCCTTCCACCACGTCGCCAATCACGCCCGGACGGCTGCCTGCGGCAATAATGGTGTCGATCCCCGCCCGGCAGGCCACGTCGGCCGCCTGCAGCTTGGTGCCCATACCGCCGGTGCCGAGGCCAGAGACGCTGTCGCCCGCGATGGCGCGCAGCGCGTCGTCGATGCCTTTCACATCGGTGATCAGCTCAGCCTGCGGGTTGGTGCGCGGGTCGGCGGTGAACAGACCCTGCTGATCGGTCAGCAGCAGCAGTTTATCTGCGCCTGCCAGAATGGCGGCCAGCGCGGAGAGGTTATCGTTATCGCCGACTTTGATTTCTGCGGTGGCGACCGCATCGTTTTCGTTAATCACCGGAACGATGTTGTTATCCAGCAGCGCGCGCAGGGTGTCGCGGGCGTTGAGGAAACGCTCCCGGTCTTCCATATCGGCGCGGGTCAGGAGCATCTGCCCGACGTGGATGCCATAGATAGAGAACAGCTGTTCCCAGAGCTGGATCAGGCGGCTTTGCCCTACCGCCGCCAGCAGCTGCTTGGAGGCGATGGTGGCGGGAAGTTCGGGGTAGCCCAGGTGCTCACGCCCGGCGGCGATCGCCCCGGAGGTGACAATCACAATACGGTGCCCTGCGGCGTGCAACTGCGCGCACTGGCGCACAAGCTCAACAATGTGGGCGCGATTAAGGCGGCGCGATCCGCCTGTTAACACACTGGTACCGAGTTTTACCACCAGCGTCTGGCTGTCACTCATGATTCTCTGCCGTTCAAAATAGGGGAAATGATATCAATCAGACTTTTTATCAGGACTGGGGCCTGTTGCCAACCGCCTTAGCACTAAGGCCACCACTTTGTTGCGCGGGATCAGGAAGCGTAGCGGCAAACTTTGACACTTTTATTACTGAAACAGAAAAATACATTTATTTAAAATTATTCTGAGATTGTCATAAAACGTTCATTACAGAAAGTTAAAACCCTTCCTGTTTTTTCACGGAACATAAGCATCAGCTGACTGTTCAGCGAATATTAGCGCGTATATATAAAACCAGGATTGAAAATGAAAAAGAGTACTCTGGCATTAGTGGTAATGAGCGTTGTGGCAACTTCATCTGTACAGGCAGCCGAAGTATTTAATAAAAACGGCAATAAACTGGACGTGTACGGTAAAGTAAAAGCCATGCGTTATATCAGCGATGATGATGCTAAAGATGGTGACCAGACTTACGTGCGTTTCGGCTTTAAAGGCGAAACGCAGATCAACGAACAGCTGACCGGCTATGGCCGCTGGGAAGCAGAATTCTCCGGCAATAAAGCCGAAAGCGACGCAACGCAGAAAACCCGTCTGGCCTTCGCCGGTATTAAGCTGAAGGACTTTGGTTCAATCGATTACGGTCGTAACCTGGGCGCGCTGTATGACGTTGAAGCCTGGACCGATATGTTCCCGGAATTCGGCGGTGACTCTTCCGCGCAGACCGACAACTTCATGACCAAACGCGCCAGCGGTCTGGCAACCTACCGTAATACCGACTTCTTCGGCGCCATTGATGGCCTGGATCTGACCCTGCAATATCAGGGTAAAAACGAAGGCCGCGAAGCCAAAAAACAGAACGGCGACGGCTTTGGTACTGCGCTGACCTATGATTTCGGCGGCAGCGATTTCGCTATCAGCGGCGCTTACACCAACTCTGATCGTACCAACGCCCAGAACCTGCTGGCGCGCGGCGAAGGTGAAAAAGCTGAATCCTGGGGCACCGGCCTGAAATATGACGCGAACAACGTTTACCTGGCAGCCATGTACACCGAAACGCGTAATATGACGCCAATCTCTGGTGGTTTCGCTAATAAAGCGCAAAACTTCGAAGCCGTAGCGCAATATCAGTTTGACTTTGGTCTGCGCCCGTCCCTGGGTTATGTCCAGTCTAAAGGTAAGGATATTGAAGGTATCGGTGATGAAGATATCGTGAAATATATCGACGTCGGCGCGACCTATTATTTCAACAAAAATATGTCGGCGTTTGTTGATTATAAAATCAACCAGATTGACGACGATAATAAACTGGGCGTGAGCAGCGATGATATCGTTGCGCTGGGTGTGACCTACCAGTTCTGATTTATGCAAATAAAAAAAACCCGGCTCGGTGCCGGGTTTTTTATTGTCTGTTTTTCGCGCCAGACGTTATGCCGTTAATTTCACCGGCTCGTTGGTGAAATCATCAGCAGGCTCGAGTTTAAGATCGAACGTTGCCAGCAGCGCACGGGCTTTTTCATGGAATTCACGCAGGGTGTGCTCAAGGCGCTGGACCACTTCCGGATCCTTAATGGCCATCGCCTGCCAGTGACCCTCTTTATCGAACAGGCCAAACTGGTAGCTATAAGTGAAGCGTGACTCTTCGGCTTCCATTTCCATCCACCATCCCCAGAATTCGCGCTTCTCCGGCGCTGGCTTTACGTTAACGCACACGGCCAGGCAATCGAAAAAGAAACGATTCTCTTCGCACTGCTCTTCGCGGATGTAGGGGCCAAGAGCCATAAACTTCTTGATCATTCTACTTTTCGGATGTCCACTCGGTAACGTCATTGCGATCTCCTTTTGTGAAGCCACTGTTTTACCAAACCTCAAAAAATTAGCAATCTCTTAACTCAATCTCTGATGGATCCAGCGCGTGATCTGCTGCAAGGCTTTGTCAAAATTCTCATACACCGGGCTGAACGGCACCTCCAGCAGTTTGCCATCCACAGATGACGAGGTGATTAAGCGGGACTCCTCTTCCGGGCTGAACGGATCGTTTTTCCAGAAACCCGAGAGCATTGGCGTAGGGCAACGGCGGCCCAGCAGCCCCTGCATTTTCAGGGAGTAGCGATTGAGCTCCACGCGCAGCGCCTCGTCCGAGGCATCGTGCATACCCAGTCGGCTGGCCAGCACATCGAGATACATCTCCGGGACGCTGCCCTGACGGGCGGGTTCACTTAACAGGGCGTGAACCACCGGCCCCAGACAGGCCACCGCCTTCAGGCGTGATGATTCCAGATAGGCCAGACGAACGGCGACATTGGCGCCAAAGCGGAAGCCAAACGCCGCCACCCGGGTGTGATCCACCCACGGATTCTGTTCCAGCGCTTTCAGGGCATGCTGGTGGAGCAAGCTGGAATCCTGCGTCAGTTTCCATTTTGACGAGAAGCCAATCGACGGCATGTCGAGGGTCAGCATCGCCAGCCCTTTTGGCGCCAGGTAGCGCTCATACAGGCTATAGTAATCGGTTTGCAGGGAGTCGAGGCCGCCGCACATCATCACCGTCGGGAAAGGGCCGTCGCCTGGGGGCATATGCAGGAAGCCGGTCACCGCCGGGCCGCCGGGGATGGTAAAACTGATTTCGCGCATACGGCCAGGCAGGTGCTGGGCCGCTTCCTGGTAGGCACGGTTCGCCAGCGCCTGGGCCTGCTCCGCCAGTTCATCGCCTTTCAGGTGCGGGTATGCCGCGATGCTGTAAAGGTTACAGGCGTGCAGCCAGTGCTGGCCGCTAAGCAGAGGATCTTCCTCCTGGCTGGCCTTCTGCTGCCAGAGCATCGCCTGTTTTGCCCACTCGTAGATCCAGTTGCCGCCGCGATAGCCTACCACCGTATCGTACAGATCCTCGTCGGTACGTTCGGCCTGGCTCATGACGATACGCGCCTGCACGTCGAGAATTTCACGGGGATCGATGCCGCGCCAGATCCACATCAGACGGTTCACCATGCGGTACCAGTGCGGGATGTTTTTGCCATCAAGCGCCGATTGCACTGAGGGTTGTACGCCGCTGTTAAAACGACGAACCAGCGTCGAGGTTTCCGGGTGCTTGAATTTGGGCTTGAAGAGAATTTCGCTGAGATTCGCCTGGGACATTGCGCGCTGCCTCTATAGATACGTCAGAGGGCATCATTGTAACGCGACAGAGGCGAAAAAAATAACGCCCGGCATCACCGGGCGTTAAAAATGTATTTATTAGCGGCCTGAAATAGGTGGGACGAATACGACGCCCATATCCCATGGCTGTTCGATCCAGGTATCCTGCGGGATATCAATGACATAATCGTCAACCAGCGGCTTACCGGCCGGCTTGGCGAAGATGGTAACGAAATGCGCTTTTGGATACATTTCGCGGATAGCGACTGCCGTACCGCCGGTATCAACCAGATCGTCAATCACGATGAAACCTTCACCATCGCCTTCAGCGCGTTTCAGCACTTTCAGCTCACGCTGGTTGTCGTGGTCGTAGCTGGAGATGCACACGGTATCGACATGACGAATACCCAGCTCACGTGCCAGCAGCGCCCCTGGTACCAGACCGCCGCGGCTGACAGCGATAATGCCTTTCCACTGTTCGGATGGCATCAGGCGTGCAGCCAGTTTACGTGCATGAATCTGCAACATGTCCCAGGTGACGATGTATTTTTCGCTCATGTGAATTGTCCCAGCCTGTGTTTATACGGCTTAAAAAGTGTTCGAGGGGGAAAATGGTTGCGCGAGATTATAGAGATCTGAAGCACTAAAAACCAGTGCTAAGCGGTTACAGCGGGAGTTTTTACTTGCTTACCCCTACCAGCCGACAGAGAAAGTGGTATTCTCAAACCCACCTCGCAAGTCTGACTTGTGGTAACTCTAAACCTGCTAACCCCGTGACCTGCAAGATTGTCTGCAGGAGATCGACAAGGAGACTTACTGTGTCTGAACTGTCTCAACTATCACCACAACCGCTGTGGGATATTTTTGCCAAAATCTGCTCCATTCCTCATCCGTCCTATCACGAAGAACAGCTTGCCGAACACATTATGGGCTGGGCGAAGGAAAAAGGGCTGCACGCCGAACGCGACCAGGTTGGCAACATTCTGATCCGTAAGCCTGCTACCGCAGGCATGGAAAACCGTAAACCGGTTGTGCTGCAGGCTCACCTGGACATGGTGCCACAGAAGAACAACGACACCGTTCACGATTTCACCAAAGACCCGATTCAGCCGTACATCGATGGCGACTGGGTTAAAGCCCGCGGCACCACCCTGGGTGCGGATAACGGCATCGGTATGGCCTCTGCGCTGGCGGTGCTGGCCGACGACCGCGTTGAGCATGGCCCGCTGGAAGTGCTGCTGACCATGACCGAAGAAGCCGGTATGGATGGCGCATTTGGTCTGCAGGCAAACTGGCTGCAGGCGGATATCCTGATCAATACCGATTCCGAAGAGGAAGGCGAAATCTACATGGGTTGCGCGGGCGGTATCGACTTTATCTCCACGCTGCCACTGACCCGTGAAGCGATCCCGGCAGGGTTCCAGACCTTCAAGCTGACGCTGAAAGGGCTGAAAGGCGGACACTCCGGCGCTGACATTCACTTAGGTTTGGGCAATGCCAACAAGCTGCTGGCCCGTTTCCTGGCCGGTCATGCTGCGGAACTGGATCTGCGTCTGGTGGATTTCAACGGCGGTACGCTGCGTAACGCTATCCCGCGTGAAGCCTTCGCGACCCTGGCCGTTGCCGCAGACAAAGCCGATGCGCTGAAAAAGCTCTCCTCCGTTTATGTGGATATCCTGAAAAACGAACTGGAAGCTAAAGAGAAGAACCTGACCATGGTTCTGGAAGCAATCGCCAGCGATAAAGCGGCGCTGACTGAACAGTCACGCGATCGTTTTGTTCAGCTGCTGAACGCCACGCCAAACGGCGTGATCCGCAACTCCGACGTGGCGAAAGGCGTGGTGGAGACCTCCCTGAACGTCGGCGTGGTGACCATGGGTGACGACAGCGCAGAGATCATCTGCCTGATCCGCTCCCTGATCGACAGCGGTAAAGACTACGTGGTGAGCACGCTGGAATCTCTGGGCAAACTGTCTGGCGCGAAAACCGTCGCCAAGGGCAGCTACCCGGGCTGGCAGCCGGATGCAAGCTCTCCGGTGATGGCGCTGGTGCGTGAAACTTATCAGCGTCTGTTCAACAGCACGCCGAACATCCAGATTATTCACGCAGGTCTGGAATGCGGTCTGTTTAAAAAGCCGTACCCGGACATGGACATGGTGTCCATCGGGCCAACCATTACCGGTCCGCACTCTCCGGATGAGCAGGTTCATATCGAAAGCGTGGGGAATTACTGGACCCTGCTGACCGAACTGCTGAAAGCGATTCCGGCTAAGTAAGGTGCGGTCTGATGCCCGGCGGCACTGCGTTTGCCGGGCCTACTGACAGTGCCATACGGATTAATGCCCTTTGTAGGCCCGGTAAGCGTTAGCGCCACCGGGCTTTTTTACAGCCCCAGCACCAGCTGTCGTTCCAGCTGCGGATCCAGCAGCGTGACGTGTAATCCCACCAGCCGAACCCCGCGCCCTGCCCGACGCTCTTCCCAGGTTTTCTTCGCGGTCGCAATCAGATCCTCTCTGTTGAGACGCGGCCAGACGTGTTCCTGCGTGGTTTGCTGAAAGTCGTTAAACTTCAGCTTCACTCCCTGGCGGGCGATCAGCAGATCCGGTTTGACCTTCGTAAGCCGCCGCTCCAGTTCAGGATAAAGCTGTTCAACAATGATGGCTTCGCAGGCGGCCCACTCGTGGATATCCTCGGCCAGCGTCCGTTCCACACCAACCGATTTACGCAGCCGCTCGCTGTTAACGTTGCGCTCGTCAATGCCCTGGCTGCGCTCCCACAGCACGCGGCCAAACTTACCAAAGCGCTTGAGCAGCATCGCCAGATCGCTTTTTTGCACATCTTCGCAGGTGCGCAGCCCCATGCTCTCCAGCCGGGAGGCGGAGACTTTACCCACGCCCGGGATCTTGCCGAGCGGCAGCGTTTTGATAAACGCCGGAACCTCGTCAGGGGTGATCACATACTGGCCGTCGGGCTTATTGAGGTCCGAGGCGATTTTGGCGAGAAACTTTACCGGCGCGACGCCCGCCGAAGCAGTGAGCTGCAGTTCATTGAAAATCGTCTGGCGGATCTCCTGAGCCATCAGCGTGGCGGAGCCGTGACAGTGCAGGCTGTCGGTGACGTCCAGATAGGCTTCGTCCAGCGACAGGGGTTCAATCAGGGAGGTGTAGCGGGAAAAGATTTCACGGATATGGTTGGAGGCCTCTTTGTAGGCATCGAAGCGCCCCGGCAAGAGGGTGAGATGCGGGCAAAGTTTCAGTGCCATCGCAGTGGGCATAGCGCTGCGCACGCCAAACTTGCGCGCCGGATAGTTAGCTGTACTGATCACGCCACGCCGTTCGCGACTGCCGCCAATGGCAATGGGGATATCCCGCAGCGCCGGGTTGTCCCGCATCTCCACCGCAGCAAAAAAACAGTCCATATCGACATGGATGATTTTGCGCATCGTCTTCACCATACCTGTAATTACATCCAGTATAACAAAGTACAAAAAATGCATCAGCAGTTTTACTGTCTCAATTCTGTCACTAAATCGTGGTACAAGATCCCGTCAATAAATCGTTAAAATTCATTAAGTTAAAATATTTTAAATGGAAAATTATTCATGAAAAAGATGATTATTGCTTCACTGCTGATCGCCACTCACGCCTGGGCGGACCCACAGATTATCGCCCACCGTGGTGGAACCGCAGACGCACCAGAGAATACCCTTCCGGCGATCGCGCTGGCGCTGGAAAACCACGCTCAGGCTATCTGGATTACCGTACAGCTCAGCCGTGACGGCGTGCCTGTCCTGTATCGTCCCAGCGATTTAAGTGCGTTAACCACGGCGCAGGGAAAAGTGTCCCGGTATACCCAGGCGGAACTCGCGACATTTAATGCAGGCGCGAAATGGAAAGAGAATGTCGCCGGCGCCACAATCCCGACGCTGAAAGCCGTGCTTGAACGCTGGCCTGAGACTCCGTTCTACATTGATATCAAATCCCCTGATGCAGATCCGGCAGAAATGGGCAAACAGCTGCTTACCGTGCTGAAAGAGACCAACAGCCTGAAACGCGTGCGCGTGTACTCAACGGAAGATCGCTATCTGGATGCTCTGCCAGTCGAAATTCCACGCTTTGTCTCCCGGAGTGAAACCCGTACCCGGCTGGCAAATATCTCGCTGAACCACGTGTGCCAGACGCCAGCAAAGAAAATGGAGGCGTACTGGTACGGGCTGGAGCTGAACCGCAAGGTGGAAGTGGTGGAAAAGTTCACCCTTGGCGAGGGTGTTTCTCCGGCAACCCTGACCTGGGATAAAGAGGCGATGGACTGTTTCCGCTCTCAGGGTAATGGACACATTATCCTGCTGGGAGTGAATTCCGCAGAGGATTACCAGAAAGCAAAAGCCCTGGGAGCAGACGGCGTGATGGTCGATTCTCCCGCTCAGGCGCGAGAGTGGCTGAAGTAAAAAAATCAGGCCGCTATTTGCGGCCTGTTTATTTCAGAGGATCCTGTTTTGCTGGCGCTGTGCCTCTCGCTCCATGCGCTTTTTGCGCGCGTCGCACGGCTCAGGACAATCGCAGACTTTCTCCATCCCCAGGGAGGAGATGCCGCCGCAGCTGCCCTGAATGCTTTTGCGCTTAATCAGCCAGCCGAGGGACATGCCAAATATCACCAGCACGAAGATGGCAAAGGTCAGCACGAAGGTCATCATCATCAGCCTCCAAAATCATCCAGCATGATGTTCTCATCTTCCACGCCCAGATCCTGCAGCATTTTAATGACTGCGGCGTTCATCATTGGCGGACCACACATGTAGAACTCGCAGTCTTCCGGTGCGGCGTGGTGCTTCAGATAGTTTTCATACAGGACGTTATGAATGAAGCCGGTATAGCCGGTCCAGTTGTCTTCCGGCTGCGGATCGGAAAGCGCAATGTGGAAGCTAAAGTTCGGGTTATCCCGCGCCAGCTGCTCAAACTCCTCCTGATAGAACATCTCGCGCAGGGAGCGGGCGCCGTACCAGAAGCTGATTTTACGCTGGCTGCCGAGACGCTTAAGCTGGTCGAAAATGTGCGAGCGCATCGGCGCCATTCCGGCTCCGCCGCCGATAAAGACCATTTCGGCGTCGGTCTCTTTGGCAAAGAACTCACCAAACGGCCCGGAGATGGTGACTTTATCCCCCGCTTTCAGCGACCAGATATAGGAAGACATGATCCCCGGTGGTGCATCCGGCACGCCTGGCGGCGGCGTAGCGATACGCACGTTAAGCATAATGATGCCCTTCTCTTCCGGGTAGTTAGCCATGGAGTAGGCGCGAAGCGTCGGCTCTTTGACCTCAGAGACAAAGCGGAACAGGTTGAATCTGTCCCAGTCGCCGCGGTACTGCTCAGGCACATCAAAATCTTTATAGGCGACAGTATGTTCCGGGCACTCGATCTGAATGTAGCCGCCCGCACGGAACGGCACGTCTTCGCCATCGGGCACGCGCAGCTTCAGCTCTTTAATGAAGGTGGCTTTGTTATCGTTGGAGATAACCTCGCACTCCCACTTCTTCACGCCGAAGATCTCCTCCGGCAGTTCGATCTTCATGTTCTGGCGCACCGCCACCTGGCACGCCAGACGACAGCCCTCTTTCGCCTCACGCTTGCTGATGTGCGACAGCTCGGTCGGCAGGATATCGCCACCGCCCTCTTTAACAGTGACCCGGCATTGTCCGCACGAGCCGCCGCCGCCACAGGCAGAGGAGATAAAAATGCCGTTGCCAGAGAGCGTGTTCAGCAGTTTGTCGCCCGCAGGCGTCCGGATCTGCTTGTCTGCCTCATCGTTAATCTCAATGATCACATCGCCGGAATTGACCAGCTTTGATCGCGCTACCAGAATCAGCCCCGAGAGCACCAGCACGATCAGCGTGAACATCACCACGCCAAGAATAATTTCCATAAAATTTGCCCTTACAGCTGCACACCGGAGAAGGACATAAAGCCCAGCGCCATCAGACCGGTGGTGATAAAGGTGATCCCTAAGCCGCGCAACCCGGCCGGCACGTTGGCATACTTCATTTTTTCGCGCAGACCCGCCATCGCCACGATAGCCAGCATCCAGCCAATACCGGAGCCGAAGCCGTACACCACCGACTCGGTAAAGTTATAATCACGCTGCACCATGAACGACACGCCACCGAAGATGGCGCAGTTCACCGCAATCAGCGGCAGGAAGATGCCCAGCGCGGTATACAGGGACGGGAAGTACTTATCGAGGATCATCTCGAGGATCTGCACCAGCGCCGCAATCACCCCAATGAAGGTAATGAAGTTGAGAAAGCTCAGATCAACGCCCTCAACCAGCGCGCTGTCGCGCAGCACCAGATTAAAGACCAGGTTGTTGATCGGCACCGCCAGACCCAGCACTACCGTAACGGCAACGCCCAGGCCAAAGGCCGTCGACACCTTTTTCGACACCGCGAGGAAGGTACACATCCCGAGGAAAAACGCGAGCGCCATGTTTTCGACAAACACCGCGCGCACAAACAGACTAATGTAATGAGCCATTGTCGGTTACTCCTTTTCCTGCTGTTCAGGACGCCAGGTTCTCACCGCCCAGATCAGCAAACCGATAATGAAGAACGCGCTGGGCGCCAGCAGGAACAAGCCGTTTGGCAGATACCAGCCACCGTTCTGTACGGTGTCCAGCACGGTGATACCAAACAGTTTGCCGCTGCCGATAAGCTCGCGCAGGAAACCGACCGTCAGCAGGATCACGCCATAGCCAAGACCGTTGCCGATACCGTCCATAAAGCTGGCCAGCGGCGGCATTTTCATCGCATAGGCTTCTGCACGCCCCATCACGATGCAGTTGGTGATGATCAGGCCCACAAAGACCGACAGCTGTTTTGAGGTTTCATAGGCAAACGCCCGCAGCAGCTGATCCACCACGATCACCAGCGAAGCGATGATCGCCATCTGCACGATAATGCGCACGCTGTTCGGGATATGGTGGCGGATCATCGAGATAAACATGCTGGAAAACGCCGTCACCAGCGTCACCGCCAGGGTCATCACCACCGCGGTTTCCAGTTTTGTCGTGACCGCCAGCGCCGAACAGACACCCAGCACCTGCAGGGTAATCGGGTTATTGGCGATGAGCGGCCCGATAAGAACCCGTTTAACTTCTTTCAGTTCGCCCGCATCAGCCATTGTTCAGCTCTCCATCACGTACCTTCTTAAGAAAAGGACCAAAACCCATCTCGCCCATCCAGAAATCAAAGCTGTGCTGCACGCCGTTTGAGGTCAGCGTGGCGCCCGACAGGCCGTCGACAGCGTACTCATCACCCTGACGCGCTCCACCTTTCACCACTTTCAGCGCTGGCTGTCCGTTGTCATCCAGCACTTTTTTGCCGATAAACTGCGCGCGCCAGGCCGGGTTTTCCACTTCACCGCCCAGCCCCGGGGTTTCGCCCTGATCGTAGTAGGTGATGCCCTTAACGGTGCGGCCATCGGTATTCAGGGCCACAAAGGCATACATCATCGACCACAGGCCGTTGCCGTAGATCGGCAGGACCAGCTCCTGAACGCGCTGTTGTTCATCGCGCACCAGATAGATCTCCGCCGTATTGCTGCGGCGTTTGATACCTGCCGGATCCTGGCTGGCATCCAGTTCGGTGCTGCGCTGCGGATCTTTCAGGGCCTGAGCCTGGTTATAGCCAGACGGGTCGGTCTCGAGCAGTTCGCCGGTATTGAGATCCACCAGACGCGGCGTGATGCGTGAGGCAAAGGTCTGCGCCACGTCTTCGGCACTCATTTCACCGTTCATCAGCCCCGCTACGGCCAGGATGTTTCTTTGTTTATCGAGGGCGCGTTGCTCTTGCTGACGGGACTTAAGTCCCACCGCAGATCCTGCCACCACAATGGAGCAGACCAGGCAAAGCACCACCACCACCATCAGCGTCTTGCCGATGCTGTCATTATTTTTCATCTCAGCCACGCGCCTTCCTCCGCTTGATGTTGGCACGCACCACCAGGTAATCGAACAGCGGCGCAAACAGGTTGGCGAACAGGATCGCCAGCATCATCCCTTCCGGATAGGCCGGGTTAACGACACGGATCAGCACGCACATCGCGCCAATCAGCGCCCCGTAATACCATTTTCCTTTATTGGTAAAGGACGCCGAAACCGGGTCGGTAGCCATAAACATCATGCCGAAGGCGAAACCGCCCAGCACCAGATGCCAGTACCACGGCATGGCAAACATTGGATTCGTCGCCGAGCCAATCAGGTTAAACAGCGTTGCGGTGAGGATCATGCCGAGCATGACGCCCGCCACGATGCGCCAGGAGGCGACGCGGCCAAACAGAATGATGGCCCCGCCAATCAGGATCATCAACGTGGAGACTTCACCTATTGAGCCTGGAATGTTGCCGATAAAGGCATCGAACCAGCTGACCGGCTGTCCGGTGGCGTTATTGACCAGCGCTTCCCCGCCGCGGGCAGCCCACTGGGACAGAGGCGTCGCGCCGGAAAAACCGTCCGCGGCCGTCCAGACCAGATCGCCGGAGATTTGCGCCGGGTAAGCAAAGAACAGGAACGCGCGTCCGGCGAGAGCCGGGTTAAGGAAGTTGCGCCCGGTTCCACCGAAGATCTCCTTCGCAATCACCACGCCAAAGCTGATCCCCATCGCCGCCTGCCACAGCGGTAACGTCGGCGGCACAATCAGGGCGAACAAAATCGAGGTAACAAAGAAGCCTTCGTTGATCTCGTGCTTGCGCACGATGGCGAACAGCACTTCCCAGAAGCCGCCGACCAGAAATACCGTCATGTAGATGGGCAGGAAGTAGACTGCCCCCAGCGTCATCATGCTGATCCAACCGGCATCCGCAGCAAAGCTGACGCCCAGCATCTGCGCCACCCGGTAGTGCCAGTCACCCGCGATGATCTGCTGCAGCTGCTGTGCATCATAAAGATGGTTCAGCGCCGGAATGGTTTGCAGCCCGACGTTGTACATGCCCCAGAACATTGCCGGGAACACGGCGAACCAGACGAGGATCATCATGCGCTTGAGGTCAATGGCATCACGCACGTGCGCGGCGCCTTTAGTGACCTGCCCTGGCGTATAGAGGAGCGTCGCCGTCGCTTCAAACAGCGGGTAGTACTTTTCCAGCTTGCCGCCGTGGGTAAAGTGCGGCTCTATTTTTTCAATGAGATGTTTCAGGCCCATCAGTTATCCTTCCTGCTCAATGCGGGTTAACACCTCGCGCAATACGGGTCCGTATTCGTATTTTCCGGGGCAAACGTAGGTGCAGAGCGCCAGGTCTTCTTCATCCAGCTCCAGGCAGCCCAGCGCCTGTGCGCTATCGGTATCACCCGCCAGCAGATCGCGCAGCAGCATGGTCGGCAGAATATCGAGAGGCATCACCCGCTCGTAGTTGCCGATAGGCACCATCGCCCGCTCGCCACCGTTGGTATCCGTTGAGAAGTTAAACAGCTTGTTGCGCAGGAAATGGCCCAGCGTCGTGCGGGTCACGGAGAACTTCTCTTTGCCCGGCATCACCCAGCCAAACAGCTCTTTCTCACGCCCCTCTTTCACCACGCTGACCTGTAAATGGAAGCGCCCGAGATATGCCTGGGTGCCCACCGCATGCCTGCCGCTCAGCACAGAGCCCGAAATATGACGGTTTTCGCCCTCAAGGGTTTCGTCCACCAGCAGCTCGTTGATGTCGGCGCCCATACAGGTGCGCACCAGACGCGGATTGCGCATCTGCGGGCCGCCCAGGGCGACCACCCTTTCGGTACAAAGCTGGCCGGTGGTGAACAGCTTGCCGATGGCGATAGCGTCCTGGTAGTTCAGATGCCACACCTGTTTGGTCAGGCTGACCGCCTCCAGGAAATGGATGTGGGTGCCTGGAAGGCCTGCCGGATGCGGCCCGGCAAAGGTGTTGAAGGTCACTTGCCCCTGCGAATGCCCGCCCAGTTTGCCGCCGCTCGCCTGGCAGACATGCACCTTGCCCTCCGTCAGGCGCGTAAGCACGGTCAGCCCGGCATCAAAAGCCTGACGCTCGGCCAGAATGATGGGCTGTGGGTCGGCGCTGAGCGGGTTGGTGTCTATGGCGGTGACAAAGATAGCCGCCGGGACGGTGTCGGGCACCGGGGTTTTGCTGAAGGGGCGGGTACGAAATGCCGTCCACAGCCCCGATTCCAGCAGTTGCGACTGTACGGCCTGGCGGGTGAGCGTGGCGAGATCCGAAGATTCGTGGCGGGTAAACTCGCGCTCACCCTCCCCTTCAATCCGGATCACCACCGATTGCAATATCCGGCGCTCGCCACGGTTGATGGCGACCACCGTCCCGCTGGCGGGCGCAGTAAAGAGGACCCCAGGATTTTTTTTATCCTCGAATAACGCCTGCCCCTTGATGACGCTGTCGCCTTCCTGAACCAGCATAGTGGGACGCATGCCCACGTAATCATCCCCCAGAATCGCAACGTGGCGGGGCGGCGCGCAGGGAGAAATCTGCTGTTCTGGAATGCCGGAAATCGGCAAATCAAGTCCTTTTCTGATTCTAATCATAGTGTTAATTGATATCCATGAATAACCGTTCCGGCCAGCAAGCCGGACAAGTCAGAAGTCGTTGCACAGGAAAAGAAAGGTGGCGAGAAGTCGCTGATGTGACCAGCAGGATCGCGGATGATCCTGAAAAAGCTCCCTTTCTTGACCTTCGGTCGTAAGACGCGCGCAGTGTACCATTTTCCACCATCATGAGGCAGAGATAACGCAGCGGCGGGTGCTAAAATGCGACCGATTACGCAAAGTTCTCAATGCCAGCGGAGTCAATCCAGGTTATAAGGTAAAACTATTTTGTAAACCCACGCGCCGACGCTTGCGAAAAAATGCAGTGGTGCTAATGTGAGCGCTCCTAATACAGATAATTCTGAGTTCGGGTCTCTTTTGCCGTCCTGGCAAGTTGGTTAGGTTTTATCAAGGAACATGTAGTATGCGTAAAATCGCATTGTTCATTGCGATGCTTCTTATTCCGTGCGTTTCGTTTGCCGGGCTGCTCAGCAGCAACAGCTCAACAACGCCGATTAGCAAAGAATATAAACAGCAGTTGATGGGCTCTCCGGTCTATATCCAGATCTATAAGGAAGAGCGCACGTTAGACCTGTTCGTGAAGATGGGTGAGACGTATCAGCTGCTCGACAGCTATAAAATCTGTAACTACTCCGGCGGCCTCGGCCCGAAACAGCGTCAGGGCGATTTCAAAAGCCCGGAGGGGTTCTACAGCGTTCAGCGTAGCCAGCTAAAACCCGACAGCCGCTTCTATAAAGCCATCAACATTGGTTTCCCGAATGCCTTTGACCGTGCGCATGGCTATGACGGGAAATACCTGATGATCCACGGTGCCTGCGTGTCGGTGGGTTGCTACGCGATGACGGACAGCGGTATTGATGAGATCTTCCAGTTTGTGACCGGCGCGCTGGTGTTTGGCCAGTCTGCCGTGCAGGTGAGCATCTATCCGTTCCGCATGACCGATGCCAATATGCAGCGTCATAAGAGCTCATACTACGCCGATTTCTGGAAACAGCTGAAGCCGGGTTATGACTACTTCCAGCAGACGCATAAGCCGCCGACCGTTTCGGTGGTGGATGGACGTTACGTGGTCAGCAAGCCGCTGAGCCACGAGGTCGTCCAGCCACAGCTGGCGTCAAACTACTCTCTCCCCGAGACAAAATAAGATCCACTCGCCTGGCATGATTTTTTGCCAGGCTTCATTGCCCGTCAGCGGCTGAGTAGCGATAACCGTGACCACATCGTTGGGTGTGGTTTCGGTCTGAAAATCAATTTCCACATCCTGATCCAGCAGTTTTGCCACACCAAAGGGCGCCCGCCGGGTGATCCAGAACAGGTTCGTCGAGCAGAACGCCATCACATAACGCCCGTCCGACAGCAGCATATTAAAGACACCTTTCTCCCGCAGCTCCGCCGCCAGCGAGGCGATGTATTTAAAGACCGCGGTCATGTTGCCCGGCGTGCGCGGATAGCGTTCGGTCAGCTTGTGTAGCAGCCAGCAGAAGGCCTTTTCGCTGTCGGTTTCCCCCACCGGACGGAAGTTGCCCGTCTCCAGTGATTTATAACCGCTCAGCTGGCCGTTATGGGCGTAGGTCCAGTTGCGTCCCCACAGCTCGCGGGTAAACGGGTGGGTGTTTTCCAGCGCCACTTCACCCCGGTTGGCCTGGCGAATATGCGCCACCACCGAGCAGGATTTAATGGGATAGTCCTGCACCAGTCTGGCAATGGGGGAGTTGAAGCTGGGTTGTGGATCCTTGAACGTGCGACAGCCTTTTCCTTCGTAGAAGGTAATACCCCAGCCGTCTTTATGCGGCCCGGTTCCTCCACCGCGCTGCACCAGCCCGGTGAAACTAAAGCAGATATCGGTTGGCACATTGGCGCTCATCCCGAGCAGTTCGCACATACATCACCTCCACAACAGCGGGGGCATATTGCCCCCAGCGAAGTCTTACTTAACCATCTCTTTTTCGATCAGTTGAATCAGGATATGAATCACTTTGATGTGAATTTCCTGAACACGGTCAGCGTAACCGAAATGCGGCACGCGGATTTCGATATCCGCAGAACCGGCCATTTTGCCGCCGTCTTTACCGGTCAGGGTGATCACTTTCATCCCTTTTTCACGTGCGGCTTCGATCGCTTTGATCACGTTGGCGGAGTTGCCTGAGGTGGAAATCCCCAGCAGAACATCCCCTTCACGGCCCACGGCTTCGACATAACGCGAAAAGATGTGATCGTAACCGAAGTCATTGCCCACGCAGGAGATGTGGCTGACGTCAGAGATCGCAATCGCCGGGTAGCCCGGACGGTTTTCGCGATAACGGCCGGTCAGCTCTTCGGCAAAGTGCATGGCATCGCAATGCGAACCGCCATTGCCGCAGGAGAGGACTTTACCGCCCGCTTTGAAGCTGTCGGCCAGCAGGACCGCCGCGCGCTGAATAGCGTGGATATTGGCTTCATCTTTCAGAAAGTTGGCCAGCGTTTCCGCCGCTTCGTTCAGTTCGTTACGAATAAGATCCTGGTACATGAGGATAATCCTTCAGTATTGATGAAATAACAGAGCAAGTTTACCGGATAGCGGTAAAAGCGAGAAGCTAAAGCCGCGCGAATCGTCGGGCGTTTTGCTTTTTTGTGCCGGGTAAAACCTGAACAATGTGAACCAGGTTGTAATTATTTTGTGAATGCATTGCTAAAAGAAATAACATCCACTACAACCATATCATCACAAGTGGTCAGACCTCCTACAAGACAGGGAGCAATTCTTTATGATGATTTTAAGTATTCTCTTAACCGTTGTTCTGCTCGGGGTGTTGTTCTATCACCGGGTCAGCTTAATTCTGAGCAGCCTTATCTTACTGGCCTGGACCGCTGCGCTGGGCGTAACCGGCATCTGGAACACCTGGGTGCTGGTTCCGCTGGCGATTATTCTGGTGCCGTTCAACGTCACTTCCATGCGTAAATCGCTGATTTCTGCACCGGTATTCCGTGGCTTCCGCAAAGTGATGCCGCCGATGTCGCGTACCGAAAAAGAGGCGATTGACGCGGGCACCACCTGGTGGGAAGGCGAGCTGTTCCAGGGCAACCCAGACTGGAAAAAGCTGCATAACTACCCGCAGCCGCGCCTTACTGCTGAAGAACAGGCGTTTATTGACGGCCCGGTTGAAGAAGCCTGCCGCATAGCGAATGACTTCCAGATCACCCATGAGATGGCCGATCTGCCGCCGGAACTGTGGGCATTTTTAAAAGAGCATCGCTTCTTCGCGATGATCATCAAGAAAGAGTACGGCGGGCTGGAGTTCTCTGCTTACGCCCAGGCTCGCGTGCTGCAAAAACTGTCTGGCGTCTCCGGGATCCTGGCGATCACCGTCGGCGTGCCTAACTCCTTAGGCCCGGGTGAACTGCTGCAACATTACGGTACCGAAGAGCAAAAAAATCACTACCTGCCGCGTCTGGCGCGTGGCCTCGAGATCCCTTGCTTTGCACTCACCAGCCCGGAAGCGGGTTCCGATGCGGGCGCTATTCCGGATACCGGCGTGGTCTGCATGGGCGAGTGGCAGGGCGAGCAGGTTCTGGGTATGCGTCTGACCTGGAACAAGCGTTACATTACGCTGGCACCCATTGCCACCGTGCTGGGCCTGGCGTTTAAACTCTCTGACCCGGACAAACTGTTAGGCGGCGAAGAGGATCTGGGCATCACCTGTGCGCTGATCCCAACCAGCACCCCTGGCGTTGAGATTGGTCGTCGTCACTTCCCGCTGAATGTGCCGTTCCAGAACGGCCCTACCCGCGGTCAGGATATCTTTGTGCCGATTGATTACATCATCGGTGGCCCGAAAATGGCCGGTCAGGGCTGGCGCATGCTGGTGGAATGTCTGTCCGTTGGCCGCGGCATTACCCTGCCGTCGAACTCCACGGGCGGTCTGAAATCGGTAGCAATGGGGATTGGCGCTTACGCTCACATCCGCCGTCAGTTCAGAATCTCTATCGGTAAGATGGAAGGGATCGAGGAGCCGCTGGCCCGTATCGCAGGCAACGCCTACGTGATGGATGCCGCCGCTTCCTTAATTACCTACGGCATCATGCTGGGCGAAAAACCGGCCGTGCTGTCTGCTATCGTGAAGTACCACTGTACCCACCGTGCACAGCAGTCCATCATCGATGCGATGGATATTGCCGGCGGTAAAGGCATTATGCTGGGTGAAGGCAACTTCCTGGCGCGTGGCTATCAGGGCGCACCGATTGCCATCACCGTTGAAGGGGCGAACATTCTGACCCGCAGCATGATGATCTTCGGCCAGGGCGCAATCCGCTGCCATCCCTACGTGCTCGAAGAGATGGCTGCCGCCCAGAACAACGATGTTGATGCCTTCGATAAGCTGCTGTTTAAACATATCGGTCACGTCGGCAGCAACAAAATGCGCAGCCTGTGG
Source organism: Leclercia barmai (assembly GCF_049312895.1). Taxonomy (NCBI): domain Bacteria; kingdom Pseudomonadati; phylum Pseudomonadota; class Gammaproteobacteria; order Enterobacterales; family Enterobacteriaceae; genus Leclercia; species Leclercia barmai. The sequence goes on along the minus strand of NZ_JBMNWZ010000001.1, from coordinate 11,279 downwards.
CTGGGTCTGACCCGCGGCCTGACCAGCGCCACGCCAACCGGCGATGCGACCCGTCGTTACTACCAGCATCTGAACCGTCTGAGTGCCAACCTTGCGCTGCTCTCTGACGTGTCGATGGCGGTACTGGGCGGTAGCCTGAAGCGTCGGGAGCGTATTTCTGCCCGTCTGGGTGATGTGCTGAGCCAGATCTTCCTCGCCTCGGCAGTGCTGAAGCGATATGACGATGAAGGCCGTCATGAAGCGGATCTGCCGCTGGTGCACTGGGGCGTGCAGGATGCGCTGTATCAGGCGGAACAGGCTATCGACGATCTGCTGGTGAACTTCCCGAACCGCTTTGTGGCGGGCGCCCTGCGCGTGGTGATCTTCCCGACCGGCCGTCACTATCTGGCACCGTCCGATAAGCTGGATCATAAAGTTGCGAAGATCCTGCAGGTTCCGAGCGCCACCCGCTCACGTATCGGCCGCGGTCAGTATCTGGCCCCGACCGAGCATAACCCGGTCGGTCTGCTGGAAGAGGCGCTGCTGGACGTGATGGCTGCCGATCCGATTCATCAGAAGATCTGCAAACAGCTGGGTAAAAACCTGCCGTTCACCCGTCTGAACGAACTGGCTAAAGAAGCCCTGGCGGGCGGCATCATTACTAAAGATGAAGCAGACCTGCTGATCAAAGCGGAAGAGAGCCGTCTGCGCAGTATTAACGTTGATGATTTTGACGCTGAAGAGCTGGCGACGCAGCCGGTAAAGCTGAAAGAGATAGTGCGTAAACCTGAAGCCGCATAACCCGTTTCAGTGGACAAAACCCCGCCTGGTGCGGGGTTTTTTATTGCCACCCGTTTCTGTGATTGTCGTGCTACAGTGTCAAAATGGGGTTATTCGAGGAGTCTTAACTGTGCCTGGTTTGAAGATTACGCTTTTGCAACAACCGCTGGTGTGGATGGATGGTCCGGCCAACCTGCGCCATTTTGATCGTCAACTGGAAGAGATCGCCGGACGCGACGTCATTATCCTGCCGGAAATGTTCACCACCGGGTTTGCCATGGAAGCGGCTAAACAGTCCCTGCCACAGGACGAGCTGATCGCCTGGATGCAGGCCAGAGCGCAGCAAACCCAGGCATTAATTGCTGGCAGCGCCGCGCTGCAGACCGAGCGCGGGCCGGTTAACCGTTTTCTGCTGGTAGAGCCCGAAGGCAAGGTGCATTTCTACGACAAGCGCCACCTGTTCCGCATGGCGGACGAGCACCAGCATTACGAAGCGGGTAACGAGCGCGTCGTATTTGAGTGGCGCGGCTGGCGCATCCTGCCGTTGGTCTGTTACGACCTGCGCTTCCCGGTGTGGTCGCGTAACCGTAACGATTATGATCTGGCCCTGTATGTCGCTAACTGGCCTGCCCCACGCTCGCTGCACTGGCAGGCGCTGCTGACGGCACGGGCGATTGAAAACCAGGCCTATGTCGCTGGCTGCAACCGGGTGGGTACCGACGGCAATGGTCATCACTACCGTGGCGACAGCCGGGTGATTAGTCCGCAGGGCGAGATTATTGCCTCCGCTGAGCCGCATCACGCCACACGTATTGATGCCGAGCTGTCGCTGACCGCGTTGCGAGAGTACCGGGAGAAGTTTCCTGCCTGGCAGGATGCCGATCCGTTCAGTATCGGTTAACTGTGTGCCGGGTGGCCTGGAGGTTGCCCGGCAAATTTTACCCGGCGAATAAAATGAGAAAGGCCTGAGTCATTGCTGACTCAGGCCTTCTGAATAGTGGCGGAACGGACGGGACTCGAACCCGCGACCCCCTGCGTGACAGGCAGGTATTCTAACCGACTGAACTACCGCTCCGCTGTGTTCCCTTGGGAACGAGGCAGATATTACGGTTTGCCCTCGATCCCGTCAATGCTTTTTCTCAGCTTTTGAATCGTTTGCTGCAAAAACGATCCGAACGGTCATTTTACCAGCGTTTCAGCCACTTTTATCCGCGCCAGAGGCAGCTTCCGCCCTTCTTCTGCACCAGATCGAGACGGGATTCATGCGCCATTAACTCCTCATCGCTGGCAAGTATGACGCGCAGCGCACTGGACTGACGAATAACGCGCTGAATTTCGCTTTCGCCGGACTGCTGCTGTGCATCGCTATCGGAACTAAATGCCAGGGCGGTCTGGCCGCCCGTCATGATCAGATAGACGTCTGCCAGGATCTGGGCATCGAGCAGTGCCCCGTGTAGCGTTCGTTTGCTGTTGTCTATTTCATAGCGTGAGCACAATGCATCAAGGCTGTTCCGCTTGCCGGGGAACATCTTCCTTGCCATCGCCAGGCTATCGGTGACCTTGCAGAAGGTGTCTGTCTTCGGCAGGCCTCGGTTGAGCTTGCTGAATTCATAATCCATAAAGCCGATATCGAACGAGGCATTATGAATGACCAGCTCGCCGCCTTTGATGTAGTCGATGAATTCATCGGCGACGTCAGCAAAGGTGGGTTTATCCAGCAGAAATTCATCGGCAATCCCGTGAACCCCAAAGGCTTCCGGGTCCACCAGCCGGTCTGGCTTCAGGTAAACGTGAAAGTTATTGCCGGTAAGACGGCGGTTAACCACCTCCACCGCACCGATCTCAATGATCTTATGCCCTTCATAGTGGGCACCGATCTGGTTCATACCGGTGGTTTCGGTATCGAGGACAATGATCCTGTCGGCGTTATGTGTGTCTGCAATACTCATTCTGTCAGCCTGTTCGTTTTAACGACGACATTGTAAACAACCTGACCAGGCGTTCAAAGGCTAATTCACAGGGACTTTATTTTGCAGTGCTGATGGCGACCATTTATGTCAGACTTACCGTTTTGATTACAGGATGTCTGCCAGGATGCGTAAACAGGTAGAGATTTACACCGACGGATCGTGCCTCGGCAACCCGGGGCCGGGCGGCTACGGTGCGATTTTGCGTTATCGTGAACACGAAAAAACCTTCAACGAAGGTTTTCGCCTGACGACCAACAACCGTATGGAGTTGATGGCCGCGATTGTGGCTCTCGAGGCGCTGAAAGAGCACTGTGATATCGTGCTGAGCACCGACAGCCAGTATGTACGCCAGGGGATCACCCAGTGGATCCATAACTGGAAAAAACGCGGCTGGAAAACCGCGGATAAAAAACCGGTGAAGAATGTCGATCTCTGGCAACGCCTGGATGCGGCGCTTAGCCAGCATAAAATCCAGTGGGAATGGGTGAAAGGCCACGCCGGACATCCTGAAAACGAACGTTGCGACGAACTGGCGCGCGCTGCCGCAATGAATCCTCAGCATGAGGATGTAGGATACAAACCGGAAGCCTGATCAGGGCTTTCGGTACTGTCGCGTGGCGCCGACGGCGGCACGCAACCGCGTTTTTGCCTTGCTTTGCTTCATGGGATTTAGCGTCAGAGGGATCGTTCTCTTACGTGCCACAATCAGTTGCATACAGCCCAGCGCCGGAAAATGGGTGCTGAGCATCTTCCCACCCTGCCGCGTCCAGGGTATCACCTGAAAACCGCTCTGGTACATCACCTCATAATTGAGCAGCGAGAGCCAGTCCAGTTGGCGCATCAGGGTAAACATGCGGCTGTTATACGGCGGGGTGCGGCGCAGCACCGGCACCAGCTTTCGGAGCCCCATCAGGCTCATCGGGTTAAATCCGCTGATCACGAGCCAGCCGTCGTCAATCAGCACCCGATCGGCTTCCCGCAGCAACCGGTGCGGATCATCGCACCAGGGCAGCGAATGCGCCAGCAGGCAGGCATCAACGGATTTCTCAGCAAACGGCAGCTGTAACGGGTTGGCCTTCACCTGAACGGGCTCACCGCCCAGAGAAACATTGACCTGATGCGAAATCGCGCAGCTTTCAGAGTTGATTTCCGCGCTCAGATTGCCAATCTTAAGCAGGTGAAAACCATACATTTTCGCAAACCATGGCTTAAGCTGCTGCTCAAGCGCTTCACGATAGTATTCACCCCAGGGCAACTCGGCCCAGTGTTTCGGTGCGGTAACAATCTGAGGTATCCTTGCCGGTTTCATCAAAACACCCGCCACGCTATGAGAGGTAATGTATGAATCTTAACAGTATTTCTGCTTTTCAGGACAATTACATCTGGGTTTTGAGCAATGATGATGGTCGTTGTGTGATTGTCGATCCTGGCGAGGCTGAGCCGGTGTTGAAAGCCATTGAGCAAAACCAGTGGCAGCCGGAAGCGATTTTGCTGACGCACCACCATCATGACCACGTTGGCGGCGTGGCGGCTATCTGCGCAAAATTTCCGCATCTTGTGGTATACGGTCCCGCAGAGACACAAAATAAGGGAACAACGCGCGTAGTCAAAGATGGCGAAAAGATCCTCATTCTTGGGTTGGAATTTTCTGTAATTGCCACACCTGGTCACACTTCCGGACATATTTCGTACTTCAGTTTTCCTTATCTTTTCTGTGGGGACACAATGTTCTCTGGCGGCTGCGGAAGGCTGTTCGAAGGCACGCCATCCCAGATGTATCAGTCCTTTAAGAAAATTGACGCCCTGCCCGAAGATACTCTGATTTGTTGCGCACATGAATACACTTTAGCGAATATGAAGTTTGCGATGCACATCCTGCCAGAGGATACAGCGATTCAGGAATATTATCGCAAAGTGAATGAGTTACGCGCAAAAAACCAAAAAACACTCCCCGTAACTCTGAAAAATGAACGTAAAATTAATTTATTTCTCAGAACAGATGATATTGATTTAGTTAAAAAAATTAAAGAAGAAACAAATATGTTACAACCTGAGGATTGTTTTGCATGGTTAAGGTCAAAGAAAGATGACTTCTGACAATTGCGGGTTGCCTTTTTAATTATTCGTCGTTATCATCGCTCGTCTTTTAAGCAACTATTGACACACACATGAAGGCAAAAGCGATATTACTCGCCTCTGTCCTGCTTGTGGGTTGCCAGGCGTCTCAGAACACTGGCAACGTACAACAGCACGCACAGAGCCTTTCTGCAGCTGGTCAAGGGGAAGCAGGGAAGTTTACAAGTCAATCGCGATGGGCAGACGATGGGACGTCTTTCGCACAGGATCAAGACTTGTGGGTCTCTATTGGCGACGAGCTAAAGATGGGAATTCCGGAAAACAGCCGGATTCGCGAACAGAAACAGAAGTATTTAAGCAATAAGAGCTATCTCCACGATGTAACTTTACGGGCAGAGCCGTATATGTACTGGATAGCAGGGCAAGTTAAGAAACGTAACATGCCCATGGAACTGGTACTACTACCCATAGTGGAGAGCGCTTTTGACCCGCACGCAACGTCTGGCGCCAAGGCCGCAGGTCTTTGGCAGATCATACCGAGCACAGGGCGAAATTATGGTTTAAAACAGACCCGCAACTACGATGCGCGTCGTGATGTAGTCGCTTCGACGACTGCCGCTCTCGACATGATGCAACGTCTGAACAAGATGTTCGACGGTGACTGGCTGCTGACGGTCGCTGCTTATAATAGCGGTGAGGGTCGTGTACTGAAGGCAATGAAAGCGAATAAAGCACGGGGTAAACCTACCGACTTTTGGTCGCTTCCACTGCCACGGGAAACCAAATTATACGTACCTAAAATGCTGGCTTTGAGTGAAATATTCAAAAACAGCAAACAGTACGGCGTGCAGTTGCCGACCTCAGACGAAAGTCGTGCGCTGGCGAGAGTGCGTATCAACAACCCTGTTGAACTGAGACAGGTTGCGGATATGGCAGGTATCTCGGTGACCAAACTGAAAGCCTTCAACGCAGGTGTTAAAGGCTCTACGCTTGGTAACAGCGGACCGAAGTACGTTCTGGTGCCGCAGAAACACGCTGAACAGTTACGGGTATCTCTGGCGGCGGGTGAAATTGAAGCGGTTCAGTCTACGCTGATTGCGGATAACACACTGCTTAACAGCCGTAGCTATCAGGTACGTACAGGCGATACGCTTTCAGGCATCGCATCACGTCTCGGCGTGAGCACTAAAGATCTGCAGCAGTGGAACAAGCTGCGCGGCTCTAGCCTTAAAGTGGGCCAGAACCTGACGATTGGCGCAGGTAACAGCGCGCAGCGTCTCGCCAATAACAGCGATAGCATTACCTATCGCGTACAAAAAGGTGATTCGCTTTCCAGTATTGCTAAGCGTCATGGCGTGAACATCAAAGATGTGATGCGCTGGAACAGCGATACGGACAATCTGCAGCCTGGCGACCGGATAACGTTGTTTGTGAAAAATAACGCCACCCCGGACTCCTGATTTCAGAGACCAGCTGTGAAAAAGGCACCGATTCCCCTCGGTGCCTTTTTTGTTTATCCCGCCTTTTGGGCTTCCACCAGAATGGTATCGCTGGTAAACGAGCCCTCTTCCTGCAGCTCAAAGTAGGCTTTGACCTCGGCAGAGGCGCTATCCTGATACAGGCGAATCGCCTGACTCAGAGCCTCTGGGGTGCGCATACGGGCGATCCACGAAGAAAACTCCAGCGTCAACCGGTCAGTCTGCAACGATCGCGAGATCAGCCCCGCCTCGGTTAACATGGACAACCACTCGCCGCTGGAATAGTTGCGGACATGCGAGGTATCCCGCAGCGCTTCCACCGTCTGTAACCAGATATCACGTACCGGGTGGCCCGGCGACATGATATCCATGATGATAACCAGACCACCCGGCTTCAGTACCCTTTTAACCTCGCGCAACGCCTGGCCGACATCATGCCAGTGGTGCGCCGAATAGCGGCTAATCACAATATCAAACGTTTGATCGTCAAAGGGTAAGGATTCCGCATAGCCCTGACGGGTGGTGATATTACTTAATCCCTTCTCACTGGCCGCGGCTGATACCACCTCCAGCATCTGGCTGGACAAGTCGTATGCGGTCACATGCGCCACCTGCTGCGCCGCCACGAAGCTGGCATGACCCGCCCCGCAGCCTAAATCAAGGACGCTGGCCTCAGGAAAATCGGCCAGACGTTCAGCCAGCCGCTGCAAATCGCGCCCGGATGCGTGCACCGCGCTCGTCAGATAGGCCTTAGCCTGGGAGCCAAACTGTTTTTCTACGTTGTCATGATGGGACTGTGTTGTCATTTTGCTGTCCTTCGGTTGATGAAAAATAAAGGGCAGCACCCGCGCAGGCCTGCCCCACGGCAGACCTGACGCACCTCTATCTCTCAGGTTTGCCGGGACTGAATTCAACTAGTAGCGGATTGTGATCGGACGCGCGAGTCACCAGCACAGAGGCTTCGCTCACGTTCAAACCACGATAGAAGACAAAATCGAGGGGGCGACCAAAGGCCTTGCGCCGCTGGTCATCGGTAAAGCGTACTTCGCGCAGCGACATCTCACGCGCAAAGCGATACAGCGCATTCATTCGCGGGCGGCTCCAGGCATTGAAATCACCGGCCATCACCACCGGGCCGCTGTGATGCGCAATCTGATCGCCAATAGGCAGCAACTGCTTACTGTACACATCCACGCCGAGACTGAAGTTGACCGCGTGGATATTCACCACCATCAGCAGACGGGTATCCGGCAGCGGATAGACGGTGACGAGGGCGGATTTCGCCAGGCGCAGAAGCGGTTCGCGTTCGCGCAATGGGCAGCAATAAACGGGATGCGCAGCAGAAAGCGTCATTACTCCTGATGGATGCTGGGGTAAGACAAACGCTGGAACCTGGTCGGCAGCGAGATAGTTGGTGGTTGCAAACCTGACCAGTTCAGGCGTGGTTTGCGCCTCCTGCAACAGCACCAGATGAGCATCTTTGCCAAAATTCTGCAGGACAGATAACCATTCAGCACGTTGCTGTTTGAAGATATTCCATACCAGCACGCGAATTTTTTCGTCGCTGCTTAAAGGCGCCCCCGCAGGTAATGCCTGGCCAATGCTCGCAAACGACCCCGGAGGTAAGATCCTCTCCGCGGGTTGTCCGGCAACATAACGCATGGCATAGGTATTTTTTCGCACGGTGTGAAACGACCTCTATCAACAAGAACCCGTCCAGAATCAGGAGCGGGTTCTAATGTTATAGGGTTTTCAGCTCACACTTTCAACGCAATTACTAAGAAACTCCTGAGTAGTTTTGTCAGTAAGTACTTACATTAAGCTATCCCAGAGCGACGCGAGCAGGCTTATCCAGGCGGCCACTAAGACCAATCAACAGAAATGCCACGAGAACAATGACCGCCCCAATCCACGGTGTTTGCGACAGACCGAAATGCTCAACCGTCTGCCCACCGATAATCGAACCCAGCGCGATACCGACGTTAAACGCGGCGATATTCAAACCGGAGGCCACATCCACAGCGTTGGGCGTATACAGCTCGGCTTTCTGCACAACGTACACCTGGAGACCCGGTACGTTGCCGAAGGCGAAGATCCCCATCACCAGTACCGTCGCCAGCGCGGCATACTGCATGGAGGCGGTAAACTGGAAGACCAAAAGCAGCACAACCAGGGCGGCAAAGATAATTTTAAGGGCCGGGACTGCACCATGCTTATCCGCCAGCTTGCCACCCCAGATATTGCCAATCGCCACCGAAACACCATAGCCCAGCAGGATCCAGCTGACGGCGCTCGGTGAGAACCCGGCCAGGTCCTGCATCATGGGTGCCAGGAAGGTAAACGCGGTAAAGACCCCGCCGTAACCCAATGCCGTAATAGCATAGATCATCAGCAAACGAGGATGTGTCAGTACCTTCAGTTGATCGCGCAACGTCGCTGCCGCACGCCCCGGAATATTGGACGGGATCAGTACCAGACTGCTAATCAGCGCAATCACGCCCAGCAGTGAGACCGCAAGAAAAGTTTCGCGCCAGCCAAAATGCTGCCCAATAAAGGTGCCTAGCGGAACCCCTGTGACCAGCGCGACGGTTAAACCACCAAACATAATGGCGATGGCGGAGGCGGCCTTCTCTTTCGGCACCAGACTTGTGGCAATTGTTGAGCCGATAGAGAAGAAGACGCCATGAGCAAGACCCGTCAGCAGGCGGGCAATGACCAGCGTCGTATAATCCGGTGCCTGCCAGGCAAGAATGTTGCCCGCGGTGAACAGCACCATCAATGCCATCAGCAGCTGCTTACGCGGTAGACGGCCTGTAAGCGCGGTCAGCACCGGCGCGCCGATTGCCACGCCAAGAGCATAGATAGAAACCAGTAGACCCGCTGAAGGCAGCGAGATAGCAAGTTGGTCAGCAATCGTTGGAACCAGACCTACAATAACAAATTCAGTCGTGCCGATTGCAAAGGCACTGATCGTCAGGGCAAGTAGCGCCAGAGGCATAAAAAACTCCGTCTCATCAGGATTAAGATGACACGAAGTATGCGCCAGTGTTTAAATAACAAAAATGCTCAAAGTATCAATAAAATTTTGCGGATAAAGCAACAATGAAAGCAACCTCTGAGGAGCTGGCGATATTCGTCGCCGTCGTTGAGAGCGGCAGTTTTAGCCGTGCGGCTGAACAGCTGGGACAGGCCAATTCTGCCGTCAGCCGCTCGGTCAAAAAGCTGGAGATGAAGCTGGGCGTCAGCCTGCTGAACCGGACAACCCGCCAGCTCAGCCTGACAGAAGAAGGTGAACGCTATTTCCGGCGCGTACAGTCCATCCTGCAGGAGATGGCCGCCGCCGAAACAGAGATCATGGAAACGCGCAGCACACCGCGAGGACTATTACGTATCGATGCAGCGACCCCCGTTGTGCTGCATTTCCTGATGCCTCTTATTAAGCCTTTCCGCGAACGTTATCCGGAAATGACGCTCTCACTGGTCTCCTCAGAAACCTTTATCAATCTGATCGAGCGCAAGGTGGATGTCGCGATCCGCGCCGGGACATTAACGGATTCCAGTCTGCGGGCTCGTCCTCTGTTTACCAGCTATCGCAAAATTATCGCCTCTCCGGACTATATTGCCCGCTTCGGCAAGCCTGAGACGATTGATGAGCTGAAGCAGCATCTGTGCCTAGGCTTCACGGAGCCGGTATCGCTAAATACCTGGCCCGTTGCCTGCCACGATGGCCAGCTGCATGAAGTGGTCTGCGGTTTATCATCGAACAGCGGCGAGACGCTCAAACAGTTATGCCTGGAAGGAAATGGGATTGCTTGCCTGTCGGATTATATGATTGATAAAGAGATCGCGCGGGGTGAATTAGTCGAGCTGATGGCGGATAAGCGCCTGCCGGTTCAGATGCCCTTCAGCGCGGTCTATTACAGCGACAGAGCGGTGAGTACCCGGATCCGGGCCTTTATTGATTTTCTGAGCGAGCATGTAAAACAGCTCCCGAAGGAGCTGTAAGAGGGTTTGGAGTACAGAGGGTGGGTTAACTTAATCCCAGTTCGGTGCCAGGCCTTCCGGGCTAACCAGACGATCGTTGCAATTGAGCTCAGCGATCGCTTTTTTGTCATCCTGATCCAGCTTCAGATCCCGCGCCAGCAGGTTGCTCGCCAGGTTTTCACGTTTAGTTGAAGACGGGATCACCGCATAACCTTCGCCCATCGCCCATGCCAGAATCACCTGTGCTGCGGTTGCATTATGCTTAGCAGCAATGCGCAGAATGGTTTCATCTTTCAGCGCCTTGCCGTAAGCCAGCGTCATGTAAGAGGTAATATGGATGCTGTGCTGCTTCGCCCACTCCACCACCTGACGGTTTTGCAGATAAGGTGAAAGTTCGATCTGATTGGTGGCGATATTTTCTGCGCCAACGGCGGCAATCGCTCTTTCCATCAATGGGATAGTGAAGTTGGAGATACCAATTTCACGCGTCAGCCCCTGGGCTTTGGCTTCCAGTAATGCCTGCATAAATTCTTCAACGGAGACGGCATCGTTCGGTGATGGCCAGTGGATCAGCGTCAGATCAACATACTCCGTACGCAGTTTCTTCAGGCTCTCTTTTAGACTTGGGATTAATTTCTCTTTACTGAGGTTCTCAGTCCAGATCTTGGTCGTGATAAAAAGTTCGTCACGCGATACACCGCTTTCTGCGATGGCCTGACCGACAGCTGCTTCGTTGCCGTAGATCTGGGCGGTATCTACCGCGCGATAGCCCAGCTCCAGGGCTGTTTTAACGGATGCGATAACAACGTCGTCTTTCAGGCGGAAAGTGCCAAGACCGAATGCAGGGATAGTCATGAATTCCTCTTTTCTTCATCATGTTTGTTAATGAAGAGGATTATCGCTATCGGTGCTATGTGAAAAAAGAGCGTATTAAGCAGAGGATTTTTGCGTTAGAAGCAATAATCAAACGACAGGCAAGAAAAAAGCCCTGAGCGTTAGCTCAGGGCTTCTT